>NZ_AJLN01000066.1 GCF_000317285.1 Chlorogloeopsis fritschii PCC 6912 | reverse complement strand
GTTCTAGGTTACTTGGCTCACCTACATCAAAAGAACAGTTATACATTTTGATGGTGACTTTTCAAAATATACCTTAGCCATACATCCCTAGTTTCTAGGGGTTCCTGCTGAGAACGAGCCGCACCCTTTCTAAATCTGTAGTTTCTGGTAAAATTCCAAACCATTCTGTAAAGAATTGTTCATTCTCAGTTAGTAGCAAACTAAATTTTTCTTCTCAATAGCGAAGTGAGACGTTTTGGGCTTGGGTGACTTGAACCATAAGTCAAAAATAGAAGCAGTATTAACCATTGTGGAGTGAAAATTTTCAGCAAATGGCGAAATTATGGGTAGCGCGATCGCTCTGAAATAGTTAAAACCTTAACAATATGCACATCTGTACTTCCACTTCGTCCATATTTTGCAACTAAATATCAGGAATTAGGGTTATCTTCTTTGTTGCCACTACGTCGCACCTGGGAAGTAGTATCGATATTAAAACTCAGAGCATTACCTGTCAAATCGCAGTTTTCAATTGTACCCGCGCCGTTGTTATGTACGTACACGGCACTTTCCTTATTCTGATTGATTTGCTCTGGAGGTGTATATCCTGTTGAAATAATACCTGTGATATTTTGTCCGGCAGCTATTTTAGCTTGATAAGTTCCTGTAACTTGCCGTACTGTGCCAAAATCAATTAACGCCAAATCTCCATCTGCTCTTAGCATGATATTTGATGGCTTAATATCGCGATGGAAAAAATTTTGGCTGTGTACTCGATTCAGAATAGTAACTAATTCTTTTAGCCATTGGATAGCTAATGTTTGGTGGATAGGGCGCATCTCGCGATTTTCCATCCACTTTTGTAAGTCCATTCCCACAATCTTTTCCATCACTAAACAATGGATTGGTTGGTGGCTGTTTCTAGGAAAATAGACAAAGTAACTATCCGGTTCTACTTTGGGAATGCCTGGATGATTGAGTTTCGCCAGAACCTCAGCTTCCTGTTTAAATAGCTCAACTGCTTTTTGCTGAGTGTTAATGAGGACTTTAAGAACTTTTAGGTTGTTGCTTCGGATCTCGCTTACCTTATAAGTTATGCCAAAGCCACCCCCTCCAAGCTGGTTAATTACCCGGTAGCGCCCTTGCAGCAGTAATTCTGAGCCGCAATAAAGACAAAATAGTTCATCATCAGAATTTTGCTGTTGTAAACAGTAGGGATTTATGCACAGGCTCATTATCTTGGCATCAGTACATATGCTGGTATCATATTAGCCTTTCAGGAGACATAGCTTGCTAGTTTATACAAAATCTGACAAAAAAATTTGTCTTGGGCACAACTTCCAGAAACTTCACTTTTTCACTAGTTAAAAGGATTGATATAGCAAAAACCGGTTTTTATATAACAGGGTTGGGGGAACTCTTAACAGGTTTGAAACTCTTTTGATGTCCTAAGTTAGCTGTCAACTGCTATAAGAACATAACTAAATAGATAGGTAACCATTATGCTATTTTTGTAACGAAATTAAAAGTTTCCCTCTCGTTAATCGCGTTATGATTGTGGTCAAAAAGCTTGAATTGATACTTAGTTAAATTTTGAGTTGCTGATACCGATGTAAAAGAAGAGAGGTGTTACTGTGAATAACCACATCAAGCACATCAACTCTAACTCATTTACGGAATTAAGAGATTTGTCTGAGCAAGAGGAACAGGAAATTACATCTGGAGGATTCAGTATTTTAATAGAAGATATAAATACTTTCGCTAGAGATGAAGTTAGTGCTACTGATGGCGCTCGTAGCCTCTACTCCAAGAAAGAAACAGGATATTCGCTGTCGCGGATTAGATTTGACTTTGGAGATTGGTTCGGAAATAGTATGCGCAGAATGCGGAAGTATGGTTTTAGTCCTTTAAGTTTACTATCTCGGTTGTTATTTTTGTCTTTTACAAGGCAATAACAAGCTAAATTTTTTGATTTTAATATTTGAACTTGAGTTTTAGTCTTAAGAGAAACAAAATTTTGTTTCTTATTCAATATAAAATAATCCCCTTCTGATCGAGAGGGGATTGGGGAATTATTGCTGATCTAAACGCAGTACTGCCATGAATGCTTCTTGTGGTACATCTACCGTACCTACAGATTTCATCCGCTTTTTACCTTTCGCTTGCTTCTGCAGAAGTTTCTTTTTCCGGCTAATATCGCCGCCGTAACACTTCGCAAGCACGTCTTTCCGTAAAGCTGGGATGTGTTCGCTGGCAATAATCTTGCTACCGATCGCCGCTTGAATTGGCACTTTAAATTGATGGCGAGGAATCAATTCTTTGAGCTTTTCAGCCATTGATCGCCCGACATTGTAAGCTTTATCGCGGTGAACAATCATAGCTAAAGAGTCAACCGGATCGCCGTTAATCATAATATCCAACTTCACCAAAGGATTTTCACGGTAGCCAATCAGGTGATATTCCATACTGGCGTAACCGCGCGATCGCGACTTCATCTGATCGAAAAAGTCGGTAACTACTTCTGCCAAAGGTAACTCGTAAGTGAGTGTAGTACGTCCTTGGGTGAGGTATTTCATGTCTTTGAAAACACCGCGTCGGTTTTGTGATAACTCCATTAAAGTA
This sequence comes from Chlorogloeopsis fritschii PCC 6912, assembly GCF_000317285.1. Taxonomy (GTDB): domain Bacteria; phylum Cyanobacteriota; class Cyanobacteriia; order Cyanobacteriales; family Nostocaceae; genus Chlorogloeopsis; species Chlorogloeopsis fritschii. The sequence goes on along the minus strand of NZ_AJLN01000066.1, from coordinate 93,006 downwards.
CCGACGAAAGTTTCCGGTGTAATCATTTCTACCTGAACGTATGGTTCTTCAATTTTTTCCCGTTCGTTAGGAGAAGGCAAATGACTGGGGTTATCGATGTACAGCACTTCTCCCTTATTAGTAGTAACACGGTAAACAACTGAAGGAGCAGTAATAATTAAATCCAGATTGTACTCCCGCTCTAAACGTTCTTGCACAATTTCCATGTGCAACAACCCCAAAAATCCACAACGGAAGCCAAACCCCATCGCGCTGGAGGTTTCTGGTTCATAGTGTAGCGCCGCATCGTTGAGCTTTAGTTTTTCGAGGGCTTCGCGCAAGTCCTCAAATTGATCGGCATCGATGGGGAACATACCGCAAAACACCATCGGGTTAGCTTCTTTGTAACCAGGCAATGGTTCAGCAGCTTTGGAATTAGCGTGGGCGAGAGTGACGGTATCTCCTACCCTGGCATCAGCTACAGCTTTAATTGCTGCCGACAAATAGCCTACTTCCCCAGCGTGCAGTTCTTCAACTGGCTTTTGGTTTGGGGAAAGCACGCCTAACTCGTCAATTTCATATTCTTTGCCAGATGCCATTAAATAGACGCGATCGCCCTTCTTCACCGTCCCATCCATGACCCGGAAGTATACAATTACTCCCCGGTAGCTATCGTAGTAGCTATCAAAAATTAACGCCCGTAGAGGTTCATTTACCGTATTTCGAGGTGGCGGCACACGCTCAACAATTGCTTCTAAAATCTCATCAATACCAATTCCTTCTTTGGCAGAAGCAAGAATCGCACCGCTACAATCTAAACCAATAATTTCCTCAATTTCGGAGATTACCCTGTCTGGTTCAGCCCCTGGTAAATCGATTTTATTTAAAACGGGAATAATTTCTAGGTTATGCTCCAGTGCTAAATAAACGTTTGCCAAGGTTTGCGCCTCTACACCCTGGGAAGCATCTACCACCAATAACGCGCCTTCACAAGCGGCAAGACTGCGAGACACTTCATAAGAGAAATCCACGTGACCAGGAGTATCAATTAAATTGAGTACATACTGCTGGCCATCTTTTGCCGTGTAGTTCATCCGGGCTGCTTGCAGCTTAATGGTAATGCCACGCTCCCGTTCTAAATCCATGTTGTCAAGAAACTGTTCCTTCATCTGCCGCTTGTCTACCGTACCAGTAACTTGCAGCAAGCGATCGGCAAGGGTAGACTTGCCATGGTCTATGTGAGCAATAATACAAAAGTTACGAATACGAGCTGCGGGAACGTCAGTCATAATACATTTTTTGCTTTAGCAGCAACCAAGGTTAAAACAGCAATATACTTAACGTATTTTAATGCTTTCTTTGCTCAGACGCTGCTATTGATATTGGGAATGGGTATTGGGGATTGGGTACTGGTGATTAGGTATTGGATATTAGGATCTCTTTATTCCCAGTCCCTAATTTCTAGTCCCTAGTCCCTAGTCCCTAGTCCCTAGTCCCTAGTCCCTAATCCCTAGTCCCTAGTCCCTAATCCCCAGTCCCCAGCCCCTACAAATGAACTTTCAGAAATATATTTATAAAGGTCTATCTATGGCGTCTAGTATTGTTCAGCTTGGAGCGTACAATAAACATCTAGAACTGCAAAACGCAGGTCAAAAAAGCCGATTGCAAGCAGCAATTGCTCAAACCTAATAAACATAGCTTTTTACAAAGCCTTTGACACATCATTCCAGAGTATATCAACTATGAATATGAAAGATAAGGCTACCGATGCGGAAGACAGATTAACCGATAAGGTAGAAATTGCAATTCGTCTAGACTCCGAGTTAGTGGAGCAAATTCATCACTTAACTAACGATCCTAGTAAAGTGATTGAGGTAGCAATTCGCCAGTGGTTAAGAGGTGAGGTACCCAGGGATGATGAACTGACACGCAACCCCAGACGCACACCAATCCCACCTAGAGGCGAATGGAACGATTAGAGTAATAAAAATATTTATTGACGGAGGATGAAAATAGTGTAAATTTTATCAGTTGCATTCCACTAGTTAAGAATCGCCACTTCAAGCATACTTAAGGTATGACAAGGTGTAAAAAGTTATGCCAAACTGGAAGCAGCTTTAGAGAAGTATTGTGGGTTGCCATTTGTCTATCCAACTCGAGTCATGAGTATTACTGCTAATTCCCAACTGCCAAATCTTGTGTCTGAAACTCAGAAAGCTATTACCAGTAAAACTGATGGCTCATGGGCAAATTTAGGAGCAGAGTTGGTGTATACGCAAGATGGAGCTGGGCGTTACCTCTCCTTTTATTGGCAACACAGTCAGAAGTTCTGTTTAGATCCTCAACAAGTAGTTGCCGATACCAAAGGAGAGGCAATTTTTACCCCAGTGGATAAGGTTGCCTATTTAGAAAGATTGCAGCGGATACTAACAACTTTGGTGCCAGAGAAGTTTCAGTGCTGGTTTAGCTATCGCGAACATTTGATTGAGTTAGAGTTAACCATCAGCGCGATTTTGCCCGCATTGGGTAGCGCTGCAACCACTGTTTTGGTTATGGGAAGGCTACTTCAAGCTACAGTTAGTAAAGCAGAACTGAATGTATCAGCGCCAGCGCCTACAGGGTTAGAGTTAACTTTACGTTCGCAACACAATCATCAGTTAGTAACCCAAATTACCAGAAACATTCGACGCACTCTAGAATTAGATATTATTTGGCAACAAACCGTTGACTGTTTGGGAGAAGCGCTGCTATTGAAGCGTTGCATCATCTGTCCTTATCAACCGCCAAGTGATAAGTTGAAGGTAATAGCAGAGTATCGCCAAAAAGAAGTTAACTCTGTACTGGGATTAGAAATTTATGTAGCTTCTGAACCAGCTTTTGCTCAAGCTTTAGCAACTCTAGAACCAATCTTGGTTAAAAACCCTCAAAATATGCTATTCGAGCAAGAGAAAATGTTGGTAGTAGCAACTTGCTATCAAGATCAACCCAATGGATTGATAGCTGCCACTTTGTGCAATGATTGTTACGAAGTGACGACGTCAGAACTAGAACTGGCAAAAGAGGTGGCAGATCAACTAGGTACAGCGATCGCCCACGCCACCCTCTACAAAGAATTGGAAGCCGCCCGACAACAAGCCGAAGAAGCCTCACGCCTAAAAAGCGAGTTTCTAGCCAACGTTTCCCACGAAATTAGAACGCCACTCAATGGCATGATTGGCTTTTTGAAGTTGATTTTAGATGGAATGGCAGAAGATCCAGAAGAACAAAAGCAGTTTATTCTTGAAGCTCACAAATCATCCCTGCATTTGCATGAGGTTATTAATGACATCCTAGACTTTGCCAAAATTGAAGCCGGCAAAATGGAAATGGAACTCAGAGCAATGAGTTTAGAAGAACTTTTCAGCGATGTGGGTAACTTTATGCGTCTACAAGCAGAGCAGAGAAAACTCAGCTTTCGGATGCAACTGCCAGAAACTTCCGATGAAATACTTGTCTATGGCGACTACCAGCGCCTGAAACAAGTGATGCTTAATTTAGTTGGCAACGCCATCAAATTCACCCAAGAAGGTGGTGTCACCATTAGCGCTGATGTAATTCGCAAAAAAGTGATATTTCAAGAGCAAGAATTCCCTGGTATGGTGAGAGTGCGTGTGGCAGACACTGGTATCGGTGTTTCCTTAGACAAACAAGACAAATTGTTTCAATTATTCTCACAAGTTGATGGTTCCCGCACTCGCCAGTATGGCGGTACAGGCTTAGGACTAGTCATATCGCAAAAATTGGTAGAAGCAATGGGCGGAGAAGTACACTTTTACAGCTTGGGCGAAGGACTTGGTTCAACCGTCACTTTCACCGTACCGCTTTATCAACAACCTGTGATGGTTTCCTCTACTGAAGGGAATTCTCAAGATTAGTCATTAGTCATTCTTCTTATTCCCCGTGTCCCCGCATCCCCTTGTCTCCTTGTCCTCCACTCTCTCCCCTTCTTGTTTAAATAAAAGCCACTGGGAGTGACAATCCTCTAGTAGATTAAACTGAGAAAGGTAAAAGGTAGAAGTCAACGTGGTTGTATGACACCTCAAAAAACTGCCCGTGAGTTATTCCAAACCGCTTATGCAAATCGTTACACTTGGGACGCTAACTTCCCTGGCTACAGTGCAGATGTGCAAGTGGTTCAAGGAGGGAAAGTTTACACAGGAAAAATTTGCATTCACCGCGACATGAGCATAGAAGTGACGGAAGTTAGCAACGAAGAAGTTGAACAAGGCATTTATACTCAATTGCAGGACATAATCAACCACCGTCAGCCCACTTCTTTTGAAGAATCCTATGGCAATTATGAATTTATTCAAGGAGAGATAGACGACAAAGGCGCAGTAGATATCTTGGTCAGAGACGAATCAACAGAGTCTCATTATAAAATTAGGGGTGGAGAATTTTGCCAGGTACGTCGAGTCATGGGTCGCATGGCTTTTGAAATTGATACCCATGCAAGTTTAGATACAGGCTCTGGTTACGTTGCTACCTGCTACGACGCTATTTTTCGTAACCGTGAAACTAACGAAGTTAAAAGTATTCTCAAATTTCAGGACACTTTTGAAAAAATAGGAGAGTATTACATTCTGGCAAAACAAGTAGTGCAAGATTGCCTAGCCGGAGATAGTAATCAAACTGAATTTAGCTATTCCAATATCAAATTGATTAAATCAGCTGTTGTATAGTCGTTAACGGTTATGATTTGCTATTTGTCATGTATCCATAGTCAGAATCAATGACAAAGGACTACTGGACAAAGTACGATCTAGCAGTAAATAGGTCTAGGATGTAGTTAACAACAAATATTGAAAATAAAATTTTTCGATTCATAAGAGGTCTGAAGCTATGGAACTGACAGTTGAAAATGTAGAATCTGTCCTAGATGAAATGCGTCCGTACCTCATGTCTGATGGTGGCAACGTAGAACTTGTAGAACTTGACGGCCCTATTGTTAAATTACGCTTACAAGGTGCTTGCGGTTCTTGCCCAAGTTCTACCATGACCCTGAGAATGGGTATTGAACGCCGTCTCAAGGACATGATTCCTGAAATTGCAGAAGTTGAGCAAGTAATTTAGGGACTGGGGATTAGGGACTAGGGACTAGGGATTAGGGACTAGTGGCGTGTCAACGCTAAATATAGTGCATTATAGTTTTCTTGTGAGACGGGCTTCTAGCCCGTTCGGTGTGGACATCTTGTCCGCACCACAAGATTTATATTTATGCACAAAATTAACCTGATCGCGCCACTAAAAAGTAGGAGAGGAGCCAGTGCGTTAGGGAACGTCTGCACATGAGTATCCTCCTCGTGCGTGTCACCTTCTCTCATTTTCATCCCTAGCCTCTAGCCCCTAGCCCCTAGCCTCTAGCCCCTAACCCCTTCATGCTTATGTCCCATCCCCTCTACGTTGCTTTCATTTGGCATCAACATCAACCGCTATACAAATCTCGCAGTGGCACCTCGGCTTTGTCTCAACAGTATCGTCTGCCTTGGGTGCGTTTGCACGGTACTAAGGATTATCTGGATTTAATACTCATTTTAGAAAAGTATCCCAAATTACATCAAACGGTAAATTTGGTACCATCCTTAATTTTACAACTGGAAGATTACATAGCAGGTACAGCCTTTGATCCATACTTGGAAGTTAGTTTGACGCCATGTCAACAATTAACTCAACAGCAGCGAGAGTTTATCATTCAACATTTTTTTGATGCTAATCACCACACTTTAATCGATCCCCATCCCCGCTATCGCGAACTGTACTATCAAAAGCAGGAACAAGGACAAGCTTGGTGTTTAGAAAATTGGCAAGAACATGATTATAGCGATCTATTAGCCTGGCATAATTTAGCTTGGATTGATCCACTGTTTTGGGACGATCCAGAAATCAATGCTTGGTTAAAGCAAGGTCGCAATTTTACTTTAGGCGATCGCCAGCGGATCTACTCCAAACAGCGAGAAATTATTAGCCGCATTATTCCCCAACACCGCAAAATGCAACAAGCGGGGCAATTGGAAGTTACTACTTCGCCCTACACCCACCCAATTTTGCCCCTACTTGCCGATACTAACTCTGGTAGAGTAGCTGTGCCAAATATGACTCTGCCAGAGTATAGATTTCAATGGCCGGAAGATATTCCCCGGCATTTACAAAAAGCTTGGAGTCTATATTTAGATAGATTTGAACAAGAACCACGCGGTCTGTGGCCATCGGAGCAGTCAGTTAGCCCGGAGATATTACCGTATATTATCAAACAAGGATTTAAGTGGATTTGCTCAGATGAAGCTGTACTCGGTTGGACGCTGAGACACTTTTTTCATCGCGATGCAGTCGGGAATGTCCAAGAACCAGAGTTATTGTACCGTCCTTACCGCTTAGACACTCCAGCGGGAGATGTGGCGATCGTGTTTCGCGATCATAGATTGTCTGACTTGATTGGCTTTACCTATGGTTCTATGCCGCCCAAGCAAGCAGCCGCAGATTTAGTGGGACACTTGCAGGCGATCGCTAAAATGCAAAGAGAGCGTCATAGCGCCCAACCTTGGTTAGTAACTATTGCCTTGGATGGGGAAAATTGCTGGGAATTTTATCAGCAAGATGGTAAACCATTCCTAGAAGCTTTATACGCAACCCTAGAACGAGAACCGCATCTGAAACTAGTTACCGTTTCGGAATTTATCGAACAGTTTCCCCCTACGGCAACCATTCCCCAAAACCAACTGCATAGCGGTTCGTGGGTAGATGGCAGTTTCACCACTTGGATCGGCGATCCAGTCAAAAATCGTGCTTGGGACTACCTAACACAAGCAAGGGAAGTATTAGCAAGTCATCCCGAAGCCACAGAAGAAAACAACCCAGCAGCTTGGGAAGCTTTATATGCCGCAGAAGGTTCTGATTGGTTTTGGTGGTTCGGTGAAGGACACTCCTCTAACCAAGATGCCATTTTTGACCAATTATTTCGAGAACACTTGTGCGGGATTTACAAAGCCCTAAATGAACCGATACCCCCCTATCTGCGGCTACCTTTAGAAGTTCATGAAGCACGAGGAAGCCACCGCCCAGAAAGCTTTATTCATCCAGTTATAGATGGTAAAGGAGATGAACAAGACTGGGACAAAGCTGGGCGCATCGAGGTAGGCGGCGCACGAGGAACAATGCACAATAGCAGTCTCATCCAGCGCCTGTGGTATGGGGTGGATCACCTCAATTTCTATTTGCGGGTAGACTTCAAAACAGGCGTTCAACCAGGAAAAGATTTGCCAGCAGAATTAAATTTGCTGTGGTTCTATCCTGGCAAGACAATGCACAACAGCCCTATGCCTTTAGCTGAGGTGCCAGATCTAGAACCAGTTAATTACTCGTTCCACCACCATTTAGAGATTAATTTGCTCACTCAATCAATTCAGTTTCGCGAAGCTGGAGAGCATTATCAATGGCATCCGCGTACTAGTCGCGCCCAAGTTGCCTTTGATCGTTGTTTAGAAGTTGCAGTACCGTGGGCAGATTTGCAAGTTCCACCAGATTTTGCCCTGCGCTTAATCGTAGTGCTGGCAGATGAAGGGTGTTTTCGCAACTATGTACCAGAGAATGCTTTAATTCCGATTGAGGTTCCTTAATTGAAGAATTCAGAAGCCAGAAGCCAGAATAAGTAGCCAGCCAGTAGGGTGGGCATTGCCCGTGAAAGTTCATACGGTAAGCATTTGAGATATAGGGGAGCTATGCCCACCTTACAGAAAAATTAGTATAGCCAGTAGGGTGGGTATTGCCCGTGAAAGTTCATGCGGTAAGCATTTGAGATATGGGGAAGCTATGCCCACCTTACAGAAAAATTAGCATCGTTCAAAAAACAATCATCAAAAAGTCACAAACTCTTTGCGGAATTTACTGTACACATTTTCTCCGGAAAATATATCTCACTTTTTGGAAAGTTTGAATTAAAGGCTAACAAAGGTCATAATTTTGCAAAGATATAGCTATACTACTGGCGGAAAAAAATATTTATAGTTACATTAAAGACATGATAAAGTTGCTGTCTCACCTCAAATAAGCTTGATCTGGCGATGAATAGCTTTTCTAGTCAAAAAATACCGAGTTTTCACGCAGATATTTTCAAGCAAACCCAGCTTTCGCAGTTGTGTGGTACTCAAAGATTATTTCGCGATCGCTACGAAATTCTTAGAATTTTGGGTAGGGGTGGTTTTGGTGTCACGTTTTTAGCCAAAGATGCAATATTACCAGGCAATCCTGTATGCGTCATCAAACAACTTTGTCCAAAGGCGACTAATCCCCAAAGCTGGGAACGTGCTTGCATCCGCTTTAAAAAAGAAGCAAAAACCTTAGCTCGGCTTGGCAGCCATTCTCAGATTCCCATGCTTTTAGACTATTTTGAAAGCCAGGGGGAATTTTATTTAATTCAAGAGTATGTAAGAGGTTCTAACTTAGCACAGGAAGTGAAGCGAAATGGCTGCAAAAGTGAAGCTGCTGTAAAACAATTTTTGCAAGAATTATTACCAGTTTTACGATACGTCCACAAACATCGCGTGATTCATCGGGACATTAAACCCCATAACTTGCTGCATTGTAAGGATGATGGGCGGTTGGTACTGATTGATTTTGGTGCAGTCAAAGAAGAATTACGTAATGCTACCGAAACTTCTACCCATCAAAACGCCAACACCAATTTTATTGGCACTATGGGATTTGCACCACCAGAACAGCTTTCCCTGCGCCCAGTTTATGCCAGCGATATCTATGCTGTGGGCATGACTTGTCTGTATCTGTTCACAGGGAAATCACCTCTAGAATTTAATCGCAATCCAAGTACTGGTGAAATTAACTGGCAAGAACAACTAAATCTCAGTAAGCATTTTGCCCAAGTGTTATCCAAAATGCTTAAAAATTCGTTAGAAGAGCGTTTTCAGTCGGTTGACGATGTGATTTGGGCTTTAGGTATGGAATCGTATTTACCTACATTAAATAATTGTTTAAGTACTCAAAGGCTCGGAAATGGTATTAAACAGAGCGAGAAAGAATCTTCTGATGAGTATTTATCGCCCTTAGCAAGAACTGCTAAAACAATCCGGCGATGGCAAGGAAAGTTAAAGGCAAAAAACTCTCATGACTGCAAAAAGCTTCATGCCTCTGATGTATCACATTAACAATTTATAAATATTGAAGAAACTAGAAATATATATCAGGAAGTATTTTGCTTAGATTTGACTATAAGTGTTAGGATAAAACGCGTTTTTATTAATACTTTTTAGCTTAGTGTTTCTCGCTAATTATCTCAATTTCTCAGTTCTACAAGTGACACTATACCTGTCATAAAACTAACAAAATTTTTTATTGCTATTTAGTACAATACAGGAAATTGTTAATGATAATAAGAAGTTTTGTTGGGCTAATTTAGTATAGTTTGTCACGCAGTATTGCCTCTCTAGATAATGATCTGCTGCCTAAATCCTGATTGCCCGTATCCCCTCAATCCTGATGGAATGGATTTTTGTCAAACTTGCAACACCCCACTCGTGGCGCTGTTGCGAAATCGCTTTCGTGTCACCCGCGTACTTTCAGATGAGGGTGGTTTTGGTAGAACTTATTTAGCAGAAGATTTAGATAAACTCAACGAGCGCTGTGTCATCAAACAATTAGCACCCAAATTTCAAGACAGTTGGGCGCTCTCGAAAGCCGTGGATCTGTTTCATAAAGAAGCACAACGACTACAACAACTTGGAGAACATTCGCAGATCCCAACTTTGTTAGCGTACTTTGAAGAAAATAATTATCTGTATTTGGTACAGCAGTTCATAGATGGGCAAAATTTGTTAAAAGAACTGCAACAAAAAAGAGGATATAGTGCTAAAGAGATTCGAGAAATTTTATTGGATTTATTGCCTGTTCTCAAGTTTATTCATGAGCGAGGAGTAATTCACCGAGATATCAAGCCCCAAAATATTATCCGCCGTAAAAGTGATGGGCGCTTATGTCTAATTGATTTTGGCTCTTCCAAACAGTTAACAGCCAAAGTGCAGATGCCAATGGGCACTTCCATTGGTTCTCATGGCTATTCGGCAATTGAACAAATCAGAGACGGTAAGGCGTATCCAGCTAGCGATTTGTTTAGCTTAGGAGCTACCTGTTTTCATCTCCTCACCGGAACTTCTCCTTTTAAACTGTGGACAGAACATGGTTATGCTTGGGTTCAAGATTGGCAGGAATTTTTGAAAAACCCAATTAGTGATGAGTTGGCTGAGGTAATTGATAAGCTGTTAGAAAAAGATGTGAAACAGCGCTATCAATCAGCAGATCAAGTATTAAAAGATTTATTTCCCAAGCAAACATCACTTGTCAAAGAAGCCAATTATCCGACAAATTTGCAACAGACTCAGCCAACATTGCTATCAAGAAAATATACGTTGCTGAGAAATTTCTTCTTGTTAGGTTCTGTGGTTCTGTTGCTAGTGCTGGGACAATTTTTTTATCAGCAATCAGGCAGGTTAGAACTGTCTATATCTTCTAGCTTTGGAAAATCGAACCAGAATAGTAACAGTGAAACGATTACTCCTGAGCCTTCTCAAGTTCCTTTGCAAAATTTTTATTTAGCCAAAACCTTTAAATCACCCGATCGCTCAGTTTTATCTATTGCTCTCGCTCCTAATGGCAAAACCATAGTCAGCAACAGTGGTGACACTATCAAAATGTGGAGTTTGGCAACAGGACAGGAAATTTATACCCTCAAAGGGCATACTGGTCGAGTTAATATCATTGCTATGACTCCGGATGGACAAACCCTTGTCAGCGGTAGCGAGGACAAAACTATCAAACTGTGGAATTTGGCAAGGGGGCAAGAAATCCGCACTTTAGAGGAACATTCCAACTCAGTCAATGCCTTCGCCATTAGTCCAGATGGCAAAACTCTAGCCATTGGTAGTGATGACAACACAATTAAATTATGGGATCTCACCACCGGACAGCAAATTGGTACTTTGAAGAGCCATTCCTCTTGGGTTAGTGCTGTTGCTTTTAGCCCAGATGGACAAACTCTTGCTAGTGGCAGTCGCGACAAGACGATTAAACTGTGGAATTGGGCGAAGGGAAAAAAAATTCGCACGTTTACAGGTCATTCTCAGACTGTAACATCGATCGCGATCGCTCCGGATGGCAACACTTTAGTTAGCGGTAGTGACGACAAAACTATCAAACTTTGGAATCTGGATACAGGTGAGGAAATTCGTACTCTGCACAAACACAGCGATCAGGTGAAGGCGATCGCGATTACTCCAGATGGTTATGCCCTTGCTAGTGGTAGTCTTGACAAGACAATCAAACTGTGGAATATAGACACAGGTGAGGAAATTCACACTCTTAAAGGACATGATGGCATTCAAGCTCTCGCCTTCAGTCAAGACGGCAAAACCCTTGTGAGCGCTGGTTTGGATAACACTATTAAAGTTTGGCGAGTCTCTGAGTAATAGTGTTTTTGGTCTACAAAGTAATGTTAAAAATTTACTACTAAATCCGAAAAAATATGATGTCGATGTGTAAATAAAGTTAGTCCCAAATATTACAATAGATAGGCTCTCAAGTTTGTCCATTAAACAATCTGTAGAGTGGCGCAACTGGGGAATCTGCTATGCCTTTAAATATGAATTATTCAAAAAATAAAGTATTAACAGTAATAGCGATCGCACTATTGGGATGCGGGGCAGTTTGGTTGTGGCAATCTTCCCCAGCCGTTACCAGTGCATCATCTAAGAAAAACCCGCCGATTAAACCAGCATTGGTAAATTTTAACGTTGCTTCTACCTTCAAAGCACATAATAACCCGATTTCGGCAGTGGCAATTAGCCCAGATGGCAAGCTAATTGCTTCTGCTAGCACAGACAACACTATCAAACTGTGGAATTTAGCCACAGGAACAGCACTGCGTACCCTGAGCGGGCATAAAAAATGGATCAATTCTCTTGCCATTAGCCCGGATGGTAAAACCATAGCTTCTGCCGGTGCAGACAACACTATCAAGCTGTGGAATTTAGCAACAGGAAGACTGATACACACCCTCAGCGGACATCAAGCCTCAGTTCAATCTGTCGCCTTTAGTCCAGATAGTAGTACTATAGCGAGTGGCAGTTGGGATCAGAGTGTAAAACTTTGGAATGTAGCAACTGGGAAACTAGTACGCACTTTTAGCGGAGATTGTGACGTAGTAGATGCGATCGCTATTAGTCCAGATGGTACAACGCTTGCCAGCAGCAATTATTTTGACAACAGCATTAAATTGTGGGATCTGCGAACAGGCAAACAAACTCGTGGCTTAAGAGGGCATCAGGAGGCGATCCATTCCCTCGCCTATAGTCCAGATGGCAAGACTTTAGCAAGTGGTAGTTGGGACAAGACTATCAAACTCTGGGATTTGACAACAGCCAAGGAAATCCATACTCTTATAGGTCATGGCGACAAAGTCGAATCTATTACTTTCAGTCCAAATGGCAAAATTCTTGCTAGTGGTAGTTGGGACAAAACTATCAAATTGTGGAATGTCGCAACAGGAATGGAAATTCAAACTCTCAAAGGGCACGACAACAAAATTTGGTCTATTGCCTACAGCCCAGATGGCAACACTCTAGCAAGTGGCAGTTTTGATAAGACTATCAAGATTTGGCGAGTGTCACGGTAGGTGTTAGTAGGTAGTGGTTAGTGGTTAGTAGGCAGTAGTTAACCACTAACCAATGACTAATGACTACCCTTAAAACACAGTCAATCGGTAAGCACCTTTCTCGCGAGGAGTCGCAGAAAGAACCACGACATAATAAGTATCATCTTCTGGTAATTTGGCTCGGTCGATCAGTGCAGTGTATCGCCCGTCTTTGTCGTTATCAGTGGCAACGATTTGCCCTTTGGAATTGAGCAAAACTATGTAGGGGGGAAACTCTTCAAACATACTATCTACACGTATGCTAACCAATTGGTCTTTTTTCCCCTCAAACTTAGAAATACTGTAAGGGCTGCCAGTTTTTCTGAAAGAAAGGCTACTTGCTGTGAGGTTGCCAGATTGATCTACGGCATAGCTTGCTCTGTCATTCCGCAGCGCCAAGCTATAGCGCCCGATCTCTCCTGGATTACGACTAGTGACTGCGATCGTATAAGTACCTTTGACAGGCAATCTGACAAAAATAAATGCATCTTTGACTCCACCCTTAGTCGCAGTTTCCCCACTGCCTCTTTTGGCAAGAACCCTATTATTGGGATCGAGCAGCATCATGAACGGATCTAAACTCAAGTTGCTGGAACGACGTTGATCGGCACTACCTGTGAGCCTGATTTGAATTAATTGATTTTCCCTACCTTCAAACTGATAGAAATGAAAATATCTGCCTTGAGACTTAAAGTCACCCGGAGCTAAAACGCCTAATGCAATATTGACAAAGTCAACTTTTTTAGCATTAGGTATGTTGGAACGATTAACAGGCGAGCCTACCGAAATTTGGTTTCTATTTACGCCTGGGCTAGTAGTTGGTTTGACAGCAGGCGATCGCGAAGGGGTAGAACGACGATAGGATGGCTGCGATGCGGGTTGAGGGCTGCTAGGAGTAGAACGGCGGTTGGATGGCTGTGACGTTGGCTGAGGGCTGCTAGAAGTAGAACGGCGGTTGGATGGCTGTGACGTTGGTTGAGGGCTGCTGGGGGTAGAACGGCGATAGGATGGTTTGGATGGAGCTTGAGTGGGAGTCGCGTCTGTGCTAGGAGGCTGTGGTGTAGGTGCCGACTCTGTTGTGGGAGAAGGGGCAGGAGTCGCGCCTGTGCTAGGAGGCTGTGGTGTAGGTGCCGACTCTGTTGTGGGAGAAGGGGCAGGAGTCGATTCTGTACTAGGAGGCTGTGGTGTAGGTGCCGACTCTGTTGTGGGAGAAGGTGCAGGAGTCGATTCTGTACTGGGAGGCTGCGATGTCGATGTGGTTTCTGTTGGAGGCGCTTGAGTTGCAGGAATAGGTGAGTTTATTGGTTGATTGCGTTTGGGAGGAGATACAGGCGGTTGTGCAACAGGAATTTGCTCGATTCCTTGTTGTACTGCTTCTGGTTGTCTTTCATCTGGTGTTTTGGCAATTTTGAACTCTCCAGACTGTTTCGCAACTTCTAAAGCATATATCGACGGAGCGTAACTTGTTATCAACAAGCTACTACTGATGGAAAAGATTAAAGCTAAGTTCAATTTGCCCCGAAGTTTTTTGTTGACTTTCTCTGCCATGATTTCACTCCTCATGCTTGGAAGGTATAGCTGTTTTTATGTCTTTAGACAGTTACTTTGACCCACTTATTAATGGTTCATTACGACAAAATGAATTTAAAGTGATTTATTTGATCGGAAAATTGCTGACCTAAGTACTTAAAAGTGTCATGTTTGTTATTGACGCGATCGCTAGTTTTTCAAAAAATAGTGTTTGCTGCCTTTTGTAAGAGTACAAATAGTGTATATAGAAAACACTTATAACAGTTATTGTGCTACTTTTAACTAAGTTTTTGATAAACTCTGTGTATTTTTATCTTAAATTGTCTAGTTAATAATAAATTGATTCTTCACACCAAAATATAATATTAGTAATTTAATAGCAAAATTATACGTCATCAATTAATATATACTCAAGCTGCTAATGGCTTAAAGGTATGATTTGCTGCCTGAATCCTGATTGCCACGATCCCTTAAATCCTGAGAGTAACCTATACTGCCATAGTTGTAAAACTCCACTCATACCGCTACTGAGAGGACACTATCGCGTTATAAAGAGACTTTCGGTTGAAGGTGGATTTAGTATCACCTATCTAGCGGAAGATATAGATAAATTAAATGAAAAATGTGTAGTCAAGCAATTGGCACCAAAAATCCAGGAAACGGGGATGTTGCAGAAGGCAGTTAAGCTTTTTAAACAAGAAGCACAACGGCTGCAAGAATTGGGAGAGCATCCACAAATACCCCATTTATTAGCTTATTTTGAGCAAGACAACTATTTATATCTAGTCCAGCAATTTATTGATGGGCAGAATTTATTAAAGGAATTGCAGCAACGAGGTAAGTTTAATGAAAGAGAGATTCGAGAGCTTTTATTAGATTTACTACCTATTCTCAAATTTATTCACGAGCATGGAGTAATTCACCGGGATATCAAACCACAAAATATTCTTCGCCGTCAAAGTGATGGGCGAATCGTACTAATTGACTTTGGAGCTTCAAAGCTGCTAACAGCAACAGTGCAAGCGAAAATAGGAACAACTATCGGCTCACACGGATATACACCCATAGAACAGATGCAGGATGGAGAAGCCTATCCAGCCAGTGATTTATTCAGTTTAGGCGCGACTTGCTTTTATCTGTTGAGTGGAATTTCCCCATATAAGCTGTGGATGCAACATGGTTACAGTTGGGTGGCATCTTGGTGGCAATATCTGAATAATCCGGGTAGGGATGAGGTTTCCCTCTCTGTAGAGTTGGGTATGGTTCTCGACAAACTGCTGAAAACAGACATCCAACAACGTTACCAATCTGCTGATGAAGTTATTAAGGACTTAACACATCAAGCCTTACCATTGTCAGTACCCCCAACCATCCTGTCAGGTTCGTCACCAACTCAAACAGTACAACCACGCACAAAGCCCAAAAATAGGCTCATGGTGAATGCTAGCGTGATGCTATTGGCAATAGCAGGAATTTGGTATTTTCAGTCTCGCCAGGCAGCAATTACTCAGTCTTCTCAACCCAATCAACCTAGAGACACAATTGCAGGAAATTCTGAGCAACCCAGTACTTTGAAAGGACATGCCAGTGATGTTAATTCTGTCGCTTTCAGCCCAATTGTGCCGAATCTTCCCAATCAAGGGGTACAAAAAGGAATCTTAGCCAGTGGCAGCGATGACAAAACAATTAAACTTTGGAATTTAGGAACACAAAAGAAAATTTTTACTCTTGCTGGGCATTCCGGATGGATTTGGAGTGTCGCCTTCAGCCCTGATGGGCAAATTCTTGCTAGCGGTAGTGCAGACAAGACAATTAAACTATGGAATCTGCAAACAGGCAAAGAAATTCGTACTCTCAAGGGACATACTGCTGGAGTTGCTTCCGTTGCTTTCAGTGCTGATGGCAAAACCCTGGCTAGCGCTAGTTTAGATCAGACAATTAAACTTTGGAATCTGCAAACAGGCAAAGAAATTCGTACTCTCAAGGGGCATACTGCTGGAGTTGCTTCTGTTGCTTTTAGTAGCGATCGCAAAACCCTCGCTAGTGGCAGTTGGGATAAAACTATCAAACTTTGGAATTTAGATACTGCAAAAACTATTCGCACACTCAAGGGACATTCCGACTGGATTATTTCCATTGCTTTTAGTCCTGATGGTGCTAGCCTTGCTAGTGCCAGCAAAGATAAGACTATTAAATTATGGAATCTCGTGACTGGAGAGGCAACACGTACCCTGAAGGCGCATACTGATAAAGTGAATTCTCTTGCTTTTATACCAGGTACAGGCTACAACAAATCTTTAGAGGAAGCTACCCTTGTCAGCGGTAGTAATGACAATACGATTAAAATGTGGGATCTAAAAACCGGAAAGGAAATTCGCACCTTAAAGAGAGATTCCGGTTATATTTATTCCGTGGCAATTAGTCCTGATGGGCAGACAATTGTTGGTGGTGGTAGTGCTGATAATCTGATTAAGATTTGGCAAATTGCTGATTGAGAATTTTAGGGCTATACAGATACAGTCAGCTTTTCTAGTAAATCTTAAGTAGCCCTTGCTGAACGAGCTAAAATTAACGACTTGATTCTTGTTACAAATAATGTGTCATACCGTTTCACGCTAATTACGATACACATGAATTTTTTCCAGACGCGATATATCGCGTCTCTACACTGTTTGTATTTGTATCAGATTTTTTGTGAAATAGTATCAGCCTATGCTGATTTTCTAGAATTTCAAGTTGAGAACTGGTATATGTAAATTTAGGATGCGATCGCTTATTCTGTTCTAATACCAATTTAAAAAATGATTGCGACAGATGGATTCACCCAACCCGGAACAGAAGGCGATTCCAATTCCATTTTCCAAAATCCAAAATCCAAAATGGTATAATCTTTGCTGCCATTGCTAAATATGAAATAACCTTCCACTAAATTTAGTAGAAGGATGAAGTGAATAATTGAGTTAAAAGCTAACTACTAAACTACGCACCAACGGCTTCTTTAGCAGCATATAACACTTCAGTTGTTATATCTTTAATACCTCGCTCACGAGCAAATTTCTCTGTGTTGCGCTTCACTTTTCCACGAACAAAACCAGGTATTTTGTTCAATTCTGCTAGTCCATCTTTTGTCCAATTGAGGTCAGATTCTGCAGAAATTCCTTTAGTAATTACTTCCTTAGTATCGTGTCCACCAAAGATTTCTAACAGATGATCTTCCATTCCTAAAGTGAAGGAATTATAGATCAAGTCTGTAATTTGATTGGTACCTTCATAACCCAGGAATGGTTTATAACCAATGGGGAAGTTTTGGACGTGAATTGGTGCAGCAATTACACCGCAAGGAATATTTAAGCGCTTACCAACGTGACGTTCCATTTGCGTGCCGAAGATGGCAGAAGGTTCGACACGAGCGATCGCATCCCCAATTGCACCGTGATCGTCGGTAATAATCACTTCGTCACAGTACTCGCTTACCTGTTCTCTGAACCAGTCTGCATCGTATTTACAGTAGGTTCCAGCCCAAACAACATGAATGCCCATTTCTCGTGCCAAAATTTTGGTTATGGCTGCGGCATGGGTATTATCACCAAAAACTACAGCTTTCTTGCCAGTCAAGTTCTGACAGTCGATGGAGCGGGAAAACCATGCAGCTTGGGAGACGTGCAGGGTTTGCTCGTTAATAAAGTCTTCGTAGTCTACATTAGCGCCTTGCTCGTTAATTACCTGCTGAATTTTGCGGATGCAACGAGCAGTTTCCACTACACCCATTGGGGTGATGTTAATGTAGGGGGTTCCGAATTCTTGTTCGAGGTAATTAGCTGCCATTAAACCAAGTTCGCGGTATGGCACGAGGTTAAACCAAGCGCGAGGCAGATTCTTCAATTCGTGTACAGAAGCACCTTCCGGAATCACAGCATTGACTTCAATACCCAAGTCTGCCATCAGCCTCTTTAATTCGGTGCAGTCGTGCTGATTGTGGAAGCCAAGGGTAGAAATACCAATAATGTTAACAGAAGGCTTTTCGGTTTTGCTTTGCGGTAGTTCGCCTCTCTTGCGGGCTTTCTCAATGTAGTATTGAACGATTTGATGCAAAGTGCGATCGGCTGCTTGCAGTTCGTTGACGCGGTAATGGTTCACATCCGCTAGTATCACGTCTGCTTTGGCTTCTATCTTCGCCCGCTCGACAAAATTGTGCAGATCTTCTTGCAAAATGCTGGAGGTGCAAGTAGGAGTGAGAACAATTAAATCGGGAGTTTCCTCCTTATCCTTGCGGGTAATGTTGTCCACCACTTTTTCTTGGGAACCACGTGCCAAAACGTTACGATCAACGATACTGGCTGTTACCGGGGTGAAGTTCCGCTCCCGCTCAAGCATGGAACGCATGACGTTAAAATAGTCATCGCCAAGGGGCGCGTGCATAATAGCATGAACGTTTTTAAAAGAACTGGCAACCCGCAGAGTGCCGATGTGGGCTGGGCCTGCATACATCCAGTAAGCCAATTTCATTCGGTGTTCTCCCTGTTAATCAAACGAAGTATGTCCGAATTAGAGGTGGACAATGATTGCTTGATTATTAAATCGTTTTTGATTGTCTCAAAAGTTGCAGAGCGGAAGAAGTAGGGGTTTTGTAGCTTTTCATTCCCTGCTAATTCCTGAAACGCTCTCGCTGCCTGGGATTGGGCGTTTGATTAAAACAACATTTCTGTTGTTAAAGTGATATTAAACTTAATGTATTGGCAAATTTCTTATAAATTTATAACCGAACAAAGGCAGAGGGCAGAGAGAAGTTTGTAGACGCCGGAGGCGTCTTCCCGTAAGGGTGCGGAGGTTTCCTCCGAAAGCGTTGCTCCTCCACAAGGAGGCTCAAAGCTTCGGAGAGGCAGTAGGCAGAAGAGAAGAATTAGTTCTTGCCTGCTAGCTCACTATTTAGATTGAAAGAGCCAGATTGCCCAGTTCTCGTTACCAGGTTCAACCTGGTAACGAAGATTTCGAGGCTTTGCCTCCTGTTTGCTCGCAGCTTATACAGACACCAAACGACGCAAAGATTCAGCCCGACGTTTGGCTATGGAATTTTTTGGATCGTATTTAAGTGCTTCTTCGTAACTTTGCAATGCCTGAACGTTTAATTTTTTCTTCTCGTAGGCATGAGCAATATTATTGAGCGCTGTTACATAATCAGGTTTGGATTTCAGTGCTTCCTTGTAATTACGAATTGCTAAATCATACTGTTCTTGAGCAAAGTAAGCGTAACCCAACCCATTGTAGATAGCAGCGATATTTTCTTCTCCCTCTTCTTCTGCAGCTTTGAGAGCTTTTTGAAAAAGGGTAATAGCTTGAGAGTAAACTTTTTTTTCAGTATAGATACTACCTAATTCGTAATACTCTTGAGCCGTACCCTGTTCTTTTGTCAGTTTTTTTCGCAACCGTGAAAAGGAGCTTTCTAGCTTGCGAGTTTTGAAAATTTGACGAAAAACATTGATAAAGGTGAACAAAAGCAAACCCACCAAAATTGAGAGATAAATAACCGCTAAATTACTATCCATTGCCTTTATTAAACATCTCTTCTCTATTTATTATCAGGTAATGTTCACGAGATTGCTTGGAGTGCTTTACAACTGTTTCCAAAGCACAGGTTCACTTTGCTTAATGTGTATTCGCGAAAAAATGGGATGGAGACAAACCCCATTTTTTCGTAGAAGCGATAAAGCTAAATGGCTGCGGAATAAGCTAATTATTGTGCGTGAAGAATGGCTTGTTTGCAGGTCGCTACAGATACTGTGTAAGCTGCTCCTAACTGGGAATTATAAGTTGCTGCCCTATATTAATGCGATCAGGATCGGCAATACCGTTAGCCTGCACAATCCTATCGTACTGGCTACCATCTCCATAGAATCTTGCCGCTATTTCCCATAAAGTGTCACCAGGTTGAACAGTATATGTTCTATGTTCATAAGAGCCTGAATCGGGAATTATAAGTTGCTGCCCTATATTAATGCGGTCAGGATCGGCAATACCGTTAGCCTGCGCAATCCTATCATACTGGCTACCATCTCCATAGAATCTTGCCGCTATTTCCCATAAAGTGTCACCAGGTTGAACAGTATACCTACGGCTCATAAAATCCTCCTTTACAAAAAGAGATTTATTAAACACTTTGTGTCTTGAGAACTAAAACCTTTTGGATCATTAGCTCTAGTCAATTTGACTAATTGCATTAGATTATCTCTACGTTTTTTTAATCGGCGCTCATCCGTGAAGCCAATTTAAGTTTATGAACTAGTATCCTATCTCTCTCCTCAAAATACCTTCATCTATTGCAAGCTTTTGGTCTAATCCAGCTGGAGTCAGTTTAAATAATACACTACAACTTTGAAATGACTTTGACTCTTTTAATCCTCCAATTGAAGATGCAACCTCCGTTGCTCTTACACCAAATGTAAGAGATACAGGAATATTTTCTCCTGATACATTCACCCTATTCCATTCTTGATGGTAATGAGTGCCATTTGTAGAACAAGAATGTGTATCAACCATCCACCCACTTTCAGCGTGAAGCGTTGTCTCCGCTTTACTTTCTCCCGTTGTGAAGGGATTTCCATTATCAGTTTGAGTTACTACTAGTTGATCTTTTATCTCAATTCTAGCCCCTGCCCATTGACCTCTTCTTGCATTGATTGCATTATCTATAAGCAGTTGACGTTCTCTTTGTCTCCTTGCCATAGCATCTTGAAAATTTAAATTACCAGCAGCAATATCATTATTAATTTTGTTATCAATTGCTTGTGCTTGTTGCTTAATATTTTGAGCAAAAGAATTGATTGAGTCAGGAAATGAGATTTCCTTTCGCTCAGCCATGATTGCTTCCTTTTTTAAGAATTTTTGCTATGTGCTAAGACAAGAGTTACTAAATCTCGTCTTAGCATCTCAATAAACTATAGCCTTAATCACTTATTCTATTTTGTGCTTTTAAAAAAACGTCATTATAATTGTTAAAAAGCGTTATCAAGATCAAGCTTAAACCACTTGAAGCCGCAATTAACCTCCACATCGAAAATCTTTGAAAGCTTCAACTGACAGGAATTTTCAGCCTTAATTTCCCTTTACGGACGGAGCTCTGCTCAATGCCGCATCGGTTCTGTAACCAGCCTTGCGATGCGAACAACGCTCAAAAACAGCATTTCAAAATTCTCTATCCACATTTCATCGGAAATGGATAGTAAATCTGGGCGGGGTGGATCTCCAAAGCTATTTACCACTGCATCAATGCGACCGAAGTTTGCTAGTGTTGTCTCTACTAATTGCTGCAAATCTCGGAAATTGGTGATGGAACCCTGAGTAGCTATACCGCTCAACTCTAAAGCTAATTCCAAGATGCTTTTACTTCGCGCTAGGAGTGAAACCTTGTAGCCCTGTGCTGCTAGCTCTCGCGCACAACCTGCTCCGATGCTCCGACTTGCAGCCGTAATAATCGCAACTTTTTGTGAATTCATACCAGCAACTTCACTCTAGACATTTACGGGTGTTCAGATCCCCGACTTTTTGAAAAAGTCGGGGATCTATAAACTCCTAACTCCTAATTTTTAACTCCGATGATGGCAAACCCCAATATTGAGCGCGTTGCTGGAGCCAACCTGCTTCTAAATAACGAGCGATCGCACTATTTATTTGTCGTCGCAGTGGATCGTACTGCAATCCCTTAGGCATGACTACAGATAAGGGTTCGGTTGATAATTTGGTAGAGAGCAACCGATATTGAGGATATTGTTGCACCCAACCACTCAGGATGCTACCATCGGCAGCAAAAGCAATTGCTCCATTACTTTCTAAGAGCGATCGCGCCTGGTGATAAGACTTAACACCCACTAATTCTGCTTGGGGCAAATAGTACCTGACTGTGGCGATCGTACTGGAGTGTTCGAGAACAGCAATTTTTTGTTTTGCCAAGTCGCTTAATCGCTGCACAGAGCTATCTTTTGTGATTAATCTAGTTCCATCAAAGTAATAAGGCAGACTAAAACTCACTAAGCGAGCGCGTGACTCTGTTGCTGTAACTCTAGCGATGGCAATGTCAACTTTATTGTCTAATACTTTTGAGAGGCGATCGCGATTTGCTACAGGCTGCAATTTCACAGCATTAGCTTTGCCCAGCAAATCACTTGCCAAGGCTTTTGCTAAATCAATTTCTAAACCTTGTAGATTACCGCTTGCATCTCTAAATCCCAGTGGAGGCAAATTATCTTTAACAGCAACAGTTAAATAGCCCCGCCGCTGAATTTCTGACAGTTCTGCGGCAGTACTGGAAACATTAAAAGGTAAAAGGCAAAAGGCAAAAGTAAGCAGAAAAACAAGTATTCTATTGCGGGTACATCGCATTTTTCAAACACCAGGCGATGGAATATCGCGGCAATACAAACTAAGTCCGCAATACAAAGACTAATGATAGCTTGTCAAAGCAGGCTTTGTTTGTATAGAGGTAGAGACGAGATTTATTCCTCGTGTCTCCACCACTTGTAGGCGTTGTGCGTGCATTGCAATGCTCGCTCCTTCTACCTTGATCCTTTTACCTTTATGATTTAGCTTGGCTTGCCAATTCAGCAACTTTGCTGAAACCACCTGGATCGAGAACTGCCATTTGAGCCAACATTTTACGATTGAGTTGGACATTGGCTTTCTTGAGATTACCGATGAATTGACTGTAACTCATACCATGTTGGCGTACAGCAGCATTGATACGGGTAATCCAAAGGCGACGGAAATCACGCTTGCGTTTTTTGCGATCGCGATAAGCATTCCGCAGTGCTTTCATTACTTGTTGGTTGGCAGTTCTAAACAGAGATGAGTGAGAACCGCGAAAACCTTTAGCGAGTTTGAGAATCTTTTTGCGGCGTTTGCGAGCAACGTTACCGCGTTTTACCCTTGTCATAGCTTAATTAATTCCTAAAAAAATTTACAAATAAGGGAGCATCAAGCGTACATTTTCTTCATCGCGCTCGTTAACAACTGCCATTTTGGAAAGCTTGCGCTTTTTATTAGAGGTTTTGTGTTCGAGCAGGTGGTTTTTGAAAGCTTTACGACGCACGATTTTGCCGCTGCCGGTAGCGCGGAATCGCTTTGCCGCCGCTTTACGAGTTTTAAGTTTAGGCATGGATGGATTGTAAAACGACACAATCTAATATATTACTACGTTTTTTATCTAAATTGGGAATTTATAGTATTTTGGGGAAAACAAGATGTCCTCTACGCTAGCAGATTATGTTTGCAGAGGAAGCAGTACGTCTTAGGCAGGTGCTAAGTGATGATTTGATTGTCAAGATTGAACATATCGATAGTACAGCAGTGTCAGGACTAGCAACGAAACCCTAATTTTCTTCACATTTATTGGTTTCGTAGCTCCAACGACTTCCTTTATCTAAGCACTTATCAACTTCCAAGAAATTTTTTATCCAAGGTAAAACTATCATTGATACCACTACAGCTAGTGTTATGTAAAGCAAAAATTTTACTCTGGTGCTCATAAATCTCGATATCTATGACAAGGGAAAATATTAGCTTGCAGATTCTTCCTCATGCGCTTATCCTCTGTAAAATTTTTATCGTTTAATCTTGATAAAAATCTCAAGTTAAAGTATTGGTTGTAATTAGCCAAATCTATTGTGAATAGCTCAATGAAGCGACGACAATTTATTCAAAGTATGCTAGCTAGCGCTACAGCAGCATCTGTGTTTGTCAGCCTAAAAAAGAAAACCTTAGCACATTCTGTTCCGTCACAGTTGCTTTATGGAGTGCGTGTAAATGCTGGCAAAGTAGAGCTATTTTCTTTGGATTTGAACACTCTTGAAGTTCAAGATTTAAGTTCTATCATTCCAGAAATCATATTGCAACCAAATGAGCGTTTAAGCAGTTTCACTGTTATGCTCGATGGTACGCTTATAGTTGCAACTGCTCCTGTCATGACTTTGCAACCAATTAATCCTAGTCGATTAATAACTCTTTCACCCTCAACAACTCTACCAAACTTACAAAGTCTTGACCAAAATAGTACTGTTGAGAGCCTTTGTGCTACAAACAATGGTGAGCTTTTGAGTATCATCAGCCGAAATCGAGGTATCCCACCATTTTCTTTAGCAAAAATCGACCAAGAAACAGGTGAAGTAAATTTCCTTGATGATCAATTAGCTCTACCAACAAACGCAAGATTTAGCAATCTGACTGAATGCCCTGATGATCATCTTTACGCTACTTATCTTGCTGGACAATCACCCACGAAAATGGTACAGCTATTCTTGGATGAAGGAAATTTTACTACTCTATCGCAACTGAGCTACGATGGCAGACTTCTGTACAATGACTTATTAGGTCAAGCTTACTCTCCATTAGATGATGGAACTTTTGTTCTAGCTAACCCTACCAATCAAGGTACTAATTCTCTATTCTGGGTAAGCGAAGAAGTGGGTGAGATGGAATTCATAACTGAATTTGCAGTAGATAAGATAGCGTTTGCTCGCTCATAGAACTAAAAGAAATAATTGAGTGCTGGAGCATATGATTACTCATGCACGCATCCGCTTCTTGTACGGCTGTGTGCAGAGAGTTGGCTTCTGTGTGGCTCTAGAGAACGAGAGTTAATCGCTTTATTCCTGAATTGAATAACCTCACATAGGCGTTTTCCCAAATCGCCAACAGTGTCAAAAAAATGCACGTCATCAGTTTTAAAACCTTAAGAGAATATGCAGAAATTCATGCAGATTCCAAGGAAGCTCTTAGCAACTGGTATAAAGTTTCTAGTAAAGCCAAATGGTCAAACTTAGTTGAAGTACAAAAAGTTTTTCCTAAAGCTGAACTGTCGGTAATTTTACGGTTTTCAATATCAAAGGAAATAAATACCGTTTGATTGCGAGTATAGATTACGAAGGGCAATTAATTTATATTAAATATATCCTGACTCTTGCTGAATACGATAAGAATGGAAAAATGTCCCTTACTTTTAATCCAGAAAAATATAAAGAATTATTAATTGCTTATCTTCCTAAAATTATCAGAACTGAAGCTGAAAATAAACAAGCTTTAGCCATTATAGAAGATTTAATGCACCGGGAACGCACTCCTGAAGAAAATGAACTATATCAATTATTAATTACTTTAATTGAAAAATTTGAACAAGAATATTATCAGCCTGATGAGCAGATTAATCCTCACTCTATGATCTTGTTTCTTTTAGAACAATTTGACAGAAATAGAGAAGATTTACAGGTAGTTTTAGGGTCAGAGAATGTGGTTAATCATATTTTACATGGAGAACAAAAGATAACCCCAGAACAAGCGCGAAAGCTAGGAGAGTTTTTTCATGTGGAGCCGAGCTTATTTATTATGTAGACAGCTACAGCACGCATCCGGGAAACTGCCGCTTCAATGCCGGGAAAACAGGACAAGGTGCTGAAGATTGTAAATTCTCTGGTTTACTCCAAGTAAAGGGTGCTTTCTGGGCGGCAGACATCCACAACAAACGCTTTGCCCGTGTCATCGCAACGTAAAGTAAACGGTATTCCTCGGCAGTTTTTAGGTATTTTGCTTGTTCCCAAGCTTGAGTAATATCTGGTAAAGTCGATTGTCCGTGCAGGTTGGCGCGAATTTGGGCGCGGGCAACTTCTGATAAGGTAAAGCTGCCCAAAAATTGACTTTGGGGAGGAACCCAAAATCTACCAGGTATCAAGTTTTCATGCAGGAAGGGGAGAAATACGTAGTCCCAGTCTAGTCCTTTAGCTTTGTGCATGGTGATAATAGTAAGCTGACCGCGACGCGTGTATCGAGCTTCTAAATCTTCTGTTTCTACAGGTTCAAAGCGCTCAGAACTGACGATTTCACTTAAGACACCCAACATTGTCCCCATTGAAGTGTTACCAGCTATTTGCTGATTTACTCTTTCTGCAAGTTTGTCAGCTGTTGCTAGTTCTGCTTGATCGTAATTTAAAGTTAAGGCAAGGAAAGGAATTAGCTGATATAAAGGCAGTTCCAAGCGAGCGCGAAGTAAACTTCGACATAAGCGTGCGGCTTTTTGGGCTGGTTCTGGTTGGGGCGCAGATAAGGGGCCAGGATACAAAAAGTCTTCTGGTACAGAGGCAAGGGCGTTAAGATCTTGAGTGGGAATTAATTGTCGCTCGACGAAGACTTCTAGAACTGCTTTGAGATAGTCGGGAGAATGAGGGCGATCGCAAAATTGCAGCAATACCAAAATTTCTTCTGGTACGTGAGAATGGCGATCGCGTTCTCCTACATCATAAAGTATAATTTTATGCTCTTTACAAATAGGTGACAGTGCTTCTGCCAACCATCTGCCTTGGCGATTTTCCCGCACTAAAATAGCCGCGCTAATACTTGTTGCGTCTTGGGAAAATAACTGAACAACTCTTTGGGAAAGCAACTCAACGGTGTGATTAATATCACGCGGAGTATATATTTCTAGTCCCCTTCCTACAGGTTGAGGATTCGCATCGGTTTGAGGATCATCGGAGTCAACAAGGCGAATTTTCTGGGGACGGAAGGGGGAGGAGGTAAGAGTAGGGGAGGCAGCGCCATGGGCGGGTTCCCCGACTTGTGGCGACTGCCGTGCAGTGCCTTGTGCTTGCCCTGGAGAGTAGGAGAGTGGGGACAGTTGTTCTCCTTGTCCCCTTGTCTCCTTGTCCCCTTGTCCTTTTGCGTTTCCATAAAAGCTATTCACCCACTCCAAAACAAAGTTCGCAGCATCGATAATAATTTTGCTACTACGCCCGGCTTGATCCATTGTTGCCAGCCTGTTTTGGATGTTGCAGTCTTCACAGAATTGACGGAAATAAATCGGATCGGCTGGGGTAAAGGTAGAGTTAATCGCTTGGTTAGGATCGCCGACACGGATTAAATTTGGTGGCTGGTTAGGGTTGTTGGGATCGGTGGCGAGAATTTCTAATAGTTTGGTTTGTAGCGGACTAGAATCTTGAGCTTCGTCTTCAAAAACGGCGAAAACTTGATTTTGCTCAATCCTGCGAGCGCTTTCGTTTTCTAGCACCCGCAGCGCAGCTAAAATCATGTCATCGTAGTCAATAAAGTCACGCGATCGCATCAAGTTTTGATATTGTTCGTAGAGTCCAGCCGCAACTCTTAAAATTCCATACTCATCTAGAGTTTGCTCACTTAACCGCAGCAAATCTTCTGGCAACAACCCAGAACTTTTTGCCTCATGAATTACCGTAGTTGCCAAGTCTGGCAAAATTTCTGTTCGCAGTACTGATTGACGACGCAATCTTTCCGTTTCTTCGCCGTCAAATTGTATACCTTCAATCAAGCGAGAATAACGCTCTGGATGCCTAGCAATCCATTGTTCTACAGCAGTACGAATGAAGCGATGACCTTGGGTGGGAGTAATTAATGTTACATTTTCTAACTGCAAGCCAGATAAATCGGGATGGCGACTGGCAATATTCAACGCCAAACCGTGCAACGTATAAACAACAAACCCACTGGGCGGTAAAGATAATTCCTTGAGGTTTTTGCGGATTTTAGCTTTAATATTAGCGGCGGCAGAGCGAGTAAAGGTAACAACTATCAATTGCCGTCGTCGTTCAGACAAGCCCAAAGCAGAACGCTGATATTGACGAGCGATCGCAATTGCTGCTGCTGCTGCCATACCCGTAGATTTACCAGCACCAGGAACCGCAGAGACAGCCAACTGTCCAGAGTGCCAATCAGCCATTTGTTGCTGTCCAGGGCGCAGGCTATTGCGAATATTTAATATAGCTGTCTCCCTCAGAGAAGACAAATCAGATGGAAGAGATTCTTTAACCGTAGGTTCTTGAGGCACGGGATATTTAAAAGTAGCGTCTTATTAAAATTTTAGATTTTAGATAAGAAAGTGGTTAGTAGGAGTGGGTTTTATTGGACTTCTTGCATTCGCACATAGTTTAGTAGAACAAGCTTTGATTCGGCAAGAAGGTTGTGGATAGTTAAAAACAGTTGCTAACTCTTTGGTAAATAAATTAATCTACTAAATTCGTTACTTAAAATTCCTATGTTGACAAATACAGAAAATTCTAATAATCAAGAGTTAGTCGGTTTTATCTGGAGCATTGCTGATAAACTTAGAGGCCCTTACCGTCCACCTCAGTACCGACGGGTGATGTTGCCTCTGATTGTCTTGCGTCGTTTAGATTCTGTTCTAGAACCTACTAAACAAGCTGTCCTTGAGTCCAAAGCTAAGTTTGAGGCGATGGGCTTAGAGGGTGACGCTTTTGAGAAGGCGATCGCTAAAGTTGCAATTGGAGGCGATCGCCAACAGCCGTTGTATAACCTTAGTGAATTTACGTTTCAGAAATTATTATATGATCCGGATGGAATTGCCAGTAATTTAAGGGCTTATATCAACGGATTCTCCCCAAGAGCAAGGGATATTTTCGAGAAATTTGATTTTGATAGTGAAATTCAAAAGCTCGATGAGAGCAATCGACTTTATCTAGTTATTAAAGAGTTTTGCAAGCCTGATATTGATTTATCTCCGACTAGGCTTTCTAATCTGCAAATGGGCTATCTGTTCGAGGAACTCGTGAGAAAGTTTAACGAGCAGGCGAATGAAGAAGCCGGAGATCACTTTACGCCCCGTGAAGTAATTCGGCTGATGGTGAATCTGGTTTTCTGTGACGAGCAGGATATCTTTAAGCAAGGGATTTATCGGACAGTATACGATCCCACAGCAGGCACAGGGGGAATGCTATCGGTAGCAGAGGAATACATTAAAAAGCAAAATCCTGAAGCAAACTTAGGGTTATTTGGGCAGGAGTATAATCCCGAATCCTATGCGATTTGCTGTTCTGACTTACTGATTAAAGATGAGCCAATTGACAATATCATCTATGGCGACACCTTGGGGATAAAGAACGCAAAAAGCAACAGTAATAATTTTTTACCCCGTGACGGTCATCCTGATAAACACTTTCACTATATGTTTGCTAATCCGCCTTTTGGTGTGGAATGGAAGCCAGAAGAGGATTTTATTAAAGATGAGTATGACAACTTAGGGTTTAAGGGGCGGTTTGGGGCAGGTTTACCTCGAATAAATGATGGTTCGCTGTTGTTTTTGCAACACATGATCTCGAAAATGCACGCTTCGCCAGAGGTAGGGGGTGATGGTTCTCGAATTGCCATTGTGTTTAATGGCTCGCCTTTGTTTACAGGGGATGCGGGGAGTGGTGAAAGTAACATTCGCCGTTGGATTATTGAAAATGACTGGCTTGATGCGGTAGTTGCTCTACCCGATCAGATGTTCTATAACACGGGGATTTTTACTTATATATGGTTGGTGACGAATAAAAAAGCAGCGCATCGTCAAGGAAAAGTTCAGCTTATTGATGGTACTCGCCACTTCCAGAAAATGAAAAAGAGTCTCGGTAATAAACGCAATGAGTTATCACCTGAGCATATTGCGGAACTGGTGAGACTGTATAAAGATTTTGAGCAGAATGGTGTCAGTGAAGTAGAGTCAGACGGGCAGACACACAAGCGAGTATGCTCAAAGATTTTTGATAATCGGGAGTTTGGGTTTCTCAAAATGACAGTGGAGCGTCCGTTAAGATTAAATTTTCAGGCAAGTGAGGAGCGTTTGGCTCGGTTGTCAGAACAAAAGGCGTTTCAGGATTTGGCAACGAGTAAGAAGCGTAAAGATGCTAAGGTGCAACAGTTAGAAATTGAGATGGGTGAAAGTCTGCAAAATCAGATTTTAGATGCTTTGCGGTGTCTGGACGAGAATAAGCTTTATATGTCTCGTGCTGAGTTTATGCGGGACTTGGATCGGGTGCTAAAGAATGCAGGGCTAAAGTTGAAAGATCCGGTGATAAAGGCGATTTTAGCAGCGTTAGGTGAGGCCGATCCAGAAGCGGAAATCTGTCGAGATAAGAAGGGGAATGCTGAACCAGATAGTAATTTGCGAGATACGGAAATTGTACCTTTACCAGATGATATTACATTGCCGATACCATTGGGATATGACAAGGATGCGAGTGTAGAAGAGTTAATTAAGTTAGTAAAAGAACATTGTCAGGCATATTTAGAGGCGGAGGTATTGCCCCATGTACCAGATGCTTGGATTGATTTTTCTAAAACAAAAGTTGGGTATGAGATTCCCTTAAATCGTCATTTTTATGTATATCAGCCGCCTCGTCCCCTAGATGAAATTGAGAATGATATTAAGTCTTTGGAGGCGGACATTATGGCGATGTTGGGGGAAGTAGTTTAAGAACTAAAATAAAAATGTAGAGTCGGGAGATTTTCATACTATGCAAATCACAATTGATTTACCAGATAAGTTAACGGAAAAAATACAAGATAAATGGGGCAATTTACCACAAAAAATACTTGCTAATCTTGTATTAGATGCTTTTCGCGATGGATTAATTGATTTTGATGAGCTAAAAGATATGCTCAATTTTTTCTCTGATGCTGAACTCAAGGAATTTTTAAAACAGAAAAATATGCTTCATTCTGCGGGCATACTTAATTTCTATGGTGCTTGTCCCGATCTTGATATTGTAGAGGACGATCTAGGAATTTCTGATGATATGGATGATGACTTGATTGGAGTTTTTGATGAATAGAACTTCATTGATTTATTTACTAGATACGAATGTTTGTATTATGTATCTGAATGGTAGAAAGCCTAGCATTAAGAATTATATTGACAATTTAGAGGTTGACAAAATAGCAGTCTGTTCTGTGGTGAAAGCAGAATTATCTTATGGGGCTATGAGAAGCAATAATACTCAAAAAAATTTGAAGATTCAAAAAACTTTTTTGCAGCAGTTTGTATCTCTACCATTTGACGATCGCTGTGCGGAAATTTATGGCAATATTCGCGCAGATTTAGTAAAAAATGGAACTCCGATTGGCTCAAATGATATCCAAATTGCTTCTATTACTTTGGCAAATAATTTAATGTTAGTGACTCATAATGTTAGAGAATTTAGCAGAATTGCAGGGTTGCAAATTGAAGATTGGGAAGGAGAGTTGGGTGAAATCGTTTAAGGATTCAAACAAAAATGTAAAGTTAGGAGATTTTAGCAATGGCTTTAATAATTTCAGATGAAGACTTGGAAAGTATTCAGCTTTCGGCAGAGATTCGGGAAAAGGCTTTACACAAAGCTAAGGAAGGGTATGTAATGGCTTTATTAGAGGTAGGAGAAATTACCAGTAGCAGGGCAGCAAAAATCCTTGGTATTTCTCGGATAGAAGTTATCGAAATGATGAATAAATGGGGTATTTCTATTTTTGATGACTCTCAGACTTTGGAGGAATTACAGCAAGAAGTAGAACAAGCAGAATTAATGTTAAATCAGCAAAATTCTTAAATGATAATTGTCTCTGATACCACCCCAATTAGTGAGTTAGCTAAGGTAGAGCATCTTGATTTATTGCCAAAACTTTTTGGTAAAGTTATGATTCCGCAGGGGGTATTTAATGAATTACAGATAGGTCAGCATCCAGCAGCTAAATTTGTACAGAATTTATCTTGGTTGGAGGTTGTAACGGTAGGTAATCAGCAGGTGGTTGAGGAGTTACAAAAGTCTTTTAATTTACATTTGGGAGAGTCAGAAGCTATTGCTTTAGCGGAAGAAATTGGGGCTTCTCAGTTGTTGATTGATGAAAAGGCGGCGAGAAAGGTAGCTATGACTCGAAAGTTACCTTTAATTGGTACTATGGGAATTTTATTGTTAGCAAAGCGTCGGGGCTTATTGGACAGTGTTAAGGATGTTTTGGATGAGATGCAGTTACAGGGAATGAGAATTTCAGAGCGGCTTTATGTGCAGGTTTTGACTTTGGCTGAGGAAAATCAAGGGGAATGATGGGTAAGTATCGGGGTTATGAAAAGTATAAATATTCTGGTGTTGAGTGGTTGGGGAAGATTCCTGAGCATTGGCAAGCTATTCGACTTAAACATATAACTAATCGAATTATTGATGGCGCACATTTCACCCCAACTTATGTTAGTGAAGGAATACCATTTTTAAGAGTTACTGATATTGTTCAGGCAAAAAATAATTCTCTTAGCTTGGATAATATTAAATTTATTCCCGAAGAGGAACACAATACATTATCTCTCAGATGCAAACCAGAGAGAGGAGATTTACTATATTCTAAAAATGGAACAATAGGAGTTCCTAGAGTCGTTGACTGGGATTTTGATTTTAGTATCTTTGTTAGTTTATGTCTAATTAAGGTTATAAAACAAAAAGTAAATGTTGAATTTTTACAATATTCTTTGTTAGGTAAACTTACAGAAACACAAATTAATATTGGTGCTAAATCAAATACTGTTACTAATTTACACCTAGACAAAATTAAAGAGTTTTGGGTTACCCTTCCCCCATTGGATGAGCAGGAAGCGATCGCCCGCTTCCTCGATTATAAAACCAAACAAATAGACGACCTGATTGCCAAGAAAGAAACCCTCATTGAAAAACTTGACGAAAAACGTACCGCCCTCATCAGTCACGCCGTTACCAAAGGGCTAGATCCAAACGTCCCGATGAAAGATTCTGGTATTGAGTGGATAGGTGAAATTCCTGAAAATTGGAAAAGAGGAAAACTTAACTATTTTTGTAAAATTATATCTGGCGGAACACCAGACAGAAACAATCCTGATTTTTGGGAAGGTGATATTCCTTGGGTAAAGACAGGTGAAGTGAATTATCAGGATATTTATTCAACAGAAGAATATATTTCAGCAGAAGGTTTAAATTCATCATCTACTACATTAGTTAAACCAGAAACACTTTTAATGGCAATGTATGGGCAAGGTAACACACGAGGAAGAGTAGCCATTTTAAAAATTGAAGCAGCATTCAATCAGGCTTGTCTCGCTATATGTCCTCTAAACAATCTCAATGTTTATTTTTTATATTACTTCCTGATAAGTGCATATAAGTATATTAGAGATACAGGAAATGAGTCAAGTCAAATGAATCTCAGTGCTGGAATTATTGGAAAAATAAATATATTAGTTACTAATTTAGAAGAGCAACAAAAAATTGTTCAATACTTAGACAAAAAAATATCCGAAATCGACCAGCAAAAAGCCAAAATCCAAAAAGCCATTGAACTATTAAAAGAATATCGCACCGCCCTTATCACCAACGCCGTCACAGGTAAGATAGATGTGCGGCAAATCCCTATCCCCTAACCCCAATTAACTAATAAATTACACTTAGGAGAATTACAATGTCTACAGAATATCACGTTAAACTCATTCAACAAGGAAACATTCAAACCTTACCTATTCCCCAAGAATTAACCCTATCAACCTCAGAAGTTATCATCCGAAAAGAAGACGGAAAACTTATCATAGAACCCTACAAGAAAAAATCCCTCCTCGAAACCCTTTCTAACCTTGAACCATTGGATGAAGAGTTTCCCGACGTAGATCACCCAATTTAAAAGTAGAAAACTGGCTCAAATCTGATGAAGAATGATAGAGCACAATAGACTCTTTAAAGAATTAATCCAAACCTTCTTTTGGGAATTTATAGAACTATTTTTCCAGAAGTTTTAGAGTATGTTGCCCAAGACAGCCTCACCTTTTTAACAGAAGAAATATTTACCGATGTTACAACTGGAGATAAAAGAAGAATAGACTTATTAGCACAAGTAAAATGGAGAGGAGAAGACAGTTATTTTCTCATACATTTAGAAAATCAGGCATACAATCAAAAAGAATTTGAACGGCGGATGTTTCATTACTTCGCTCGTTTAGATGCTAAATATTTAGTGCCAATCTTTCCTATAGTTATCTTCTCCTACGACGAACCAAAACGCCCTGAAAAAAGCCAATATACAGTTAAGTTTCCTAACAGGAAAATACTAGAATTTAATTACTTTGCCATCCAACTAAATAACCTGAATTGGCGCAATTTTTTAAATCAACCAAACCCCGTAGCTGCCGCATTAATGGCAAAAATGGACTTTAAACCAGAAGAAAGAGTCCGAGTGAAACTAGAATGCTTAAGGATGTTAGTAACACTACAGTTAAATCCTGCTAAAATAGAATTAATTTCCGGCTTTATTGATACTTATCTCAGATTAAACGCCACAGAAGAACAAGAACTTGAGACTGAACTAAAACAAGCCAACTTAGTTGAAGAGGAACAAATCATGGAAATTGTCACCAGTTGGATGCAAAAGGGAATTGAACAAGGAATTGAACAAGGAGAACAAAAAATTATTAAAAAGCTAGTAAAACGGCGCTTTAATAATATTGATTCTACCTTGGAAAACCGTATTAATGATTTATCTTTAGAACAATTAGAAAACCTAGCAGATGCAATTTTTGATTTCCAATGTTTAGAAGACCTCATAAATTGGTTAGACCAGCAAGACAACTATAATCTTTAATATTGTCGTAGTTTAAATCAAGATGTACCAAGCCTCCATTCCTTAAGCACAGAAACCATCATGACTCAAAAAACTTATCAACTTACTCTAACTTTTGAGCAAATTCTGAATCTTGTTTTACAACTTCCAGAACAAGTACAAGAAGAACTTATCCAAGAAATCAAGAAAAAATCTGCAAAAAAGCAAGATGGAGATTTACTTAGTGTTTTTGACAAAATTGGTAAAAATGCTCAAGCCAAAGGATTAACAGAAGAAATCCTAGAAGAATTACTCGTCGATGAATCATAAGCTAATTGTTATTGACACAAATATTTTAAAGAGACTTTCTAGCCATTGATTAATTCACATTTATACTTAATTATGTTTATACTTCACCAATCATGCACACGGAAGACAAATTTGAGGACATCATTGAACAGGAACTCTTAAAACTCAGTGGCTACCACCAAGGCAACCCAGGCGACTACGACGCAGATACAGCCCTTTTTCCCACAGAAATCATCAACTTTATTCAAACCACCCAACCCAAGCAATGGCAACGCCTAGCCAACACCAACCCCAGCGATGCTCAGAAAATTATTATAGATAGCCTCACCAAAGAACTCAAAAGCCGAGGAATGCTCGATGTTCTCCGCAATGGCTTCAAATGCTACGGCAAAACCCTGCGAGTCGCCTACTTTCAGCCCAATACAGGCATGAACCCTGAAACCTTGGCACTCTACGAAAAAAATCGCCTCACCATCACCCGCCAAGTCAAAATTAAAACCGCAGGTATTCCCGATATTCTCCTCAGCATTAATGGTTTACCGATCGCAACTATCGAACTCAAAAACCCCTTCACCGGGCAAACCTACCAAAACGCCATTCACCAATTCAGACACCATAGAGATCCCCAAGATCCCCTATTTACCTTTAAACAACGGTGCTTAGTCCATTTCGCCGTAGATACCGAAGAAGTTTGGATGACTACCAAACTCGCTGGAGAAAGTACCCATTTCCTACCTTTCAACAAAGGACATAATCACGGTGCAGGCAATCCCCCCGGAAATAATGAAGAATATCGCACCAGTTACTTTTGGCTAGAAGTCTTACAAAAAGATAGTCTTTTGGACATATTGGCGCGTTTTCTCCACATCGAAATTAAAGAAACCAAAATTCCCACTGCCACTGGCGTTAATTACCAGAAAAAAGAAACCCTGATTTTCCCCCGCTACCATCAACTTGATGTGGTGCGTAAACTGGTAAACCACGCCAAACAACACAAAGCCGGACATAATTATTTGATTCAGCATTCGGCAGGATCGGGAAAATCAAACTCTATTGCTTGGTTAGCCCATCGCCTAGCCAACCTCCATGACAACCAAGATGAAAAAATCTTTCATACCGTTGTCGTAATCACAGATCGCACCGTACTGGATCAACAACTGCAAAACACTATCTATCAGTTTGAACATAAAGCGGGAGTTGTCCAGAAAATTGACGAAAACACCCAACAACTCGCCACAGCCCTCAGCGACGGTGTACCTATTATCATTTCTACAATTCAAAAATTCCCTTTCATTACTAAAGCCATTGAGACTTTAGCGAAAAAAGGTAAAACCATAGACATTACCACCAAAGATAAACGCTTTGCCGTCATCGTTGATGAAGCCCACGGCTCCCAAACCGGAGAAACCGCCACAGAACTCCGCAAAATTCTCAATAAAGATGGTATCGAATCAGCGATCGCCGCCCAACTCCTAGAAGATGAACTTGAGGAAGACGATCTGACTGATGAGGCTAAACAACAACTCCTCAAAGAACAACTCACCCGCACCAAACAACCAAACCTCAGTTATTTTGCCTTTAGCGCTACCCCCAAACACAAAACTCTACTTATATTTGATCAACCAGGGGAGAATGGTAAAGCCCCTTTCCATCTCTACACGATGCGCCAAGCGATTGAGGAAGGCTATATTAAAGACGTTTTGGCAAATTACACCTGCTACGAACGCTATTACGAACTTGTTCGCACTTGCGAAAATAACCCCGACTTACCCCGTCGCCAAGCAGCCAAGGCGATCGCTCGATTTGTCGAACTCCATCCGCACAACATCGCCCAAAAAGTAGAAATCATCATTGAACATTTCCGCAACCATACCCGCCACAAAATTGGGGGTAGAGCCAAAGCAATGGTTGTCACCCGTTCCCGCGAACACGCCGTTAAATACAAACTCGCCTTTGATAAATACATTAAACAAAAAGGCTATAGCGATATTAAATCTCTCGTTGCCTTTTCCGGTTCGATTACCCTTGATGAGTTCCCCGGAGAAACATTTACTGAAGTCAACATGAATGGCGGCATTAAAACTTCAGAAATTCCCGATAAATTTGCCAGCGATGCCTATCAAGTGCTGCTTGTCGCCAACAAATTCCAAACCGGATTTGATCAACCATTGCTCCATACTATGTTTGTTGATAAACGACTCGATGGAGTTCAAGCCGTTCAAACCCTATCCCGCCTCAACCGTACCACCACAGGGAAAGAAGACACTTTCGTATTAGATTTTGTCAACAAACCCGAAGACATCTACCAAGCCTTTAAACCCTACTACGAAGAAACCCCCATAGGAGAAACCGCCGAGCCGCAACAATTAAATGAGCTGTCTTACCAACTTTATGAATGGCAACTTTTTAGCCAAGACGATGTCAAGCAGTGGTGTGAAATTTGGTTTCGCCCGAAAACCTCCCTCACCGGAAGCGAACACAAAAAATTAAATACATTACTAGACCCCATTATTGAAAATTATAAAGTCCTCCCAGACCCAGATAAAGAACAATTTAGAAGCCAGCTTACCAGCTTCCGCAATCTTTATTTATTCCTTGCCCAGATTATCCCTTATCAAGATTCAGAACTGGAAAAGCTTTATGCCTATGGGCGTTTCTTACTAAAGAAATTACCCCATAGTAACCAAGCTCCAAAAATTGATTTATCTGGGGATATAGAACTGAAATTTTATCGCCTTGAAAAAATCAGTCAAGGAAAAATTGATTTAAACGAAGGTAAAGCAGAACCATTACGAGGTGCGATCGCACTCGGAACTCGGCAGCTAGATAAAGAAGTACCCTTATCCGCGCTGATTGATTCTCTTAACGAACGTTTTGGTACTAACTTTACTCCAGCCGATCAACTTTTTTTCGAGCAAATCACCGAAACAGCGATCGCTAATGACTCTATCAA
Source organism: Chlorogloeopsis fritschii PCC 6912 (assembly GCF_000317285.1). Classification (GTDB taxonomy): domain Bacteria; phylum Cyanobacteriota; class Cyanobacteriia; order Cyanobacteriales; family Nostocaceae; genus Chlorogloeopsis; species Chlorogloeopsis fritschii. The sequence goes on along the minus strand of NZ_AJLN01000066.1, from coordinate 55,144 downwards.
ACAAGCGGCTCAAGTCAATACAAAAGAAAACTTTGCCCCAGTTCTAGAAAAGCATATTGAAAATCTATTTATCGAACGCATGGACGGTAATGAAAAAATCTTTATGCAAGTGATGAACAATGAAGAATTTAAAGCAATTGTGTTTGAAAAATTACTATCTAGTATTTATGAAAGTATCAAAAGTGAGAATTTATGAATAGCACTTGGCACATTGTCAGCGAATTTATGTACTAAATCCAAATTTGGTGTTGAGACGAGATGCGGGAATCACTAAAAGCGAAATCGCTAAACCAAGAAAGCAAAAAAACGTTGTTTTGTTATTTAGTGAAGCGATAAGATATCTGATTAAAACCGCTTCTACTGACAAATGATAAATCACAGATTTTATCTACATTATTTAGGTTTAACCGGAGTCATCGCCCTCGGTATCATCCTGCGCTTTTACAATTTGGACTTAAAACCTCTGTGGATGGATGAAGTGATTACTGCCATCTTCAGCTTGGGTAAAAATTTCCATGACTTGCCTTTAGACGTAGTCTTACCTATAGAAAAATTGCAGAAGATTTTTACTTATCAACCAGGGAAAAGTTGTGCTCAAATAGCCCACAATCTTGCTAATCAGTCTACTCATCCACCGTTATTTTTTTGCTGGATGTATAGTTGGCTGGGTTTGTTCGCCCCTCTAGGAGAGAATTGGATAATTAAATTACGATCGCTACCTGCTCTGTTTGGTGTGGGTGCGATCGCGGCTATTTATTGTCTCAATCGTCTTGCTTTTTCTAAAGCGGCTGGATTAAAAGCAGCAATGTTAATGGCAGTCTCGCCTTTTGCTGTTTACCTTTCCCAAGAAGCAAGGCACTACACTTTACCCATGCTATTAATCACTTTATCATTACTGGGATTAATACAAATCCAATTAGATATTTTTCAGCGACAACAAATTAGATTGTGGGTTTGGTTAAGTTGGACAATTATTAATATTGTTGGTCTTTATGTTCACTACTTTTTTATTCTTGCTCTCATTGCAGAATTTGGAATATTATTAGTTTTATTGTGCCTGTATAGGGCAAATATTACAAATCAATTGCCAGTTTGGTTAGCATCAATTTTATCTATTAGTGCACTTACACTGAGCTTTTTGCCCTGGCTACCAGTGATATTAAGAGATTATCATCGTCCTGAAACTGATTGGCTTTATTCTCCAAATCATATTGCCCCTTTTTATCAAACCTTACTGAACTGGATACTGATGGTAATTGCTCTCCCTGTTGAAAGACAGCCTCTTGCGATCGCTATCCTATCGGGAGTATCCATGCTTTGTTTTGGGATTTGGTTGGGATGGCAAGTTTGTAAAGGATTAAGACAACTATGGTGTAAATCGACAACTCATTTAGCTACACTTACACTTTTAAGTTTTTTCGTTGTAATTTTATTAGAATTTTTTGCTATTGCCTATTTTTTAGAAAAAGATATTACGGCTATTCCTCGCTATAGTTTTGTCTACTATCCCAGCTTCTGTGCTCTTGTTGCTGCCAGCCTAATAATTACTAAAAAAGTAAAATTAAAAATTAAAAATAATTCAATTATTACTATTTTCTTTGTAAGTTTTATCAGTTGTGTTTTTGTTGTTTCTAACTTAGTTTTTCTCAAACCATTTATACCAGAACAAGTAGCTCAAACGATGAACCAAAACCCTTCTACACCACTGATGGTTGTGGTGGGATATGGAAATTATCAGGATGTAGCATTGGGATTAAGTTTTGCCTTAGCATTAAAAACAGTTAGAAATGGGAAAGAGAAAGTATCCAAATCTCATATCCCATTTGCGTCTACTGATTTTGCTTTTTTCCAAAAATCACCTGATTTTCAATCTATATGGGCAAAGCTTTCTCAATTACCTAATCTAACCACTTCTAACCTCAATTTATGGGTTGTTGCTCCTGGAATTAAACGCCGTGATTATCCACAACAAGTACTACTTTCACAATCTACTGTTTGCAACATAGATGTCAAACAGCATTATCGTGTTGGTGTTCCCTATCAACTTTATCGGTGTGGTGAGAAATTTTAGATCAGGATGGAAAGCACTTGCTGAAAGCTTGAAGTAATCGGAGTGAACCTTTAACGCGAATCTTCCTTCGCAGCAATGCCCAGATTATGTTTTGCTCCTTGGCTAGAAAGCGAAGCCAATTATCACTATCAGCAGTAATATGAATATCTGCATTGCCAACGTACCCATCATGCACCTGTATTTTCTTATCCCTAATAATTACTGTCGCTTTGCATTCCTCCGCACCTGTGAATGTGAAGTGGTAAGTTGCATCTAAACCTTCTGATTGGTTCCTTTGAAAGGTTAGCGGTAAACCACGGAGAAATCCGCGGATCGAACTTGGCTGTAATCCATTGCTAATTCTTTTTACTTTTTTATGAGGAAACCGACGTTTTACATGGGCTTCCGCATCAGAGCCAGGAACGACATAGATAGTTTCCTCTTTATTCTCTAAAGGCTTGACTACTTCTTGAATGAAGTCTTTCCGATTTGTCAAAAACGCAGCAATCACATCTTCTCCCGCCGGGCAAACAGCCATGCAGTAAGCAGCTTTATAGTTTGCTCCAAAAGAAAGACTTTGCCACATTGATGCTGATTCAGCACTACTCGCTTTTTGACGGTAATTTCTGGCACTCTTACTTTCAGCAATATTTTCTACCCAATCTGTGAATCCTCCCATAAATTCCCGATAATTATGGGTATAGCAAGCTGAGAAGTTAAAGTGCCCATCTGTACCAATTGCTCCCACTGGACAGGCTGTGACACATAATTTACACTCCAAGCAAGGATTATAGTCGATGGGTTGGTTGTATTTAGTTACTTCCTTATCTATTAAAATTGTCCCCAACAAGATGAAGTTGCCAAATTTAGGATGAATGACGTTACGGTGAATTCCCATATGTCCTAAGCCTGCTGCCACTGCCACGGGTTTGTGGGAAATCACCCAAACTTTGCCTGGGAAGCGCTCCATCTCCATTGGGAAACCCATTGCTGGATTTAAGGCTCGTACACCCTGTTGCTCAAGAGCAGCGACAATTTCACGAGCAACATGATTAACTTCATCACCTGTACTGTGAAACTCTACGTTGGCAACAGAACGTGCCGGGCTGCGAACATTCTCTTTGTTCATCCGACATACAAAGCTAATCAGAGTTTTTGTCGGCGGAAAGGCTGTTAGAATGTCTTGGTGTTGGTTGGCAATTTGCGATCGCTCAATCTCGACAAAACCCACATCATCCGCCCCAGCTGCTAAACAAAGATTGCGTAACCACTCAGCATCAATCACAGAAGTAGACTTGGAATCATTGCTCTGTACTTGTTCGCGAAAACGTCTCACTGTCGGATGGTGATCGAATTTTGGCATATATATTCATCCTGTGAAAACAAAGTTTAAGGGAAATAGACAGGACTTACGCAGGAGTTATGGAAAATAAACAAACCGCAGAGTACGCGGAGAACACTGAGGAAGGAGGATTTTAGAGAGATTTTGGTAAGTGCTAATAGAAAAAAAGAGTGTATATACACTTATTAATCAAAAAAATTAGCTTTTTTGGAGGGTGGAAACGGTATCAGACAAACTTTTTAACAATATGCTCCATCTTTGTTGTCCTAATTGCTCTACCACAAGAGTTTGCGCCTCCTCCCACAGGGGAAGTGCTTTTTCTAAAGCGGCATAACCTTCAGCTGTTAAACTTACAACTCGCATCCGTTGATCTTTGCCAGGTTCTATCTGGATTAATCCCTGTCTTTCTAATGGCTTGAGGTTGCGTGTTAATGTAGTTCGATCCATGACTAATTCTTGTGCAAGGCGCGTGATTGGTGCCGATCCAGCTATGCTGATAGCAGCGAGAAGTGTAAACTGATTCACTAACAATCCACTTGGTTGTAGCACTTCATCGAAAAGTTGTGTGACAACGCGCGATGCTTTGCGCAGATTAAAGCAGGTACAGGTAGCGGCGACTTTTTTACATAAAGTTAACTGAGTATTTTGGTCTTGCATAACAATCAGTGTATATACACTCTTTTTCCCTGTCAAGTGTTTGATGTGGAATTAGCGTAGCTGGGTTAGTTTAGCGCTAAGAGGCATTAAATAGGGTATCTACTTATATAGAATGTGAGTTCTATATCTATGTTATTCAAAATAAGAATCGGTCAAATTGCTCAAAACCTTAGGAGTTTGCGAAGAATTAAGCAAACTTATAAGGATGTGCTAATAGCATTAATACTCTGCTTCATAATTATTGCCTGTACTAGCACCTCTAAATTAGAATCGTCCTCACTCACTCAGTTATCTAATGACAATACAGTGTTGAAGATTTGGTGGGATAAAGGCTTTACTTTAGAAGAGGATGAAGCACTCCAAAAACTTGTGAAGCGCTGGGAGCAAAAAACTGGTAACAAAATCAAGCTTTCTTTCTATAATGATGACGAGCTAGCACAGAAATCACAAAGGGCGCTTCGAGCGGGTGTTCCGCCCGATTTGATGATAAGTTTAATAGCTGAAAGGCAGTTAAATCCGCGTCTTGCTTGGGCTGGCAAGCTCGCAGATCTCTCAGATGTAATTGAACCAGTCAAAAGTTTTTATTCTAAGGCTGTACTGGAAGCCGTTCATTTGTATAACAATGTAGATAAAAAGCGGAGCTACTATGCTATTCCGATTCACCAAGCAACTATTCAAATATTTTACTGGCGGGATTTAATCAAACAAGTTGGTCGTAAAGAAAGCGACATTCCCAAAGATTGGGTTGGCTTTTGGGAGTTCTGGAAACAAGTACAGGTTGATCTGCGCAGACAGCAAAAAAAGGAAATTTATGGATTAGGCTTTCCTTTTTCCGTTGGAGCTTCAGATACTTACTACCTGTTTGAGCAGATTTTAGAAGCATACGATGTTCAAATTTTAGATACTAAAGGTCAACTGCGCGTTGACGATCCCGAAGTTCGTCAAGGTATTATTGATAGCCTAGACTGGTATGCCAAATTTTACCAAGAGGATTATGTACCACCCGAAGCGGTGAAGTGGTTAAATCCAGATAATAATCGCAACTTGCTTAACCGTGTTGTGGTTATGACACCCAATCCTACACTCTCAATTCCTAGCGCTGTACGCCAAGATGATGATACTTATCGCAACAATTTAGGCACTATAGTTTTTCCTAACAAACCTAATGCCAGTTCGATGCGTCATTTAGTTACTCTTAAAGAAGTAGTTTTGTTTGCCCAGTCTCAAAACCAGAAAATAGCCAAGGACTTTCTTACCTATTTAATACAACCAGAGGTAATGGGAGATTATCTGAAAGCTGCTGGAGGTAGGAATTTTCCAGTACTTAAACCAATTTGGAAAGATCCTTTTTGGACTAATCCTGCCGATCCGCATATTTCGACTGTTGCCAAAACATTAACTGATGGTCAAACGCGCTTATTTTATAGTACTCAAAACCCTGCCTATAGCTTAGTTTTGGAAGAGAACGTTTGGGGCAAAGCTCTCAATCGGATAATTGCAGATGGTTTATCTCCAGAACAAGCAGCTGATGAGATAATTGCGCGGATCAAGCAAATTTTTGAGCAATGGCAGCAAGCAATATAAAAGCCAAAAATTAAAAGATAAATTTAACAATCTGGAAAATTATCTTTGATTGCGTAAAAAAATCAACAGCCTGCGTGAAGATTAAAAAAGGTGATAAATCTTCAGTGGGAACAAAGCGCTCATAGCTTATGAAGTTTTGGAACCAATACTTTACCACTAATATTACTCGTTCCTTCTTACTCCTATCCTTAGTAAGTGTCGGTGTAGTAGGAGGAGTTGCCTTTTTTAAAGCGAGAGAGGCTTTAAAACAAGCTGCTTTCAATCGACTGAATGTGACTGCAACGCTCAAAGAAGAAGAAATCACCCGCTGGTTTGAAGATCAACAGCGAGATTTTCTGCTTGTGACTAAGCTTCCAGACGTAAAATCGAATGTAAATAAACTTTTGAGCCAGACAAAATCTGCTCCAGATTATCAAGCTGCTTACAAAGTTCTCTCTGAATACTTACTTAAGGTAAATCGCCTCAAACCCAGCCTAAAGGAGATTTTTATTCTCGATCGCAGTAATCGAGTGATTTTATCAATTAACAAAGTACACGAAGGTCGATATGAACCTTTAGGTAACGTGACTTACGTTGAAAAGATTGAACTGGGAGATTCCTTTGCTCCCATTTTTTATGTTTCACCTATTACTGGTAAACCGTCAGTCACCTTAGCAACACCTTTGCGCGATGTAACAGGAAAACACAAGGGTATAATTCTAGCTCACCTGAACCTAGACCGAATCGATCGCATCGTCCGAGAACGTACAGGTTTAGGTAAAAGTGGCGAAACCTACTTAGTTGGTTCGATGGTGACGAGAAATACTTTTATTTCTAAAGAGAATGACAACAGGCAGGAATTTGCTGAAGGAGTTAGCAGTCAAGGCATTGATGCGGCAATGAGTGGAGTAAGTGGTTACGGTCTTTATTTTAACTATGCGAAAGTGCCAGTGATTGGAGTATATCGCTGGCTCAATGACCAAGACCTTGCCTTACTAGTGGAAATGCATCAAGAAGAAGCCTTTGCTCCGGCTCGCCAACTAGCAGGGACGATTGTGGCAGTAGGATTGGTATCAGTGATATTTCTAATAATTGGAGTAAATTGGCTTACACAACAGTTAAAAATTTCGCGCGAGCAGTTAGAGAACTACAGCCACAAACTGGAGATGAAAGCTCAGGAAGCCGAAGCTGCTAATCGCTCTAAGAGCGAATTTTTAGCCAATATGAGCCACGAATTACGCACACCATTGAATGCCATTCTTGGCTTTGCTCAACTTATGGAGCGAGATCCTGCTCTTACGCCAAAGCAATGTGAATTTTTAGCTACCATTAACCGTAGTGGCAAACACCTGCTGGGTTTAATTAACGACGTTTTGGAGATGTCTAAAATTGAGGCAGGACGTGTTGCTCTTAAGCCCGTACCTTTCAATTTAAGAACTTTTTTACAAACTTTGCAGGAAATGTTTTTGGTGCGAACTGAAGCAAAACAGTTATCGCTGCAGTTTGAGCTTGCACCTGACTTACCTGAGTTTATCGTTACTGATGAAGGTAAATTACGGCAAATTATAATCAACCTCTTGGGTAATGCTGTTAAATTCACTTCTGCTGGGGGAGTGACGCTGCGAGCAAAGTTAGGTACTAGGTACTGGGGACTAGGGACACTTGAAGAGGACACGGGGAATAATTCTCCCCCACTCCCCCCCTCTCTCCCTCTCCCTTTCCTCTTTTTCGAGGTTGAAGACACTGGATGCGGAATTGCACCAGAAGAAATGAAAGATTTATTTAAACCGTTTGTGCAAACTAGCAGTGGTGTTCAAATCAAGGAAGGTACTGGGCTGGGACTAGCTATTAGCCACCAGTTTGTGCAGTTGATGGGAGGAGAACTCTGTTGCAACAGTACTTTTGGGCAGGGAACTATTTTTCGGTTTGATGTACAAGTCCAAATAGCTAAATTACCAGAAGAAGTTGCTCAGACAACTCAAAGACGAGTTCTCAGGCTTGCTAATAACGAACCAGCATACCGAATTCTTGTAGTTGATGACCATCAGGAGAATCGGGAACTGTTAGTACAATTGTTGCAAAGCGTTGGTTTTGATACTTGCAGTGCAAGTGATGGACAAGAAGCAGTCACCATTTGGCAGCAGTGGCACCCCCATCTGATTTGGATGGATATGCGAATGCCTTTGATGGATGGCTATCAATCTACCAAGCAGATTAAGGCAATGGAGAGGAATCAACAAGATGGGGATAACTTACCCGCCGTGTCTTCTTCCCGCACGATCATCATCGCTCTGACTGCCAGTGCCTTTGAAGAACAGCGAGCCAACATCCTAGCTGTAGGTTGTGATGATTTTGTCCGCAAACCTTTCCAAGAGCAGATTATCTTTGAGAAGATAGCTAAACATTTAGGAGTTAAGTATATTTATACCCAACAGCAGGAGAGCAAACAAACACAGGTATATAACAGTAACTTCAGATTAGAAAACAAGCTCAAGTCAGACGATTTGATAGTGATGCCCCCCTCTTGGAGAGAACAAATGTGTCAAGCAGCCTTAGAAGTTGATGCTGATAAGATTGTTCAACTGATTGAGTTAATTCCCAAAACTCATTCTGCCCTGGCAGACAAACTCACAAAACTTGTACGTAATTTTTGCTTTGATGAAATTCTTGAACTAACCCAGGGAGAATGCGAGTAAGAGAAAAATGTTTATCACTAAGTATCTTGAGCTTTAACTACTCATCAATTTGCCAAGCATCCTTAGTTACTTCCTCATCTACAATTCTCTTCGGTCGCACAATCACGATAATTCGCCCTAATAAAGGAACTTCTGGTTCTGTTTCAAACCACTGAAAATCTAATTCCCCAGAATTGTTCACCACAAAGTAGCTAATTGCATCCCATCGCCGTTGAGCGCGATCAATAACTACCATTACTGGTTCTACAGTATTTTGTGTTTGATTTGGTAGGCGATCGCTATTACACAAAATTACTACCGGATCTTCTGCACCCAATACCAGCTGCCAACCAGGTAAGGGAACCCAAGCTTGTTCTCCAGCAAATTTAACCATGCGAAATGGCCCAATTTCTTCTACTAAAGGAACTGCTTGTAGGTCTTGTGGTGTTAATGGTAACTCACCTACTACTGGTACCAGGCGAGGCATTTCTTCCTCTGATTCTGGTCTATACAACGGTAAACTTGGTGCAGGTTTTTTAGGTACAACAGTAAAATCTGTTAATAATTGTTCTATTTGTTGCCTAGCAGGTTGCGTATGTGCAAATTTTAAACCCTTGGCAATTAAACGCGATCGCACTTGAAAATCTGAGTTTTGTCGCGCCAGTTTCCAACATTGATAGGCAACCGCATCACCGGGATGATTGGAAAAACCTTGGGGCAATTCACGGAAACGAGAGAAATCTTTAATTGCCTTTGCAACTTCCCGCGCCTCAAGTGCATCTAGTTTGTGTTGCCAGGTGAGTGTAGCAGCAGCAGCACGCTCTTGTTGGTTAAGCAAGCGCAGCTCGTACAAAATGTCGCTGCCTCGCTGGGAATAATTTGAAAGTACCTCTTGTGATGCTCCTTCCTTTTCTAAAGAATTGTAAACTTGCGAGCCGACAATAACCTGATTTTGTTGCGATGGCTCAAAGCCTGTAGCTTCAAAAATCGCCTGGGGACTATAACCAGCTTTTTGTAAGTAGGCACATCCTTGTCCCCATTCCACCCAGTTGCCTTGTTTTTGTCGCAATTTTCGTAGCAACTCTTGGGCGACATTGTCATTATCTATCTGATTGTGAGCGTTGGGTGGTAGGTCAGTCATAAGCGATTGGCAAATTTCCAAAAAAAGGCTATTCGTACTTGAGCACCAAGTATCTATTTTATGTCTGGTGCTGCACTAGCACTCATAGTTTTCAAAGCAACTGGGGAGAAGTAAGACTCTGCACATAACTCTAGCGGTAAACAAAATTATGAGTTATGAATAAAAAAGGTGTTAATAATATTTTAAGTAATTACACTTAAAAAACAAAAAATAAAAATTGCCATTTTTATTGTTTAAGCTTCTAAAATCTCTAATTATAGAGCTTTTAGAAATGGCTTTAAAGCCTAACACCGATTAGACAAAATAAAGTTTATTTAGTATAAATTAAAACTAAATTACTATTACTTACAGAACTTATATGGATAGTCCCATTTCCGAATTTGATAAAGTACGCCTTCAATTGATGAGTTTGGAGAGACCGAAAAAACAAAAAATATTGGTAGTTGATGATGAACCGGATAATTTGGATCTGCTGTATCGTACCTTCCGACGGGATTTTAATGTCCTTAAAGCAGATAGTGGTATGAATGCCCTGCAAGTTTTGGCAGCAGAAGGCGAAGTAGCAGTTATCATCTCCGATCAACGAATGCCAGAAATGAAGGGAACTGAGTTTTTGAGCAAAACTGTACCTCAGTTTCCCAATACAGTCAGAATTATCCTCACCGGTTTTACCGATATTGAAGACTTAGTGGAAGCGATTAATGCTGGACAAGTTTACAAGTACATTACCAAACCGTGGGATCCAGGGGAACTGAAGGCTGTTGTCCAAAGAGCAGCTGAAACCTATGATTTACTGAATCAGCGAACAGAAGAATTGCGTCGTGCTAATGCCCAAATGGCGCTATTAGCAGTTTTGGTGCAGGTTGCTCAGGATAATTTTAGTTTAGAGGAGACTTTAAACTCAATTGCCAGGGCTTTTGGTGAAAGTTTCGCTGTCGATGGAGCGATTTTGCAAATTGTAGATGGTAGTAATCTAGTTGCCACTCAAGGTAATTACAGTTGTGCAGGTTCTGTAGAAAACTGGCTAGCTCAAGATCCTTTGGCTACTGAAGCGATCGCCACTGGGCAAATGCAAGTTTCAGTTAACGTTCCTCAAGATGATAAATTGGCTGGTGTCGCTCACTACTCAAATACTGGTGTAGAAGCACATTTAATTATCCCAATTACCTCGGCAGGCAAAGTGTTGGGGGTATTGTCCCTACAATGGAAAAAACCCTGCACTTTACGAGAAGATGAACTCAAACTGATTCATTTATCAGCACAACTGGTGGCGATCGTACTTAGTTCCGTTCGTTATCATCAAATAGCCCATGCTGCATAAGCCAATCCAGTTCAGTTAAACGTATCTGGCATCTTAAGATCAAGTCTGCAGAGCTGGGCTTTGTATGTATAGCTCCAGGCTTGAGCCTGTGAGCTTGTCTTTAATAGTCTATAGTCTAAAGTGGTTGACTGTTGAACCTTAATCCTTGACTATAGACTACTAACTGATGACTAATGGCTAACGAAATTCGCAACATTTTTGATCGGATCGCTCCTGTTTACGACCAGTTGAATGATTGGTTGAGCTTAGGACAACACCGAATTTGGAAAGAAATGACGGTCAAATGGAGCGAAGCTAAAGCAGGAGATACTTGCTTGGATTTATGTTGCGGCAGTGGCGATTTGGCTTTTCGGCTGGCACGGCGTGTAAAAGCAAGTGGACAAGTATACGGAGTAGATTTTTCACCTGGGCTGTTAGAAATTGCTCAAACACGCTCTCAAAATTTGTATCCGTCTTTGGCGATCGCTTGGGTAGAAGCTGACGTTTTAAATTTACCCTTTGAAGATAACCAATTTGATGCTGCGACGATGGGCTACGGTTTAAGAAATGTAACAGATATTCCTCGCTGTTTAAAAGAATTACATCGGGTGCTGAAAATAGGTGCGAAAGCCGCAATTTTAGACTTTCATCGTCCTACAGATTCGACAGCTAGAGCTTTTCAGCAGTGGTATTTGGGCAATCTGGTGGTGCCGATTGCCGAACAATTGGGTTTAAAGGAAGAATACGCCTATATCAGTCCCAGCTTAGATCGCTTTCCTACAGGCAAAAAGCAAGTAGAAATAGCTCTAAAAGTTGGTTTCACAGCTGCCACACATTACCCCATTGCGAACGGTATGATGGGAGTGCTGGTGGTAAATAAAGCTTAATAGTTATTAGTGATTAGTTATCAGTGATTAGCTAATGACTAATGACAAATGACTCATGACTAATGACTGAATGAATCTGGATTGGTCTCATCTTTGGCTGTATGTATCTCCGCCAATCTTGGGTGGAGTAATTGGCTATTTCACTAACGACATAGCCATTAAAATGTTATTTCGTCCTTATAGAGCAATTTACATTGGCGGACGAAGATTGCCCTTCACTCCTGGATTGATTCCTCGCAACCAGGAACGCTTGGCTAAGAATATCTCTAACACGATTATGGGATCGCTGCTCACGCCAGAGGAGTTACAGAATCTGGCGCGGCGATTGTTACAACCAGAACGCGTGGAATCAGCAATTCTCTGGTTGCTGAGAATGGCAATCGATCAAGTCAAATCTGATAAAGAGCAGAAAACAGCCAAGATTGTGGCGGGCATTTTGCGGGATTTGTTAGGGGAATCATTACCACGGTTGCTGAAGGTATTGGCGCGACGGGAAGACTTTTTAGAAGCCCAGATCAATCAAATTTTTGACCAAATACTTTTGGAATTTCAACTGAGCGATGAACAAGCTTCTCGCCTTGCTGATTGGCTTTTGCAAGTTGTTCTGCCACCAGAGACAATTCGGTTAGCGATTATTGATTTTTTAAGCGATCGCACGATTCAGACTATAGATGAAAGCTTTCGAGAAAAAACTAGCGGTACCTATTGGGTAGTGGCAAATCTGTTTGGTTTACGCAACACCTTATCCCGCCTGCGCACTTATTGTTTGGATGAGAAAGAGGCTACCAATCAGCTGTTGCAGGAATGGATTCAAGATTTGCGAGTACGCGATCGCCTCAAAAATGTCTTGCAAAATCTGACTTTACAAAATTTACCTATAGGTACGGTGCGGCAACTGCGCAAGACTACACGCGAAAGTGTTCGCCAATACCTACAAACACGCGGTAGCGATTTCCTACAAGGATTAAGTGATTCAGTTGACTGGCATAATATTGCTGTCTTATTAGTTAACCGCCTGAGTACCTCACCTGTTGTAAACACTTCTTTAGAAGTTGCAAGTCAAGAATTGGCTTTAATCTTAGAGCGTTACTTGGAAAAAGATTTAGAAGTGATTGTGACTAACGCAATTCCAATTTTGTCCATCGATCAGGTGATTATGGATAGAGTCAAGTCAACTTCACCAGCAGATTTAGAAGCTGCTATTGAGGGAATTGTTAAAAATGAATTGCAAGCAATTGTGACTTTAGGTGGTATTTTGGGCTTTATTGTGGGGTTATTTCAAGCAGCATTTTTGTTGATTAATAATGTTTAATTAGGGGCGAGGGACTAGGGATTAGAAATTTTAGATTTTAGATTTTGAATTTTAGATTAAATTCCAATTCAAAATGGCTTTTCATCAAAATCCAAAATTTAATTGCCCAATCATCAATCCCTAATACCTAGTACCCATCTCTAAGTTATTTTTACCTCATATATTGTTCATGTAATTGTAATTTTGTCGCCATTTTTCTAGTTTTTCAATAGATACTGATTTCGTCACGACATTTACACCATTCCCTCGCCAATCAATTTCTGGATCTGTTGTAAATACTCCACACTCTAATTCCTCCAATTTGATATCCCAATATTCGCTAAATCGACTTTTTAAAGTTATCACCTGTTCAAAAACCTTATTCCTGTGTTTATTTCTTCTTTTTCTTTCTGTTGCTCCTGTTGCTTCAGTATCAATAAATTTAGTTTCTATTAAAAACAATTTTTTGTAAGATGTGAGATAGACAAAATCACACTTTCCCAAATCTGTATAATCGGCAATTGGAGACTTTTCAAATAACAGCAATTCAGCGCAGGTCGGAAATAGGTCTGTGATATTTAAAAATAAATATGCTTGCAATAAAAGTTCCTTGTCATAAGGAAACCCAACAACCCCCTCAAAAAACTTTTTAATGTCTTGTTGAGTTTGAGGTTGAATTTTTTTGCAGTATGCCACAAATTGACCTAGCGCATCTGCAGTCATTAAGTATTTGCCTCTTGTTCTGGTTACTGCATTTATCCTCATGGCATAAAAAAATAACATTTCCTCCATGAAGACTCCCACCGCAGAAGTAACCAAAAAAACCAGCTTATCTAAAAATACTTAGTAACTATTACTGAGGTGCAATAATTAAAAAAATGTTAAAACACTGTTTAATTAGTATGTTTTACGGAAAAAAAACATACACAAAAGATAAATTTGCTAATTGCCATTTAACAAACAAAGTATTAATTAGCACTTTAAAAGAATTCAGAATTCAGAATATTCTGGCTTCTGGCTTCTGAATTCTGTCTGATCAAAATCAGTCATTTACAAGCGGTTGTACACGAGCTGTAAATTGAGCATTTTGTAAAGCCTGAACTGTGCTGATAGAATTTTGCACCCAAAATTGCCGCCCAAAACGAACAAGGCGACGTGAGTTTCCAGCTTGTACAACTCCGATTACAGGTACTTTTGCTTTTTCTTTTTCTCCTGACTGTTCTTGCAAAATAGTTCGCAGGCGATGTTGTTCTTCAATTGTGGCTGCTTGTTGAGGATTGAACTCTACCATTACCATTTGTACTGTTTCGACTGGTTCGGCATCTTCAACAATAAATTGAGTTTGTTCGTCTCGCCGATCTACTTTACCCCAAATTATTAATCTCGCATCAACTTGTAGAAGCAAATTAACGCGTTCATAGTTTTTTGGAAAGACTACGGCTTCTGATTGTGCAGTTAAATCTTCTATTTGCAAAATGGCCATTGGATCGCCTTTTTTTGTGATTACTTTTTTCACATTATTGAGAATCACAACTGCACACAAAGTTGTATCTTCCTGTTGTTCACCTAGTTGGGAAAGGTTAATTGGAGCCAAAATTTTTGCAGATTTACGTATAGATTTAAGAGGATGATCTGATACATAAAATCCCAAAAGTTCTTTTTCCATCCGCAATTTTTCTTGAGGAGGAAAATCAGGAACAGATTTAGCTTTGGGCGCACTATCAAAGCTATTTTGCGGCGTATTATTCTTACTAGAAAATCCACCACCCAACAAATCAAAAAGGTTTCCTTGTCCAGTCGCTCTATCTCTAGCACGGGATTGCGCCCAATCGTATACTAAATCCAAATCGTGGATGAGCTGATTACGGTTGGCGTCAAGTTTGTCAAAGGCTCCACAATAAATCAACGACTGTAAAGTGCGGCGGTTTACAGCAGCCAAATCTATGCGATCGCAAAAATCAGCCAAGGATTTAAACTCGCCAGTAGTTTCTCTTGCTTCTAAAATTGAGGCGATCGCATTTTGTCCAACGTTCCGCACAGCCGATAGTCCAAATACAATCTTGCCACCCAAAGGAGTAAAATCGACACCAGAACGGTTAATATCTGGCGGATCGATTTGAATTCCCATATTCGTACAGGTGGCAATGTATTTTTGCACCTTATCTGTGTCGTCACAGTTAGCTGTCAACAGCGCCGCCATGTACTCTAACGGATAATTGGCTTTTAAATAGGCGGTTTGGTATGTTACATAACCGTAAGCTGTAGAATGTGATTTGTTGAAGCAATTGGAAGCTACCAAACCATTTTTAATGACGAAATTATGGTCGCGTTCCACTCCGATGTCATATACGTTCTGCGTACCAAGTGATTTTTTAGCAATTATTTTAACCATGTTCTCAACCGATAAAATTTATAAAATTTATAAACAGTTCGTAAATCAGCTTTTTTGTAGTTGTTCAGACAAAGGCACAAATAGGTGTTAAATCCCGTAGGGTAAACTAATAGCTTTGTAAAATAAATTTAGTTTACAAACTTGCTTGGTGTGCAATCCATATTAGCAAGAGTGTGAGCCGCCTTCACGCAAAACTGTAGGTGCGGCTAAAACCAATTGAGCAGAAACTGACAAACTGTACTAAAATCAAGGACTTGAGTCATATAAGGAAGCAATCATGGCATCCATTCGCGAGTTGCACAAACAGCTAGTAAACAAAGAACGTTCTGCGGTGGAAATTACTCAAGAAGCTTTAGAGCGTATTCAAGCCCTAGAGCCGAAATTACACAGTTTTTTGTGCGTGACTGCTGAACGGGCATTAGAACAAGCGCGTGCTGTGGATGCCAAAATCGCCGCTGGAGAAGAAATTGGCACCCTTGCAGGAATTCCGATTGGCATTAAAGACAATATATGTACTAAAGGAATTCGCACCACCTGCGCTTCTCGCATCTTAGAAAATTTTGTACCGCCTTATGAATCAACGGTAACGCAAAAACTGCTAGAAGCTGATGCGGTGATAGTTGGCAAAACCAATTTAGATGAGTTTGCCATGGGCGGTTCTACAGAAACTTCCGCCTTTGGGATGACGGGCAATCCTTGGGATACATCAAGGGTTCCGGGTGGTTCTTCTGGCGGTTCAGCAGCAGCAGTAGCAGCAGAAGAATGTGTTGTATCCCTTGGTTCTGATACTGGCGGTTCGATTCGCCAACCAGCATCTTTTTGTGGTGTAGTGGGGATGAAACCGACTTATGGATTGGTTTCTCGTTATGGTTTGGTGGCGTTTGCTTCGTCTTTAGATCAGATTGGGCCTTTTGGGCGCACAGTAGAAGATGCAGCGATATTATTGAATGCGATCGCCGGATACGATCCTAAAGACTCTACTAGCTTAAAAGTTCAAATTCCCAATTACGCCGCAAGCCTAAAACCAGATCTCAAACCGAGAGGACAACTGAGAATCGGTATTATTCAAGAAACTTTTGGTGAAGGTTTAGACTCTCAAGTTGAACAAGCCATAAAACAAGCGTTAGAGCAATTGCAAGACTTGGGTGCAGAAATTCACGTAATTTCTTGTCCCCGCTTCCGCTATGGCTTACCTAGTTACTACATCATCGCTCCTTCGGAAGCATCGGCAAACCTAGCTCGTTACGATGGTGTGAAATATGGCTATCGTGCTTCTGAGGCAGATAACTTGATGGAAATGTACACCCGTACTCGTGCTGGTGGTTTTGGCGCAGAAGTCAAACGCCGGATTATGGTTGGAACCTATGCCTTATCTGCTGGTTATTACGATGCCTATTATCTCAAAGCACAAAAAGTACGTACTCTGATTAAGGAAGACTTTGAAAAAGCTTTTGAACTTGTTGATGTCTTAGCTTGCCCTACGGCTCCCACCACAGCATTTAAAGCAGGAGAAAAAACCTCCGATCCCTTGAGTATGTATCTAGTTGACTTAATGACTATTCCAGTCAATCTTGCGGGTTTGCCTGGTATAAGTGTGCCGTGTGGCTTTGACGACAAGGGCTTACCAATTGGTTTACAGCTGATTGGTAAACCACTGCGAGAAGATCAGCTGTTTCAGGTGGCTTATGCTTATGAGCAATCAACTTCATGGCATCTGCAAAAGCCTAAAATTTAGTCATTGGTCATTAGTCTATAGTTAATAGTCATTAGTCATTGGTCATTAGTTTTCACTACTAACCACTAACTATTGACTATTGACTGATTCAGGAGTAAATGTTACTTGTTTTACACGACCTGAATTTCCGAGAGGTTTTTGCTCTGTGTTGTTGGCAGAAACTAATACAGCTCCAGCATTTTGAGAAAGAATAGTCAAATGCTTGTTTGCTGTCCAGGTTTTTCTTTCTCCCTTGTTTAAAGTTCCCTCAAATGCTGTTTTGCCATCTGCCTTGACTCGCAACCACGAATCATCTTGAAGTTCAATAGTAACTTCGACAGGAAATACTCGTGAGGAACGAGAAGCTCCTGTTTGCAAGCTAGTCACTGTTTTTTCGATGGCAGCGCTAGATTGATTTTTGCTTTTAGCCACTGATTCAGCTGAATTCTGGGGACTAAGTTTAATAAACAGTGCAAAGGAAGCAACGGCTAGCAAGATTGCATAGGGAACAGCAAGAGGAATATGTATGCTTTTTATATTTGACTTTTGCTTGGCATCACTATTTTTGTTCTCCGAGTCGAGTAGGAAAAAATTAATAGCAAAATTTTTAGCTAAATCAGTACCATTTAGCCCTAAAGCATCTCCATAGCGCTTGATAAATCCTTGCACAAACACAGGTTCGGGCAAATCTTCGTATCGCCCTTCTTCCAAAGCTTCTAATAAAACTTGTCGAATCAGTGTTTTTGCGGTGATTTGTTCTATACGTAAGCCTTTTTCTAGTCGTAGCTGTCGTAAATATGCTCCTATTTCCTTGAGTTGCTCTTGTTGAGCATCATTGAAGGAATTCACTGCAATCTCCTAAAATTTACAAGTTTACATTTTTATTTAGTTAAACTTTATAAACATAAATTCTTTGATAAAAATTATTAATTGTCAAATACTGAGGTTAGTTTATTTCGCTGAGATACATTGTATATATAAATACTGGCATGATGATAAGTAAGCTGCAACATAGAATACAATTATTAATTAATTTGCTGATTTTGTTGAGAGCGATCGCAGCACTAGGTGATTGTGCTGTCAGTATACTGCTTTTTTCCGCAACCACAATTTATCTTTTTTCCATCTCCTCTCAAATTCGTTCTCTGAATGAAGTACGGGTTTGCCAAAAAGAACTTGTATTGATTTGTACCTGAGAGTAGATTTGGCAAATTCTTTAGTAGCGTCATCATAGTATTAGCGTTGCTGATAGTAGCAACAGTTTTTTAATTGCTAAAGGAAAGGCTATGACTACAACGTTAGTAGTGCCCGATTCCATTGAGTCCTTGCTAGGGCAAGAAGCAGAAGAACTATTAACCTACAAGGCAAAAGTTCCTAAAGATTTGTTACATTTACCAGGCTCGGATTTTGTAGATCGAGTGTGGCTCAACAGCGATCGCAATCCCCAAGTTTTACGCAATCTCCAGCTACTCTACTCGACTGGCAGGCTTGCCAATACTGGCTATCTTTCCATCTTGCCAGTAGACCAAGGTATCGAACACTCGGCAGGTGCATCTTTTGCACCCAATCCCCTTTACTTCGATCCAGAAAATATCATCAAGTTAGCGATCGCGGCAGGATGTAATGCTGTTGCGACAACTTTGGGAGTGTTGGGAGCAGTTTCACGCAAATATGCCCACAAAATTCCCTTTATCGTCAAGCTTAACCACAATGAACTGCTAACTTACCCCAATCAATTTGACCAAATTATGTTCGCCTCTGTCGAACAAGCTTGGAATTTGGGTGCTGCGGCAGTGGGCGCGACAATTTACTTTGGTTCAGAAAATTCTACCAGACAAATTCAACAAGTCAGCCAAGCATTTAAACGCGCCCATGAACTGGGGATGGTGACGATTCTTTGGTGCTATTTGCGTAACAGCGCTTTTAAACAAGACAAAGACTATCATATTGCCGCCGATTTGACAGGGCAAGCAAATCATTTAGGTGTGACAATAGAAGCTGACATCATTAAACAAAAACTGCCAGAAAACAATAATGGTTATGACGCAATAGCCAAAGCAACAGGCAAGAGTTACGGTAAAACCGACAAACGGGTTTACTCAGATTTGACAACCGATCACCCCATCGATTTGACTCGCTACCAGGTGTTGAATTGTTACTGTGGACGTGCAGGCTTGATTAATTCTGGTGGCGCTTCTGGTAAAAATGACTTTGCCGAAGCAGTTCGCACCGCAGTGATTAACAAACGTGCTGGTGGTACAGGGTTAATTTCTGGGCGTAAGACTTTCCAACGTCCGTTTGAGGAAGGTGTCAGGCTATTCAATGCCATCCAAGATGTTTATCTGTCAAAAGATGTAACTATTGCTTAGATTGGATTTTTGAGGAGGGTAAAACCCTCCTTGAATTTAAGCAGATGTTTCCCTAAACATTAGAAAAAAAATAACCACAAAAGACACATAGATATCCGCATGGGCAGCTTCCCATAAGGGTAGAGACGAACAAAAGGTATCAATAGATGATAGAGATTAATTTTTCAAAATCTTGGTAATCAAAACTTTGGTATATTCGGGAAGATTGACCACATATTTGATAGAAAATTTTATCTTCTTTTACATTGAATAAATATCCTTCTATTTATGAAATCTAACAAAGCCCTTAGAGACTGATTCACATCAGAACTGACTTGGGCTTTTTTCAAACAACAGCAATAACAAATTTGGATATTTTTTGTTATTGTCGCTAAAATTATTGGTATTAGCCTATCAAGAGGTAACATATGAACGTTTCTCTAACACCCGAATTGGAAAAGTGGGTGCAATCTAAAGTTGAAAGCGGTATGTATACTTCTGCTAGTGAAGTTATACGGGAAAGTTTACGGCTTCTTAAAGAACAGGATGCTTTGAAAGAAATACGCCTAGCAGAGTTGCGTCGGGAGATTCAGCTTGGGATTGAGAGCGGAAACTCTACACCTCTAAACATGGATGAAATTATCGCCAAGGCAAAACAACAACGGCAGGAGTTAGAATCTCCATAATGCCGATTATTCTCAAAAAGCCGCTTGCAGAAGCTGATTTATTGGAGATTTGGAATTTTATTGCTAATGACAGCTTTGAAAAAGCAGATCGATTTCTACAAAAAATAGAAAACCAACTCAAAATACTGGCATCAAATCCAGGTATGGGAAGAAGACGTGACTCCTTAGTGCCAAATCTGCGGAGTTTTCCAGTAGGGAATTATTTAATTTTCTACAGTTCCATCAACCAAGGGATAGAAGTCATTCGTGTTCTGCATGGAGCAAGAGACATCCAAAGCCTTTTTGAAGATTCAGAAGATGATGAATAAGATAATTGAGACGATCGCCCACAAACAACCCAAAAGCACTACAGCGATCGCCTGGCAGCGACGACTTGGGGACGTTGTAGTGTAATCTGGAAGTCACGCCAGAGGAAGGATGGGATATATTCAAGAGTAGAGACGCTAAAATTTACAGCAGTTAATAAGGGTTAGGTTGATGAGTCTGTCACTTGAAAAAATTTTAAGTGAGATTGAGCAACTGACTCCAGAGGAGCAATTGACGGTAATGGGGTATTTGGTGGAGCTTGTGAAGAAACATCTTACTCAAGCGCAACCAAAACACAAGTGGAGCGATTTGAAGGGTATGGCACCCTATCCGTTATTAAGTGAAGATGCTCAGGAATGGGTTTCGCGAACTCGACGAGAAGCAGATGAGCATCGAGAACGGTTGTTGCAAGGAGAGGAATGAGGATTAGTGATGCCTTAGCTGGAGTTTCTCGCTTATTTCTCGATACAGCACCCGTAATTTATTTTGTAGAACGCAATCCGCAGTTTGTGGATTTAGTCGATCCAATTTTTGATCGCTTAGAAACTGACATTACAGCAGTAGCATCTGGGATAACGTTATCAGAGTGTTTGGTGGGTGCTATCCGTCTGGGGTTAGTGGATTTAGAGCAGGCTTTTGTCGATGTATTGCAACAAGAACAAGTAGTTTTTGTGGAAATTCATGTTGCTATTGCGCGAGAAGCTGCGAGAATTCGGGTGCGTTATAACCTTCAGTTACTCGATGCGTTGCAGGTGGCGGCGGCTTTAATGGCTGGTTGTGAGGCGTTTTTAACTAATGATATAACTTTGAAGCGGGTGACGGAGTTGAGGGTTTTGGTGGTGGGTGAGATGGAGGTGGAGTCAGTTTCAGTGCTCAAAGTTTTAATTCCTAATGGGAGATAATTGAGGCGATCGCCCACAAATAACGCAAAAGCACTACAGCGATCGCTTTGACAGTGGCTTGGGAACGTTGCAGTGTTATCTAGAAGTTACGCCATAACAGAAGCGAAAAGCTTGTTATTGCTTGCAGTCGGTTTCCTTGGTTTCGCACCCATGCCCACAGTTCTGCTGCTTTTCGCATCGTTGCAGGGGTTAATGGGATGAAGCAGATTTGACTGAGTTTGTTGAGACGCTCTATCTTCTCTAGCATTTTCCAGGTGAAATCGGATGAGGGGTGATATCCCCTAATTCAGGAAATCATGACAAGAGGTGGAATTCTCGATCGAGATTCTGAGATATTCTGGAATAGTTGAGAATTTTATTGCAAGAAGTGTTCTACTTCAATCGCTCATAGGGATTTTATTCCCTTGGCTGAATGTATTTTACACCTAATTTACGGATCATTTTAGAGACGATGAAG
The DNA here is from genome assembly GCF_000317285.1 of Chlorogloeopsis fritschii PCC 6912. Classification (GTDB taxonomy): domain Bacteria; phylum Cyanobacteriota; class Cyanobacteriia; order Cyanobacteriales; family Nostocaceae; genus Chlorogloeopsis; species Chlorogloeopsis fritschii. The sequence continues at coordinate 33,433 of NZ_AJLN01000066.1, read as the reverse complement.
CTGGCAGGAAGAGTAAGTCAAGTGACACCTTCTATTACCTTAGCCATCGCAGCGAAAGCTAAGGCAATGAAGGCAGAAGGAATTGATGTTTGTAGTTTTAGCGCTGGCGAACCAGATTTTGACACTCCAGCGCACATCAAAGCCGCAGCCGAAAAGGCTTTACAGGAAGGAAAAACAAAATACGGGCCAGCTTCTGGAGAACCAAAACTAAGAGAAGCGATCGCCAAAAAACTAAGAACCGATAATGGTCTAAATTATAAAGCAGAAAATGTCATTATTACTAATGGCGGCAAACATTCTCTGTTCAATTTGATGCTGGCAGCAATTGAACCAGGAGATGAAGTAATTATCCCTGCTCCCTATTGGTTAAGCTACCCGGAAATGGTAACGCTAGCAGGTGGAACTTCTGTAATTGTTCCTACAGATGCCTCTACAGAGTATAAAATTACTCCTGAACAATTGCGAAAGTCAATTACTCCCAAGACAAAGTTATTTATCCTCAACTCGCCGTCTAATCCTACGGGTATGGTGTACACGCCAGAAGAAATTAAGGCGCTGGCAGAAGTAGTAGTAGAAGCAGATATCTTTGTTGTCTCTGATGAGATTTACGAAAAGATTCTCTATGACGGCGCAAAACACGTGACTATTGGTTCCTTAGGAGACGAAATTTTTGCTCGCACTATTATTAGCAATGGTTTTGCCAAAGCTTACTCAATGACGGGATGGCGAATTGGTTATTTAGCAGGGCCGATTGATATGATTAAAGCTACAATTACCATCCAAAGCCACAGTACTTCTAATGTATGCACCTTTGCTCAATATGGTGCGATCGCGGCTTTAGAAGATTCCCAAGACTGTGTCGAAGAAATGCGCCAAGCTTTCGCTAAACGCCGCCAGGTGATGCTAGAAAGACTCAATGCTATACCCGGATTGAGTTGTCCCCAACCAGACGGCGCGTTTTATTTGTTTCCCGATATCAGCAAAACTGGACTAAAATCCCTAGATTTTAGTGATGCCTTATTGGGAGAACAGCAAGTAGCAGTAATTCCTGGTATAGCTTTTGGTGCTGATAACAACATTCGCCTCTCCTACGCAACCGATTTAGCCACAATTGAAAAGGGGATGGATAGGTTAGAGAAGTTTGTAAAGTCGCGGATTTAGGTAAGAATCAAGTTTAATTTACCTGTAGGGTGGGTTGGGCGCAAGTCTTAGCCCACTGTTACTATTAGTATTTGTGAACTTAGTTTCTGCAAGTTAGTGAAGAGATTATTTATGACAGGTGACAGGGTTAAAAGACTTTTGGTGTCTAAGTTTTATCATCTGTTGATGTCCTAACAACTTGGGCTGTTGCTAGACAAGCAACAATTTGATTGATAAATAAAATTAATAAGGCTATTTCTGGCTTGGCAATAATATAAATATAGAGGAACAATGACAATTAAAGAACAGATTACTCAAGAACTAGAAAAATTACCTGAACCGCTATTACAGGAAATTTTAGACTTTGTTCAGTTTTTGCAAGCCAAACATCAACAACTCGACATACCTACAAATAAACAACCAGAGCAAACACTGATAGTAGAGCATACTCTAACAGGTTCCACTGCCCAAGATTTATTAGAATTTATAGGAAGTTGGGAAGGTTCAGATATTAGAGAATGTCTGCAATTAGTTCATTCTAGTCGTATGCCACTAGAATTTTAAGTATGTATCTTCTTGACACTAATCACTGTTCCTTCTTGATTTAAGGTGTGCCTAATGTGGCCAATCATTTGCGTTCACTTGGTCAAGTACCAATAGCAACTAGTGTCATTGTTGCTGGGGAATTACGCTTTATGGCACAAAATTCTGAGCAAAAAGCTGCTAATTTAATTAAAATAAATGCGTTTTTGCGACGAATTAACCTATATGGAATCGACAAAGAAACAACAGAAATTTACGGTGATTTGAAATCAGAAATTCTCAAGCAATTTGGCCCGAAAAAAAAAAGTAAACGTAAAACAACTAAACTAAATACTATTGGCATTAGTGAAAATGACCTTTGGATAGCGGCAACAGCTTTACGTCACTCTTTGATTGTCGTTTCATGTGATAGTGATTTTGAGCGAATGCGACAAGTACTAAAATTTACTTTGGAAAGTTGGGTTTAGGCTTGGTTTTAGTAATGGAAAAATTGCTGAAACTGTAATATCGCTAAGGAGCAAGATAACTTCCATGCAAAAAGCTTCTTAACCACTTAATCGCCTCACTTGTTGTTTGCTCGTTTGCAATTTGCAAGCATTGCTGCACAATTTCTTTGACGTTGGGAAAATAGCTGCTTTCTGTAATTGCGTAATTTTCACCCTGTAATCTATAAACTAATAGCTGCTTATTTTTTAATAGCCAAACCTCTGGCACTTGATAAGGGAGATAGTCATTAATATCGGTATAGCTAGTAACATCTATCTCAATTACTAAATCGGGTGGAGGATCGTTGAGCCAGTCGATACGGCTTTTACCTACTACGGATTTCCAATTTTCAATGTAAAAGCAATAGTCAGGCTCAATGCCACTGACTTCTGGCAAGCTCATGGTGATGGGCGTAAATGAATCGTATCTGCGGTTTAAGTGGTCAAGTAAAGCTGTTACTATCAATCCCAGCAAGCTCGCATCTCTTCCATGTTCTGGTAGCGGTGCCATTAGCAAAATCTCTCCAGATCGATATTTAATGCGAGGCGAGCAGCGATCGCCAAGTTGCTGACTCAGTAGTTGATAGTCTTGCCAAGTTCCCAACATCCTTACGACTGTGCCAGGTTGCAGCTCGATTTTTTCAGGTGTAATTACAGTATGCATATTCGCCTGCCTTTAGAAACTCCGGCTACACCAAAAGGTTGGCTGTGTTTTGATGACTCCCTGTTACGCACTCTGCTGGGCACCAAGCCGAACAACTTCTACATTAACATTGCATTAAATTGATGCCTATTTTCAGAGTATTGGAAACACCTAATTCATATTTTTAACCAATCTTGGCGAATGTATTTAACAACGCTATCTTCTGTGTTAGAGCCAATTACCAATGTCGCATAACGCTGAAGTTCAGCATCTGCGTTAGCAACCGCAATAGCACGATCAGCTATTTTGAACATTTTGATGTCATTAATTTGATCTCCAAAGACTATAATCTCACTTTCCCCTAACCCATAATTATCTACCAGAGTCCGAATAGCTTGGTCTTTAGTAGCTTTGCAGTCATGAATTGTTAACCAGTACCACCCTGGAGAGTATTGGTTCTCGATCAAGTGTGTCTCTGTGCTATTTCCATGTCTTTGAATAATCGCACCTTGAAGTTCGAGCAGTTGCTGTGCGTAACCAATTACCGTTAGACAAACAATTTGCTCGCAAAAAGAATGCGTCAAATCTTCAATTGCTCGCCATCTTCTGTCTTTGTTTGTTAGGCGATCGCTGAGATACCAACGCATACCATCGTTGATTACATCTTTATAATAGGCACAGTCTTCTGTACCATTAAAACTAGATACAAACGGAACACAGCCGAACTCAAGAATAAGTTTGTAGATACTTTCAACTACATCAGGACATATAGAATTAATAATTTCATGTCTGCCAGAATCCAAATCAGAAATAAAAGCACCATTAAATTCGATCACCGGGAGACGAAGATTTAAACCCTTCAGCATCACTTGCATAGAAACAACGCTACGCGCGCTGGCTACAGTAAACTGTAGTCCTTTATGCAAGAGTTCGTGAAGGACTTTCTTGCTGAACGAAGAAAGAATTGCATTGTTTCCCAGTAATGTACCGTCTAAATCTGAAACATAGACAGTGTTCATAAACTCATCGGGGACACTGGTTGAGAGAAGAATTATAACTTAATTCCAATTAAAGAATGAAATTTTCTTTCCCTATCACCTATCCCCTTTTCTTCTCTGGTAGGTTACGCGGAGGTACGAGTCTGCCTTCAATCGTTTTTGTCTCCAGTATACTTTTGCTTGACAAAACTTGATTCTGACTATTAAAAAATATCAAATTTCTTTTCAACTAAATTTATTTTTAGGGTTATTCACTCAAGTATCAGGTTGCGCGAACGGCAATGTAAAATAAAACGTGCTTCCTTCACCCAATACGCTCTCTACCCAAATTTTTCCACCATGTTGCCGAATGATGGTTTTACAGATTGCTAATCCCAACCCTGTTCCCCCTTTTTGACGAGAATCAGAAGCATCTACTTGCTGAAATCGTCCGAAAATAGTTTTGAGTTTGTCAGACGGAATACCGCGTCCATTATCTCTCACAAAGAACAGAACATGATCAGGAAATAATTCTGCACTTAACCACACACTACTACCAACGGGTGAGAACTTGATGGCGTTACCTAACAAATTAATTAGGGTTTGGGTGATCGCATCGGGTGCTGCCCAGATTTGAATTTTGGGGAATGTGGCACAGAGGGTGATATTGGCTTCGTCTGCGATCGCTTGCACTGTTTCAGTTGCCTGTTTAATTAAATCACCAATCTCGCATTCTTGCATAATCAGTCGGACTTTACCCGACTCCAGGCGTTCTAGATCGAGGATATCGTTAACAAGACGCATTAAGCGGTTGCTGTTTTTGAGAGCAATTTGGAGTAATTCTTTGGCTTGTTGGGGTTCATCTTTTAAAACTCCGGTTTCTAAAATACCCAAAGAGCCACGAATAGCTGTTAATGGAGTACGCAGTTCGTGACTGACGATGGAAATAAATTCATTTTTCATGCGAGAAATTTGCTGGCGATCGCTGATATCCTGATATTGATTAATAAAGTAAAGTGGTTTTCCGTCCCGCTCTCTGACTAGCGATGAACTCAACAAAATCCAAACTTCATGTCCGAGTTTGTGAATGTATCGCTTTTGTGTTTGGTAGGTGCGAGTTTCTCCAACTAGGAGGCGCTGTCGATAATCGAGAGCCTTGTGTAGATCATCCGCATGAGTAATATCTTGAAATGTCAGTGCTAAAAATTCCGCTTCTGAGTAGCCTAAAATTTCGCACAGCGAACGATTAACCGTAATAAAGCTGCCATCAATTGCAACCATTGCCATCCCAATAGCAGCATCATCAAAGGCTCTGCGAAATCGCTCTTCACTTTCGCGCAGTGCCAACTCTGTCTGTTTGCGATCTGTGATGTCAAAGTTTACGCCCCCACCGTATACGGGCTTTCCGTTGTCGTCAAAATAGAAACGCCCGCGAGCCGCCATCCAGTGAATACTACCATCTGGCCATTGAATACGTACCTCGAAATCGAGTTTGCCGGTTTCCATCGCCCGAACAAACGCCGCATCAAAAATTTCGCGATCTTCTTCCACAACGTGGCGTCTAGCAATTTTCTGTCCCCATTCACTTTGCAGTGTGTCGTAACCAAAAATTTGGTCATGGCGCAGCGATCGCTTTGAGGCAAAATCTTTAGTAATATCCAAATGCCACGTTCCCATTTGTGCGGCTTCGATGGCGATAGTTAAACTCTCCTGTGCGGCTTGCAAAGCTTTTTCAGTGTGTTTGCGTTCAACTAGTTCAATTTGCAATTGATGATACAGGTTTGCCTGATGAATGGCGATCGCTAGTTGGTTGCAAAGCTGTTGCAAAAACTCTACCTCAGATGCTTGCCACTGGCGGTAGTGGGAGCAGGCATGAACAATGAGCAATCCCCAAACTTTATTTGAGGAACCTTCAAAGGATTGGACAATCGGCGCAACTACTTTAGACTTGACGCCAACTTCTTGCATAAACTCAACCAAACACGCTCCCCAATCATCCTTTGCCACATCAGGCACAATCCGAGCATTTCCCTGGCAATAGTACTCATAGCATTCATCTGGGAAACACTCATCAAGCCAACGCATCTGATTTGTGACGGGATAATCAGGAATAACGGCTTCTTGAATGATCTGTCCCGATCCATCCTGATTCAACTGGAAAATCAAGGCTCTATCCGCTTGGAGAGTCTGCTGTACTTCAATTACAGTTGTTGCCAGAATTTCTTCCAGATTGAGCGACTGACGGATGTGTTGAGTAATGGTGCCAAGCAAGCGTTCCTGTTGTGCCTGCGATCGCAAGAAATGTTCCAGTTGCTTGCGAACAGTTATGTTGAAGGAAGTACCAATCAGACGATAAATTTGCCCATCTTCGCTCTGAAGCGGAGCTAAGTTAGTAATCCACCAGGTTTCTTTTCCCTGAATTACCAAAGATTCTTCATAAGTAATGGGTTTTCTGGCTGCTACACAAGTACGATAACGATCAATAACAGCTTGTGCATCTTCTGGTGACAAAACTTGTTCAGGAGTTCTACCAGCAATCTCTGTTGATAAAAGTCCAGACATTCGCTCATTGGCGGGGTTGATGCCCACATAACGAAACCTGCCATCTTCTAAGACATCCACTATAAACACTGCCGCTTCAATGCCTTCATAGATGCTGCGTAAAAAGTGTTCGCTTTCTCGCAGGGATTCTTCTGTGCTTTTGCGCTCCGTAATATCTTCTGCTAATCCTACGTAGCGTAAAAGTTCTCCCGATTGAGCGAGAATTGGAAACACTTCGGCAAAAATCCAGCGAGTTGTTCCATCGTCTCTAATAATCCGATATTCTCGCTGGACGCGCTTGCCTTCATTCTTTTGATAGAGAGAATGCAAAACAAGTTGGCGATCATCCGGATGTACAAACTCCAGCCAAGACTTGGGATTTTGATAGAGACTTTCACAACTTTGTCCCCAAATTTTCTCATAGGCAGGGCTGAGGTAAAGATACTCTCCTGAATCGGCAGATAGAACAAAGAAAAATTGGTGGATATTTTCCGCAATTTGACGAAATCGCTCCTCACTTTCTCTAAGAGCAGCCTCGGCTTGTTTGCGTTCAGTAATATCTCGGATTAGCCAGCGTAGAGAAATGAGTTGATTAGAGGAGCCACAAACAGGAGCAACTGTCATTTCAACCGCAAAAGGCTCACCGTTTATAGGTTGCAGTTTCAGTTCCCAGGTTTGCTTTTGTTGAAGCGATAATAGCTGGTTTAATTGAGTACGAAACGCCCGCCGATCACCCTCTGAAATAAAATTAGCTAAAGGTTTGCCAGCTAAAAATTTCAAATCTACAGACAGGTATGCTGCGATCGCATGATTTGCTTCTTGAATGATCCCCGTTGCATCTGTTGTCAGGTATCCATCGGGTGCAAAGTTAAATAAATCCTCATAGCGCTTTTGTTCGATTATTAACTGGTGATACTGCTGTTGCCGCTCTAATTCAAAAAACTGTAGCTCCTCCAGCATACATTGCAATTCTTGATTCGTGGCTTGTAGCTCGGCGTTGTATTCTTCTAATTTTTTGTAAGCTTGTTGTAATTCTTCCTCTGTCTGTTTGCGAGCAGTGATATCACTAGCTGTTCCCGTTGTACCAATAACTTGTCCTTGCTCATCAAAAAGTGCGATCGCGTTAAACAACAGGTGAATCAGTCTGCCATCTTTGGCTCGATGGGTAGTCTCATATAAATTGACTGGTGTTCCATTCAACAGTTGTTGGAAAACTTCTAAATCTTTAGCAGCTATTTCAGGTGGGAGAAAATCAGTAAATGGATGCCCGATCATTTCTTTGGGATCGTAACCATAAATCTGTTTGACAGCTTGGTTGACGAATGTTATTGCTCCCTGGCGATCGCACGACATAATTATGTTCTGCGATGTCTCAACTAAATTGCGATATTTCTGTTCGCTCTTGGCAAGAGCGGCTTCAGTCAACTTTCGTTCAGTGATATCGCGTACAAAAAGGATGTTTTCATGACTACCACAGGCGACGATGCGAACTTCATAATCGTGAAGCCGCCCATCAATAGGTAGCTGATATTCTAAAATTTGGGTTTCTCCCAACAATATAGCTTGTTGTTGAGCTTGCAGTATTTTCTGTGCCACTTGATCTGGCAATATCTTTTGAATTTTTTTGCCTAGAAACTTACTAGGCGGCACAAAGGGTTTTAGATCTTTCGCGGGTTTGAACTCTAGATAAGTTCCATCAACATGACAGCGAAAAACCATATCGGGGATGGCGTCGAGAAGGGCGCGATTCTTGATTATGCTTTGCTCTAGTGCTTGTTGTGCTTGCTTGCGTAGACGCGTAGCGGCTTGCCGTGAGGCATCGCTAATATCTCGTACATTTGCCCACATGATCTCCGGTTGTCCGCAATCATTTTTCTGACAATAAACTGTTAACTCAACTGGGAAGATCGTGCCATCCTTGCGGATATATTCCTTCTCGTAAGTATCAGAGTATCCCCGTTCAATAATTTGTTGCTCAACGATTTCGGCTTCCCAACAGTGCCATTGGATCGGTGTGAGATCCCAAAAGCTCAATAGCTTGAGTTCCTCTGGAGAATATCCCAACATCTTTTGATAGCTAGCATTGCAATCAATAATTCTCCCTTGCATATCGGTGAGCACTATGCCATCAACACTGCCCTCAAATAGTCTGCGATAGTGCTTCTCCTTGTTTTTGAGCTGCTCTTGGGCAATGTTGCGCTCTTTGATTTCCTCTACTAGTTGTTTTGTTAGTCTCTGGATGCGTAGTTGATTTTCGACACGAGCTAAAACTTCTTCTGGCTGAAATGGCTTAGTAATATAGTCTGCTGCACCGAGGGAAAAGGCTTTAACTTTATCGAAGGTTTTATGTAAGACACTGAGAAAGATAATCGGAATATCCTTGGTTTGGGCAGATGCTTTTAGCTGGGAACACACCTCGAAGCCATCCATTTCCGGCATCATGATGTCCAGCAAAATCAAGTCGGGTAGCGTTGACTCGACAGCTATTAAAGCCAGTTTACCGCTCGGAACCAGTTGCACTTGATACCCATGTTTAGACAAGATTTGGATGAGAAAATCTAAATCGTCAGGGTTATCGTCAACAACTAGTATATTTTCTTTTGGTTTGGTACTTTCCGAACGAGCGCACAAGGCTTCCTGCGGTTGCAGATTGGTTGAAACTTCCTCCCTATCAAAACCCATCCCTACTTTTTCACGATCAGGTGGCATCCCTAAGTCCGACATAGTATCCTTTTTTAAAGGTATTGCGGATAAAATTATTACAGTCTTATTCTCAAATACTAGTCTTCAGCGCGAGCAAAAATATTTTTGTAATTGGGGATTTGATGTTTTGAATTTTTCAAGAGAATGTTACCATGCTCCAATGGAGAAATTATGATAATTTAGCGAAGAGCTTCTCTGAGATTTCCACTGATCAAGTCGATCACAAAGGTAAGACCAATCAAAACTATCAAAGTTGTCAATAGACCTTTATAATCAAAACTGCTCAATTGTTCTGTCAGCAAACGTCCTAAACCACCAGCACCCACTAACCCGACAATAACTGTAGCCCGAATGCAGACTTCCCAACGGTAGAGAATGTAAGCGAGGAAGTGAGGAAAAGTTGCAGGTAAAACACCGTAAAGAAAAACTTGGGAATTACTTCCACCTAAAGCTTTTAAAGAAAGTAATGGACGCCGATCTAGATTTTCTACAACTTCTGCCATCAATCTGCCAATAATACCCAAATTGTGGAGAGCCAGAGCGATCGCACCAGGTAAAATCCCTGGAAATAACACAAATAAAAATATTAATGCCCAAATTGGTTCCGGTACAGCACGGGCGACAAGCAATAAAAAGCGGGTAATACCAATTCGGATTTTAGATATGAGATTGTCTATTGAGAATTGTCTGCTTGCCTCCAAATTTCTCCTCGCTGCTGGGAAGGAAAGCAAAATACCACCCACTGCTGCACCAACCATTGCCAAGATAGACATGGCAAGAGTTTGAGCAGACAGAGCCAACAATTGATGCAAATCAATCCATTGTGGCGGAAAGACATCTTGGATTACTCTTACTAAACGTTCGGCTGTGCGTGGTTCCCAGAATTTCGTGAAATCGGCTTTGATATACCAAAAGGAAAATACTAATAGGATAACTGCACATAACAGCGACAGAGTAGAGAAATGGGAGCTAGGAGCTACCTCTGGGGTAGGGCGTTGTGAGAAAGTAGGGGAGCGGTTTGGTAATTTTAAATGCTGGCGCAACAACCCACTCAAAAAATCAGTACAACCACTCAAAAATAGCAATGCAAACATCAAAGTCCACACTTGCTCATATCGCAGTGATTGAAGACTCAAGAAAATTTGATAACCTAGCCCTCCAGCACCAATAATACCTAAAACTGCCGCCGAACGAATGGAACACTCCAACCGATAAAAAATGTAAGAAATGAGATTGGGCAACGCTTGGGGAATCAGGGTATAGACAAAAGCACTGAGTGGAGGCACACCATTATTTAGTAGCGCTAATAATGGTTCGCGGGGTGTTTCATCTAGAATTTCGGAAAACACTTTAGCAGTCATTGCACCAAAAGGAATAGCGATCGCCAACACCGCCACGAGTGGATCGAGTCCAAAAATATTGATGAAAAACAATCCCCAAATCAGTTCGTGAATTGCTCTTGGTATTGCTAAAGTTGCCCGGATTGCTAACCAAGGGGTTTTGTAGACTTTACCTAGAGATTTCCACCACACTTGAGATGATAAAACACCAGCCACAAACCCAATCGCGACGCTAAAAAATGTGCCGCAAACCGCATAGGCGAGGGTTTTAAGCGTTGCGTCTAAAGTTAGCAGTAGAAAATCTGGACTGATTTCAGGGGAGAGTGCAGCCACCAGAAAACGAAAGACTAGACTCCAACCACCTTCATTAATTAAATCTCCTTGAAATATACCAGCTACCTGTAATGACCAAACTATCAGCACCAACAACACCAAGCACCCAAAAAAGAAGGGAAAGGGGAAAAACACTATTCTTCCTTTCTTGCAATTATCCTTTCTCCCCATCTCTTCCTCTGTGTTCTCAGCGTCTCTGTGGTTCAATTCTATACAAATCTTCCACCATCGTCATTGATACTTCCTCAGCAGGCGCATCAAACAAAATCCTACCGTGACGCAAACCAATAATTCGCTGGAAATGATTTCGGGCATACTCAATTGCGTGCAGGCTGCTAATCAATGTTTTGCCTGTTTGTTGGCTTAAATCGCATAATAAATTTATTATCTCTCGACTGCGCTCTGGATCGAGACTAGAGATCGGTTCATCGGCGAGGATAGCGGCAGGATTTTGTACCAAAACACGGGCGATCGCTACTCGTTGTCGCTGCCCTCCAGACAGGCGATCGGTGCGTTCGTACAGTTTTTCTGGAATTCCTACCTGCATCAATACTTTAGCTGCTGTCTCCAGTTCTAAAGGATGAATCAAGGAAATAGCTGCTTTCAAAAATGACCATCGCCCTAAATTGCCAGCATTAATATTATGAACTACTCGTAGGTTATCTACTAGATGAAATTGCTGATAAATTGTACCAATTTGTCGTTGTACTTGCCGAAGTAACTTAGAACGCGTGCGTGCCAAATTGTGGCCTAATACCCATACTTCCCCTTGGCTAGGTTGTAGTGTACCGTTGAGTAAGCTAATTAAGGTACTTTTGCCTGCACCACTAGAACCAACAAGAGCAACTCTTTCACCAGGGTAAATTTGCAAGTTAATATCAGTTAGACATGGAAATTGATGAAATTTTTGGGTGACGTTTTTGAGTTCAAAAATTGGTGCAGGTAAGTTCATAGTCAAATATTTGCACCACATAGACACAAAGTGGCTTACCGTTAGGGTAGGTGCAAAAAACACAAAGGTCAAGAAGATTTTAATTGATAAATCAGTAGTTAATCTTCATCTAGAGCCGGAAAAAATTCCTCAAACTGCCACAAATCGTCTTTATTTTCTAGAAACCAAACACGTGCTTGTGGAGTTAATTTACTCCAAATAATTTCTGGAGGGATGTGAGGAGATGCATATCGATATTCTTTGCCAAGAGCTTTCAAATTTTCCGTCACATCATCGGGAATGCCAAAGTCTTTCCAATCGACTTCTCTATAAATACCAGACATTCCTCTAGCTGGATCGAAAATCAATTGTACAGCTCTGATTAAATCAGCAAAGTGTACTGGCTTGAGTTTGTAGATTTCTTGAATTTGGATCGCTTCGTTATTCTCTTGAGACATCGTTACTGGAGTGGTGAAGATTAGTCATTGATTCAGGCTTACTGTCAGAGACTTCCACCCCTATGCCTCTAGTTTACCGCACAGTCGCTCCTTAAGAGCGCAGTTGTGCTACCATCGCTGCTGGATTCCAGTAAGCACGAGTGCTCTGAATTTTGCCAGCCTCATTCATCTCAAAGATTGTAATTCCCTCAAATGTCACTGACTTGTTACTCTTGCTGATGCCCTGCATTGTCCACATTACGGCTGCTTCATTGCCTGCAACAAAAATATGCTCTGTAGTGGGTTCTAGTTTCTCAAAGACTGCTTGCAATTGCCCGATAAACGCACGAAACCCCTCATGAACTTTTGTCGGTGGCTCTCCTACTGGATCGTGACTAACAGCATCTTCTGCAAAATTTTCTACCCAACCTTCAGCGTTCATAGCAGCAATGTTGGCAAAGTAGCTAGAAACAACGCTTTCTATTGTTTCTTTTATCATCGTGTTAGTTTCTTTTATTCTTGGACTAACTCTTATTTTGTCACGAATTACTAATGTTTTTACAGGCAATCATCAAATCTCAGCTACTTTCAACACTACAGCTAAATAGCCAACAATAAATATTAAACCAAGTAAATACAAGATTTGGGTTGTACGTTGAACCATAGCCCAGATTTGCTGGTAAGAAAGTTGCTGGTTTTGGATAAGAAGGAAAGCTGGAGAACTAAATATGAAAGGTAGTAACCGACTGAGTAAAAGCCGGAGAAAAAAGTTGACACTCCACAAGTTTCTGCGCAAAGGATCTTGGTTATATTGCCACGGAAAAGCAGTTTGAGCAAGACGTACCAAAGCTTTAACATCAGGCAACCGTAAAGATTCGTATAAAGGCAGAGCCAGGGAAATATCATCATTACTTCTGGAAAGTGCCTCGTTAAGGACACATACATCTTCTAATGCCGAATTTACCCCTTGTCCAATATCTGGAGGAAAGCAATGGATGGCATCTCCTAAAAGTACTATCCCAGTTGCACAAGATTGATTGGCTTTTAATAAGAAGTGCAACCCAGAACAGTATTGGGGAATGGGAAAAGAACCACCTTCACTTTTGGCAAATCTATCTGCTTCTTGAGGTGACACTATTTGACGTATGGGCAATTGGGGGAAGGCTGGCTCTAAAAAGTTGTACAACTCCTCACTATTTTTTAATTCCCAGATTTCGTGGTCTGGGTATGTAATGATATTTGCAGTTCGAGGTTCATCCGGGTTTTTAAGCGGCAATAAACCAAGAGACACAGAACGCGTGCGCCCTTTAAAAGCCCCACGAATAGCATAAGCCATTGTAGATACGGCGTGTTCCTCACCTTTGCGATCGAGAGGTAAATTTGGCGGTAAGCTTAAAACTTTATATTTCAAGCCAGAACTGGGCGAAGGAAAAAGCTTCATTTCAAATTTATCCGATCCAGATTTATCCCACTCTTTTAGAGTATGGCGGACAATGGAATTAAGACCATCACAACCAACCAAAAGATTGGGTGCAAATTTTACAATATTGCCATTTTCTCCTTTGACAACAATTTCAAGTTTTTCTTCTGCGTTATTTATAGCTATCTTATTGATTTGGAGGCAGCTTGTGTTAAAAAGTACTGTGATACTGTCTTGCCAATCCCGTTCAATTTCTTGGTATAACAAAAGCAGAAATGCTCTTCTCGGTAGCCAGTAGGCAGTTTTGCGTTTTGGATCTACGATGGGTAATTTAAAGGTTTTGCGGCTACCATCTGGTTTTATTGTTGTTAAATAAAACTCCGTACTTGGAACGCTAATTGTTGATAGTTGATGGGTTAATTCCAAATAATCTGTAAATTTTTGACCGCGTCCATCAATTTGATAACTGAATGATTTATCTGGTTCATAATAGCCAGCAGTAGGGCGTTTTTCCAAAACTGTAATATTTTTCCAACCACGTTTGGCTAGCATTAATGCAGTAGCAAGTCCTGCGGGCCCTCCTCCTACAATCAATACGTTACATTGAGAGTAGTTAGTTTCGCTGGCTGCAAATGAATTTTCAGTATTCATAGTTTATGCTGGTGTTAGCTGTTTTCTTTCGCCATAAGCTTAACAATTGAACCATAGCAGCTATTTTTTTAACTCATATCTTCCCCAGAGATGAAGCTGAAATGAATGGTAGCAGATGTGAGTGCGATCGCCCTGGACTAAATTGCAAAATTTAAATGCTCAATCCACTCACGCTCAGACAGCAAGGTTGAATGTTTCCAGTTTAAAATTTGTAAAACCAGAAGCATCATAATTCCGAATCCCACGTTGCAATAAATTAGAATTAATCTGCCAATCTACTGACACAAATAAATCTTTGCCAAGGTGAATATTACGCGGACAACTAATAGAAATTCCATCTGAAAAATGTAAAATTAGGTAATCAGAACCAATATTTTCTAATCTATGCCATGATGTTTCGCTAGCAGGCGAGACTATCCAATCAGGTGTCATGGTTTTACCTGTTCCTCTCCAATTGTTGGGAATATCTTTTTCAGACAACGGAGAATTTGGCTTTTCTGGAAAATTTGTTAAAGTTTCGGGGATAACTACAATCTTTTCTAGACTACCAGCACTGTCATATAAACTCGCTACACTTGCGCGCCTATCTTCATATCTAAAACCTGTTTCAAAGCCAAAATTGGAACCAATTTCTATTTCGGTAGAACCCCAAGAAAAACTGTTATCTAAAAATAAAGCTCTGGTAATTGGTTTATGATAAGGGCCAAATGTCTTTGTCTCTTTTTTCCCATCTGCATATGTATAGTGATTTTGGTGATAAATCTCACTACCATCTGGACTAATTTTAAAACTTCTAATACAGTGAAAACTCTCTATAATTTGTCCATCTGAATCGTATCTTGTCCAAGTACCATACCAATCATTATTGGCATGGTGCCGACAAAAATTATCCCAATTTTCTAGCTGTGCTTCCATAGTTTTTATACTCCTGATTAACTTCTGTTTCTTGTTCTCTATGAAACACTTCAGGAATGAATCGGCATTTTTTGGCTGAGTCTTACACTCACTGTTTCAGTCACTCATTCTCAACCAAAACTGTCACCGCAGCGACAGCTATCAACATTTCGTCATTTTTATCATTAAGCCCTGCAATTGCTCTTCCTTGCACAACCATTCCCCCAAATTTCACATTTAAAGATTTACGCCCAAACGGAAGGACAGCAAGTACTTCTTCTTTTCGTACTTGCTCCGGGTATGGTACTGCAACTTCCACCTCCACAATCATTTGATTTGGATCGCTCAAGCCAGCTACTTCCCAAACACCAGGCAAAGCATTGTTTGCGATTGCATTTCTTACTGCCCTTGCTGCTGCTACTGTTGGCTCTTGCCCGTGTTGATCCACTCCCATCCCCATCTCGATAATTAAGCGTTTACGCGCCATTTTTACCTCTTTAAGCTTTTTGATTTGCGATCGCTCGCGCAGGTTTTTCTCTACACAGCCTACTAAATTTCCGGAACTATTAACCGATATCGAATTGAAGATAGGGAATAGGTGACAGGTGATAGGAGATAGGTGACAGGGTACAGGGATTTCTCGTTACCAGGTTGAACCTGGTAACGAGGGTTTCGAGGCTTTGCCTCCAGGTTGTTGGAACTTGTGCAATTTGTGAATTAACCTCTTGATCAGAAATGATTGTGTAGCATATGTAGTATAAAAATTAGAATTTCGTTTTGGTTGAGCATGGGAACTATAAATCAGTATCGCTTCCGGCGGTCATTTTCTGAAGATCCGACATTAAGCCATAATCTATTTAACCTGCTAGAGATGATTTTCCCTGGAATTAGAGATGCAGCAACACGTATCCGGAAGTTGGGCGCAGCTTGGGAAGATGCTTCTACCCCATTTATCCGCTTCCACAATGACTTAGCTGTTACCCATGTGGGAGTTCTGGAGATTCCCATGCGACTGATGGGACAAGATATAGTTGTAGGGGGAATTCATGCTGTGTGTACCCATCCAGAATTTCGACGGCGTGGCTACTACCGGGAAGTGATGGAAGAGGTACTTATCTACTGCGATCGCCACTATCAAATTTTGGTATTGACTACAGCTCAACCTGAATTATATAAACCTTTCGGCTTTCGCTTTATCAAAGAACATATTTTTACAGTTACAAGTAAGTGTGATTCAAAGGGTGGCATAGATGGCTTTCGATTGCTCAATACCAGTGATCGCAAGGATATAAAATTGCTACACAGACTTTTGGAAATACGCCAGCCAGTTTCTAATATTTTAGGGATAGTCAAAGAGAAAGCGATATTTTGCTTCCAGGAAGGAAACAATCCTCTGTATTATTTCCAAGATTTGGATTTGGTTGCGGTAATGGAGATAGAAGGTAACAAGCTCAAGCTTTTCGATGTGGTAGGAACACAAATATGTACTTTGGCAGCTATTCTCAAACGAATACCACAACCGATTGACGAAGTTGAAATTTATTTTTGTCCGGAATGCTTAGATGTGGATGTACAAGCACTTCCTCACTTACTTGACGGCGATTCTTTTTTGATGGTTCGCGGCGCTTTCCCCTTAGATGCAGAGAAGTTCATGATACCCCGTTCCGCTCGTTGTTGATGAGTGAAAATTTGATAGTAGCGATCGCAGTTTTTATAGAGCACAAAAGTAAAAGGTAGAAGGTAAAAGTAACAGGAAGGTTTTTGCTTTTACCCTTTACCTTCTGCTTTTTTTCCTAGCATTGGATACAGGTTCCAAATGATACCACACTTTTGCCATGACCATCAAGCGTCGAAAATTTGTCAAATTCTTGGGTTTAGCTGGCTTATCTTCTCAAATTCCTGTACTTCCTGTCCAAGCCAAATTATATTCAAATACCATTATTAAGCCGCCACGTTTAAAGGTAGGTGACACGGTAGGATTAATTAGTCCTGCTGGTATTATTGAACCACAAGACATCGAAGTAGCGAAAAAAGCATTATTGACTTTAGGATTAAAAGTAAAGCTAGGGGTACATATTTTAGATAGCTACGGTTATTTAGCAGGTAAAGATATTGACCGCGCTACTGATGTTAATGCTATGTTTGGCGATCGCTCGGTCAAAGCCATTATTACTATGCGCGGTGGTTGGGGTTGCAATCGAATTTTACCCTTAATTAACTATTCCTTAATTCGCTCCCATCCAAAAATTTTTATGGGTTACAGCGATATTACTTCCCTATTGTTAGCAATTTATGCTCGCAGTGGGCTAATTACTTTTCACGGGCCTGTTGCTACATCTACTTGGAATGAGTTTAGCGTAGATTACGTCAAGCGCATCCTTTTTAATGCGGAAGTTGTGACAATGACAAATACGCTCACGACTGAAATTGGCCGCAAAATCATTACTCCGGGAAAGGCTAAGGGTAAATTAGTTGGTGGTAATTTGTCGGTACTCTCGGCAATGCTAGGATCTTCTTATCTTCCCTCATGGCAGGATAGCATCTTATTTGTGGAAGAAATAGGCGAGGATATCTACCGCGTCGATCGAATGCTCACTCAGTTAAAAAATGCGGGTATTTTCAACCAAATAGTTGGTTTTGTATTTGGAAAATGCACTAATTGCAGTCTTGGCGATCAACCATCGCTGACTTTAGCCCAAGTATTAAAGGATCACATTCAACCTTTGGGTATTCCTGCTTGGTACGGTTCGATGATTGGTCACATTAAAGATAAATTTACTGTACCTGTAGGTGTTGATGTGGAAATAGATGCCGAGAATGGAACACTACGAATGCTAGAAACTGCGGTTCGGTGAGGTAACTTAATTGACGGGTTGAGGCTGACACCGGGACAGGGAGACGCGGAGAAACCCTCGTTACCAGGTTGAACCTGGTAACGAAAACTGGCGCCTCTGGCTCCTGTGATTTCTGCTTATTTTATTGATATGTTGCACCATATCAATAAACCGCCATAGGTTAGAAACCTATGGCTAATAGTAAAAGTCCTCTCAAGAGGACTAAAACCATTGTCTTTCCTACCTACGCTCTTGCACGACAGCGTAAGTAGACGCGTAGCGGCTACTGCCCCTGGTGCTCCTGAAGCTCCTCTACTCCTCTGCCCTCTGCCTTCATTTCCCCACATAAACACCCAAACAGCGAGCAGTTTCTACTAAAAAACTATTGGGATCTACCAGTAAAGGACTTTTCGCTAAAACTAAATCTAAAGAAACTGGCACTACTCTCCCATTTTGCCAGGATACCATTAAACCAGTGTGCCCGCTAACAACCAAATCTACAGCAGCTTTACCAAAGGCTGTGGCTATCAAGCGATCGCTAGCTGAGGGAATACCCCCGCGCTGGATATGCCCTAATACTGAAACTCGAACATCAATGGGATAAGTGCTGCAACGCCGGATTTCATCAGCGATATACTGCCCCATCCCGCAACTCGGTTTTTCACAAGCTGGTTGCAAAGATGAATCTTCTGCGATGCCAATGCCTTCTGCTACGACAACAATTGCAAATCGACGCCAGTTGCGATCGCGTAATTCTGCTAAATGTTGGCAAATTCCTTGGATTGAGTAAGAAATTTCCGGAATTAGGATGATATCCGCTCCACCTGCAATTCCTGCCTGTAGCGCTAGATGTCCGGCTGTACGTCCCATTACCTCTACAATCATAACGCGATCGTGACTAGCAGCAGTAAAAGTCAAACGATTTAGAGCATCAACAATTGTATTAACTGCTGTATCAAATCCAACTACTCTTTCTGTCAGTGCTACATCATGATCGATAGTTTTCGGAATGGCGATGAACTGCCAATCGCCTTTGGATTGTAGCTCTTTGAGAATTGCTAAACTACCGTCTCCGCCAATACCAATCAAGGCATCCAATTCTAAAGCCTGATATCCAGCTAGAATTTCATCAATATGAGTGAGGGTGTCTCCTTTATTGATACTGCCGAGAATCGTTCCGCCTATGCACAGTAGAGTGTCAATACCGTGCAAATCTAAACCATGCATCGACAGAGGAACTGTTTTTCCCTCCAAAAGTCCCGTCGTGGCATAGGGAATGCCCACCACTTCCCAATCATAAGAAAGGGTGGCATGGCTGACAACTGCTCTAATTGCTGTGTTCAATCCGGGGCAGTCGCCGCCACTGGTAAGAATGCCAAGACGTTTTTTTGTTTTCATTGTGGCTTAACCTCAACCATTCCCCTGTAACCAGTCAAAAATCAGATCTAGCTGGTTCAACGTTACCAGCCCATATTGCCACAGAATTATAGGTAACAAATTCGGATTTTGCTCAGGATGCCGCAATGCTAATTGCAGATCGTCTGCTGGAATTGCTAAATCTTCTTGCAAAAAACTGAGGAATTTTGCAAGTTTACTTGCTTCCATACTTGCCACTTCTCCTTCGGCAATATTCATGAGATTAAGTTATAAACCTGAGGAACTTGTGAGGATTTGATGAGATTAAGCTTGGCTTGCAAAATCAGCCATACATAACCTGTGGTCAAGTACGGGCTTCTGTATAGCTTTGAGCAAACAATGTTCAATCCAGTTGAGCACTTCTTTTTGCTTACCCTAGTTAACACAAAGCTCTGCTATTGTAGCTTCAGGATGAATACTTATGGTTAAAAAGTAGCACTCTATCTGGATTGGCAGTGTTTTAGTTAATGAATAGGCATAATAATATCACTATCACAACAGAGGTGAATTTTAAAATTTTTATCTTTTTTTCACTCTCTAGTTAGTCTTCACGTTCTAATATTGCTTTTGCCTGTAAAAGTTGCTGTTTATGTTCCTCACTTACCGTTGGATATTTTAGATTAAGTTCTTTTAATTTTGAGCAGATAATTTCAGAGACAGCAAGACGCATAAACCATTTGCGATCGGCAGGAATAATATACCAAGGTGCCCAAGCTGTGCTGGTGTGATTAAAAACATCTTCATAAACTGACATATAATCATCCCAATGAGCGCGTTCTTGCACATCATTTATGGAAAACTTCCAATTTTTTTCTGGTAATTCAATTCTGTCTAAAAAGCGTTTTTTCTGTTCTGTTTTAGAAACATTTAGAAAGAATTTAAGAATGACAATGCCATTATTTACCAGATATTTTTCAAAATTATTAATTTCCTCAAATCGCTGCTTCCAGATATCATTTCCCTTAAGTGAATCGGGTAATTGTTGCTTTTGTAAGAGTTCTGGATGAACGCGAACTACTAAGACTTCTTCATAGTATGAACGGTTGAAAATTCCAATGCGTCCTCTTTCCGGCAAGGATTTAGCCGATCGCCACAAATAATCATGATCTAACTCTTCCGCACTGGGTGCTTTAAAGCTGAATACCTGACAGCCTTGCGGATTAACGCCAGACATCACGTGCTTAATCGTGCTATCTTTACCAGCAGCATCCATTGCCTGAAATATAATTAACAAAGCATAAGTATTTTGAGCATACAGAACATCTTGATATTTTCTCAGTTGCTGAACGCCTGCTTCTAATTTGCCTTGTGCATCAACCTTACTTTGGAAATTGCCCGTATATTTAGAGTCATAATCTGTTAATAAAATCTTAGAACCAGGTTTAACTATTAAATGGTTGTGGTTGATGTCATTCATACTTACCGTTTGTTAAATTTTTGAGGCTTTTCAGTTGGACGCATTGCTTCTCGACCGAGAATAAACATTCCCGCTACGCCCAAACACACAAACCAAACGTATTGATACCAATATAGACCAATTTGTTCAACTGGACTGAGTTGTGGATGTAACGTGGTAAGGTAAAGCAGCAGTACAACTATCATCAGCGCCCCAAAACCAACAAAGCTTAATCCCACACGGATACGTGCAGAGCGTAGTTCCCAGTCGCTAATTTTCTCCAGTTCAATTTCGGCTAACTCTTTCAAGGAATCTTCTGCGACACAAGAAGCTGCTTGCAAGTTTTTTCCCCACTTTGGTGGTAAAAGCGGCACCAATGTTGCTACTGTTGGACGACGTAGTAAAGCTTCAGTATCTCTTAGCAATTCCAGTGGTTTAGCAGGAGTCGGTGGTTGAGCAAATTCAAATTCTTCTGTTGGATTTTGAAAATTTGCTTCGTGTTCAAAATTCATAGTACGCCTCGCCAAGGAGCTATCAGCTTTTATTTATTAGTTATCAATTTTTTCTAATTTTGCCTATTTATATTATGAGTGTAAGACTAATAACTGCTGACTGGGGAAGGATGTAAAGGCATAAAAGAGGTGAAAGGTTAAAGGATTTATTTTTCCTTTTCCCCTTTCTTTAGTCTATCCACCCACCCGATCGCCCCAAGTTAGGAAGCAGTAGCTTTTTGCAATTCCTCTAGCCGAGATAAGACTTCTTGACTGTGGATAGTTGGATTAACTTTGACAAAAGTCTCGCGCAGAACACCTTGCGGATCGATGATAAATGTGTGGCGCGTAGAGATAAAGCTCATCCAAGAACCGTAAGCTTTACTCACCGCACCTGTTGTATCTGCCAATAGGGGAAATACTAAACCCTCTGAATCACAAAATTCGGCGTGGGAGCTAACATCATCCGCACTCACACCAATGATTTGGGTATTTTTTTCTAGATATTTGGGCAAATC
Organism: Chlorogloeopsis fritschii PCC 6912; assembly: GCF_000317285.1. Lineage (GTDB taxonomy): Bacteria > Cyanobacteriota > Cyanobacteriia > Cyanobacteriales > Nostocaceae > Chlorogloeopsis > Chlorogloeopsis fritschii. Next base: position 11,740 of record NZ_AJLN01000066.1, on the reverse strand, counting down.
TTGCTGAAAGCGACGTGCTTCTATTGTGCAACCAGGGGTGAAGTCTTTTGGATAAAAGTACAGAACCACCCACTTACCCCGCAAATCAGAGAGAGAAATTTCACCATCACCAGAGTTTGTCGGCAAAGTAAATAGGGGTGCCGGTTGATTAATCGGGGGCAGTTTGCCTCCCAATGCACTAGCCGTTGGGACAAAATTCAACCAACCGATGAGAGCAAAACAACTAACGAATAATATGCTCAGAAAATTGCGGCGAGAAATCATAAATGCAAACCAAAATAAAACTTAACATAAGTTTACAATAATGAGTTTTCAGATTGAGGAAATACCTCTCTAACTCTTATTCCTCTTCTTCCGTGTTCTCTGTGCCTGGAGTAGTTTGATTATTCCGTGGCTCGTGCGTAAGTTCTAAACTTTTGAGAGAGAAATAGGCGATCGCTCTCGGTCAAAGCAAGATTCGGCAAGAAGTTATAGGATAGATATGCCACCGTGAATTTGTGACTTTTTATGTCTGCTACACCTCTGTTACCTGGGGTTGACTCTCTTACCAAACAAAAATTAGATACAGCATCAGGAGAATTAACTCCTCCGTTGCTGGGTGCTTCGCTTGCCGAGTTAACCGCTTGGGTGCAACAGCAGGGGCAACCTGCTTACAGAGGAAAGCAGCTGCATGAATGGATTTATCAAAAGGGAGTGCGATCGCTTGCTGATATCTCTGTCTTCCCCAAACAATGGCGGGCGGAAGTTGCAGAAATTCCGATTGGGCGCTCTACAATTCACTATCGCTCTGTTGCTCCCGATGGTACTGTCAAATATCTTTTGCAGCTAGCAGACGGATATATTATTGAAACAGTCGGTATCCCCACTTATCCCAGAGAGGAAGAGTGGGAGAGGGGGAGATGGAAAGACGCGGGGAAGCGGGGAAACTCTGACGTGGAGAAATTCCCAAATCCAAAATCTCTAGAACGTTTGACAGTTTGCGTCTCAACTCAAGTCGGTTGTCCGATGGGATGTGATTTCTGTGCGACTGGTAAAGGCGGCTACAAGCGCAATTTGACACGGCACGAAATCGTCGATCAGGTGTTAACTGTTCAAGAAGATTTTCAGCAACGGGTAAGCCATATCGTCTTTATGGGTATGGGCGAACCGCTGTTAAATACAGATAATGTTTTAGGAGCAATCAAATCCCTTAATCAAGATGTGGGTATTGGGCAACGCTGCATGACTGTCTCCACAGTGGGAATACGCGATCGCATTCGTAAATTTGCCCAGCATAAATTACAAGTTACCCTAGCAGTCAGCCTCCACGCTTCTAACCAAGCACTACGAGAAAAACTCATTCCTAGCGCTCGTTCTTATCCAATTGAAGATTTGCTTGCCGAATGCCGCGAATATGTGGAAATTACGGGACGTCGGGTGACTTTTGAATACGTTCTGCTTGCGGACGTTAACGACTTACCAGAACACGCTGCTGAATTAGCGCAAAGACTACGGCGATTTCAAAGTCATGTTAATTTAATACCCTACAACCCTATTTCAGAAGTAGACTACAAACGCCCGACTTCCAGTCGCATTCAAGCTTTTGTCAAAGTTCTTAAACAGCATCATATTGCTGTGAGCGTGCGCTACTCTCGTGGTTTAGAAGCAGATGCTGCTTGCGGACAACTACGAGCAAGTAAGCAGTAGTTAGTAGGGGCGGGTTTAGAAGATAAATTGTCGGTAGTAACCGTTCATATAATCAACCAAACCCGCCCGTACAGTAGTTAGTAGTTAACCACTATCTACTATCCACTAACCTAATTATCAACGTGCATAAATACCAGGGGCATAAGCTTCAATAACTTTACCTGTACGCGTGCAACATACCATTAAGTAGTCGCAACGTTGGCATTGAGTTCTTGTTAACTGTCTATCAAAAATATAATGTCTTTCTGCTTTACTACCACAGTTGGGGCAGTAAATAGTTTGTACTATCTGCATTTTTAAATCCCTGGATATCATGATTAATTTTGCTTGAAACAATAAGCAGGCTAATTAAACTAGCTAACTTTTGATAGTCCATACTTAATAAAATTCAACATTAACGTTAGCTAGTACATCAATTTAGCCTGGAAAAACTTAACAACCTATAATTCTTCTGATTATCTTAAACTTTATATCTCTAATCATCTAGCTTTGGATATAAAATTATCTTGTTTATGCTGTGTTAGCTTATGGTTTTAGTGATCCCTACTGCGATTAGCTTGAGACTATAGTAATGTTAGCCCTTGACGTCTAGCATTTACTGATAAAATTACTGGCAGCTTTTAGCAAGTCTTGAGCAAAACATATATCAGTATAAATATGTAGAAGTAAGCTTTGCTTCTATTGGCACACGGCTCTATCAGGAGTAAGAGATTGATAGTGGATTCAGTGTAAAAACATTATTTTGTAAAAAGATAATAGATTTTGTATGTTAAGTTACAATTTTTTAGAGATGGGTAAAAAAGCTTGTTAATTTAGGTTTTGTTTAAAAAATAGCTGTGAAAATAGTGTTACTATTAAATTGGTAAAAACATAACAAATTATAAGTTCGAGTAAAAAAATATTAATTTTAAGTAGAAATGATTTGTTTGTTACTGTAAAAAAATGATTAAAATTTAGAGATAAAATTTAAGAAAAAATTCCAATTAACAGAGGAATAGCATCAGTAATGTTTGCTAATCTAATGATTAGTAATGGGTAATGGGTAATGGGTAATGGTAATGGGTTTTCCCACTTATCAATTACCCATAATTTCTTTTTGCCTGCTTATAAGCATTCAATTGGGCTTGGCATTTTATCTGCCTACTTTAAGCAGGATGAAAATAATCATAAATTTCTTGAGCTAAACGCGAGCCAATTCCCGGAACCTCAGCTATCTGTGCGGGCGTAGCTTGGCGAATATAATCAACCGAGCGGAAATGTCCCAAAAGTTGCTTTTGGCGATAATGCCCTAAACCAGGAATTTCATCTAAACGCGATCGCTTCAATTTATCGCTGCGTTGCTGGCGATGAAAACTGACAGCAAACCGATGCGCCTCATCTCGCAATCTCCGCAACAGTTGTACTCCTGGTTGTTCTGCTTCTGTTGACAGCGGCTCTGATTCTCCCGGTAGAAAAATTTCTTCTCGCCGTTTTGCCAGACTAATCACGCGCAAGTCTTCCAATAAATTCATCTCTTGTAAGACTGCTACAACTGCTGATAACTGACCTTTACCACCATCAATCATAATTAGATCGGGCCAGTCAGGATTGCCAATTCGCGACAGTTGGGGATTTTCGGCATACTTGCGAAAGCGGCGGGAGATAACTTCAGCAAGACTGGCAAAGTCATCCGAGTGCCCGGTTGTGACTGTGGGATTTTTAATTTTGTAGTGACGGTAGTGTTGCTTGGCACTGATGCCGTCGATAAACACGACTTGGGAAGCTACAGCATTTGAGCCTTGGATGTGGGAGATATCATAACCCTCAATGCGGTGAGGTAAGTCGGGTAAATCAAGAATGGCAGCTAAATCTTGCATCGCTTGTTGGTTGCGATCGCCCAATTTTTGCATTCTTTGCAATTCATATTGAGCGTTTCGCTCTACCATTTCTATTAATTCTGCTTTGGTTTGTCGCTGGGGAGCTAGAATCGTCACTTTTCTGGCTTTACGCTGTGTCAGCACATCCGCCAGGATGTCTGTATCTGGCAATTCATGCTGCACTAAAATTTCTGTGGGAATTTCTACCGCATCGGCAGTTTGGTAGTGTTCCTCCAACACGCGTTGTAAGATTGCTCCTGGTTCGGCATGAGCATCCGCAATAAATGCAAGTCTGCCTACCAATTGTCCGGCACGAATTTGAAATAATTGAATGCAGGCGTGTTGTGCATCCGCTGCTAGAGCGATCGCATCACGAGAAACCGTATCGTCTGGTAGGGAAACTTTTTGATCGGCATTTAAAGACTTCAGCCCGGCAATTTGATCGCGAATCCGCGCTGCTGCTTCAAAGTTGAGCGCCTCCGCTTGCTTGTGCATTTGTTCTGTCAAGATGTCAATTAGCTCGCTGCTTCGCCCTTGAAATACCATCGCCACTTTTTGCACAGTTTTGCGGTATTCTTCTGGGGAAATCAACAACTGACACACACCCGGACAACGTCCTATATCGTAATTTAAGCAGGGACGGTCTTTAAATAGTGGTTGAGGGCGCTGTCGCAGAGGAAATATCCGCTTGCACAAGCGCAATATCTCCCGCAGTAAGTGAGAATCAGTATAAGGGCCGTAATACTTGTCCTTTTCTTTACCTAATTGGCGCTTACGGGTAATATAAATACGGGGATAATCTTCTGACCAAGTAATACAAACGTAAGGATATTTTTTATCATCCTTCAGCAGCACGTTGAAATACGGTTGGTGTTGCTTGATCAGATTGGCTTCTAAGGCTAAGGCTTCCGCTTCAGTATCGGTGACAATGAATTCAATCTCTGTCACCTGCCTTACCATTGTGGCGATACGTTCGCTGAGTTTTTGTGATTCTCGAAAATAAGAACGAACACGCGATCGCAATTTCCGAGATTTACCTATATAGATGATGCGATCGCTACTGTCTCGCATCATATAAATTCCAGGTTCTGGCGGAATTTCGGCTAGACGACTTTCTAGACGTTCTGGTTCTTTAACTAGTGGTAGTGTTTGAGTAGATGTTGTCACAACCAAAGTTTGGCAACTTTACAATTTACCTATATTTATTTTAAGTAAAATTACTATGAAATTTTATTGATTTTATCTTTTTCCGATATTACCAATTTCACTGTAAAAGCTGACAAGCTAATTCTTCTTCGATTGCCAAAACTAACTCACTCAAGTTTACAGGCTTAATAAAGTAGCGACGAGCACCTAATTTTATCGCTCGTTCCCTATCTTCTTTAAAAGCAAATGCCGAAACTATAAAAATTGGTATCTGGGATATGCCTACTTCCTGCTGTATTCTTTCTAGTAAAGAATAACCATCAATATCAGGTAATTTTAAGTCTAATAAAATCAAATCTGGTTGAAAACTCTTGATAGTAGCAATAAAATCAGCTCCCCCTGCCAAGCCTTGAACCTCAAATCTAAAGTGACTCAGATAATCACTAAGTAACATTCTGTTAATATCATTATCTTCTATTAATAAGATCCTTCCTCTATGGAATTGCAATTGCTGCTGTATTTTAAGTAATTGTGCTGTCATTTTTACCTATGCAATCTTTAGGTGAAAAGTGAACAATTATTGCTAAAATATAAAAAAATCCGGCTTTCAAGTTATTAAGTGTTAAGATATTAAACTTGCCGAAAAAATACTCTAGTTAGTAAGAAACTATATCTAACTGCGCTAGTAATTATACTTTCCGCTTACTAAAATAGTCTGCGTCCCAGAATACTATAACCAAAATATAAATTTAATCAAAAGTTAAAGTTTTCTTTAATTTAAGTTTTAGAAAGTTGTGCTGAGTTATTAATTTTTAAAGAGAATCAGACTTAGTTGTTGAAAAAAGTCAGAAAATTGTAGATAAGAAAGCGATCGCTCTATTTCTCCTTTCTTGGTGTCCGACAAATCTTACCTAGTCTGGGCGATCGGACTTTGGCTTCTGGTAGTGAAATTTCTTGCTTGACGGACAAGAGCACATCAGCGTCTGTGTTGTTCTTAGTGGTAGATAAAAATATTCCCCTCTCCACTTGTGGAAAGGGGCTAGGGGTGGGGTTATTCTGGAGGTAAACTTGCAAACACTTGTTCTACTAACCTTTTAGTTTTAGCTTCCAAAGCATTCCAATCCACATCACCCATTTCATCGATTAAACTAATATCAATATCAACAGGTTTATCACTCAAAGAATTGTAATCAAGAAAACACACTTGATAACACAATTCCCACAAATCCACGCTCACTTGTTGCTCTTGACGCTGCAAACACAGATGATATCCTGGATGGGGCATTGGTAGACGGGCAAGAGTCTCTCTAATTTCGGCTGCTTTCTCAGGAGTGGCAGCTTCTAATTCTTGCAAAAGTCTTGTCACAACTGCTTTTGTCTCATCGCTGGTATTTGGGGGCCAAATCAGTACATCCTGGTAAGTACCCTTCCAAGCAGATACATCAAGCAACTTGCGAATATTATCCACAACGCGAATGAAAGCAGGTTGCATGAGGAGTTCAGCCTGCTGCCACGCGACTGAATTTGTTATTTTAGGTGGCATGGTTACTAAAAAAGGATATTGAAATCAAAATTAACAATGTTTATTGACTAAAAAATTACGTTTTACATCCAAATCTTTTCTCAAGATAGCGGATTTTATCGAGGAAATTTTGGAGATATTTATTACCATCCTGAGAAAATGGGTGTTAATACTGGGGAGGGAATATGATTGGCAAGTTACTAGACCACCGATACCAAGTTATGCAAGTCCTGGCAACAGGAGGATTTGGTGAAACCTATATTGCCCAGGATACAAAACGTCCGGGTAATCCGATCTGTGTGGTTAAGCACCTCAAACCAATCAGCGCCGCGCCCTCGTTGTTTGATACTGCCAAACGCCTGTTTGAAAGCGAAGCCGAAACATTAGAAAAACTGGGGAACCACGACCAAATACCCCGACTTTTAGCTTACTTTGACGAAAATCAAGAATTTTACTTGGTGCAGGAATTTATCGAAGGACATCCCCTTAGTGATGAACTGATTTCTAGTGAAAACTGGACTGAAGGGGAAGTTATCGATTTGTTAACAGAAATTTTAAGTATCTTAGATTTTGTTCACAGTCATGGTGTAATTCACCGCGACATTAAGCCAGACAATATTATCCGTCGTGCCTCAGACAAAAAATTAGTCTTATTAGACTTTGGGGCTGTGAAAAAATTGCGTACACCTTCCGAATACGCAACCCAAACATCAATTCTCAATGCCGCCGGGTATTTCTCGGCTACGGTAGCTATTGGTACTCCCGGTTATATGCCCACAGAACAAGGGCAAGGCAAACCCCGCCCCAATAGTGATATCTACGCTTTGGGTATCATTGCCATTCAGGCACTGACTGGAATAGCGCCAGTAGATATGCAAGAAGATCCCCAAACAGGCGAAATTCTCTGGCAGCATTTAGTGCCTATCAGTCAAGATTTGGCTGCGGTGTTAAGCAAAATGGTACGCTATCACTTTAAAGATCGCTACCAAAGCGCTCAGGAAGCATTGGAAGCGTTGCAGGCAATTGATATCCGCTCTCAAACTGGAGAGTATCGCAAAAATCTCAGCTATGGGGCAACTGCTTTCTCGTCACGCCAATCTCAGCAAAAAACGATCGCCCTTGCACCAGGCAATCATACATCTCCAGCACCACCAGAACCAGCCTCCAAGCCGCTTGCTTCGGTTTCCAGGGCTTCTAATGGCCCTGACTTATTGCAGCTGTTTGTTCTAGTATTTTTAGCAGGTAGTGCTGCTGCTATTGCTCCCTTGGTAGTTAAGAATGCCCAAAATTTTGCCGCAAATGTGACAGAAGGTAATGACATGATCACAGCGCCCACCTGTTTAGCCGTAGTTGGAGCGAATCAAGCAAATATCCGTTCAGAACCGAGTGCGATCGCTAGTGATAACATCGTGCAAAAAGTTAACAAGGGCAAGAAGTTAGAAGTGACGGGAAGACGGACAAAACGCGGTTGGGTGGAAGTGAAACTAGAGTCGGAGCGGGCTTGGATAGAGCAGGTTCATATCAAAAATAAAGATGGATGGGTTACTTGCCTGCGCGATAAAGGCATTGCCGTGAAAACATTAGATGATGTTGACTTAATTGGTTCTCTGTCTACTCCCCCACCAAAATCTGTTGTGGATAGGCAAACTTCGTCTCCAGAAAGATTAGAACCATCTTCTCCAAAATTGGAGTCAGAAAAATCACAAGGAGAAACATCTACTCAGACTTTAGAAAAAGCTAGAAAAAAGTATGAATCTGGAGATTTACAAGGTGCGGCTGAACTGTTAAAAAACATTCCCAGAAATGCTTCTGGCTTAAAAGAAACTACAGAAATGTTAAACCAATGGCGGCAAGATTGGGAAAAGTCAGAAGCGTTCTTTAATGAGATTAATAAAGCATTAGATAGCGGTGAATGGGATAAAGTTTTAGCTTATAAAGATAATCCAGAAAAATTACCAAATATTCAATACTGGCGAAATAAAATAGAGCCTTTATTTAAGCAAGCTGCTGAAAATATTGCTAAACAAAAGCTTCCTCAGGTAAATAAGCCCAATAATAATTCTCAAGACAAGCTTTCTACTACTGAGTCAAGTAAACAGTAAAGATAATAAAGTAAGAGTAAGATCCCCGACTTCTTAAAGAAGTCGGGGATCTATGTTTCTAGCTTAGTTAATGGACTTTTAACCTCGAATGGCAACAACTATAAAAATCAAAAAAAATGATTAATTTAGTTCATTTAATGAAGGGCTTATTAACAAGTACTAAGTTAAATATTAGATATTTTTTACTATAAAAAACATGAAAAACAAGCACGATAAAATTATTTTTCGCACGTCTGTGTATTGGGAAAGCGTTGTTCAGTAGGAAATACTTTGTCCTGCTTAAAACTTTTAGTAAGTGTCTTCGTATTCTGGTGCATTTACCCGCCTTGTTTCCGTGTGAGGTGGCAGAAACTCAGCTCGACGCACTGGAACTAACGGTGTTGCAGAACCATTGTACGGATGAATAACTTGGACTGTACGAGTATGTCGCTGTTTGGGAGAGAACAAAGACAGTACCCCAGCAACAACAATACCTCCACCGATAGTTAAAGACATACCTCCCACTGCCCATACTATAGGTGAAGACCACCAGGGGTTTTCGGATTGTTGCAATCGTGACGCTGCATTCTGGTTTTGCTGGGCGTTGAGTTGCAATTGATAGTTGTAAGCTTGTTGGAGTTGGGCTTGGAACTGCTGCATCTGACTTTTGAGTTGCTCGTTTTCCTTCTTTAGCCCTTCATTTTCCATTTTGAGACGTTCCATTGCCAAACGCTCATCAGGATTAGGACTTGCAGGTGTTGGAGCAACAGGTTGTGGTGCGTAAGGATTGTATGTTGGTGGCTGCTGTATCACTCCAGGCATCATAGTAGTTGGCAATTGTGGAGCAACTGCGATATTTGGCTGCTGCAGGGGATTTCCAGTTCCCTTTAACAGCAAAATAGCTGCTAGCCCCGCCACAGCGACACCGCCGATAAACGCCATACTCTCACTCATTGCCTTTACCTCTATCCAGCGAAACCACTACGATCGCTTGTGACCGATACACTCTAACACTCATAATCATAAAATTCACATCCTAAAATAATGTACTTTCAATCACACCAAAATCCGGATTGGCAGTAAAGCCTACTTTTTTACCGCTTGATATCTGCTTTATATATTCAAAACCATATTTTTTAAAATGTCTACCAAGGAAGGTAAAAAAACTCCGTTTTTAAACATTTTAATCTACCTTCCTAGTTTGTCTCGCTCAAATTCTCATTTGCGTTTACTTAGGGGTTTGCGATCGCGCTTTTAAGAGTTTGACAAAATTCAGCGATCGCCTTTAAACCTTGCTGTGGAGTACCTTCCGCCAGGCGTTTTACAAAAGCACTGCCAACAATTGCGGCATCTGCTCCCCACTCTTTAACTTGACGAGCTTGTTCTGCTTGAGAAATTCCAAAACCTACCCCAATCGGTTTTTCTGTGTAATTACGTATTTTTTGCAATAAATCAGATACTCGTGTTTCAACTTGCGATCGCATACCCGTAACACCAGTCACGCTTACCAAATAAATAAATCCTTGCGAGGCGCGAGCAATTGCTTCGATTCGTTCGGGGGAACTGGTAGGAGCTATCAACAAAGTGACATCAATGCCAATTTCAGCAGCGGGTTTGAGTAAGTTAGCAGCTTCTTCTAAAGGTAAATCTGGCACGACTAATCCAGCTACGCCAGCATCAGCAACTTGCTGGAGAAACTTATCAATGCCACGATTGAGAATGGGGTTATAGTAGGTAAAAAGAATAATCGGTATTGGCGCAGCCTTTCCGGAGGAAACTCGCAAGCTAGGAGAAGTTGCTTTCAGCATTTCCAGCACTTGATCTAAAGTTGTTCCCTTTTGCAAAGCGCGAGTCGCAGCAGCTTGAATAACAGGCCCATCAGCAAGTGGATCGGAATAGGGAACACCAAGTTCAATTATATCCGCACCGCTGTGATTCAAAACTCGCAAAGCTTCTGCTGTAGTTTCTATATCTGGATCGCCAGCAGTAATAAAGGGAATTAAAGCGCACTCTCGTTTATGCGCTAGGTTTTCAAAGCAATCGGAAATCGCAGTCATTAGTAATTAGTCATTAGTAATTAGTCATCAGTCATTTGTCATTAGTCATGAGCAAAGGACAAATGACAAAGGACAAATCACAAATAACCAATTTACACCTTATGTTGTTCTTCCTGCTCTATTTCGGCTTGAATTTTTGCTAATTCTTCTGGAGAAAGTTCTTCTAAGCGCTTTTGCAAGTAAGCTTCTTCGTACTGCTCGCGTTGTTTATGGTAGGTCATGTTATGACTAACTGCCCGGAAAAGATATGTTAGCAACCAGCCAACTAATCCACCGACTAGCAAGGCTTGACTCCAGATACCAGCATTCAAACTATCTAAGCCTGCTAGTTGTAGGAGTAAATACACCAAGCCACCTGCGCTAAAAACGCCCAAGCCAATTCCAATAGCGTCAATGCGTCGCATAAGTCTTATGACCTACCAATCTTAAATTTAAGCTTCAATTTGCCGCCGCTTGGGTCGAAAATTTACAAACGGCGACAGAACTAACAAACCTGGAAAAAAGAAAAATACCAAAAAGTACATAAATGCACGCTCTATGGAGCTAGCCACATACCAGCGTGTATTTAGGTAGAACAGCACAGCCACAGGTATGACTAATAGATAAGCTCCAGCCAAAATCAGGTACAGGAGCGGTACCATCATAGATTCCATCATGAGTTTAATACAGCAGTAACCAACGGGTGCATCTTTCATTTCCATCATAGGCTGAAAGCCTAACACCAGGAAAGTACTGTTGGTTGCTTTTGCTCCTAACGATTGATCTGGCGAGCAGGCAAAGGTGAATTTTCTGCCTTTTTTTAGAAAAGTTCGGTTATCCAGAAAAATTTTTTATGGTTACCAGTTGGCAAATGACACAAATGATGTTGGAATAGATCGAGGAGGTATTTACTGCCTTCTCAAATTAAGAGTGACTCCCAAATCAACTTGGGGGTGTGGCGGAATGGTAGACGCTACGGACTTAAGTAATTGAGCCTTGAAGGAGAAATCCTTTAAGTGTCCGCTCTCAAATTCAGGGAAACCTAAATCTGGTAACAGACAAGGCAATCCTGAGCCAAGCCAAACTCGTCAATTGTCATTAGTCATTTGTATCTCGCAAATGATTACTAACAAAAGGCAAGTTTGGAAGGTGCAGAGACCCGACGGGAGCTACCCTAACGTATAGTCGAGGGTAAAGGGAGAGTCCAATTCTCAAAGCCTAAGATAGTTGAAGCTATCAGGCAGTGGCGAAAGCTGCGGGAGAATGAAAATCCGTTGACCGTAAAAGGTCGTGAGGGTTCAAGTCCCTCCACCCCCATTTTTTAATTACATATCATCAAACGGCATTTGTGACTTTACCCATAACTTTGCCGCAACGGCAAGCTTATACTTCCAATAAAGGGCGGCAAGTAGC
>NZ_AJLN01000065.1 GCF_000317285.1 Chlorogloeopsis fritschii PCC 6912 | reverse complement strand
TTTTAAAAAGCAGAGAAAAACAGACATTACAGAGCAAGCTGAATTTATTTGTCATATTTTCGATATGTTTGCATAATTAGTTTTTATTTGGATAACCAGATTAACTTTACTAGTTTCTGTAATCCCAATACAGAAGGAAAATTTCCATGAAAATTCTTTTGGTAGAAGACGATGAATTTACAACTTCAGTAGTTGTACAAGCACTTACAAATTATAACTATCAAATTGAGACTGCAAATGACGGTCAACTTGGTTTGGAGCTGGCAAAAAAAGTTGATTTCGATCTGCTTGTGTTAGATGTTTCACTTCCAGGATTGGATGGAATCAGCCTTTGTCGCCAAATTCGTTTTGCAGGCTATCAAATGCCAATTTTAATGTTGACTGGCAAAGACAGCACTACTATGCGTATCATGGGATTAGAGGCTGGAGCAGATGATTATGTTGTTAAACCATTTGATTTATCAGAGTTAATTGCACGAATTAAAGCTTTATTGCGTAGGGGAAAAGAAATTTTACCGACAGTATTAACTTGGGAAAGTTTGCAGCTTAATACCAATACTAAAGAAGTTACTTATGCTGCAAAACATCTACATCTTACCCCGAAAGAATATGGTTTATTGGAACTCTTTCTCCGCAATCCTCAAAGGATATATAGTAGAAGTGCTCTGCTAGATAAAATATGGTCTTCTGTTGAATTTCCTGGTGAGGAAGCTGTCACAACTCAAATTAAAGGTTTGCGGCAGAAACTAAAAGCAGCCGGTATGACTGTAGATTTAATAGAAACAGTTTATGGATTGGGTTATCGGCTGAGGGGAGAGGAAAAGGATAAATCAATTCAAAGGGAACAGGGGATTTTAGACTCCCACAGAGGAACAGATAATCACATAACTCCCAGTGATGAGCTAGCACAAAAGCATCAAGCCGAAGCAAAAGTGATGGCTGTAGTGGCGAATTTGTGGGAAGAGTTTAAACAGACTTTGGGGGAACAGGTTGAATTGTTTGAGCAAGTACAAGCTCAGTTATCAGACGCAAAGCCAAATCTTTCCTTACTCAAGCAAGCAACAGCACAAGCCCATCGTTTAGCTGGTTCTTTAGGATGCTACAGCCTTCTGGAGGGTTCAACAATCGCAAGGGAAATCGAAAGATTGCTAGAGGAAACTCAAACTACTCCAAAACAAAGTGCAAGCCTGCAGTTAGGAGAATTAATCAAATCACTGAAAAAAATACTGCATCAGCAGCCATCAATGCCTGCTACTAGTTCCTCCTCAAAAGTTTCCTCAAGACGGTTACTAATAATTGACGACGATGCCATACTAACCGAACGAGTTAAACTAGAGGCCAAAATTCACGGCTTCCAAGTAGAGATTGCAACAGATCTGAAAACAGCAAGAACTATACTTGCTCATCACTCTCCTGATGTCATTTTATTAGACCTCTCCTTTCCCGATCCACAGGAGAATGGTTTAAAGCTCTTAGCGGAATTAAATCAGAGCCAGCCTGAGATTCCTGTCTTAGTTTTGACTAGCTGCAATCAATTATCTAAACGAGTAGAAGCTGCAAGTCATGGTGCATATGGCTTTTTAAGCAAAACTATGTCTGCGGCTGAGGTAATTTCTGCACTCACAACAGCACTGAACCAGCATCATCTCACTGAAGCTAAAATCCTGGTTGTAGATGATGACTTTTTGGTACTTAATCATGTGACTGCATTACTGTCACCCTGGGGACTACAACTGACTACGTTAAAAGACCCCCAAAGATTCTGGGAGATATTAGAATACACTGTACCCGATCTACTGATTTTAGATATCGAAATGCCTGATTTCAGCGGTATTGAACTATGCCAAGCTGTACGCAACGATCCTCGCTGGAGTCATTTAGCTGTTTTGTTCCTGTCTGTACATTCTGATACCGAAATCGTGCATAAAGTTTATGCGGCAGGAGCCGATGATTACATCAGGAAACCAATTGTAGAGCCAGAGTTAATTGCCCGTATATTAAATCGCTTAGAGCGGGTACAACTAAGATAAAAATTAACATATCAGTATTATCATCAGTAAATATTTAATTGTTTCATGCTATGGTTCAAAACGAGTTTTTTTACCCCTAGCAAGGTTTGAAGGGTAAAAGTAAAGTTATGTCAGCAAAATGCATTTTGGTAATTGATGATGAAAAAAACCTGTGTACTATTATTCAAGCTTGTTTGGAAAAACTTGGGCGTTGGCAAGTGCTAACAGCCCACTCAGGTAGCGAGGGCTTAACTTTAGCTGAGATTGAGCATCCTGATGCTATTCTTTTAGATGTAATGATGCCAGATATAGATGGACTGGCGCTGTTTAGTAAATTGCAGAGTAATCCTTCAACTCAAAATATTCCCGTAATTTTGCTGACAGCTAAAGTACAGACGGTTGACTTAAATAAATTTGCTCAACTAGGAGTTGCAGGAGTGATTCCCAAACCTTTTGATCCATTGAAACTTTCACATCTGGTAGCTGAAGCTCTAGGGTGGAAATCTTAATGAGGAGCCAGCGCGCCCTAGCGGCTACCCTCCGGGAAGCCGCTAGCTAACGCAACGCCTGACGGCGAACGCGTCTAGCGCCGACTTGTAGCGACTGGCGTGGCAGAAGGGAAAGATTAGTTCTCGTTACCAGGTTGAACCTGATAACGAGGGTAACGGGGGTACGAGGGTTTCGATGCTGTTGCCTCCAGAACTAAAAGTGTTACCTTGAACATAAATTTCCAGCAAAAGTGTCGTTCCTCATAAAATCCTCATTTTTTTATTTTAAGTTATGGGATGAAGCTAAATTGAGGAACAAAAACCATGAGACACAACAGCGATCGCCAAAATTTTGAAACCATTGGCAATCAAACTCCCTCAAAACTCGCAGATAATATCATGTTTGCTGGATATACAAGCATAGTGCATGACTTAAATACGTTAATTGAAGACACTGAACGTTTAAACCATCAACTCGAATTGCTCAGACAGTACTACAATTATCAGCAACAGCTAGTTAGAAACAGAATTTTAACAATCATAGAAAATTATAAAAATTCAACTGATGATTTGTATGCTGATAACTGAAAACAACCGCTTTAGGTTCAAGAAGATGTCTTGTAATAGCGAGAATACTTTGACGGTTGATAAAGTTTCCATTTGGTTAATCTGCATTTAATATCCAATTACAAATAACCAAATCCAAACTAAACAAATTGTGAATACAAACATTTTTCTATATCCTAAAGTCGTTATTTTGGTAAACAGCATCCAAATCATTTACTTTTTAACTGGTTTAAAATGAGAAATCAAATACTCGGTTACTGTTAATTTTACAGGACTTACGCACAAGTTATAGAATAAACCGCAGAGGAAACAGAGGACACGGAGTCAAGAGGATTTTAGAGGGATTTTGCGTAAGTCCTATTTTAGCAGCAGAGGCTATGATTTTATAAATAGTCTCTTACACTTAATCATTAGTATTTCAAAAATCAAGGAAATATTAGAATGTTAACCAGTTGGCAGATATTACAGAGGTTGAGTATATTCGAGCAGTATCTATATAGTGTCATCCGAGAGTTTTTGTACAGCTATGGTGAAGATACTATATGGATTTATGAGGGCGGTACAACTAGCGGTGTATCTACGATTGAGATAGAGGAAACAGATACAGAAATTATCATTCAAGCAGACATTTCCGATATAGAAGCTGAAAATCTTGAAGTTCAAGTCTCTCCAGAAACAGCTTTAATCAAGGGAAAAGAAGTAACACTGACAGAGATTTTTAGTTCCTTTGATTTTGAATTTTGCCCAAGTCAATTTCAAATTGTGATTCCTCTACCTAGTTTGATTCAGCCTCATGCCACAATCGCAGAATTTAATGACGGTATCCTGAAGCTCACTTTTCAGAAATCTTACAATAAAAAGCGGCTAATTAAGGTGAAAATTTTCGACACAAAAGATTATGCACCAGAACCATCTTTAGCTGTAGACGCAGCTCTTGGAATGAATTGGGACAAATTAAGTTTAGTGTTCTCTCCCAGCGAACAGTGTGTAGGAAGTATAAATAATGCAAAATCTAGCTAGCAAAAGAATTCTATTTGTTGATGACGAACCCCATATGCACAAAATTGTCAAAATTAGCCTGGAAACAATCGGAGGCTGGGAAGTAATGGTAGCGAATTCAGGTGCAGAGGGTATAGTCAAAGCAGAGGATCTTAAACCAGATGCCATTCTTTTAGATGTGATGATGCCGGAAATGGATGGCATTGCTTGCCTGAAAAAATTGCAGTTGAATATCCAAGCTCAGTCAATACCAGTAATTTTCTTAACATCAATTTTAAGCTTCACTGAAGCAAATCAGTTCTTGGCATTAGGTGCAGTAGGAGCGATCGCTAAACCATTTAATCCTGTGACGCTAGTTTCTGAGATTGCTAAAATTCTTGGCTGGAACTTAGAGAATTCAGAAACACAAAGGGTACAAAAGCATTACATATCTTAAATCACAGCACAACATCTTTGTATAAACAGCGGTATAAAACAATTATCTAGCCCTTACCCTTCCGCTACTAGCTTAGGTATTGTGAAATAAAATATACTGCCTTTTCCTAAAGTACTTTCCACCCAAATCTTGCCACCGTGTTGCTGCACAATGCTCTTGCAGATAGCTAAACCTAAACCCGTTCCTCCTTTTTGGCGCGAGTCAGTAGCATCAACTTGTTGAAACCGTTCAAAAATACTTTCTAACTTACCATCTGGAATGCCCCTACCTTGGTCTTGAACTTTAAATAAAATTTGATCTGTAAGACATTCCACACTCACTGTTACTTTACTATCTCGTGATGAGAACTTAATAGCATTACCTATTAAGTTGACAAGAGTTTGAATAATCCGATCTGGATCTATCCAGATTGGAATAGAACTAGGCAACATCACAAGTGCAATGTTATTTTCAGTAGCCAGAGGCTGAACAGTTTCTACAGATTGACGCAAGATTTTAGTTGCATCATACCATTGCTTAACCAGAGTTACTTTGTTTGACTCTAAGCGTTCTAGGTCGAGAATATCATTTACCAAGCGCACTAAACGTTCTGTCTCGCTAGAAGCAATTTCCAACATTTGTTGGGCTGATTCTGGTTGCTCTTTGAGTACTCCAGCAGCTAGTAATCCTAAAGAACCACGGATAGAAGCCAAGGGTGTTCGCAGTTCGTGGCTGACAATAGAGATGAACTCATTCTTCATTTTCTCTATTGCCCGACTTTCTGTAATATCTTCTACAGTGCCCACATTACCCATTAATTCACCGGATTCGGAAAAAATGGGAACCGCCATTAATCGACAAAAGCGAACTGTTGCATCTGTGTGAACATAACGCACCTGGGTGCGAAATTCCTGATTTGTTGTTAAAAATAAAGTCCACTGAGGAAAAACAACTTCCAAATCTTCAGGATGAATAAACTGCATCCAGCCATCTCCCAACGCTTCCTCAAAGGTAAAGCCACAGATTGCTTGACAGCGAGGATTGCTGTAGATATTTTTCCCTTGAGCATCTGTTCTAAAAATACCTACTGGTGCAGACTCACTCAAAGTCCGAAATAAAGTTTCGCTTTGCTGTAAAGCTTCTTCTGCCCGTTTGCGATCGCTAATGTCAATACTAACTCCCGTTACAATCCAGCAATTGGCTACTTCATCCCGATGAGAGGAATAAATAGCAGAAATCCAACGCAGCGAACCATCTTTGTGATGGAATCGATATTCTACACCGAAAGTGCGTTCCGCAAAAATACTCTCAAAGTGTGGATAAATAACCTTATCCCGATCGTCTGCAAACACCCGTGACATCCACAACATTTTATCGGTGACAATTTCTGCAGCAGAATAGCCAAAAAGAGTCTCGCATCCAATCGACTGATACTCATATTCCCAGTCTCGATTTGCAAAGACGCGGAAACTGACAATAGAGGCATTCGCCGTGGTGAGAATATTGTCTAACCGATTTTCTGATGCTTTCAGGGCAAGCTCTAGCCGTTTGCGATCGTTAATATTGATGCTGCTGCCCACAATCCGATAGATGCGTGAACGTTCATCCCACAAAGGAGCCAAGCTAGTTATCCACCAAGTATCTTGCCCTCGAAAAGGTAAACATTCTTCATAGGTAATAACTTTTCCTGCTTCTTGACAGGCTCGGTAACGTTGCCGAACAGATGCAGCAACCTCACAAGGAAATATTTGTTCTAGAGACTTACCTTGTATTTCTGCTGAACGCATATTTGTAAAACGTTCGCAGGCGGGATTGAATCCAACTAATTTAAAATCACCGTCTTCGAGAACATCTACCACAAAAATAGCTTGTTCAACACCATTATAAATACTGCGTAAAAACTGCTCTTTTTCTTGCAGTGCCTTCTCAGTTTGAACACGCTCTGTAACATCCTGAGTAGTGCCATACAGACGAATCACTTGCCCATCGGCATTGAAATCTGCATAACCAATTCCCTCAATGTAGCGAATAGAACCATTAGGCTGAGGATTGAGCCTAAGTGTCAGTTTGTATGATTCACCTGTTGTAATTGCTCGTTCAACCGCTTTGTGCAATTTTTCTCGATCATCTGGGTGATAGAGATGCAAATTCTCAAGATAAGTGGGTTCTTTATATGTCGGATTTCTATGTAAGATGTGGAATAGTTCCTCTGTCCAGGTGATTTTTTGGGTAGCAATATCAAATTCCCAGTTGCCGATACGGGCAACTTTTTGGGCTTCTGTAAGGAGAGTTTTGCTTTTACGTAGCGTTTCTTCAGTAAGTTTAAGGTCAGTAATATCAAATCGGACACCATCCCAAATTATCCGCCCATCATCCATAGCGCGAGGGGTTGAGCATAAACGCGTCCAGCGAATATTGCCTTCAGGGGAATATTCCCGCACCTGAACATCAAAGACTGACATTGTTCGTGCAGACTCCTCCTGCTTCTGACTTACGTAGAGGAGATCCTCTGGAATTAAAGTATTATACAGAAGATTTGGATCTGCTAAAATTGCTTCGGGTTTCAGTCCATGTGCTTTTTCAACACCAGCACTAAAATAGTAAAAGCGATAGCTACCATCCAGTTCCCGCACAACCTGGTAAATGTAGCTTTTGGGAATATTATCCCCAATTGCCCGCAAAAAAGCTTCTCGCTCTTGTAAAGCTTGTTCTGCTCGTTTGCGAGCATCTATATCTCTGTGAATGCCAGCCATTCGTAAAGGCTGGGTATCTTTATCCCGCAATACAACCTTGCCATAATTGGCAATCCATTTCCACTTGCCCGATTTAGTTCGCATTCGGTATTCAAAAGCATAGGGAACAGAACTATCCTTCAAGTGAGCCTGCAAGACATTCATCACCCAGGGTTTATCGTCTGGATGGATACATTTTTCCCAGGTGCTAAACTCAGCTGGAAGTTCATCGGTTGCATAGCCCAGCATTTGTAGCCAGCGGGGGCTGAAATATACTTCCCCCGTTGCTAAATTCCAGCCCCAGATACTATCTCCAGATGCTTCCAAGGCTAGTTGCAATCGTTCTTCACTCTGGCGCAGTGCTGCCTCTGTAAGTTTTAATTCGGTAATATCGCGTCCAACCGACTGAAATTCAATAAAATTTCCTTCATCATCAAATAGCATTCGGTTAACCCACTGTGTCCAGCGAATTTCCCCTTTACCATCAATCACCCGATTCTCAATAGTTATGGTAGGGTTTTCAATACTCATTGACTCTAAAAGTTGAGCCACCCGATCTCTGTCTTCTTCATAGATAACAGGGTTGTAACTCTTACCAACAATGGCACGCCGCTCAATGTCAAAGTAACGGCAAAACCCCTGATTAACAAATAAAACAGTACTATCTGGCAAAAAACGAGCTACCATTTCCGTCTGATCTTCTACAATTGCTTGGTAGCGGGCTTGACTGTATTGAAGTGCTTCTTCCTGCTGCTTGCGTAGAAGCGTAGCGGCTTGCTGTGAGGCATCGCTAATATCAAAGACGATTCCCTGAAGCACTAGGGTTTGCCCATCTGCTGCCAGTGCAAGTTTGGCTTGATCTTGCACCCAGATAGTTCTACCGTCGGATCTAATCATGCGGTACTTGCAGCATAAGGGTTTACCCGTAGCAATGGTAGCGGCGATTTCTTGCTGAAGGCGATCGCGATCCTCTGGATGCACATATTCTACCCAACTCCTAAAAAATTCCGGATTCCACTCTTCGGCTGAAATACCGAGGAGTTGTTGCAGTTGAGGGCTAATGTAAGCAAATTCTAAGGTTGCGGTGATGGGCAAAGTGTAGACAACTCCAGGAATTTGCTCAACGAGATTGCGGTACTGCAACTCGGCTTGTTTAAGGTGGGTTTCTATCTGTTGTAAAGCTTCCAGAATACCTTCAAGCGTGATTACACCTACTAGTTGCTCTTGTTCGTCCAAAATTGGCAAGTGGCGGATTTTGTGATGGCGCAGCAGGTGTAGGATATGAAATAAACTGTCTAACTGCGATTCTTTGATGGTGATGACTGGATGAGTCATTACATCTGATAGAGTGGCAATGCTTAAATTCACCCCAGAAGCGATCGCCCCAACTAAGTCTCGCCCAGTAAAAATGCCAACTAGCTGTCTGTGCTCGAAGACTAAGACATAACCTGTTTTACTATGGTTCATGGCTGTCACTGCAGCCTCAACTGAGGTATCTGGTGGTAGAGTTACCAGACATGGCTGAATCAATTCTCTTTGGGGCAATGCCACCATACTCTTAGGTATAAAAATTAATGCATTAATATTTTAGTTCTAGCTACACAGCAAATCATTCTTTGGAAAAATGCGCCCAATGAGTTCCCCTAATTCCCATCAGAAGCCGGAGAACTGGGTTTTAAAGGCTTGGCAAAATAAAAAGCCCCAAACGGGGCTATAAATAAATGTTACCGTATGCTCAGTAAAAAGCAATACTCTTCAAGCATCCGCCTTGTACTGTGTAATAAATATTGCCATCTAAAAATGAGGAAATTCTGAGGAAAGTCTGAGAAGTAGCCAATATCACTTATCTACCTCTACTGCCACGCGGTTTGCACTCAGTGAGTGAATCTCTAAGAGCGCAGTGGCTCCTTCCTTCTTATCAATCAATTGGATGCGGTAAACAGCTCTACAAACCCCCGTTTTCCTAGCAAAAGGGTTGTGCTTTTGTCTGGTGATCATTGAAATGGCAGAAAATCAAGAATCTGAGCTAATTGCTAGATTCCTCAGATTTTCCTCATTTTTTAATTTTAAGCTAAAGAGAATAGTAAATAAGGAGCCTTTTATAGATTTTAAATTTACTCATCAACCAAACAAAAGTAAAAAATACCTCTTTTCTGTGTTTGAAAATAGAATCAAAAACCTCCTAATTTAGGTTTGAAATTATATACTATCATCACTATTATTCAGATAAATATATAGTATATTAACAGACTGAAATACCTTCTCTCAAAGAAATTAGAGATAATTACTTATATTTTTGAAACAAAGAATATAGGCGAGAGTCTCTATTTTTTATTTCTTATTTTGGATAATTTTCTTAATTGAATTGAAAATTCATTATTTCTACTGAAGTATTTTTTAGCTATAAATTATACATTCATAAATCATGGCTTTAAGCCTTTATCAAAGCTAAATATCGGTAAAGTTAGTTTAAATTATACCTGCAAATTTACCTTAATAGTTTTTGAGGTAAATGTCCTTAACTATGCACTCCTGAAACTTTAAAGTTTTGGGTGAATTGAAAATGGCAATTTCTCGATGAATTGTCAAGAAAAAATCCTGCCTCTTTTGGCAGGACAAATGTTGATTGAATAAACACACTTCCATCATGCCAAAACCCAAGCAAATTTTCAAACAGCCATCAAATTTCTATCGTTCTTTGGTAGCAACAGCATTATTAGCTAATGGCATTTTCCAGTTTGTTGCACCTGTATTAGCTGAAGGAACCGCTGCTGGACAGTCTAT
The DNA here is from genome assembly GCF_000317285.1 of Chlorogloeopsis fritschii PCC 6912. Taxonomy (GTDB): domain Bacteria; phylum Cyanobacteriota; class Cyanobacteriia; order Cyanobacteriales; family Nostocaceae; genus Chlorogloeopsis; species Chlorogloeopsis fritschii. Next base: position 44,129 of record NZ_AJLN01000065.1, on the reverse strand, counting down.
CAGCAACACGGCGACTGCTACTTACGAAGACCCAGATAACCCAGGTAACACAATAAATGCAACATCCAACACTGTTACCGTAACAGTAGCGGAAGTAACAGGTATTAACGCCCAAGCAATTGGTATAGACGATAGTACAGGTGGTACAGTTCAAGTAGGTGACGTATTAACTTACAGATTCGCAGTTACTAACATTGGTAACGATCCTACCAAGTTCAATATTCCTACCGCAGTCACACTGACGCAATCAATAGCAGGTGCAGGTACAGTAGGAACTATAGAATATAGTACAGATGGTGGTGTAACCTGGATTTCCGCTGCAACTACCCCGGTAACAGCTGACCCAGTTCCAGTATATACTCCAGGTGTGAAGATCGGCTCAACTACAGTTGATGTGGGTACGGTATTAGTTCGCGTACCCGTAACGGTTAATCCTGCTGCCACACCAGGTACAACTATTAACGTCCGATTAGGTAATACACCCGATCCTAATACTCAAAACCAACCTTCAAGCGTGAGCACAGCTACTGAAGAACTTAGCACCAAAGATTTAGATGATAGCGATCCTAATGATGTAGATGGTTCACCAATAGGGGGAGAGAAAGAAGCATCTGCAAATCAAACGGCGACTGTTGGTAATAAAGATTACGCTCTGGCAACCTTAAAGAAAACTCAGACTAACTATAGCAACAATAGTACCCTAAGTATCATCACTGATGATACTATCATCTATGGATTAAGCCTGAAAGTTGAAAGTAGCGATACTACAGGACAGAATATTACACCTTCTGCATTAAAGGGTAGCTCAATTACTGTAGACGGTGTTTCGGAATCTCGTATTTTGATTTCTGATGCTATTCCCGCAGATACAGAATTAGACTTAAGTACACCACCTACACCACCTAATGCAAATTGGGAACCTGTTTATACTACCGATCTTGTAACTACAGATGCTAACGCAGCCGGATGGAAACGCTTTAATGCTGGAGCGTTACAAAGTGGTGATACAGTAACAAGTGTCACTCGCGTCGGTTTTATTAACACAAATGCGATTACTTCTGTTCCAGCTAATGGAACAGAGATTACTGGCTTCTCAATCAAAGTTAAAGTTAAATCAACAGCTACAGCACCTTTAACTATTGCTAACATAGCCCAAGTATTTGGTAGCACAGACAGTAATAACCTGCCAGTATACGATGAATCAGGCGACAACAACCCCAGTAACTACGATCCTACTAGCGGTAATACATTAAAGTTTCCGGGAACTGATAGCAATGGTGATGGTGTCCCGGATACTATAGCAGCTGGTGATGTGGATGACGGTTATATTAATACACCAACTAATCCAGAGACAGGCTCAGAAGCCACTAACAATGGTAACGATGGTACTGGGCCTCTTGGTGAAGCTAATGTTTTGACAATTAATACATCTAGTCTGTTCAATGGCCCCAATGGCCAACCAGGAGCCTTAGGCCCTACCAATGATAATAATACGGACTTTACTAACAAGTCTTCTCTTGTTCCTGCTAATACAACACCCGGTAGCACTATCGATCCATCGGTGGTGACATTTACTAACACTGTTCAAAATGGTGGTAGTGCTTCCGCTTCCATTGTTTTAGTACCCACACCGCCAGCAACAGCCACAGATTTACCTTCAGGTACTACAGTAACAATTACCGATCCTGACAATACATCGAATACAGCAACATATACCTATAATGGTTCTGCTTTTACTTTAACTAGCGGTACACCAGTGACACTGACTGTTGGTGCTGCTAGCACAGACAATTACACTGTGGATGTTAACTTACCAGCAGGTACTCCACTCTCTACAGACACAGAAAAAGGTTATCCAGTACCCATTACAGCATTTGTTGATGGTGATGCTGACAAGGTGCTAGATTCTGGTGAAATAACTAATATCACCATTGACCGTGTATATACTGGCTTCTTGAAGTTGGTGAAGTTCTCCCGAATATTAAAGGGAACAGGCCCTGATGTAGGTGCTGGTCAGGGTGATTTTGAAAGTACACCGACAACCAATGGTTACGATCCTAATACCAGTGTTGCTGATGTACCAAGAACTCCTGCACCGGGTAACATTATCGAGTATCAAATCCGTTACAAGAATATTGCTGCTGAAGATAATGTGAGCAGTACATCTAGTAATAACGTTGTTCTTAATGTTAACAATTTGGTAATTACTGAAAGTGGTATTTTAGGCGCTAACAGTAATTGGGCCTTAGATAATGATACAAACGGAATCATTGATACTAGTAACGTTGTTGGTTCTGCTGTAGATTCTGTCCCCGCAAGCGCAACAATTACTCATTTTGAAGGTGCGGCTGGTAATACTTCTGCTTCAGACCAAACAGGTATTACACAGGATGATGATGTTACCAAGTATGTGAATACTATCACGGTACAAATTGCGCCTGGTGTGCAAAGAACCTTTACTTTCCAACGGAAGGTGAACTAGGAGGAAATTGTAGGTTGGATTTGTTTACACCAACCTACATAGATACGTTGAACCCAGAACTTTTGAAATTAAAATAGGTATTAGCCATGAAAAGTTTTTCTCTTGCTAGTATTGGAGCAGTTGCGATCATTGCCGCAACACCATTTGTTACACTGACATTAGTATTAACACCTGTGTGGCAGCCCAGTAGTGCGATCGCTCAAAACGCCAAAAAAGGGCCAGTACAATTGCGCCTAGAAGCAGAAAAAAAAGTGGTGCAACAAGATAAGCAAGGTAAGCAAATAGTTACTTGGCAAGCTTTGCAAGGGAAAGTAACGGTGCAACCGGGAGACGTATTGCGTTATATAGTAACGGGTGGCAACAATGGCGATAAAGCAGTGAAGAACCTCACCATCAATCAACCAATTCCCCAAGGAATGGTGTATGTACTGAAATCTGCTACAGTCAACGAAAAACAAGGCGCAAAGATTACCTACAGCATTGACGGCGGACGTAGCTTTGTTGAAAATCCCACAATCAAAGTTACTCTCTCGAATGGCAAACAAGAGACTCGTCCAGCACCAGCAACTGCTTACACTCATATCCGCTGGAATTTTGGCACATCTGTTCCCGCCCAAGAGAAAGTAAAGGGAACTTATCAAGCTCAGGTGCGCTAAGTCGATTTTAGATTTTTGTTTTTAGAGACGTTGCAACATAACGTCTCTAAAGAAATCGTCAAAAATTTCCACAGATCTGGGTGCAGGCTCAAACCCAGTTATCGTCAACTTTAACAGGAGAAAAATTCAGTGCGCCGTCAAAGTTTGCGACATCAGATTTCTGATGGTGGCTGGTTTCAGCATTTCGCAGCAACCATTTTAGTGGGAAGTTTTTTACAGAGTCCAATACCTGTTTTTGCTCAAATCAATAACGGGATTGCGCCTACAGCAATCACTAACCAAGCTACATATATCTATACAGATCCTAGCAGTAAACATACATATCAAGGCAGTTCTAGTTCAATTAACGCTCGTTCTAAACCCTTAATTGACCCTTTAGGGCGGATTTTAGGTTGTGGAGGGCAAGTTCTACCTGATTATCAAGGCTTTTCTATGGCTTTGTACGAACCTAATCCCAACGATCCGACGGGTACGGAACTAGGAAAATTGCTTTCCCTAACTAGAACAGAGGTTCCCGATATTCCTAATAACGGTATTCCTAAAGGAGTCAACCCAAATTCGGAAAACAGTAACCCCTTCTTCCTCACGAATACAAGTGAGGGTTACTACAACTTCTTATTTGACCAAAATAAGGGGCAAACTGCGAAGGGTAAAACTTATATTTTGGTAGTCAATCCGCCTGCTGACTCTATTTATACCCAACGGCGGATCAAATTAGAAATAGTGGACAGCACGGGTGAAGGTGAAAACCTGCTCGTCCAGTATACCGCTACTTCTTTAGATGGTTTGCCAATCAGTATTGAAGGTCAAACCCAGCTGAGTCACACAGTTTTAATATCTGACGCTGAACGAATCGGACTAGAGTTATTACCCTTGCAATTGGACTTGGGATTGTGCCAAACACAACAGGTGCAGATTATCAAAACAGGCGATCGCGCAACCGCTGAACCGGGAGATACGGCAATTTACCGCCTGTCACTCAAAAATCTTGTTGATACTGATTTGCATAACATAGTAGTGACTGATACCTTACCGCTAGGTTTCAAATTTCTGCCTAAATCCGTGCGGGGTGAGGCTGATGGTCAGCTAGTCAACGTCACAGCAGAAACTAGTGGTTCACAAATCATATTTCGGACTACAGCAACTATTCCATCTGGAAAGGTACTAAATATTGCTTACGCTGCTCAACTGACTCCCGATGCTGTACGTGGTTCCGGGCGGAATTCAGCAATTGTCAATGCCCGAAGGACTGACAACAATTTCGCTGTCAAAGACGGGCCAGCAACACATCAATTGAAAATTCGACCGGGAATAGTCTCTGACTGTGGCACAATCATCGGTCGCGTGTTTGTAGACAAAAACTTTGATGGCGAGCAACAACCTGGTGAACCTGGGGTTCCTAATGCAGTGATTTTCATGGCAGACGGTAACCGCATCACCACAGATCCAAATGGTTTGTTCTCCATTGCCAACGTATTACCAGGAAATCACACAGGCGTTCTCGATCTCAGCAGTCTTCCCGGTTATACTCTCGCACCCAATCGACGCTTCCGCGAACGCAATAGCCAATCTCGTTGGGTGCGTTTAGAGCCTGGTGGCATGGTACGCATGAACTTCGCAGTCACGGAGGCGAAGAAATGAAAACCAAATTGCGCCACATCAATATTTTCTATTTGACATTAATCGGGGCTGTGAGTTTGGTTGTGTACCCTGTCATAGCTAAGGCAGAAAATTCTGTGGTTGCACAGCAGCAGAACCTGACTGAAGAACCTTCAAACGGAGATTTCCTCCCCTCTTTGTTAACTGAGAAGGCAGTAGAAATCACAGATAATACCAAATCCGAATCGAATACCCTCTTTTACCCTACAGGCTGGAAGCCTGTGGCTATACAAACAAAGCCCGCCTACGCGGGCTATACAAAAAAGGGTTTGAACAACTCGATTTGGTATAAGTTAGATGTTGGACTGATAAATCAACCATCCACTAAATCTGAGCCAGAACCCGTTGGTATACAGCCATTTCAACCAGCATCTGATATCCAATTGCCTAGAGGCTTACAACAAGTAGCATCTGGAAGTACCGAAAAGCAATCTGTTACTGGTGCTATACGGCCCTTTCAACCAGCATCTGATATCAAGTTACCTAGAGGTCAAAAAATCGCCAATGGTGCAGAGGATGTAGGGAAGCAGGGAAACAAGGATACACAAACACCAATCCCTTCCATTGCAACCTGGGTAAAAATCCTCTCTCCCACGCCCGACACCGTAGTTGATGTAGCCGCTACTACGGTAATTGTGCAGTTTCCTGAAGGTGCAAGTGTGGAATTGCGGGTGAATGGCAACTTAGCAGACACCTCCCTGATTGGACGGACAGCAACTGATGCGACAACACATTTAGTAACGCAGACATGGTATGGCGTCTCCTTAAAGGAAGGAGAAAATATTATCACTGCCCAAATAGTAGGTTCTGCTGAATCTCCTGTAAGTGCGCGGGTAATAGTAAGAGGCGCACCCACACAAATGAAGTTAGAGACTGTGGAGGGAAGGATCCCAGCAGATGGACGTGCCACGGCAACAGTGAAAGGACAATTGCTAGATAGTAATCACAACCGCTCTAAATGGGATGCTGTTGTCACTTTGACATCAACTGCTGGAGAGTTTGTGGGGACAGATTTCAAGCCCAATCAACCAGGATTTCAGGTGGAAATTAAGGAAGGGGAATTCACAGCCAACCTGAAATCAAGTTTAAATGCTCAAACAGTAACAATCAGAGCTAACACTATTAATTTAGAAGCCTTTACTCAACTGCAATTTGAAACAGCGCTGCGTCCTAGTATTGTCACTGGTGTGGTGGATCTGCGTTTAGGAGCTAGAGGTACAAATTATTACGGTAGTTTCCGTGATTTTCTCCGCCCTGACAAAGACAACAGAACGCAATTGGATTTTAACTCGGCGGTATTTGCTACGGGTGCGATCGGTGATTGGTTGTTTACTGGTGCATATAATAGTTCTCGCAGCCTCAACGAAAACTGCAACTGTGATAATCGCCTGTTTCGCAGTTATCAATTCAGTGAGCAAAACTATCCTGTTTACGGTGATAGCTCCAGAGCAGATGTTGTCGCTCCTTCGATTGACAGCGTATATCTGCGTTTTGAGCGTTCAACTAGCATTCCTGGTACGGCTCCCGATTATGCCATGTGGGGTGACTACAACACAGAAGAGTTTGCTCGCCCATCACAGCAATTTACCTCGATCACCCGCCAACTCCACGGTTTGAAAGCCAACTACACCTTGGGAAATTTTCAATTTACAGGTTTCTACGGCAACCATCTAGAAGGTTTCCAACGGGATACTATTGCTCCCGACGGTACTAGCGGCTATTACTTCCTCTCTCGCCGCATACTGGTTCCAGGTAGCGAAAATGTTTTTCTAGAGTTAGAAGAACTGAATCGTCCCGGTAGTGTACTGGAACGCAAGCAGCTAAACCGAGGGCCAGACTACGAAATCGATTACGATCGCGGTACTTTATTATTCCGCCAACCGATTCTCCGCACTGATGTCGATCAAACTGGACAAGTTTTAGTTCGTCGGATTGTTGTTACCTACCAATACGACAGCAAAGACTCTAACAGCAATATCTATGCAGGTCGCTTGCAATACAATTTGTCTCGTACCTTTAATCAAGAAAGTTGGTTAGCCGCAACTTACATTAAAGAAAATCAAGGGTTGCGCGGCTTTGAACTCTACGGCGCAGATGCAGCGATCGCTCTGGGTGATAAGGGTAAGTTGATAACAGAATATGCCCATTCCACTAATGATTCTGATGTGATGGGCAAAGTTAGTGGTGAAGCTTATCGTATAGAAGCCCAAGGGCAGATATTCAAAGCTATCCAAGGACGTGCCTATTATCGTTTTGCCGATACGGGTTTTGCCAATAATGCCACTATTAGCTTTGTACCTGGTCAAACTCGTTATGGAGCACAGTTAACAGGTCGAGTTTCCCCAACTACAAATCTACGAGTGCAATACGACCACGAAGATAATTTTGGCATCGCTCCCCAACCACTAGATACCTTTGCAGAACTGTTTGCACCCCGTGTTCAAGCAATCCCTGGTAGTAAAGTTGATAACTCCCTGACAACGATTACCGCCGGGATTCAACAACGCTTTGGTCGTACCACTGTTGATGTGGACTGGATTCATCGCAACCGAGAAGATCGGATTCCGACAAATGCCCTCACTAGTAAATCCGATCAATTGCGATCGCGCCTCACTCTCCCCCTCGCAAAGAACCTCACTTTCCAAGCCCAAAATGAACTGACCTTATCTTCCACAAAAGATACTGTTTATCCAGACCGTACTATCTTGGGGCTGAATTGGGCTGTAATTCCTGGTGTCAATGTCAGTCTTGCTCAACAGTTTTACACTGGCGGTCAATTTTCAGGTAACTCCATTACTAGCCTCAGTGTCAATGGCGAATACAAACTCGGTTCAGATACTACCTTAATTGGTCGTTACTCAATTTTAGGCGGTGCTAACGAACTGACTACTCAAGGTGCAATTGGTTTGAATAATCGCTGGACTATTGCTCCTGGTTTGCGGCTGAATCTGGCTTACGAACACGTATTTGGTAGTTTCTTCAGACGGACTGCTGTGGGTTCGCAATTTGCTCAACCCTTTGCTCCCGGACAAAGTGCCTCTGCGATTGGGTTTGATGGTGGCGATAGTTACAGCGTTGGCTTAGAATACAGCGATAATCCTGAGTTTCAGGCTAGCGCTCGCTACGAGCATCGTAGTTCCTCTGGTGGTTCCAATACCGTCATCTCAGCAGCTGCTACGGGTAAAATTTCTCCTGCTCTCACAGCTTTGGTACGTTATCAGCAAGCAAGTTCTGCCAATCAAAAGCTGACGGGACTCCCAGATACAGCAAACTTGAAGGTGGGTTTAGCCTACCGCGATCCTGACAACGATAACTTTAACGCCTTATTGCGTTATGAATATCGCAAAAATCCAGCAACCATCCCTGACACCATCCTTTTCGGAAGTGGAACGGGTTCTGAGGATCATACCTTTGCCTTAGAAGCTATCTACGCTCCTAACTGGCAATGGGAATTCTATGGCAAATACGCTCTGCGTCATAGCACCTCTTATCTAGCGAATGATTTAGTGGGCACGAGTACGGCAAATCTAGGACAACTGCGAGCTACCTATCGCCTGGGATATAGCTGGGATTTGGTAGGTGAGGCTCGCATCATTAATCAATCTAACTACACTGAAACAGGCTTTGTCCTAGAAGCAGGCTACTACCTCAATCCCAACCTGCGCCTTGCTGTGGGATATGCCTTTGGTAAAGTCGATGACCGAGATTTTTCCGGTACACGTTCCGCAGGCGGCCTCTATTTGGGCTTAACACTCAAACTCAACGAATTATTCGATGGCTTTGGACAGCAGAAAGTTGCTCCACCCCAGCAACAAGAATCTGCGGTGAAATCGGTGGTTGATCGAGCAGGGGAAAGTAGGAAATTAAAAATATGAAACTATTGATGTGGAAACCTATATCAAGCGATCGCCCAGTAAATACCGATAACACTGGTAGATTCACCGCAAGATTGGGAAACCTAAAGGCTGGAGAACGGGTAAGTGCGATCGCTATTCATCCCCAGTATGGAACATCTGAACCAGCCTATCCTGCATTAATTCGTCCTATCAGGAATTATTAATGCTCCCCTCATATTTAACCTAATTTTTAACTTGGATACTCGGTTTTTATCTCAAAATCAAATATATGGAACTCATCATCAAAACAACTAGAAACATTGCTAAAAGACTGAAGTTATGCTGGCGTTTCATATTTAGAAATATTCTTAAAAATATTCCAAAGTTGTTAGTTAATATATTGATACTTTTTACTAAAAATGTCCTATGTTTATTCAGTGAACTATCATGTAATTTCACTAAAAAACAGAAGAAACAACCAGTTAAAAAACACAAATTTGCCAGATTTATAATAACTACCTTAACAGCCTTTATATTTACTATTAATTTTACAGGAATTGGGCTATTTTTTTCACCACCAGCGTTAGCCGCAGCTAGTTTAATTATTGAACCCCTAACATGGGATTTTGTGGGGTTAGATAGTAATAACGTTAACGTTGGCCCAAATACTTATGTTATTGGGGCGCGAGTCTGTAATGTAGGTAGTAGTCCAGCTAATAACTTAACGATAACATTTAATGCTAGTGGAAGCAGTGCCATTAGTTTACAATTTCCTGCATTTCAAACTATAAGTAAAAACACAGTTCCCGGTATTCCTCAATTAGTTTCATTACCGAGTGGGCCAGATCCAGAAATTGCTTATCCTAACTCAGGAGGAGGACAAACTAGAAGAGCAAAGTACAACATTAACTTTACTCCTCCTAATTGTTTTGATGCTTATTACAACATTAAAGTTGCTCGTAACCCTAGCTCTTATGACGCCACATTACCATATCAAATTACAGCTTCTGCTGATAATACCAGCCCTGTTTCTACCCCAGCCGGTAGACAATTGTATGTAGAAAGATTAATTTCTCAAGCACGTAACAGCATCTTGTCTTTTACTAACTTAACCACCGGTTCTAACACTGTTTACGTGGGTGGAACTTATGATTTTGCACTCAAAGCTGCAACAGCTACAGCTTATCCCCAGTTAGTATTAACTTCAGACTTTCCTAATATTGTTTTTCAATTATTGCGGGTAAAAACTACTTACGAAACTCCCACAGGAACAGTAAATAGTACCGTTTATGCTGATGCTTGTGGGTGGATTTCCGATCCGAGTTTTATAGGTTATCATACGAGTTCTAGTGCTTGTAATGGCATTAACTATCCTAAACAGTATGGTGATGGCAGTGATAGTGATGCCAAAGTTGGTAATAATGTAACTACTGTTTATACTATTAAAGTTTTAGCAATGCCATCTACTGCTGGTGTAGCTAACCCTGTACCAGTCAGTCACTTAATTTTAGATTATTCTGGTTCTAGTTATCACTACAACGCTGATAATGGTACAGGTTTAGGACTAACATACATTACAGTTGTAGACGCTCCAGATTTAACTATTAACAAAACTGCACCGACTAGTCCTTTAACCGTTGGCACAAATTTCAACTATACATTAAATATTTCCAACCTCAGCACCACAGCCGGAACTAATGGTACAACTACTATCCAAGAAAACCTTCCTAGTGGAATGCAATTTCAAAGTTTCACTGGTAGCGGTTGGAGTTGTAAAAATGCTTTAGGTAATGCTTGCACTGCGGGAGATCAAGGAACATTAAATTTCTCTAATTCTGGTGTAATTCCTGCTAATGGTACAAGTAGTATTACCTTAACTGTTAAGCCCACAATTAGCGGTAGCAATATTGCTAATACTGCGACTGTTTCCACACCCAATGATAAAGATACAACTAATAATTCCTCAACGGTTAACGTTAATGTTAACCCTGCACCAGATTTAAAAATTACTAAAACCGGTTCTGTGAGTGTTGGTCAAGGACAAACTGGTGTAAGTTATACTCTAGCAGTGCAAAATATTGGTACAGTCAGCACTTCCGGTACAATCACAGTTACAGATACCTTACCGACTGGTTTAACACCAAACGCTACAAAAATCAGTACAGATAACACTGCTAATGGTTGGACTTGTAATACTTCTGGGCAAGTAGTAACTTGTACTCGCAGTGATACTTTTGCCGCCAGTGCAAATTTACCCAACATCATTATTACCGCAGATGTCCCTGCTAACGCTACGGCGGGTGTAGTCACTAACACTGCAACTGTGTCAGGTGGTGGGGATGGTAACGCCAGCAATAATACAGCTAACTTGTCAGTGCAGATTGGTTCATCACCTGATTTAACGATTAGTAAAACCAGTACTCCAACATCTTTTACTAAAGGTGGGACAGCAACATACAACCTCACCGTCAATAATATTGGCAATCAGGCGACAAATGGGGCAACAATTACAGTTACAGATATCTTACCTACAGGGATAACTGCCAATTTCACTAACCCTAGTACATTCAATGGTTGGACTTGTAACGCTAGCGGACAAACGGTAACTTGTAGTAGCACCGTTAACTTAGTTGCTACTACAGGAACTTCTACCTTTGGCTTACCTGTAACTATTAGTGCTGCTGCTTCTGGGAATAGCTTTGTTAACCAAGCCCTAGTATCTGTTCCTGGAGATGGCAATATTAACAATAACTCTACAACCTTAACTACTGGTACAGGCCCAGATGTGACTATTTTGAAAATTGCTTCTGGTAATTTTAGTGCTGGTGGTACAGGTAATTATGCCATCACTGTGAGCAATATTGGCGGAACAACAACAACAGGAGCGATTACATTTAACGATACCATCAGTGATGCGAAAGTTGCTTATAGTTCCTATTCTGCCCCTGCTGGATGGACTTGTACAGGTTCAGCCCAAACTTTTAGTTGTACTAATCCTAGCCCTAATTTAGCTCCGGGTGCATCTGCAACTATTAATGTCACCGTCAGTATCGCTTCTGGGGTGGCGCAAACTGTTCCTAATACAGTGACTATTGACACGACTAATAATGGTGGTGATACTAACACAACTAATAATAGTTCTAGTACAACTACAGGTTCAGGTGCTGTTCCTGATTTAACCGTTTCTAAGTCTCTATCAGGTGGCACTTATACCATCACAGTTGGTAATAGTAGCGCCGCTACCGCTTCCACTCCCAACAACCGCGCCGTTACCATGACTGATACCCTCCCTAGTGGAGTGACGGTGAGTAATGTAAATACTACTGCTACTAATATTAATGGCTGGAGTTGTACGAGAACTACTACCAATCCCATTGTAGTTACTTGTACCATTCAACAGGCAATTGCCGCCGGTAATAATTACCCAGCTATTACTCTCAACGTTTCCGGTTTACCAACTTCGGGTAGTTTTATCAATACTGCTAACGTTGCTTTTCCTCCTAATACCTATGAGTTAAACACTAGCAATAATAGTGTTAGTTTAACTACAACTATACCCACTGCCCAAGATTTAACTATTAGTAAAATTGGCCCAACTACCTTAGCCCAAGGACAAAGCGGAAATTATATCCTGCGAGTTCGTAACCTTGGACAAACTGCAACTACAGCAACTCAAATTTTCGTCACTGATACCTTACCCACAGGAATGACAGCAACTTCCGCTAGCGGTACGGGATGGACTTGTCCCACGGTAGGCGCTACTGTCAGTTGTAATCGCAGTGATGCTTTAGCTGCTGGTTCTAGCTATCCAGATATTACAGTTGCGGTAGAGGTTGCGGGTAATGCAACTACGGGTACGAGAACAAATACTGCCCAGGTTACAGGTACTAATGTTTTTCCTGCAACTGCTCCCACTGCGGCGGGTGGTGAAACAAATACAGCTAATAACACTAGTTCTGTCAACATTAATATTACAGGTGTACCAGATTTAACCATTAGTAAAACTGATTCTGGTTCATTTACTCAAGGAGGAACTGGTAGTTATACTCTGACTGTAACTAATAGTGGTTCTGCGGCTACTAATGGTCAAATCACAGTCACAGATACTTTACCAACTGGGATTACGCCTAATTTTACTAGTCCTACTACCTTTAGTGGATGGAGTTGTAGTTACACAGGACAAACTGTAACTTGTACTAATAGCACTGTAATTAATGCTGCTGGTACTTCTAGCTTGACTTTGCCAGTGAATATTAGTACTACTGCGGCAAGTAGTGTCACTAATAATGCGATCGCTTTTGGTGGTGGTGAGTCCAATAGTAGCAATAACACCGCTAGTAAAACGACGACGGTTAATAGTGTTCCTGACTTAACTATTCTCAAAACCCATACACCCAGTAACTTTACCCAAGGACAAACGGGTAGTTATACCTTGAGTGTGGTCAATATCGGTAATGCGGCTACATCGGGCACAGTTACAGTTACAGATACCTTACCAGCAACTTCAGGATTAACCGCTACAACTGCTAGCGGTACAGGTTGGAGTTGTACAATTAGTGCCAATCAACTCACGGTAACTTGTACTACTAGCGATGCTTTAAATGGTGGTAATAATGCTTATCCCGATATTACGATTGGTGTGAATGTCTCTAGTACAGCACCTACATCTCCTACACCTGTGAACTCTGCCACTGTCTCCGGTGGGGGTGATACTAATAATGGTAATAACACAGCTACCGATTCCACGCCGATTGTTGCTCCTGCTGGTACTCCTGATTTAACAATTATCAAAACCCATACAGGTAATTTCGATCAAGGTGGTACAGGTTCTTACAGCCTGACTGCGAGCAATGTGGGAAGTGTAGCTGTTGCGAATGGGACTACTGTAACGGTAACAGATTCCCTACCGCCTGATTTAAGTGCTGCTCCTCCTACGGCTAGTGGTACGGGTTGGAGTTGTTCTCATACTGGTAACTCCACAACTGGCTATACAGTGACTTGTACTCGCAATGATGGTTTAACGGCTGGTAGTAGTTATCCTGTAATTACTTTAGGGGTGACAGTCAGTAATAATCCCCGTAATGAATTATTTAATAGTGCCAGTGTTGCTTTAGCGATCGCAGAAAATAATGTCAGTAATAATTACGTCAATGACACAACCTATATTAATCAAACGGATTTAAGTATTACCAAAACAGCACCAGCTACTTTAAGTCCGGGACAAAATGGTGCAGTTTATACCCTGAGTGTAGTTAACGTTGGTGGTAAAGCTACTAATGGTTCGACTGTTACCGTGAGTGATACTTTACCAGCAGGATTAACTCCTACTGCTGCTAGTGGTGCGGGTTGGACTTGTGGTATTAGTGGACAAACTGTAACTTGTACGAGAACTTCTGTGTTAGCTGCTAATGGTGCGGCTTATCCAGATATTAGTTTGACAGTGAATGTAGCAGCTAGCCCTCCGACTTACATTGTCAATACTGCTAGTGTTTCCGGTGGTGGAGATATCAATACTAGTAATAATGAGAACTCTGTGGGTACTTCAACTGGTACGGATTTAGCAATTAGCAAAACCCATACTGGTACATTCCTCAAAGGTGGAACGGGAACTTTTAATCTACTGGTGAGTAATGTTGGTGGTAGCGCTACTAGTGGTACTGTGACGGTGACAGATACTTTAGTAACCGGATTTACTCCTACTGCTGCTAGCGGTACGGGTTGGAGTTGTAATGTTAGCGGTCAAACGGTTACTTGTACTCGCAGTGATAGCCTAGCATCTGGACAAAGTTACAATCCGATTCTCATTAATGTGAATATTTCTGGTACTGCTCCCAACTCTTTAACCAATACAGCGAGTGTATCTGGTGGTGGTGATGTGGTAAATATATCTAATAATAGTGGGACGGATACTGTTTATTTTGGTGCTGATATCACTATTGTCAAAACTCACTCTGGTACTTTTAGTTCTGGTCAATCGGGAACTTATAATTTAACGGTTTCTAATGTCGGTGGTGCTGCTAGTAGTGGCACTGTAACAGTGACGGATACCTTACCATCAGGATTTACTGCTACTGCTGCTGGTGGTTCAGGTTGGGCTTGTAGCCCCAGTACAGGCGCTGCTATTAGTTGTACTCGCAGTGATGGTTTAGCGGCTGGTAGTAGTTACCCTGCTGTGGCTGTAACTGTGTCTGTTCCTGCTAATCCTAATCCTGCTGTGACTAATACTGCTAATGTTGCCGGTGGTGGTGATGTTAATACTAATAACAACAGCAGTAGTGATACAGTTACTTTCTCTAATACTCCCAAGTTGTTGTTAGTGAAACGGATTACAGCTATTAATGGTGTGGATCTCACAGGATTTGTAGATAATACTGATGCTGCCGATCCTACTGCTCCTGATGATAATGATTCTAAATGGCCTGCTCCTAATACTACTTACCTACGTGGCAAAATTGATGGTGGCTTTGTCAAACCTGGGGATGTTTTGGAATATACGGTGTACTTCCTGTCTAAAGGTGGTGGTGATTCTAAAAATGTGACTATTTGCGATTTAGTCCCAGCAAACACGACTTTCCAATCCCAAGGTTTTAATAGTGATACTGGTATTACTATAGACACGGGTGCAACGGGTACAGATTTAGGGATTGCTTTAGGTTGGAGTTCTAGTAGTTTACCTACTACTCCCACTCAGCGCATGAGTAGCGATCATACTGATGGTGATCGCGGTCAATTTTTCCCTGCAAATACCGGAACTGGCGGTGCTACCTGTTCTGCTACTAATACCAACGGCGCTGTTGTAGTCAAAGTGGTTTCCAGTGGAAATGTGATACCTAAAGCGACGGGAGCAGGTACACCTGTTGATTCCTATGGTTTCATTCGCTTCCGCGCCCAGGTGAAGTAGGCTGTATTAGCTACTCATGTGATCGCCACTGTATATAGGTGTGCGATCGCCTGTTGTCACTTCTCGAAGTGTGTATTACATTTGAATTACACTAAAATTCGCAGAATCAAACATTAACTTGATGAATTCGCAGCAAGCAGAGCTTTATCAACGTATTCAAAAGTTCTCGTTGGATCGAAGCGATGCTCAGTTACCATTTAGCAAGCGGCTAGCACGAGATAACGGCTGGACGGTAGAATACAGCCAACGTGTTATTGACGAATACAAAAAGTTTGCTTTTTTAGCTATAGCTACTGGGCATCCCGTCACACCTTCAGATCAGGTAGATCAAGCTTGGCATTTACACCTGACTTACACGCGCTCCTACTGGGATGAATTTTGCGCTCAAGTATTGCAGACATCATTACATCACGAGCCTACTCGTGGCGGTAGCAATGAACAAAGTAAATTTGACTGCTGGTACGCTAAGACATTGGAAAGTTATGAATATTTCTTTGAACAGCCACCACCAGCCGAAATTTGGCCGCGAGCCGAGTTGCGTTTTGGACGAGATATACATTTTGTGCGGGTGAATACGCAGCAGAATTGGATTTTACCTAAGTTTTGTGTTAAAAATAGCGCGATCGCCCTCATAACATTGGTGTTAGCTATAGCGATCGTCGGTTGTACGCCACTGATGATAGATAGTATTCCCAACCCGCTTAACTTCAAAGGTTCAGAGTTTTTAGAGTTTTATATATTGCTAGGAGCAACAATTATTATCTGTGCAACCTTGTTGCGATGGTATTTGCGACAACCTGCCAAAAATCCGTTTGCAGAGACAGTTTCCCTTGATACTTATGAGACAGCTTATTTAGTTGAAGGTAAAGAATGGGCAGTGGCTACAGCAATTACTAGTTTGGTACAAAGAGGGTATTTAAAGCCACATCCAACAATACGTACTCTCACTTTAGAATCACCTTTACCCAAAGACAGCCAACCTTTAGAACAGGGTATTGAGAAAGCTGTAAAGGAGAATGGCAATATCAATATAGTTAGAGCAGCAGTCATAAATGCTACAGGCTCAATAGGAATACGTTTACAGGAACTTGGTCTGTTAGTATCAGAGAATCAAGGTAAGTCAGCACAAAAATTGCCTGCTTTTTTAATCTTTGCGTTACTGCTGCTTGGACTGAGCAAGATTTTAGTAGGAATTTCCCGACATAAACCAGTAGGATATTTGACTGTACTATGTATCGCTACAGCTTTAATTGGCTATTCTTTCCTAAAAACGCCGATTTTTCGTAGCCGATACGGCGAGCAAGTACTACAAAAGATTTACGCTCGCCATCAAAAATTCAGACAAGCGACAACGGTAAATCCTCAAATAGAAGTAGCACTGGCATTTGCCCTATTTGGTGCCTCTGTTTTAGTAGGTAGTCCTCTGGGTGATTTACGTAAAGTGTTGTATCCTCCCAGTTATAGTAGTGGTGATGGTGGCTCTAGTGGTGACGGTGGCTGTGGTGGCTGGGGCGGCGGTGATGGCGGTGGTGGTTGCAGCGGCTGCGGCGGTTGTGGAGGTTGTGGTGGTGGTGGGGATTAAGACTTTAGAGAGCCATCTTCAACCAACCAAAAACCTGCTCTACTGTTAACTCTAGTTCAATGCCCTTCAGCACTGGTAGGCGATCGCTTCCTTTCAATAATTCTGGTTGCTGCTGGGGAAGAAATACCAATACACTGCTATCATCAGGGTCAAGAAACCAGCCTAATTGACAACCGTTCTGTAGACAGTAAAGAATGTTACCAATCACTTTGTTAGGCTTTTGTTCAGGTGAGAGAATTTCAATAGTCCAGTCTGGATGTAGTTTAAAGTCGTCAGGTACTTCTCCATCGGCTGTGAAGGGAATCCGATTCCATTGAAACACAGCAACATCAGGCACAATTGAACGATTATTGAATGTACACCGCAGTTCAGGGAAGGCATAGGCAATTTTCTTTTCTTCAGTTATCTGGTTAATGACAGTGCAAAGTTTACCCTGTAAGCGGCTGTGTCTTCCCTTCGGCATTGGCTTTTGAATAATTTCACCATCTATGTATTCGTTAGCTGGTTTAGTTTCAGGGAGCTTGAGGAACTCCTCTAGGGTAATAGGTTGGGATGTTGTCGCAGTCATAGCTAACCTCTGGTTGGTTTACCCCCACCAAGTTGATGCAATCTTAGACGATTTGCTTTTATTCTTCAACTAACTCGTTAACTTCTACTTCATCTCGCTCAACTATTGCTTTTATTTGTAGGATGGGTAGAGCGCAAGCATTACCCATCATAATGTTGGGTTCATCTAACAACTTGCCCCATCCCAATTAGCACCCTAGCCCCCCAAGAAATAAATTTCTTGGCTAATAGCTTAAGTCTACTCAAGTAGACTGTAATCACTAAGTAGAAGCAATTTTTGTAGGGTGGGCACTGTCCACCATCTTAAAATAAGGGTTTGAGGAAAGTTAGGCAGTGCCCACCTTACGGTTCTTGAGAATGGTGCTTGAAAAAAGGAAATAGGAAAACAAGAGGTACAAAGATGGTGTACAGCGATTTCAGTCTTGCTAAAGTTAAAAACGATTTTGGCTTGACATTAGATGAAAGCCGGAGTTTATTTGCTGATACAAAACCAGTATCACCATCTGACACTTTAAAAATTCTTCTTAAAGACTACATTCCGTTGGCAACTTCTATTTCTACTGAAAAAGCTAGATCGGAATTTTTAATTGCTCCAATTTTGGCAGAAGTTAGACGATTATTAAATAATCAAGTTTCTCTTTTTTCTGGTAATGAATTTAATGTTGATTCAACAAAAGGTTTACAAGGATTTTGCGATTACATTATTAGTGGTTCTCAAGAGCAATTATTTATCACTGCTCCGGTTATCATCATCTTTGAAGCTAAAAAGGAAGATATTATTGGTGGACTTGGGCAATGTGTTGCGGGAATGATTGCTGCCCAATTATTCAATCAAAAGCAAAATAATGAGGTTGAAAAAATTTATGGTTCGGTGACGACTGGAACTAACTGGAAATTCTTA
This sequence comes from Chlorogloeopsis fritschii PCC 6912, assembly GCF_000317285.1. GTDB lineage: Bacteria > Cyanobacteriota > Cyanobacteriia > Cyanobacteriales > Nostocaceae > Chlorogloeopsis > Chlorogloeopsis fritschii. The sequence continues at coordinate 25,545 of NZ_AJLN01000065.1, read as the reverse complement.
ATTTTAGAAGAAACTACTGTTTATATTGACACAATTGAATACTACATCAAAGAAGTTGATAAAATTTTGGGAATTTTAATGCAACCTTTTCAGCCTACTTTGACTGCTGTGTAAGTGGAAGGCATATGGCAGATGCGATCGCTCTCCAATTAACTCGCTAATTTGCGCTGCATTCTTGGAGCAATTACGCGTAGCAGCATTGCAAAAACTAGCAAAATTACTAACGGCAAATATATAAACATTGACTGAGAAATTCTCAGGCTAAACTCCATTGTAAAACCGAGCCAAAAATAGTGCATTCCCGCAGTGTGCAAAATCTTCCAAGCGCGTTGACTTAACAAAGCTGCCGGACGCTCGAAGGATGTTACAGTCATGGCTATAAGAAAAACATAACCTAAGATTCCCAAGGGATCAAATTTTGGATGAGCGCCAGAAGTAACAAACCATAATCCAGCCCAAGCGATCGCATGATAAGTATGAGAGACTGCAAACGATAATCCCAAATAGCGGCGATTTTTCAACAGCCATGTACTGATGGGGTTTAACCAAGCTCTTCGCAACGCAGAAGCGACAAAAGCACAGAGAAATAAAATACATGATGTTCTAGCAGTTGCTCGTATTGTCATCCGCATTCCTTGTTCGTCAATACCATGCACAAGCCAGATCGCAGCAACCATCGCACCAATCGCCAACGCAGACAAACCAACAATCCGCCATCCCTGTATACCTCTCATGCTTTGCAACTCCATAGAGAACATTACTCATAGGTACAAAGTTTAGCGATCGCCTTTTGCTCCAGTCTTGCCTATTCTTCTGAAAAATGTTCTAATCTTCCGCAAATTTCAACCTAGACAATCATGTAATAAATCACACAACAAGGTAAGGAAAATCTCTTTTCTCTAAGCCCCTAGCCTCTAGCCCCTAGCCTCTAGCCCCTAGCCTCTAGCCCCTAGCCCCTAGCCCCTATTTTCAAAACAGCTTTCTATATGCCTTCGGTGTAGTTTCGGTTAGTTGGCGAAACACTCTTGTGAAATGGCTTTGATTTTGAAAACCCACTTGTTGACAAATTTCTACAAGCGTCAAGTCTTGCTTGAGCAATAACTGCTTTGCTCTGTCTATTCGGCATTTCATCACGTACTGATGTGGAGACAATCCTGTAGATTGTTTGAATAAACTAGCAAAATAATGCGGACTCATGTGAACTATGCCACTCAATTCTGCTAAATTCAAATCTCGATCTAAATTTTCATTTATATAGCCAAGCACTTCCCGGAGTTTATATTTAGGCAATCCACCCGTATAGTTTATGATTTCTCGTTGCTGTGACGAGTATCGCCTTACTAAATGTGCAGAAAGTGCTGTTACCATTGACTCTAAATAAAGCCGACAGCCTGTATCTTTGGCTTCTAACTCTGCTTTTAGTGCTAACCCCAGATGTTGAATTAACGGATCGCATAACTTCCACTGCGGTACAAGTTCGATTTGATCTACATCCACAGATTCAGAAGCTACACGTGCCAACATCGCAGGTTCAACAAATAATTCGAGTAATGGAACTTCGCGATCGAGTTTGCTTCTCGGAAAAAGTTCAGTAGCTGGGAAAATTGCTATTTCACCCTGAGCATAATCTACCTCCTGCCAACGTCCATTCAGCATATAGCTAGCACGAAAATCATCTAAAGCTATAACGATAAAATGCTGCCCTAAGTAAGTTTCAGGCATTTCATCATTAGCGGGTTCTAACTCATAGATGAGGTGCAAACCATCACATCCAGCCTCTAGCAAGTGCAAATGTTGGGGAGGTTCATTCTTAGACACGGTTGGCATCGACTTTGAGTAACTGATTTTAATTTATCAGCTGCGATCGCCTAACTCAAAATTCCTGCCAAATCAAGCAAAAATCCAGGTAAAACATCCTCTCTTGATTCAGCCCAATTGCCCAATCGCTGCGTTAATCTGGCATTTCGATTTCTGCTTTCCCATCCCGTTGGCGGCATAATAATCAACTCTCCCTCTGCCGTGCGCTCAAGGTGCAAGTCTTGATTATGCTGACAAAGTTGAAAAAACTGTTCATCTTTTAACTCAATTGCAGGACGTAAATTGAGAATCGGGGAAGTCATACTTGCTTCTCAATGTCGCTAATTGTAAATTAGAATTACGTGATTTTCAGGAGTAAAAATAAACTTTTAAATTGTTTTTATTTTCCTCTTTTATAGAACTATATTTTAGCTCTAGTAGTAATTGGGAGGGCGAGCTATTTCGCCGAGATTATGATAGTAGCAATGCTTTCTTAATCTCAGTTTTCTGGCAAAACTTTCTTCCACATTTCACTAAAAATTTTCATACACCATCAAATCTTTTATGACAAATTCACCAAGAGGAATTCCATCTCCTCCATCACCCAGTTGGATACCTGCACCTCGTGCTTGGATAAGTGCAGTTGCTCTCGTATTGTTGATGCTTGCTTGGCAGCACACGATCGCTTATCTGTGGGTGATTATTAGCTTGCTAATTAATTGGTGGGTTCATCTACCACCTAAATTTTGGTATCTACTCAGTTTGTTCGCGTCACTATCTCCCATCTTCGTAGTGGCATTTCTTCACCATTGGTTGCATAAACTAATGGATAACTTCTTTCCCGAAACCAGACTTCCAGAAACAGAAACAGTACCAGGAGTTTTTCCTGGGGTGATGAGTTGGTGGCAAGGATTGTATGGTTGGTTGGTGAACGTTCTAGCAACCACGATCGCTTACAGTATCATCGCCTTATTTTCACCACAAACCGAACTTTTCAATATTCTGAGTTGGTTCACACAAAGAACAGTGCATTTGCATACAGCTACTATCATCATTCAAATTATTATTGCTGCTGGGCTTTATCAATTTGAATATGTAGTGCATCAGCGTTTAATTAGAGCAGCAAGAAGATAGAGAAAACTCTGCGTACCACTGCGCTTTCTCTGCGCACCTCTGCGTTTAAAAACACTACGATTTTACGCAAGCTTTAGTAACACAAAATTAGGAAAAAAATGATAAATTCCATTCTTTCTTTCGGCTATTCTGCCTTCGGTGCGCTGCTTTATACTTGCGGCAACTACCAAGGTGCAATTGATAACTACAATTTAGCAATTCAACTGAATTCACAAGATGATACAGCTTATCTGATTCGCGGCATGGCTCGAATTGTAACTAGTGATTACTCAGGTGCAATTGAGGATTTGAGCCAAGCTATTCAAATAGATCCTCTCAATGCTCAAGCTTATGCTGAACGGGGAGTAGCTCGTGCTGCGCTCGGTGAAAATCAAGCGGCGATAGATGATTGTAATTACGCTATTCAGTTAAATCCTGATTATTTGCGAGCTTACTACGGGCGTGGTGCAGCTCGTGCCTACACTGGTGACTATCCAGGAGCATTACAAGACTTCACTCATTTAAGCCGTTTGCAACCAGACGCTAATAGTTATTACAACCTAGCTACTCTTCAAGCTTGGCAGGGGGTGAATGCTCAAGCTATTAAGAATTTAACCAAGGTAGTAGATTTAAATCCCAACTGGTTTTTTGCTTACTACATTCGCGGCAATGCTTGTTATAACGTCGGCGATGAGCAAGGAGCAAATGAAGATTTCAAGGAAGCCATGCGAATTGAAGCCACAGGTGCAAGCGAAATGTTTGCTGAAGATGAACACGCCTTTTGGGGAAGAGGTTTGGCTCGTCACCGTTTGGGAAACCGTGAAGGTGCGATCGCTGATTTACGAAAAGCTGCGGAAATTGCTTTGAAGCATCAAAATACAACATTTCATCAAATGGTAATGGATTTGATGAGAGAAATAAATCCAGAACAGCCTAGTTAGTAACACCAATTTATTTTTTTAGAGACGCGATTTATCGCGTCTCTAGAACCAATCAAATTTTGATAAAAAATATCTTAAACGTTAAATTCAGAAGCATGAACGAGTCATCTCACCCAGAACAAAATAACTTTCCAGACTTTAGTGATTATGGCTTCCTGATATCAAAAGAATTGGGTAATAACCGTGCTGGTGGTAGAGTCACTTATCTGGCGATTGATATAAAAACACAGCAAAAAGTCGTCATTAAACAATTTCAGTTTGCTCAATTAAATTCTAATTGGTCTCGGTTCTACAATTTCCGGCTAACTCTTAAGATTGCGCCGCATCCAATCCAAAATCTAAAATCCAAAATAGGATTACACCTTACGCTACGCTAGAAAAGCACATTCTTTGAAAGCTCATACAGTAGTGGTTCGTTCAGCTAAAACAAAACGCTCGTCTAACAGTAGTCGCCAAGTTCGAGATCCAGAGGCGACGCAACAGCAGATTTTGGATGCAGCAGAAGAAGAATTTTCCAAGCACGGGTTGAGTGGGGCGCGGATAGAAGCGATCGCCACGCAGGAAGTGGAAGAATATTTTTACCATTAACTATTAGCGATCAGCTACTAACCACTATCTAATGACTAAAACCATCGTCGTCAAAATCGGAACTTCCAGTCTTACCCAACCAGAAACCGGACAACTGGCACTTTCGACAATTGCAACTTTAGCAGAAACTCTTTCGCATTTACGGCGACAAGGGCATCGGGTGATTTTGGTGTCTTCTGGTGCGGTGGGGGTAGGTTGTGCGCGTTTAGGTTTAACAGAAAAGCCGAAAGCGATCGCTCTCAAACAAGCAGTCGCCGCAGTTGGGCAAGGGCGGTTAATCCGCGTATACGACGATTTGTTTACTACCCTGCAACAACCGATCGCTCAAGTATTGCTGACGCGGAGTGACTTGGTACAGCGCAGTCGCTATCTCAATGTCTACAACACCTTTAAGGAATTACTGGAATTAGGCATAATTCCTGTGGTGAACGAGAATGATACGGTAGCGGTAGAGGAATTAAAATTTGGGGATAATGACACTCTTTCAGCTTTAGTTGCCAGTCTAGTTCATGCAGATTGGCTATTTTTACTTACTGACGTAGATCGACTTTACTCCGCCGATCCGCGTTCTGTACCCGATGCCCAGCCAATTAGTTTGGTTAGCAATATTAAAGAATTGGAAGAATTACAGGTACAAACAGGCGCTCAAGGCTCCCAGTGGGGTACTGGTGGCATGGTGACAAAAATTTCTGCTGCTCGCATCGCCACTGCTGCTGGTGTACGTACCGTAATTACCGAAGGTAGACACCCCAGTAATATAAAGCAAATTTTACAAGGAGAATCGATTGGTACTCACTTTGAAGCGCAACCAGAGCCAACTTCCGCCCGTAAACGCTGGATAGCATACGGTGTAGTTCCTTCAGGGAGATTGTATTTAGATGAGGGAGCAGTGATAGCAATTTCACGAGCAGGCAAGTCTTTGTTAGCTGCTGGCATTACCGCCGTCGAAGGGGAATTTGATAGCCAAGACGCCGTGCAATTGTGCGATAAAAGTGGGAAAGAAGTTGCTAGAGGACTTGTGAATTATAACAGTACAGAACTGCAAAAGATTTGTGGGCGTCGTTCAAGTGAAATTCCCACAATTTTAGGATATGAAGGTGCGGAAACTGTGATTCACCGGGATAATTTGGTTTTAACTTAAGTAGTCGCTTTTAATACTCAAATTTTGATGCCTCTGTGGTTACATTAATCTGGGCTGGTATAGTTTTTGTTGACGAATCTGCTACACCACAATCTCACTTCGGTGTGTGCGTAGAAGATAATCGCATTATTGCTACTGGTAAATATCATGAGTTACACGCCCGCTATCCCAATGCTCAAATAGTTGGCAGTGAAAAGTTTTTGCTTGCACCTACTTTTGTTAATAGCCACGATCACGGGCGCGCTTTGAATACACTTTCTTTGGGTGTCACCGATGATTTATTAGAAATTTGGCTCTTGAAACTATCATCTTTGCCAATCATCGATCCTTACTTAGCAGCAGCATATGACGGGTTACGCTTACTGCGCTCTGGAGTTGGGACAGTTGCACATAGTCACAATCCCCGTTCGTGGCAAAATATGGAAGCCGAAGCCATTGCTACCCTCAAAGGTTACCGTGATGCAGGTATTCGAGCCGCTTTCCACCCACCCATAGTAGATCAAAATCCATTAGTCTACGGCGATGCCAAGCAATTTCTTGCTACTTTACCAGCTGACAAAAAACCATTAGCAAAGCAATTTATGGCACCAGTACCATTAGCTCGGCAAGATTATTTTGGTTTGTGTACTGATTTAGTTAAGACTTATCATGATACTGAACAGTTTATGTGTCACATTCAAGTTAGTCCTGCTGGCGGGCAATGGTGCAGTGATGAATTAATTTTAGAGGCTGTAGATTTTGCTCGTAGATACCAGACAAGGTTACAAATGCATCTACTAGAAACGAGCTATCAACGCCAATATGCTTATCGTCAATGGGGTAAGAGCTTTGTACAGCATTTAGATGAAATTGGAGCCTTGGGAGAATGGCTTACCTGCGCTCACATGGTATGGGTAGATGAAGATGATTTATCCTTGTTGGCAGAACGAAAAGTAGGTATTGCCCACAATCCCAGCAGCAATTTGCGTTTACGTAGTGGCATGGCACCGATCGCCAAAATGGTAAATGCTGGAGTAGTACTGGGTATTGGTTTAGATGGGCATAGTTTAGATAACGATCAAGATTATTTACGGGAGATGCGACTGGCTTTAACTTTGAGCAATCAACCGGGAGCTAATGCTTTGACAGTAACTGCTCCAACTATTTGGCAGATGGGAACAACGGGGGGAGCAAAAATAACCCTGGGTAAAAACGTACCTCTTGGTAAATTAGTACCTAATCATTTGGCAGATTTAGTTTTAATTGACTGGTCAGCAGTGCAGGATGCTGCTATACCTGAGTTGTATGGGGAGATGACACCCACAGTTGAGATACTTTTACGACAAGCTACTCGTCATCATGTCAAACACGTGATGGTGAACGGAAAGTGGGTGGTGTGGGATGGTAAGAGTAAAACGTTAGCTGAAAATATGCTGATTGCAGCACTACGCGAGGAATTAGCCAAGCAGGATAAGCAAAAATTGCTACAAACAGCTAACAATGCTGAGATTGTAGCAAATTATCTCCGGCGCTTCTATGGACAATGGGATTAATACTAGATTCACATCTTGCACCAGTTTTTTAATTGCGATTTTTGTAAGGTGGGCATTGCTTAGATTTGGCTCAAAACCTTATTTTGACGTTATGGGCAATGCCCACCCTACGGTTATTGAGAAAGGTGCAAGATATCAGTAGAGCGATCGCGTTGTCATTACTTCAGCATATTTAATTAAGCTATTTGTGTTATTAATAACTAAATCTTCAACAACATCCCTCTATAATTTTTATACCTATCCAGTTAATTTAATGATGTTTTAAATTCTACGGAGTATCTGAAAGACAATACTTGGAAGTACAGGCTACTTATCCTAACACTCTTCCCGTTGTTGTCATTTCACCTTTTAAAAAGACTGGTTGTACAGGTACTCGCAATCAGAGATTAAGTTCAAGTCGATCTGAAAAAATTTGTTGGATTTTACATTTAATTACACCCATCTATATTAATGATGTGGAGTTTAATATATGTTTAATGATGGAATTCCTCAACCTGAATTATTAGAGAACAAAGCTAATAAGCAGCACAATGGCCGTCAGATTCTGAGTGCAAAAGAATTAAATATTTTAAGCGATCGCTCTAACAGTAAAGGGCTAGTTCATCTGGCTGGGCATTTAGCGATCGCGGGATGTAGTGGTTACCTGTGGGCGACTAACTTTGGCAACTGGGCGTTAGCAATACCAGCACTGATAGTCTACGGTTTTAGTTTGGCTTCTATGTTTGCACCTATGCACGAAGGTGTTCACAGAACTCCTTTTGCTAACAATCATTTGAATGATGCTGTTGCTTGGTGTGCAGGTGTTCTCTCGTTTTATAACAGCACCTTTTACCGTCATTACCACAAGTGGCACCACCTTTACACCCGTGTTCCTGACAAAGATCCGGAACTAACCGATATGAAGCCGAGCAACCTGGGTAAATACTTATTAATAATTAGCGGTTTACCTTGGTGGCTGGGAAAGATACGCGGGCATTTTCGCGCTGCACTAGGACAACTCAACGATTGTCCGTTTATACCAGACAAAGCACAAAAAGAAGTTATTCACTCGACTCGCTGGCAATTAGCCGTTTATGCAGCAGCGATCGCTATTTCAATTACAGTTAATCAACCTTGGTTTTTGCTCTATTGGCTGCTACCACTGGTTGTAGGACAACCAATTCTCCGATTTATTCTGCTGGCTGAACATACAGGTTGCACTCTTGACGCTAATCTACTTACAAATACGCGTACCACACTCACACTTTGGCCTGTACGATTTTTAATGTGGAATATGCCATTTCATGCAGAACACCATTTATACCCATCAATTCCTTTCCACGCACTGCCAAAAGCCCATCAACAGTTAAGAGAGCATTTTGTCTATGTCTGTTGGAGCTATCTAAAAGTCAATTGGGATATTGTAACTAAATCGGGACAATCAGCATTTTGAGAAAATCCCAATTAATCCTGAGCTTGAAAAGCTTTATACCCCTGTACGGCGTGATTGATGTACCAATCCTACGGCGAACTTGTGCGTGTTCGCCCTTATTACGCCCACAGAACTGTTAGCACAGGCAAGAAAAGCTCTGCGGGGTGTAGGATGCGCTCTGCGGAGCTTCTAATGCTATTCATCTTAAAAAGCACAATATGAAACCATTCATTAGCTAATTTGTCATATATTACTTATTCCATCAGGCAGATGATTGTATAACTGCTCGCTGTGTTAAATTATTCCAGACTAATTCTACTTATTTATGGTGGCCAAATTTGTACCCATCTGTTATTCCTATCTATAGCTAACTCTTCCAACCCTCTCTTGAAACTTGTGTAAATATATGCCAACCATATCTGTAATTATTCCTGCTTATAACGCCGAGAGCACAATCCTTGATACAATCGCCTCTGTTCAGAAACAAACTTTTTCTGATTTTGAGTTAATTGTTATCAATGATGGTTCAAGAGATAGAACCCTGAAGCTACTAAATGAGATCAAAGACAGCCGCCTCAAAGTATTTTCCTATAAAAATGGAGGTTTATCAGTCGCCCGAAACCGTGGCATCTATCATGCAAAAGGTGATTTTATTACCTTTCTTGATGCCGATGATTTATGGACAACTGATAAGCTAGAACTTCAGTTAGAAGCTTTGCAGAAACATCCAGAAGCAGGAGTTGCTTATAGCTGGAGTTATTTCATGGATGAGAAAAATGAGTATTGCAATACAGGCCAGCCTATCTTGTTTCAAGGAAATGTTTTTGCTAATTTACTAACATGGAATTTTATCGCTAGCGGTTCAAATCCTCTGATTCGTAGGCAAGCAATAGAGTCTGTAGGAGAGTTTGAGCCTTCAGTATCAGGAGCAGCAGATTGGGATTATTGGCTGCGTTTAGCCGCACAGTGGTCATTTGTTGTAGTTCCCAAACCACAAGTTTTTTATCGTCAATCTTCTAGTTCAATGTCATCTCAAATTGAATTTATGGAAGATTGTCAATTCAAAGTGTTGGAACGAGCTTTCCAGATAGCTCCAAAAGAATTACAAGTACTTAAGCAAGCAAGCTTTGCTTATGTTTATCGTTACTCAAGCAAGCTTTGCTTAACAAGAATTTCAGGAAAAGAAGGAGTCCAAAAAGCTAGACAAAAATTGTGTCAAGCAATTCAGCTAGCTCCTAAAATTCTACTCCAAATAGAAACTCTAAAGCTAATTATTAAATTGTTATTCAAAACAATACTTACCCCTAGTATTTCTGAATATTTACTTCAAAGTATTACTAAAATTCGTGCTACTGAGGTTCAAAAATTAAATATTTAGTCCTTCTGCCTCACCGCAATGCCCTGCTTTCTATCTTCTTGTGGCAGATTAAATATATATTCACTTAGCACTGCATCCAGGGTTATGTTGCGGAAACCGAAAAAGCGTTGGACACCGTCAAACTGGGCAAGCTGGAAGCCTTTTGGGATTGGGGAACAGTATCCCAATAACTACTGGGAAGTATTTCGCGCTATTTGGCTTTCACGCGATCGCCTACCCTATGCCTGGAATATCCTCAATCAAGGAGTGTGCGACGGTTGCGCTTTAGGTACAACCGGGATGCAAGATTGGACTTTAGATGGAATTCATTTGTGCAATGTGCGATTGCGACTGTTGCGGATGAATACGATGCCAGCTTTTAATCCCCAACTGCTAGAAGATGTTGAGCACCTGCACAAGCAAAAAAGCTCTCAGTTACGAGATTTAGGACGTCTTCCTTACCCGATGATCCGCCGCCGTGGAGAAAAAGGTTTTCGGCAAGTAAGTTGGGATGAAGCTTTAAATATCATAGCCTCTCGCATCCGTGCTACTACACCAGAACGTCTTAGTTTTTACATTACCAGTCGCGGCACTGTCAACGAAACTTACTACGCTACCCAAAAAGCTGTGCGGGCGATGGGTACTAACAATATTGATAATGCCGCCCGTATTTGCCATTCTCCCAGTACCGCTGGACTCAAAGCAGCTCTTGGTGTTGGCGCTACAACCTGTTCTTATCAAGACTGGATTGGTACTGATTTATTAGTCTTCATTGGCTCAAATGTCGCCAACAATCAACCCGTCACTGTCAAATATCTCCACTACGCCAAAAAAGCAGGTACAAAGATTGTAGTTATTAACACTTACCGCGAGCCAGGGATGGAGCGCTATTGGGTGCCTTCAATTCCTGAAAGTGCTTTATTTGGCACCAAGTTTGCCGAAGACTTTTTCCTTGTCAGTATGAGCGGTGATATTGCCTTTTTAAATGGCACAATCAAGCACATGATTGCTAACGGCTGGATAGACGAGTCATTTATTCATCGCCACACCACTGGTTTTGCAGAACTAAAAGCCAGACTAGAAACTCAATCATGGGAAGAGTTAGAGCAGCTTTCGGGAAGTAAGCGCGAGGAAATGTACGCCTTTGCCAAAATAGTTGGACAAGCTCAAAAAGCCGTGTTTGTCTGGAGTATGGGCATTACTCAACACGAATGCGGCGAAGATAATGTTCGCGCCATTATCAACTTAGCTCTCACCAAAGGTTTTGTCGGGCGAGAAGGGTGCGGTTTAATGCCAATTCGCGGACATTCTGGGGTACAGGGTGGCGCGGAGATGGGATGTTACGCAACAGTGTTTCCTGGTGGCAAGCCCATCACCCCGGAAAATGCTGCCGAGTTGAGCCAACAGTGGGGATTTGAGGTGCCTGCAAGTAAAGGTTTAATTGCTCCAGAAATGATTGATGCTGCGTACAACAGGCAGTTAGATGTATTGTTTTCAGTCGGGGGCAATTTCTTGGAAGTACTGCCAGAACCAGACTACGTGGAAACAGCCCTTGAGCGCGTACCTTTGCGAGTACATATAGATATTGTCCTTTCCAGCCAAATGTTAGTAGAGCCAAGTGATACAGTCGTGCTGTTACCCGCCACAACTCGCTACGAAATTCCCGGCGGAGTTACAGAGACGAGTACCGAACGCCGAGTAATTTATAGCCCAGAAATTCCCGGTGCCAGAATCGGGGAAGCACGCCCGGAATGGCAAGTGTTTATGGAAATAGCAAGGCGCGTTGTAGAGACACGGTATGCCGCGTCTCTATATTTTGAGAATACAGCAGCTATCCGTCAAGAAATTGCCCAAATAGTTCCTCAATACGCAGGCATTCAACACTTGCAGTCAGCAGGCGATCAATTTCAGTATGGGGGTTCCCATCTCTGCTTTGGTTGGAAATTCCCCACACCGGATGCAAAAGCCCACTTTGCCGTATTGTCTCCACCGCAAATTGAACTACCAGCAAGCTGTTTTTTAGTGGCAACACGCCGGGGTAAGCAGTTTAACAGCATGGTGCAAGAACGCAAGGATGCTATTACCGGAGCAATGCGTGAAGCAGTTTTAATGAATGCTTCTGATGCCGCCAAGCTGGGATTAAAAAATGGCGATGCAGTCATTCTCAAAAATGAGTTGGGAGAGTATCGCGGACAAGTTTATATTGCACCGATCCAGCCTGGTAACTTGCAGATTCACTGGCCTGAAGGTAATGTGTTGCTAGATAAAAGCAAGCGATCGCGTGAAGGTGTGCCAGATTACAATGCTGTGGTGCGGTTGGAAAAAGTTTCAGACGATGCCTAGAAGTACAAGCTATCACACAAAACTGATTGAAGACCTTAAAGATCCATTGGAAGCAGCAGCTTACATTGAAATTGTCTTAGAAGAAGGTGATCCGAAAATGCTAGGTAAGGCGCTGAAAAATGTGATTGAGGCACAGGGTGGAGTTGATAAACTTTCTGCATCAGTCAAACAATTTCATGACAAACTTGAACAGATGTTATTAGAGAAAGAAGAAATAGAATTTTATTGTCTGAGTGCCTTGCTGGATGCATTGGGGTTACAGTTAGCAGTAACAGTTAAGTCAACAAAGTAATCTCAGCAGCAATAATGTTCGACGTTGCTGGTAAATAGGGCATATTCACTGGCTTAGAGGGAATTTACTGCTAGATAAAAGCAAGCGATCGAAGGCGTGCCAGATTACAATGCTGTGGTGCGGTTAGAAAAAGTTTCAGAGGAAATAGACTTGTCCTGAAAATCGAAGAAATAATAGCTTAATCTTCTATGGCTCGCATTAACCTACTGGACACTCGTACAACTAGCTTCGGTGACTTGATCGGTAATGGAAAAATCTATAGGGTACCACCTTTCCAACGCGATTATTCCTGGACGGAGGAGAATTGGGAGGATCTCTGGCAAGATATTTTAATGTTGCATAATCACATTAGTGTTAGCCACTATATGGGAGCAATTGTTCTGCAAAGCTTTAGTACTACTGATAAAGAGTTTACAATCATTGACGGTCAGCAGCGATTGGCTACTCTCAGTATTATTGCTGTTGCTGTGATTGAAAAAATCCACCAACTTGTAGAGCAGAATGTTGAACCCGAAGCAAACAAAGAGCGACAAGAAATACTAAAGCGTACTTATTTAGGGGATAGAGATCCACGTTCTCTTCGTTATTCTAGTAAACTTATTCTGAATGAAAATAACAATGATTTTTATCAAAGTAATTTAGTCAATCTTAGAAAACCATTAAATATTCGTTCTCTATCGAAATCCAATCAACTACTTTGGCAAGCTTTTGAATACTTCTCCAGACAATTAGAAGAATTACCTGAAGTTATTCAAGATGGCGAAAAGCTTGCTACATTCCTTACAGATACTGTTGCTCAAAGGTTACTTTTCATCCAAATTACTGTTGAAGACGAACTCAATGCTTATACTGTCTTCGAGACATTAAATGCCAGAGGATTAGAGCTAACTTCCACCGATCTATTGAAGAATTATCTATTTTCGCTTTTTCAAGGGCCAGACGATTTACAGGAAGCACAACGTCAATGGAGACGCATCATAAATACAGTTCAAATGGAGAAGTTCCCGGAATTTCTTCGCTATTATCTTAATCTCAACCATCCAAGAGTACGACGAGAGCGCTTATTTAAAATAGTTCGAGAATATGTTAAAGATACTATACAAGCTTTTGACTTACTTAACCAACTTGAAAATTTTAGTGGCCTATTTGTGGCGCTTGGTAATCCAAATGATGAATTCTGGCGTGATACCCCACAGAATCAACCATACATTAGAGAGTTGAATCTATTTAGAGTCAAGCAGGTTTATCCAACTCTATTTGCTGCTTATCAAAAGTTTTCTACTGAAGATTTTACTCGCTTGCTCAAACTTTTAATCACGATTTCTTTCCGCTATATTATTGTTAGCAGCTTAAATCCTAATGAACTAGAATCATTTTATAATGAAGTTGCAACCGAGATTGTAAATAGAAACATAACTAATCCAAGACAGGTTTTTAATAAGCTTAGACCAGTCTATGTCAAAGACGACAAATTTCAACAGGACTTTTCACTATTCTCAATCGCTACAAAAGGTCAAAAGCGTAAACTGGTTAGGTACATCCTTTGTAAATTAGAAGCAGATGCATCTGGTGGCATACAAATTGATGAAGATAGTTTTTCAATAGAGCATATCTTGCCTGAAGCACCAACAAATGACTGGCGGCAAATCTTTACTGATGCTCAAATAGAGGAAATGGTTTATCGCCTCGGCAATTTAACACTTTTAGAACCCTCTTTCAATCGCGACATTGGGTAAAAGAACTATCAGACTAAAAAAGAAATATATCAGCAGAGTTTTTATGCTCTAACAAGAAGAATTACAGCTGAAGAGTGGACGCCCGATGCGATCGCCACACGTCAGAGATATCTGGCACAACGTGCAGTTCACATTTGGAAATCAGATTTCCTTTAACCATGAACAAACCTGTAGGCAGTAAAACTCAAACTAGAGCTTGGATATTTGAAAATGGCAAAATGCGATCGCGCCGAGACTATCTCACTACAGAGGAACCCCTAGAAATTCGCCTTGTATCTCCACGTCGTACCTTAGCTGTGACGATGCGAACTCCAGGAGCAGATTTTGAACTTGCTGCTGGTTTCCTTTATACAGAAGGTGTAATTAGCTCTCGGCAAGATATTCAACGCTTAAGCTACTGCGTAGATCCGGAAATAGATGGTGAGCAACTATATAACATTGTCAATGTAGAACTCCAAGCAGATTTAGAACTAGACTTACAGCCTTTAGAACGTCATTTTTACACTACTAGTGCCTGTGGGATTTGTGGTAAGGCAAGCTTAGAGGCATTACGTATGCGGGGTTGTGCGCTCATTCCCCCAGAACCAAAGGTGACGCCAGAAATTATCTACAGCCTACCCGATAAGCTGCGGGCGGCTCAAGGTGTATTTAATGCTACAGGAGGTTTGCACGCTGCGGCTCTGTTTGACTCCCAAGGAGAATTGTTGATGCTGCGGGAGGATGTCGGACGTCACAACGCCCTTGATAAACTAATAGGTACGGCTCTATTGTCCGAGGAATTGCCGTTAGGCGATCGCATTGTCATGGTTAGCGGACGCTCTAGTTTTGAAATTGTCCAAAAGTGTGCCGTTGCTGGAGTGCCAATTGTGTGCGCTGTTTCTGCTCCCAGTAGTTTAGCGGTGTCTGTAGCTGAAGAATTCGGAATTACCTTAATAGGATTTTTGCGGGGAGAAAGATTTAACGTGTACTCTGGATTAGAGAGAATCACTAATACCATTTCAATATGAAGATGCATATTATTAGCCTGCGGAGGCAGGCTTTGTTTGTTTAGCCCCAGGCTTCTAGCCTGAGGGCGTTAATTTAGCTATTAGCCAAGAAATTTATTTCTTGGCGGGATGAAAAGCTGGTACAAAATATGAAATAAGCATTTTCCCTTCTGCCATCTGCCATCTGCCTTGTATTGAGTAAACAAGTTTTTGATATGAAAGACTTTCAAATCAGGGGAATAAACCATATTGCGTTGGTATGTAAAGATATGGCACGCACTGTAGACTTTTACACCAACATTCTTGGGCTGAATTTAATCAAAACCATCGCCTTACCAGATGGTGGACAGCACTTCTTTTTTGATATTGGTAACGGTGATGCTTTAGCTTTTTTCTGGTTTCCACAAGCACCAGAAGCAGCACCAGGTATTGCATCGCCTGCTCGTGATATTTTTCAGACTGGTAATGCAGCTACAGCCCATGCCTCTATGAACCATTTAGCATTCAATATTCCATCGGAAAAACTTCAAGAATATCAAGAAAAACTTGTGGCTAAAGGCGTGCAAGTCACACCTGTTTTACACCATGCCGATGTTCCCTCTGGCTTTGTTCCCGAACCAGACGAAAGCACATTCATTTCCTCTATTTATTTCTTCGATCCTGATGGTATTTTGCTAGAGTTTGCCGCAAATTTGCGGGAGTTGGGCGATCCAGAGCGGGATCTACAACACAAACCAATCTCAACAGCCTTTAAGTAGGTAACAGGTTACAGGTTACAGGGAACAGAAGAGACAGGGGAGCAAGGGAGATAGTTTTTCCCCCTGCACCTTGCTTGCCCCTTCCCCTTTGCTTCTTTTCTTTCCCCTATCCCCTATCCCCTATATATGCTTTTCCAATGTACCGACGCGATCGTCACCCTGGCATCGGTTAATATTGAAAATTTAGTTGTGTTCTATACAAAATTGCTGGGTTTTGAGCCAGCAACCCTGATTCCAAATGTCTATGCTGAATTTCAACTTCCTGGTTTAAAACTAGGAATTTTTAAACCGAAACAAACCAACTCTTCTGAATTTGAGAACTCAGTTAGAAGTAAGATGAGTTTATGTTTAGAGGTGAGTGACTTGGAAAATGCGATCGCTCACCTAAGTTTATTAGGATATCCCCCACCAGGAGAAATTATCGTCGCTTCCCATGGCAAGGAAATTTATGCTTACGATCCCGATGGTAATCGTTTGATTCTACATCAATCTAAGAATTGAAATGGGTATAAATCAAAACTATAAACTAAATATCATACAGTGGTATCCTGGCCATATTGCTAAAGCTGAAAAGAACCTCAAAGAACAGCTCAAATCAGTAGATGTGGTATTAGAAGTCAGAGATGCCCGCATTCCCCTATCTACACGTCATCCCCAAGTACCTGAGTGGGTGGGGAGTAAAGCACGGGTGTTGGTGTTAAATCGCCTAGATATGGTTTCTCCGCAAGTACGGCAGCTGTGGACTAATTGGTTTAAAAACCAAGGTGAAGAGCCTTATTTTACTAATGCTCAACAAGGGCAAGGAGTAGCAGCTGTGTCAAAAGCGGCACAAGCTGCTGGAGTGGCAGTTAATCAACGGCGGAAAAGTCGCGGAATGTTACCCCGCCCTATTCGCGCTGTGGTAATTGGTTTTCCCAATGTCGGCAAGTCAGCTTTAATTAACCGTTTGGTAGGGCGGCGAGTGGTGGAAAGTGCCGCTCGCCCTGGGGTGACTCGTCAATTGCGTTGGGTGCGAATTTCCCAGGATTTGGAATTGCTTGATGCTCCTGGTGTGATTCCTGCCAAATTGGAAGAGCAAGAAGCAGCATTGAAATTAGCTATATGTGACGATATTGGCGAAGCAGCTTACGACAAACAACTGGTAGCAGCAGCATTTGTAGATATACTGAATCATTTGTACGCTACAGCAGGTGATGTTTTACCAGATTGCCCGTTGCGATCGCGCTACGAACTTGACTCTACATCCTATACAGGTGAGTCATACTTACACGCTTTAGCAGAACTTCGCAACCAAGGTGATTTAGAACGAACAGCAAGCCAACTATTGACAGATTTTCGTAAAGGATTGTTAGGCACAATACCTTTGGAGTTACCACCACAGTAAACTAATAGATTTTGCTAAAGCCTGAATTGATCACACAATCTCAGGCTAACTTTTTCACTAATACTGCGGCTCTTATTCTCAAAATCAACACAGTAACCGCCATAAATAATATACCTAATAGGATATTTCTCAAGCTAACGTCCTTACCGTTATCACTTACCAAACTAGCTTCCAGCATTAGAGAAGGTAATAAGATACCAAACACAATCAACCAGCGATGAATAATTTGCCTTTTCTTGACTAAAAGAGTGAGGAGCGTCAAATAAATTCCTAAAGGTATAAAAGTTAGGAAGTAATAAAATAATTTGTATTGTATGGGCATAAATTGTAGAAAATTAAGTGAATAAGAATTTTCTAAGTTATCTATATATACTTGGAGATTAGCTTGTGAATAAGTGATGAGGATATGATGTAGCTTATTGTCTACAAAAACATCAGGAATATTCATTTGTATATCACTTCCATTTGTGCCACTAGCTGGTGTTCTCACTCTTATATTTAAAGTTGTTCCTTCCTGTCCTAAGGTAAAGTTTCGGCGCACAGGATCATCGGAAATTGAGATAATACGAGCAGGCCCAGTTTGATTTAGATCAGTGGTGGCTATAGTAGTACTTATCGTAAATTCAGAAGTTTTAGATATTCTTTTATTCAATTGGTAAACAGGAGTTGCTGATTTCAACCAATTATTAGAACTTATAAAAACTCCCTTCCCTTCCTTAGTTTCTGAAGGTTGACCGCGCCACACCAACTTTGGTGTATTTCCACTTTGGTCTTTATAGTCAGATGTATTATCTAATTGGTAATCAGCTACAAGAGAATCTTTAATATCATTAAAATAATTTCTATTAGTTAATGCCCGATTAACCTCAGCAGTGTCAATAGCTCTATCAGCAATAATAACTTCAGATACATAACCTTTCCAAGCTCTATTTCCTGTTAGCTCATTACCAATTAATAATGGATAGGTTGGATTCCAATTACTTAAATATGTTGTGCTTTGCCAAAAAGAGATAGTGAGAAGATTTAATAATATATAACCAATCAAAAATACTGGTACTTTTTTGAAAACTTGATTACTTGCGCTGTTCTCTATTCTTACTAATCTGTTTGCAAATCTTCTAGAAATAAACCAATTAAAAAATAACCAACCAGCAAAACCACCGATAGTATTATTAATAACGTCATCAGGAGTAGATGTTCTGATTGGTAAAAAAGCTTGCAGAATCTCAACTGCCGTTGATAATAGCGCACTCAAAAATATAACTATTAAGATTTCAACTAGTAACTTCGTTCTTTTTTTCTGCAATAAGCTGGTGCAGAAAAATCCTAAAGGCATAAATAATAAAACATTTTCTACTTTGTCTTTTAAAGAACTATGGTTATGAAAGCTATAAGTTAAGTATTTGATAGAAAAATTTTCTGGAAATGTAAAATCAAATGGATAAAGTGTAGCTACCAATATCACTAGTATACTGATAGCAAAAAGTGTCCAATCCCTTAAAAATACTGAAGAATTTTTTATTTGAGAATTCTGGTTTCTTTTCATCATATCTGCTTGCTTTATATATTCATATTTCTATTATTTGTCTCAACTCAAGCTATTGTATTAAACATTACTAGTGACTAAATAAGTAAAAACACACATTTTTTAAGTATTTTTCATTAAGTAATGATTGGGGTTTAGAAAATGTAAATAATTTGTAAATTTATTGTAAAGAAAGTAAATAAAGATTTTTATTACAGTGTTAATAAAGTAGTTTAATATACTGAATTGTTAATTATTGCATGGGTATGTAGTATTAATCTTTGCTATCGTGATGTAATCCTCTTAATTCAGCCATCAGATTTATAGGCGTCGCTTTGCTACCAAACTCTTCCTCTGAAGCTTCTATTAAACTTGAGACGGTAAAGCCCTGTTCATGTAACCAAATCCGCACCTAATCTAAAAGTTCTGTTTTTGAAAAATCTTCGGTTTTGACGACCACATATGAAACATCAACGTAGTAGTCGTTATTGCTAAGTTTCTCAAGCATATCAGACTGAAACTCTGCTCGCTCAGAGCCATGCTCAGGATTATCAGCATTTCCTCAAGCATCAACTGTCAACCACAACGCTTCGCCAACTTAGCCTATATGATTTGCAGGTAAGAGATATACATCTTCCCAAGCCTGCCGCTCTTTCTCCCAACAATGGGGAATGTAGTATTTCCAATACATTCAGACAACACGATGCAGATGGAGTAATGAAACCTTCTGTGATAATAGCTGTTTGACGATTCGAGACTAAAGCCGTACATAGCTTTTTAGAAAAGATATCCGAAATTAGACACTCGCACCGAGATCGAAAGATTTTTGAAAAATTTTATACCTGCTATTGCGTAAGCTGTTAAAATAGCGTTCGTTGTGATTTAGATAGTTAATATGCTGTTAAAAAAATGTTATTTGCTGCAAAAGAGGACAGTCATCCGAAATTTGCGCTGCTTGTTGGCGGTAAATTGAGCGATCGCGTCAGTAAAATCAAGGCTGATATTTTTAATTTAGAGTTGTCGGAATGCCCTACCGAATGCCATAAAGAATAAGTGTCAAATCTTGGCATATCCTTATGTGTCAGAGACGTTTGCTTCTCCAGCTTTCACGACGGATCGATCGCAGCCATGACTGAACTCAAACTACGCATACAAGAGGGAAAGACTGAAAGAACGGTAACAGTTAGCCAAGATGTATTTACCATAGGTCGGTTACCAGAATGTGATTTATACTTACCCTTTGGAGGAGTTTCTCGTTGGCACGCTCGTTTGGTAAAAACTGCTGCTGGGGAATGGACTATTGAGGATATGGGTAGTAAAAACGGCACGCAATTAAACGATCGCGTCGTCACTTCTCCGCAAAAGGTTCGTAACGGAGATATGATTTGGTTGGGAGATGTGAACGTTTTGGTGTTGTTGGGAGAACTTGTGGAAACAGTGATGCCCAAGCAGGTTGATACTGGCGAACACAGAACTATTTTTCACAACGTTAAACAACTGCAAGAGCAATGGATACAAGCTGACAGCCATAATGGCGATATCAGCAACAAAGACAAAAGTATTGCCCGCCTCAAAGATTTAGTAGATATAGCCAAGAATCTGTGTGCAGCTGCATCCATAGAAGAAATTTTCTCCCAAGTGCAAGAAGTAGTCTTTCGTTACTTAACCAGTATCGATCGCCTAGCATTATTAATTGATGTCAGTGGTGGTGACAAACTGGAATTGCTAAATTCCGCCACTAGAAATACTACTCAGCATGAATCTTTACCAAATGACGGCAGTTGGATTAGCCGCAGTATCTGTCAAAAGGTATTTGAGGAAAAAGTTGCCATTCAAATTGCTGATGCCCTGTACGATGAACGCTTTGCTGGAGAACAAAGTATTTTGGTAAAAGGCATCCGCAGTGCCATGGCAGTGCCTTTGTGGGATGAAAATAAAGTAGTTGGCGTACTTTATGCCGATGCCCATCTTTCTTCTTATCATTGGGCAAAAGAAGGCGAAGAAGAACTCAGCTTTTTTTCAGCGTTGGCAAATATTGTGGCTTCTAGCGTTCAACGTTGGCTGCTAGCAGAAAAGCTCAAAAGCGAAGAAGTAATTCGCCATAGATTAGAACGCTACCATTCTCCAGCCGTAGTGCAGCAGTTAATAGCTGTCGGAGCATTGCCTGATGGGCGCTTACCTCCACGCGAAAGTGAAATTAGTATTTTATTTGCGGATATTGTTGGTTTTACGGCTATTTCTGAACGCTTCAGTGCCACTCAAATTGCCGAACTACTGAATAATTTATTTGAGGAGATGCTGCAAGAGGTATTCGCCTACGGTGGCACTCTAGATAAATATATTGGCGACTGCATCATGACATTCTTTGGCGCTCCCGAACCACAACCAGATCACGCCGATCGCGCTGTTGCAGTCGCCATGCGTATGCTTACTCGTCTTGAATATCTCAACGCCAGTAATTTTTGGCAGGAACCACTACAATTGAGAATTGCGATTAACAGCGGCAAGGCAGTGGTTGGAGATGTCGGTTGTTCGCAAAGGGTAGATTATACTGCCTTGGGTGCAACAATCAATTTGGCAGCTCGCATGGAAGCAGTTTGTCCTCCCGGAGAGTGCGTTGTTAGTGAAGCTACTTATCAAATGCTTTCCCAACCTTCATACTTCCAAGAGATGGGAGATTACCGTTTTAAAGGTATAAATAGATTAGTTAAGGTTTATCAGACTAAGTTACATTAATAGTCAACAGTCATTTGTCCTTTGTCCTTATACTAATGACCAATGACAAATGACTAATAACTAATCAATATATTTACTTACTTATTTGTATCTTTGATTGCATTTATTTTGCGAAAGATTAACAACCAAAAAACAAGCCTGTTCTGAAAGTCTAGAATTGGGTGGTAGCTTACCTCAAGAATGTGTTATTACCATTAAGCTACCGCAAGCTATCTTTCTAACGGGAGGTTAGGCAATGGGTATCGCCACCATTAATCCCGCTACAGGGGAGTTGCTCAAAACTTTTGAGCCACACAACGATCAACAAATAGCAGCTAAACTCGATTTGGCACAACAGGCTTTTGAGCATTACCGCACAACCAGTTTTCAACACAGATCGGGCTGGATGCAAAAAGCTGCTGAAACTTTGGAGCAACAAAAGGCAGACTTTGCCAAGATCATGACACTGGAAATGGGCAAGACTTACAAAAGCGCGATCGCTGAAGTCGAAAAGTGTGCCTGGGTTTGTCGTTACTACGCCGAACACGCCGCCCAATTTCTTGGTGATGTCTACGTAGAAACCGATGCTAGCAAAAGCTTTATTAAGTACCAGCCACTAGGTGCTATCCTCGCGATTATGCCTTGGAATTTTCCCTTCTGGCAAGTATTCCGCTTTGCTGCACCCGCATTAATGGCAGGAAATGTTGGTTTGCTCAAACACGCCTCCAATGTGCCGCAATGTGCCTTGGCAATAGAGGAAATTATCCAAGGTGCTGGTTTCCCCAAAGGCGTATTTCAAACTTTATTAATAGGTGCTGATAAAATTGCCGATTTAATTACTGATGAGCGCATTAAAGCCGCGACTTTAACCGGAAGTGAACCAGCAGGCGCAAGTTTGGCAGCAGCAGCAGGAAAACAAATCAAGAAAACAGTTCTAGAATTGGGGGGCAGCGATCCATTTATCGTGTTAGAAAGCGCTGACTTAGAAGCAGCAGTTGCCACAGCCACTACAGCGCGAATGCTCAATAACGGGCAATCTTGTATTGCAGCGAAACGCTTCATCGTCCACGAAGCGATCGCAGATCAATTTGAAAAACTACTGCTAGAAAAATACCAAGCGCTGAAAATTGGCGATCCTATGCAACCAGACACCGATATCGGCCCGCTGGCAACACCTAGTATTCTCCACGATTTAGATCAACAAGTACAAACTTGTATTCAATCCGGAGCAAAAATTCTCATCGGTGGAGAAGCTTTAGCAGATCGCCCTGGTAATTTCTATCCACCAACAATAGTCACAGAGCTTTCTCCCGACAGCGCGATCGCCAAAGAAGAATTTTTTGGCCCGGTGGCGTTGTTATTCCGTATACCCAATCTTGATGAAGCTATTAAACTAGCAAATGCTACGCCCTTTGGCTTAGGTGCAAGCGCTTGGACTACCAACTCCCAAGAACAACAACGTTTAATAGATGAAATCGAAGCAGGCGCCGTATTTATCAACGGTATGGTTAAATCCGATCCACGCATTTCCTTTGGCGGCATTAAGCGATCGGGATATGGCAGAGAATTGGGCATCCACGGTATCCATGAATTCGTCAATATTAAAACGGTGTGGGTTAAGTGATTGGGGATCGGGGATTGGATTGGTGATTGGGGATTGGTGATTGGGGATTGGGTATTAAGATTTCTCTATTCCCAGTCCCTAGCCCCTAGTCCCTAGTCCCTAGTTGTCTACTGAGGAATTTATTAAATGAATACAGCAGAATTATTAGTACAATGTTTAGAAAATGAAGGGGTAGAATATGTTTTCGGACTCCCTGGCGAAGAGAACCTGCACGTTTTAGAAGCACTAAAACACTCTTCCATTCAATTTATTACCACCCGCCACGAACAAGGTGCAGCCTTCATGGCAGATGTCTATGGACGCCTCACCGGAAAAGCAGGAGTCTGTCTTTCAACTTTAGGGCCAGGAGCTACAAACTTGATGACAGGGGTAGCAGATGCTAACCTCGATCGCGCACCATTAGTAGCAGTTACCGGGCAAGTAGGCACAGATCGAATGCATATCGAATCCCATCAATATCTGGATTTGGTGGCAATGTTTGCTCCGGTAACAAAATGGAATAAACAAATTGTACGACCGAGTATTACACCCGAAGTTGTACGCAAAGCATTTAAGCTGGCACAAAGCGAAAAACCAGGTGCAGTTCATATTGACTTACCAGAAAATATTGCTGCTATGCCCGTAGAAGGCAAACCTTTGCACAAGCATAATGTCGAAAAGACTTATGCCTCTTTTGCCAGTATTAGATCGGCTGCTGCGATCATTTCCCAAGCTGTTAACCCGATTATTTTAGTAGGAAATGGTGCGATTCGCGCTCAAGCCAGTGATGCTGTTACTCAATTTGCCACTCAACTAAATATGCCGGTTGCCAATACTTTCATGGGCAAAGGCGTGATTCCCTATACTCATCCTTTGGCTTTGTGGGCAGTAGGATTGCAGCAGCGCGATTTTATTACCTGTGGTTTTGATAATACAGATTTAGTAATTGCGATTGGCTACGATCTAATTGAATTTTCTCCAAAAAGATGGAATCCCGATGGGAAAATTCCCATTGTTCACATTGCTGCTACCCCGGCAGAAATTGATAGTAGTTACATTCCTAATGTGGAAGTAGTAGGAGATATTTCTGATTCTCTCTACGAAATTTTAAAGGTAGCAGATCGCCAAGGCAAACCCAATCCTTACGCCATTAGTTTACGGTCAAATATTCGGGGTGATTACGAACAATATGCAAATGATGATGGTTTTCCCATTAAGCCGCAAAAAATAATCTACGACTTACGGCAAATAATGGGGCCAGAAGATATCGTGATTTCTGATGTCGGCGCTCACAAAATGTGGATAGCCCGTCATTATCATTGTTATAGCCCCAATACTTGTATTATTTCTAATGGCTTTGCGGCAATGGGTATTGCCATTCCCGGTGCGATCGCAGCCAAACTGGTTTATCCCGATCGCAAAGTTATAGCTGCAACTGGCGATGGTGGCTTTATGATGAATTGCCAAGAATTAGAAACTGCTTTGCGTGTTGGTACTGCCTTTGTCACCTTAATTTTTAATGATGGTGGATATGGCTTAATCGAGTGGAAACAAGAAAATCAATTTGGTAAAGGCAACTCATCTTTTGTGCATTTTGGCAATCCGGATTTTGTCAAGTTTGCTGAAAGTATGGGTTTAAAAGGCTACCGTGTAGAAGCTGCTACCGATTTAGTTCCCATCCTCAAAGAAGCCCTCGCTCAAGATGTTCCAGCAGTAATCGATTGCCCTGTAGACTATCGAGAAAACATTCGTTTTACACAAAAAGCTGGTGAGTTGAATTGTGCATTGTAGGCAACAGATACTTCTTAGTCATTAGTCAATAGTCATTTGTCCTTTGTACCAACGACTCTAAATCCCCCAGCTTTTTGTAAATGCAGGAGTGGAGCGAAGTTTAAAAAGCCAGAGGATGAGCTTAACCAGTTCGTTGCCATTTAGGTAATTTAAATTACAAGTTACAATGCTGTTTTCCCTGCTGTTGAATCTTATCTTCAGCAGGTTTTTATTTCTGACGGCTTGCTGAACTAACTTAAGCTTTGTTTGAGATCGCGGATCGCGGCGCTGGTGTTACGCTCATAGGCAATTTGCACGCATCTGGCGATAATGAGTCAGAGTTAATTCTCGTTAACAGTTTGAAGCTGGTAACTAGAGTTGTGGGGCTGCTGTCTAATGGCTCTTGGTAGAAGTACAAGATGTAAAATTTTTAATAATCAGTATCATTTTTTACAATTCCTGTTTTTCAATTAGTAAAACTTATAACTCTTATTAGCTTTACAAAAGTTAAATTACTTGATTAATTTTTGTAAAGCAATGTAAAGTGATACTC
>NZ_AJLN01000064.1 GCF_000317285.1 Chlorogloeopsis fritschii PCC 6912 | reverse complement strand
GGTTCACCGCTCTGGGCATCAGCACCATGGCGTTCAACCTCAACGGTTTCAACTTCAACCAGTCAGTGATTGATTCCCAAGGTCATGTCATCAATACCTGGGCTGACATCATCAACCGCGCTAACTTGGGTATGGAAGTTATGCACGAGCGCAATGCTCACAACTTCCCTCTCGACTTAGCATCTGCTGAAAGTGCTCCTGTTGCAATCAGCGCTCCTGCTATCAACGGTTAATAATAGTCTCAGACTGATTGATTAAGTATTAACTGAAAAGCGTTCTCTCGAAAGAGAGGGCGCTTTTTCGTTTTAAACAGAGTACTAGTGGGAACTTATATTTTTTTGTCAAAATCAATGAAAAATTCTCCTCTTTAGTTCAAGATTGAAGTGTATGAATTTAATTTAGTAGCGAACTTCGCTGGCTTGGGCGTAACTACAGGAT
The DNA here is from genome assembly GCF_000317285.1 of Chlorogloeopsis fritschii PCC 6912. Classification (GTDB taxonomy): domain Bacteria; phylum Cyanobacteriota; class Cyanobacteriia; order Cyanobacteriales; family Nostocaceae; genus Chlorogloeopsis; species Chlorogloeopsis fritschii. The sequence goes on along the minus strand of NZ_AJLN01000064.1, from coordinate 1,788 downwards.
TTAAATGACTGCCTTTCAATCTGATATTTAAAACAGGAGATAGAATGTCATGACGCAGAAAAATGCAGCCCAACTTTTCAAAGCAGTAAAACAAGATCAAGCATTAAAAGCAAGACTCAAAGCAGCAGCCGATCCAGAAGCATTCATCAAGATTGCTCAAGAGCGTGGCTATAACTTCACCGTTACAGAACTACAGACTGAACTGAGTCAATTATCTTCTGAAGAAGTAGCCGCTATAGTCAATCCGGGAATAGCACCTAGACTTCATATTTATCCCAGATAATTCTAATTTAGGAGACTGTAAAGAATTGAAAAAAACAGTAGGCTATATTCATCCCTGGAGAAAGTAGCGATGAGCTTCTTTAACAAACTAGAGGCAGCGATCGCCCATAACCAAAGCTTCCTGTTTGTGGGACTTGATCCTAATCCAGAGATGATGCCTACCCACTATAACAGTCGAGAAGATGACATCATCCAAGGCTTACGTGACTGGCTTCAATTTGCGATCGCACAAACAGCAGATCTTGTCTGTGCCTACAAGCCTACCCTTGGGTTTTATGAAGCGTTGGGCGCGCCAGGGATAGAACTCCTGCAACAAACACTCGCAGCAATTCCATCTCACATCCCAGTTATTTTAGATGCCAAACATAGTGACCTAAACACCAGTACTCTCTTTGCCCGGATAGTATTTGAACAGTGGCAGGTAGATGCAATTACCCTTAATCCTTACGCTGGGCAAGATCATATAGCTCCATTTTTGGTTTATCCCGGCAAAGCAGTTTTTGTGTTGTGTTGTACTTCTAATCCTGCGGCAGGTAAATTGCAGAAATATCCGACATCAGATTCTCCGCTCTATTTACAAGTCGCGAAAGAAGCCAGAAATTGGGGCACTCCAGAGCAATTGGGGCTGGAGGTTGGCACAACAGCGCCAGAGGTATTAGCAAAAGTACGAGCGATCGCTCCCGAACGATTGATAATGGCTCGGAGTATATGGCAAGAAGGCACTGACTTGAATCAAATTTTGACAGCTGGACTAAATGCGAACAGCGAAGGTTTACTTATCCCCGTTCCCCAAGATTGGTTGAGTCGTGAACATCCAAGTGAGCCAATCCGAACTCTGCGTGCAGAAGTCAATCAAGCTAGAAGTCAGATTACTTTCTCTGGTTTCACCTGTGATTTGTGGTTATCTAATATCTGTACGTTAGATGGGCATCCTCACCTAGACTTGATTTTGCAACTCTACGATATTGGGTGCATTCTATTTGGTAACTTTGTTCAAGCTTCAGGAGACACATTTCCCTATTACATTGATCTGCGCAAAATCATTTCCAATCCCCAAATCTTCCATAAAATTTTGAATGCTTATGCCGAGATTCTCAAAGGTCTTAGCTTTGATAGAATTGCTGGTATTCCTTACGGCTCTTTACCAACCGCTACCGGGCTAGCACTGCATCTAAATTATCCAATGATTTTTCCGCGCAAAGAAGTCAAAGCCCACGGAACAAGACGAGTGATTGAGGGAAACTTTCAGCCAGGAGAAACAATTGTGGTCGTAGATGATATTCTGATCAGCGGTAAAAGCGCAATGGAAGGGGCAGAAAAAATTAAGTCTGTGGGCTTACACGTAAAAGACATTGTAGTGTTTTTGGATCATGAAAAAGGAGTTAAAGACAGATTGCGGGAAAATGGTTACCGAGCGCATTCTGTGCTGACAATTTCTGAGATTACAGAAACGCTATACCAAGCAGGTCGTATTAATGAGGAGCAATTTCAGATTCTAGTAGCTTG
>NZ_AJLN01000063.1 GCF_000317285.1 Chlorogloeopsis fritschii PCC 6912 | reverse complement strand
ACTAGTGGCGTGTCAAAGCTAAAATAGTGCATTAAACCTTTTGCACTCATTCTATTTTCAAACAAATCGACCACAGATGGACACCGATAAACCCAGATAAAATCTGTGTTCATCTGTGTCCATCCGTGGTTGTAATTAAACTAGATCGCGATCGCTGCAAGAAGTCTATGATATTGGCAGTCAACTTCTGTTCAGATAGCGCTACTACCTTAGCAAACAACCCGCTAACGCAAAAAACACGAAGATTTCTTCGTGTCTTGCATAATATTTTTGGTTTTGGTTTTTTATATTAATACTGCGGTACTGACGGGTCGATTTCTTTACTCCAGGCAAGAATTCCACCCTTGACATTTGTACCGTCAATTCCCGCTTGCTTGAGGATTCCTAAAGCTTTGGCAGAGCGCATCCCCGATTTACAGTGGACAACCAAACGATGTCCGTTGAGAATTTCCTTGACTTTGGTAACACCTTCACCATTTTCAATATCTGGTAATGGCACCAATACCGAACCGGGAATTTTAGCAATTTCATATTCATGCGGATTGCGCACATCTAACAGTACGAAATCATCAGCGTTGCTGTCCAACAACTGCTTTAATTCCTGTACTGTCATTTCAAGAATTTCCATCTGCTGTTTTTCTTCCTCTGCTTTCGCTTGGGGAATACCGCAAAATTGCTCATAATCTATCAATTTTTCAATCACCGGGCGGATCGGATTAGGACGCAACTTCAATTCGCGGAACGTCATTTCTAGAGCATTGTAAAGCAACAGCCGTCCGCTTAAGGTTGTACCTTTACCAAGGATGATTTTTACCGTTTCCGTTGCTTGGATTGTACCGATAATACCGCACAAAACACCTAGTACTCCACCTTCTGCACAAGAGGGAACCATCCCTGGTGGTGGGGGTTCGGGGTATAAGTCACGATAATTTGGCCCGCCCTCATAGTTAAATACTGTAGCTTGCCCTTCAAATCTGAAAATAGAACCATAGACATTGGGTTTGTTCAACAACACGCAAGCATCATTAACGAGATACCGGGTAGGGAAATTATCGGTTCCGTCCACGACAATATCATAAGGTCTGATAATATCAAGGGCGTTTTCAGAGGAAAGGCGAGTTTCGTACAGATCAACCTGACAATAGGGGTTAATCTCCAAAATGCGATTTTTTGCTGATTCAATCTTGGGCTTTCCTACCCAAGAAGTACCGTGAATCACTTGGCGTTGCAGATTGGAAGCATCGACAATATCGAAATCAACAATACCGATGCGTCCGATACCCGCCGCCGCTAAATACAAAAGTAACGGCGAACCGAGTCCACCCGTACCGATACACAATACACTGGCGGCTTTGAGGCGCTTTTGCCCTTCCACGCCGACTTCTGGCAAAATCAGGTGGCGGGAGTAGCGTTCGTAATCATCTTTTGTTAACTGGATTTCGTCCAGATTTGGATTTAGCATGGTAGTTTGATGAGGAAGCGCGGACTTTTTATACTATCGAAAATTGAGAGTCAGTGGGAAATCCTAGTAAAAATTTTGCATTTTTAACTTTTAATTTTTAATTCTTCTTGTTGGAACTGGTGGTTATCATCCAGACACCAACTTTTCATTTCACTAGCTTTGCCTTTTTGTACAGAAACTATGATATACGAGTATTCTTGCCAAGCGTACTCTCGGTCAAATTCTGAGGGAATCGCTGGATGGTCGGTATGGGAGTGATAGATACCAATTATATCGAGAGAGTGTACCCGTGCTTGCTTTTGTGCTTGTAACATGACTTGAGGTGCGATCGCGTACCTTTGCCTCCTTCCGTGAACTATTTCTTCATCTAGGAAATCTGCCGCTGCTTCTGTCCCCCAAACGTTTTCTGTGGGCATAACTTCTACCACAGTTTTGCCACAATTGTTGCGATCGCCAAAGATAATACCGCAGCACTCTTCTGGGTAGGTTTTCTCAGCGTGGCTGCGGATAATTTGCCAGTCTTCTTCTCTAAGTTTAATCATGCCGCTAACAGCTAATGGCTAATAGCTAATAGCTAGTTATATCATTCACAGGTCTCGTTTTATCAGTCCACCACCATACACTCTGATTGGAGAGTGGGGACTAGGGGCTAGGGACGCTTGAAGAGGAGGAAGTGTAAGAGTAAATTCTTCTCCATCTTCCCCCTCTTGCCCATCTCTTCCTCCCCGTGTCCTCTTCTTCCTGATACCCCTTCTTTAATAAGCAAGTCTTGTATTATTTATTACTAGTAGTATGAATATTTTAATAGCCAAGCACTATCCAATTGTAAAAAATAGCAGTTAATTTTTGGTTATTAATAATCAAAAATTAACAACTAATAAATTACAACATTATTCAACATCAAAATGCATAAATTACGTCTTTATAATCGACACTGCGCCAGTATCCAAGTCATAAAGGGCACTAACAATTTTTAGTTTATTTTGACGAATAAGTTTAGCCAATATAGTTGAATTATCCTGTAGTCTTTGAGCTTGATATTTGATATTCGCTACTACCGCATCAACCTGTAAATTGTCTGTAGTAGATTTTATTTTCTCTACAGCTGGTTTAATATTCTCAACAATCAAGCCCATTCTGCCAGAAATTGGCTGGTCTTGAAGGGCGGTAGCTACTGCACCACATCTTTTATGACCTAAAACCACGATTACCTGAGAACCCAAAACATTTGTAGCGTATTCTAAACTGCCAATTGCTGACTCAGAGGCTACATTTCCAGCTATTCGCACGACAAATAAATCTCCAAGCCCTCGATCAAAAACTATTTCGGCAGGAACTCTGGAATCTGCACAACCAAGTATGGCAGCAAAAGGATATTGAGCTTGAGCAACTAATCGTATCCGTTCTAGAGATTGGTCGGGATATTTACGCTTTTGCTGAACAAATCGCTGATTTCCTTGCAGCAATAGTTTTAGAGCTTCATCTGGACTGACTGGTTTGCGTTTGGTGACTACAGCATCGGCTAGGGCAGCTTGAGAAGCGATCGCATTCTTGGCATTCCCTGACACGCTGCAACCAGCCATACTAGCCACAATACCAAGACTTCCCATTCCTGCGAGGTTAAACAAATGACGACGTCCAATAAATCCATTAATTCGGCTCATCAATCTCACTTGGTAAGTTGAATTTTGCTCTCCAAAGCTTTCACACTTGCAGGAAGATATCAACTTTAGAAAATAACTAGAGTAAGCTTTGAGACGATTTAAGAGTTATTTAATTTTTATTCCTTTGGAATGAGGCTGATATGTATTAATCTAAGTAAAATCTACTAAGTAACGCTACCTAAACAAAATACCGTATATTTTAAACTTCTTGAATATTTCATTTTTTATTTGGAATTACTTTACAGAGAGAGGATTGTAATTACCAGTTATTAACGCCAAAATCGGGATAGAGAAAAATTTGCAAATCTCTTGAATACTGAAAATATACGGGTATATCAAGAAATAAGTATCTAGGTGCGCATCTTCCAGCCCAAATATATTTACGTAATTGTCCATGATTCGACAATCTGCTTTTGGCATAGCTTTAAGTATGCTTGTCCTTGCCAGTGGATTCACAACCACCTATGCACCAGGTCACACTTCTACCAAGAAACGGTTTGCACATCAGGCGGTGTCGCTTTCATCAGGTCAGGCCACATCATCTATAACTTTTAATACAGCTGATTTAGAAAAATCAGTGTTTGCCCGTATAAATCGATATCGGGCTGCCAGGGGTTTGCCAAAACTGACTCTGAGTGCAAACGTTACCAGACAGGCAAGGATTCACAGTCTAAATATGGCTAACGGTAAAGTTCCATTTAGCCATCAGGGATTTGAACGACGAGTCAGTGCTACGCGCATTCGCTACAAAAGTGCAGCGGAAAATGTCGCTTTCAACCAAGGATATAACGATCCTGCGGCTGAAGCTATTCATGGCTGGCTCCACAGTCCCGATCACTTAGTCAATATCAAAGGCAATTACAATCTCACTGGGATTGGTGTGGCTGTCAATAGCAAAGGGGAAGTTTATTTAACGCAAATTTTCCTGAGCAACAGATAGTCTCAAGTTCATCAGCATAAATAAACGTGTTTTTCATACAGGAGGTTAGTGGGTAGTAGGGGTGGGTTTAGAAGATCAATTGTCGGTTTTAACCGTTCATATAATCAACCAAACCCGCCCGTACAGAAGTTAGTGGTAAACAACCAACCGCTAAATACTTATGGGTAGGTTTAGATGTAGTATCTGTAAGGTCAAAATACAGAAATTTCATTAAACCTACTTCACTAAAAAATTACGTGTTATGTTTATTTGTGCCTGATGACTTAACTACTAAATTTTTTGCAAAATAAAGAGGTGTTTTGTGGAACTTTTTCTACTAAACACTGCATTTATTTTGTAGCAATTCATGGAATTACAAAATTTTCAGGTTTACGATCGCGATCTTAGCGAAGCTACCCTATCCGAGTATTTAGAAGCTGATGCGATCGCTGTCGATACAGAGACAATGGGATTAATACCGCAGCGCGATCGCTTGTGTTTAGTACAACTGTGTAACGGTGAAGGGCAAGTAACTGCTATCCGTATTACTAGAGGACAAACAGAAGCTCCAAATTTAAAAAAGCTATTAGAAGCAGCAAATGTCCTAAAAGTATTTCACTTTGCACGTTTCGACCTTGCTGCTTTACGCTATCATCTTGGGATTCAAGTCAATCCCGTATTTTGTAGCAAGATTGCTAGTAAATTAGCACGTACCTACACTCAACGCCACGGACTTAAAGACGTGGTACTAGAGTTAGAACAAGTAGAATTGGACAAAAGCGCTCAAAGTTCTGACTGGGGAAACGCAGCTAACCTAACCGAAGCCCAACTAAGTTATGCTGCTAACGATGTACGCTACCTACTAAAAGTACGAGAAAAATTGATAAAAATGCTCAAGCGAGAAGAGCGCTGGGAATTAGCTCAAGAATGCTTTCGGTGTTTGCCAACTATAGTTTCCTTGGATTTATTACAATTCAAGGATTTGTTTGAACACTGAATAAAAAAGTCAATAGTCAATAGTCTATAGTACGAATGTTTTTTACTAATGACTAATGACTAATGACCAATGACTAAAAATCTATACGTCTTTTTGTTGGGTTTCTATGTGTTCTTTAACTCTAGAAACAACATTATAGTCGCCAGCACCGGGAGGAGTTTGTGATTCGATAATACCTTCAGTAGGGCCACCAATTGCCTTCCATGCTGGTAAACCGCCTCTGAGTTCAGATACGTGTTCAAAACCAGCGCTTCTCAATTGTTGTGCGGCTTGGGCAGTCTCTTCATCAGTAGCACCGTAAACGTAGATGTCACGACTTTTTGCTAAAGATGGTGTAGCTCGCTCTACCAATTGATCTAATGGCATCGCCATTGCGCCCATGATATGACCTTCGTTATATGTATTGCGATCGCGCACATCAAGAATCGTAAAAGCAGGCTCGCCCCATTCTAGGCGAGACTTCAGTACGTGCGCATCAGATTGTTGCTCGATAGGTGGTTGTGAGGGAATAATATTTTCTACTAATTTGTTATCTTTGATGTTATCCATGAATATTCCTCGCTCATTGAATTAACAGCTTGCAAAAGCCTTAGAATGTCAACAAAATCAAAGAGGCGCTATTTTTCTATCGTGTTTTGACCTCTATTCGCCAACCACTTTTGCAGAATTATATTGACTGACAAAAATGTACCCAACTAAACTCCTGAAATTTCTCTTTCCTGGGAGTGAAGCTGATAGATTTATGTCTAATGGTAGAGTTGCTTAATTAAAAATATATGTATTAAGTTTTGTGTAAATTTTTTACCATCTTGCTAAAGGTTGAATACTGAGTACTAAGTTGGGGGAGTAAACAGGGCAGAGTGCAATATACGATACGTCGCTCTGAGGAACGATGAAGGCTAGCCAGTGTGAGCGCTTTATCTATGCAGAGACTCGGATATCTAGATACTTAAATAGCTAATCAAATCTGCACTTGCTAATACTTTCCCAGTTTCACACTTGCCAACTCTGCTGCTAACTCGATCGCTGCTTTCATACTAGTAGCATCAGCTATTCCCTTACCCGCAATATCAAATGCTGTACCGTGATCCGGAGAAGTACGAATAAAAGGAAGACCAATGGTAGTATTAACTGCTCGGTCAAATGCCATTAACTTCACCGGAATTAAGCCTTGGTCGTGGTAAAGTGCCAGGTAAGCATCGGCAGCTTTGACTGAATCATCTCCACCATACCAAGCTCTACCAGGTTTAACCCACATTGTATCTGGGGGAATTAGCCCATCTAGCTGCCAATTTGGGCGTTTTTGACGTTCTTGCTCCAGCCAGGGAATTAACCAATTTTGTTCTTCTGTTCCCAGTTGTCCTTGTTCGCCACTGTGGGGATTTAAACCAGCGATCGCTATCCTTCCATTCTCAATACCAAAATCTTTCTCCAAGCAATCCACCAACAAATCGAGTTTCTGTGTCATTAATTCTGCTGTTAGAACTTTTGGTACTTGACATAAAGGAATATGTGTGGTGACAAGTAAACACCGTAGCGTCCAATTAGTGTGGGGCGATCGCGCGACAAATAACATCCCAAATCTTTGCGTGCCCGACTTTTCGGCTAAAAGTTCTGTTTGTCCTGGATAATCGTACCCCGCTGCTTTCCAAGCGGATTTGGCAATCGGAGCGGTAACAATTGCATCAAATTCACCTGAGTTTGTGCGAGCGATCGCCCATTCCATATAAGTAAAGCTCGCTGCACCACTTGCTGCATTACCCACCCCGATCGCAATTTCACTTTTAAGTTGTTCTTCTAGAGGAACATCAATGATTGACAAACTTTCTGGATTTGCTAAAGGCACCAAATTCCCATTCACAAGAACTTTGGTATAAATTTCTGATAATAAATCACGGTTACCCACAACTGTGACATCAAAATTTTTGCTCAATTCTGGGCTAGCTAAAGCTTTCAAAATTACTTCTGGCCCAATTCCAGCCGGATCTCCCATAGTGAGCGCTAGACGAGGACGATGAGTTGATAGCGATATATCATTATTTTTATTGAATTGAGACATATAGCAATCTGATTTGATTACTGAATCACTCGTAGAGACAAGGGACAGTGGACAGGGAATAGGGGACACAAAAGAAAGAACATAAAGTGTACTGAGTTTTTTTTCAAAAATCAAATAGGAGTCCTATATAAACCAATTGTTAAAGTAGGTTATAGGTTACAGTTTTCCCCCTTCCCTAAATTTGTCACAATAGTTCACACTGGTCTAATCTTATAGCTATTCTAAAAGGCTCTGGTAGACTTAACTTAATTAAACAATTCGCAAAGGAGTATTACAGCAATGGGCGGCGAAATGTTCAATGCAGCTCTGTTGTCCTTCGGCTTAATCTTTGTAGGCTGGGGTTTAGGTGTATTGTTACTGAAAATTCAAGGCGCAGAAGAGTAATTTTTTGCTTACAAGCCTTTTGAGAACGAGAGACTCTACATTGTCTCTCGTTATCCTTCGTATCTGAAATTAAAAATGTAAAATTTTGTTTGTTCATACGATTCTGTTAAAATTTGATTCATAAAACTTTAAATTTTGTAAACAACCCTCATGACACTACTAATCGTCGGTGCTACAGGCACCTTGGGAAGACAAGTGGCTCGTCGTGCCATTGATGAGGGGTATAAAGTACGTTGTCTAGTCCGGAGTCCTAAAAAAGCCGCATTTCTAAAAGAATGGGGTGCGGAAGTTGTACCGGGAGATTTGTGCTACCCCCAGACACTGCAAGCGGCACTCGAAGGTGTAACCGCTGTTATCGACGCGGCAACATCTCGTCCTACTGATTCACTGAGTATTAAACAAGTAGATTGGGATGGCAAGGTATCTTTGATACAAGCATCTTTAGCCGCAGGTGTAGAGCGTTTTATCTTCTTCTCTATACTAAATGCCGATAAGTATCCAGAAGTTCCATTGATGGAAATCAAGCGGTGTACTGAGCTATTTTTGGCAGAGTCTGGCTTGAATTACACCATATTACAGTTAGCTGGTTTCATGCAAGGCTTAATTGGTCAGTATGGTATCCCAATTTTGGAGGGACAACCTGTTTGGGTGACGGGAGAGTCTTCACCCATTGCCTACATGGACACTCAAGACATTGCCAAATTCGCGATTCGTGCTTTGAGCATACCAGAAACAGAAAAGCAAACTTTTCCGGTAGTTGGTACTCGTGCTTGGAGCGCAGAGGAAATTATTAGCCTATGCGAACGCCTATCTGGGAAAGAAGCCAGAGTGACACGGATGCCTATCAATTTACTACGTACTATACGCCGGATGATGCGATTTTTCCAGTGGGGATGGAATGTAGCAGATAGACTGGCATTTACAGAAGTACTGGCAAGTGGCAGACCTCTAAATGCGCCGATGGATGAAGTGTACCAAGTTTTTGGATTAGACCCAAAAGATACCACAACCTTAGAAAGCTATCTGCAAGAGTACTTCAACCGGATTATGAAGAAGCTCAGGGAATTAGATTACGAAAAAAATAAAAAGAAAAAGAAAAAGGAAAAAAGAACTCCGTTTAAAAAAGTCAATAGTCAGTAGAGACGCGATATATCGCCTCTGTACAACAGTCATGAGCAAAGGACAAATAACAAATAACAAATGACAAAAGACTAATGACTAAATTGTCAAAAATGTGCAAGGATTAACATAATAAAGAGCAGCACCGATCATATTGGAAATTTGAGCGTGCCGAAAGCAGGCATTATCTACAACGACGTTAAACCGATAGCAGGTCGCGTTGCTATCGAATTGAAAAACAGGTTCACTGCCGCCGGTTGGGATGTATGCATAACAACTGGTGTCGGTGGTATTTTGGGTTACTCTACCCCAGAAAGTCCCGTATGCCATACGCCCATTGAAGGTTTAACACCACCCGGTTTTGATTCCCAAACAAAGTTTGCGGTGGTGCTAGGAGGAGATGGGACAGTTTTGGCAGCAGCTCGTCTGGTTGCTCCCTGTGGCATTCCCATACTCACGGTGAATACAGGTCACATGGGGTTTTTGACAGAAACTTACTTAAACCAACTGCCCCAAGCTGTAGAGCAGCTACTAGCAGGCAAGTACGAAATTGAAGAACGGGCAATGCTGGCTGTCAAAGTGTTCCGGGAAGATTCCGCAATTTGGGAAGCCCTCTGCTTAAATGAAATGGTGCTGCATCGAGAACCATTGACCTCTATGTGCCATTTTGAAATTGCAGTGGGACGTCATGCTCCTGTTGATATTGCCGCAGATGGTGTGATTATTTCTACCCCTACTGGTTCTACTGCTTATTCGTTAAGTGCTGGCGGCCCGGTTGTCACTCCTGGTGTACCAGCATTACAATTAATTCCTATTTGCCCCCATTCACTAGCTTCCAGGGCTTTAGTTTTTCCTGATACAGAACCAGTTAATATTTACCCAGTCAATACTCCTCGGTTGGTGATGGTAGTAGATGGTAATGGCGGGTGTTATGTTTTGCCAGAGGATCGAGTACGCATAGAGCGATCGCAATACACCACCAAATTTATTCGCCTCCAACCGCCCGAATTCTTTAAAGTTTTGCGGGAAAAATTAGGTTGGGGCTTACCACACATTGCCAAGCCAACATCGGTAGAATTACCATAACTATCGAAAGGAAATTATCTTCACTACGCTCCCTTGGGTGTGGGGTGTCGGGAGAAATGTCATCCCTAAAACGCGCTTTTATATGCGGAGGAAACCTCCGATGAAAGCGCTACCCTATTCCCTCCCGCCCGTTTAAGGCAAAAAGCTAAAAGCTCAACTAAAATCTTAACTAAATATTAAATTTACTGTAACTGAAGTTTATATTGCTGAAGTTGATAGCTCAATGTTGTAGAAAATTCTAGAAAGCGATATATACTTCAACAAAAATCCACAATAACTCTTCTAACTGATATAAATACTTATCCATAAAATATTTTTGTACAATTGCAAGATACTGGGTTGCGGCAAAAGCCACCTTTAACCAGTGTCCTTCCACATCCAAAAATTCAAATTTCAGCAATGATATGACACTTGCTCATAGCCCTTGTGTTTTAGTGATTGAAGGCGACGAAAACCTAGCCAACCAAATTGCTTTTGATTTGAAAGAAGCTGGTTATGAAGCTCTTGTAGCTCATGATGGGATGAGCGGATTACAGCAAGGGCGCGATCGCCAACCAGCTTTAGTTGTGATTGACCGGATGTTAACAGGAGAATCAGGACTCTCGCTGTGTAAAAATCTTAGAAATGTCGGTATGCGATCGCCTGTATTAGTCCTTATGGCACGTGATACAGTAGATGACCGTGTAGCTTGTTTAGAAGCAGGAGCTGATGATTACTTTCTCAAGCCATACCGCTCAGAAAACTTTTTAAACTTAATTCGCCTTTACTTAAAACCCGACATCGATACCACAGAGCAGTTACGATTTGGAGAATTAGTTCTAGATCTTGCAACCCGTCGCGCTATCCACAACGAACGGGCAATTGATTTAACAATGAAAGAATTTGAACTGCTTAAGTATCTAATGGAACACCCCCGTGAAGTCTTAACCCGCGAACAAATTTTGGAAAATGTGTGGGGCTACGATTTTATGGGTGAATCGAATGTAATAGAAGTATACATTCGATATTTACGCTTAAAAATAGAAGATGAAGGTCAAAAACGCCTTATTCAAACAGTTCGGGGCGTAGGTTACGTGTTAAGAGAATCCTAGAATTGGTAAGGGGAGACACGGGGAGGTGGGGACAAGAGGACAAGGGGACAGGTGACAGGGAACAGGGGACAGGGGATAGGGGTTAACAAGTAAAAATTAATTCCTACCTACTAACCACTAACTACTAACTACTAACCACTAACCCCTAACTACTAACAAATGACCAACGACTAACCACTAACTAAATTATGATTCTTTGGCAAAGTTTACTTTCAATATTACTAGGTGTAATGTTGATAGGCTGTTCTGCTCCCACACCAGCGAAACCTCCTATTACTGCACCTAGTTCTCCCACCTCAACACCATTGAAGTTTGAACCATTACCGCAGTTGACTAACTCCGCTGGTCAACAACTACCTATTTCTGCCCGTGCTACTGTTCCCAACGGTATCAAAATTGACTTAGAAGTGGCACAAACACCCGCACAGCAAGCGATGGGCTTAATGTATCGCCCAGCTTTGCCTAAGAATCGGGGAATGTTATTTAAGTTTTCTTCACCACAACCAGTCAGTTTTTGGATGAAAAATGTACCCGTTTCTCTAGATATGGTTTTCCTACGTCAAGGAAAGATCCAAAAGATCATCCCTGCTGTACCTCCGTGTACTGCCGATCCTTGCCCTACTTACGGGCCGAGAACACAAATCGACCAAGTAATTGAATTACGTTCTGGTAGAGCGGCAGAATTGGGATTGAAAGAAGGCGATCGTATAAAAATTGATTTTTTAACTTCCGGCAATTTACGGAAATAAGAAATTTTTATTTAGTGGATTTATCTAGTATCAAAGCTAACTTTTGAAGAATTTTACTCAAAATTTAGCAATTATATTAGTAACAACTCTATTACTGAGGATTATATTTAATACAATACCAGGTCAGCCGAAGTATTGATGTTTATAAAGTTACACAAGTGTTTTAGTAATTGGAAACTAAAATCTATCGTTTGGCATACGTGTAAAGATTGGCCAATAAGAGATTATAAAGCAATGGAATCCTTCTCACTGCAGGTGTATTTAACTAAACAATTGAAGTAAAAAGGAATAATCCAATTTAACCAAATCATCTGCTTGATATTTAAACATAAAAGTATAAAAATAGCGCTAGAATAAGTACTTTCCATACTTATTCTGTCCCAGAATAGCCGATACACAAACCACGTGCCTATTCAGTGACAGATGAAGTACTGGCTACAGGTTAGTTAACAAAGGTGGCTGAAAACAAGACAATACAATCCACAGGAGGTGAATTACAAGTGTTACCATCTAACTACTCTCAATTAATTCGTTTTTTACAAGAGGATTTGGCAATTTCTGCAGCCTCCATAGACGTAGCTCTTCGCCATAGCCAGCAAGATCCTGGCCCTTTGCCAATGATTCTTTGGCAGTATGGTCTAATTACTTTAGAACAATTAGAACAAATATATGATTGGCTAGAGACGGCGGCATAGGTATGAATACCTGTTTTAGGAGAAGTGGAATATGTGGGATCTACTCTGTCTTCTACCAAGACTGCTAGAGAAAGATATTGGTTATTGCAATCTTTACCTCTACTCTTTTAAAAGCAAGCAATTAAAAAGGTGGGTTAATGAATTAACCCGCTTTTTTAGTTTTACACTGTCCCTACACTTGCTCCGAGAGTGAAATATTCCAACTTAAGTTCAGATTGACTCAATTCCAAAGGTACCATGGAGCTAAAGAAGTTGCGATCGCTTATGAGAGTCTGAACACCAGTTGCTTGATTATAAATTCTGTAGAGTGAGCACTTTTAAGCTCTATATCACTGCTTCTTGTTTTGCTGATTTGCAAGAAACGTTGTGTAACTACTTCGTTCATCAGTTTGACCTGTAATATCTGCGGCAAAAATTTGTCATGATGCAACGAAGATAGTAACTCCTTTAGCTGAAGTATTTTGCTAACAACTTGTAAGTTTTGTGTCGTCATAAGTCCTCACCACCACGTTTGTTTTCTTTTGGGCAGGAATCGGATATCTCATGCTGTAAGAGTATCCAAAGTGCCTACGAGCTTTTCAGTCGTTTTGAATATGGGTTTTGAGTTTCATCAGGAATTTTTCTGAACAAGCTTTGTTAGTTTTTTCATCCTGATTTGACCAGACTTAGCCAATAACTTTACATCCAAATACTGATGAAAAGTATTGTAGACCAATTTTCTATAAAGTCAAATTATTTTTTTAGACAATGGTAATTATTTGAGTAACTAAAATTACATTAATTTTATTTTGCAAGTAATACTGATATAGATATCAAAACTCATAATAATTGCAAATATTGATTTTTTAATGATTATTGGCGATTTTAGTAAATATTTTGTTTATTCATTTGATTAATCGCATATGTAACATTTACTAATAATATTGTATTTAATATTACTAAAACTTTGTTTATGTCTTTCTTATCTTTTTCTTATTTGCCCTTTTCGATTAAATCCTCTGCAATGAAATAAAAATTTTACCTCTGTAATATTGTTAATTTTTTTATCAATTATGTGTATTAAATAATACTATAATTATTTGGTGATTCTGATTTTAGTTTTGTACAAATCAAATATTCTACATAAATAGAATATTTAAAGAGATTGACTGAGATTTACGCCTTTTTAAGACAATATAATATTTTTTTGCTTAAATAAAACATTTTATGACTTTTATCTCATATGACCTAAATACGTATTAAAAGTAATATTTTAACTAATACTTATATGAGAAGGTTTATTTCATATTTTTTACATACAAAAAAATGCTTAAGCTGATATACTCGTTAGAAGCAAATTACGTGACGGTGCGCACGTATACAGGTTTGCATCCGAATCCCTAGATTTCGCAAGTATCTATTTTTTTCATAAAGATACTTGTTTATCTTTGCTTGATTGTGATGAAGCAAAGTAGCAAACCGCTCTTAATGTATGGGAATTGAAATTTAGTAAAATTCCCCTACGATTTATCGTTCTGCTTCCTAGAAAGTTCCCATTCTGCAATCGGGATGTGGGATATTTTGTAGAACGTCTTTGTAAATCTGACGAGTTAAGGATAGATGAGTAATAGTTCTAAAAGTCCAAACTTCCCCAAGCAAAAGTCTCTAACTAACAACATACCAAAGGGTAGAGACATCGCCGAGGTACTTATATACTTACATCATCATTCCTTTTAAACCATACGAACTCGATTTAAGTGCCACAGCTAAAGCAAAATCGCTTTTTTTCTGAATAAAGCTTTTTCCCAATAAGCTTTTACAACCTTCACTTAGCCATCTTCAAGTTTGCATAATTGTTATCCCTATTGTTATCTCTGCTGAGTTTATGCGAGCAAACCTTTATGAGGACGCATGGATGGCATTAAACAACACGACATTTCTACAACAGATTCTTGAACTTACAAACCAAGAACTCACTAATAACGATTCTCTACCTATGGCAGCAAATGCCAATAGACTGTGCTGCCAAAATATAGCCGCACAGATTTCAAAGGCGTAGTGTCTTACAGCGGTTTTTCTTTAAGGTAGGCATTCCTCACCAATCTCTTAAATGTTTACTACATAGACTTTGACGGTAATGCCCACCCTAAGATTGGTTGTCTAATCATTTGAAAAGCGCTGTGAATCTACAGGATCAAATGGCTTAAAAGTTGCTTGGTACTTTTATGGCGAGCTGCTATCCATAGCAGTTCTCGTTAGCCATGCATGGCACTTTGACTCCATCCTGCACGCAGGGATGAAAGCTTGATTCTAAGTCTTTCATTGGGGTGGGGTTGCGACTGCATTGCAAGGAAGCAAGAAGCACCATAAATCAGAGGTTTATTGTTCTGTCTGCAAGTATCTCAAAAGGCTTAACTGACAAGCGCTTGCTTTTATTTTGAAGTGTGTAAGTCAGTCAATCAAAGTCTTCCTTTACCCACACAAATTGAAAATGCTGGATTTTTCCTTCAGCTATCTATGTTCAGTTACCAAAGGTAGCTGACATCTGACGTTACTCCAAGGGAGAAATTATTGTGATGAATTTAGACATAAATTCGACAAAGGTAAGCGTTGCTAAAAAATCAAGACAGCCCCTTTACAAATTTGCGCTGAAATTTGCATTGAGCTTGACTTTGGTACTTCTATTAGGTTTTTTTGAATCAAGTCAGTTATTAGCTTCTTCTGGATCGAGCGATTTTCGCGTGCGCTCAAGTAGTGAACAGACTGTGACAGCGAGTGATGGTGTTGGTGCATTTCGTACTTTGTGCGATTTTTCTCACATGAACAACGACGATGCGATTATTTTCCCTGGGCAATCTGGCAAGTCACACTCCCACACCTATTTTGGAAATACTCAAGCTGATGCTTTTTCTAGCTATGACAGTTTAAGAAGCAGTGGTAACTCCACATGTCGAGGAGGTTCTGCTAATCGTACTGCCTACTGGGTACCAACATTATTTGATAAGCAAGGTCAAGCGATAAAACCTGCAGAGAGCCACTTCTATTACAAGTCAGGGTATTTTGGGATTGCAGCCTCTCAGATTAATGAAATTCCTGATGGGCTAAAAATGGTGGTAGGAAATGCTCAAGCAACAAGTTCTCAGAATACTGATATTTTGTATTGGGGATGTTGGAATCGATATGTAGGTAAGTCTGGTTCCATTCAGAAATGTGACGTAGGTGACTTTGTAGTTATGAATATTGACTTTCCACAATGTTGGGATGGTGTCAATCTTGATTCATCCGATCATAAGAGTCATGTTGTCTTCCCTGTGAATGGGGCTTGTCCATCAACGCATTCAGTCGCGATACCCAACATTACGATGAAAGTTCTCTATCCTGTTCCCTCAGATGGTGATGTTTCTGGATGGAGACTTTCTTCTGATTCTTATGGCACCGATCAACCTGGTGGCTATTCAATCCACGGAGACTGGTTTGACGGCTGGGATACCGAAATCAAGGACGCTTGGACAAATAACTGTGTCAAAAAAGGAATTGATTGTCATTCAAACTTGCTCGGAGATGGACGCGAGCTTTACTAGATGAGTCTATAACGCTTGCACAATAGGTATTTTCAGAATTCAGGCTATCAAGTTTAACATCCCTGCAATCTGCTAAATTTCTCCAAGATTTTCCTTTACCTATATCCTGCTGACAAATACATGAATTGCTTGATTCAGCTATGTCAGTTATCAAGGAAGGCTATCTATCATCTGTATCTTCAGGTTCCAACTTGAATGGAATGACTTATTGATCTGACAAAGTGTCACTTATTCTGAGATACAAGATTGGGATGAGAAGATATCCTTGTAGGACATAGCTCTTCTTAGAGAGTAGAATCGGCTTCCCGCATTCTTAGCATATGGTGCGGCGCAAGGGAGGATAGAATGGCAATACACGGAATACAGGAGAAATAAGGAAATTAAATCTAGATGAGAATGGGTGAATGAAATCCTTGCCCAACTTAGGAGATGCAGAGAGAAAATTTAGGTGGCAACTGAATAGAGTTATTTAGCCATAGTCCAATAACTATGGTGGGGATTCGCTGCATATTAATGAGGGCAGCATTTCTTTGGCATACAAAGAATCAAAAATAATCAGGCGATCGCAGAGTTATTCATTACTGCTAAGTGCGATCGCCCAACCAGTGAGTATGATAGTTTCAATCAATAGCAATGCTGTTTTGTGGATCATGCTCTGCTATTCCTAAGTACCATTTCTGCTGCCTTTTCTATTCAGCAGATGCAACTATACTAATCCGGGGAGGCTACCTGCCCGGCATTAAGATGATTGAGCGACCAGCGATGATCTATAGGTACAGATGAGCCTTGGCAAATTTCCTCCAAGTGCTTTTGCTGAACAGCAGCTTTCCGGAGGGTAATAATTAGCTGATTAACTTGATGTCGTAAATCCGGATTTTTACTGACTGCTAACATTGTTTGTCTTTCCAAAAGTTGCAGTATGAGTTCGTAATGAATAGGAGAAGGTAGAGGAATTTGCTCCATGAAATTGATGGGGAATTATATATTTTAGGTTTTGAAATCTGGGCTTGTTTATTAATAAATAAATTGTTACACAAGCACCAGGTAACTAGTTAAAGCCCAGATCTGCTTATTGGTGAAGATTTGGCAAAGAGATTAGCGATCGCCAATTTTGGATCTGGTGATTTTACTAAAGACTCACCGATCAGTACCGCAGATGCACCGACTTTTTCTACCACATCTAGGTCATCTGGGGTATGTATTCCTGACTCACTTACAACTAAAATATTCCGTTCCTGCAATTGTTTACCTCTTGCTGTTAAAAGTTGGCAAGTTGTTTGCAAATCAACAGAGAAATTTTCGAGGTTGCGATTATTAATACCTACTAAAGATACGCCATCTATGGCTAATACGCGGTCAAGTTCTTCCAGGGTATGAACTTCAATCAAGGCTGCCATTTTTAAGGCATTGGCAATTTTGACAAAATATTGTAAATCTCGATCGCTAAGAATCGCTGCTATTAACAGTAGCGCATCAGCACCTCGAACCCGTGCCAAGTACATTTGATAAGGATAGATGATAAATTCCTTGCACAACAACGGTAAATCTACAGCAGCACGGATGTTGGTGAGATTATCGAAACTGCCACTAAAAAACTTTTCATCCGTCAGCACCGAAATACAACTAGCACCACCTTGTTGGTATTGAAGGGCGATCGCTACTGGATCGAAATCTTGTCGTAAAACACCTTTACTTGGTGAAGCTTTTTTGACTTCAGCAATCAATGCCGGTTTTGTCTTTCCTTGTCGCAGTGCTGCCACAAAATCACGGGTTGGGGGTGCGGTGAGGGCTTGTTTTTGCAGTTCTTGTAAAGGCTGCTTTTCCCGCATTTGCTCAACTTCTTCTTCCTTCTGCCAGACAATTTTCTCCAAAATATTTCTTGGTTCAGCATCAGGCACAGCAACTTGATATCTCAAATAAGAAACGGCAACAGATGGATTGGGTGGGCGGCGACGAATTTGCATATTAGGAATTAGGGGCTAGGGATTAGAGACTGGGGGCTAGGGCTAGGAATTAGGGGCGCTTGAAGAGGAGGGGGAGGGGGAGAGGAGCCAGCGCCGTGGGCGGGTTCCCCGACTTGAGGCGACTGGCGTGGGGAGACAAGGAGCAATAACGTGAATCAAGATTCTTCGTGTCCCCGCGTCCCTTTGTCCCCGTGTCCTCTTCCCAATCCCCAATCCCTAACTAGCAACTGCCCGTTTATAGGCTTCATCCAGCACTTCTGAAAGTGTTGGGTGGGCATGAACTAGATGAGCAAGCTTATGAACGGACTGGCGATTGGCGATCGCGGCTGAGGCTTCGTGAATTAAGTCTGAGGCGTGTATACCTATAATATGAACTCCCAGAACTTCGCCCGTATCCTTGCGATAAATAACTTTAGCCATACCGTCAGCTTCGCCTTCTGCTAGAGCTTTGGAATTACCTTTGAAGTAACTTTTTGCGACTCCAACTTCAAATCCTTCAGTGGTTCCTTTTTCCTTCGCTTGTGCTTCTGTTATGCCCACGTAACTAATTTCCGGATGAGTAAACGCTGCTGCGGGAATACTGTGATAGTCTACTTCTTTGTACCTGCCACAGATATTTTCTACAGCGACGATTCCTTGGGCTGAGGCAGCGTGTGCTAACATCATCTTGCCAGTAGAATCACCTATTGCCCACAAATGTGGCACTGGTTCACCCGCACTCAAAACGGCCATACTATCATTAACTGGAATAAAATTGCGGCGATCGAGTTCCACACCGACGGATTCTAAACCGAGGTTTTGAGTAGCAGGTATGCGCCCTGTGGCTACCAAGCAAGCATCAACTTCTAATGTGTCCACATATTCTTTGGTTTTGAAGTCGGCTAATTCTATCACCACCGGCGAACCAGGAATTACTTTCCTAGCATAAATTCCCACATAAGTTTCAATATCGCGGGGGGTAATTAGCACCCGTTCGGCAAGTTTGGCAATATCGCGATCAAATCCCGGCATTAATTGATCTAGGGCTTCGATCATAGTGATTTCGCAGCCCAATGCCGAGTAAACATCAGAAAATTCTAAGCCAATGTAACCACTGCCAATGATTGCTACCCAATCTGGCAACCATTCCAACTTTACGCCTTGGTCGCTAGTAAAAACTGTTTTGCCGTCTACTTCAATGCCGGGAGGAACAAAAGGAACGGAACCGGGGGCAAGAATAATATCTTTAGCAGTAATAGTTTTCTCGCCGCTATCGGTTACAACTGCAACCTTTTGTACGCCTGCGATTTTGCCCCAACCCCGGATGATATCAACTCCGAGACGTTTGAGGCTGTTGGTTAAGTCTCCTTGAATTTTAGCGACAAGATTGTTGGCGTGCTCGGCGATCACCTGACGATCAAACTGTACGCCGCCCAGTTGAATTCCTAGCGCCTTGAGATGGTGAGCATCTTTTAACTCCCGCACACGTCCTGAAGCTGCCAGCAAAGCCTTAGACGGAATGCAGCCTCGGTTAACGCAGGTTCCTCCCATATCCGCTGCTTCAACAATAGCTGTCTTTAAACCGCAGCTAACGGCGTGCAAGGCAGCTCCGTGTCCGCCCACTCCAGCGCCGATAATAACTAAATCGTAATCAAATCCTTGACTCACGTTTGTTTCCCCGCGTGCTTTGCCCTATTTATTCTTAACTGACCAAGCAATCAGTGCAAGTCCCCTTAATTGTAGGATGTTGCTAAATCAAATTTATTATTTAAGCTACCAGGGGTTAAAATATAATGCCCATAAGGGTTATAGCTCCCTGTGCTCAATTACTGTTATGCTTGATACCTCCTACTTTTAATTAGCTCATGAAGTGTAGATTCTGTATTTGCCATGAGTACTAGATAATTGAAAATTTGCTTAGAGTGCTGCTAATACGCCTAATATCAGGAGTATTGCATTCAATTCTAATACCTACGCTGATTTTGAAACGTCTCTTCCAAATGCGACAAAGTTTCTACAAACATTTCCTCTGCTAATTGATGTTTTTTTGCTAATTCATTTAAATCTCTTATTGAATAGAGCGCATCTACACGCGCTACAACTTCTGGCGGAAAATCTCGGTTAAAATATTTAAGAAGCATAAAGTCATATCGATATGGTCGATACAACATTCCCAAAAGTTCTATTAAAGGATTGAGGGTGTAATTGTGGTACTTAGCCACAGCTTCCGCAAAATGTCCGCGCAAAATCTCTTTTTGAACAAATAATTGTCTAAAATTAAAAGTCGTTTTTAAAGAGACAAATCTCTCTTTCATTTTTGCAAAATGCTCTGTTGTATCTAAATGAGTTGGCACAACAAGATTAGCTTTATCAAAAGCAATTACTGGATTACCATGTCGTTCTACATCTAAAAAATCATTGCGGCTACTGCGCTTCATGACAGCAAAATCTATAACCAAAAAAGGACTAACTCCAGCTAATTGGTAAAAACATTGCGAATGACCGTGCCATGTAGGTTCAGGTACTCTATACTTCAAGCTAATTTCTGAAATGGTTTGCAAAGCTGCTTCAACAATTTGGAAGGTTTCTTCAACATAATTGTCTTCAACAATCACCTCGATATCAATATCAGACCACTCATCTGTATATCCGTGTGCAGCCGAACCACCTTGCCAGAATGCTAGAACAAAATCTTGTGACTGTAATTCCCTAATAAGAACTTGTAAAATTTTGTCTCTCATGGTGAAATCTAAAAAAAACAGAGTCACTTATAATTTCAAATGCTAACTGGAATTTTGATAATAAACTCAGTTCCTTTCCCAGGAGTAGAGACACATTCTAAAATACCACTATGTTTTTCTACAACTATTTGATAGCTAATGGATAGTCCTAATCCAGTTCCTTGCCCAACAGGCTTGGTCGTAAAAAAAGGATCGAATATTCGCTGTCTAATGTCTTCTGTGATACCTAGACCATTGTCTGCAATCCTTATTTCCACATAATCAGTATTCAAAATTTCGGTGGAGATGCGGAGCGTCAAATCAGGCAAACTAACATTAGGATCTTGAATTTGTTCTTTACTTGGCTTTGAGTACCTTTGTTCCAATTTTTCTTCTAGGGCATCAATAGCATTACTCAAAATATTCATAAAAACTTGATTTAGCTGCCCAGCATAACAATCAATCAAAGGGATATTTCCATATTCTTTGATAACAGTGATACTCTCACGATTAAGGTTTTTTTTGAGGCGATGTTGTAGAATTAATAAAGTACTATCAATACCTTCATGAATATTAACTTCTTTTTTCTGGGCTTCATCTAAACGAGAAAAATTTCGCAAAGAGCAAACAATTTCTTCAATACGTTGACTGCCTGCCTTCATGGAAATCAAAATTTTGGGTAAATCTGTAGTTAAAAAGTCTAAATCAATTTTATCAATTAAATTTTGAATTTCTATTTTTGGTTGGGGATAGTGCTTTTGGTAAAGGTTGATAAGTACAAGTAAATCTTGAATGTAAGAAGTGGCATAATCTAAATTACCAGCTACAAAGTTAATGGGGTTATTAATTTCGTGGGCAATACCAGCAACAAGTTTTCCCAAGGCAACCATTTTTTCATTTTGTACCAATTGTGTGTGATTGTCCTGAAGTAGACGTAAATTTGTTGTGGCGATGTGAGATTGTTCTGTGGCCTGCTGTAATTGAGCAAGTGTTAAGACATGAATTTGAGAATGAGCTAGAAGTAACTGGTGAAAATCAATGAGTCGATTTTGCCCCGATTCTACTGCCACTACAATCGGCTCATAGACAAGTTCAAAGGAGCGTTGTAGTGCAATCTGAGTCGCTTCTACAATCGTTGTATTTTCAGAGAGTACAAGACTTTCTGGTTGTAGCCAATTGTAAAGTTTTTCAATAGGTTTATGAGAAAATAATCCCAAACTATACGGTCGGCTCATATACTCATAAAATTTCTGCCGTGAAATCATTCCTACGTAATGCTGATTTTGAACTAAGAGAATTCCTGGTAGTAAATTTTCTTGTTCAAATAATTTAAATAATTCTTCAACTGGACTATTAAATTCTATGTAAACTTCCCAGCCAGTTAACTCGTGTAAAACAGAATTTAAACTTAGTTTTTGTTCTGTAACTTTTCCATTTAGAGGGCAGTATGAGTAACCATATCTCTGTTCAGTTTGGAAGTTAGAATTTAGAAGTTTAACATGATTGAATATATTCCCTGTCATATTTACTATTTTGGTTGAAAACAACTATTTATATCTTTGTGAATCAAAGAATAATAAAATCATTACAACCATATCTGATAAATACAGATTTTAAATCCGAGGAATTTCTTAATAATTTTTTCTTAATCTTGAAATTTTATTAATTAAAGATTTGGAAGTAAAAATTATGATGAAGCGATAATTCTATATAATCAAAGAAGTTTTTTTAATCAATTAGGTATACGTTGTTCAGCAAGGGTTATTTAACCAAATATCTTTTAATATACAAGGGTGGATAGCGTCCACCCTAATTGCTTAAACAAGTGCTGCCTTGCTTACACGCTTTGCCAAAGGTGTTGCCACCATCTGCATTCCTGCTGGTGCAGCTAAAGTCAAACCACGTCGTACTGGGCGCACAGAGCGTTTGTGAACTAGAGACACTTGAAAGCTAGACAAAATAGTCGCTAATACAAGTTTCATTTCATACATAGCAAATGCCATCCCTATACAACGACGATTTCCGCCACCAAAGGGTAAAAATTCATAAGGGGAAAATTGCCGTTCTAAAAACCGTTCTGGTTTAAATTTTTGAGGCTGTGGGTATACTTGTTCGCGATGGTGGGCTAAGTAAATATTGGGAGCAATTGCCGTTCCTGCTGGCAGTTTGTAACCCATAATTTCGATGGGGGATTTAACCACCCTAAAGAAAGCACTCATGATAATTGGGTAGATGCGTAGAGTTTCTTGGCAAACCGCTGTGAGGTAGGGCAATTTAGCGATCGCACTCGGATCTTGTGGATCGTCTAGTGTGTCTAGTTCCGTTAGCAATTTTTCTCGTACCTCTGGTAAATAGGCAACCCAGTAAAATGCCCAAGTCAATGCGGAAGCAGTGGTTTCATGTCCTGCTGTGAGCAAAGTCATTAATTCATCGCGTAATTCTTCGTCTGACATTGGTTTTCCGCTTTCATCACGGGCAGACATCAATAAATTGAGGATATCTTGGCGATTTTGTCCAGATTCTGCCCGACGTTCTCGAATTAAAGCATAAATTAATTCATCAATTTGTTGCCTTAACTTTTGCATTCGTCCCCACAGACTCCAAGCACCGAAATCTGTTTGTAGAAAACTGAAAAAGAAGCTAGCGGACATTAAGGGAGAACCAATTAACTCCAGCAAAGAAGTAATTAATTTTCGCAGTTCTTCTAAACGCTGTCCCTCATCTAAGCCAAATACTACCCGTAAAATCACGCGGAGAGTAATTTCTTGCATTGAAGCACGAATATTGAAGGGTTTACCAATCTGCCATTCATGACTTACTTGTTGGGCTATTTTACAGATTGTTTCACCATAAGCACGCATACGTAAACCCGAAGGGGCTTGTCGTGAAACATCGCCATGAAAAGGAGGTGCTAATAATTGACGTTGACGCTGGTGACGCTCTCCATCCAGTAAAATCAAAGAATAATCACCAACCAAAAATCGTAAAATTCGGTTTCCTCTACCAACCTCAAAATGACTCGGATCTGCGGTAAAAATCTGCTCTAGTGCTTGAGGATGGCTGAAGTGGACAAGAGCGTTCTCTTTACTAGGCCCCCAAAGAGTGAAAGCATCTCCATAGGCTTTGGCAAAATCTTCGACGTATCGCAAAGGCTGCAGAAAAAATTTTACCCGCCGCAGAAAAATTGGCATACTGGGGCCATCAGGAAAGCTATTAATTGCTGTCATAGTCGCTTATGTTTTTAGCGCTTCTGAATTATTCTATTGTGACGATTTCCTATACTCTTCGTGTCACATAACGCGGTATATTCGGTGAAGTCAGCGTCGGAAAGAATCTGTGCCAAGAATTATCGCTATCCTCAACGGCAAAGGTGGAGTTGGAAAAACAACTACCGCAGTTAATCTGGCTGCTATTTTTGCAGAAGAAAAAAAGGTACTTCTGGTAGATGCAGATGTTCAAGGTTCTGCTAATTGGTGGTTTGGGCGCAATCCAAAAGCGATGGGATTTGACTTATCTCAAATCACAGATCCCAAACTTTTAGCTGATTTGCGTAAGATAGAAGGATACAGTTTAGTGGTGGTCGATACGCCTCCAGCGTTACACTCTCAAGCATTGGCGGCAGTAGTAGCGATCGCAGACTATTTAGTGTTGCCCACACCGCCAGCACCAATGGATTTAGCTGTATTAATCGACACTGTAAAAGAAGCAGTAACCCCTGCGGGAATTCCTCACAGGGTGCTTCTTACTAAAGTAGATACGCGGAGTTTGGGGGAAGCACTGGAAGCACAAAATACGCTCATGCAACTAGGGATTCCCGCTTGTAATGCCTTTATTCGTGCTTATAAAGCTCACGAAAGAGCAGTGTTAGAAGGTGTGGCAATTACTCAATGGCGAGGAAAAAATGCACGGGAGGCACAATCAGACTATCGCCGCGTAGCTGATGAATTACAACGTGATTGGAGGAAATAGAGATCATGCCCAGGAAACGTCCATCTGTATCCGACGTGCTACAAGAAAAAGCACAAAATATTCCCTCAACAGAAGGCGAAATCGTGATTGATGTTACTGCCCAAGAAATTAAGGAAGAAAGTACTTCAACAACAGAAGCATCTTCTACCCAAAAAGAAGATAAGGTGTCATCTTCAAATCAAGTAGATGTAGAAGCTACTGTTAAAAAACTGCAAGCAGATTTAGAAAAAGTACGGGAACAGGCACGTCATAAAGAAGAATCACTACAACAGCAAATTAGTGAATTACAATCAGCCTTATCTGAAAAAGCTGCTTTAGAAAAATCACAGGAAAAAGCACGTCATAAAGAAGAATCGTTACAACAGCAAATTAGTGAATTACAATCAGCTTTATCTGAAAAAGCTGCTTTAGAAAAATCACAGGAAAAAGCACGCCAGAAAGAAGAATCGCTACAACAGCAAATTAGTGAATTACAATCAGCCTTATCTGAAAAAACAACATTAACAGAGCGTTTCTCCAAAGAGCTTTACGAAGCCAAACAAGCAGCTTTGCAACTTGCAGAAGCAAACTCTAAGCTGACAGAAGAACTTAACAATTTGAAACAAGAAAAAGAAAATCAGACTAAGAAGAAAAAGGAAAAAGAAAGCATTGCACCACTCACCTACAGAAAATCCTATCGTCATATAGAAAAGTTACCACTCAAACAACCTGAAGAATCTACTGATAACTCTTCTCAAATGTGGTTACTTGATTAATCATTGTAATTTTAGATTTTTGATTTAGCTAATCTCAAATCTAAAATTTCTTGATTGACTAACTAAAATTACAAAATCCTCAACATAGCCAAAAAATCACCTGTCAATATTCTCATGTACAATTTTCTGCCATACGCTTACTTTCAAAACAAATTTGTTCCTTTCGCAGAAGCAACGCTTTCTATTGCTACCCATGCTTTGCACTATGGAACTGGTGCTTTTGGTGGATTGCGCGGTATTCCAGATCCACAAGATTCTACACAAATTTTGCTGTTTAGATTAGATCGTCACTGTCAAAGATTAAGTCAAAGTGCTAAGTTCTTGCATTACAACTTGCCACCAGAGAAAATCCAAGAAATTATAGTTGACTTTGTTAAAAAAAATCAGCCCAATACTTCTTTCTATATTAGACCGTTTATATTTACTTCTGATTTGGGTATTGCCCCCAGACTACACAATATTGAGAAAAGTTTTGCTATTTATGGATTAGAATTAGGCGATTATTTATCTCCAGAAGGAGTCAGTTGCCGTATCAGCTCGTGGTGTAGACAAGAGGATGTTAGTTTTCCGCTCCGAGGGAAAATTAGTGGAGCTTATATTACTTCTTCTCTTGCTAAAACAGAAGCTGTTGAGTCTGGTTTTGATGAAGCAATTTTAATGAATTCTCAGGGGAAAGTCAGCGAAGCCTCTGGTATGAATATTTTTATTGTCAGGAATGGAAAAATAATTACTCCTGGATTTGAACACGATATTCTCGAAGGAATTACTAGAGATAGTGTTTTAACAATTGCTCAAGATTTAGGTATCCCCATTCAAGAAAGAGCTGTGGATAAATCTGAACTTTTGATTGCGGATGAAGTTTTTCTCAGTGGTACAGCAGCTAAAGTTGTTCCTGTGAAAAGAATTGAAAATTATTATTTACCAGAACATAGACCTATTACTGAAAAACTTAGAGAAAAACTCATAGCAATTACAGAAAATCGAGAACCTAATTACCGCGATTGGGTATTTCCGATTTCTATATAATTATCGATTAATATTATGTAAGCTTCCCGACTTCTCTAAGAAGTTGGGGAGCTATGTTTTTAGTTTATTTGTGTTGACTTACTTACTAAACTTTAAAAAAGAAAGTGATTCTGAAAACTCAGAATCACTTTCTCAACTTCCTAATCGGAAGTGATATGAAAATTTACTTTGATTTTTCAGTCACAGGTACCCACTCGGTGTGGAAAGTTCCTGGTTTGTCGAGCCGTTCGTAGGTATGTGCTCCAAAGTAATCGCGTTGTGCTTGGGTGAGATTTTGAGGCAAGCGATCGCGGCGATAGCTATCAAAGTAATCTAAAGATGCACTAAATGCTGGCACGGGAATTCCCAATTTTGCTGCGGTTGCCAACACTTCGCGCCAAGCTGTTTGTCTGTCGAGAATTGTTTGCTTAAATTCGGGAGCTAATAAAAGGTTAGGCAGGGCTGGATCTTCATTGAAAGCTTTCTTGATTTTGTTCAAGAATCCAGCACGAATAATACAACCGCCCTTCCAAATCCGTGCCAATTCACCTAGCTTCAAATTCCAGTTATAGGTTTGTGAAGCTTTAGACAGAAGTGCCATGCCTTGAGCATAAGAACAGATTTTAGAGCAATATAGGGCATCACGCACCATATTGATAAAGTCCTTGGTTGAGCCGCTATACTTGCCGCTAGGGCCTGTCAGTACCTTGGATGCTGCTACCCGTTCTTGTTTGTAAGAAGAAATAATTCGGGCATTTACTGCTGCGGTGATTGTGGGGATCGAAACTCCCAATTCCAACGCAGTCTGTACTGTCCAGCGTCCGGTTCCCTTTTGTCCTGCTGAGTCTACAATTAACTCAACCAAAGGTAAACTTGTGTCTGGGTCAATGTAGGGGAAGATATTGGCAGTAATCTCAATCAAAAATGAATTGAGTTCGTCGGTGGTGTTCCACTCAGCAAAAACTTCGTGTAGTTGCTTGTGATCGAGTCCAGCGGCGTTTTTCAGCAAATCGTAGGCTTCGGCAATTAGTTGCATATCGCCGTACTCAATGCCGTTGTGTACCATTTTTACATAGTGACCGGAACCACCAGGGCCAATATAGGTTACACAAGGGCCATCATCGACTTGAGCGGCAATTTTATTGAAAATTGGCGACAGATACTGGTAAGAGCTTTCTGTTCCTCCAGGCATCAAGGATGGGCCGTTTAGTGCTCCTTCTTCACCGCCACTGACGCCCATACCAATAAAACGAAAACCAGCAGGTTCTAATTCTTGGGTGCGGCGATCGGTATCCTCAAACCAAGAGTTTCCACCGTCGATAATGATATCGCCTTCATCAAGCAAGGGTCTAAGTTGAGCGATCACTGCATCTACTGGCTTACCAGCTTGCACCATGATCAGGATTCTTCTTGGACGTTCTAGAGAGGCGACAAAATCTTCCAGGGTATAAGCAGCTTTAACGTTCCTACCCTCGGCACGCTCCGCCATAAATTTATCGGTTTTGTCGCGGGAGCGATTATAAACTGCGATTGGGAAGCCGTTACGCTCTACGTTCAGAGCGATATTTTCTCCCATCACGGCCAAGCCAATCACACCGAAGCTTTGTAGTGTCATAAATGATTTTGGCTAACTCTTCCAGTTATCTTTAGGGTAGTCCGAGATTTTCGCTTCTCCCCTAAAGAAGACATTAAGAGTTAATTCACAGACTATAAATGCACGTCCGACACAGATAATAAATTTTAATTTGTATTGAAATCAACAATTGTCTTGCAAAATTTGCAAAATTAGTTAGTGATTATGTAAAAGGAGTAACCAGAAAATGCTGGCATATATCCTGGCGCTGGTAGTTGGTTTTGGTAGTATTGCGATTTACATGGCTGCTTTCTTTTTTCCAGAAATACATCGCAAAAATGATTTTATCTGGAGCGGTGTAGGGTTGTTTTACGCCTTAATGTTATGGGTGTTTGCACCACGCTTATCAGGATGGCTTTTATTAGGACACGCGGCTAGTGTTGCACTTTTGGTTTGGTTTGGTTGGCAAACGCTTTCACTACGCCGCCAGTTGACGCCTAAGGTACAACAAACTCCAGTACCCACTACCCAGGAAGTACAGACAACTATTGAAGAGCAGGTGAGTAAATTATCGTCTTTGCAGGAACGACTCGGCCAAGTACAAAATAGTTTGAGCGGCGTTATTTCTGGTTTGCAAGGTCGATTCCAAAAGACTACAGCTAAAAAGGCACCTGAAACGACAATTAAAGAAGCGATCGCCCCAACCACAGAAAAACCTGCTGTTGAGGTTGTTGACAATCGCACTTCGACGACAGAACAATCAGCAGAAGCGATCGCACCTACACAAACAGAAGCCAAAACCGAGACTGTACCCGAAGCAATTCCACCCCATCCCCCATCTCCCGAATTGGTAGAGGCTGCGCAAGAAGCTGCTGCCGAGGCGCAGGAAGTTGTAGAAAATTTAGAACAAATTCCGCTTGAAGAAATTGCTCCCGATGCTGAACTAGCTCCACCAGCAGAAGTTCCTCCCGAACAAATACCACCTAGCGATCGGGCAACTTAGTCTATTTAGATCCCCGACTTTTTAGAAAAGTCGGGGATCTGCGTGTTTAGTTATTTGAGTCACGAGTATTTCCCCCATTGCCAGTCATAATTTTCTCAATCGATTGTTTATGCTGGCACGTATCATACAGTGGGCAGTTACAGCTTTTTGGTTTCGATGATGACTTTGGACGTGGCAGAAACAACAGCACGAAACCAATGAGAAGGGCTACCACGATTATTGATTCCATAATCGCAACAATTAGGTGTAAGTGACTTACTTGTTAGTCTACCGAAAAAAAGATACTTGGAAGTATTGCTGTGAAACTCGCATACTCGGTATTTAAGGATTACATAACCGTAAGGTGGGCACTGCCCACAATCTAAAAATAAGGGTTTGAGGAAAGTTAGCCAGTGCCCATCCTACAAACTTGCTGGCGCTGATGGAGGGGATTGCCGCGAGGTGTTCCCACAGTAAAAATACGCATAATATAAAATTGATGCAGGTAGAATAAAAATTGTGAGCGATCGCATTGGCGATGACGACTGGCAAAATCAGCAAATAGTGTTTTGATAATGCGCTATTGTATAAATCCCCACTGTCCAAATCCTCTCGATCCATCTAATGCAAACACTTCTAAGTGTTGTCACTGTGGCTCGGAAATACTATTGCAAAACCGTTATTGGGTAGTAGAAAGGCTAGGAAAAGGAGGTTTTGGTAACACTTGGGTAGTAGACGATCGCGGCACGCCCAAAGTTTTAAAAGTTCTGACAGACAATAACTCAAAAGCCATTGAGCTTTTTCAGCAGGAAGCAAAGGTTTTAAGCCACCTGCAACACCCTGGGATTCCAAAAGTAGATTCTGATGATTATTTTACAGTTCTCCCCAAAGGTAGCTCTGCGCCGTTACACTGTCTGGTAATGGAAAAAATTGAAGGGGTTGATTTAGAAAAATGGATGCAATCACGCCACCATCAACCAATCTCTCAAACTCAAGCTCTCGATTGGCTTAAACAACTGGTTGAAATTTTATCTCTAATACATTTCCAACAGTATTTTCATAGAGATATTAAGCCTCAAAATATCATGCTCCGACCCAACGGACAGCTTGTTTTAATTGATTTTGGGGCAGTGAGGCAAGTTACTACAACCATATTAGCTGGAGTTTGCCATACCAGAATTGTATCCAAGGGGTATTCTCCGCCAGAGCAACAAAACGGTTATTCAGTACAACAATCTGACTTTTTTGCTTTAGGACGTACTTTTGTTTTTCTGCTGACAGGCAAAGAACCTCAAGATGCAGCTATCTACGATCCTTTAAATAACAAGTTAAATTGGCGCGATCATGCATTGCATATTTCGCCACTTTTTGCAGATTTAATAGACTACTTAATGGCTCCTACCGCCAGTCAGCGCCCTCAGAATCCGCAGGTAATTTTGCAATGCTTGCAGAAGGTTGAGCAAGATTTAAGTCAGTCAAATAGGCGATCGTCAAACACACTCATCCAAAAATTTCAAAAATTAGCTTTACCTTTGGCGACTACAGCTATTTCGCATCCAAATTTGAGAACTAAACGATTATGGAAAGTTCTCATTGGTTCGGGAGTAGGATTGTTAGCTGCTTCAGCATTGATTGTCAACCTCAATAGTGTCAAAAAATCGGTTTCTACAACTACATCAGATGCTGGTATTACTCCTATTTCAACTCCCGCATCAATACCTAAAGCTACTAAACAATATAAAGAGAAAACTAGAAATATCAGACTATATCCAATTTCAAATCCTAAAAATACAACAAAAGTCAGACAGATAAAAACAATAGTTACCAAAGAAAAACCAAAAAAATCTCAAGCCAATATTAAGAGTAGCCAACCAAAAACTTATTCTAAAAAACAAAAAGAGCAGCCGATAAGTTTTAGAGCAAAACAAAAAAGGTTAAACACGCTCACCAAAAGGAATAATACTCTTAATACCAAAGTGGAAAAAAGAAGTCTTATCAGACTTAGAATTGGTCAGGGCATCAAGAAAAGCTTCAGTTACAGTAAATCTATAGAACGTATCTTTCAAGATAAAAAAATACCAGAAATAAATATCAGTTTGCCAAAACCAAGGACAATATTAATTAAACAAAAAGCACCAAAGTTGAATATTGATTTAACAAAACCAAGAAAAATATTAGTTAAACAAAAACTACCGAGATTAAATATTAATTTACCAAAGCAAAGGAAAACATTAGCTAAACAAAAAATATCTGGTAAAAATCGAAATCATAAATTCGATAACAGGATGAGAATGAAGCTAAAAACGCATCACAAAAGAATTAAGAGAAAAGGGAAATAATACCAATTTAAAAAATGATTGTGACAGATGGATTTATGGAACCCAGTATAATTGTGCCCTCAGACTAGAAGTCTAGGGCTACACGAGCAAAGCCCACCTGCGCGGGCTATGTATTGCTAATCTAGGTTTTCTGTAAGATAAGCATTGCCTGTCAAGCCCATTTGGGAAACATTTGAGATATTGATGAGCAATACCCACCCTATAGGTTGGAAGCGCACTAATTTTTACTTTAATTATTCAGTACTCTTAAACGGAAGGCGCTGTTTAACTAATTACAAAGTGAATACTTAGAGAGCTAATGTTTTATAAATGACGTTACTGTCAAGGCGATCGCTCTTGTGAAAGTATGGTTAAGTTCTTTCAACGAGGAAATGAAAATCTCTTTTCTCTAGCCTCTAGCCCCTAATCCCTAGCCCCTATTTTCAAAACAGACACGCAGCAAAGACATGATTTTTCTGAGCGACTACAATTTCGGGGGACTAAAATAGCTAAGATTGGTCTTCATGCCATCTTTTATAATTGATAGAACCTGGACAACTAAAAATCTTAGGCATGAAGCTGTGACAGAAACAGGAAGCTACAAAGATACAGTAAATCTACCCAAGACTAATTTTGATATGCGGGCAAACGCGAGCAAGCGCGAACCGCAAATTCAGAAGTTTTGGGAAGAAAATAAAATATACGATCGCCTGTCTGAGAATAACCCAGGCGAATTATTTATACTGCATGATGGGCCGCCCTACGCTAATGGCTCTCTGCATCTTGGTCATGCTTTAAATAAAATTCTCAAAGATATTATTAACCGCTACCAACTACTACGGGGGCGCAAGGTTCGCTATGTGCCTGGTTGGGATTGTCACGGCTTGCCTATTGAACTGAAAGTTTTGCAGAACATGAAGTCTGCGGAACGGCAAAACTTGACGCCTTTGCAACTACGGCAAAAAGCTAAAGAATTTGCTCTCAATGCAGTAGATGAGCAACGGGAAAGTTTCAAAAGCTACGGTGTTTGGGGTGATTGGGATCATCCTTATTTGACGCTGGCACCAGAATACGAAGCAGCACAAATCGGTGTTTTCGGACAGATGGTGTTAAAAGGTTACATCTATCGTGGTTTGAAGCCTGTTCACTGGAGTCCTAGTTCTAAAACTGCTCTGGCAGAAGCGGAGTTAGAATATCCGGAAGGGCACACTTCTCGCAGTATCTACGCGGCTTTCCCCATCACCAGCCTTTCCGAAGCGGTGAAGCCTGCCCTAGAACAATATCTACCAGAGTTGGGTGTAGCGATCTGGACGACAACGCCTTGGACAATTCCCGGAAATTTGGCGGTGGCACTCAATCCACAACTCAACTATGTAGTTGTGGAAGTCTCACGCAAAGACGCAGATGCGCAGAGTAATTTCAAATATCTGATTGTGGCTGCGGATTTGGTGGAACGTTTATCTTCTACTTTAGAAGTTGAACTAACCGTAAAAACCACAGTTAAAGGGAAAGAATTAGAACACTCTAATTACTTGCATCCTCTGTACGATCGCTCAAGCCCAATCGTGATTGGCGGCGATTATGTGACAACGGAATCAGGTACAGGATTAGTACACACTGCACCTGGTCACGGTCAAGAAGATTACATTGTCGGTCAGCGTTACGGTTTGCCAATCTTGGCTCCTGTTGATGACAATGGTAATTTTACTGAAGAAGCAGGACAGTTTGCCGGGTTGAATGTGCTTGGTGATGGAAACCAAGCGGTAATTGATGCCTTGAGAGCGGCAGGTTCTTTGTTGAAGGAGGAACCCTACGTCCACAAATACCCTTACGACTGGCGGACGAAGAAACCAACGATTTTCCGTGCTACCGAACAGTGGTTTGCTTCTGTGGAGGGATTTCGGGAAGAAGCCCTCAAAGCGATCGCCTCGGTGAGATGGATTCCCGCCCAAGGTGAAAATCGGATCACGCCGATGGTTGCCGATCGCTCTGATTGGTGTATATCTCGTCAGCGCAGTTGGGGTGTGCCCATTCCGGTGTTCTACGACGAAGAAACCAAAGAACCACTACTGAATGAGGAAACTATTGCTCACGTGCAAGCGATCGTTGCCGAAAAAGGTTCTGATGCTTGGTGGCAACTTTCGGTTGCGGAATTATTGCCAGAAAAATACCGCAATAACGGCCGTACCTACCGGAAAGGCACAGATACAATGGACGTGTGGTTTGATTCTGGCTCATCTTGGGCAGCTGTAATCAAACAGCGTCCAGAATTACGCTACCCAGCAGATATTTACTTAGAAGGTTCGGATCAGCATCGCGGTTGGTTCCAGTCGAGTTTGCTCACCAGCGTAGCAGTTAACGGTTTTGCACCTTACAAAACAGTTTTGACTCATGGCTTTACTCTAGATGAACAAGGACGCAAGCAAAGTAAATCCTTGGGGAATGTAGTCGATCCCAAAATCGTGCTTCAAGGTGGAAAGAACCAAAAAGAAGAACCTGCTTATGGTGCAGACGTGTTGCGTTTGTGGGTTTCTTCGGTAGATTACACCTCGGATGTACCCTTGGGTAAAAACATCCTCAGGCAACTGACAGATATCAGGAACAAAATTCGCAATACGGCGCGGTTTTTGTTGGGTAATTTGCACGATTTCGATCCCGAAAAAGATGCAGTGCCTTTCGAGGAATTACCAGAACTCGACAAATATATGTTGCACCGGATTACGGAAGTTTTTCAGGAAGTAACTGAAGCCTTCGATAGCTTCCAATTCTCCCGCTTTTTCCAAACGGTGCAGAACTTCTGTGTTGTAGATTTATCCAACTTCTATTTAGATGTTGCTAAGGATAGGCTGTACATCAGTGCGTCCAATGCTTTGCGCCGTCGCAGTTGTCAGACAGTTTTGTGGATTGCCTTGGAGAATTTAGCAAAAGCGATCGCACCTGTGTTGTGTCACATGGCAGAAGATATCTGGCAATATCTGCCCTACAAAACACCTTACAAATCGGTGTTTGAAGCGGGTTGGGTGCAGTTAGATTCCAAGTGGCAGAATCCAGAATTAGCAACCTTCTGGCAACAGTTACGAGAAATCCGTACTGATGTGAACAGGGTATTAGAACAAGCAAGGGTAGAAAAAATGATTGGTTCTTCCCTAGAAGCAAAAGTCTTGCTGTACATAGCTAATGAGCAGTTAAGAGCCTCTGTGAAATCACTAGATACTACGAGCAATAATGGTGTAGATCAACTCCGTTATCTGTTTATTACTTCCCAAGCAGAGATGTTGGATACACCAGAAAAATTGCAAGGATTGAAATATAACTTGCAGACAGATGCATGGGGAATTGGTGTGGTGGAAGCAGAGGGGCAAAAATGCGATCGCTGCTGGAACTACTCTACCCATGTGGGAGAGAACAAAGAACATCCCTTAATTTGCGAACGTTGTGTTGCAGCATTAGCGGGAGAGTTTTAACAGTTAACAGTTATCAGTGAATAGCCAGTAGGGTGCGTTACGGCTTGAGCCTAACGCACCTTGCATAGTTAGGAGTGTCTTACACTGTCGCTAACACATAAAAAATGCGATCGCTACCTTGGTTTTTAAGGCAAATTTAGGCGTTGCTGATTTAGGCTATGAAAATAATTTTTCGTA
The DNA here is from genome assembly GCF_000317285.1 of Chlorogloeopsis fritschii PCC 6912. Lineage (GTDB taxonomy): Bacteria > Cyanobacteriota > Cyanobacteriia > Cyanobacteriales > Nostocaceae > Chlorogloeopsis > Chlorogloeopsis fritschii. The sequence continues at coordinate 120,153 of NZ_AJLN01000063.1, read as the reverse complement.
ATGCCAAAACCCCTGCCCAGACGCGATATATCGCGTCTCTACACATCAAATTCATACCGCGATTCAGCAACGCCCAAATTTAATTTATTGGAACCACAATTTTTTGTAGGGGCGGGTTTAGCAGATATCCTTTCGGTTTGAGCTAGAGATTGAAACAAAACCCGCCCTTACAGTATCGTGTGGTTTATTCATCTGAAAATGGCTGTAAGGAAGTGTTATTATGAGCATCCCGCTTGTAAACCAGTCCACAGAAGAAAAACTAGTAACTCTATCTGGTGTTTCTTGGGAACAGTTTAAAGGAATTGAGGCACAGCTAAAGGCGTATCTGCTGTCGTCAAGTGCAGCAAGTACTCAATAGTGAGGAAAAAGAGCAATGAAAAGTATTTGCGTCTATTGTGGCTCAAACTTTGGCGCTCGCAGCAGCTATCTTGAGGCAGCACAAAAACTAGGTATTGAAATGGCAAAGCGTGAGATTACCCTCGTTTATGCTGGAGGAAACGTTGGCTTGGTGACGACTCTCACCGCTACATTGCTTGCAATGTAGCGGGAGCATCCCAGACCTCACGATCTAGGCTTACTGATTCACAGGACTGGTATTCCAGTATCCTCCACAGTCAGACACGATGCGTCCACACCGTGTTTTGTACAAGAAACCAAAGTTTTGTACAACCACAGGTAACTAATTTTACGTAATCAACCCGACAGATTTTAATCTGTACTTCTGATTACAACCCCATATTAGTTGTCTAGGTTCAGATTAACAAGAGTGCAAATTACTGCCACTCTGAGATATCTATATTTTACCTCAAATGCTTACCCTACAAAGGTTTTTCGTTATGAAGATTCAGTTAAGTTTGACAATTGACAGGGCATTGAACCCTATCAATTGTCCTCCTATCCCCCTCGCCGCCAACCCTTGCGGGTGTGGCGGGAGTACCCCGGAGGTTTAGATGGATTGATCGAGATCAGCGTTAAGCTTAGAGCCAAGACTTCAAGCAAGTAAACTACCAGCCGATTCAGAACAAAGAAACATAAAATGCGTAGCCTCTACCGTTACAAAAAATTTTCAGTATTTATTTTTTATCTTTGCTTTTGGGGATTACTGTTGGGCAGCCAAAAACTTGTATCTGCCACTGTTACCTTACCCCTGCGCACGAAAAAGGCGATGGTAGTTTCGGCACATCCTCTAGCTAGTGATGTAGGATTGCAAATGTTACGCAAGGGTGGGAATGCAGTTGATGCAGCGGTGGCTACGACTTTTGCAATATCTGTGGTAGAACCTTTTTCGGCAGGAATAGGTGGCGGCGGTTTTTTGCTTTTGCGTGATGCCAAAACGGGCGAAATCAAAGCTTTAGATTTCCGTGAACGCGCACCTCTAAAAGCAACCAGAAATATGTATTTGGATGCTCAAGGTAAAGTACGTCCGAATGCAACTATCAACGGTTATTTGGCAGTAGCGACACCAGGGACAGTCGCAGGACTATACGAAGTTCACCGCCGCTATGGTAAATTGCCTTGGGCTGAGTTAGTAAAACCTGCGATCGCTCTGGCAAAAGATGGTTTTATCCTCAGCTCCAACGTCACTTGGCGTTCTATGCCAGGATATGAAAATCGCAAGCAAGCAATTCTCGCTAACCCAGCAGCGCGGGCAATTTTTACTCGTCGTGGAGAGTTGTATCAACCAGGAGAAAAGCTGGTACAGCGTGATTTAGCACGGACTTTAACAGAAATATCTCGTCACCCAAATAGTTTCTACACCGGAAATATCGCCCGCGCCATTGCTGCCGATATGGCAAAAAACGGTGGTTTAATTACTCTGCAAGACTTGAAGTTATATAAACCAATTTGGCGCATTCCCGTATGTGGAAATTTTCGTCAAACTAAAGTCTGCTCGATGCCACCTCCTTCATCGGGAGGCGTTCATCTCTTACAAATGTTAAATATCATCGGTGATACCGATTTGAAGTCCTGGGGATGGCATCACCCCGATGCTATCCACCTGATGGTAGAGGCGATGAAAATAGCCTATGCCGATCGCTCACAACTATTGGGCGATCCCGATTTTGTGAAAGTTCCCGTACAACAATTAACTAGTCCCGCATATGCCAAACTCCGGCGTGCAGAAATAGATATGAGTAGGGCTAAACCAGCAAGTGAAGTCAAGCCAGCCACTATGAAGAAGACGCGGAGAGTCTTGATGATAAATTCCCCGCGTCTCCAACTTCCCGTGTCCCCGTGTCCTCTTGTTTCCCCGCGTCTCCTTGTCTCCTTGTCCCCGTGTCCTCTTGAGGAGTCTACCGAAACAAGTCACCTTAACATTATTGATGAACAACGCAATGCAGTTAGCTTGACTTTTACTGTTAACTTGGGATTTGGATCTGGTGTAGTCACGCCAGGAACTGGAATTTTGCTTAACAATGAAATGGATGATTTTGTTGCAGCACCAGGCGTTCCGAATGCTTTTGGTTTGGTAGGTAATGAAGCAAATGCGATCGCGCCGCGTAAAACTCCCTTATCTAGCATGACTCCAACAATAGTTACAGAAAATAATCGCCTTCGCATGATTTTAGGTGCGCCTGGCGGTTCTACCATTATTACCCAAGTACTGCAAGTCATCCTCCACATACTTGCATACAACATGGATGCTGGCGCAGCTGTTTCTGTTCCTCGTATCCATCATCAGTGGCTTCCCGATGAATTACGAGTAGAACCATTTACTTTGGATGCTCTTACTTTGGCAGAATTACAACGTCGCGGACACAAAATTCAGCAGGAAACAAGTCCTTGGGGTAATATCAACGCAATTGTAGTTACACCCCAAGGCATCCTAGAAGGAGCAGCCGATCCGCGTGGTGAAGGTTCTCCCAGGGGCTTTTAAAAAAATCAACAATTACTGTACGGGTAGATTTTAACAGCCGTTTGTGTGGGATAACGAAATACATCTAAAATAAACCTACTTCTACTAATTGCTGTACGGAAGGCAGCATACCCTTGCGGGTTAAACGCGTCGAGTGCGACTCCCGTGTGGGTTTAGAAGTAGTATCTGTAAAGTCAAAAAGTAGAATATCTTGTAAAATCTACCCCTACTAACTACTAACTCCTAACTCATAACTCCACTGGAGCAACTGATGATGAAAACTCATTGGCTAACGCGGTAGGTACTAAAGTCCAACCCGCTTTCAACAATTTTTGGTAAGTTGCCCAACCTCTAGAACCACCTGGTATCTTGTAATCTGGTACTGAATATTGGGGAAAAGCAGTATAGGGACGCCAGGGTTGATGAGGTGCAGTCTGCAAATGCAAAATCTTATCCCCTTCTTCACCAGATGCAGACAACCAGCACATTCTTCGATGCATGGCAAACTCCTTTGCGTTCAACTTTAAATGCATAATGGCAGACTTTTGTCAAGTCTAACATCACTCTAGTGAAATAATTTATAACTTCATTCTATGGATGCGTAAATTCAAATACTTCTTTCTTGAGTATTAGCAAACAACAGTAAACTTCCATAGAGGGCAACATCGAGAAATAGAACTTATGTTCATCCTATGTTATTTCTTGTTAAGAAATATGTATGTATCAATCAATACGAATTTTTGCTAATCATTTTTATATAGATTTTAAACGCACGGGGCATAAAACTTGTCGCCGACAATTCCACGAATTTCTGCAACTAACCGAGAGTAGCTAAAGTCGGATAAAACTGGTTCTGAGCCTTGTAAATCAATTTGTTCTGCTAAATCGATCCATGACTTGCAGCCGCAGTATTCGCTGCGATGAGAAATTTCTTGGGCTTGGGGTAATTTATAAGTCCGCAGCAGTAGAACATACAATGGCTGACGTGGTTTCCATTTCAGGCGATCGCTAATAAAATGCTCGTTCCAGATGTGGAAAGGGAGTAAAGCATTGACAACAGCTTCATCAGCAACGGGAAGAATATCGCTAATTTTCGCCCAACTGCTAATACGAATTGTTTCCGGATGCCAACCTGGTGTTACAGGATAGACAAGCTCGGCGTACTCAGGTTTGAGCAGAAAAGGCTGTTGATGCTCATAAGTTGGGTAGAGCAAAATTTGGTTATGGGCAACTTGGAAACGTCCGTTTTGTTCGTGGATGCCACCTTTGCGAAGTAGCATAATTGTTTGACCATTTTCTAATGCAGTAACGGCAACTGCCCATTCTTTGAGTGCGTGAAAATTTTTAGTCAATTCCATCAGCATTAACAATAAACTCTAATTTTAATTTGATACTAGCAGCAGTACATCATGTGACTATCTACAGTAATGAATTTCAGATTTTCGATTTTGGATGGACTCCACAGATAAATCTGGGGACTCATACCATCAAAACAGTCTCGGTAAAAGTCCCCCCTCCCAAACTCCTCAACTCCGTTCCCTCTTATTTTGTAACAGCTACTTCTGTACCCTAAGACATAGGGAAGTGAAAAAGTTTACTAATGCCTATCTAAACATTGCTTTGGGCTTACTCTAGCGAGCTTTCTCACTTCATCTAATTGAATTGGTGTTTAGTCTTAAGTATTCCCAAAAGCATAGTGTTAAAGCATACAGATGAGCCAAAAATCTGTCTACCGTCACAAAAACAGACTTTTAATTGACTTGAAAGGGAAAGCAATGGACTTCTAATAATATCGGTAAGTAACAATTAATTCTGTATTGACAGTCACATTGAAGTTTAACTTTACACTCACCTTGAGACAGACGAGTAAAGCAGTTAACAGAGCTAAGTATTAATAATAAATTTGCATATCTAGTAACCGCTATTTGCATAACAAGTCCAACACTTCTGAGTGTAATAAGCCAAAACACATCATTAGTCATCAGTCATTTGTAATTACAAAGAACTAATGACAGTCTTAATCAGAGAATGTGCAACTTGGAAGCACATCATTAGCTTAGTTAATTCCAGTTCACAAGTGTTGCAATATTTTTTTTACATTTCGCTCAACTGCTGTGCAGTTGAGGAGTTTTTGCTCTAATTTTGGAGTTCAAAATGAGGATAAGCAATAATCCGAATTTATATAAAATACTTGCTAGTTTTGTGGTGGTTGCAAGCGCCAGTACATTATTCAATATTTTAGTAGAAGCACCATCTCATAGCACTTCATATTCTCACACTAAAGTAAAATCTACAGATAATTCCAATACTCAGCCTCTGCAGTTAAAAATTAGTCTTAGCCGTCGTCAATTAATTCTATATCGAGGCAACACCAAAATAAAAACTTATCCTGTAGCAGTAGGGCGCTCAGGTTGGGAAACTCCTACTGGTAAATTTCAAGTCATGACAAAGACAAAAAATCCTGCTTGGATGAATCCTTTTACAGGTAAGTCTATCCTGGGAGGAAAACCTGAAAATCCTCTTGGTAAATACTGGATTGGATTTTGGACAAATGGTAAAACTTGGATTGGTTTTCACGGCACCCCTAATCCTGAATCAGTAGGTAAAGCCACCTCACACGGTTGCATTCGGATGTACAACAAAGATATTCAGGAATTGTTCCATCAAGTCAGTCTAGGAACATCAGTCACAGTAGTGCAATAACTTAGAAGGCAGCCCTGATCAAACCAGTTCCATCGCCAAAGATGAAAGAGGTTTTTTCTCCTACACCCCTACACCCTCTTTATTTCCCGTGTCTCCGTGTCCTCTTTCTCCCAATTCCCAATCCCTATCCCCAGTACCCATTACCACTGCTTAACATCAAGAAGGCACTACCACTGATAATTTTTGACTCTCAAGATAATCGTGCTAAGAATAAGCTGTTTCAGGGTGAAAATTTTACCCGTGCCCAACAAGCTTTAGAAAAATTGTGTCCATTTGCAGAGCGCCATAACTGTACTCTTGCTCAGTTAGCGCTAGCATGGTTAATTGCCCAACCGCAAACTCAAGCGATCGCAAGCGCACGTTATCCTCAACAAGCAAAAGAAAATGCACAAGCTGCTGTTATTGAGCTTTCAGAAACTGAACTACCAGAAATTGATGCGATCGGGCGTATCCTTACCGACTATTTAGACGACGACTCGTTAATGTGGAATTGGTAATTAGGTGAATATGTAGAGGCGGGTTTTGTTGATTATCTTTGAGATGAAACACAGAAGATATGCTTTCAAACCGCCCCTACTAATTACTACGTTAACTGATACTAACCATTTATTGAGAAGTTTAAAGACTCGTAAAATTCAGTTAAAAGATGCTTACGACTTATCTTCAAGGTGATAATTTAAAAGGTAGGACACCAAAGAAAGCACAACCAAACTGAATCGGGCAGATGACATGGTGTCTCCCGTCATAGCCCAAGCAAACGAACGGCATGATAATCATTAAAGTGGCAAATATCCCCATAAAGGGATGCCAAATCCCAAAGCGGAAAAACGAGAAAATGCTGAGTTTGCTGTTACCAATGTCCACCTTAGTTGTTTACTTTTTATTAAGTACGTAATTACATCAACTTGATCACTAACGAGTTTGCAAAACCTGGTCACCTCTGACCAGGTTTTTGCATTGTGATATCTTGCACTATTTGATTGAAAGAGCCAGATTGCTCCAGTTCTCGTTACCAGGTTCAACCTACTAATGAGAGTTTGTGGGCTGCCGCCTCCAGACTGTCGGAACTGGTGCAAGATGTGAACATTTAGACATGATGTTGTAATTTAGTGAAATACTCGACAATTAACCAGCAGCAAATACAATAGAAAAACTGCAAATTCTGCTGGAAAAATTGAATGATAAATTATAGTTTTTACCTGAAAATAGCCGCACTTACTATTGTATCTACACTGTCTTTATCTTGTCAGAAAAGTATTATCAGAGAATTAGAACAGACACAGGCAACTGCCCAGCAAAAGCCACGACTAAATCTTACCTATGGCGATTTAGTTATTAAAGAACAAGTAGACTATATATTGATTCCTGTTGGTTTAGCCGATAAAAATGTAGATAAAGAAACTTACCATAGTTATTCGCGTTCTTATTCAGGAATAAATCAATACATCAATATAATATTTTATTCTAAGAAAGATTCTAGAACCCATCTGTTATTAAATAAAAAAGCAATTGTCACTAGATTTGAATTATTGCCACAAAAACAAGGGAAAATACCCCCTAAATTTTGGTTCTATCAAATAATTGACAGTGATACCAACGGAGATAAAAAACTAGACTATCAAGATGCCAGAATTGGATATCTCTCTGATTTATCAGGAAAGAATCTCCAACAAATTACCCCAAATAATACTCAAGTCATGAATTGGGCTGTCGTACAAAGCGTTGACGCCCTTTTGATCAAAATTCTTAAGGATTCTGATAATGACAAAAAATTTACAGATAAAGATGAGACAAATTTTATCAAAGTTAATCTTGCTCAACCAGATATTGGCACGGAGATAGTTAGCGATGAAATTCAGCAACAAATCAAATCATTGATTTTGCAATAAAGTTTTTATTGTTAATAGCTAATAGTTAATTGTAAGATTAGCCATTAACCATTAGCCATTAACCATTAGCCCTTAGCTAGGAAGAGACACAACCCACTCCCGTAATAAGGGATTTACCTGTTCTGGTACTTCATCGTGAGGACAATGCCCCGCCCGTAAAAAATGTTCTGTGAGTTCAGGATAGTATTGCCGAAACTTTTGAGAACGTTCTCTGGCATTCATCCAAGGATCGGCTTCTCCCCACAACAACAATAGCGGACAAGTTAATTGCTTCAATAAAAAATCAACTTTTTCCCCTTGGAGAGTTTTAAAGACTGAAGAAAAGACATCAAAAGCACCTGGATCGCAAGCAGGACGATAAATTTCTTCTACTAATTGGTCTGTAATTGCGCTTTTGTCGAGGTAGACTTTGTTTAGGGTTTGGCGAATTACCTTCTTTTGTCGCACGTATTGAAATAAAATGAACTGAGACAAAGGCTGTTGAAAAATCCACTTCACAACGTCACCTAGTAGTTTCTGTAATGAATCTGGTTGTTGAGGTGGTTCAATTTGAGCTTGTAATGCTTCTGGTTCAGCTGAAGGTTGGTTTTCGCTAAATGGCCCTGCACTGTTGAGTAAAACTAAACCTGCCACTGCATCGGGACGTTGAGCTGCAACACACAAGCTGGCATAGCCACCAAGGGAATTTCCTGCTAGTACTGTTTTTCGACCAATCATTTCTGTAATGAAGTCATAGAGCTGATCACGCCACAAGTTGCCGCTATACTCTAGTTTTGGTTTGGCAGAACGTCCGAATCCCAAAAGGTCTATAGCCCAAACTTCAAATTCGTTACAAAGTCCAATTATATTCTTGCGCCAGTGGTCACAAGAAGCACCGAACCCATGCACTAGTAGTAAGGGGGGACGTTGGGGCTGGGATTCTCCTGCTCTGACGTAATAGATGTTATGTCCTCGCCACTGCCAATATTGACCGGGAATTGGGGTTGTAGAGGCTGTCGTTGCCTGCATGATTCCAAAGAAATGTTAAGTAACCTTTAATTATTGTAATCTGACATTCTCAGCTGGTAGGCTGATAACCTATAGCCTACAAATATTGCCAAAGACCAATTTCTCATCTCTTGGTTTCCTTGGTATTTAGGGAATTAAAATTCTTAAGGAAATGCAACAATTGATTACAGGAAAAACAAAATTGTTAGGAGTGATTGGGCATCCAGTCGAACATTCGCTATCGCCAGCTATGCACAATGCTGCGATACAACAGTTGCAACTAGATTACGTCTATCTTCCCTTTCCAATCAAACCTGAGGATTTACAAGCAGCAATTCAAGGCTTTGCTGCCGTTGGTGTTGTGGGCTTGAGCGTGACAATTCCTCATAAACAGGCGATATTGCCTTTTTTGTCAACGATAGAACCAATTGCCCAAGCTGTAGGAGCAGTAAACACAGTTGTTCGCAAAGAGAATAAATGGGTGGGTACGAACACTGATGTAGAAGGATTTCTCGCTCCCTTGCAAACATATCACCCAGATTGGAGTCAAAAAGTAGCAGTCATTTTAGGTAATGGGGGTGCAGCAAGGGCTGTGGTAGCAGGTTGTACTCAGTTGGGTTGTAGGGAAATTCATGTTGTTGGGCGCAATGTGCAGCGTTTGAAAGAATTCCGCAATAGTTGGGGAAATTCACTCTTGGCAGTGAATCTTGAAGTTCATCGCTGGGATGAATTACCAAACTTGATTCCGCAAGCAAATTTGCTAGTAAATACAACGCCTATTGGTATGTATCCCAAGGTGGAGGAATCGCCTTTAAATGCAGAGGAAATGGCAGACTTACCACCAGAAGCGATCGCCTACGATTTGATTTATACTCCCAACCCAACTAAATTTCTCCAACAGGCGCAACAAGTGGGTGCGATCACGATCGATGGGCTGGAAATGCTCGTTCAACAAGGTGCAGCAGCATTAAAAATTTGGTTGCAAAGAGAAACCGTGCCTGTGGATGTGATGCGTCAAACTTTGCGAAAGCATCTGGGTTTATAGCTTAAGTCCACTTTTAGGACTGAAATATTTCAGCGAGTCTACTTCTAGTAGACTTTAGTTATTAGCCAGAGAATTGATTCTCTGGCGTCATAGCAACGAAGCGAGAGATTTGCAAGATGTCGGTAACGAAAGGCTTCTAGCTGTGGAGACTGTCTAAGCCGAGAAGGTTGCTGTTATTACCATCGCCTAGAGGCTGCCATTTCTTCCTGAATTTTACTCTTGGCAGCTTTGAATTCAGTAGCCATTTGCTCTTTTTGCGCATTGCTAAAATTTTTGTCAATCGCCGGGAACATGGTGAATTCTTCTTGGCGAATGTGATCTCCAACCACATCCATCAGCTGTTTAACTTTTGATCTGAACAGGTTAGCTGAAGCGGGGTTAATAGACTTAATTTCATCTAGCATCCGCTTCATCTGGGCTTGCTCGCTGTACAGTTCCAGAGTGTTCTTATCGCCGTAGAATAAGCGAATTTTTGGGTAGACGACTTCTTCTTCAGCTTGAGCGTGTGCTAATAAATCTTTGTAGAGTTGCCCAAAATACTCTTGGAGCTTTTGAGGATCTTTAGTAGCTGCGATTTCGGTGAAGATTGTATTCACCTTAGTATGATCTAGCCGGATCAGGGTCTGGATGTTCATATCTTTTTTGTCAGTGTTTTGGGTGATCGTACTGCCCGCTGCACCCGATAATGTAGCGATCGCATCTTGCACCCGTGCCCAGATTCCCTGATCGGCATCTTCTCCAGTCATTTCGCGAACACCTACCTGTTCGAGCATCCCCTTGAGTTGTTCTTGGTGAGCGCGCCCTTCAAAGTTGACGGTATTTAAAGGCATAATTGCTACTTCTATGTCTGCCCCTACTTTCTGAGCGGCTTTGTGGATTGTGATTCCGCTCATGGCTTGACCATGCTTGAGCAGTTCATGGTGAATGAGCTTTTGGTAGAATGTAAACTCATTACCTGACATCATCTGCTCAAACTGCTGAATAAATATATTGGTTGCAGCACTAGGTTCAGCGTGAATGCCGTATTGAACGATTACAGTATCTATAATGCCCAGGTTTTTTCGGTCATCGGAGAGCATATTCTCTAGACGTTCACGAATATCTAGATAAGGGCAGGCATCAATGAGTTTTTGATCGTTTGAGATAATTAAATTTTGAAATTCTTTTAAGTCTGCCAATCTTTCGGCGATCGCAAGCCGCTTTGTATCGTCTAGCGTTGTAACCACGTTTAGTTCTCCTATATGTTTCAAGCGACAAAAAGCTTGAATACTTAAATTTTGAGAACGATCGAGTTTTCAACCACCTAACCCTGGTTAGATGTTTCGGCTTCACAAAACAAGACTTATGCACGAGTCACGGAAGAATTAAACCACAGAGTCACAGAGAACACGGAGGAGTAAAAGTTAGAGAGGTATTTTGCGTAAGTTCTAAAAAAAGCTGGCAGCATCGAGAGCAGAAAACAGCGCTCCTTTCAAAGGTAGAGACACGGCATTTGCCGTGTCTTTTGTTGGTTTTGATTTACTTATGCCGTAACAGTCGCCATCGCTTTGTCAACAAGTTGCAAAGCCGTATCTACTTCTTTTTCTGTCACAATCAATGGTGGCACAAATCGAACAACTTTGGGGCCAGCTGGTACGAGCAATAAACCCTGATCAATAGCAGCTTTGACGATATCAGCAGCAGCAAGTTCAATATCTGCTTTTAACTCCAGACCGTTGATTAAACCCCAACCACGCACTTCACTAAGATGATGGGGATATTTTGCTGCGATCGCTTTTAACCCGGCTCGCAGTTGTTCGCCTCTTTGTTGAGCATTCTGTAGAATATTCTCCTTTTCTAACGTCTGGCAGACAGCGAGAGCAACTGCACAAGCAAAAGGATTGCCGCCAAAAGTACTAGCATGTTCTCCGGGCTGGAAGACATCGCAGAACTTCTTCGCCATCATGGCTCCGATAGGAATACCGCCGCCTAAGCCTTTGGCACTAGTGAAAATATCTGGCTCAACGCCAAGATGTTCGTAACCCCATAATTTACCACTGCGCCCCATGCCAACTTGCACTTCATCGAAAATGAGCAGCACGCCCGTTTCATCGCAAATTTGCCTGAGCTTTTGGAAATAAGCTACATCTCCTGGACGAACACCACCTTCTCCTTGCAATGGTTCTAATAAAATTGCTGCTACTTGGTAATCACCTTCATCCAGCTCGCTAATGGCTGCTTCGACTGCCGCTACGTCGTTGTAAGGTACGTGGTAGAAACCTGGTACAAGGGGATCGAAATTTTTTTGATACTTCGGTTGTCCGGTGGCAGTAATCGTTGCTAGAGTCCTACCGTGGAAACTAGAGTGAGCGGTTAAGATAATGGGTCGTTCAATTTGTAACGCGGTATGGGCGTATTTTCGCGCAAGCTTAATCGCTGCTTCGTTAGCTTCCGCTCCAGAGTTGCAGAAAAATACGCGATCGGCGCAGGAATGTTCAACTATCCACTTGGCCAGTTCTGCCTGCTCTGGAATGTAGTACAAATTAGAAACGTGGTGTAATTTTTGAATTTGGCGGGTTACCGCCTCCACCATTGCCGGGTGAGCGTGCCCTAAGGTACAAGTGGCAATTCCGGCTACAAAGTCGAGATATTCTCGCCCCTGGGTATCCCAAACGCGACATCCAGCACCCCGCTCTAAAGCGAGGGGAAATCGCCCATAGGTGGACATGACAACTGCATTAAAATTATCGGCGTCAAAGGGGCTAGATGATACAGAACCAGACTCAGAGGGAAAGGGGGGTTGTTGAACAAGAGTGTCTAGGCTCACTGCGATCGCTCCTGAAAATCCTCTACGGTATACTAAATCACTAGCTTGATAGAAATCTTTAAAAATTTCTGATTCTCAGCTATTACTTCATCTTAGGCTGACGCTCAGTTATCCTCAAACGAGTGGCGGTGGTGAAACATAGTGTACTCATCTTTGGAACAAAAATATCAACGCATTCAGAAAGAGTTAATGGCAGGGGTAGTTGCCCTTGTGGGCGTGCTTCTCATCGGTACTTTCTGGTATCGCTTTGTGGAAGGCTGGTCATGGGAAGATGCAGCTTATATGACGGTAATCACCTTGGCTACCGTCGGCTATGGTGAGACACATCCATTGGGTGACAGAGGACGATTGTTTACCATCGCCCTGATTTTAATGGGAGTTATTACTATCGGTTATATAGTCAATCGATTTACAGAGGCCGTTATTGAAGGCTACTTTCAAGAAAGAATTCGACTACAACAGGTGCGACGCACAATGGAATCATTATCGGGGCATTATATCATCTGTGGATTTAGTCGGACTGGTCGTCAAATTGCCATGGAATTTCAGGCAGAAGGCGTCTCTTTTGTGATTATTGACTCAGATTTTGAATCTGTGCGTAAGGCTCAGGAGATGGGCTATACAATATACCAAGGCGATGCGACTTTAGATGAAACTCTACTGAGAGTAGGTATTGAAAAGGCAGCTTGTATAGTAGCAGCTCTACCTTCTGATGCAGAAAATTTATACACAGTACTATCTGCGAAATATCTCAATCCGGGGATTCGAGCGATCGCGCGAGCGAGTACAGAAGAAGCTTTGCAAAAGTTGCAGCGCGGTGGTGCAGATGCTGTGATTTCTCCCTATATTACTGGTGGAAAGCGGATGGCTGCTGCTGCTCTGAGACCACAGGTGATGGACTTTGTAGATGGTATTATCTCAGGTACAGACCGACAATTGTATATGGAAGAATATTTGCTCGAACCGGGTGTTTGTCCGGTTGTGGGGCAAACTTTAGGGCAAGCAAAATTGCGAGTGCAAACAGGAGCATTAATTCTCGCCATCCGCCGCACTGATGGTAATCTCATCGGCGGGCCAACTGCTGATACAGTGTTTATGCCGGGAGATGTAGTGATAGCAATGGGAACCGCCGAACAATTGCGTGCGCTCAACCAACTGTTAGGGCCAATTAGTTCCAAAAAGTTGCGCAGACCGAAGAAAATGTAAGAAGGGGATAGGGGATAGGGGATAGGGAACAGGGGATAGGGAACAGAAAGAAGCAAGGGTGAAGGGTGCAGGGCGCAAGGGCGAGAAACCACTAACTGTCTTGAAAATAGGGGCTAGGGGCTAGGGACTAGGGGCTAGAGAAAAGAGATTTTCATTCCCTCGTTGTGTGATTTATTACATGACCGTCTAGCTTGAAAATAGGGTTGGGGGAACAGGTGAAGAGGTATTTTCATGTATCCTGGTGTACGCAGTTCATGAAGGCTACTAACCAATGACTAATGACTAACCTCCATCTTGCGTAAGGTGCGATCGCTTTATCAAAAGCATTAATCTACCTTTAGTTGAAGGGCTTTGCGCTTACTGTCTTTGGTTGAGTAGAAGATGGATTTTTGTCAGGTTCTAATTGAAAAAAGTGATGCCATTGTAGATCGATGGGTAGAAGCGGTTTACCAAGATCAACAAATTGAAGCTACTAAAGAGCTTACTTTCAATGCTGTAAAGGATAGCTTACCCCGTGTTTTAGAAGCATTAGCGACAGTGCTTTCTGAATCTGTAAGTAGTGATTTGCAAACCGTAGTTGATGCAAGCCTCGAACACGGAAGGATTCGGGCAGAACAAGAATTTGAGCCAGCAGAAATTGCGCGAGAGTATCGTTTACTCAGGTTAGTAATTTTTTCCCTTTTAGAAGAAGATTTATTAAAAGCAACTCCAGCAGAGATGCTGCGGGCTGTGCGTCTAATTGATGCAGTTATTGACGAAGCGATCGCCTGCTGTTTCAACAGTTATACTCAAGGACGACTACAAGAACTTAAAAAACTTCAAAGTCAGTTGCAGTTGACTAATCAAGAGCTAACTCGTTTGGTTCAAGCTAGTCAAGATAGTATCTCTCATTTGGCTCACGAACTAAAAACGCCTCTCACTTCAATCATTGGTTATACAGAATTATTTTTGCGCCAGCACCGTCAAAAACAACCGGAAATTAAGGACTCGTATACAAATCTTGAAAGTATTGAGCGAGTCTTAAAAAGCGGTAGGTTGCTGCTGCGGCTGATTAACGACACTTTGGAAATTTCGCGTTACGATGCCGGCAAGATGAAATTACAACCCACTCAAATCGATGTGGGTGGGTTAATTAATTCAGTTCTAGAGATGATAGAGCCATTAGCGCGTGCCAAAGAATTATCCTTGGTTGTGAATTGCGATCGCGCTCCTGAGAAAGCAATCGTAGATCCGCTTCGACTTCAGCAAATTCTCACTAATCTACTTAGCAATGCCATCCGATACACAGAATCTGGTTCGATTGAATTGGAGTGCTGGGTAGCCGACGAGAAACAGTGGGCTATTTCTGTTACTGACAGTGGTATTGGCATTTCCCCAGATGCTCAAGCAAAAATATTCGATCCTTATTTTCGGGCAGTCAAAGGTCTAAAACTGCAAAATTCTGATGGTACAGGATTGGGTTTAGCGATCGTATCGCGGTTAGTTGAGTTAATGGGCGGTGAAATCAAAGTGCTTTCAGAACTTGGCAAAGGATCTACATTTACAGTGATTTTGCCATTAGAAGCGATCGCGTGGTGACATTTGTTAGTAGGGGAGGCAGCACGCCCTTGCGGGTTAAGCACGTCGAGTGCGACTGCCGTGCGGGTTTTATGGATAATCTTGCCGTTCAAACTGATAATTTATCTTCTAAACCCGCCCGTACAGTAGTTAGTAGTTTCTCCCCCCTGCGCCCTGCACCCTTCACCCTTGCTTCTTTCTATCCCTTGTCCCCTTGTCTCCCACTCTCCCCCTCTCCCACTCCTCTTTATCTATGACAATTTTGTCAGCAATCCCAAGAAGCGTTTGGTTTTTGGTGTCAATAGTGTGCGGCGATAGGCATCTGCTGCTTTTTTTTATACCTTCTGCCTGAGTCGGATAAGGATGAATTACACTACTAAGTTTACTTAAACCAATTTTATTGACAATCGCCGTGGTAACTTCGGAAATCATCTCACCTGCATGACGCGCCACAATTGTGGCACCCAAAATTTCATCAGATCCTTTTTTGTGGAGGATTTTGACAAAGCCTTCCTCTTCACCATCAGCGATCGCGCGATCGACACCACTAAAATTAATCTTGATCGTATTAACTTCAATTCCTTTTTGCTGGGCTTGTTGTTCGTACATTCCCACATGGGCAATTTCTGGATCGGTATAAGTCACCCAAGGCATCACTAGACTGCTAAGTTTATAACGTCCCAAACCAAAAGGAGAAAATAGCGTATTTTTAATCACAATTCGCGCTGCCGCATCAGCAGCATGGGTAAATTTCCAATCCATGCAGATATCGCCAGCAGCAAAAATCTTGGGGTTTGTGGTTTGCAAGTAATCATTTACCTTTACACCGTGGCGGCGATCGTACTCCACCCCCACAGTTTCTAAATTCAAACCTTCTACATTTGGTACACGTCCCGCACCTGCTAAAATTTCATCTACTGTTACCGAATCTTCTTTGCCATTGCAGCGAAAGTAAAGCTTCTTGCCATCGCTAGTCTTTTCCACTCGCTGCATCTGACAATTAAGTACCAAGCGAATTTTTTCTTTGAGAAAGACATTTTGGACAATTTCAGCAGCATCGGCATCCTCTTTATTAAGGATATGAGAACCGCGATGGAAAAGTATCACCTCACAACCCAAACGCCGAAAAGCTTGTGCCAACTCGCAACCGATCGGCCCTCCACCAATCACTGCTAAACGTTGCGGGCGTTGGATCAGGGAAAAAACTGTCTCATTCGTAAGATAACCTGCTTCTTCAATTCCTGGAATAGAAAGATTGGCTGCTCTAGCACCAGTAGCAATCACAGCTTTTTTAAAACGCAGGATTTTGTCATCAACTTCCACAGTATTATTACTCGCAAATCCAGCGCTTCCCAAAAAAACGTCAACACCCAACTTTTGAAAACGTTCCGCCGAGTCGTGATGGCTAATACCAGCTCGAAGCCGTCGCATCCGCTCCATGACAGCAGGAAAATCTACGTCAACGTATTGGGGAATATTCACACCAAAGTTTTTAGCACTCCAAATTTCACCCACTACACGCGCAGATCGGATCACGCACTTTGATGGCACGCAACCAACATTCAAGCAATCTCCGCCCATGAGATGCTTTTCTATCAGTGCCACCTTTAAACCCAAACCCAAACCAGCGGCACCAGCCGCCACCACCAACCCTGCTGTACCAGCGCCAATTACCACCAAATCATAACAATCAGCAGGTTTAGGGTTAACCCAGTTTGGTGGATGCACGTAGGAAACCAGTTTCTGATTGTACTCATCCACCGGGCGAACAATCACTCTCTGAAATTCAGAATTGGACATTAGTAGCTCCCTGGTTGTTAGTAGGTAGTAGATAGTAGTTAGTAGATAGTAGTCAGTAGGGGGGGGTTTTTTTGATTAACTTTCGGTTCAAACCGATAACTTATCTTCTAAACCCGCACGGCAGTCGCTACAACGCGGGGAACCCGCGCAACGCGCTGCCTCCCGTACAGTAGTTGGTTATTAACCACTATCCACTAACCATTAACCTCTTGTTCTAAAGCTTTACGAGCAACACGAGTAACATAAATCGTTACGGCAACTGTGGCAATAAAACCAATAATCCGAATCGCCCATTGTACAGTTGGGTTGGTAGGTTGAGCTTCTGTGCCAATCATGGCAAGATTTCCAGCTAGGGAACCAATATAAACATACATGATTGTTCCGGGGATCATGCCCACAGAACCGATAAAGTAGTCTTTGAGTGAAACACCTGTGATTCCAAAGGCGTAGTTCAATAAATTGAAAGGAAATACAGGCGATAGCCGTGTCAACAGCACAATTTTGAATCCCTCTCTGCCAACAGCGCGATCAATAGCGGCAAATTTTTTGTTATCTGCAATTTTCTTGGCAACCCATCCCCTTGCCAAATAGCGCCCGACAAGAAAAGCAGCCGTAGCACCTAAAGTTGCACCAATGAAAACATAAACAGAACCCCAAACTACGCCAAAGACAACACCAGCACCCAAAGTTAGAATCGAACCTGGCAAGAAAGCAACGGTAGCGATGATATAAAGAGCAATAAAAGCTACTGCTCCCACTGCACCCAAACTTTCAATCCACTGTAAGGCGTTTCGCAACCATTCTTGAGGATTAAATCCTTGTGTATTGGCAGATTGCTGTGCTAAAGCAGGATCTGCATTTAAAAAGAAAGTAATAGCAAATGCAAGTAATGTCAAGAATATCAATTTGAAAAGATTCGGTAATTTTTTGGGTTGAAATTGATATTTGACTAGTTGATTTTTCATGACTTGTAATTATGGAAAAATTTAATTAATAATCTGCTTTTAATCGTTGATAACTATATAAAAGAACTACACCAGGCGTAGAGAATACAAAGGAAGAAAAAAGAGAGAGGCTGATATTAATCTGTTTCCTCTATAACTGCAACACTTTCTTTTAAAGCCTTCTGAGCTATTTTTGTTATGTATACAGTTAGGGCAATAGTGGCAATTAAACCGATCGCTTGCATGATCCATTGCCCTATTTGAGTTTGTGGTGTAGTTGGCTGATGAGGTGTATTAATCATTGCTAGATTACCAGCAACAGAACCAACATAAACGTACATTAAAGTACCCGGAATCATGCCAATTGAACCCAAGATATAGTCTTTGAGTGAAACTTGTGTAATTCCGAAAGCATAATTTAATAAGTTAAATGGAAATATCGGAGACAAACGCGTCAAAAATACAATTTTGAATCCTTCTTTAGCGACAGCCCGATCGATGGCTTTGAATTTTGGATATTTCTCAAGCTGTTGACACACCCAATCTCGTGATAAGTAACGCCCAACCAAAAACGCAAAAGTAGCTCCGAAAGTTGCAGCAATTAACACATATACCGAACCCCAACACAAGCCAAACAGGCAGCCTCCTTTGAGTGTTAGTAGGGAACCAGGTATAAAAAGTAATGTAGCCAGGTTATAGATAACCATAAAAGCGATCGGTGCCCAAGCACCTAAACTTTGAACCCACAAGATAGATGTCTGCAAATTTCCTTGAAGATTAAATTGTTTGGCAACAATTACCAGGGCGGCAACCAGAAAAAATAACAGTAGCAGTTTGAGCTTGGGTGTGAAAAGACGTTTATATTTTTGGTGCATGGGATTAGGGACTAGAGACTAGGGACTAGGGGCTAGGAGACAAGAAAGCACCAGGGGCAGGGGGCACCAGGAGAACAACCAACCACTAACTACTAACCACTGTACGGGAGGCAGCGCGTTGCGCGGGTTCCCCGCGTTGTAGCGACTGCCGTGCGGGTTTAGAAGATAAATTATCAGTTTGAACGGCAAGATTATCCATAAAACCCGCTCCTACTAACAAATGACAAATGACCAATGACTATCTGAACTTAAGATTACTCTGCTTAAATTAAAAGCAGCTTAAAACTCCCTAAGTTTTTCCCCACGATACCAACGACGAATTCGCTCAGGAGCAACTCCCAGAAAATAAGCAATAATTACTATTTGATTCATTAGGGTTGTTTGCCATACCCCTTTTTGTAACCAACGACGTGCCGAAGTAATTATTGGCACTGTAATAAGCGTTATTTTCCCTAATTTTCTTAAACGTCGTATGAATTCAAAGTCTTCCATGATAGGTAATTCAGGAAAACCATTAACACTATCAAAAATTTTCTTAGTTAAAAAAATTGCTTGGTCGCCGTAGGGCATTTGCCAAACACGCGATCGCACATTCACGCCCCATTCCACCAACCGCAAACTTGCCAATTTTGCATCAATCCGCAAAGCAAAGGCACCCGCTACAACTCCAGGCTGTGCTAGCGCTTTACGAATCATGAGATCAAAATCAGAAGGTAAACGGGTGTCGGCATGGAGAAATAACAAAATCTCTCCGCTTGCCACTGAAGCTCCTGCGTTCATTTGACAAGCACGCCCTAGACTAGATGTTATAACTTTCGCACCCAAAGACTTGGCTATTGTTATTGTGTCATCTGTTGAACCGCCATCCACTACAATCGTTTCTACATCTTTACTTAGTTGGATACTGGCTAATGCCGCTTTGATATTATCCGCTTCATTGAGAGCCGGAATGATAATAGAAATTTTAGCTATGCCAAGATTTTGACTCATGATTTTCGACAACTGATGCCTTGAACGTGACGCAAGTTATTTGTTTGGATCATCTGAACCAACAGAAAAAATTTCTAAGTCAGGGTAATGAGATATATTATTCGATTTGTCAACCAAAGTATGATAGTGTTCCTTTTTATGGATGACTGATTCAAAGAAATGAAAACTTTTAAGGAATATTGCTTGTGTCTTTTTGATAAAGACATGATGCCAACAGCACTAAAAGTTTCTGTAGTAGTTGGTTCTATTCTGTTTATAATCAATCACGGATCGGCGCTTGTGAAAGAGCGTATGGATCGCGAGCGCTGGATTTCTGCTGCTTTGACCTACATAGTTCCTTATTTGGTTAATATTCATGGTCAGTATGTAAGTCGCTCTAGGCAAGGCTGATTCTCCATCCTTTGTGTTTATTAAAAATTTTCGCTCTCGATTTAAAATAAAATTTTGTCCCACTTGTGCAATTACTCCTTTTTGGTTGATAAATCAACGCGTAAATTGATTGAGTGAAATTCACTACAATAATCAAAAAATAGGGAGACATGAGATGGAATCAACGGAGGTTCTTCAGTCAAAAACCTTCAAAAAGTTAGAGGCAAATCTGCGTAGCCTGGTAGGGAAGGCAATCCACGATTACAAAATGATTGAGGATGGCGATCGCATCATGGTTTGCCTCTCAGGTGGTAAAGATTCCTACACGATGCTCGACTTGTTGCTAACTCTCCAACGAAAAGCCCCCGTAAAATTTGATATTCTTGCCGTGAACTTGGATCAAAAACAGCCAGGCTTTCCAGAACAAGTACTACCAGAATATTTAAAATCTTTGCGTGTGCCTTACCGAATTGTAGAAGAAGATACGTACAGCATTGTTAAAAGTATTATCCCTGAAGGCAAGACAATGTGCAGTTTATGTTCGCGCTTGCGCCGGGGCATTCTCTATCGTATAGCAAATGAAGAAGGTGCGACTAAAATTGCTCTCGGTCATCATCGAGATGATATTGTAGAAACACTGTTTCTGAATATGTTTTATACAGGCACGCTTAAAGCCATGCCACCCAAGCTCAAAAGCGATGATGGGCAAAACGTAATTATTCGCCCACTTGCCTATTGCTCAGAAAAGGATATTGAGCGTTACGCCGAGATGCGACAGTTTCCTATTATTCCCTGCAATCTTTGCGGCTCTCAGAAAAACTTGCAGCGATCGCAAATCAAACAAATGCTACAAACTTGGGAAAAAGAAAATCCAGGCAGAATTGATAGTCTGTTTCGTAGCCTTCAGAATGTTTGCCCATCTCATCTTGCCGATCCCCAATTGTTCGACTTTGCTAGCTTGAATTCTCAACAAATTGCTCACTAAGCGTGATGGGGAGAGCTAGTATCAAAATTAAGGCTCGGAATTTGGGATTATGAAACGGATAATTTTAAGTGTTTTTCTTTTCATTTGCTTGGTAGGTTGCTTGTTAAACCTGAATACTCCTCCTGCATTGGCACAGGAGAACACTGTTAATTACACACTCGCAGACTTACGAAATCGAGATTTTTCCCATCAAGATCTACACGGAACATCCTTTGCAGGTGCAGAAATGCAGGGAGCAAACTTTAGGGGAGCAAATCTCAGCGGCACTATTCTCACTAAAGGATCGTTTCTAAAGGCAGACTTAAGCAATGCCAATCTCTCAGAAGTATTTGCCGATCGCGTCATTTTTAATGAAGCTGATTTAACCAACGCCATTTTTACCGATGCCCTGCTCACTAGCAGTCGCTTCTACAATGCTGCGATTATAGGGGCAGATTTTTCTAATGCCCTGCTCGATCCCTATGAAGTGAAACAGATGTGCGATCGCGCTGATGGAGTCAACCCCGTTACAGGTGTGCCAACCCGCGAAAGCTTGGGGTGTCGTTGAATTGTCTAAATTTGTTGGGGCGATCGCATCAGTTAGCATATCAACTGAATATTACGTGCACTTAAACCAAACTTACCCTTGACTACCTCAAATTTCACAGCTGTACCAGGTTTAATTGTGCGATATCCTTCACCAGGTATGGCAGTAAAGTTGAAAAACACATCATCACCCTTTTGTGTGGTGATGAAACCATTACCAGTTTGCAAATCAAAATCACGAACTACACCTTGCTCTACAGGCAGCCCATTTGCACCCAAAGGTGGTACACCATTTGCCCATTCTTGCTGGGGAATGCGAATTTGTCGTACTTCTGGAGTGTTGTAAGCCTCGTAGTGGTAATTCGATAAAGTTTCCATAATGGCACGTAAATCACGCCTGAGTTCTTCAACTGTTGGTCTTCCCACAAAAAACCAACCGTTATATATTTTGTAAATACTCAAGTCAGGTTTTAGCACAAAAGTATAAGGTTGGGCGCGATTAGCATACTCGCCTTCCGTCTGATCGAGAATGTTGATTTGTTTAATAATTTCCCGTTTTTCATCTGATAAAAAAGTCCATTGTACTCCCAAGCCAGCGCGAAAAGCAGCTTGAACAATAGGCGGATCTGCACTCACACAAACTAACTGGCAATAGTTCACCCTCAATTCGTCTTGGAATTGGATAAACTCTCGCATTTGCTGTTGATCGCGCGGGCAAAAAAAGCCTCGATAAAATACCAAAATCAATGGGTAACCATCGAGGAATCCCAAATGTTGATCTAGTAAACCGGGTTTTGTAAATTGGGATAGTTGCGTTAGTTCATTACGATAATTTGGCAGTGTAAAGTCGGGGAATTTTTCACCGATTTGTAGATTAGTTGTCATGAGGATGCTTGTCAGTCAGCTTACAAGTTATTAAGCCATGCCAAGATGAGTTTTGACTGAGAGACAACTGGGAATTGATTAGTTGATGTTGAGAGGTTGCTGTAAGGGGAAATGTTTTCTTTAAAGTCGGAGAGAAGCCAGTTATTTTTACATTCTGCATTGCATCTTACTTTGCTAGCTATTATCTAGCTACTTTATTAGCAAATGTGTAGTGGAATACTTGCTCTAAAAGGAAGGGCAATGTATTTTACATTAACTGCAATATATAAATAGTTAAACCCTAGCTTCCTTGTGTACACTCCTCACCTAAGCTGTGAAACATACTACTCCAGGTAAGAAATATGCCGCCCAAGCTAGAAATAACGGATGAAATGCGAGAAGCTGCGGAAGCAGAGATTCGCGAGAAGCAGAAGCCTGTTGATTACGACACAAAAGAGTATCCCATCGAAATTCTCATTCAGAAGTATCAGGACGGACTAGATGACGATACAAACGAATTATTCATTCCAGATTACCAACGGGAAATAGCTTGGGATGAGGAAAGGCAATCAAAGTTTATTGAGTCTGTACTTTTAGGTTTGCCAATACCCTATATTTTCGTTGCTGATGTCCGTGAGGAAGCACGTTTAGAAATAATTGATGGTACACAACGCATCCGTACCTTAGCAGAATTTCTCAACGATAAACTCATTTTAAGTGGATTAAAGAAATTAGAGAAACTAAATGGCTTCATTTTCACTGACTTGCCACTAGCCCGTCAAAGACGCTTCAAAAGAACTACCATTCGGATGATCCAACTTACCGAAAATGCAGATGAGGAAATACGAAGAGATATATTTGAACGCATTAATACTGGTAGCGTTGAACTGAACGAGATGGAAAAGCGCAGAGGTATAATGCGTGGGCCATTCCTTGAAATTATTGATGAACTATCGAAAAATAAAAAATTTCTTGATTTATGTTCGTTTACTAAAGTTGCTATTGATAGGCGTGAACCACAAGAATTTGTATTGCGTTTCTTTGCATTTTTAAATAATTATAATAATTTCAATGCTAACAAAGTAAATGAATTTCTTGATGAATATTTAAAGACCGCTAATGAAAATAATACTTGTGAGCATGAAAAAATGCAAACTGAGTTTTTGTTAATGCTAGATTTTGTAGAACAATATTTTCCAAAAGGATTTCGCCAAGGTAAAGATTATGCTAAAACAACAACTAGAATTAAATTTGAGTCTCTTTCTGTGGGTGTAGCCCTAGCTTTAAGAGAAAAAAGGGACTTAAAACCACAAACTACAAATTGGGTAAATTCTGATGAGTTTAAGAAATTAGCTGATGGTAATGGTAGCAGTTCTAGATTGAGAGTAATTAAGCGTATTGAGTATGTACGTAGCCAGCTGCTAGGGAAATTATGACAAGCACATTATTTCAGGATTTCAACTTACGCTCTAAAGAAGTCAGCAAATATTTTATTTTTCTAAAAACTCTAGAGCAAGGTACAACTAAGTTGAGTATGGAAGGCATAGATGGAAAAATCAAGATTAGAAATATTGACTCTGACTTGGAAAAAACTCTTAAGGCTAGCGGATTTTTATTACTCTATAATTTGGTTGAATCTACCATGCGAAATGCTATTGAAGCAATATTTGATGAGTTGAGCAGCCAAGGAGTGTCTTTCGATGAAGTTAGACCTGAACTTAAGAAAGTAGTACTCAAAAATCTAAAAAAATGTAACCCTGATAAAATACTTGATAATATTACAGTGATTTCACTTGATATCATTTCTGCTTGCTTTGACAAAGAAGACCTATTTTCTGGCAATATAGATGGAAGATTAGTTAAGGATATAGCAAGTCAATACGGTTTTTCATATAAGACCAATGCTATTAAGACAGAAAATGGTACTGATTTATGGACTATTAAAACTAATAGAAATGATTTAGCACATGGTATAAAGTCATTTACAGAAGTAGGAAGAGATAAAACTGCTGATGAACTATTAACAATTAAAAGTAAAGTAATTAGGTATTTAAGACAAATATTGCTTAACATTGAGCTATATTTGGTTAACAAAGAATACTTAAACTATCATGATAAAGTTTAGCTGTGGGAAATAATTTTCTGCTGAATAGAGAGACATAATAGTAATTCAATACGCTTGCCTACTTCTATCTCATGAAACGTAATCGCTCTCATCACCCCATCCTCAAAATTAATCTTTAGGCGCGATCGCAATCCGATATCCCAGCGCATCTAAGAATTCAATTAGAGTGTAAATTTCATTACCGCCAGTTTCCGACAGTATCTTGTCGAGTTTTTCGTAATGTTGTTTAGCTTCCTCTGAGAGGTTATCAGACAGCAAACGCGCATCAATAATATCTTTCAACGCTGAACGTAGTAGTTCAGGTTCGCGCCCTTCTTCTAATTCCAACATAACTCCGATATATGCAGCAGCATGTTCGGGATCTTTGAGAGAAGAAATTAAATAATCATGGTAACTACTACTGGTAGGCGTTTTCACTTCTTTCATAATCTCTCCAATATTTCTTAGCTGTAACAATGTCTTGCTCTTGCGTACTTTTATCTCCGCCACAGAGTAGAAGTATTATCGTTGTCCCTATCTGCCCAAAATACACACGATAACCAGAACCATAATCAATTCTCAGTTCAAAAACTCCTTCTCCAACAGAGCGATAATCTCCAAGATTACCTAACTCAACTCGTTGAAGCCTTCTCTCTATTTTAACCCTGGCTCTCATATCTCTAAGAGAATCAAGCCATTCTGCAAAAGGGCTTTTTCCATCTGCTTTCTGATAGTTCCGGATCTCCCTTGGTTGTGCTTCCACTCTTTGACGATAAATGCTTCATAGCATAATTTACTTGAAAGCGATCGCCCTCATCACTCCACCCATCCCCAAAATTTAATAGTTCTTATTGCTACTCCCGACGCTGAAACCCTTAAAATCAATTCCGTAGAGTACGAGTTCTTCAAAGCTCAATATGAAACTTATCTGGAAGGGGTGCAGCATAGTTTTGCAGGTGTTAGCAACAGTAGCTTTTACTACTCCTGCCCTCGCAGAAATTGTAAATATTAACCTACTACAACTCAATGACATCTACGAAATCACTCCTGTAGAGGGGGGAACTCGCGGCGGTTTGGCACGTGTTGCTACCTTACGCAAACAACTTTATCAGGCAAATCCTCGCACCTATACTTTTTTAGCTGGAGATGCCTTTAGCCCCTCGGCTTTAGGTACTGCCAAAATTAACGGTATACCCCTAGCAGGGCAGCAAATGGTAGCAGTGATGAATGCCTTGGGGTTTGACTACGCGACTTTTGGCAATCATGAGTTTGATTTGCCCGAAAACCTATTCTACGAACGATTAAAAGAGTCTCGCTTTCGCTGGTTTTCTGGTAATGTCTCAGACAGTAAGGGGCAGCCTTTTAAAGGTGTTCCTCGCTCGATAGTCTTTAATGTCAAAGGCGATCGCGGTGCTGTGGTAAGGGTAGGTTTAATTGGCGTAACTCTTGATAGTAATAAAGCTAGGTATGTTAGTTACACCGATCCGATTGAAACTGCTAAACAACAGGTGCGATCGCTCAAGGGTAAAGTTGATATTCTGATTGCTGTTACCCATCTGTCAATCGAGCAAGATCGTAAATTAGCAGAAACAATACCGGAAATAGATATTATACTCGGTGGTCACGAGCATGAAAACATTCAACAGTGGCGAGGGCGAGATTTTACGCCAATTTTTAAAGCCGATGCCAATGCCCGTACTGTGTACCTTCACCAGTTAAGCTACAACACTATCAAGAAAAACCTCCAGATTAACTCGCGTTTGGTGCCAATAACGGAGAAAATTCCCGAAGATTCCAAGATTGCAAAGGTAGTTAAGCAATGGGTGGAACGGGGTTATCAGGCATTTCGCGCCAGTGGATTTGAGCCGGAGCAGGTAATTGCGAATGTGCCGGTTGCCTTAGATGGTTTAGAATCTAGTGTTCGCAATGAATCTACAAACTTAACAGAATTAATTGCTGAGGCGATGTTGAAGGAAGTAAAAGATGCAGATTTAGCAGTATACAATGGCGGTTCAATTCGGATTGATGATGTAATTCCAGCAGGGCCAGTTACCCAGTATGATGTGATTCGGATACTGCCTTTTGGGGGCAAAATTGTTGCAGTAGAGATGAACGGTGCATTGTTGCAAAGAGTATTGGAGCAAGGACAAGCCAATAAAGGCACAGGTGGCTATCTGCAAACAGCTAAAGTTCGTAAAGACTCTAATTTAGGCAACTGGCTAATTAACAATCAACCCCTTAACCCCAATCAGACTTACAAAGTTGCTATCAATGACTTCTTAATCAGTGGTAAAGAACAAGGATTAGATTTCTTAAATCTTCAACAACCGGGCATCAAATTGATAGCAAAAAAACGAGATATTCGTTTTGCAGTCATCGATAAAATCAAAAGCCAAGCAGCTGCTAGTAAGATTTTAAAATAAAACTAATCACAAAAAACAGTAGTGGTTGTTATTAATAACAGGGCTTACGCAAAATATTTCTCTAACTCTTATTATTCCGCGTCCTCTGTGCCTGGAGTGGTTTTATTATTCCGTAAATTGTGCGTAAGTTCTAAATAAGTAAAACGCGAGCCTTACAACTCGCGTTCTTACAAAATTTGATTTTAATGCAGCATCTATTTACCGAAAACTTTCTTTAGCCCGTATGCAGCTAATCCTAAGTTTTTAACATTACCCACCTTACGCTTATTAAGAGAGCAGACAGGAAAAACTCTTTAACCTTCTGCCACGCCAGTCGCCCCAAGTCGGGGAACCCGCCCGCGGCGCTGGCTCCTCTGCCCTCTGCCTTCTATTTACATTGCAACAGATTTAACCTGACTTTTTTTCATTTCTCCAGGTTGATTTTCCCCGCTATATTCTCCTACCTGTTGGATGAGTTTTGCTACTAAACCAGTCCATCCTGTTTGATGACTTGCGCCAATTCCCGCTCCATTATCTCCATGAAAATATTCATTGAAAAGAATTAAATCATGCCAATGTGGATCTGTTTGAAATTTTTGCATTCCACCAAACACAGGACGATTGCCAGCTTCATTGTTTATGAAAATTTTGATGAGCCTTTGTGATAATTCACAAGCTACTTCCCAGAGATTTATATATTTACCTGAACCAGTGGGACATTCCACTTTAAAATCATCTCCCAGGTAATGATAGAATTTTTGTAGTGACTCAATAATCAGATAATTTACTGGAAACCAAATTGGGCCGCGCCAATTAGAATTACCACCAAATAAACCGCTATTAGATTCTGCTGGTTCGTAATCTACTCGATATTCAGAATTGTTAGCATGAAAAACATAAGGATTATCAGCATGATATTTGGAAACTGAACGAATTCCATACTCTGATAAAAATTCTGTTTCATCCAGCATTTTTTGCAGAATACACCGCAATTTATCACGGTTGACTATTGCCAGTAATCTTCTTGCGCCTACACCCCTCGTTTCCATACAAGCGACATTTTGACGCAATTTAGGGCGATTTGTAATAAACCACTCCAGACGAGTTTTAAAATTAGGAAGTGCTGCTAAAGTATCTGGTTCTAAAGTTTCCACAGCAAAAAGTGGAATCAATCCCACCAGTGAACGTACTTTTAAAGTTAAATTATGGTTGTTAGGTAAATGTAGAACATCATAATAAAAACCATCTTTTTCGTCCCATAGTTCTGTACCTTCATCACCAATGTGATTCATCGCATCAGCAATATAGAGAAAATGCTCAAAAAACTTTGTGGCAATGTCTTCATAATTGGAATTTGATTGAGCAAGCTCTAGAGCGATCGCCAACATATTTAAACAGTACATCCCCATCCAACTTGTACCATCAGATTGGTCAATGTGTCCCCCTGTTGGCAGCTCTTTACTCCTGTCAAAAACTCCAATATTATCTAAACCTAAAAAACCTCCTTGAAAGACGTTCTTACCTTCCACATCTTTGCGATTTACCCACCAAGTAAAGTTAAGCAATAACTTCTGAAATACTCTTTCTAGAAAATGTTTATCTGCCCGCCCATACATTTTTTGCTCGATTTTATAAACGCGCCATGCCGCCCATGCATGGACGGGTGGGTTAACATCACTAAAAGCCCATTCATAAGCAGGAATTTGTCCGTTAGGATGCATATACCATTCCCGTGTTAATAAAATTAATTGCTCCTTGGCAAAGTCAGGATCGATCATCGCTAAGGGAATGGTGTGGAAGGCTAAATCCCAGGCGCAGTAGTAGGGATACTCCCATTTGTCGGGCATGGAAAGAATATCTTCGTTATTGAGGTGAATCCACTCGTTATTTCTGCCCTGTTTGCGTTCATTTGGTGGAGATGGCTCTGCCGGATCGCCATTTATCCATTCATCGATAGTAAATTGATAATATTGCTTACTCCACAACATTCCAGCAAAAGCTTGTCGCTGCACTGTTCGCATATCTTCTGGCAACGAAAAAGGAGTGATGCGCTGATAAAATTCGTCGGCTTCGCGTTGGCGAGTGGCAAAAATATTGTTAAATTCATCTCCAAAAGGTGTCAAACAAAGTTCATTAGTTAGGCGTAATTGAACTATTTTTGTT
Source organism: Chlorogloeopsis fritschii PCC 6912 (assembly GCF_000317285.1). Lineage (GTDB taxonomy): Bacteria > Cyanobacteriota > Cyanobacteriia > Cyanobacteriales > Nostocaceae > Chlorogloeopsis > Chlorogloeopsis fritschii. Next base: position 91,082 of record NZ_AJLN01000063.1, on the reverse strand, counting down.
TCACCCGCACCAACATTTAATATATAATGTGCAGCCGCTTTAGTTCCGATTTGATTTGGATTTACAGCTGCTTTTTGTTCATGCACTATATAATCATTAATTCCATCTTTGACGTAGCGAGAGGTATTGCTAACACCAAATAATTTTTCATGATTTGTTTCATTTTCTATAAATAAAATTTCCGTGGCTTTTTGACAGTACAGCCATCTTTTACCTAAATTAGAGTGAAAAGCTTCTATTGTAGATATGTCAGAGCTTACTTCTTTTAGAGATGGTTTATCTTGTTTCCCGTTCCAAGTCCAAGTATTTCTAAACCAAAGGGTAGGTAATAGATGGAGTGTTTTTGCTTCTTGTCCCCGGTTGATAACACTAATTTGAATGAGAATATCATCGGTTGAATTTTTGGCATACTCAACAAAAATATCAAAGTATCGGTCTTCGTTGAAAATACCAGTATCTAACAATTCAAATTCTAGCTCTTGGCGACTGCGGCGACGATTTTCCTCTATTAATTGAGAATAGGGAAATGCTCTGTGGGGATATTTATACAGACATTTCATATAGGAATGGGTAGGGGTGTTGTCTAGGTAAAAATAATATTCTTTGACGTCTTCCCCGTGATTGCCTTCATTGCCTGTTAAACCAAACAAGCGTTCTTTGAGAATAGAGTCTTCACCATTCCAAAGCGCGATCGCAAAACACAGTCTCTGATAACGATCGCAAATACCAGCAATACCATCTTCACCCCAGCGATAGGCACGTGATCGCGCCTGCTCATGCGGAAAATAATCCCAAGCTGAACCTGTGGCACTATAATCTTCCCTGACTGTACCCCACTGGCGATCACTTAAATATGGCCCCCAGCGCTTCCAATGCACCTTGCGATCGCGTGCTTCCTGCAACCTTTTTTCTTCTGCTGTTAAGCTGACCATAATTAATATTTTCCTGCAAAAATCTGATGAGCTATTTCAAGTATTTGTTATGCATCCTAATGAGAAATGATAGTTTGATTAAAAATAGATGAGTTCGCAACAAATAATGATATATAAATCCCTCAGGAGTAATTCAGCAAATATGTAAGGACTTGATTCAAACTGAAAAATTTAGATGTAATATTTTTTAATAAAAAATATGAAAACTAATTTAAGTTATATTAAGTATTGTCTACAGTTTTTATGGAAATTTGCTAGCCAACCCAGTACCAAACTTTTATTGACTGTAATTTGTTTACCAGTGTTGCTCGTCTTTATTTCCTCAGCAGTAGGTGCAAAACAGCCCAGCGACGATTTAAGTTTGTGGCAAGTTTATCAGCGATCGCTTCAGCAAGCTAAGTATGTAGACTTAACTCATACCATTACTCCACAAATTCCTGTCTGGGTAGGTTTTGGCTCGTCTACCTTTGCGCCTAGCGTCAATCCCAAAACTGGCAAGCCATACACCTATAAAACAGATGGCTTTGAGGCAACACACTATGATTTATCTACCGATCAACTGGGAACTCAGCTAGATCCACCTGCTCATTGGGCACCAAACTATCCAGCAATTGATGAGTTACCTCCCACTTATACGATTCGTCCGTTAATAGTAATTCCAATTCAGGACAAAGTAACTAAAAATCCAGGTTATCACTTGAGCGTAGCAGATATCTTAGAGTGGGAAAAGAAACATGGTAAGATTCCTGCTGGATCAGTTGTATTTGTACGCTCCGATTGGTCTAAGGAATGGCCAAACCCAGAACTAGCTAAAAGAAAACAATTTCCTGGCGTGAAGCTTGAGGCTCTCAAGTTTTTGCATCTACAACGACAGATTTTATTTCACGGGCATGAGCCACTCGATACTGATACTACACCCAATTTAGAAGGAGAAGCTTGGCTGCTGCACAACGGTTATGCTCAAGCTGAAGGCGTCGCCAATTTGGATAAAATACCAGAAGCAGGGGCGCTCGTGGCAATTGGCTACCCGAAATTCCAAGGCGGTACTGGAGGCTATGCGCGCTATATTGCTATTTGTCCGCCGAATTGGAAATATGGCGTATCGGTAAATCAGATTCCGGAGTCTCCTTTACCAAAAGCTGCAAAACCACTGCACTGGGATGAGAAGTTGGGGGTGCGAGTACGGTGAGATTGAGAAGGCAGCTATGCTGGAGGCAGAGAGCAGCGCGTTGCGGGGGTTCCCCCCCGTTGTAGCGACTGCCCAGAGGCAGAAGGTAAAACTTGGACAAGGAGAAGGGGCAAGAGCGTGAATCACAATTCTCCGTGTTCCCTGTCTCCACGAATGAATTTAATTTTGTGCAACAACTTATTTGTACCGTTCTGCTTATACCTCGTTGCAAGCATTCTCAATATAATTACTGATTTAAACTGAGCTTTAAACCCAGAACACGCATTTTTAATTGATACTCTTAACCTTCTGCCTTTTGCCCTCTGCCATCTGCCTTATTTCTTAAAAGTTACGCTGAACGATAGGCGATACGCAGACTTTGTACAAGCAAAAGCCCAGATGCGATCGCCATCAATGCTCCCCAAAACCAGTAAGGTAAAAATAATTCTTGCTGAATTTGTGCTGTATCAGATAGCCCCAAGGAACCAGCACTATGGCTAAATAAATAGTTGAGTTGATGATAGGTACTTATACAAGCTTGTACGCCCAGAAATTGAATTGCAAATCCTTGTACCCAACGAGGTGCTTTGAAACCAATACCTACAATAATTAAACCTAACAGGGGTATCGCCACCAATCCAAATAGCGATCGCACCCAAATTGCTGTTGACAGGAGCAAAAAACCCCCCAAAATTTTCAAACTCCAAGAAGCAGTTTTAAAGCTGCGAGAAGCCAATATTAAAATAGCACCTGCAATGGGCGGCCCCATCGGCCCGGCGGCGGCAACTAAAGCACGCCCGATTGAACCCAAGAAAAACCCACCGCTATAACTATAAATTGCTACACCCGAACCATTAGGAAAAATCAGTAACTGCCGAAAATCACCTCCCAAGAGCATTGCCATTAAGCCATGGGCAATTTCGTGAAACCAAGTTGCCAGTATCGTGAATGGGTATAAAATATAATCTCCGTCTGGAAATTGCCACAATACCACTGTCGCGATCGCCGCTGCCATTAACCAAGTTAGCCCCATGCGTTCAACTTCGGGTGGAGCTTCTGTTGCCAGCAATGGTTGAAAATCTTTCCTTGGTTCCCTCATGGTTCGATTTCCTTAGGTTTTACCCTCTACCGGAATTGCACGTAATATTTATCCTAACCGCTCCTAAAAGCTTCTAGGGGTGAGTGAGCTATTGTGCGACATAGCATCGGTGAGGTGCGCCTCTGTGGGAGTACCTAAGCGGATTTGGATTTGAGGCCCAGATCTGGCAAGGCGAAGGATAGCTCCATCAGTAATCGGCGCTTGCCGAATCGCCTCTCCATCCAAATAAGTTCCATTCGCACCTAAGCTTACAACTTCCCAGCCATTTTCTACTCGTCGCAATTCAACATGATGGCGGGAAACCACAGCACTGTATAAAACAACATGGTTATCCGCCGATCGCCCAATGCGAATGACTGGTTCGTTGTCTTCAAAAGCCCAATTTTGAGCAGGTATCGATTGTAGTGGTTGTAGGAGGATAAGTGTAATCACGTGAGTGGCTTGTATCAATCCTCCCCACTATAACCGCTACTTAAAAGAGTTGAAACAGGAATGTTACCATATCTCCCTTACCCAAACTGATGCGATCGCCTGGTCTTAAACGATGTCGATTTCCTGGCAATAAGGGTAAATTATTGATGTAAGTGCCATTGGAACTACCTACATCTTCAATGTAATAGGCATCTCCCTCGACGCGAATATCCGAATGAATACGCGAGACAATTTCTGAGTTGGGAAACCCAGAAACATCTATATCTGGAGGTATGCGATCATTTGGTTTGCCGATATGAATTACAGAGAGATTTTGTGGTAATTCAATCTGTCTGTCAGTTTGGACGTGAACTAGTCGTGCTGTTACCTGCTGCAATTGTGTTCTTGCAACTGGGGCTGGGGTTGGTTGAGGTGATGGTTCTGGTTGTGGTGCTGGTTGTGGAGTTTCTTCTTCGGCAGCTATGGGTTGAGGTGCTGGTGTTGGTTCAGGTGCTGCGGTTGGAGGTGGAGATGGGCTTGTTTCTTCAGCAGTGAAAGATGGAGCAGCAATCGTTGGTTGTGAAGGATTGCTCTCTGGAGGAATTGCCACTGCTGTTGGCGGTAAGGGTGAAGAGTCAGGGGAACTATAACTAGCTGTTCCACTCATCGGTATTGGTTGCGGCTGTACTAGTGGATCGGGGTTCATCAGAGGTTGTACTTCCACCGGGATATCCGGTGCGATGGTTGCTGCTACTGCCGTTGCCGTACCTGCACGCAGGTGATAACCACATTGTCCGCAGAAAGAAGCATCTGCCTGTACGGTTGCCCCACAACTGGGACAATTCGTAGTTGCTGGTAACGGGGTATAGCAAGCTTCACATTGGATAGCGCCATCAGGGTTGGGATGATTGCAGTTAGGGCAGACGATCATGGTGATAAGCCTTTTGTTCTAGGTCATCGTATAATATGCCGACAAGCAGAGCGGCAACTCTAGCTTCCGATTTTAACAATTACTGTTTTACAGGTAGCTATGCAGTGGGCAGTAAGCAGAAGGTTAAAAAATAAAAATTTACACGTTATGGTTTATCCTTCATCTTTTTTTAGATCGCTACCGCTACCTGCTGCTGCGTCTAAAAGCCACCAAAGTTCTCCTTGAGGTTGAATTAAGCGAGATGGATAAGTTGAGCTATCTGCCTCCGGAGCGAATACTTGAGCTAAAGCTGGTTTTTTGTTGGCACCAGCCACTACAAAAATAACGCAACGGGCTGCGTTAATGAATGGATAGGTGAAGGTGATCCGAGGATTGCCGTCTTTGTTGCCAACGGTGATTAAGCGATCGCTAACTTTGAGGGCTTCCGTATGAGGAAACAAAGATGCAGTATGTGCATCATCGCCCATGCCCAACAAAATCACATCCAAAGCGGGGAATTCACCAGGTGAGCAATGAAAAAATTCTTGCAATTGTTGCTCGTGTTTAGCCGCAGATATTGCTGGATCGCCCTCAGTGGTAGGCATGGGGTGAATGTTACTTGCAGGTATTTCTACTTTATCTAACCACGCACGGCGAGCCATTCCTTCATTACTATCTGGATGATCGGCAGGAACATAACGCTCATCTCCCCAAAACACATGAATCTTATCCCAAGGAAGATTTGAAGAGGCGATCGCTTCGTATAATGGCTTCGGCGTGCTGCCACCAGCCAGGGCAATAGTAAACATTCCCCGTTGTTCAATAGCAACGTTGATTTTCGAGAGGATTAATTCTAGCGCTCGTGCTACCAGCGCTGCTTGATCCGGTAAAACTTCAACCTTTTTATTCATCGCTTTCTCATCACACGGCGACTTACAGCATTACAATACCGAACTTATAACTTTCTGTCTGTTTAGCTTTTGAAACTTTTAATGTCACTATTTCGTTTCTTCAGGGCTTATACGACAAATTCCCCAAATTTCGCTCAATCTTAATAAAAATCATCAGTAACCTCAGCGAAGAGGACAAGGGCAGGGGAGAAGAGGTGACTTATGTTCCTTCTCCTTGTCTTTTTGTCCTAATTTCCTTCTGCCTCCTGCCTTCTTTTAACCTTGATACAATTGCTCCCAATCAGCGATCGCTAGCCGTTGGGCAATCAACAACTGCTGAATTCCTTTTTCTGCGAAGTTTAACAACTGATCCAACTGGGCACGGCTAAAACTACCTTCTTCCGCTGTTCCCTGAACTTCAATAATCCCTAAATGCTGATTCATAACTACATTGAAATCAACTGTAGCGGCAACGTCTTCGATGTAGTTCAAATCAAGAAACGGCTCTCCTTCTAATAAACCTACGGAAATCGCTGCTACTTGTCCAATCAGGGGCGATCGCTCTAGTACTCCCTGCTGCAACAATTTAGAAATTGCGTTTGCCAGGGCTACAAATCCACCTGTAATCGCTGCTGTTCTTGTGCCGGCATCTGCTTGCAAAACATCGGCATCTACAGTCAGCGTGCGTTCTCCCAGTGCATTTAAATCTACTGCTGCCCGCAAGCTACGTCCAATTAAACGCTGAATTTCTTGAGTTCGTCCAGATAATTTCAAAAATTCCCGTTCTTGCCGTTGTAAAGTCGCACTTGGTAACATTCGGTATTCAGCAGTGAGCCAACCTTTGCCAGTACCAACGAGAAACTTGGGAACTGTCTCAGCTACACTCACGGTACACAATACTTTCGTCTCGCCGCAGATTGTCAAAACAGAACCGGGAGCAAAGCGAGTGAAATTTTGCTCAAAGCTGACGGGACGAAGTTCGTAAGGTTGCCGACTGTCTGGACGCTGCCAAGCCATTAGGGTAGCCTCAAATTTCTGATATGTAATACTGCCTTCAGGTTACCTTTTCAGTTAACAGTTTAGATATTTTTAAACAACTACGTAAGAATTTCTATGTAAGTGAAAGGCAGAGGGCAGCTTTGCTGGAGGCAGAAGGAATAGATAGGGACTAGTGTCTAGGTATTAGGTATTCAATAATCCCAGTACCCAATCCCCAGTACCCAGTACCTTTTTAGTGTGCGCAGTTCATAAGGCTACTTACAACAAAAAACTCATAATGTTATACTGCACTATTTCTGGAGGTTGGTCACCGTTGATAGTCAATAGGCGACGGCGGCGATCATAATATTCTAAAACGGGAACCGTGCGATCGTAGAATAACTCAACGCGACGCTGCACAATTTCGGGTTGATCGTCTGGCAGAGAACGCCCTAAGGCACGACTAACCATCACAGCTTGTGGTACTTGTAAATAAACTGCCCAGGTTAACTGCTGTCCCAAATTATCCAATAAAAAATCCAATTCCTCTGCTTGAAAGGCAGTACGGGGATAACCTTCTAATATCCAACCACGGTGAGCATCTGTATACTTGAGCCGAGTTCGGATAAATTCAATAATCATCTCGTCTGGGACTAAATCCCCTGTTTCTATATATGGTCGTGCAATCCGACCTAAACTGCTCAAGCGAGCGATCGCTTCTGGTAAAATTTCACCGGTGGAAATCAGAGGAAGATCAAAGTGATTGCAAAGCCTTTGTGCTTGAGTACTTTTCCCTGCTCCCGAACCTCCCAAAATCACCAATCTCACAAAAGTTAACTCCTCATACTCCCCATTTCACAACTGTCTTACTCTGTTTTGCAAAACAAAAAGCAAATTTCCAATCCGGACAATTATAAAGATATTCACAATATCATAGTCTTCATACCCGCTTTGTTCCTTAGATTTTAAGTGATTTTATATGTATAATTTTTAACAACAACTTTAATGACTACTGCGAGCGAGGATATCTTAATGACTCTTGACTTTGGTGCAAACCTAGTGTTTGACTAGGAAAGAAATTCCAAAATAAAGTACACACTGCTAAAAACAGCTTGATTATCAATACAAACACGTTTGCTCAAAATATCCTCAGTAATAATACTTTGATTGTGTAAAATTTTAAACATTCTTCTATGGTTACCCAGCTAGAAACCCCAAGTGGAAATTTAACCCTTGTCTTGCCATACACTGTTGAGGGACTCGTACAAGTTTTCACGAGTACACATCGTAATTTCTTTACCAGTGTGATGGCACAAGCACTGAGAATTGCCGGTCAAGGTACACCAGTGCTAGTAGTGCAATTTCTTAAAGGAGGGATTCGTCAAGGACACAAAAATCCGATTCGGTTGGGACAAAATTTGGATTGGATTCGCTGTGATTTGCCTCGTTGCATTGATACACCCCAACTTGATGAATCCGAAGCTCAAGCCTTACAAAAGTTGTGGCAACATACACAAGAAGTTGTCTTCGAGAGTAAGTATTCTCTCGTTGTCTTAGATGAGTTAAGCTTGGCGATTAACTTTGGTTTAATTCCCGAAGCAGAAGTTTTATCTTTTCTGGCAAAACGCCCTGCTCATGTTGATATTATTCTCACAGGGTCAGAGATGCCCAAATCAATTCTGGATTTAGCAGATCAAATCACGGAAATCCGTCGCAGTCATCAGCCTTAGGTAATGTAAAAGGGACTAGGGACTAGAGACTAGGGACTAGGAAAAAGCAAGGGAGCAGAGAGCAGGGGAAAAACTTACCCGCTCACCAGTCTCCAGTCTCCAATCCCTGTACTCTACGAGAAGCCGCTTGCGCGTCTACGCGTAGCGTCTCTGTCAGGATAATCCTCGATTCCCAATACCCAGTACCTAATCACCAGTCCCCAGTCCCTTTTATTTTATGCATCCTACTGCTTTCACATCAGCTACATTCGGTGTATCCTGATAATTTGGTTTGACGAGTATTTCTATTTCAAGCAAGTGATTAAGAACGATAAATGGATTGCCCAAATGGCTGAAAAAGGCATGATTTTGCCTTTTGAGTCAAATTTAGTTCGAGAAATTAAAGTAAATACAGCTTTAGGAATGAATCCTGTAATTAGCTATGGCTTGTCTTCCTATGGCTACGATATCCGCCTTTCACCAAACGAATTTCGCATTTTTCGTCATATCCCTGGAACTGTAGTCGATCCCAAAAACTTTAATTCTCAAAATCTCGAACCGACTCAACTACATACAGATACTAATGGCAGTTACTTTATCTTACCAGCCCATTCTTATGGATTAGGAGTTGCCTTAGAAAGGTTAGAAGTGCCAGATAATATCACAGTGATTTGTATTGGTAAAAGTACGTATGCTCGTTGTGGCATTATTGCAAATTTAACACCTGCTGAGGCTGCGTGGCGCGGTCATTTGACTTTGGAATTTTCCAATTCTTCTAGTGCCGATTGCCGTATTTACGCCAATGAGGGTGTGGTGCAATTACTATTTTTAGAAGGCGAGCCTTGTGCGATCAGCTACGAAGCCCGACAAGGCAAATATCAGGATCAGCCAGAAAAGGTTACCTTGGCTAGAGTTTAATCTTTCTACTGTCGTTGCTGCAATTTTTTATCAATTCGTTGCTCTGCTGCTAATCGCTCTAAAGCATAATCATTCATGTCTACAAAATGCATATGAGCTATTAATGCTGGGTGAACAGCAGCAATTTGTCGATATATTTCTTGAGCGATCGCACGATAAGAAGGATGCCCTTGTCGTGAACTTCGTAATTCCACAAAATGATAAGCTTCACGCAGATTCATCTTCATTCGCCAGCGCACACGATAGGCGAAGGCTACAACATATTGTGCTGCGTCTGGTAAGTCTTTGCTAATCAACTCAGTTGTTTCGGCAGCATGATCTAAAGCTTGCCGATAAAGCTGGGTCAGTTTTGCTTCTTCTAATTCTGGTGGAACTACGTAGCCGTGATGGACGGAGTAGCTTTGACGTTCTTGGGAAAGCACGCGATGTCGATGTAGATCTCGATAAGCTCCCAAATCGGCTAACACATCAAATGTATAGTATGTTTCTTCAAAAGCACGTCCAGGGCGATGAAAGCGCGACTCTCGTTCGCCTACATAGGTACTTATAATCTTTACTCGTTCTGGAGTTGATAAACCAGTAACGTATTCTTTGAGTTGCTCAAAAGTCAAATCAGTGTGAGGATAAAGGATAGCTGCAACAATCTTTACCTCTGCATCCGGATCGTACTCTACTAATTGAACAGTGGATGTTGATGCAGGCTCAATTTCCTTGTGTAGAGACGCGAGATCTCGCGTCTTGAGAAGATTTTGTGCCAGCAATTTTGTACGCTGGCTATTTTTTGATAAGTAAAGCGCAGCCTTAGCACCTCGTTCGGTTTTTGCACGTTTGACAAATGAAGGTATGAGATGATCTAGCTCTTGTTGCATAGAAATTCCAAGCGTGCGAACTTCTTCGTGAGGTGAGGCTGCAAGCTTGACTAGCAAATATTCCAAAGCTCTTCCATTACCAAACAATCCAACATTAGTCAAAGTTGCCATAGGCAGCAAACCGCGCAACAAGTCTAAAGTTTTGGCTCTGGTTGCATTGTTGTATGCTCGTTCTGAGGTGGTTGGATCTTGAGGAGTACAAGAGCGCACCCAACTCAACAGAGGTTCAGTTAATGCAGTGTAAGTGTCAAATAAACGATCTAGTGTTGTCTCATAAAGTGATGCGTGGCTTGATGCCATAATCGACGATTCTCGATGGTAGCGATAACGCCCGTTGATTTTGCGATTAAACGGCACATATCTTGTTGATTTTTCTAAGGGAGAAATTCCCAAACGACTGTCTTCAAGAGCTTTGGCTGCAATATTACTAATTCCTTCACAGGCAATATGCGCTCCTCCTAACTCTGCCACAGAGTCATCGCCGTACCCAATCAAGACGCGATCGTAAAATGCTTCTGCTTGTTGAATTGCCACTAATTGATCGACGTTATTTTTAGCTGTTTCACCAACAATTTGAGCAAAATTAGCTTCGCTTTCTTTGATGAATTCATCCAGAAGTATACGGCGTAAGCTTTTATCACTACGGCTATAACGCGAGAATAAGGCACCTTTGACTACTTCGGGGAGATTCCGCAAACCAAAAACAGAGCGATCCAAATTAGTCACAAAAGGCTGTAGCAAACAGTTCTCCTGTTCAGTCAGCGATTCTTCCCAAAAATCAGTCATTTCTACTATCTCTGTTCTGACAATTACTAAATTAGTTCTGCGATCGCTCGTCGTCGCTCTCAAAGTAAGTGATATTTGTGGAACCAAAACACCGCTACGATGCTGGGATGAGTTGGTAAAACAGGTTTTAATTTGGCTTTGATTTGAGATGTTGCACTTCAATCACCGTATGCACGTTACCGCGCGGTGCAAAATCTGCTTTGACTGTGGCTTCTAGCGGATCGCAAGCGGCGACAAAATCATCCAAAATTTGATTGGCAGATTCTTCGTGAGAAATATAGCGATCGCGGTAACTGTTAATGTAAAGTTTGAGCGCTTTTAATTCCACTACCTTTTCATCAGGTATGTAGGTAATGTGAATGGTGGCAAAGTCAGGATAGCCGGAAAATGGACACTTACAGGTAAATTCCGGCAAGGTAATGTCAATGTTATAGCGACGTCCGATTCGCGGATTGGGAAATGTAATTAATTTCCCTTCCGCAATGTTGCGTTCGCCATACTTTACTTCTTGGTTTAGCTGAGATACGGTTTCAGGTGAGGAGTTACTCATAAAAAATTACAATAATTATTGGCTATTCGTCATTAATTAAAAACCCTGAGACTGTGTACTTAAAAATCTTCCGCTTCCCAGTCTGGGCAATTCTCATCATCCCACCCATAGGGATGCATTGCACACACTAATAAATTACCACCGTAAGCTTGACCGTGGTAATGACGACAACCAATACAGGCTGGATTTTGTGTTGCTGAAGGTTCAACTGGATAAGGAAAAGCCGGATCTAAATCATCTCCCACCACATCCTCTAGTTCCCAGTATAAGTCCTGCACATACTGGTCAAGTTCAGTTGCAATTGTATTTTGTAACTGTTCGGTAATTTCTTCTGTAATCTCAAAAACAGTGTCTAGCATTTCACTCATCCCCAGGAAGAAACGTTCTACCTCATCCGCCACTGTTTGTACCATTTCCCAAAAATCTTTTTGCCAATTTTCCATATAATTAACGTCCTTACAGGCTATTTCAAAAAAAGAGGACACTGGTGTATTTGCCAGATTATGACTCAAGCTTCCCAAATAGCGTGCATTTTCCCCGGTAATGGGTGCGTAAGCATTGTACAAACGTTTTTAGGGTAGCTTTCCGTAGGGTACTAATTTGCCCTAACCAAATGTCCGTGGACGTTCAGTGCTACTTGGCTGGAAGCACTGAAATACACCCTGAGGAATTTAGTTTCAACTCAAATTTTACGCCATTAAGTAAAAGGTTGATATCAGCATTGCTGCGCTAATATCAACCCTTTATAAATTTCTAATTAATTATCGTGCTGCAGACGTTTTAACTCGTCTTCTAGTTCTAAAACTTGTTTACGTAATTGATCTACATCATCATCGGTTTGGGCAGCTTTCGCTGTTGGCTGCTCATCTTCCTCTAAAATTTCGATGCGGCGAGGTTCTGAGGGGGTAGTGGTTTCAGCAGCCGTTGTCCCAGATGTAGGTGGCTGTTGAGCTTGCTTCATCATGTCTTCAACGAAGCGGCGGGCTTCCTCTGTTGTCATTTCGCCCCTTGCAACCATTTCGTCTGCCATCTTTTGAAATTGCGATCGCAGTTCGGTTAGTGTCCCACCTGCTCTCTCGCCCGCATAAGAAGCCAACCCAACACCGAGATAAAAAGCTTTTTTAACAATATCTCCAAAACCAGGCATTGCAGCTTTTGCGCTCCTAAAATAGGGCGACCCGGAGACTACGCCTACCGTAAGCATCCCGTGTTGCTGCTACCTTCCGGTCCTGACAAGATTTGGGCGTTACAGTCGCATAGATCCAGGTCTAAAACTAGGATAGCATTAAATACTTTAAGTGTGTTATTCAGCTACAATTTTCCATTCGTATAGCTTGTAGTTAACGCAACCGTTTTTTACCAACGGATCGCGAGCCACGATCGCCTGTGCTTCATCCATTGAGGCTGCCTCAAATATCATCATCCCACCTCCAAACCCAGACCAGTAGCCAGACTTGGCTTTGTGTCCTTTGGCAATCAACTCTTGGATGTAGGCTTTATGGGCAGCTACATATTGGTCAAAAGTAGATTTATCAACTTTGCCTTCCTCAATCTTCACGAAAGTGGGCATTTGCGGGCATCCTCTTGTGTTACCTCTGCGTTGGAAAATTATGAAGCGATCGCTTTTTCCTCAATTTTCTGCTGAGAACTTAGACGCTCCAAAATCTGCAAAACTTCTTGTTCAAACGCCACCTGAGCACGATTCGTTTTACCACCCACATACAGGCAGCCATCTGTTTGCAAAGCCCAAATTTGCGAGTGAGAGAAGTAACTCATCACGACACCCAGCATTAATAAGGCAAATCCTGCATATACGATTGGTACTCCCGGATCGGCTTTAATTTGCAAGCCCGTACTGCCAACTACATCTAAAACAGTCAACTTTACTCCATTGACTTGGGTAGACATCCCACTACGCACAGTATCAACCAACTTACCAGTAGCATCGTAAATTAACACTGTTCCCTGCAAGTCTTTTGCCAGTAGCGAGACACCTTCACTCAAATCTGGTTTTGTTGGAATCCAGGTTCCCCAAATACGCCCATTGCCATTGGTGTTCAATTGCGCCATTGGCAGTTGGAAAATCGGGCTTTTGTTCACCCGCACCCGCACAGCAGCAAGTCCCCAATCAGTTTGATAAAAAGTTACACCACGATAGCGCAGGGGCTGATTAACGAAAATCGTCTTGCGATCAACTTCTTCTCCTTGACTATTCAAAACAGATAAATCTGAATAAAACTGGTCAATACTTCCAGTAGATGTATAATCAATCCAAAAACGATTGACACGCAAAGTCCAATCTTTAGTGATTTGTGTGGCTGCCCAAGGCCCAGCATCAACAATATTTTTGACTTGAAAATTATTACCACTGGGAATCATTTCTTGAGCCATAAATCCAGTCATCGCTCCCCAAATTGACCCTAGTAGAATCACCACAATACCGATATGCACAATAATAGGGCCAATGCGTCCAACTATTCCCTTGCGGGCATAAAGAACATTATTTTTATCTTGTTCTTGAAATACTTTGTAACGGCGATTTTGCAATATCTGAGTGAGTTTTTGTAGAGAATCATTTTGTGTATCTACATCTAGTTCCGCACTCAATGCGAGTTTTGTAAATTGTCGGGATTGGTCGTAAAATTTCCAACGGCGGGCAGCTTTTAAAGCTGGTAACTGACGTGTAAATGTACAAGCAGTTAAGCTAGTACCAAAAAATATGAGTAAAGCTAAAAACCACCAAGTGCGGTATACATGGTCTAAGCCTACAGTCAAAAGAACTTTCCAAGAAAGGAAACCAAAAAGAGCAGGATTTTCTGGATAGTTGGCTTGATAAAAAGCTAAGGATTGACCTTGCTCAATCACAGTACCGCTGACACTAAAGAGTGCAATCACCAAAAGCAGAACTATTGCTAGACGTAAATCTGTCAGTACAGGCAAAATATCTTGCCGTAAAGACTGATTAATGGTTGACCACAAATTTGATTTTTCAGAAGTTGTATTGTCTACAGTCATTTTAATTATTAGAAGTCATTTTTATGAGTTAGTAGTTAATAGTTAGTAGGAGCAGCTTGAGTTGAAAAATAATCAACAAAACCTGCTCTTCCAGTAGTTAGTAGACAGTTATTGATGATATTACTTATTAGTTTATGATTGAGAGATTTTGTTTAATTCACCTATTACTACTAACTACTATCCACTAACCACTAACCAATTTTATAATCCGCTTAAGGGAATTCGAGAAATTAGAGAAAAAACACCAAATCCTACCAACAGGATTCCACTAACTGGGTTAATCCAACCAGACCAACGCCGCATTTCTAGTATCTTTTTAATAGAAGCGGTAAACGTACCTGCTAAAATTAATGGCGCTACATAACCTGCTGCATAAGAAATTAGCAGAATAGCACCTAAAATGAAGTCTTGCGTATTTGCAACCCAACCCAATAAGCTAGCTAAAACAGGTGTGCTACAAGGGGAGGCGACTAAACCAAAACTCATGCCAATTGCATATGCTCTTAATCCTTGAGGCAACTCTTGAGAAATCCAATCTGTACCTCCAAAAGAAGGCAACTGCAAGGGCAATGCTTCTAATAAATTCAGTCCCATTAAAATAGCTAGGATACTGACAATAATCGGCAAACCAATTCCTATTTGCCCGTAAACTTTTCCGACTACAGCTGCTACAACTCCTAGAGTTGCTAGTGTAGTTGCTAATCCCAAAGCAAACCAAGTTGATTGGGCTGCTGCTTGTAAGCGGCTTTTTGCTTCATAGCCACCAATGTAACCAATAGTAATTGGCAGCATGGAAAGCATACAAGGGGTGAGACTGGTAAGCAATCCGGCAACAAAAATGATGCCAATACTAAATAAACTCAGGTGCGTCAGTTGGTTAGAGACAAGGGAGTTAGCGAATTGCTCTAATTGATAGAGGTAGGTTTGCAGGGTTTCAAGCATGGAAAAAATAGAAAGCTAAAATGCTTGCACTGCTTGAATATTAGCTTAATTTGGTCTGCAAAGTGGGAGCTAAGAGTAACCTATCCTTTGATTTTATGTTCCACACCTAGATCACAGAGATCCTCGACTTCTTTGGAGAAGTCAGGGATCTGAACACCATTAAAACAGATAATTCTGCCTGTACAGACTTTTCCAAAGTAAGCTAAATCTATATTCGCACTGCTAGGAGTGGAAAAATGTTGTTGGAGTTAAAGCGCATCCAAGTTCCACCAGGACAACGAGTGCTGCTACAAGATGTAAACTGGCAGGAATTTGAAACTATTTTGGCAGATTTAGGAGAACACCGTGCAACACGAATTGCTTATGACAGGGGAATACTAGAGATTATGACACCACTGCCAGAGCACGAATATGATAAAGAAATTATTGGTGACTTGCTCAAAGCTTTATTAGAAGAGCTAAATATTGAATTTATCAGCCTTGGTTCTACCACATTTAAAAATCAAGCAATGGCTCAGGGTATAGAACCAGATCAGTGTTTCTATATAAAAAACGAAGCGAGGGTTCGCGGCAAGAAACGACTAGATTTAACTGTAGATCCTCCTCCTGACTTAGCGCTAGAAGTTGATGTTACCTCTCGAACTCATCTCAATATTTATGAAGCGCTCAAAGTTCCAGAGCTTTGGCGGTTTGACAAAGGCAAGCTCCAAATCAATTTACTGCAAGATGGGCGTTATGTAGAGTCGCAGGAAAGCCTAAATTTTCCCAATTTACCATTAATTAAAGTTATTCCCCAATATCTTGAGCAAAGTAGAACTGCTGGCAGAAACGGAACCCTCAAGGCTTTTCGCCTCTGGGTAAGAGAACAAATACAACAGTAACAACTGAAAATGAGCGAACAACTGCTCAAAGAAATTAAAATTCGCCCAGCTACATTAGAAGATGCAGCAGCTATTTGTCATGTTCTTGTGATATCAGTACGGGAACTGTGTGCTCGTAATTATACGCCCAAAGAAATAGAAGCTTAGATAGGCGATCGCTCCCTGCAAAATTACCGCTACACAATGCAAGAACTGGGCAAGGTAAGAGTTGTCGCTGAAAAAGGGAAAGAAATTGTTATTTTTGCTTATTTACTAAAAGAAAAACCCACCTTATTAATAAATGGCAAATTATTAAGAAAAAATTAAAAAATTTTTGGGTTGAGTTGAGCAAGAATGAAATCCAAAGTTCACGAGATAGTTTAACTTTCTTACTTCAACGTGGCTTATGTATTCTAGGCATCAATAGTGACATTTCAACCTAGATATTAGTAATGAAATTATTAATTATCAATTTTCTATAACCAAGCTATTAGCCTAACGGCATAAACAAAATCTACCTTGGTAATGATGTTCAAGCTGATTAGATAGATGAATATAGTTTAAGAAGTTTAAAAAACTATAGTTTGTTGTTTTTTTAGGTGAAAACGATGACAGGAAACTTATTAGCAGCCTTAATTACAGCTTTAAGCTTGTTGATTGTTGATTTAGTTGTTCCTGGTGTTAATATTGCTAATTTTCCAGCGGCTTTAATTGCAGCAGTGGTGATTGGTGCAGTCAATGGGTCTGTGAAACCAGTTTTATCTACTTTATCCTTACCGCTTAACTTCTTATCATTTGGAGCATTCTCACTCATTGTTAACGGCATTTGCTTCTGGCTGGTAGCAGCTTTAGTACCTGGGTTTAGTGTACATGGACTGATAGCTTTTCTTTTAGGCCCTGTAGTTCTATCTTTGTCTAGCACTTTTATCAACAACTACTTCGCCGAAAAGAATCTTTTAAAGGGCAGCACTGAAACAAAACCCAAAGCCGAATTGCCTTCTAGCTAACTATCAACCTATGGTAAAACAGACGCGATCGCCCGCGTCTGTCATCCACAAAAGCTCAAGACAATAGATTAAGCAATAAAGCTAAGTGAATTAATTCCTGAGACGGAGTTAGAAATTCGCTGAGTTTCCGAAAATAGAAAGCAGAACTCAAGTAATTCAAACAAATAGTAACAGAAATACCATGAAATTGCTTCGTTACATCCTCGGTTTCTTTTTGCCTCCACTTGGTATCTTCCTAACCTATGGAATTAGTACCACCTTGGTAATTAATATTTTACTCACTCTTCTCGGTTGGCTTCCCGGTAGTATTCATGCAATTTGGGCGATCGCCAAATATGATGAAAGATTGAGTAGAGAAGGACAAATCTATTAAGCCTGAAAAGCTATCAATCAATTTCTCCTAAATAGTTTCCAATTACCCCTTTTTTCCTATTTCCGGAAAAGGGGTAATTTAATCAAATAAATACTCTGCGCTCCTCCGCGTTTAAAAAGCTAATCTTTGACACAAAAGTATACTGAATTCACTTGCTTTCTGATAACCAATTAAAATACCAAAAAAATATAGGGTGATTATTAACCACCCTATATTAATCAGCGATTTCTTAACTTTTATTTACTTACTTTATCAACTGGTTCTTTTTCCTTTAGCCAGTCTGCGGCTGACAGCAACAACTCCCTCAAAACTTGTCGTAACTGATGCTCTTTTTTCGCCAGTACTGTACCAGCCTCGCCAAGTTTTTCTTCTACTTCAGAGTGCTTTTGTTGTACCTGTGTAACTACCGCTTCTGCTTGTGGGCGAGCTTGGTTAAACCAATTTTTAGCTTCGTCTAGATAATCTTTAACTTCTTCAGAACGTCCGCCATAACGTGCTGCTAAATTAGCTCTTACAATCGCTAGTTGTGCTTTTAATTGAGCGTAGCGTTTCTTTAATAGAGAGACTTCTTCACTGTTTTGTATTGCGCTTACAGCAGAATCAATAGCAGTTTTGGTATCAGCAGATTTATCTGTACTTGTTTGTTGAATTTCTGCTAATAATCCTTCTACTTCTTGCTGGATGTTGTTTTCTTCTTCATCCAACTTTGCTTCTAGTTGTTTAACTTCTGCCTGAGTTTTAGCGATGTTTTCGTGTCTTTTACTATTCACAGCTTCTAGCGCTCCTTCAATTGATGCTGTTACTTCTTCTTTGAATTCACTACCCTTGCTTTGCAAATTTTCTATCACAGTAGAGACAGCATCTTTAACAATAGAGCGAAGTTCTCCAGAGCCTTCTTTAAATTCAGAAACTACCTGAGATACAGCAGACTTTACTATTTCACGAATTCGCTCTGCTCTTAGCTGCCCAGTTTCTTTTGCTTGTTGGATGTCGGTTTTAATTTGTTCTTTGATATTGTTAGTCATCTTTTAGAGGTGTAGGAATTTAACTAATTTGGATAAAAATTTATAGAGGAAGACTATGCCATACTGCTATTGTGGCGTAAGCTTTTTGAAAGCAGTACTGCCTTTAGATAGAAAATCACTAATCGATTAACGGATATTGAAAAGAGAAACTTAAAGTAAACGCCTATAAAAAAGATGACTAGGGAAACTACTTGTGGAAATATGTAAATAAATAAGCTATAAGAGAGCTTCCCCTTTACAAGGGTTTTCTGTAAGGTGGGCATTGCTCTCCAATATTTAAAAGGTTTACTAAATAGGCTTTGACAGGCAATGCCCACCCTACAATTTGTGGTCTAGGGAAACTACTTGTGGAAATATGTAAATAAATAAGCTATACAGAGAGCTTCCCCTTTACAAGGGTTTTCTGTAAGGTGGGCATTGCTCTCCAATATTTAAAAGGTTTACTAAATAGGCTTTGACAGGCAATGCCCACCCTACAATTTGTGGTCTAGGGAAACTACTTGCGGAAATAGGTAAATAACTAAGCTATAGGAGAATTTCCCATTGAATTACGCAAAAATAAGTACTACAAGGCTAAGTTAGGATCTGAAATGCGATCGCGAGTATAGAAAGTACGTAGAGTAACCTTGAGATTACTAAATTGAAAAAATTAGCGAGAAATTTCCGAGGGGAATTTCTCGCTATTTAATGGCTTTTACCTATCAAGGTTTAAGATAGTTTTCTGATATTAAAAGTATTTAATTAATACTCAACGAGAAGCATAGCTCCACCTCAAGTATTCTTTGGATCAAAACTCCAACTTCCTTAGTTTGCTACCTCAGCCAGCTCAATAATTCGCCCTTCGTAATCCTTTATCAAAAAATTGAGCGGCTTTCTACTGCGAATCTTAAACTTTAAACCACGCATTTCCACACGCATTAAAATCAATTCTAAGCAGTCGTGGTCAAAACAAACGTGGCGCTGCTGATTTTTACTACCCAAGCTGGCTCCGGTAATCACGTGCAACTGAGTATTTTTCTTGAGCTGATACCAAAGTCCGTCACTAGCATTTGTCATTTTGCTAGAAAAAGACGGGCTACTTCCTAAATAAAGTGGATCAACCCCCGTTGCACCTATAGTTTGCTCGTAGTTGTAGTAGTAGTGCAAAGGCACTTCCGCCGCTGGTAAATCTAGCAGCCCTTCATACAACTGTCGTGCAACTTCCAAATCCGACACCATCACTGTATATACTTTTGGTGCACTGGTAAGGAACATCCACATGGCACCGGCATATGCTGCTAGGAGCATTACCATTATGCCTTGGGTGGAGAACAAGCTATCTAATGGTAGGGAAGGCAAGAAAGAACCTAAAGTATAGGGATTGAGCAGGAATGGTGTCACACTAACTGCTATAACCATGAACAGAATTGGGAATTATATATATGGAATATTGAAGCCGCTTTTGTTTTCTAGATTAAGGACTTAAATAGCCTATATGTTTCTAGTGTATCAAGTGATAAACCTGATTAGTGTCAGTCGTAAACAGACTAACACAACAACTGTACAACTAACTTAAAGTTTTCCACTGCCAAGTTAATTTTAGCAATATAGGCTGGTTTAGATTGTGCAAATTCCTCATTTTTCTGAAACTAATCACCCGCTGGTTAAATCACTGTTTCATCACACTGATTCTGAACTTGTCAGTTTGTTTCAGTGTCATCCTGATTCGGGAAGATACTTTGCAGCAATTTTTTGTCGTTATAGCCCCATCGTCTATACTTTAATTCGCCATTCCGCTCGATCGCCTGTACAAGCAGATTATCTGTTTGCCCTTACCTGGCGACATATTTACTACGAACTTGGCGGATTTAATGCCAGCAGCGATCCCTCTAACCAAGAAAGTCTTACCCTGCAAAACTGGTTAATTAACCAGACAGCTTACTGTATTAACGAAATTGAAGTTCCTCCCACAGAAGCGATTCATTATTCTCTGAAGACAACTTCTCCGCCGCTGTGGTGCTATGTGGAACAAGCCTTAGAGCAACTACCACCGATGTTGCGTTTGATGGTTTTGATGGCTCAGACATTTCACTGGAGCGAAACGAGAATTGCTGCTTACCTACAGGCAGAAGGAGAAACAATTTCCCCCACCGAAGTAGCAAATTTTCTTCAAGAAGGTTATCGTATGCTAGAAGAAAAATTACCAACGGACATCCGGTCTATATATCTGGGCGAAAATTTACTTCCTCCCGCTTCTACGCAATAACACTTACTTAATTTTATTTCTAAGTAAGAAATTTATAAATTGTTGCCACACCTTCTGTTTATAACCGCAATTACACGGGCAATTTTTATGAAACAACGGTATCTTATCCTAAGGCATCCGATTTTAAACTTAAGCAGTATTGCTTACTTTTTAGCTTTTACTTTTTTACTTAGTCCCATCGCTGCAACCGCAGCAGATATTACTCAACAACTCCACCGTCCAAATAATAAATCGGTGGTACGAGAATTAAGGGATCAAGCAGATAATTTGCTGCGTACTGGCGAACAGCAACGAATCTCAGGCAGTTTCGATCAAGCAGTCAACTCTTGGTTAAATGCATTAGAAATTTACCATTCTATTGGTGAGCTAAAAACGCAAGGTTTAATTTACGATTTTTTGAGTGAAGGCTATCTACAACTAGGACGTTACTCACAGGCAGAAGATGCAATGCGGCGAAGACTGGCGATCGCCCGCGATGTCAAAGACTTTCAAAATCAGATTTTCGCCCTCAATAATATCGGTACGTTGTTGCTGCAACAAGGAGAACCTGCTAGTTCCGCTAAAGCTTTTACAGAAGCACTCGAAATTGCTCGTCATATCAAAAGCCTTGAAGGGCAAGGATTGTCTCTGAGTAACTTGGGTTTGGCAACTGCAAGATTGGGAAATTATGATCGGGCAATTCAACATTATGAAAATGCTTTAACTTTCCGGCGTCAAACTGGCGATTTAATTGGTGAAGCTAATACCTTTAATAATTTAGGCGATGCTTATCTAGCAGCTGGCAATTATCAAGGTACGATTAGCACCTACGGGGCAGCGCTGCGGATCGCAAAATCAAAGGGCGATCGCGTTAACGAACTGCGGGCGATAGATGGTTTAGTAACCGCCCATAGCGCTGTCGGGCGTCACGAGCGTGCGTTTGATTTACTCCAACAGCGATTGGCATTTGCTCAACAATCACGAAATCTGCGCGAAGAATTGAAATCTTTCGAGTCTTATGCTCAGTTGCATGAAAAACTAGGCAATTATCAAAATGCTCGCAATTTTTACGAAAGAGCAATTCTCGCAGCCCGCACGCTCCAAGACAGCAAGCAGGAAGTGCTATTGGTTGACAAACTGACTCAAATGATGCGCAAAGCCAGTGTCAAGGGGACTAGGGATTAGGGACGCTTGAAGAGGAGGGGCAACAGGGGAGGGAAGAAGAGAGCAGGGGGAGAGGTGCAGCAGGGGAGGCAGTGCGCCCTTGCGGGTTAAGAGACTTGTAGCAACTGCCGTTATTCACGTTTACTCCCCCAGCTTCCCCATCTCTCCTTGTCCCCGTGTCTCCGTTTCCCCGTGTCCTCTTCCCAGTACCCACTGTTTCCTGTCCCCTGTTCCCTGTTCCCTATCACCTATATTTATCAATGCTGCATCTGCTTGAGGTTAATGCGATTGCGCCCCTCTGCTTTTGCTTGGTAAAGCGCCTGATCGGCTGCTGCAATTAAAGTTGAAGGTGATGTATCAAAACTGGGAATGATCGTGGCGACTCCTAAACTTAGGGTGACGTACTGACTGACTGTAGATTCTGAATGAAGAATTTTTAATTCTCTAACTCCAGTTTGCATCGCTTCTGCCAGATGAACAGCACCCCATGCATGAGTGCAAGGCAAAACCACAGCAAATTCTTCACCACCGTAACGTGCTACTAAATCCTGATTCTTCTGGGCTGTATCTTTTAAGACAGTGGCTACCTTTTGCAAACAAGCATCCCCGGCTGGATGACCGTATTTATCGTTGTAAAGTTTAAAAAAATCAATATCGCACAAAATCATTGATAGTGGCGATCGCTGCTGTGCTAGTTCCAACCATTGAGAATTGAGATACTGATCGAAGCGACGACGATTAGCTACGCCAGTTAAGCCATCTTCATTAGCAAGTTGTTGCAGAGCTTGGTTAGCTGCTTCCAACTGTTTGTATACTTGCCCTTGTTGGAGTAGCCTTCTGACTCGTCGGCGTAACATTGCCCAATGAATTGGCTTAGTCACAAAATCGCTTGCTCCAGCCTCAAAGGCACGATCTACCGAGTCGGCATCATCCAATCCCGTAATCATCAGTATTGGAGTGCGATCCCATAGCATAGAAATTAAACTGCTACTGAGGGAAGAACCACTATCAAAGGATGCGAGTGCTAGTGCTAAATTTTTCTTGGTAATGTGGAGCAGCTCTTGACAACAGGTAAAGCCATCCATGATTGGCATGACTGCATCTAATAAAATTAAATCCGGTTTGACAACAGTGTAAGCATCTAAACACTCTTTACCATTGCTAACCTCGACTACCCGGTAACCCTCTTGTTCCATCGCTTCACGCAACAGTAATCGCATCGTCGCATCATCATCAGCCACCAGAATCAGAGGAGGCTTGCTAGAAATCGAAGAAAAATGGCTTGTGCCTGGCATGGGCGCTTTCCAGCGAAATTAAGAGTTAGAGCTAAACATTTACTGATAAAACTTCAAAAAACGGCTAAATATAGCGTATATGACAGTTTTTATCTCAAAAAAGTTCTTATAACTGCTCATCAAGCACGAGATATATCGGTGAGAATTCTACTTTTATACTTGTATCTCTCCCAAATGCTTGATTTTTCGTTTCACTGCCTAAGTGGAATGGGCGCAGTTCCCCATATTGATAAATTGGTAGGTAGATTTATATTCATAAGTAATAGCAAGAGTGAGAAATGGTAGTATTTATATTTCCCACGAATAAACAAGACAACCAACAAGAAATTGCTATTTTCTTGAAAACTTCAAATGTATAGCTGAATTTTTAAGTTCCGCAGTTAGTTTAGACACGAATTGCAGAAAGAGAAATTTTGGATTGTTAGTAAATTGTTAGAGATTTTTTGACTTTTAGCTAATTGTTGAAACTGCTACACTTTCAGGTTGTCAAAAAAATGAATGATTTTTTTAGTATCATTACTGAGGTAGATTACTAAAATAATATAAATATGTAAAATCTTACTAATACTCAAGTATTTGAACTTAAAGTTTATCAATTCTTGATAAGTAAAATAAAATTATGAGGATGAGCAAAACTAAAACTAAATAAAATTCCAATCATAAAATTTTTTCAATTTCAAATCTTATTTATACCTAGTAGGTGCTATTATGCCCGATTCATTAATGTACCAGCAAGAATATTTTGTTGTGTTAGAGACGAATCAACCAGAACAGTTCCTAACTGCGCCGGAGTTAATAGAAAAACTAAAAGGAATTCTACAAACAATTAATCTTCAGGATTTATCTCCAGATCTGCGTTCTCTGGATTCTGTAGAAGAGAGAGCAAAATATCTACTAGATACCACTTGTGAACTGAATATTGGGCTTGGGCAATATTTGCAGTGGTATGCAGTACGCCTAGAAAAATAAATTTGTTGTCAATAGTCAAAAATCAATAGTCGTAGATATTTGCTAATGACTAATGTACGGGCGGGTTTAACGAGATAAACGCGTTAGCCTTCACTCTCTGCGGGCTAAACCCGCCCCTACTGACTAATGACTATTTTGCAGTAGTAATGAGCGTCAGTTCAATTTTATCTGAATCTACTTGCGTAATTTTCACATCCACTCCAGGGCCAAAATAACTAGTCATTTTTTCTTGTTTTTGTTGCCAAAGGTCAAATGGTACTAGTGGTGAGTCAAATTCTAGAGTTAGAGCATAAGCTCCGTTAATTTCCTCTTCTCGCAACCCTGTTAGCTCTGGTTGTTCTGCTTCCGAAGGACTTAAACCCAGGTAAGAGAGCGTGCGATCAAAATGAGTATTCTGCCCGTAACTATAGCGGGTGATATCTTTGCGAATTTTATTTTGAGTAGGAGTGGCTTGCTGTTTCTGCAATGCCAAAACTTGCGGCGTAGTCGGTTTGCTGTAGGGAATGGGTTTAAGTTCGTTAGCTTTGAGTGCTAATCCTCCCAGCACCAGTGGAATCCCGTAAAAAAATCCGACAAGATTAAGAGTGGCATTATCAGCTGCGTAGGCGACGATACCGACGATGGTGAGAATACTGCCGACTGTTAAACCCAGCGTTCCCAAAGAAATTTGGCGTAACATGACTTTAGCTTAGTATCTAATTCTTAGCGTCTCAGTTTTATTATCATCGGTGATCGCGCAAGAATTAGGGAAGAGGAGCAGCGAAAGTCTTTTTGGTTTTGAGTTAACTTTAAATAAATGTGAGAAAAGTTTCTAACGGGAAAACAATGGATCCACAGACTATCAAAGAACGAATTACCGAAATTCAAAATAAACGCGAGTATTTGCTAGGCTTACTGGAGCAACCAAATCTAGGAAGTTTGAGAATAGATGTCAATCAAGCTTTGGAAGAAATGGATGAGTTAATTGATGAATACAGACGCACTTTTCCAGAGACAGAATCTAATTAACCCTTAACTAAGCACCCAATAATAAGCACCTACGTCGGTAGTAACCATAATTCCCCGGTTCTACCGACGCTTTTTGCAAATCTCTGTTCATATTTACAAGTCCCCAAAATTAAAATTTCTCTTGGGTCACATTGATTTAGTTCACTGTAATTTTATCCTGTTACTGAATCATCGGTTGCCCGTTGCCCTAACTGCCTCACCAAAGTAACTAGTTCGCCAGTAGGTACATCTTTCTTACAAAAAGCATCTAAATTTCCCGTTGCTTTCGCTTCGAGCAATTTAGAATCCTCTACAGAAGAGTAAGCAATAATTTGGGTATTGGGAGCAATGGACTTGATATGATTAGACGCGCTCCAACCATCCATCACAGGCATCTGTAAATCTAAAACAATCACATCAGGCTGGTAGCGCTGAACCATTTCTATTGCTTCTTGACCGTTAGAGGCTAAACCTACTACTTGAATTTTTTCCTGGGCAGACAAGATTAATTGTAGGGTTAAACGAGTTAGTTCGTGATCGTCAACCACTAAAACACGCAAGGTAGAAGACTCACAAGACAACATTAACATCCAAGGAACAAAAACAGATGTACAACAACTTTTATAGTTTATGAGAACATCTATGAAACTTGACTCTATCCTATGGTTGAATAAATCGCAATTAGCTAATTTATATCTACGATTATTGAATATCTACATGGGAACTTTAGACTAAAAATGGAGGTTTAACTGTCAAGGGATACAGAACTTTTTTTTGAATTAATTAGAGTTGAGGCGATCGCTGTTGAGTTTAATGCCATAGACATGAGAATTTTTTGCGAGCTAGTTTCTGGGCAATCTTCGCCAGGATGTCTTTGGATGTAGCTGCCATCGGCTTGTAGTTCCCAGGCTTGGCGGTTATCTGCTAACATTATGCCTAAAATTTCTTGCAAATCTTTAGCAATATCTGGATCTTGTACTGGAGTCACTACTTCCACGCGGCGATCGAGATTGCGGGGCATCCAATCAGCACTGCCAATATAAATTTCTTCTTGCCCATTATTATAAAAATAAAAAATGCGGGAGTGTTCTAAAAACCGACCAATAATACTAATAACGCGAATATTTTCGCTGATATCTTTCAATCCCGGACGCAAACAGCAAATACCCCGCACAATTAAATCAATTTTTACTCCAACGCGAGATGCCTCGTATAAAGTAGCAATGATTTGTGGATCGACTAAAGAGTTCATTTTGGCTACAATTCGCCCAGAATTTCCTTTTTGAGCATTCTCGATTTCTCGATGGATGAGGCTCAAAAGGCGATCGCGCATATTTACAGGCGCAACCAAAATTTGCCGATAAGATTTTTGCAGCGAATAACCAGTTAAGAAATTGAATACATCTGTAACATCAGCTCCTAATTCTTCTCGGCAGCTGAACAATCCCAAGTCTGTGTAAAGCCTGGCAGTTTTTGGATTATAATTACCAGTCCCGATATGCACGTAACGGCGGATGCGTTCTTGTTCGCGCCGCACCACCATGACAATTTTACTGTGGGTTTTGAGTCCTACCAGACCGTAGACAACATGAACTCCGACACTTTCTAAACGTCTTGCCCAATAAATATTGTTCTCTTCATCAAACCTGGCTTTAAGTTCTACCAATACAGACACCTGTTTGCCATTTTCGGCAGCAGCAATTAAGGCATTGACTATTGGTGAGTCTCCAGAGGTGCGATAAAGAGTCATCTTGATTGCCAGCACATTTGGATCGTGGGCAGCAGTGGTAATAAATCTGACTACTGATGCGGAGAAGGATTGATAGGGATGGTGTACGAGCAAATCCCGTTCCCGAATCACGGCAAAAAAGTCTTTGCCTTCCTCTATTTCTCGTACTTCTGTACCAACGATGTTGGGTTCGCGAATTCGTTGCAGGCGGGGATGAACGACAGATTGCCAAGGCGGATCTTTAAGTTCTGGTAGGGGCAATGACATAAAATACATTAAATCCCGCAATCCCAAAAGCCCGTCTACTTCGTAAACATCATTTTCTGTTAATTCCAAATCTTCTAGCAAGCGATCGCGTATGGCTGCTGGAGTTTCAGATTTAATTTCCATCCGCACCGGAGTACCGCCAACGCGCCGTTTTCGCAGTTCTTGTTCTATTGCCAACAGCAAATCGTCGGCTTCATCTTCTTCCAGTTCCAAATCGGCATCGCGAGTAATACGGAACAGATGGTACTCTTGGATATTCATCCCCGGAAATAGAGACTCTAAATTGTGAGCGATCGCCTGTTCCAAAGGTATACCAGTCCAAACAAATGGTTTGCCCTGATGCTGAATTCCTAATTCTGGTGGTAAAGCCAAAAACCGAGGCAAGACTTTAGGTACTTTGACTCTGGCAAATAATTCTTCTTCTGTTTCAGGATTTTTGACGACAACTGCTAAATTTAAGCTGAGATTGGAAATATAAGGAAAGGGATGACTAGGATCGACAGCAAGGGGAGTAATAACAGGAAAAATTTGTTCTTCAAAATAATTGTCTAAATAATTTCTTTGTTTCTCTGTCAAATCTATGTAATCTAAAATGTGGATGCCATGATGTGCAAGCTGCGTCCTCAGTACGTTTTCAAAATGTTGATGCTGTTGAGCTACTAAAGGACGGAGAAAAAAACTAATTTCATCTAATTGTCTTTGTGGTGTGAGACCATCGAAAGTTAACTTGCTAACTTTCGCTTCCACTTGTTGTTTTAGTGCTGCAACCCGCACCATGAAAAATTCATCTAGGTTGGAACTCGTGATTGCCAAAAACTTAAGACGTTCCAGAAGAGGTGTGCGCGGGTCTAGTGCTTCATGTAATACTCTATTATTAAACTCTAACCAACTAAGCTCACGATTGAGATAGTATTGCGGATCGGTGAGATTTATCGGTTGGTTTGTAATTTTTTTAGATTTTGGCATGGTTACCCAAATATAGGCAAAAGCAGTCCGTACACTGGACGATCAAGACTTTAGAAAAGCAAATTAACCACAAGGCTTGTTTGGCGATCGCTTTACTGTAATTTGTGGCTAAGTCTAACCACATACATAGTAAATTAAATCAAGCTGCAATGGATACTATTGCAAAGGTTGATCCATTTATTTATATATTCTTTAAATTGTTGGTTATCAGTTCCCAGAGTTTTTAGCAACCTGTCTTCTCAGGAAAAAATTTTTTATCTTACCTCAGATGAATTCATTTCAACATTAGTTTTGCAAATAAAATATTGATCTAGGTCATTCCCTAGACTGTATTAATATTTATTTTACCTTTACCACTAATACCGAACATGGCCCTTCTTCTACCACTTGGCTGCTGACAGAACCTTGAACAATTCGGTTCATACCGGTTAGTCCACGGCTACCAATGACTATCAAATCAGCCTTATGAATATTAGCAAGACGGATAATTTCTTCTGCTGGATCGCCACTGACAAGTTCTATTTCACTTTCGACGGGTAGTTGAGTTTGGTATATTTGCAGCTGTTTTTCGACTTGTAAAGAAGAAAGTGCTGGCGAATCTGGATGGGGGCGATCAGCTGGTAGCTCCATTTCTGATTCTGGAGGAGGAAAAACATGACAAAGAATCACCTTACTGTCTTTTGCCAGTACCAAGTCCTGTAATGTTTCAATTACTCGGTCGGCAATTTCTGAAGCATCTAGAGCTACCACAATATTCTTTAGCACCACTCGTCGTGTCTCCAAAAGAGTAGTCATAATCAACTGCTTACAATTAAAGCGATTCTTATGGCTTTTTCAAGTTGTATAGCCTTACACTTTAAGTTTGACGCCATCATTTAATTTTTATCTAAACTCTAGGGAAAAATTAATAATTAAGTAAGAGTTAGTAGTTAGTGGTTAGTCGTTGATTGTCAAATAAGATAACTCACAGCCAAAAGTTTAATTATTCGTCCTGTTTTTCTTTTTGAACTCGACGTCGAACTGAATCAGCGTGAGAGGGCAAGCCTTCAATTGCTGCAAGTACATTAATTGCGTCTGCCACTTTTTTCAAGGCTGTAGGGGTATACTGAATAATACTTGAATTTTTCAGGAAAGTTTCGACTCCTAATACCGAGGTATAGCGAGCAGCACCAGAGGTAGGTAAAGTATGGCTAGGCCCGGCAATATAGTCTCCTACTGCTTCCGGTGTGGAGTAACCCATAAAAATTGCACCGGCATGACGAATAAGTGGTAATAATGCCCAAGGATCTTCTACTTCTAACTCTAAGTGTTCAGGGGCAAATTCATTGGACAACTCGGCTGCGGCTGTTAGAGACTCCACAATCACAATTAAGCCGTAGTGAGCAAGTGCTTTCTCTGTGAGGGTGAGTCTGGGGTGATCCACCAACTGTCTTTCCACGGCGACTTGTACGTTCTTCGCTAGCGCCGGATCGGTGGTTAATAAGATTGCTGCCGCCATTGGATCTTGTTCGGCTTGTGCTAGCATATCGGCTGCAACATGAACGGGATTTGCGGTTTCATCAGCAATAATTAACACTTCGCTGCTTGCCCCTGCCAAAGAATCAATCCCGACTGTTCCATAGACGAGTTTTTTGGCTAGGGTCACATAAATATTACCCGGCCCTGCGATCACATCTACTTTTGGAATTGTTTTTGTTCCGTAAGCTAAAGCAGCGATCGCCTGCGCTCCGCCCACGCGATAAATTTCCTGTACTCCAACTTCTTGGGCAGCTACCAAGACTGCTGGATGAATCATTTTCCCTGCTCCTGGTGGTGTCATCATCACCAAGCGCCCAACTCCAGCCACTTTTGCTGGAATTGCATTCATTAATACCGTACTAGGGTAAACAGCGCGACGCCCAGGTACGTATATCCCCGCACGGTCTACAGGGGTATAGCGCTTGCCTAGCACTACTTCATCATCGCCAAAGTGTACCCAGCTTTTTGGAACTCGTTGACGGTGAAACGCTTCAATTTGCTGACTAGCTAACCGTATTGCTTCCAGTAACTCTTGCGAGATCTGTTGGTAGGCTGCATCAAGTTCTGCGCCTGTAACACGCAGTTCTTCTGGCTTGAGAATTTGATTGTCAAATTCTGCTGTGTAATGCAATACAGCTCTGTCACCTTGGCGCTTCACGGCTTGCAACACTTCCCGCACTGTTGCTTCTTTGTGAAGCACCTGTTCATCATGGGTGCGATCGCAGATCCTTTGTAGTTCCGATCTGACGTCTGCCTGCTGAGTAATAATTCGCAGCATGGAGTAAGGACAATGCCAACGTTAGAATATTCCCGCTTGAGAATGAGTCTTGCTCCTTGCCCCAAGGGGTATCGGTAGCTAACACCAACTCTCTTCTCTAGCTTAACCTGGATTTTTTTGATACTCCCACGGTTTCCAGCACATAGTTCTTCAAGAAGAAAATTATAGTGTGATCGGGCTACTTACTTTTCGACCGATCTAGCAATGAGCAGAAAGTGGACGTGCTAATTTCCACCTTTTGACTTTGCCATCTCCCAAAGATTGCAGGAATGTGTGTGGTTTCACATATAGCCGCTTTTGTCAAGATGAGTAAATTTGAGTATAAATTTTGCCTATTTATCTACTTTACCAGCTTGAATTGATTACAGACACAAGCGGTTGGGTGCCTGCATTTAAACCCTTGAATTTTAGTCATTCACAAATTCTCACCTCAGAGTGATACATTTCCAAGGGAACAGACTAAATTTAAGGCTATTGCTGCCACGTGATTGCGGTGGTGATTTATGACGTAGTACTCAGGTACCTAATTCTAACGTATTTTTTGTGGAGAAAGCAAAATAGGTGTGGAGCTTTCATACATTTAGCCACCAATTGCTGATTCGTGTTTAAAAGTTGAGGCTGACACAAAGACTAGATCCAAATAATAACAAAACGTGAGGAAGCAGTGAGAATATTTACTCATCTACTGCTTTCTCACGTCCGTTTGACATTAGCTTAGTTTATTTTTATTCGTCCTCGAAATCGTCGTCCTCGAAATCGTCTTCCTCGAAATCATCTTCTGCGAGGTCGTTGATTTCACTTGGAATCAAATCATCATCATCATCCAAGATCGACTTATCTGTACGTCTGGTGCCAAAGGGCGAATCAATCCCCAAAGTAGGACTATCCAGATTGTAAGTGCGGGCTGTACGGTCATCCAGCACCATATCTAATGGATCTTCAACTTCATCCAAGACACTGCTGAGTCCCTCAGCATAATCTTCGACTACACTAGGTTCTTCATAAGCATTAAAGCCCGTTCCAGCAGGAATCAATCGTCCGATAATCACGTTTTCTTTCAAACCGCGCAGCCAGTCAGATTTTCCTTCTATTGCTGCTTCGGTCAAAACGCGTGTTGTCTCTTGGAAGGATGCGGCAGAAATAAAGCTATCGGTATTCAAAGATGCTTTGGTAATACCTAACAATACAGGGGTGTATTGTGCTCGCGCACCACCGGTGATTGCCATTGCTTCATTGACTTGCTCGATTTGGCGCAATTCTACCAATTCACCGGGCAGCATGGTAGTATCACCACCATCATCTACCCGCACTTTTGATGTCATCTGTCGGACAATAACTTCAATGTGTTTGTCAGCAATATCAATACCTTGGGACTGATAAACCAACTGCACTTCATTTACCAGGAAAGTCTGGACTTTTTGCAAAGCATGGCTAGCACAGGCATATACTCCATCTTCAGAACCCAGGTTAAAGAAGACTTCCAAGATTTCGTGGGGATTGGCTGGCCCGTCTGTCAGCGTCTGTCCCGCACTTACTGTTTGTCCATCTGTAACTACTAAGTTCTGTCCTGGCCCCATAGTGTAATCTGTGACTACGCCATTGGATTCGATCACTTTTACCGCGATCGCCTCATCGCCATCGCCATAAACTACCTTGACTTCTCCCGCCCGTTTTGCTAAAATACACGCTTCTTTTGGCTTTCGAGCTTCGAGTAGTTCCTCAATCCTGGGCAAACCTTGAATGATATCTCCGGTCTTAGCCCGCTCAAATACCAATAACACCAAGTTATCGCCGCGCTGTACCAAGTCTCCATCTTCTACCTGCAACACTGCACCAGCACTGACGCGATAGGGACGACCGACGCGAACAGTGACTTCCCAAGTGGCAGGGGCAAGGGAAGAAGAGGTAGTAGCCTCTGCTCCTCCAGCTCCTGCGGCTTTGACTGATACAACTTGCCCCGATTCTTCAGTAAAGATGCCAGGAGCAATTTCTGCACCTTCTACCACCAAGTCACCCGCCTTAACTTTGGGTTGGACAGTAGCATTAATCGTGACCATATCGGTGTGACGACGCAATACTAAGCAGCGACGAACGGCTTCCGTACCTTTTTTGACGCCTCGCACAATCCCGCCTTCTTTACATAAAATTTGGGTACGAGCGACAACAGAACCAGGGGCGATAGTTTGTCCGTCTTCAACTTCAAGGGTAGTATGAGTACTTCCTTGAGTGGCATCAGCAGCGATATCTCGACGAACTGTTAAAGATTCCAAAATCACCAGTTGCAAGCGTTGAATTTCTGGGTCGCTGGGATCGGCTACTAACTCAATATCTGCTGCCAAGGGAGAAGAAGTGTGTTCTTGTTCGCCTTCTTGTTCAATTTCCAGTACGAGCTGGGTTCGCAATAGTTCTACGCCTTCAACCGATCTGACACGCTCAGAATCTTTGTAAGGCAAGCGCTGCACTGCACGCAACTGAATCGAACGCCCGGTTTGTTGGCTGACAGATGTAGTTGATGGCACATCAGGCTGGTTGGGTACAGGAAACTCAACCACAGGACGAGAAAGCAGCGCGGGGCCTTCTGGAGTTTCTACGTACTGAATATATCGCAAGTCGTTGAAGACTTGTCCCATAAATTCTTCTCCAGGCTGAACAAAGGTGTTATCTTTGCTCATCACTGCTTCTGGATCGTCTACCATCAGCAGTTCTCCCGGCTTAATCACTACTTCCCGCAAAATGTCATTTTTCTGCGTGACTTCAATCACACCGCTGTTTTGACAGAAGATATCTTTAACTACCTCTGTACCAGCTTCTAAAAACTGACCGTCTTCTACCAATAACAAGGAGATATCTTTGTTGACTTCGTGGGTTTCTTCAGGAATCCACAGCAGCGTGCCTCCTTGCACAACTTCATAACCTTGCTTGGCTTTACCTTTTTTCTGGACATCGACACCAGCGTATTTGAGCATACCTCCAGTAGTAGTGCGATAGCGGTCATCAATCAACTCAGCTACCACCTGACCATTTTGAACTTTGGTTCCTGGAGTTGCTCGCAGGTTAAAAACTTGGTTGTTACCAGTAGTTACCAAGTAATTATTCTTACCTTGGGAGCTTTGGACGGTGACTGTTGCCTGGTCTAAAACAACAGAAGCGGTAATAATTTCAATTTCCCGTGTAGATTTGCCAGGTATTGCTTCTGGCAAGCGCACCACTCCACCATGTTGAGTGGTTAACTTAGTTTCTGCCAAGACGCCGTTACTATCTATAGTGTCATTTTCTTTGACTACTAATTCGGCTCCTGGTGGTAAGTTATAAACTTCACCTGAGAGAATCCAGATCAAACCACCCCGTGTAGCAGTTGTTGTGGTATTGCCTTGACGGTCAGTTTTTTGTTCTGCTACCAGTTCGGCAAATTTTACTTCACCTGCCAAGTCAGAAACTACATCTTTAACTGCTTTTTCTGTATTGGCACGAGTAGTGCGTCCACCGATCGCTACTTCTGCGATTAACTGCCCCAACTTCACCTGTTGCCCGTCGATAACATACAGTGTAGACCCTTGAGTAACGGGGATTTCTTTGTTGGCTTGGGAGCTATCTTTAGGAGATTCCAAAACCAAAGTGGCGTTGGCTTCCACATACAAGGCGTCTTCCCCGTGACGGGTACGATAGGCTCTTGTCCGCATTCTCTTGGGAAAGCGAACTGTACCATCCATTTCTGCCCGTACTTGTCTGGCAACTTCTCCAGTAAATACACCGCCAGTGTGGAAAGTACGCATTGTCAACTGGGTACCGGGTTCACCGATACTTTGGGCAGCAATAATACCCACGGCTTCACCCAGATCCACCATTTTGGCATGGGCTAGACTCCAGCCATAGCAATGTTGGCAGACTGATCGCGCCGCTTCACAAGTTAGAGGCGATCGGACAACAACCTCAGTCACTCCGGCTTTTTCAATTGCTTTGGCTAGATCGTCGGAAATAGGGGTATTTCGTGGTGCAATTACTTCTTTGGTCGTGGGATGGATCACATCTTCTCCAACCACTCTTCCCATCAGGCGAGTACCAAGGTTAATCATGGTTTTGTCGCCTTCTCTCATTGCCCGTAAGGGAATGCCTCTAGTAGTACCGCAGTCAATTTCCCGGATAATTACGTCCTGGGAAACATCTACCAGACGACGGGTCAAATAACCAGAGTCTGCTGTCCGCAAGGCTGTATCTACCAACCCTTTACGCGCACCGTAAGAGGAAATAATATATTCGGTGACGGTCAGTCCTTCGCGGAAGTTAGTTTTAATCGGCAAGTCGATAATTTCTCCTTGCGGATCGGCCATCAGTCCGCGCATTCCCACCAATTGTCGTACCTGGGAGATATTACCCCTAGCTCCAGAAAATGCCATCATGTACACGGAGTTAAGGGGATTAGTCTTTTTGAAGTGGGTGACAACTTCGTCTTTGAGGGCTTCCGATGTTCCGTTCCAGGTATCAATTACTTTCTGGAAACGCTCCACTTCCGTAATTTCACCGCGTTGATAACGTTCTTCTGTAGCGCGAATTTCTGCTTCTGCGGCTTCGAGTAGCGATCGCTTGGAAGGAGGCACCATCAAATCTTCCACGCTAATTGAAACTCCAGCTTTGGTAGCGTAGCGGAAGCCTAAATCTTTGAGCTTATCTGCCATCACCGCCGTCCGCGCTGTACCGTAATGCGTAAATGCCCAAGAAATTAGATTTCGCAGTTGGCCTTTGTCAACAACACGGTTGCGGAAAATCATTTTGTCGTTAGTCATTTGTTGTTAATCCATTGCTAATTGCTGAGTACTATGAGCTACTAGCTATTAACTATTAGCTGGCCAGCGCTTCCTGAATCGCTTTATTGTAAATTACGCGACCTGGCGTAGTGTATATATACTGTGTAATTACATTTCCTTGAGCATCTTCTCTGACTCGACGATACTTATACAACAAAGTCCGAGTCCCATCACTATTTTCAATGACTTCTCGTGGCTCATGATCTGGTTGATCTGCCTCCATTTCGCCCTCATAGCGGACGTAAACATAGGCGTGCAAATCGACTTGCTCTTGCTCGTAAGCCATAATTACATCATCTAAGGAAGCAAAGTACCGTCCTGCGCCCTTTTTGGCATGGGGATTTTCCGCAGTTAAATAATAGGCTCCCAAGACCATATCTTGGCTGGGCGTGATAATTGGTCTACCTGTAGCTGGTGACAAAATATTATTAGAAGCCAGCATCAACAATCGCGCTTCCGCCTGACTTTCCAAAGATAAGGGTACGTGTACCGCCATTTGGTCACCATCAAAGTCAGCGTTAAATGCCGGACATACGAGTGGGTGTAATTGGATTGCTCTTCCTTCCACTAAAATTGGTTCAAAAGCTTGAATACCCAAACGGTGTAAGGTAGGGGCACGGTTGAGCAAAACAGGGTGTCCCTCAATTACTTCTTCCAATACATCCCAAACACTGGGATCGGAGCGAGAAATCAATTTTTTCGCGGCTTTAATATTGTTCACCATGCCGCTGCGAATTAAGCGGTGGATGACAAACGGCTGGAATAGCTCGATTGCCATTTCCCGTGGCAAACCACACTGGTGGATGTTCAGCTTTGGCCCTACCACAATTACGGAACGTCCGGAGTAGTCTACCCGTTTACCCAACAAGTTTTGCCGGAAACGCCCTTGTTTACCTTCAATAATGTCTGACAATGACTTCAGTGGTCGATTATTTGCCCCTACCACTGTCCGTCCGCGACGTCCATTATCAATTAAAGCGTCTACTGCTTCTTGAAGCATCCGCTTTTCGTTGCGAACGATAATTTCTGGAGCCAAAATTTCTTGCAGGCGTGCCAGACGATTATTACGGTTAATTACGCGCCGATATAAATCGTTTAAGTCACTGGTAGCAAACCGTCCACCATCTAGCTGCACCATCGGACGCAAATCTGGGGGAATAACAGGAATTACCGTCATCACCATCCATTCTGGCTTAGAGCCTGTGGCTATAAAGTTGTCAATCACCCGCAGACGCTTAATTAGCTTTGCTCGCTTTTGACCTTTGGCAGTGGTGATTTCCTCCCGCAAGCTTTCTGCTTCTTGTTCTAAATTGATATCAGCCAGCAGGCGCAGCAGTGCCTCCGCACCAATGCCTACCTCAACACCCTGCAATGTAGAATCTTCGCTGTAAATCTGATCCTCAATTTCCAGCCACTGGTCTTCACTAAGTAGCTGTTTGTAAGTTAAAGTTTCAGCATTACCAGGACTAAGTACGACATAAGAATTGAAATATACAATTTGCTCGACATCCCGCAGGGGCATATCCAGCAGGATCGAAATATAACTGGGAATTCCTTTGAGATACCAAACGTGGGCTACAGGTGCAGCAAGTTTAATGTAGCCCATCCGGTGACGGCGAACTCGCGATTCTGTGACTTCTACCCCACAGCGTTCGCAAACGATACCACGATGGCGTACTCTTTTATACTTACCGCAGTGACATTCCCAATCTTTAGCAGGGCCAAAAATGCGCTCACAAAATAAGCCATCCATTTCTGGCTTGAGAGTCCGGTAGTTAATTGTCTCAGGCTTGGTAACCTCACCGACAAGTTGACCGTTAGGCAGTGTTCTCTCACCCCACTGACGAATACGTTCTGGCGATGCCAAACCGATTTTTACGTAGTCAAACTGATTAGTTTGGGCGTGTCTCATCTGTTTTAGTGCTGCGTTCTAAGTTATAAATTCACTTAATTTGCACGGGCATTGCAAGCCGTGCTAGTAGGAGTATTCAGTTTTTCAAGGGTTAGGATTAGGGGCTAGAGGCGCTTAGGCTAGGGGCTAGGAAGAGGAGGGGGAGAGTAAGGAAAAATTCTTCTCCTTGTCCCCTTGTCCCCTTGTCCCCTTGTCCCCAGTCCCTAGTCCCTATTTACTCTTCTTCTTCCAGTGACTCCCGGCTTAAAGATTCATAGGTTGGTCGTGGAGGTGTGCGACGGGCGTTATTATCTGCCATCAAATCAACTTCCGCATCTACGGTACTGCCATCTGATTGCGTCTCCACTTTGTGGACGGCAATATCCAATCCTAAAGATTGCAATTCTCGCATCAACACCTTGAAGGACTCTGGTGTTCCTGGTCGAGGAATTGCTTTACCTTTGACGATCGCATTCAATGCTTCGTTACGTCCTTGCATATCGTCAGATTTGACTGTGAGCAACTCTTGCAAGGTGTAAGCTGCACCAAAGGCTTCCAATGCCCACACTTCCATTTCTCCAAACCGCTGTCCACCTTGTTGTGCTTTTCCACCCAAGGGCTGTTGGGTAACCAAGGAATAAGGGCCTGTAGAACGAGCGTGGATCTTGTCGTCTACTAGGTGTACCAACTTCAGCATATAAGCCACACCCACAGTCACCGGACGGTCAAAGGGTTCGCCAGTACGTCCGTCATACACTAAGATTTTGCCGGGATCGTCCGGGTTAAATACCCAGTTTCTACCTGTTTCGTCTCTGGCTTCTTGTAATTTGCCGTGTACTATCGAACGGGATGCTTCTTCGCCGTACATTTCGTCAAAAGGCGTAATCTTAAACCGCACTCCCATGTTTTGACCAGCCCAACCCAATAGACACTCAAATACTTGACCGACGTTCATCCGGCTGGGTACGCCCAAGGGGTTTAGCACAATATCTACTGGTGAGCCATCGGGTAAGTAGGGCATATCTTCCATTGGCAAAATCTTGGAAATAATCCCTTTATTTCCGTGGCGTCCTGCCATTTTGTCACCAACTTGGATTTTGCGCTTCTGAGCTACATAAACCCGCACCACCATGTTGGCTCCTGGTGGCAATTCATCACCTTGCTCGCGGGTAAAAAGACGTACATCAACTACGCGTCCTTTTTCTCCGTTGGGTACGCGCAGGGAGTTATCCCGTACATCTCTGGCCTTTTCACCGAAGATTGCTCGCAGCAGTTTTTCTTCTGGCGGTTGGTCAGATTCACCTTTCGGGGTAACTTTACCTACTAAGATATCTCCAGCTTCCACCCATGCACCGATGCGGATAATTCCCTGCTCATCCAAATTTCGCAGCGCATCTTCACCAACGTTGGGAATTTCTCTGGTGATTTCTTCTGGGCCGAGTTTTGTCTGTCTGGCTTCAATTTCATATTTTTCAATGTGAATTGAAGTGTAGATATCATCCTGTACCAGTCTTTCGGAAATTAAAATCGCGTCTTCGTAGTTGTAGCCTTCCCAAGGCATATAGGCGACGATAATATTTTGACCTAGTGCTAACTCCCCGCCTTCGGTAGAGGAGCCATCCGCCAAGACTTGACCAGCTACAACCCGCTCACCAATCCGTACTAATGGTTTTTGGTTGAGGCAGGTGTCTTGGTTAGAACGCTGGTACTTAGAAAGTACGTACTCTTGTTCGGGAGTATTGGGTTTGGGACGCACGCGAATCTTGGTGGCATCTACGTAGGTGACTTCTCCATCGGTGCGGCTGATAATCACCATCCCGGAGTCCCGCGCTCCTTGTGCTTCTAAGCCAGTTCCTACCAATGGACGCTCTGGTTTAAGCAGGGGTACTGCTTGCCTTTGCATGTTCGATCCCATCAAAGCGCGGTTGGCGTCGTCATGTTCCAAAAAGGGAATCATGCTCGTAGCTACCGACACGATTTGCACTGGAGAGACTGCGATATAGTCTACTTGTTCCGGTGTGGTGGTTGCCCAATCCTGACGATAGCGTACAGGTACTTGCGGCCCGATCAGGTGACCGTTTTCATCAATTGGCGCGTCTCCTGCTGCCACCCGGAAGTCATCTTCTTCGTCGGCAGTCATGTAGACTGGTTGCAAGTCAAATCTGACACGCCCATTTTCTACAGGACGGAAAGGTGTTTCTAAGAAACCATACTGGTTTACCCGCGCATGGGTTGCGAGAGAACCAATCAAACCAGCGTTTGGCCCTTCTGGTGTTTCGATGGGACAAATACGTCCGTAGTGGGAGGGGTGAATGTCTCGCACGGCAAAGCCAGCGCGTTCGCGAGTTAAACCACCAGGGCCCAGGGCAGAAAGCCGACGTTTGTGGGTCAATTCTGCTAAGGGGTTGGTTTGATCCATGAACTGGGATAATTGGCTGGAGCCGAAGAATTCTTTAATTGCCGCTACTAAAGGTTTGGGGTTAACTAAGGAAGCGGGTGTCAAGACTTCGGCATCAGATACGGTCATTCTTTCCCGGATGATTCTCTCCAGGCGATTTAAGCCTACTCTTACCTGGTTTTGTAGGAGTTCGCCGACGCTTCTGACTCGGCGATTTCCGAGGTGGTCAATGTCGTCTGTGCTACCAATATCGTATTCTAAGTTAATCAGGTAATCTACCGCGGCCAAGATGTCTTGGGGGGTAAGTACCCGCACTGTTTCTGGCACTTGCAGGCGCAATTTTTTGTTAAGTTTGTATCTTCCGACACGTCCCAAGTCGTAGCGTTTGGGATCGAAAAAGCGGGAGTCAAGGAGTTGTTGTCCGCCCAAAACTGTAGGTGGTTCACCAGGGCGTAGCTTGCGATACAACTCCATCAAAGCTTCTTCTTCGGAGAATTGCCCTTCTTTTTCAATCGTTTTTTGGAAATACTCTGGGTGGCGCAGGGCATCAAAGATTTCGTTATCTGACAAACCCAGAGCTTTCAGCAACACCTGAGCTGAGAGTTTGCGGGTTTTGTCGATGCGAACCCATACTAAGTCGTTACGGTCTGTTTCAAATTTCAGCCATGCTCCCCGGTTCGGAATTAAACTAGCTGAATAAGTACGCCGCCCGTTTTTGTCAATTTCGGATTTGTAGTATACTCCAGGCGATCGCACAATCTGGTTGACAATTACACGCTCGGCACCGTTAATAATAAACGTACCGCGCTCTGTCATCAGAGGCAGATCTCCGATAAATACTTCTTGTTCTTTAATTTCCCCCGTTTCTTTATTAATTAAACGTGTGGGTACATACATTTGGACAGCATAAGTGCTATCCCGCCTTTTCGCTTCTTCAACGCTGTACTTTGGCTCCTTGAGTTTGTAGTTCTGACCCAGAAAATGCAGTTCGAGTTTGCCAGTATAGTCAGTAATCGGACTAAAGGAGTTAAGTTCTTCGATCAGCCCTTCCTCTAAGAACCAGCGAAAACTAGAACGCTGGATCTCAATCAAGTCGGGCAACAAAAAGGCGGGTTCCATAATAGTTTCGTTAGTCATGCCTCTACCTTTGTCAACCTGGTTAAAATTGTGGGTGTGTGGGAACTTCTCCTTACACCACCTGCTGGGTGCAGGTGCAGGCAAACGGAGTAATTAGACCTGGGAAAAGCGATTTTGGCAAGAGGGCAATTGACCACCTTAAGGGCAACAGTTGCCAAGATTTGGTGATTTGCTTAATTTTTACGAACAGCTGGTTTAGCTTTGCCAAAATATGTTTTGCTTTCCTCACTTCACCCTCCAAAACCGCGCTGTTTCAGCTACGCAGTTCTTTTGCTGTTGCCTTCCATCGAGTTTGATGTCTTTCTATCGTGAGCGATGATATTCTAATACTGAGGGAATAATGTGCCAAGCTTGCTGTTGTGTGCGTGTAGCTTGATTTTGACGGGTGGTACTCACAGGGAAATTACTTTTATAAAATAAATTTGTATTGCTTTAAATTTAGATTTCCGCTGCCTCAAAACTAAATATCTTCTCTACCTACTGTGGAAAAGGCTTGTCATAGATTTGTAGCATTGTCTCTAGACATGGGGAGGGTAGTTAAGCCCAATTGGTACAACTCAAACACAAATGTTAGCTGTTGCCTCCTTAAACATTATGGCGTAAGGAAACCTGTTTTGGAGGCAATAATATTATCATATTTTTGCCCCCTAATAAATAATCTTTTTCTCCGACATCTTTCAGAATATACCCGTAGCTGCATTTTTATAGTGCCAAGCCAAATAATTTACAGGCATTTTGAGTAGTAACAGATGCGATCGCATCTGTCGTTTCCCCCCTCAGACGAGCTACCTGTTCGGCTACATAACGAACGTAAGCAGGCTCGTTGCGTCGTTCGCCTCGTTTGGGAACTGGAGCTAAAAACGGACAATCTGTTTCGATTAACAGGCGATCGCTTCTCACCGTCACGGCAGATTCTTGGATGGGCTTGGCGTTTTTGAAGGTAACGGTGCCGCTAAAGCTAATGTAAAAGCCTAAGTCAACAAACCATTGAGTCTCTTGTGGTGTTCCGCCCCAGCAGTGCATTACACCCCGCAAACTTTCGCCTTGGAGATTTTTCCATTTTTCCAGCACCTGTCTTACCTCTGCCGCTGCATTACGGCAGTGGATAATCACTGGTAAATTGAGTTCTGTCGCGATCGCAAGCTGGGCTTCAAACACCATAATTTGATGTTCGTAGTTATCAGCTTTGTAAAAGTCCAGCCCTGTCTCTCCAATTGCTACTACTTTAGAATCGGAACAAGCTAAAGATTTGATTTCCTCTGGGATTTGATGATGCCATTTATCTGCATCTAAAGGATGTAACCCCACAGCAAAGCTAATTTCGGGAAAACGTTGAGCTAGAGCTTGAATACTAGAAAATTCTGTTGGCTCAACACAGGAGTGTACTAAACGCACCACACCTGCCTCTTGCCATCGCGATCGTACTGCCTCTAAGTCTGACTGAAAAAGGTCAAAGTTGATGTGAACGTGGGTGTCAATCAGCTGCATTTTAGTCATTAGTCATTAGCCATGAATCATTAGTCATTAGTCATCAGTCATTAGTCCGGATTTAATTGACTTTTGACCGTTGACTTTTGACTTTTGACTATTGTGCAGTTGCTGCTGCTTGGGTATGGGCTTTTAATTTACGAGCTAATCTTGATTTTTTTCTAGCTCCGTTGTTGGGATGAAGGACACCTCGCTTCACGGCTTTATCGATTTTGCTGTAAGCTTCGGACATCCGAGCCAATGCTTCTTGCTTGGCTTCAGGGGTAGGGTTGGCTGCATAGGTGTCAACAGCAGCAAGGTATTTTTTCATCAGCGTCTTCACTGCTGATTTATAGGATTTATTGCGCAAACGATTGCGTTCTGCGATTTGGGCGCGTTTCAGAGCAGACTTTGTATTCGCCACAGTCAATTCCAGAAAGACTATATATATGTACACACACTACTAGACTTACTAATATAGCATCCAGAACGCCAATGTTAGGATTGCCGAAAAAAAAGTTGTGCTTGAGTCTTCTAACCTACCCAATCTAGGTCTAGTGCCGCCACAAGTGTGGGTAGTGACTCCACATCTGAGAATGGGTTGGGATATTATGGATGCCTGAAATTGATGCAATAAATTTTTCTTTTTTCCCAAGTAGCAGTTAAAGATTTAAGAATTTTTCGCTTCACCAATTCCTTTTTAATTGCTCTGATTTTGGGAATTTGACTAGATTACGGTAACTGTGATTATACACTTACGTCAGCTAAAGCTAACCGCGGTTTTCTTGGGACTCGGTATTACCTATATATTACGCGCTTAAATCTTTCTGCCGCATTAAGAACTTTCATATTTCCCTGCTGGCGAGACCAATGGGATGCTCTGCGAGCATCCAAAAAAGCATTGTGTTTATCTCCTAATTTTCTCAAAGCCATAGCACGGCCAAGATAAGCAACGGCATAACTTGAGTTGTAGTAGAGTGCTAAATTATAAGCTGAGACGGCTTTCTGGTACTCTCCTCGATTATAGTGTTCAAAACCATCTTTGACATAAGCAGTCGCAAGTTTGGGATTGCTGATTGAATTGGGAACTGGAGTTACTCTTTGACGTTCTATCCGATCTCGCATTTGCTGCTCTATCGACATTGCTGGTGCATTTATTGGAGGTGGCATCTGTGGTTGGGAGATGAAAGGATCGAACTGTGCCTGAGCCTTATTGCTCAAACTTGTTAACGGTACTAAAGACGCCAGGATAATCCAAAGGTGTTTGAGCTTGCTCATGGTCTATTCCTCCCCAAAACACTGTATTAAGATGTCACTTTGTAGGCTCACCTCCAACGAGGTTCAAGATTACTCAGAAACCTAACTAAACTAAATTATGAGAGAGAATTTTCCATCAAAATCACCCAAATTGGGCTAATTATTCAACAATTTTTAATTTAATATTCTTAATTTAGAGATTAGGGCTAAACAAAATTTTGTCTAGGATACGGAATGCTTTGGGCAGAATCAAGCATGAAAAATTTTACCCCTACCAACAGATACGGCGCTGGCTCTCCAGCGTACTGCCTCCTCTGTCTTGGTTTCAACACAGTACATAAACCCAAAAACACTTAGCTTCACAATTCTTAATCTCAAATAGCTACCCTTCTCTGCTGACAGGAGTCACACTATCCAATAGGCTTATTTAAAGTGGCATTTTTAGCGCGCTCCAGTGATGGACGCCATAGTTCTCAGTAGTTAACAATTACCTGTAAGTAAAATGACTCTGAAAATTGTCGAAAATTTTGATAGCAGTTTCACTCTCGAACCACAAGCAAAAGAAACTCTATTTAAATTATTGACTAGCGAAGCTTTTTTAAATCAAATTTGTCAAAATTTACAGTGTGAAAAAGTAGAATTTACAGAATTGCTTTTTCAGCCAGTTCCTTACAGTACAGCAACTCCCAAAGGAATGCCAGCAGAATTTGAAAAATATCAAGAATCTGACGAATACGTTATTATTAACGTGCCAGCTAATTTTATGTTCACAGCTAAAATTTTTCAGCCCAGTCGTCTTTGTGCAATTTATAGAAAGAGTTAATTGCTAATAGTGAATGGCTAATGTTGAAAAAACACCTAGTTATTTACAATCAAAAAATACTAAAAATTTTAAATTTTTGAATTTTATTTATGTCGACAGAAACAAATATTCCTTCTTTATTAAGTTTAGCATATGTTCCTTATATTGATAACAATGGTCAATTACCTGAAAATTTCCAAGGTAAAATAGGAGTTTATGCTATTTTTCACCAGGAAAAAGTGCTGCAATATGTAGGATATTCTCGTGATGTTTATCTCAGTCTTAAGCAGCACTTAGTACGGCAACCACAAAAGTGTTATTGGGTGAAAATCCAAACAATTGAACGCCCTAGCCGCACAGTGCTAGAAAATATTGAGAAGGCATGGATTGAAGA
This sequence comes from Chlorogloeopsis fritschii PCC 6912, assembly GCF_000317285.1. Taxonomy (GTDB): domain Bacteria; phylum Cyanobacteriota; class Cyanobacteriia; order Cyanobacteriales; family Nostocaceae; genus Chlorogloeopsis; species Chlorogloeopsis fritschii. The sequence continues at coordinate 46,595 of NZ_AJLN01000063.1, read as the reverse complement.
AAATGGCAGTGTGCCTGTGGGCAACAAAGATGATAAAGACCAATGGACACAGCCTATTGATGCTAAGGTATTAATGACACCGGAAGAGTATGCAAATTACGAGAATTCTATTGATGAAGTGGCAAAAACCAAAATTATTAAAAATGTGGCGCGCCGAGTAGAGGTGGAAATTTTAAAAGTTTTAGAGGAGCGTGGATTACAAGCACAAATTAGATTTAATCCGAAGTTGAAGGAAGAAGGGTTACTGGATTTGAAATAAATCTACTTCTATCTAAAGATTGAAAAGAGGAGCTAGGTCAAGCATAAATCCAGGTAGTATAGATTCTGCTTGGGTGATGTAGGAAATAATTTCTGGCTCAGTCAGGGTGATTTTATTTTAGTTCCTTACTCCACACATATTTTTAGCAGTTTTCCCAAGCGGCTTTTGCTTCTTCAATCGATTAAGAATTTTTGGGTTTCACGGCTGAGACGATTGAAAGCCCCTCTAATCCCATGTCAAATGACAGTTCATCAATCACTTTTCGCTTGAGTTTTCGAGTAAACATAAGCCGAGTGTAGCGGCGTGTATATGGATCGAGGCGAAGAAGTTGCTGTGCTAACTCATTGGCTCTTGCCAGCAATTTGTCACGGGGATGAACCTCATTAACCATGCCGATTTGCAATGCTTCCTTGGCTGTCAATTTCTGCATCGTCAACAGGAAATAGTGCCCCCGAATATCACCCATTGCTGCCGGGTATAGAATCTGTACTCCATCGGCTGGTACAACCCCACCCCCAACTGATAGATGCTGGTTATCTTGAAAGTAAGCCTCCTCAGCCGCTAAGATGATATCTGCCATTAGCGCATACTCACCATGAATGGGAGCAGGGCCATTAACGGCTGAGATAACCGGAACGCCAATATCGAGAAAATTATAAAGAAGCTGGCGAGCCTCAGTAAGAATGGCATACCAACCAGCAGGTTGCGTGATGTCATCCACGGTAGAAAAGTCAATGTGACTGATCCATTTGTCGCCAGCACCTGTAAAAATAACAACCTCATTCTGGCGATCGCGAGCAATTTCACCAAACGCATCTGGAAATTCTCGATGTGCTTTACCTGTATGGATGTGGGAACCGCCATTGGTATGCATAGTCACTGTCAAAATGCCAGAGTTGGTGCGCTCCATGCGGAGATTTTCGTACTTGTTTTTGTAGTCGTTGAAGTTTGTCATATCCTTTACAGCAGAAAGAATGTGTTCTTTGCTATCTGCTTTTACTGTAGGGAGACTCAAGCGGTGTAGTCTTGTACGCTCTTGCCGATCCAGAGGACGTTCTTGCTGTTTTGCTGAATGGCTTTAGGCGAAACTCCTACAATCCTTTTGAAATGGCGATTGAGGTGACTTTGATCGTAGAAACCAACATAGGTGGCAATCTCAGCGATCGCCATATCGCCTTGTTGCAATAATTCCTTAGCACGTTCGACTCGACAACGAATCTGATACTGATGGGGTGCTGAACCTGTTGATTGTTTAAATAAGCGAGCAAAATGATACGAACTCAGATTTACTTCAGCTGCAATTTCATCCAAACTTAAATCTTGGTCTAAATTTTCTTGAATATAGGCGATCGCTCGTTGCAACTTAGACTTAGATAAACCACCAGAGTACTGCCTGACAATTTTCTCAACGCTACTGTACTCTCTAATTAAATGAACAGCTAGAGCATTCGCTAATGATTCAGCGTAGAGACGATTACCCAGTTTTTCAGACTCTAATTCTGTCAGGAGCAAATGACTGATATGCTGAATTTGGAGATCGGCCACAGCAAAATAATTGAAGACTTCAACATGAGCAGCATCAACTTCAACTGCTTCTGCTGCGACTTTAGTAACAAACGTTGGTTCAAAGCAAAGGTGCAAAACATCCACCTCACGATCCCAGTACCATTGTGTCGGGTGATATGCAGGTGTGAGGATAATGTCTCCCTTCACAACCTGTCCTTCATAAACCTGTCCATCAAGTTGCTGCACTAAGCGGTAGGGTGAACCACAGTTTAAGGTGATCAGGTGTTGTGAGAGCGGAGGAGAAATTAATTCATTCGCGGGATGATGGTAGTATTCAATCGTGATGCCATTCCAACCCTTCGATTTACTCGAAAGCACTGGTCGATCGGGCAACTCATCTAGAAGGCTTATCGTTTCGAGTGATTCATCCTTGGGCTGACTTTGGCGCATCGGATTGAATTTCTAGATGCTATATGAGAAGTATACAGCGATGGTGAGAGCGCGATCGCACAAAACAACTAATAACTCTTAGATGGAACTGAAGTGTAAATTTCCTAACAGTGGACTTGAGAAATTTTACACATCGCGCTAGTCTTCATTATCGTGACTGCACGCTATTAATTAATAGAGGCGATGACAAATAAATCCTCTCCGCAAATTCCTTCCTGTACTTGGAGTCGTCCCATTGGTTTAGGTTGGGACAAGCCCTACACCGTCCGCTATGCTAGTAATGTCGATGATGGCCCCTGGCATGGAATGCCTTTAGGCGGTTTTGGTGCAGGTTGTATCGGCCGTTCTTCGCGGGGAGATTTTAACCTGTGGCATATCGACGGTGGCGAACATATCTTCAAAAATATTCCCGCCTGTCAATTCAGTGTATTTGAGTCAGATGCCACATCTTCCCAAGCTTATGCTTTGTGTACAGAAGCTCCGGAAGATGGCAGTCTACAAGCATGGCAGTGGTATCCAACAAGTAAAGATGGCGTAACTGGTACTTACCATGCTCTTTACCCCCGCAGTTGGTTTGTGTATGAAGGGGTATACAAAGCCCAGTTAACCTGCGAGCAATTTTCGCCTATTTGGGCGAATAACTACCAAGAAACTAGCTATCCTGTGGCGGTATTTCTGTGGACTGTACGTAACCCGACAAATGCACCTATTACTTTGAGTATTATGCTCACCTGGCAGAATATGGTAGGTTGGTTTACTAATGCCTTGAAATCTCCGGAGATAAGGTTGCGGGATGATGGTAGCCCAGTGTACGAATATCAGCCGCGCTTGAATGAAAGTAAGGATAATTTTAACGAGTTCTTTGAAGATACTGAATATATCGGCTGTATTTTAGATCGCTTAGGTATAGGTGAACCAGTTCAGGAAGGAGAGGGGCAATGGTGTATTGCCACACGCAAAGATCCGAATGTGGAAATCTTTCACCACAGCCGTTGGAATCCAGTTGGTACGGGTGAAGATGTATGGGAAAGCTTTGCACAAAATGGTTCTCTACCTAACTATATAAATAAAACTCCAGCAAAAGAGGATGAACAAATCGGAGCAGCACTCGCTGTGCGGTTTACTCTGCAACCAGGCGCAACATTGCAAATTCCTTTTGTTCTAACATGGGATTTTCCTGTGACTGAATTTGCGGCTGGCATTAAATATGACCGCAGATATACAGACTTTTTTGGTAATAACGGCAAGAATGCTTGGGCGATCGCATCTACTGCGCTACAACAATATCAAATCTGGCAACAGCAGATTCAAGCTTGGCAACAACCTATTTTTGAGCGTGCAGACTTGCCAAATTGGTTCAAAATAGCTTTATTTAATGAGCTTTACGATCTTACTGCTGGCGGTACTCTTTGGAGTGCGGCATCAGAGCGCGATCCAATTGGTCAGTTTGCAGTGTTAGAATGCTTGGACTATCGCTGGTACGAGAGCCTTGACGTGCGGCTTTATGGTTCTTTTGCACTGTTGATACTTTTCCCAGAGTTGGAGAAGGCAGTAATTCGTGCATTTGCACGGGCGATTCCTAAAAGTGACGATCGCCGCCGCGTTATTGGCTACTATTACACCATTGGCGCAGAAAGCCCTATGGCTGTTCGCAAGGTAGCAGGTGCAACGCCTCACGACTTGGGCGCTCCCAATGAACACGTTTGGGAAAAGACAAATTACACGAGCTACCAAGATTGTAATCTGTGGAAAGATTTAGGTAGTGACTTTGTTTTGCAGGTATACCGCGATTTTCTCCTCACTGGTGCGGATGATGTGCAATTTCTGGCAGACTGCTGGAATGCCATTGTGGAAACCCTCAACTATCTAAAGACTTTTGACAAAGATGGAGATGGAATTCCGGAAAATTCCGGTGCGCCCGATCAAACTTTTGATGACTGGCGACTACGGGGAGTAAGTGCTTATTGCGGTGGGTTGTGGTTGGCAGCTTTGGAAGCTGCGATCGCGATTTGTGATGTTTTGATAACAAATTACCAAGGCGTAAAAAACACGGAGGAGTTAACAGAGCAAAAATCTATCTACGAAGCATGGTTACAACAATCTCGCCCAATCTATGAACAGAAGCTTTGGAATGGACAGTATTACCGACTCGATAGTGAAAGCGGTTCGGATGTAGTGATGGCAGATCAATTATGCGGACAGTTCTACGCACGTTTATTGGGGTTACCTGATATTGTGGAGAGCGATCGCACTTTGTCCGCTTTGAAAACGATTTACGATGCTTGCTTTCTCAAGTTTCATGATGGCAAGTTTGGTGCTGCTAACGGACTCAAGATTGATGGTTCACCAGAAAATCCCAAAGCTACCCATCCTTTAGAAGTGTGGACAGGTATCAATTTTGGCTTGGCTGCATTTTTAGTACAAATGGGAATGAAAGATGAAGCTATGAACCTAACAAAAACAGTAGTCCAACAAATTTACGATCATGGGCTACAATTCCGCACACCTGAAGCTATCACTGCGGTTGGAACTTTTCGTGCTAGTACTTATCTACGGGCAATGGCAATTTGGGCTATTTATTTAGTTCTTAGTTAGTGGTTAGTGGTTATTTGTTTACTACTCCTCTGCCCCTGGTGCTTCTGGTGCTCCTCTGCCCCACCTCCTCTTGTCCCTTTGTCTCCTTATCGCCTTGTCCCCCGATCATTTTTCCCCTTTTCTCCTACTCTCCCACAGCCCTCACTCCCAATATTTTTTTGATTGCCCGGACATAAAAGTCCGGTTTTTCATTGCAATTGATTGTAAGTGACTAATATGAATTCTCAAACAATTGCAACTAATCTCTTTAATTTGACTGCCTTTTTGGACAACTATTATGTTGCATTCTACTGAGAAAGTGGTAAGATTATACCTTTTTCATCGATTGTGATGTGACAAAGTTAACAAATAAGCTTTGGAGAATCATCTTAGAGCAGTTAATAGCAAGAATAAGCTTTATGTTGGTTTTGAAGACTCCCGATCAAAATTTTCTGTTTCCGGAACCAGTATTTGGTTTGTAGCTTTGGGGACAGAAGCAATTATTATCCAGTAAAAATTTTTCAATGTTAACAACTTATGACATCAACAACCTATTTCTCATCTTTTTTACGTAAATACACGTTTCTCTTTTTGAAATCTAATTTTTTTTACCTGATGCATGGTGCTGATTAATGCAAAGAAGAAACAGCTAATTTGAGTAATTTTGATGAAAAGCACATTTAATGGAACTGATTGTAGGGTATTCGATACTGGGATTTTCAAAGTTTCACAGATATGAAAAGCGATAGCAAAAATCAAAAGGAAGCGATTGGTGATGAAAGACAAAAAAAGATGTACTTCTCAAAAGTTATTATTGTGAGGCAAGATGCTTCATTGAAAGAAGTTTTGAACTGTCTGAAATGCAAATGTACACTTCAGAAATCAAATTAATCAGCTTACACAGATATCAAAACAATGAACTCGTACTCATCGTCAGGAGTTCAACGAGAGCAAAGTTATGCAAATAACCAACACTCTCCCACTCCAGAAGCGACTATCCTAAAGTTTTTAAAGAGAGTCGCAGGAAATTCAACCCTCCCATCGGACTTTAGTCAGATTTGGGTTATGCGTGAGTTTCAACTAGGTGACGATTTGACTAGTTATACTCCCAACAGACAAACGGAAGACAGTAACAATTTTCTTTTCCTGGTTTGTAAAGGTAGAGTGCGGCTTTTAGGATTTGATACGGCTGTTGGACGGGAAGTGTCAACTCATTTGTTATTGGCGGGGCAAACTTTTGGAGGAGATGATCTGTTCTGCTCTAAGCCTTTACCATACCGGGCGGTTGCAGCTAATGCTGGTTTTGTAGCATATGCTTGCTTGGATCGTCTCAAACAGTGGTTAGAGGAACTGCCTAATCTAAAAGATTACTTTCAGCAAATGACTGATGAGCGACAAGCACTGATTTTCTTCAAAACAGTCACTGAGTTACGTTCACACACCAGCCATACTTTACAACAACTTATACCCTACTTAGTAAAAACCAAGGTAAGTGCTGGCTCATCTTTAACAGAAGCAACTTCTAATTTACAAGGGCGCTTTTGGTTGCTACATGGAAAGGTTAGCAGTTCTAGTACAGAAACTCAACCACCAATAGTAGGAGAAAGTTGGGGTGATCTAGATTTTACAATTACAGATTGGATTGCACAAACCAATCTAATACTATACCACATTTCTAAAGACAATAGCGAATCAGTGGCTGCGATCGCTCCAGAAATATTCTCTACCAGACAGGAGGAAGAGGACAAGGGGAAGTGGGGACAAGGGGAAGTGGGGACAAGGGGAGGTGGGGATGCGGGGAATTTTCTCTTTGCGTCTTCTAGCGAGGATACAAAAACACTATCGACTACACCAGAGATTGATTTTTGTGCAACTAGAAACCAACATCGCTTGGTTAATAGATTTTGGCGTCGCTATCCTTTTATTCCACAGCAAGATTCATCAGATTGTGGTGCAGCGTGTTTGGCGATGATTAGCCTTTATTGGGGTAAACGCTTGAGCTTGGCTAGGCTGCGAAACATTGCACAAACAAACCGCACGGGTACATCTTTAGCTGCTTTGGCAGATGCAGCAGAAATTGTTGGATTTGATGCATTACCAGTCAGGGCTTCTTTGAGCAAGCTAGAGTTGCAAGCTAAACCCTGGATTGCTCACTGGCAAGGAATTCACTTTGTGGTTGTTTGGCAAGTTAAAGGCGATCGCGTGTTAATTTCCGATCCGGCAATCGGTAAGCGATCGCTACAAAAAGCAGAGTTTGAAGCAAATTGGACGGGATATGCCTTGCTGTTATTCCCCACCGAACGGCTAGAAGCCAAACAAAGTAAAAAAATTTCCTTTAGTAAATTTTGGCAGACATTTTGGCATCAACGCCAGCTACTTGGGCAAATAATTTTGGCTTCGGTACTGCTACAAGTTTTTGCACTAGCGGTTCCCATAATTAGCCAACTTGTAATGGATCGAGTGTTGCCCTACAAAAGTTTGCTCACTCTGAATATCTTTACTATCTGTTTCCTCTTTTTCGGTTTGTGGCGAATTACCATCCAAGCAGTACGGCAATATCTGCTCGATTATTTGTCCAACCACATGGAACTTGCAGAACTCAGCAGTTTTATGAGCCATATACTGCACTTGCCATTGCAGTTTTTCGCATCGCGCCAGGTGGGAGATATCATTACCCGGATTCAAGAAAACCGTAAAATTCAATTGTTTTTTGTTAAACAAGCGATAATTACCACGCTAGATGCATTGATTGTGGTTGCTTACCTGGGGTTAATGGCTTCTTACAACTTGCGCCTTAGTTGCGTAGTTGTGAGTTTAATTCTACTCATCGCTATTTTGAATTTAGCAGCTAATCCATTCATCAAAAAAGTATCGCGAGAACTGTTGCACAAATCAGCCGTGCAAAATTCTGCACTAGTAGAAATCGTCACTGGCATTGCGACAGTTAAAGCTGCCGCAGCCGAAATCCCGATGCGTTGGCGTTGGGAAGAACGCTTCACAAATATGGTACAAACGCGCAGGCGCGCACAGAAGCTGGCGAATAACTTGCAACTAGCAACAAGTTCGATTAATCATCTTGGTACTACAGCATTGTTGTGGTATGGGGCGACATTGGTGATCAATCAGGAGATATCGGTTGGTCAGTTTGTCGCTTTTAGCGTGATGGTTGGTAGTATAGTCAAACCTGTTTTGGCTGTGGTGGGGCTGTGGGATGAGTTTAAAGAAGTAATAATTTCTCTTGAGCATCTAAATGATGTTTTAGCCACCCAACCAGAAGTAAATCCACAAAAATCGCCACTGGAGTTACCACACATTTGCGGTGATGTGGATTTTGAGAATGTCAGTTTCCTTTACAATACCGATACGGAACGTAATACCCTGCAACATATTTCCTTTGAGGTAAAAGCAGGACAGACAATTGCTATTGTTGGTGCTAGTGGCTCTGGTAAAAGTACTTTAGTAAATTTACTTGTAGGTTTATATCGTCCTGACAGCGGACGAATTTTGATTGATGGGCACGATATTGCTAATATTTCTCCCCAATCTTTGAGAAATCAGGTAGGGATGGTGCCGCAAGAGATTTTTTTGTTTTCGGGCACGATTTTAGAAAATATTACATTGTTCAACTCAGAGATTTCTCTAGAGCAAGCGATCGCTGCTGCCAACCTTGCAGAAGCACACGGCTTTATTCAGGCTTTACCTTTTGGCTACAACACCCGTGTAGGAGAAGGAGGCATGATGCTTTCAGCCCCAGAGCGACAAAGAATAGCGATCGCCCGCGCCTTGGTGAGGAACCCACGCATTCTCATTTTGGATCAAGCCACCAGCTGTTTAGATGCAGAATCAGAACACAGATTTTACAAAAACCTAGCTCAATTTAATCGTCTCAACAATGCTTCCACAGGTGTAACTATTACCACATTTATTATTACCCATCGTCTTGACACTATTAGTCACGCTGACTGTATCCTCGTTTTAGACCAAGGTATTCTAGTTGAGCAAGGTACTCACAAACAACTAATGGGAATCCACGGTCTTTATTACCACCTATCTCAACAGCAATCGCATCTGCGATCGCACTTAGATTGACCATTAGTTTGCATCAACATACCAAAAATTTTTCAAGATAATTACGAGCATTAACTACGACTTATTTTTTATAATTTGCTGAATCTTGCATTTTTGCACAAGCATAATTAGCTACTTTTTATCTCGGAAAATATGCTCTAAGTGTAATTTATTATATTTTAGTAGCACTCAAATCAATAGATATTAAACCGTACTTTAAAACTGTATTGGTAATAACTTATTCTCTAAAAAAACTAGTTAATTTTTAAGCAAAATTAATAACAAGTTTACTATAAGTTTGCAATCAAATGTTAACTTGAAAGTGCCTCCAGATAAGCTATCTGCTGGCAGAGTACATAGAAAGCTTCATCATTACCCGTAAAAACATTATCAAATTGTATGGAACTTAAAGATTATATTGTGGCTATAGGCATAGTCAGAAATTTTGACTGTTCAACAACAGAGTTAATGGTAACTTTTCCCAGAAACCTATGAAAAATAAAAATCAAAAAGAAACAGTAGGTGAGGGGCGAAACCCCTACAGTATTTAACACTTGTGGACAAAATGAAAAATGTATAATACTTAATTAAATAGAAGAACATATTCAGCGCATTCAATCTAACAAGAAATGCCAACACCGCAGATGACATCCAAAGGGGAAAATAGTATAAGTACGAATGTTGTTCTTACAGATTGTGGATGACTATTTTGTCATAGCTCTTGTAGAACAAAGCATGATTACTTAATACGATCCTAACTATCGGTGTACATCAAAACATCTACATTACCAGGGAAAGTAATTAAATTAAGAGTTAGCCCAAATTTCCGAGGATATAACTGCATCTACCAAGAGCCAAACGGAGACTTTTTCATACAAGTCAAAGGAAATGAGTCAAGCTTATCAAAGCTAAAGCTACAGTCAGGTTTCCGATTTTAGGTCAGCTCATGGACAGAATCATCAGGTCAAATGCAGTCGAAACCTCAAGCCAATCAGGGAGTTTAGAGATTAATATGCAGGATGTGCATCCCTGTTATAATCAAGTTCCTGAAATAGTATCAATCTGTGGGGGTAGTGTCGCTTCAATCATCAGACAGCAACCACAAGAGTTGCCCTTAGCAGCGGCGTCTCCAAAACTACCTACAAATACCCATAGCAAAATAGCGACACCTTTACGGGTAACAGCTACAAGTATGGGTAATTGCTCTATATCCTTGCAGAAAATGCTAGAGCAAACGCCTTCAATTCTTCCTCGTATAGTTTTGCTAGGCAGTCTAACTTTTTTGGCGACTGTAATAGCTTGGGCGTTTACGGGAAAGATAAAACAAGTCAGTCAAGTCAGAGGGAAATTCATACAACTAGGAGAGCTTTATCAATTCCAGCCACAGGGTTTTGACAAAGCAGTGAAAGCCAAGACTGAACGAGTACCGAGATTTCCCAATCTCCCAATAGATGGGGTTGTACCCTCCCTTAACATTCACAGCACTAACAAAATAGCTCAACCCAAACAATCTATTGCGGAAATCGCTCCTAGCAATACATCCCCTGCTTTGGTGATTAACCTGCCTTACCACAACATAGACTTTGTCAACAAAGGAGACAAAGTACAAATCAAACTAGATGCTGATACCTACAGCCAGCCATCAGCAAAAGGTAAAGCAGAACAACAAAACGCTTTTGAAGTTCAAAATCGCAGTATTCTCTCAGGCAGAATTGTATCCATCTCTGGTGATGCTCAACCTGAGCAAAAATTCGGTTGGGTGTATCGGGTTGAAGTGGCTTTAGCTCCCCATCAATCCATCAAATTAAAAGCGGGACAATCAGCTACCGCCCAAATCATTTACCAGCGTCGCATTTCTGATCTGTTCCTGACACCAATCAAGGAACAACAAAAACATAGAGAGTAGTTTATAAATTCCAATTGCGCTCCAAAATCACCACATTACTGACAAACTGATTTACTTTATTGAAGGCAATGAATACTATGCATCAGAACATTACTAGCAATTTCGATAAGTCAATTAACCCGGAACAACTCGATCAAGTAGTTGAAGCAATTCTTGCAGGCAAGTATTCCTGGGCTTGTGTATTAATGCTGCGGTTTGCTGGCTACAATCCTTTACATTACATTCCTTACCGCACCTATAACCGATTGATTAAAGAAAACTCGCAAATCAAGAGAGCTAGCCAACAACGCACCGAAAATCTTAAAATTGCCGCTTTACCTTCTGATCAAAAGTCTGACAGCCCTACACAAAAAAGCTGCTTAAGCAAAATCAAAGATCTTGCTTATCTAGAAGTAGTTGGCAAGAAAAAAACAGAAATTCGCGGTGGTAGTTCAGAGCGGTGGCTGGCTACTCAAATTCACGAGCATCAATCAATTAAGCCTGAACTAAAATCAGACACCACTCAAGATTCATCATTCAAATTCTCTGCGTTTAACTAAAATATCTCTTGAGTTACCAGATCCTTAGAGACTGTTGATGAAATTGGCGATCGCCATGTAAATTACGACGCTACAACAGCAAAATTCCCCGACTTCTTAAACAAGTCGGGGATCTGTTTTTGATTAATCTTAAATCATTCTGCCAAAATGGCAAATCAATTATCAATATTTTGAATATTATAAATAACAAGTACAAGTAGCTGCTTGAAGTAAAAAATTATAAGTAAGGAGAAAACAATAAAATACTAAAACTTATGTTTTAATTACTCAAATTGATAAGAAGTGAAATACTCCTTGACTTAGGTTTCTAAAAGTCATACCGTACTGTTGGTGGTTATTTTTCCAAAGTAGTCTCAGCATTGCTTATAAAACTTTCAACACCGGGGTGGGTGTTCCTAAGTTCCCAAAAAGTTAATGTTTAATAGTACAACTATTATGGAAAAAGAAAAAGTAACGGTAAAACTGATTTTGACTGTTGGAACTTCCAGTAACTTTGCTTCTGTTTCAATTATTTCATCTTAGTTCTCCCGATTAGGATTCCTTCTACTTTTTCAATCACAATTGAGAAAGCAATGACTGGAAGCTCGCAAACATCTATAGAGCTTCCAGTTTTTTTATCCAAACAACTGAGAATAACTTTTTTTCCTAAAGTAACAAAATAGCGATTAGTTTTGCCTTGAGTAGAAAAAGTATCTGATTAACCGTAAGGTGGGCACTGTTCACAACGTAAAAATAAGAGTTTTAAGAAAGTTAGACAGTGCCCACCCTACAATAATTGTAATCAAGCAACTAGTGCAAGATGTGAATAAGTAACTAATTTTTTGCAGCGATCGCATTAATTTTTTCATTCAGTTCTCGAATCCGACGAGATAAAATTCCAATAATATTTACAGCAATTTCTGGTGTTTCATCAATAGCTTCGTAAAGTTGTTCTTGTGTTAGTTCCAAACATTCACAAGCTTCCAAAGTTGTTGCCGAAGCAGAACGCGGTTGAGCGTCAAAAACTGACATTTCACCAAAAGATTCTCCTTTGGGAAACACTGCTAACTGTTGGTTGCCAATATGAACTTTGACTTTGCCAGAAACGACAATATAAAGCGATCGCCCCTCATCCCCTGCTTGAAAAATAGTGTAGTTTGTGGGAAATTCCAACTCATCCATAACTGAAGCCAAGCGAACAATAAAATCATCGCGTAATTCTTTAAAAATAGGTACTCTACGAACAAATAATAAGCGTTCAACAGTAGTTAGCATAAGATTAGTTATAAATTTTTCATTAACTCTTGCACTTGAGCAACTACAAGTGGGTGGGGATCTTTTTGCAACTGCGGTAAAATTTTGAGCAGAATACGAGGTGATACTGTACTCAAATACGCCACTGCTGCTTCCCGAACAAAGCCTGTAGGATGACGCAAACTTCTCACAACCTGTTCGCTAGTCAGTCGGATATTGGCAACTTGAGCAAAATGAAAACAACAAGCTACACACCAATCGGAAAGCAAATTATCCTGTGTTAACAAAAAACAAGTACGTTTGCCAATTGTCATTTTTTCATAATTGGCAATTCCCACATCTATTAAATGTTGCAATTTTTCTGAGGGCGATCGCCGATCTAAAACATTTAACAATACAGATTTATTTTGCAAGTTAACAATATGCTCTAAAATCTCTAAACCCCGTGCTAAGTTTACCAATGATTCAGAGCGCAAATTGAATGCTGCGGCTTGAATTTGTTCTGTCGGGCAAATTATTTGTAGTAGCAACAGTAATCGCTCTTGAACATCGATTTCTACTTCTAACAGCGCGTGTTGCAAAAGTGATAACACAACTACAATTCTTCTATCTGAGTTATAAACTTCTAAAGTATCTTTTGTGTTTAAGTCTATTTCTTGGGCATAAATTTTGCCTTGGCTTTTGAAGTCTATATATGCAGCGTAAATAACACCTAAAAAACCCAATTCTTCTTCAATGAGTTTTTTTACCTGATTTTCATAAAAGCGATGCTCCAAGGAAGTGGCTTCGCGATCGCCTAAAACTAAAACTCCCTTTTTTTGCAGCCTTTTCAATAAGGGACGGAGAATATGACCCCTACTTTTACCCTTAGATAATTCTAGATGCTGCCATAAAGTATCTATCGCCTCTATAGTAGGAATTTGACCAATAGTACGCCAAGCATACATCCGCACAATTTCCGGTTTATAAATATTAGTAGCTAAGTTTATCAATATTGGTAAGGCTTCATTCTCTAGTCCTACTAAAGCACCCATTGCTGTAGTTCGCGTTGATTTATACTGAAGCCCCAATAGTAATGCTGTATAGTATTCCTCTAAATGGGTTGCTGAAATTGTTTCTAAAACAGCACAACGCACTCCCAAAGACTCATCCTGCAACAAATTCGGTATGTAAATCCGCAACGCCTGCAAGTAAACTGCTTCTTTAAGCGCTCTGACTGCATTTACTCTTTCCCTTTCTTGTTTGTGAGTGAGCATCCGCCGCAAAGTATTAGTTGCGGTTGACTTTTGTAGTGGCGTTCCCAGGCGTAACAATAAAGCAGCAGCAGTCGCACGAATAATGGAGTGTTGTTCTTCTGTTAAGTATTGTTCTAAAAGACTGACGTCTGGATCTGGATCGGAAAACCAAACGTAGCTTAAGGCAAGGGCAAAAACTTCTGGATTAATTAGGTGTTGAGGTAACTCTAACAAAGCTCTGACTTCTGGCAAATAATTAGAATTTGTACCTGCCGCCAATAAAATCTCTAAACTAGGTTTTTGTAGCGAGGGAGGAAGCTTGACTAGCAAGGGTGCTAACACTTCTGTTGCACCTTGGGGATCAATTTGAGATAAAAGTTCGATACAAGAGCGCTTATCTGCTTCGGTACCTTTTTCTCCTAAAGCTTTCACGACTGCTTGTTTAAATGTGCGTAAATCTACATCTGTGGCGCTCAGTTGCCCTCGCTCGGCACTTAAAACTAATAGGTTAACGTAATGCGATCGCAGCAACCAAATCGCCCCCAAACAGCACGCAGCTACAACCATTGTTTCTACTACCATAATCGCGCTACGTTCTGACAAGGGCAGAAATAGCTTTCCCAACCACAGAGTGATGAGAATAATTACACCTGCAATCCCAGCCCCAAAAGCGTCTGCTATACCTCCTGATAGTGACTGAACGCTGCTGCGAATCCGATCTGGAATTGGTTGAAAAAGCAAAGGGCTACTGCTGGCAACAAAGGTATAACGTAAAATTTCATCTAAGAACTTGAGAATAACTAAGCCCCATAAAAGATTGTGGGAATTGCTCCAAGGTAATAAACCCAAAAGGGGTAGTGTTAAGGGTATAACAATACCTGCGGTGAGGGGTAAAGTTGCAGCAGTAATAAATACTCCAAAACGTTCGAGAGCACGGCTAGAAATAAATAACTGCATTCCTAGCTCGCAAACTCCCATTATTCCACCCAGTAAACTTAAAAAGGTAGCAATATCTTTACCCTGAAAATTTGACTTTAACTGAGCGAGATATTGAAAATCTATCAATACTCCCATTGCTTGTAGGAGAGTAAAAAATGCAAACAACAACCAGGCATAATGCTTTAGAGAACCATAAAGACGTTGCTGTTTATAGTGCTGGGCTGGTTTTATCTGTCTTTGAGGAACATCAGGAAAAGCCTGCGAATAATTTTTACTTAGATATAAAAGAATCCCTGCTCCCAAGACAACGAATATACCAGCGAAGGGCATAATCACATTATTAAGACCTACAAATAGCAGCAAAAAAGGTAAACTAAAGCCGCTGAGAACATCAGCCACCAAAACGCCACTGCTAATAATTGGATAGGTACGCTTAATTTCCCGAATATTGAATAATTGGTTAGCTGCAATTGAGGTATTGAGATCGTTAACAACGTAGAATGCATCCACCCACAACCGCAGGATAAATATGATAAATACCGAAAAGAACGAAATATGTAAACCTAGATGCAAAAACATCAAGGGCAAAAACATACAGGGTGCGATCGCCACAATCACCTGCCGCAAAGGAAAAATTTTTTGCAGCCAAGAATAGAAATAAACCAAGACTCCACCCACAAGTGCACTGGCGGTATACATCAAAGGCAGGAACTCAGATCCATACTCATCCAAAAACAGCGCAACCGCAGAATCTTCCGACCATCGTAATCCTATTGAGGTAGTAGTATAAAAAGCAAACATTAACCACGTGCGATCGCTCTCCTCAGGTCGAAGGTTTACCCACTTTAGCAGTCGCGTCAAAATCCTTTTTCTTTGAATAGCTTGGTAATTTTTCAGTTCCATGCAGTTTTACTTTCTAGTAATTTCACCCCTAAAGTTTCAAGTAAAATATATAACAGTTTTTTATAATGTACGAATGGCTTTTTGTCGAAGGGATACATTGAGCAACCTCGATCAGATTTATTGACATAGCAAAAATCCCGATCAACTGAGTATATTTTTCCCACTCAGCGATCGGGACTCTCAATTTAGCTGTTGAATTTAAATCAATAA
Source organism: Chlorogloeopsis fritschii PCC 6912 (assembly GCF_000317285.1). Classification (GTDB taxonomy): domain Bacteria; phylum Cyanobacteriota; class Cyanobacteriia; order Cyanobacteriales; family Nostocaceae; genus Chlorogloeopsis; species Chlorogloeopsis fritschii. The sequence goes on along the minus strand of NZ_AJLN01000063.1, from coordinate 30,773 downwards.
TTATTTATTTCTTAGGAGATAGGAGCATCATCATATTTCGCCCCTCTTTCTTCGGTGCTTGCTGTACCTCAGCCACCTCATCTAAATCGGCAGCCATCCGTTTGAGCAGCTCTTCTGCCATGTCGCTGTGTTGAATTTCTCGACCACGGAACATTACAGTAGCTTTTACTTTATCACCGTCTTTGAGAAAACGTTCTGCTTGCTTGACACGCACATTATAGTCATGTGCCTCTATCTTGTAGCGCATCTTCACTTCTTTGACATCAGCAGTGTGCTGTTTCTTCCGGGCTTCTCGTGCTTTCTTCTCCTGCTCAAATTTATATTTCCCATAGTCCATAATCCGACAAACCGGCGGATCAGCCTTATCACTGAGCAGCACCAGATCCAGCTCTTTTTCCTCTGCTAGTTGCAGCGCTTCCTGTGGGGACATAATTCCCAATTGTGCACCATCAGTATCAATGACCCGAATTTTCGGGAAACGAATTCTTTCGTTAATTTGGGGTAAATCGCGGGTTCTTTTTTTCTCTGTCACTGGCATTATGAGTTGTGGGAGCTGATTTTTAAGAATAGGGCTTGGTTTGGTATTTTTTCATTTGCCTTAAAGGCAAAGACATTAAATTTCTGAGGACTGAAAATAGACTGTATTTCCAGGGTTGCCAATCCACAAGATATTCTCTTGTTGGTTGTATTTGTCATTCTACTCATTCTGAGAGGATTTCTATCTAATCGTTAACCTAAATTACACAACTGCAGCATTTGTTAACTATTGTACTATTTCTTTGTGACAATGTTAACATGGGACTGTTTCAGTATCATGGTCGGGATTACAAAGCAATATTCAATACTTACTGAATAAGGACGCAGAACACAGAAGATAATTTGCAGAACTTAGGTACTTGCTTTGACTCCTGTAGATGTGCCTTTTTTGGCTTCACCCAGTCCCTTTTTCGCTCTCTTGTAATTATGTAATATATATTACAGTAATTTATTGCTGTCTAAGCAATATTGCTGAGGAAAGTTTAATTGTTGTTCTTTCTTGAGGATGTATTAAGCGATCGCTCCCTAGCAAAAATCCTCAACTCAAAACATTAACCACGCAGATATCGAGCGATACCCTGATTAAGTCGAAATTAAGCTAGTAATAGAAATAGCAGTATTCCTATAGCTAATAAACTTGGAGGCAGCGTGAACGGCACAGTTCACTGGCAAGAACGAGTGGGCAATCAAAGAGACTGGGTTTGGCGAGGTTGGCAAACCCGCTACACCTATATTCGCCATACCCAAAATCACTATAAGGCGACACCTTTGATTTTGCTACATGGATTTGGTGCTTCTATTGGACATTGGCGACATAATTTAGAGGTTTTGGGGGAGCAACACACAGTTTATGCCCTTGATATGCTGGGTTTTGGCGCTTCTGAAAAAGCAGCCGTTAATTACAGCATCCAGCTATGGGTGGAACAAGTTTACGATTTTTGGAAAACATTTATCCGCCAGCCTGTAATTCTAATAGGTAATTCTATTGGTTCGCTGATTGCCTTAGCTGTCGCCACTGCCCATCCAGAGATGATCCAGGGTGTAGTGATGATGAGTCTACCAGATCCATCATTAGAGCAAGAAGCTATTCCTGCTTTACTAAGACCTGTTGTTAACACAATTAAAAATATCGTAGCTTCCCCGTTGTTGCTCAAACCCTTATTTTATTTAATACGCCGACCAAGTTTTTTGCGTCGTTGGGCTGCTATTGCCTACGCTAACCCAGAAGCGATCACAGATGAACTGATAGAAATATTAGCAGGCCCTCCTCAAGATCGGGGTTCTGCCCGTGCTTTTACCGCTTTATTCAAGGCTACAATTACTGCCAATTTTGGGTTCAGTGTTAAATCTGTATTGCCAACTCTAACAATCCCTATGCTTTTAATATGGGGACAAAATGATCGGTTTGTTCCCCCAGCCCTTGCTCATGAATTTGCTCAGTACAACCCAAATCTGAAACTACTGCATCTAGAAAATGTGGGGCATTGTCCACATGATGAATGTCCAGAAACAGTGAATCAGGCTATTTTAAATTGGATTATTTCAATTTCTAATACATAAGTATATAAGTAAAAACACAGATTCCCGACTTCTTAGAGAAGTCGGGGATCTTACAGGATATTAGAAGTGATTTTTATTTTAGTGTTCTTGTGTCTCATACTTTATTTCCTAACATAAGACACAAGGACACTAAGTAAAATGACTATATTTTCAACTACCTAGCCAATGGTAACTTGACTAGTGTCAACAGAAGTTGCTCCATTCACTGACCGCGCCACAGAAACCATCTGGTTAAGAATGTCTTGACTGGGGACTTTCCCTTTTAATACAACAGTACTACCTGTTTGAGCAACCCAGAGAGTTTCTATGTCAGTCAACTGCTGATCTTGATCAAACGCAAGGGCGACACGTTTCGCTAAACCACTTTGGTCGTATTCTCCATTTAATCCCATTCTTTCAGGAGCAATTTGTTGAGTAGCAGCAGGTGTCGCTGAAGTTTGTTGCTGTACTTGTTGAGGAGTAGGATTTACTTGGGCATTTTGAGGTTTTTCTAGTCCAAACAGTCTTTTAAGCCAACCCATATACTTTTTTCCTGGGATAACTAAATTTCCACATGAAAGTATAAAAGTTAAATACAAAAGTTACATCTACCTAACATCTGATATGCAGCAAAAATAACTTCTACCCATGGAGCAATAAGGTTTGAACACTGACCTACTTCATTCCACAGTGGGATTTACATTTCTCTACAATGTACCTAACAAGCGTTAAACTTCATTGCAAACTAAGAAGACAGGTAAAACAACGTGATAAGTTTTGAAAACGTGAATCAATAACTCTAGATTTAATCAAGAGAAGGAGAATACGGTGGCAATGGAATCAACTCTTCAAAATGGCACAGGTGCAGTACGTGAAGACTTTAGTGAATATGTTGCCCACCTCCAACTGCACATGGCTCTGCAAGCTCGCAATCTGGTTCCAACCTTGAAGCAAACAAATTCAGATAGTCGAGAGCAACTCCTCCATCAAACTCAAGCTCATTTTGAAAAGCTAGTTTCTCGCCGTTCACTCTGAACTAATTGATACAACTGTTTAATAAAATTTAAATAAAATTAATAGCAGGTCTTGTTGAATCAAGCTTTATGCAGCGTTCATCAGATCTGCCTTTTTTATATTTGGCTATAGCCCCTTTGATGAACATGATCCCAAATTGGCATAGGAAGCCTTTTAATCCAAAATCACACCACTTGCACTCAATAAGGGAACCTTCAAGGGCGCAGTAGCTCCAAAATCCAAAATGGATATGAATACCTGTAAGCACTAGCTGCTCGTGATAGTATAAAATTTGCAATTAAGCAAGTAAATATCAGAACTTAGTTTTGTATAGCGTTCCCTATACGTTGGCTTGCTCCATAAAATTCTTGAATTGTACTGTTTGTAGTTAAGTGAGAGAACATTCACTTATTAAAATCACTCTTTTGGATCAATGGTAAGAAACGGAAAGCCGTTAAGATTAATGCAGCGAGAAGTTAGAGAGTCGGCTTGCACTGAAGCGCGTTAGCTCCACTCTAACGAGAAGCCAACGGCAGTCCATACCCTGTGGGAACCGTCTGATAGGCGTCTTAAGCAAAGCAAGGCTCCAAACCTTGAAAGTTCCTTTCCTCCAATTATTTAAGGCTGAATGGCAGCTCGAATGAAAATGAGTTCATTACTTACTCGAAATCTCAGTATTCTCATCCGCCCAGTACAATACCGTGACTTGGACGGCATTGAACGTTTAGCTCAAGATTCATTCGCAGCCAAAACCCAAAAGGGAGCGGAATTTGCTATGCGGCAGATGCAATGGCTGCGTCGCTGGTATGGATTGCTGAAATTTTTAAGTTGGTTTCCCAACCCATTAAAGTATATTTTTTGTGGCTATGTAGCAGAACAGGGGCGAATGCTTCTGGGAATGATTCAAGTGTCTCCATTCAATCGCACGCGGAGCACTTGGCGGGTGGAACGCGTAATGTTAGATCGTGGTGCCGATAAGCAAGGAATTGGCTCACAGCTTTTGCGTTATTGTTTTGAGTCAATTTTAGAAGCTCGTACTTGGATATTGGAAGTTAATGTCAATGACACAGAAGCGTTGGCATTATACAGACACAATGGCTTTCAGCGTTTAGCTGAAATGACTTATTGGGAAATCAAACCAGAGTTGCTAGCTGAATTGGCACAGGCACAGCCAGATTTGCCAAACTTATTGCCTGTGAGCAATGCTGATGCTCAATTGCTGTATCAGCTTGATACGGCTTCAATGCCGCCTTTAGTAAGGCAAGTATTTGATCGCCAAACCCAAGATTTTAAAACTAGTTTGTTTGGTGCTTTAATCGATGCTGTTAAACAATGGATGACGAAAACAGAAGTCGTGAGCGGCTATGTATTTGAACCCCAACGCAAAGCAGCGATCGGTTATTTTCAGATCTCGCTAGATCGTAAAGGTGAGGAAGCCCACATTGCAACATTAACAGTTCACCCAGCATACACCTGGTTGTATCCAGAACTGTTAACTCAACTTGCTCGCATTGCCCAAGATTTCCCTCAGCAACCCTTACAACTAGCTTCGGCAGACTACCAGCCGGAAGGAGAAGAGTATTTGGAGCAAATTGGAGCAAGTCGTGTAGAACACACGCTGATTATGTCTCGCTCCGTTTGGCATAAGGTGCGGGAGTCTAAATTTGTCTCTTTAGAAGGTATTCAGCTACCTGAGATGTTACAAGGATTGCAACCGGCACGCAAACCGATACCGGGTGGAATGTTATGGCTCCCACCAAGACAGCAAACGCCTTCAGAGCGCTCTGTACAACCCAATCCATCAAAAGAAACTATTAATTTTTCTAGCAAAAATTCTCACCTGGAAGCATCCTACCAATCGGAGTCGGTAGATGCGCAAAAACAGGAGTAGTGATGTGGCGATTAATAAAGCAAAAGAGCAAAAGCGGGAGAATAACACAGCAGAAGCCGAAGAAGGTACTTCTACACTCTTTCACACCCCCGCTCCCCAGTATATTTCCGCTTTAGGTTTAGATGTTGGTCGTAAACGTATTGGTGTGGCAGGATGCGATCGCACTGGTTTGATTGCCACTGGTATCACTACAATTGAACGCACATCTTTTGAACGGGATGTGGAGCAAATCAGACAATTAGTCGTTGAGCGAGAAGTACAAGTGTTGGTCGTTGGTTTACCATATTCTATGGACGGTTCTTTGGGCTTTCAAGCACGACAAGTGCAGAAATTTGCCAAACAACTGGCTAAAGTGCTCACAATTCCAATGGAATATGTAGATGAGCGATTAACTTCCTTTCAAGCAGAACAGTTGTTAATTTCTGAAAACCGTTCTCCATCACGTCATAAACCGTTAATAGATCGCAAAGCCGCAGCTTTGATTTTGCAACAATGGTTAGATGCCCGACGAGCTAACCTTAAATTCACAGAAGCATCTGCTGAGTAACCATAGCTTTAGCATGATATTCTGAAATCTGTTACCCAGCGCTTAATTGTGTATCTAAAACTCATTGTTTGACAGATCATGTCATTAAGCAGTTAAACGATTTCTCAAGTAGCTGGTAATTGTAAAAGTTCTACACTTGGGTTATGTTTTCCTCTTCTTTTCCTGACGAACACGATCACGAACATTCTGGTACCATCAGTTTGACAGATGACAAAGGGCGATCGCTTGAATGTTATATAGAGCATTCGCTCGAAGTTGATGGGCAAGAGTATTTTTTACTTCTTCCTGTTGACTCACCAGTAGAAATTTTTGCTTGGCAAGGTGATGGTGAGGAAGAAGAAGCTATTCTCGTGGAAGATGATGCGACTATCGACCAAATTTTTACCACTGCCCAAGCAGTTTTGTCTGAGCAGAACTTAATTCTCAAGAACACTGCTTACGCTTTAACTGTAAGTGGCGAACTACCACCAGTTGAAGAGTCAGAACTTTTCACCTTAGAAATAGAAGATGAAGAGTCAGATTTAGAACCGGAGCAATTACAGTTATTATCTAGCTTTTACTACGAAGAGCAAGAATACGCAATTTACACTCCCCTAGATCCACTGCTATTTTTTGCACGGATATCAAAAAGCGGTAAACCTGAATTACTTTCTCCAGAAGAGTTTCGCCAAGTACAACCTTTATTAGAAGAACAGTTGTTCAATGAAGTTGAATAGATGCAAAAATGAAGATTTTTAATAAGTAATTAAGATTTTTTAGTCTTCGTTATGCTAACCATACCTGAGCCAAAAATTTGCCAGTATTTATTGGCTTTAGGTATGATAGGGCTATGCGAACTGGAATTTGCTGCGACTTAGTTCAGTTCTCGTCATTGTGACAGATACCCAAGCAAAATTCCAAAAAATCTAAACTTAATTTTGACACGAGCAAAAGTAAAATTTAATACTGAAATAACAGGCATAATATTCATGTATTAAATTTTGCTCGCAAATGCAAAGCTTTTATTGTTATCATCTACACCCAAGAATTTAGCACATAACTAATAGTCAAAGCTAATAATTTTTCCAATGACTATTAACTAATGACTAGTGACTATTAACTAATGAGTATGCCTTGGAACAAGCTCTTACAGCCTGATTTAATTTTGGAAGGTTCAATATTAAACCTCACACCAGACATAATTCAACGATATGGGCTGAAGGGGATGGTGTTGGATGTAGATGAAACTTTGGTACCGATTAGAGCAGCATCTGCTTCAGTTGAATTGCAACAGTGGGTGAAAGAAATCCGTCAGGTAGCAACACTGTGTTTGGTAAGCAATAACCTCAGTGAACCTCGGATTGGTGGTATCGCTCGTTCCTTAAACTTACCCTACTATCTGGGTGCAGCCAAACCTTCCAGACGTAAAATCAAGGCTGCACTCCAGACTATGAATTTGCCAGTACAGCAAGTCGCAATGGTAGGCGATCGCTTGTTTACTGATGTTTTAGCAGGCAATAGGTTGGGGATGTTTACTATTTTGGTCGAACCTATTATCCATCCAGATGTGGCGCTTCGTTCCCATCCAGTACGTAACTTTGAAGTCTGGATATCTGAAATTATGGGAGCTTCCATATCTCCTAAAAAGCGTAGGTTTACAAATCTTGATAAATAGTCAGGAAAATAAATCTAAAGAAAAGATTAAAAATATTTTGTTGAAGACAAAAATAGGAGATTATAAATATTAATGAGATGGGATCAGCCAAATAAAGATCCTAAAGATAGTAAGTAAATATAAATTTGTAAAGCGTCAACCTAAAACTTTATATAGGTTGGCGTTTTACATTTTAATTAGATTTTATTAGCTATTAATTTGCGTTTCTAACTTTTCTCACTTCCAGTTTTTAATTTTGGATAAGCAATGCGTTTGTGATGAAATTGTTGCCAAACTTCCACAAAAATCTCGGCAATTTTTGTTAATTCTTCACGTGTTAATCCTGAATCAACAAGTTGATTGTCTTGCCATCTGGCACGAAGGATATTGTTTACCATTGCCAAAGCTTGTTCGTAAGTAGCCTCTTTAAGCGATCGCAGTGCCGCCTCGCAAGAATCTGCCAACATGACTATTCCAGTTTCCCGCGACTGAGGTATGGGGCCATCGTAACGAAAATCTGCCTCGTCCACTGATAAACTAGGATCTTCCTTTACCATTTGCTGTGCCTGGTGATAAAAATAGGCAATTTGCATCGTTCCCTGATGCTCTGGAATAAAAGCTTGAATAGAGGAAGGCAACCTGTGTTTCCGCGCCATTGCCAAACCTATACTGACGTGCTTTTTAATAATTTCTGCACTCTTCCAAGGATCTTTAATTTCTGTATCGTGTTTATTTGGCCCCCCCATTTGATTTTCAATAAATGCTAAGGGATCGTGCATCTTACCAATATCGTGGTAAAGTGTCCCCGCTCTTACTAGTTCAATATTGCATCCCAGTTGTTTAGCTGCTGTTTCGGCAAGGGTGGAAACAAACAGGGTGTGTTGGAAAGTGCCAGGAGTTTCTGTAGCCAGTCGCTTTAGTAAGGGGCGGTTGGGGCTTGCTAGTTCTGCCAAGCGAATTGGAGTGACTAAATCAAATAGTTTTTCTAAATAGGGACTTAATCCTAGAGCTACAATGCTCCAAACTAAACCAGATAAGGCAAAAAATCCCGCTTCTTTGAGTACGACATACAATAAACTGGGACTAAATGCTGCACCAAATAGGAGCTGCATTACCAGGTACACACCACCTTCAGTTAAAGCGATCGCTACACCCAAAAGTGCTAATTCTTCACGCGATCGCAACCGATGTGCCATGCAACTGCCTAAGATTCCTCCTGCCGCTCCTGCCAAAAGTCCAATCTTGTTGATTTCTAGGCTAATCGGTAGCAATACCACCAATAGCCCCACCACTGTCACACCCAAATTAGCTCCGTAGAAACTACCCAGTAATAAACCAACTCCACTCCAGGTGGTATAAGGTGTGCCCAAAGTTAACACTAGTGGTGTACTCAAAGTCAGCAGTAATACCAATAGGCGATCGCTCTGGCGTAACCGACACTTGAAACGCCGCTCAACTGTGGCAAAAATGATGACAGCCCCACAGACAGCACCTCCTAAATACAATAATCCTTGCCAGTTAATTTCTCGCTGTACCAAGCGATAATGCTCTAACACGTCTAAATTCCAGGCTGTAATCAGATCTCCTTTGCGGATAATTACATCACCTTTGCGCATGGTTACCATTACAGGTTTGATCCCGGCAAGTATCTTAGCTGTCTGTAGTTTTGTTTGCTCTTCATCTTTTGTCAGATTAGGCTCTAAAACAGCTAACAATAACTTGGTTGCCAAAGGTTTGGCTTCTTTCGGCATCAACGTCTGTACTTGCACGCTGACTGCATTTTGTAAAATACTAAAAGGCAGTCCAGGAGGAATACCTTGAGTGAGAATTCTTTCCGCACTCTGCTGGATACCCATTTGCGTTTTTGCCCAATCCTCGTCGGATAAGTCGAGGAAGGAGATTGTTTCATAGACTATTTCTGAATCTTTATTTAGCAGTTGTGAAAGCTTGGTGCGGGCTTGGGCATAACCTTGGCGTGCTTTCAAAATTTTGGTTAAAAGTGAGGATAAGTTTTGCCCAGAAGTCTTGAGGCGGTAAGCTTCCAATTCTGCTACTGCTTGCATAAAATCAGCATTTTGGAAAAACTCAGCTGATTTTGCATCCTGGGGGGAAGAAGCTGGAAGTAGGGGAGGCTGTCTTAAAGATAGTGAGTTTGTACTGGATCTCTCAGTTGTTGGATTTTGAGTCAACATTCCTAATTTTTGCCGATCAGGGCGCTCTAAAGCCAACAGCAAAGCTTGCCATTCCGAATCGGCACAGGAGCGCAGATAACGCTGACTGCGTAAAGATAAAGCGAGCGTATCAAAAAAAGGAAAGGAGCCTGCAGCAGATCGGATTTGATTACCCCGCTCTAGAAGTTGTTGCAATTTTCGGTTGATTTGTTCATTAACACTTTCATCAACCATCAACACTGGGACAAAACTTTTACTCGCTGCTTTGCGCTGGGCTTCTGTTTTTTTCTTATTCTCGATTTGAGTAGTATGAGGTGCTCTGATCGTCTCTGGAGCGATTGTATTGATTTTTAATTTGGGCTGATTGTATAACTTTTGTCCCATTACACCCGTAAGGGACAATACCGCGATCGCAAAAAGAATCGGAGAGCGTTTGCTATTGGTACAACCAACAGCCACCTTGGAGATTGGTGCTCTTTGAGTTTGATGTCTACCTTCCACAGGTGATTTCGATAGATACAAACGGTTTAGGACTTGGTAACGTCGCCTCCAGTAAGATAAGTGCTGGGATAAGGATTGAAAAAAGGGCTGCGTTTTCATCTCTTATGACGCAGTTGCTTACTGTCATAGCTTAAATAAAATAATTCTGAACGTAAACGGGCTTTCAACCCATTATTTGCCACAACTGTTACCTATAGAAACTAAATCAAGGATTATCTGTCATCCAAATATAAATAAAAATTTTTATTTATAAAATTTAACTTTTTGTAATTGATGTTTTTCATATTTCTTAAATAGCACGGTAAATACGTAGAGAAGACATTAACGTATCCGGATGACACGGGGAGCTGCAATCGCCTGGGGAAGCACTTTGCTCGATGCGATCGCCCCTTGCTCTTCGCTGATTTCGTTTTGATCTAAAGCAGGAAGGTACACTCCAGACCAGGTAGCAATCAGTGCATCTGCCAATTGTAGCATTTGGGAGAAATTCGTCAGGTGCCACTGTTGCAAGTTTGTTTTTGAAAGTAAAAAGTGCCAACTAATCGGAATACCTACGGTACTGTTATAAGCTCCTGATAAAGCGCCAGTAATTGCACTGATTTCTGGAGAATAAGAGTTAACCCGATTAGCCCGTAAAATAGAAAGGCGAAATTCTTCCAAAGTACTAAGAAAACAGTAAAAAGCCATTGCCATTGTGTAATTGAGCTTATTTTCTCTGTTTAGCTCAACTTGCGTTTTTTCTAATCCCGTATGTTCTCCTAACAAATTATTTAATTTGAATAAAATTTTTGGCACTCTTGTCGGTGTTGCTCCCAAAAAAGAAATAGCTTGCGGAATCAACGCCAGGCGAGTAAGTTTATCAGTTAGCGATTGAGCGATCACATAACCTACTACCAATGTCCAATCTTGCACGAGTGGATCGTCATCCCAAATTTTAACCACATCGAGTAAAGATTGTCTAAGTTTGATTGGATTTTCGTGACAAAATAGCGCCACCGGCAAAGTCAACAGAATTATTTCTGGCGAACTCAATTTGCTTGCCTCTAAAATAATCCCTGCTTGTTGCTGACGCCTTACCCAATCATCAAAATCAAACCTGCCCAGTTCAATTAAACTTTCAGCACCCAAGATCATTAGTTTTTGCCAATGTCCGGATGAAATCTGCTCAACTTCCCTGATTTTGCTGTCGAGCGTACTCTGGCTGTGGTGTTGATCTAAATTAATCTGAGACTGCTTTTTGCCTGCCAAGACAAAATGTTCGCCAATTAAGGCTCCTAAAAAAGTGCCTCTCACTCGATTGACAACAGAGTAGCGCATAAATTTAAAGACATTAAAACGTGAAGACTAAAGAATAAAAGATTTATAGTTTATACTTTAGCTTCACACTTCGTCCTTAAGTAATACACTAAAGCTTGCAAACCCAGGATATAACTTTGGGCACCAAAACCACTAATTTGCCCAATTGCTACTGGAGCTATATAAGAGTGGTGGCGAAATTCTTCTCGCCGATATATGTTACTCAAATGCACTTCTACTGTGGGCAAATTCACAGCAGCGATCGCATCCCGTAGAGCTACGCTGGTGTGGGTATAGGCTCCAGCATTAATCAAAATGCCTTGGTGTTTTCCCAAGGCATCATGAATTGCATCTACTAAAAATCCTTCGTGGTTTGAGTGCATAACAAACACTTCTACCGCCAAATTTTTCCCTTCCACTTCCAACTGACGGTTAATTTCAGCCAAGCTTAGAGAACCATATATGCCGGGTTCTCGCTGTCCTAGCAAATTTAAGTTTGGCCCGTGCAGCACCAAAAGGCTTAATGGACGAAACGTCAAGTCCTGCACCTTTATTCTCAAGAGCGACGGCGCGAGCGATCATCTACAGGAATCGGAATTAATTCCGGTTCCGGCTCAACCTCTGGCCCCAAAAGGGCTTCAATTAGCTTGCGTGCCAATTCTTTAAGCTTTTCTAGCACCTTTTCTATATAGTCCATTGGACTGACCGCTCCTGAGATACTACCTCTATTTTTTCAACTTGTCAGCTAAGGAGAAACTAGCTTTTGTTGCACTCTGGCTTAGAACTTAGTAAACTCACGCTCCCATGTTTCGGGAATAAGCCACATCTAAAAAATTTGATGTTGTTTTCTCCCTTGTTTTTTAGAGTATCACATTTACAACCTAGACAACTGCATCCTACGAGGGATAGGTGTTTTGCAGGGCGCAGTTAGTGCAAAAATTTAAAAAGCCCGCTTGTCCAAGCTGCGTGCAGGATGTGTACTGTCTTTTGCTTCTCGTTAAAACTTATAAGTTCGAGCGAGTAGCAGTCAAAATATAAATGTTTTTTATCCATTGTGGTTTGAAGACAATGGAGTTTTGATGATACAGCATAGTCAATAGTAATAAATATTGACTATTGACTATTAACCATACCATTTAGCTGTTTTTTTTGGTAGCAGTAGCTGATGATTTCGCTTTTGATTTGGCACTAGAGCCAGTCGTTGACTTAGTAGTAGACTTCGTCGTTGATTTACTCGTTTTGCGAGTAGATTTCCCGCTCGATGTTTTATTTGCCAGCGCCTCAACAGCCATATCTAAAGTTACATCTTCTACTGATACTCCTTCTGGAATCTTAGCATTGGTTTTGCTGTGCTTAATGTAAGGGCCGTAAGGGCCGTCGTATATATTTACTGGTTCGCCATCTTCTGGGTGAGATCCTAATTCCCGTAAAGCAGCCTTAGACTTACTGCTGTTACTGCGTCCCTTTTTCGGCTCAGACAATAACTCTAGCGCCCGTTCCAAAGAAATTGTCAACACATCGTCACCCGCTTTTAGAGAACGATAGTCTTTTCCTTCCTTGGCATTATGGACAACGTAGGGGCCAAAACGCCCCAAATTCGCTTGAATTGTCGCACCTGTTTCTGGATGTGTACCGAGTGTCCGGGGTAGGGACAAAAGACCAACAGCCATTTCTAGGGTGACATCTTCAGGTTTTACTCCCTTGGGTAAAGAAGCCTGTTTGGGTTTGGGATTTTCGTCAGATTTGTCACCTAATTGGACGTAGGGGCCGTAAGGGCCTATTAGCATATAAATTGGTTCGCCTGTTTCGGGATGACGACCAACTTCGTCCGGCCCGGAGGTTTTTTGCCGCAGTAAAATTTCTACCTTTTGGGGATCGAGATCTGCGGGAGTTAGGTCTTTAGGAATTGATGCTGTAACAACACCGTCACCATTTTCAACTTCGATATAAGGGCCAAATTTACCAATCCGAACTTTAGCCTCTAGATTTTCCAGTTCTACTGTCCTAGCTTTATTGGCATCAATTAAGTCTTCCTTTTCTTTCACTAGGGGTTCTAGACCCTTCTCTCCCAGATAAAATTCCCGCAGGTACGGCAGCCATTCGGCTTCGCCCGTAGCAATGTCATCGAGGGTTTGCTCCATTTTGGAAGTAAAACTTGGATCGACAACATCGGGGAAATATTTTTCTAGTAAATCAGTGACGGCAAAGGCGGTGAAAGTAGGCACGAGAGCGTTATTCACTAATTGGGCATAACCTTTGTCGAGGATTGTGCCGATGATACTGGCATAGGTACTGGGACGTCCAATGCCTTCACTTTCTAAGGTTTTCACCAAAGTTGCTTCGGTGTATCTGGCTGGAGGTTGAGTTTCGTGTCCAACTGCTTCGAGATTGTTACAGTTGGGATGATCCCCGACTTTGAGATCGGGCAAGATAATTTCTTGATCTTCCAGTGCTGCTTCTGGATCGTCACTTCCTTCAACGTAAGCGCGCAAATAGCCCGGAAAGTCAATGCGTTTGCCAGAAGACCGGAACCCAGAGTCTTCCACTTGCAGTTGGACTGTAATTTGGGTTTGGCGAGAGTCAGCCATTTGACAGGCGACGGTACGCTTCCAAATCAAATCGTACAATTGTAGTTCCCGACCGCCTAAGCCTGTTTCTTGAGGGGTGCGGAAGGTGCTACCCGCAGGACGAATAGCTTCATGGGCTTCTTGTGCGCCTTTGGATTTGGTAGTGTACTGCCGAGGTTGGGGACTGAGATATTGCTTGCCGTAAAGTTGTTCTACACAGCTGCGGGCTGCGGCGATCGCCTGTTCCGACAGGTGTACGGAGTCTGTACGCATATAGGTGATATAACCCTGCTCGTACAAACTCTGAGCAATCCGCATCGTATCTCGCGCTGATAGGCGCAGTTTGCGGTTCGCTTCCTGTTGTAAGGTCGATGTGGTAAATGGAGCCGCAGGCTTGCGAGTAACGGGGCGTTCTTCTATGTCTGTGACTGTCCAACTTTTCCCACTCAGGCGTTCCTTCAGCGCTGCTGCTTCCTCTTGATTGAGCAGAACAACATTCCGACCTGCGGCAATTTTGCCTGTTTTTGGGTCAAAATCGCTACCTGTTGCCAATCTAGTTCCAGCTAAGGTAACAAGCTGGGCGGCAAAGGTTTGGTCTTTTTTGCTTTTTGCTTGTGGGGGAGTCAAAGTCGCCTTTAAATCCCAGTATGTTGCTTCCTTGAAAGCGCGACGTTCTTGTTCGCGGCTTACCAATAGCCGTACCGCCACTGATTGCACCCGCCCAGCCGATAATCCCCTGGCGATTTTTTTCCACAACAAGGGAGAGAGGGTGTAGCCTACCAATCGATCCAAAATTCGCCGTGTTTCTTGGGCACGAACCAACTGCTCGTCAATATTGCGGCAGTTGTGCAAAGCTTTTTTGATGGCATCTTGAGTAATTTCGTGAAACACCATCCGCTTAGTTGGAACCTTTGGCTTGAGCAATTGGTGCAAATGCCAACTTATGCTTTCACCTTCCCTATCTTCGTCTGTTGCCAGAATCAGTTCTGAAGCGTCTTTCAATGCTTCTTTAAGTTGGGTGACAATTTTCTTTTTATCTTTGGGAACGACATACAAAGGTTCAAAGTCGGCGTCTACATTTACCCCGAGCTGCGCCCATTTTTCCCCTTTGACATTGGTGGGAATTTCACTAGCTGACTGGGGTAGATCGCGCACATGACCCATAGAAGCCTCCACCCGATAGCCTTTTGGCAGGTAGTTGCGAATGGTACGAGCTTTGGTCGGAGATTCGACGATGACGAGAGTTGACATGGAAATTTCAAAAAAAAGAATAGCTGCTAGGCTAAACAGTCAAATTGAGATAATTGAGAGCTAGATGTAAAGATTATCAATCATTCATACAGATGTGATTTAATCCTCACATAAACTGTCCGCTCGTAAAATCCCCTCAAACTGCGGCATAGGACTGTTGCCACTCCCACAGTGTAGTTTTTCCTAAAGGATAGGGAAAGCGGATCTGTAGAATTTCCAGTTATTTCAATCTTTAACTTATCTCAGGCATAATTGGCGACTACTATGTTGAAAATATCTATTTTTAAGGATAAAAGAGGTATGGTCTTGCCCGACGCCTGTCCGGAGACACTCACCAGCATAAAAAATCCTCCAATGATTAATCCTGCTCACATTCTCTGCCTCTTGCCTAACCTCCTAACTGTGCCAAAATTAAATCAAAGCTTTTAAGCTTGAATAGACTTGAACTCTGTAATCAAGGAGAAACTGTCGTGCAACCAATTCGTCAAGGTGACGTTATTTTACTGCCTGTACAGCAAATAGAGGGGCAAAAACTATCACATTTAACTTTGGCAGAAGGTGAAGTGACCGGACATAAACATCGCATCATGGACGGACAAGCAGAATTATACGAACAAGATGGCACCTTATATTTGAGTGTACTTTCATCTGAGGCAGTGCTTGTTCACGAGGAACATCAGGCAATTGCTATTCCCCAAGGTACATGGATGGTGAAAATTCAGCGAGAATATGAACCTCAAAGTTGGCGCTATGTCGCGGACTAAGAAAGTAATAATTCTTTTTCCGCTTTGCGCTGCTACTGCTTAAGTGCCTTTTGAACCGAATACCTAATTGTTTGCTTTATATTTTGTTAAAGTAATTACTGTTTATTCATTCCGAAAATGGATTGTTTCTGATTATTTGTCATGTATTTTAAGCTTTAACTACGTGCCATTCCTCAGAAAATTTAAAAAGTACATTTCGTGTATCTTTGTCAGATAAATACTCACAGAACACTATATTATCTTATTTTGAAATGGGTTTGAAACCCACTTCAGTTTTTTTGATATCTTTAGCGAGCTTTTAGGTCAAGACCTTACTCTACTAACAATTTTACTCGTATTCACTGAAAATTTAATCTCTATTGTGAAAGAAGATTTTAGAAACTAAATGGTTATTAGTACATAAATAATATTTGTAATTGACGTTAATTATAAACATAGTGAATTTAATATTTGATAATTATACATTTTTATTAAATACAGAGGTAAGCTCAACAATTAAAAATTAAAGTAGTTTACTAAGTTATATAAATCCAACTGGCTTTAAGACAAAATCAATTAATACTATTGTGCTTTATCTACCAAGGTAGTAAAGTTAGGATCAATCGTACTTAAAATTTAACTTTTAGAATTTTATCTTATTTAACCATCTACTCCCAAAGTTGTAGAAGCTGAAGCTGGGTCAAGATACTGAATGTATAAAATTTTCCTAAAATCTAACAAATATAGCGAATTTTTGATTATTTATACTCCATCTTAAGACAGATTTTCCATAGATATTTAAGAATTCAAAGTTTAGGAATTTCTATAATTTGAAAAATATGGATTTTAGAGCATAGCTTCTGCTTTTTTGACCAGAAAAAACAAGCAATATTAGTTATTTATTTCTGCTATATCCTACAAATTACCGAGTGTCGTAAAATTCAATACATTTTAATTAAAAATGCAGTTTATTATAAATTTTATGCCTTGCTGAAATAGAAATTGTGGTAAGATAAACTTGGAGAATTTAGTTCGGTGGTAGTGTTCTTGTTTTTGTCAAACATTGCAAGTGGCTCTCCGGATGAACATCTCTGCATATGCATAAGTGATTTCTGGAGAGATTAATGTCGATTTACGTAGGCAACCTATCCTACAACGTTACCCAAGAAGACCTCAGCAAGGTGTTCTCTGAGTATGGCGCTGTGAAGCGAGTTCAACTTCCCACGGATCGGGAAACAGGCCGTGTGCGAGGCTTTGGTTTTGTAGAAATGGAATCGGAAGCCTCAGAGGATGCTGCCATTCAAGCTTTAGATGGTGCTGAGTGGATGGGCCGCGTCATGAAAGTCAATAAAGCAAGACCACGGGAGGAAAGAGGCAGTCGCTCTGGCGGTAATGGCTGGGGCAAAAGTAACAGCGGTGGATACTCTAGGCGCTATTAAATCTTGAATATATTCATAAACTGGAGCTGAAAAGCTATTGCCTAAAGGCAAAAAACAGCATTTCGCAAGTACGATTTAATACAGAAACAGCAGTTCAGTAAATAACTGAATCTGTTTATTTAAGTGTAAGCAGGTCAGCACAGACTGAACTGCTTATTAGTTTGAAAACTCACATGAAAATAGGGGCTAGAGACTAAACAAAAGCAGTCTCGACGAAAAAATTTCACCACCTAAGTTATGAAAAAGGGTTCTTTCCCTTACATCCTTATTTTGGCTTTGGCATAGCGATCGCTAAACTGAAAAATAAACTAATTTGATGGTATAGATCTGGTAATCAAGACAGCTTCACGAAACTTGAGTAGAAAACACAATAGAATTAACACAGTTGGCCCTTTTGTGTCTAATTGCCAAAACCTATACAGCTCATGGATTTTGCTAATGTTGCATCACAGTTGAATGCTGGAACGATATTGCCAGAGGGAATAGTGGTAGCCACCCTCTTGGGGGTTTTGATTGTGGACTTGATATTGGGGCGTAATTCCTCGCGCTGGATTGGATATCTGGCGATCGCAGGTTTATTCGCCGCAATTTTTGCCCTGTATTTGCAATGGGATAATTCCAATCCCATGTTCTTTGCTGGTGCCTTTAATGGTGATGACCTCAGCATCGTATTTCGCGGTATTGTGGCTTTATCTGCCGCCGTGACGATTTTGATGTCAATTCGCTACGTTGAACAAAGTGGCACCGCTTTAGCAGAATTCATCGCGATTTTGCTGACTGCTACCTTGGGAGGAATGTTTTTATCAGGGGCTAGCGAGTTGGTGATGATTTTCGTCTCTCTAGAAACCCTAAGTATTTCCTCTTATCTACTAACAGGTTATACAAAGCGCGATCCCCGTTCTAATGAAGCGGCGCTGAAATACCTGTTGGTTGGTGCTGCTAGTACAGCTGTATTTTTGTATGGAGTTTCCCTGCTGTACGGTTTATCTGGCGGGCAAACAGAACTAAATGCGATCGCCAATGGCATTGCCACAGCCAACCTAGCCCAATCCTTGGGTGTGGTAATTGCTCTTGTGTTTGTGATTGCAGGTGTAGGCTTTAAAATCTCTGCCGCACCCTTTCACCAGTGGACACCAGACGTTTACGAAGGCGCACCTACCCCAGTGATTGCCTTTTTGTCTGTAGGTTCTAAAGCAGCTGGATTTGCCCTCGCGATTCGCTTGCTAACAACCGTTTTCCCTCTCGTTGCTGAGGAGTGGAAATTTGTTTTCACTGCCCTTGCCGTACTGAGTATGATTTTGGGTAACGTAGTTGCCCTAGCCCAAACCAGCATGAAGCGGATGCTAGCTTATTCATCCATTGCCCAAGCTGGATTTGTGATGATTGGCTTGGTTGCTGACACCCAAGCAGGATATGCCAGCATGATATTTTATCTGTTGGTCTATCTGTTTATGAACCTGTGCGGTTTTACTTGCATTATTCTCTTCTCGCTGCGAACAGGAACCGATCAAATTGCCGAATACTCTGGTTTATATCAGAAAGATCCTCTTTTGACATTAGGCTTAAGTATTGCCCTGTTGTCTTTGGGAGGCATCCCGCCCTTAGCTGGATTCTTCGGAAAGATTTACCTGTTCTGGGCTGGTTGGCAAGCAGGTCTTTATGGTTTAGTGTTACTAGGTCTTGTTACTAGTGTTGTCTCCATCTATTACTACATTCGTGTAGTCAAGATGATGGTGGTAAAAGAACCTCAAGAAATGTCCGATGCAGTCAAGAATTATCCTGAAGTGCGTTGGAATTTGCCTGGACTTAGACCTTTGCAGGTAGGTTTGGTAACTACTTTAATCGCCACTTCCATAGCTGGGATTTTATCCAACCCCATATTTACCCTAGCGAACAATTCCGTCACCCATAGCCCCATGTTGCAAGCCAAAGCAGTTGATAGCACTCAGGTAAGTGCTGTGTCTGCGAAGCCAACTGACGGATTGTAAGCTTATTTGCAAATACAACTCACAGTAATGCGTCAAGACGCCTGACTTTAATGTCAGGCGTTTTTGCATATGTAGGTTGTAGGCGATCGCTTTTACCATGTCATAACAGTGTACTATCTTCTATAAAATCCTTGTAGTGCAAAGGATACAAAGGATTTATCCTCATACCTGTTTTTAGAGTTTCTAGTTATTATTACTGAGAAAATTTTAAAAATTTGTTCTATTGTATACATTACTACATATACTATTCAATATAAATACAATTGAACATTAATAAAAAATTAAAAATAATTGAAATGCAATAGACATTTATCTTTATTGAGAGAAATGTAAATGTTGATATTGCTTTTTGACAAAGTTTTTAGTGACTCTCATAGTTTCAATCTAGATATAGGTACAAGTTCTTGTACCCATATAGTGTGAGAAACAAAAACGAGAATTACTATAGATAGCTTATAACTTTGTGCCAGGTCAAAACATCAACAGGAGTTACAAAGATGAAAGAAGTATTTAAGTTTATTGAAGTCAAAAAACAGGAATTTGCCAAGTTACCCTTCTGTGAGTTTTTGCAAGACAAAAGTATAGATCCAAGACAAAGATTAGCTTGGGCTCCATGTTTAGCTCCTTTTGTCATGAATATTTGGGAAGTCAATAAATATTTTTTACGGGAGGAA
Source organism: Chlorogloeopsis fritschii PCC 6912 (assembly GCF_000317285.1). GTDB lineage: Bacteria > Cyanobacteriota > Cyanobacteriia > Cyanobacteriales > Nostocaceae > Chlorogloeopsis > Chlorogloeopsis fritschii. Next base: position 10,982 of record NZ_AJLN01000063.1, on the reverse strand, counting down.
CCAACCAGCGATCCTATACAGAAAATTATCAACAAACATACTTATGAAGATGACCATCATTATGTGTGGTATTTAGAAGACATGGAGAAATTAGCTTTTGATTACTCCAGTAAATTTAGCGATAGTTTACGATTTTTATGGGGTAAAGAAACTCAAAGAACACGTCAAATATGCCAGAAAATTGCAGCATATAGTTTTCAAGCAGAGCCTATTTTAAAATTTGCAATCATCGAGGTGATAGAAGCAACAGGTAATGTTGTTTTATCTTTGACAACAGAGGTTTCGCGAGAACTAGAAATATCCACAAAGCATAATTATCGGTACTTTGGCGAGCATCATTTGGCAGTGGAAACTGGACATACAACTGGAACAGATGATATTGAGATATTAATTGAAAATATAGAACTTCCAGAAGCTACTCGCAAAAAAGCTTTTTGGTTAGTTGAAAAAGTGTTTGAAGCTTTTGCTGATGGTCTTAATGAGTTTTATCTATATGCAAAATCTCATCCAATTGAACCACCACTACATGACATAAATCTTGCACAAAATCATCAGAGTATAACTGCACAAAAAGATGAAAGTCTTCAAGCACTCTCCCAAGATAAACACTTAGGATATTATTTAGTAGAAGCTGGTTTATTAACACCAGAACAAGTAGAAGTAGCTTTGAGTCAGCAAAAAAGAACTGGTATACACTTTAATGAAGTGATTACAAGCAATAACTGGATCAATCATCAAACAGTCGAATACATTATCGAAAAAGTCATCATGCCAGAGCAGGAGATTATTATGGCTAGTTAACCCACAGAAGAACAATTTCTTCTGATTTTGGATTTAAAACATTAACAGTCATATCATTTCAGATATACTTCCCAACCTGAAAAAGGGTTGGGAAGATTATTTTTTGTTATCCTTGTATCGGTATTTCAATCATAAATTCAGTTCCATTTCCAATCGAGGAATTACAAATTAATTGACCCTTGTGTTTATCCACAACAATTTGATAACTAATAGACAAACCTAACCCAGTGCCACTTCCTACTGGTTTAGTGGTAAAAAATGGATCAAAAATTTTCTGCTGCACCTCAATAGGCATACCACAACCATTATCCATAATCCGAATTCTCACTATGTTCCTATCTGCTAGTTCAGTGTGAATCCGAATCTGGGGTAATGGGAATTGGGTTTTTTCTGTGCACCATGTCTCCTTATTCCCTTGCCCCCATATTCCTGTGTCTCCCCCTGCTCTTACTATCCCCTCTTCTAAAGCATCAATGGCATTACTGAGGATATTCATAAACACCTGATTTAACTGACCAGCATAACAATTAACTGGGGGCAGTTGTCCGTATTCTTTGATCACTCCAATCTCAGGGCGATCGCTTTTGGCTTTGAGCTTGTGTTGTAGGATCATTAAGGAGTTGTCGATACCCTCATGAACATCTACAGGCTTCATATCGGCTTCATCTAAGCGAGAAAAGTTGCGTAAGCCCAAAACAATATTGCGGATACGCGAAGTCCCAATTTTCATAGAATCTATCAGCTTTGGGAGATCTTGGAGCAAAAATTCCAGATCAATTTCCTCAGATTTTTGTGTGACTGCACCAGACGGATGAGGATATTCTTGTTGGTAAACTGTGATTAAATCCAATAAATCCTGCACATACTCCCTAGCGTGAGCGATATTGCCATGAATAAAGTTGATAGGATTATTAATTTCATGGGCAATTCCCGCAACCATTTGCCCTAAACTAGACATTTTTTCATTTTGAATTAACTGGCTTTGGGCATTTTGCAGATCTAGTATGGCTTGTTGTAAACGTTGATTATTGTTGTTGAGTTCCTGGGTTCTCTGCTCAACCTTTTCCTCTAGCGTATGACTATATTCCTCCAAGCTTTTTTTGGCTTGAATTAAATCTCGATAAAGAATTGCATTCTCTAGAGAAATTGCCCCTTGAGTGACGATTAACTTGAGGAGTTCTACGCGATCGCGTGTAAATGCTGCCGTTGTCAGATTATTTTCTAGATAGAGAATACCGAGGAATTTTCCTTGATTGCTAATCGGGATACACAACAGACTCTTAGGTTGCTGACGAAGCACATAGTAATCATTAGCTAAAAACTCTTCAGCCTTGGTATCATCAACGACAACTATCTCTCCTGTACGTTTGACATAGTTAACCAAAGTAATAGGAAGAATATCTTGACTCAACTCAAGGCGAAGCGATGGGAACTCTGTATGAATAGGGGCAAAAGCGGAACTAGAACTGATGGCGGTAACTGTTAAGTTCAAATTATTACCTGTATTCAAAATTAAAGCGCATTTCGAGGCTCCCGCGTTCTCCATCACAGCTCTCATTAAGGTAGAAAGTAATTGCTCTAGCTCAATTTCCCCAGACAGCGCTTGAGAAACTTTAATGACAGCTGCCAAATCTAAAGAGTCGGAAATACTTGTTTGAGAACCAATGACAGTTTGGCGATCGTTCAGGGTTGATACGGATGCAGTATCACCAACCCTGCTTTGCTCGCTGGGGTAATAGTTTAGTGTTTCATGCTGAAGAATATGAGCAAGTAACTGGGGATAGCACTTTGCTAAATTGTCTACTTTGGCTTTTGCTCCCCAACGAACATAGCCATAGTAAGCATCAATTAAATAAACTTGAGCAATTTTCTGTCTGCCGCATTCTAAATAAAACTTAGCAGCGAGTTCGTTAGCCAGAGCTTCTTCATGAATGTACTCGTTTTCTTTGGCAAGACAAATCGCGCGATCGTAGCAGTTGATTGCCTCCAAATTATTGCCTAAAACTCGATGTTGCTCTGCCTCCAATAAGTAATATTTGTGCAAAAAATTCATGGGAGCTTGTTCAGCCAACTTTTTGAATTGGTTTTGATAATCCAAGACTTTCCCTAAAATTTGTTCTTGTTCCGATTGATTAGCTTCATGATAAACTGCCAACAATGCTAAAGAACTATAAAAATAAAAGATAGCAACAACGAACCTAGCTGGTACTGCATCTAGATATTCTTCTATTAACATTGCTTGCTTTTTAGCTTCCAAGTAATCCTGAAATAGATAACAGAGAAATAATTTTTGTAGATGCCTGTAAAAAATTACTGTTTTATTATCTACTTCATTACGAAGAATTAGCATATTTTCTTCATTATCTATTTGCTCTAATAAAGAATCATTGATTTGAGACTCTCCTAATAAGTTTAGAATTGTTTCTCTATTAATTGCATTCAGGTGAAGAGGTGTTGTTTGATTTAATTGAGCAATCTTCTGATGATATGTATTTATCTCTTGTTCAAGAGTAACTAATTCTTTTCCTTGCCAAAAAGAATGCTCAGAATACATATATAGTGAATAGGCAGATTGTTCTATATCTCCTATTTCTATACCTACAGCATAAGCTTCCAACAAGTGTTTGAGAGTTGCTTTAATATGTTCTTGCCAAACTCTGATGAAAGCATTAACCACAAAGGTAACTATACATTTGATTGCTTTAGCATCTTCTTTTTTCAATAATTGTAAAGCAAGTTGACCAAATTTATAGCTGGAATTAATATCTGAAAGATTCCAAAGCGTGATTCCGTAGGTACTATAGGACAAAGCAGAAGTGCTGCAATTGCCATATTTAAGTGATAAACTTACTTGTTTAAAAACAAATAGAGAAAAAAGTAAAGGTTTTATAGTATACGCAATCGGAAGGAGCCTCCCCAGAATATTCATGATTGCTAATGTTGTCGATTCCACCATCTCAGGTAAATCGATTAACTGTTCAATCTGTTTATCTACTAAAGCTAGTTGGGTTTCTTGCAAAGCTATTTCAACATCGTCTTTAGTTGGTTGGTTTGGAAAATCTATTCCTAAAAAACTTAGCACTTGTAGTCCTATATCAATGGCTTCTATACCTTGACCCTGTGCTTTATATGCTTCAATTTGAACTTGATAAACTTTCACTTTTTCCAGCAGTGTTTTGGCTTGTCCTAAAACCTTCTGGATAAATTTCTTGGTATATTCAAATTCACCAGCTAGGTATGCAGCTTCTGCTGCTGTTTCATATAAAGCCAGAGTTAGCTCATATTTCCTCTCCCAGCTATCATCTGCTAAAAGTTCTATACCAGTTGATAAATACTTAAGCGCTGCTGTATATGCCGTTGATGCCAACGCTTTATGCCCAGCAATTAAATTCATCTCGGCTAGCTCATCGCGTTTAGCCTGAATTACAATCAGTTTCACTGCCATATTGAACTGATTTACCAAAGCAAAAATATTGTTTTCCCATTCTGTAACTGGAGTTTTTGTTAATAGCAGTTCTCCAATCTTTAAGTGAAATATTTGTTTTTTGTTTTCAGGGATTAAAGTATAAGCCGCTTGCTGTACTCGGTCATGTACAAATTTATATTTGGGTACTGCGATAGATACTTCCACATCGTCACTTGTCAGTAAACTATCTCCATTTTCTGCAAATAATTTGTAATTCTCTGTTTGAGGTAGTATTAATCCTTCATGTAAGGCTATCCACAAATCTGAGGCTGTATCTGTGATATTTTTTTCATAGACAATAGAAAGAGATTTGAGGTCAAACTGATTGCCAATACAAGCAGCTAGTTTCAGAATTTCTTGAGTAGGTTTTGGTAACTTTTCTATTTGAAGCGCCATAAATTCCACAACATCATCTGTTAGGGATAATGTCTTGATTTCTGTAAGACTATACTGCCAATAACCAAGGTCAAAGTAAAATTTTATCAGTCCATCGGTATGTAAAGACTTAAGAAAACGAGTAGAAAAGAAAGGATTACCTTTAGTTTTCGCAAAAACCATTTGAGTGAGAGGAACAGCAAGCGTTTCCGTACAATGGAGAGTATCAGCAATTAAACGATTTAAATCGCTTTGATTTAAATTTTTGAGGGTAATTGTATTGATAATCGCTCCATCTTTTTCACTTTGATTCAGTGCTAAATAGAGTGGATGTGTTTTAGAGACTTCATTATCTCTGTAAGCACCAATAAGTAGAAGGCTATCCTGAGTTTCACCTATTAGTTCTGGTTCCCATCTCTCTAATTCTTTAGAGTTTGAGTTAACTAGTAATTGAATAAATTTCAAAGAAGCCGCATCTGCCCATTGCAAATCATCTAGAAAAATAACTAAGGGATGTCCTTGGCTGCTAAAGACTTTAATGAATCTTTGAAATAGTAAATTGAAACGATTTTCGGCAGCACTACCAGAAAGTTCGGCAACCTCTGGTTGCTCGCCAATAATTTGTTCTAATTGAGGAATGACATTAGTAATAACCTGAGCTTGATCGCCTAATGCCAATAAAATCTGCTCTTGCCATTGTTGAATTTGAGCATCTGATTCACTCAGTATTTGCCTGATTAAATCTCGAAAAGCTTCTATCCATGCAGAAAATGGAATGTCACGTTGGAACTGGTCAAATTTTCCTCTAATAAAGTAGCTACGCTGGCGAACGATGGGTTTGTGAACTTCATTGACAACAGCAGTTTTTCCCACACCAGGATCGCCAGCAACTAATATCATTTCCGTTGCTCCACCTGTCGCACGCTCAAAAGCAGCGAGTAGGGTTTCTACTTCTTGGTGACGCCCGTAGAGTTTTTCGGGAATCAGAAAACGATCTGAGATATCCCTAGTTGCTAATTCAAACGAGTCTATCTTTTCTGTTTGTTGCCATTGTTGTTTGCACACTTCTAAGTCATACTTTAACCCCAAGGCACTTTGATACCGATCCTCGGCATTTTTTGCCATCAGCTTGCTAATGATGTCAGATAAGATTGATGGGATTTTCGGATTAATATAGCTGAGGCGTGGTGGTTCTTTGGCAATATGGCAGTAAACTAACTCCATCTGGTCAGTATTTGTGAAGGGTAACTGCCCAGTAAGAAGTTCAAAGAAGGTGACACCGAGGGAATAAAAGTCGGCACGATAGTCAATTCCTCGGTTCATCCGCCCGGTTTGTTCTGGAGAAATGTAAGTTAGAGTGCCTTCTAAAATGTTGGGATTTGTCAGACTTTGAAGTTCTCTTGGCAAAACAGAGGCGATACTGAAGTCAATGATTCTGATTTCTTTGGTGTTTGGATGAATCAGAATATTAGCGGGTTTAATATCTTTGTGAATGATGCGATGGCGATGTAACCCGTCAAGGATGGAGGTAATTTGAATACTAATATCTAGAAAAGTCTGTAGATTTATAGGTAATGTTTCTATATTTTTTCCTATCCATTGTTTGAGAGAAACGCCACCAAAGTCCTCCATCACGATCGCATAACCATTGCGATAGTTTTCTAAACTATAGGTTTTGATAATACCCGAAAGATTGAGATTTTTAGTGATGGAATATTGATTACGGAACTGGGCAATTTCATTAAAGCTAGGATATTCATTCCGCATCATTTTAATGATGACAGGTTTGTGGTCTTGTTCTCTGATACCCCGATAAACAATTGTTCTGCTACCCAAATAAATTTGTTCGACAATGCGATAGCCAGGAAAGGGCTTAATTGTATCTACTAATACTGTCATCTGTTTACCCTACAATCTTGGTATTTCTGTTTTATTATTCCCTATGGTAGATTGACAATATCATTTCTTTATGTTCTTTATGTATAAAATCAACTTAATTTTAGATATAATCTCTGTAATAATATGTAAATAACTGTTAATTTTTAAAGCTTTAAAAAGAAAAAAGCCTGCTTAGGCAGGCTGGTGACTTTAAGCGTACATATTAAGAATTTAGGGAATACTATTTGATTTTCTGTTTAATAAAGGTCACTACCTGAGCTAGTTGTTTCTTCAAGCCATCAATTTCTGCTTGCATAACAGCAATTTTTTCATTCAGTGCTTGAATTTGATCAGCAGAGGAAGTAGTTGCGATCGCTTCGGTTGCTGTTGCACCGTTATTATTTGTGGGTGTGGCGACTGGAGTTGGTTCTGGGCGTGGCTGTTTAGCCTTTGTCATGGCTGCTTTAATTGCACCAAGTAACTGCTTTTGGTCAAAAGGCTTGCCGAGAAACTCAAAACCTTCAAAGGGTTCTGGAAGCTTTTCCGTTACCTCTTCTTTCCGACCAGACATAATTACTAAAGGAATCTTCCTTAGCTCTGGTTGAGATTGAATCTGCTGAAAAACTTCCCAGCCGCTCATTTTTGGTAACAAAAAATCCAGCATGATTAAGCTGAATTTTTCCTGACGGATAAAATTTAGCCCTTCTACACCATCTTTTGCTTCCAATACCTCAAAGTTGCCAGGAGGCAACATCTCTCGTACTTTTACCCTGACCACTGTAGTGTCATCTATAACTAGAATCTTGTTACTTGTCACGACTGTTTACTCTAACAGAAACTTTAGGTTTGATGGCTGTTTTGCCGATTAATACTGTTGAATGCTCCCACTATATCCAATATTTTTCTTGATTGGGGGATAGTATTTTCTTGGAGAAAACTAGAAAGCTTAGGTATTGTACTTAACCTCTGCTTCTGGTTGTGAAATTTATGTCATGGTAATAAAAGTATGGCGGTAAGCCTGCTTGCCCTACTCTTGTTAAACTTGTTTGGATGTCTATGTCCTCTTTGCGAGCAAACCAACTCAAGTCCGAAATTACGGCTATGCCGACATGGTTACGTCGCCCGATTGGCAAAGCCAGCGAACTCTCGAACGTACAACGTATTATCAAGCAACGCCAAATTCACACAATTTGCGAAGAAGGACGTTGCCCAAATCGGGGAGAATGCTATGCTCAAAAAACTGCGACTTTTTTACTGATGGGGCCGACTTGCACTAGGTCTTGTGCTTTTTGTCAAGTTGATAAAGGTCATGCACCCATGCCTTTAGATCCCGAAGAGCCTCAAAAGGTAGCAGAAGCCGTACAGCTTTTAGGATTGCGTTATGTGGTGCTAACTTCTGTAGCGCGTGATGATTTACCAGATCAGGGCGCTGGTTGGTTTGTCAAAACAATGGAGGCAATCCGCCAGTTGAACCCGGAAACTCAAATTGAGGTGTTGACTCCAGATTTCTATGGTGAGTACCAACGCATAGCCACGATCGCCAAAGCAAAGCCAGCTTGTTACAACCACAATATTGAGACAGTACGACGCTTAACAGGCAAAGTTCGGCGCGGAGCAAAGTACGATCGCTCACTGCTAGTGTTACAAATTGTTAAAGAGATTGATCCAACTATTCCCACCAAATCCGGTTTAATGCTCGGACACGGAGAAACAGTTGAAGAAATACTGGCAACAATGACAGATTTACGTAACGTGGATTGCGATCGCCTGACTATTGGTCAGTATATGCGTCCTTCTTTAGAACATTTACCAGTACAAAAATACTGGACACCAGCAGAGTTTGACGAATTGGGAGCGATCGCCAAGCAAATGGGATTTAGCCATGTTCGTTCCGCACCGCTAGTTCGCAGTTCTTACCACGCCGGGGAATAGGGGACTAGGGGACAGGTGATAGGGGACAGGGGACAGGGGATAGGGGACAGGGATTAGGAATAAAGAATTCCCAATCTCCAATCCCCGATACCCGATCTCCAATCCCCAACCCCCCATAAGTAAGAGTACTCAAAATCACGAAAATATTTTTAACGAATCTAGTAAATGGGTGCAGCTGTTTGGTATTTCTGAAGAAGTCCTTAAGTTAGGAGATAATTCTCATGGCTACAGCTGACAAACCCGTGGCTCAATCAACAACAGCTAAACCCCCCTATCCATTTCGTACAGGTTGGGCGCTGTTCCTTTTAGCTGTTAACTTCCTTGTGGCTGCTTTTTATTTCCACATTATTGAATAAGCAGGTATAAACAAGGAAAAAGGTAAAAGCCTTCTTCCTTTTGCCTTTTGTTGTAGTGTTGCTCAGATCGTGCCTCGGAACAATCCTTTGGGACGAATGAGTAACACTATAATCATAATTAACAGTGCTACTCCTTGTTTATACTGAGAACCTAGCCATGGTGTACTCACTTCCTGAACAATGCCAATGATAAAAGCAGCAGCGATCGCTCCATAAGGGTTGCCAATTCCACCTAAAATTACTGAGGCAAACAGTGGTAATATTAAGAACCAACCCATATTTGGTCTTACAGCTGTGACCAAGCCATACATACTACCACCAAGGGAGGTCAGACTACCAGCAATCACCCACGTCCAAATAATTACTTGGTCAACATTAATACCAGAAACCCTGGCTAAGTCCAAATCGTCAGCAACAGCTCGCATTGCTTTGCCAATTTTGGTATTTTGCAGCAGGTAATGCAGCGCTAAAATTGCCACCAAAGCTAAACCTAGAACCAGTATTTGATTTTGCTGGATGTTTAAACCCAAGATATTTAAAGCTTGAGGTACGGGCAAATTGTAATTTCTGTTACTACCTCCCCAAAGGAAGATAATGCCATTGCGAAGGAATAGTGCTAATCCGATGGAGATAATAATCAAAGTAGTGGAATTAGCACGGATAGAGCGCATCTTTGACCACAGCAGTTTTTCCGACAACAACATTGCTGCTACCGTTCCCACGGCTGCCAGTACCATTGACAGCCAAATATTTATCCCTAAGGAATTTGCCAGTAGTGTTAAATAAGCTCCTAAAGTGAGAAAATCACCGTGGGCAAAGTTAGACAACCGTAAAATTCCATAAGTCAGTGTTAAGCCGACTGCACCCAGAGCAATAATGCTCCCGACTGCAATGCCATTAACGATGAGTTGAGCAAATTGTGCATCCATAGTCTTAGGTTAGTCTTTCGCAATTCCAAGATAGTGTTTTCATACAACAATTCATGGTCTCACCCCCAGACACGACACTAGCAATTTTGGTTTATAAATATAAGAAAGCGAGTGCGCTAATATACATAGCATGACCTTCGCATTTTTGTGCAAAGCTAAACTTTTTAAGCGGTCTAGTTGACCATGCAGCAGTATTCAAGCTTACCAGAACAGAACTCCCAAGTAGATGCAACATCAAAACTGTTGACAAAAATTCAGCAACTTCAGGCTGAGTTGTGGCTGGAACGCAGCTTGAATAAGTTGCAAAATAGCCTTAATAGTTGTCTTGTTTCTTTTTTTACTAAAAATCAACAGACAGCGACGACAGAAGCAGAAATATTTAAAACTGTGGTAGACGAGCTAAAAAATGCCTTGGCGCAAGGTAGGGTAGCGATAGCACTCGTAGAACCACAAAAAACTGTTTGTAAAGTTTCTTATATTGATTGTGCTTCATGTCGATGCGCATCATCTCCGTCATTTCTGGAGATGAGAGGAAAAAAGCTTGATTTGGAATTAGAAGCAGAGATAGAAATTGAAGATTTGGAATTCCTCTCCAAACAAGAACCACCTAGTGCTTGGCAGCTAACCGATATTAATCAGAGCATTATTGGTTGGTTAATTTTCACCACTGCATCAATTCCATGTGATGGTGAGTCACTCGAAGATAGATCTATTGAACTCAGAGCAGAATTAATGGCACGTGCTGCTAAACAGTGTGTGGCAACCATAGCACAATTGAGGCAAATCCAATCTTTACAGCAGCATTGCCAGCGATTAGAACACTTTAATCAGGAACTAGAGCGCACTAATCAACTTAAAAATCAGTTCTTGGCTAACACCAGTCACGAAATCCGCACACCCCTAAGTTCGATTATCGGTTTTACCCACCTACTTTTAGCAAAAGGCTATGAACCGAATAATGAACGCCATCAAGAGTATTTACATATTATTCAGTCCAGTGGCAAGCATTTGTTAGCTTTAATTAATGATATATTAGACCTCTCCAAAATCGAAGCAAATCAACTAGAAGTACAGTGTGAAACAGTAGATGTGCCAACCCTGTGCCGTAATATTTTGACACTCGTAAAAGAAAAAGCAGCTAATAAAAACTTAAAGTTAGTGCTGGAGCTAGATCCAAATGTTACTACCTTTGTAGCTGACTCTTTGCGACTGAAGCAGATGCTGTTGAATTTGCTTTTTAATGCC
>NZ_AJLN01000062.1 GCF_000317285.1 Chlorogloeopsis fritschii PCC 6912 | reverse complement strand
TTTACAGACAGTGGAACCGTTGGTTTACAAGTCAAAGCTAACGGCTCATTTATGCATTTTACAGTTTGGGATACTGGCACTGGCATCTCTCAAGAACACCAAGCCGAACTTTTTCAACCTTATTTTCAAATAGCTAGCGCCATAGTTAGCCGTGAAGAAGGCACAGGTTTGGGATTGGCGGTTACACAAAAACTTGCTGAACTTCACGGTGGTTGGGTCGAAGTAGAATCAGAAGTTGAGCGTGGCTCGCGTTTTACGATTGTACTTCCCTTGAACCAGGCAGAAGTAGAAGAGGAGGGGGAGAGGAGGAGACAAGGGGAAACAACAGAAGTTGCCCTTCAAGTATCTACACCCCAACTTTACGGAGAATTGCCTCCTGAGCATTTACACACCATCACTCTAAATCCTTCTACTGAAATTTTGCTAGTAGAAAACGATCCACCTAATGCCAAGTTAATGCAAAATTATCTTGAGTCATTGGGATATCAAGTTATTTGTGTCAAAAATGCTGCCCAAATGTGGGAAGTATTAAATCAGGTAAAGCCAGGAATAATTTTGTTAGATGTTCATTTACCTGACAAAAATGGTTTATTAGTGGTAAAGCAGCTACGAACAGATCGGAATTACCAGGCTATTCCAGTCATAGCTCAAACAGCAATGGCAATGAAAGGCGATCGCGAAACTTGCCTAGCTGCCGGATTTCATGACTATATTTCTAAACCTATTGATTTACCCCTCTTAGCAACCTTGGTATCAAAGTATATTAAACCACCTAAGTTTGCGAGAGATGGAAAGACAAATACCCCTTAAATGCACCCTTGTTGATTAGCGCGATCGCATTCCTACAACTATGGAACGCTGATAATGTCTGCATTCGGTAGCCCGCCAAGAAATAAATACCCTCGTTACCAGGTTGAACCTGGTAACGAGAAAGTCCACTCAAGTGGACTGCGATCGCTTCCTAGAGTTGACATTTTTTTGTCACATTTATCGAATAAAGTTAAAGTTACGAAATATTACTACATCTGAGTTAACATCAAGCAAAAGTTACTTTGTAATTATTGCGATCGCAGGCTTGCTGCAAATGCTCGATTGGCGGAAGTTTTTAGTGTTTTTAGTTGAATTATGAGCGGTTGCCAGTTGACGGCGAAGGTTTCCCTTTTGGGTGCGATCTTTGCTCTCAAGTTCTTGCCTAACAAGAAAGCACACTGAATAAACCATGAATACTTCTGAAGCAAAAGTCTCAAACTCTGATCTGCATTCAGACACCCCTGATGTGTCTGAGTTGAAGCCCAGAAACAGAAAGCCTTGGCTATGGCTGCTACTAGCCTTGTCCTTGGCAGTTAACGCAATTGTTTTGTGGCGGATGCTTTCTTCAGGTGGAACATCCAAACCTGCTCTAGCTCAACAGCAGCCAACAGCACCGCCAACACGTCCTGTAGAAACCACGATTCTAGCAAGGGGAAACGCGACAACAAGCGTATCACTACTGGGACAGGTAGAAGCAAGTCAGCAATCAACAATTCGCGCCCAAACTGGAGGTATAGTTAGAGAAATTTTAGTTAGACCAGGCGATCGCGTCAAAACAGGAATGGCGATCGCGATTTTAGATGATTCCGATCAGCAGCTAGCAATATCACGGGCGCGAGCAGAGTTAGCACAGCAACGCAGTAACCTTGCCCGTTTGGAAGTAGGAACTCGTCCCGAAATTATTGCCCAAAGACAAGCCGCAGTTACTTCTGCGCAAGCGCGAGAGCAAGAAGCACGAGATAACCTCAGACGCACCACAGATTTGGTAAAACAGGGTGCCCTCTCACAGAGAGTCTTAGTAGAAGCAACAAGTGCTGTAGATGAAGCGCGAGGACAAAAACTAGCAACCCAAGCAGCTTTAGCAGAGGCAAAAGCAGGGCCAATCAAAGAAGAAATAGCAGCCCAAAAAGCTAACGTAGCAGCAGCAGAAGCAGCGTTAAATCAGGCAAAATTAGCACAACAACGCACTCGGATTCTTTCTTTGGAATCTGGAGTTGTGCAAGCACGCCACATCAGTCGCGGCGATCTGGTGCAAGATTCCGATCAAATTGTGACATTGGTGTCGGGCAATGCTTTAGATATTTTTCTAGAGCTACCAGAAGAACTTAGCGGTAGAGTTACCCCAGGAATGCTGATAGAACTAACGGCGCGGGCATTGCCACAATGGAAAGGACGGACAAAAATAACAGCAGTAGTTCCAGCTGCAGAAGCAGCATCTAGACGGCAGCGAGTGCGAGTGCAGTTAAATAACCCCCCCCAAGGATTGTTACCGGGGATGGCGATCGCAGGCAATCTGATCATGCCATCCAATCAATCCAGCTTTGTTGTCTCCCGTGATGCCCTGACAAGGCGACAAAATCAGTGGCTTGTCTTTACTGTTGCTAATGGTAAAGCCAGACAGTTAGAAGTGGAAATGATTGCTGACATGGGTAGAAATGTAGCTATTTCTCACCCACAGTTACGGGCGGGAGAACGGATAGTTTTGCGCGGTGGTGATGGTTTATCTGATGGGGCGGCAGTGAAAGTTTTGGAGAAATAATCCAGTACTGCTAGTAATACTTCAAAATTATGCCTGATGTGAATTAAAAACCATTGGCAAAAATCAGGTTTGGAAAATCGACCACAGATAAACACAGATGGACACCGATGATTTATCTGTGTTCATCTGTGTCCATCTGTGTTCGCTTCCCCAAAAACAATTGGGCTAGGTTACAACCAGCTTTTTCTGTTGAATTCACATTAAACGTAAATCTAAAAATTATTATGAATTTCATCCAAACTGCTGTTCGCTGGCGGCACGGCACATTTGTTTTATTTTGCTTGCTAGCTTTATTGGGGATTTTTTCGCTGTTAAGAATGCCCTTGGAATTGCAACCAGGAGGCGATCGCCCGGAAATTACGATCACTACTCCTTACCCTGGTGCAAGTCCAACTGAAGTGGAAGACTTAATTACCCGTCCGATTGAAGAACGAATGGAAGAAGTGCTGGGCGTGCAGGAAATTACCAGCACTTCCCGTAATGGACGCAGCAGTATTACTTTAGAGTTTGCCGACGGTACAAATTTAGAAGGCCGTTTATTGGATGTCATCAACCGTTTGCAGCAAGTTCCAAGTCTGCCAGAGGAAGCTCAAGAGTCGGATGTCGAACTGGTAGGCGGTAATAGTTCGCCGATGATGTGGATTCCCTTTGCTACCAAAGACAACTTTCAAGCCGATCCGAATCGTTATCGAGATTTGGCAGAAGAGGTTGTAGTACCGCGTTTGCGGCGGGTGGCAGGTGTGGGACAATTTCTGATTGTTGGTGGACAAGAACGAGAAGTAGAAGTACGGATTGATCCGAAAGCTCTTTCCGATCGCAACCTCACTATTGGCGATGTTGTGCGAGTCTTGCGGGAAAATAACCGTGACATTAGGGGCGGGCCTTTAGTATTGGGGCGACGCGAATATCGAGTGCGGACAGTAAGCCGCTCGCAAGACATCAAGCAAATCGAAGGGTTTATCCTCAGAAGGGATGAGGCTGGGACTGTGTATCTGCGAGATGTGGCGGAAGTGGCAATGGGGCGCAAACCCCAAGATAGCGCCCTGATGTTTAATGGTACACCTGCGGTTGCTGTGGGTGTGATTCGTCAAATTGGGGCGAATGTGCCGGAGGTGGCAAAGGGTATCCGAGCCGCAATTACCGAGCTGCAATCTGAATTCGATAAGCGTAATGAGGGCATTCGCTTTGCTTATAACTATGACGAAAGTGAATATATCAACCAGTCGGTATCGTTCGTACAAGGAAACTTAGTTACCGGAGCGCTGTTAGCAACAATTGTCTTAATCTTGTTTCTGGGTTCGATGCGGACAGTGGCTGTTGTAGCGCTGACGATTCCCACAACCCTAGTCATGGTGTTTATAGTCATGGCAGCGTTAGGCAGAACACTGAACATCATCAGTTTGGCAGGGTTGGCGTTTGCAGTGGGGATGGTAGTAGATAACGCTATTGTGGTGATTGAAAATATTTTCACCCATATGCAACAGGGTAAAAGTGCCTTAAATGCCGCAATTGAGGGTACGCAGGAAGTTTGGGGTGCTATGTTGGGTTCGACACTGACGAATGTAGTGGTGTTTGTGCCCCTGATTATGGTGACGGGGGAAGCAGGACAGTTGTATGCAGATATGGCGATCGCTCTTTCTGCATCTTCGCTGTTCTCCCTCTTTGCGGCATTGACTTTAGTGCCGATGCTATCTGGACTTTTTCTCAAGCAATCGGAAGCAATACAAATGTTACAAGGAGGAAATTATCGAGGTGGGAACTGGTTAGAACGTGCTGTTGCTAGGTCATCTGCCACATTCCGATATTTTCAAGGCAAATTGGAAAACTTCCTCGCTGCTACCGTGAGTTGGTCGCTGGGAAGGAAGCGAGTCGGGCGCAGACTATTGATTCTTTCGATACCTGTTACTTTGCTTATTATCAGTATATTCCTCCTGCCTCCTGCCGACTACCTACCAGAAGGCAACCGTAACCTTGTGCTTTGGCGGGCAGAACCCTTACCCGGAACCAGCATTCCGGAAGCGATCCGCCAGTCAGAACCACTGCAAGCGTTTTTGCGATCGCAGCCCGAAGTTGATCGTATTATGTATATTGACCGTCCGGGGGGAATTCGCGGTGTTGCGACAATTCTCAAACCAGAATTTGCTACTACCACCGGGCTTGCCGACATGGTGGACAAGATGCGAGCCAAGAGTAATGATTTTGCTGGCTATCGGTTCATCATACCTACCCGCCTCTCCATTTTCCGCGATCCGGGTAAGGAGTTTGAGGTTGATATTATTGGGGCAAATTTGGATGAGTTGAGCAAGCTAGAGAAGGAAATTTCTGCCAAGATCCGGGCTTTACCTGGTGTGCGTAGTGTGCGTTCTAACTTCGTTGCGGGGGCAGGAGAACTGCAAGTGATTCCCATCCGAGAACGTCTTGCGGAAGTTGGACTTTCAGAAGCAGAAATAGGCGAAATGGTAGAAGCGGCGCTGGGTGGACGTATCGCCTCCGATTACATCGATGGGAAAGAGGAACTGGATGTTTCCGTAGAATTAAAAAATACCTTTGTGGAAACGCCCGAACAATTGCGTCAGCTACCGTTGTATAGCCAGGGCAGACAAGTACAACTACAAGACGTAGCAGAAGTACGTGAAACTACTGGAGCAGATGTTATCAATCACGTTAACTTAGAGCGTTCCATCACCCTCACTGCTGCCCTAGCACCCGATGCACCCTTGGGAACACTGGTAGAACGTACCGAAAATGAAATTCTGGCTCCCCTGCGTGCTAACCTGTCTGGGAGCGATCGCCTAGAATTATCTGGTTCAGCCGATCAATTGGCAACCACAGTTTCGCAATTAGCTACAGCTTTTGTACTCTCGGTGTTAGTTACTTATCTGCTGTTGGTTGCACTTTATAAATCGTTCCTCTACCCATTGGTGATTATGGCAACATTACCGATGGGGATGAGTGGTGCCCTTTTAAGTTTGGTGCTTGCCAATCGTATTCTGGGCATGAACGTGCCTCTGGATATGATTACGGCGTTGGGATTTGTGATTCTGACTGGTGTGGTTGTCAATAACGCGATTCTACTTGTTGACCGTGCCTTACAACTCCAAGAAGCAGGTGAAGACTTTGATGCTTCATTGTACAACGCCACCAACGACCGCCTGCGTGCGATTTTCATGTCAGCCGGCACCAGCGTACTGGGGATGTTGCCCTTGGCAATTTTACCAGGACAAGGTTCTGAGTTATATCAAGGTTTAGGTATTGTACTCACAGGTGGTTTGGCATTTTCTACCATCCTCACACCGACAGTAGTACCTGCGCTGATGGGATTATTACACGACATATCCGGTGGCAACGCCTCAAAGCGCACTCAAACAGCGACGGCAAGTGTTGATAGTAATGGTAAAGTGAGGATTTGAGCGGGAAATAGAGGCTAGGGGCTAGAGACTAGAGGCTAGGGGCTAGGGGACAAGGGATTAGGAAAGAAGCACCAGGAGCAGGGGAGCAGGGGGGGATAATACTACTAACCACTAACCACTATCCACTAACTACTAACCAATGACCAATGACTAACCACTAAAATTTAATTTGTAGGGTGCAAGATTTGGCTGGATGGGAAAATGATGCTAACAGAAAAACTTGAGCAACTAAAAGCCATATTTGCAGAAATGGAGCAAGCTCTAATTGCCTATTCTGGCGGTGTGGATAGTACTTTGGTTGCCAAGATTGCTTATGATGTGTTGGGCGATCGCGCTTTGGCTGTGACAGCTGTTTCACCAAGCCTGTTGCCGGAAGAATTAGAAGATGCCTCCCTGCAAGCAGCAACAATTGGGATTCCTCATCAAATTATTGAGACACACGAGATGGAAAATCCCAATTACACTGCCAACCCTGTTAACCGTTGCTATTTCTGTAAGAGCGAATTACACGATACTCTCAAACCCTTGGCGCAGAAGATGGGCTATCCCTATGTGGTAGATGGCGTCAATGCTGATGATATGCACGATTATCGTCCCGGAATTCAGGCAGCAAAAGAAAGAGGTGCGCGATCGCCTCTAGCAGAAGTTGGCATTAGCAAAATGGAAGTTCGCGAGCTTTCTTTGCAACTGGGTTTATCTTGGTGGGATAAACCCGCTCAACCTTGTCTGAGTTCCCGTTTTCCCTACGGAGAAGAGATTACTGTTGCTAAATTGCAACGTGTGGGCAGAGCAGAAATTTACTTGCGTAAGTTAGGTTGGCAGAATTTGCGCGTGCGATCGCAAGGTGATACGGCTCGGATTGAATTGCCGCCAGAACAAATTAAAGATTTTGTGTTGAATACAGACTTACAAACAGTGGTGTCTGCATTTCAAGAGTTTGGTTTTATGTACGTCACTCTAGATTTAGAAGGTTATAGCAGTGGTAAATTAAATCGGGTTTTAAATCCACAAACCTTGAGCGTGAAAGCATAAATTCACTAGTTTCCAGCCTAGAGGCTGGGAACTAGGTTAACTGAGAGGCTGGGAAAGTTGCCTTGCCAGACTACTAGGTAAGCTGGGAGGATGGGAACTAGGTAACAGGATACGACCAAATCTAGTGACAATTTCTGCCAATTTTCTATATATACTGCCGAAAAATGAGTGTTAATATTCACTCAGGGTCTCAAGCAAACGCGTTCTAGCCCAGCTTTTTGCAAGTTGAATCGGAAACTCTTGTTTACTGCTGGGTGAGAATAGGGGAAAAGAAAAATTCATTCACTGCCAATCGCAAGAATATCGTAAAGAAGGTAGTAAAAATAGCAAGAATCTCTGAGAAATTTGTTGGATAAGTATTTAATCTTGAGTTTAGACCATAAAAATTGGCTTTTAATCTCTATCTCAGAAAAATCTAGAAATTCTCACTGCTTCTATTACCTTTACCCTAATCCGATATCTTGTCCCATTCCAGTGGGTTAGCCAGAGGCTTTTGTTGTTGTTACAGGGCTGCTGCTTACAGACTGTTGCAAACTGTGAACTGCTGTACTCTGAGCTAATAAAAAACTTTGCCTATAATGTACAAATTTTAAACTCTAAACCCTTTGTTTTACAACTTTTTTTCTCGCTGAAAATAAATAACAGGCAAGGAGAGCAGAAAGAGGTAATTTCATCTTTGGTTGTGAGATTTTCCTTCTATTGACTATTAGGTGTTGATGATTTTTGCTAGAGAAACATCTCTATCATTTTTTGATGTTTTGCGCTCGCAAGAAAGTTAAAATGGCACAAATGCGGATGCCATCTTGATTATAGATTTGATTATATCTTGCTTTTACAAAGTAGTACGAAGTGGAACCCAACAATAATAAAAAATTTGGGTAGTGGATTTCCCTGTGGTGTATTCAAATTCCAAAAGTCAAAGTGTAAAAACAACCGTTGCAATTTATTGTCGCTTTATTAACATTGCTACTAAAAATTCAACCTGGAATAGTCAGTAGTTTGTGACTTTTTTGAGATTGGTCACTAACTATGACAGCACATCCAGACTTAAATAGTGCTCTTGACCGCTATTTAAGAAATAATATTGTGTTCAATCTTAATCAAAGCTGATTGAATTTATGTATGTTCAGCACAATTCACTCGATAAAAATCGCCCACACCAACCAGATCGGGATTTAACCCTTTTTGAGTCAACAACCTTAGCTAGACAGGGCAAACCTTTGAACATTTTACAAAGGCAAATGTTGAAGAATGCTTGGGAAGATCAAAAATATGAAGATATTGCCGAGGTTATTTATAGTTCTCCAGCATTGAAATTTGCCGAATCGATAATTTCAGCAAAGCAAGGTAAGACTCTAAATAGTTTACAAAGAGATATCTTGAAGGGTGCTTGGGAAGACAGGAAATATGAAGACATAGCTGAAGCTATTCACTGTTCTGAGGGACATATTAAGGATGTAGCAGCAAGTTTATGGCAGCAACTTTCTGAGGAATTAGGGGAAAGAGTAGGGAAAAAAAACTTTAAGGCAGTACTAGAACGACGTATGCAGAACGCTGAAGATTTACCTCCCCACTGGAGAGAAAAACAGAAAACAGAACCAACAAAGCAACATCTCGATTGGGGCGATGCTCCTGATGTTTCAACTTTCTATGGGCGCAATCAAGAACTAACCACTCTTGAGCAATGGATTGTTCAAGATCGCTGTCGCTTAGTGACACTTCAGGGCATGGGTGGGATAGGTAAAACGGCTCTAGCAGCAAAGCTGGCTGAGTTGGTTCAAGACAAATTTGAGGGACTTATTTGGCGCAGTCTCCACAATGCTCCTTTCTTAGAAGAAACTTTGCCTACCCTTCTCCAATCTCTCAGCAGCGAACCTAGTGATCATTTACCAAGTTCTTGCGATCGCAGAATTTTACTTTTACTAGAATGGTTGCGTGCCTCCCGCTGCTTGTTAGTTCTAGATGGTGCCGAATCAATTCTGCAAAGTGGTGAACGCACTGGTTGTTATCGAGAGGGATATGAAGGCTATAGTCAGTTATTCCTATGTATAGGAAAGAGCAATCATCAGAGCTGCTTGCTGCTCACGACTCGCGAAAAACCCGAAGGATTAGCGGCTGAAGAGGGAGAAACCCTGCCTGTACGCTGCTTACAATTGAAGGGGATGCAATTTGAAGCAGCACGGGAAATTTTGAGAGCCAAGGGAACTTTTTGTGGAACTGACGAAGAATGGAGAGCCTTAATTGATTATTATGGAGGCAATCCTCTTGCTCTCAAGATTGTGGCGGCAGGAATTCAAGAGTTATTTGATGGGAATCTCTCGGAATTTTTAGAATATTTAAGGCAAGGAATTTTGGTTTTTGATGAGCTTTGGAATTTATTAGACCAACAATTTAATCGCTTGCCAACTTTAGAGCGAGAAATTATGTGTTGGCTATCAAGGAACGGTAAACCTGTTGGCATTCCCCAGTTGCAAGAGAAAATCTTCCTCTCCGGCTCAGGAGCTAACTTGCCAGAAGCTCTGAGAACTCTAAGGCAGCGATCGCTAATTGAAAATACTTCAGACGGCTTTACACTCCAGCCAATGGTTATGGAGTATATGACAAAACGAATTTTAGCGCGTTAATGATTCAAGTCAACAACACGGGCTGATTCTAAGAGGATGTCTTGAACTTCTGAGTATACAGTATCACCATAGAGCATACCTGAATCAGTCGGATTAATTGCATCTACATCAGCAATTTGTGTCATATCCAGTTGAAACTCCACGGAACCTAAGTTTTCTTCTAGTTGCTGACTGGTACGAGCGCCCAAGATAGTGCTAGTAATGTCGGACTGTTGCAAAAGCCAGTTCAAAGCAACTTGAGCAGGTGAACGGTCGATTTGACGAGCAATTTCCATCAATTCGAGCGAAATTGCTAAGTTATGCAGATTTAGTCGTCCAATTTCTTGATTCAATGATGCGCGAGCAGTTGTACAATCAATACGCGCAAGCATTTCAGAAACAGAGATTTGTCTGGCGAGGGCGAGTTGGTTGTATTTTCCAGTTAGGATACCCCCAGCTAAGGGAGAGGTTGCCACAAAACCCATCTGTAAATCATTAGCCATGGGAATAATGTCTCGTTCTGCCATGCGGTTAATTAAGTTGTATTCCACTTGCACGCCAATAAAAGGACTCCAACCACGCAGTTGAGCGATCGCATTCCCTTGAGCAATTTTCCAGGCAGGAGTATTCGACACGCCCACATAGAGAATTTTGCCTGATCGCACTACCTGATCCAGTACTCGCATCACATCTTCAATTGGGGTTCCAAATACCCAGTGGTGAATCCAGTAGATGTCGATGTAATCAGTTCGCAGGCGTCTGAGGCTCGTTTCCAGTGACTGAACCATTTTTCTGAGGCGATCTTCACTAGAATTGGCATCTCCACGCTGGGTGAAAACACTATAGTGGGTACCAACAATTAACCGATCTCGAAGATTGCCGATGAATTCTCCCAAAAAGGTTTCGCTGGTGCCATTAGTATAGTGGTTGGCAGTGTCGATAAAGTTTCCCCCTCGTTCGACGTAGAGGCTAAACATTCTATAGCTCTCGGCTCTGTCGGCTCCCCAGCCCCAATCAGTACCAAAGCTCATGGTACCCAAACAGAATGGCGAAACGTATAAATTAGTGTTACCCAACTGTCGATAGTCGTTGATTTGATTGAGCCTTTCAAAAGACATTAGTGCCCTTGATGGATAGCCATTCATGGCGTGTGAGTAGTGTAATCGGAGTTAGTTGGCGTTTAGCCTGACGTTTCAGCAAAAAAATAAAAATTGAAGAAGAATCCACAAGCCAGGAGCCAGAATCCAGAATATTCTTTCTTGATAAATTAAGTCTACAAAACGTTGCTAAATCAGTTTTACAGTCCTCCGGGTGTATGTATAGATACCCGAAGGGAATTCTAATTTTTACTACATAAGTACTTCAACAAAATTAATTATACATTCTTTATACCGTCTCCTGTTCCCTGTCCCCTATCCCCTATTCCCTATTCCCTGTTCCCTATCCCCTATCCCCTGTTCCCTGTCCCCTGTTCCCTGTCCCCTGTTCCCTGTCCCCTGTCCCCATTCTCCGTTACCTTTAACGACAAGCGATCGCATAAGCTTTAGGAGTGGTTCCAGTCATTTGTCGGAAGTGTTTAGTCAGGTGAGTTTGATTGTAAAATCCACATTCTAGAGCAATGTCAGCTATTGTCCACCCTTGCAATTTCAATAACTGCTTTGCCCGCTCCACCCGTTGTTGAATCAAATAATGGTGGGGAGAAATACCCATTGATTGCTTGAACAGGCGGCAGAAGTAATACTGGCTCATATTCGCGAGATTTGCCAATTCAGCCAACCTGATATTCTCGTCAAGGTGGGCATGAATGTAGTCGATTACTTGCTTGAGATAGTGCTGAGGCAATCCATCTTGGTACTCTGGCAAATTGGGTTGAAGGGTAGAATACTTTTTGAGCAGATGCACGCTCAAAAGTGTAGCCGCTGATTCAGCATAAAGATAACTGCCAGCCGCATCTGATTCTAATTCGGTTTTCAGGGTTAAGCCAATATGCTCGATCAGAGGATCGGGCTGGGGCGCTGGGGAAATCAGTTCGACGCGATCCGGATCGACTACTTCACGAGCAATTGTTGCCACAAGATTGGGTTCAAAACACAAATTAATCGAACCCCATTCCTTTCTTGCTTTGTGATGCCAACGTTCGAGGCGAGGAACGTTGGCTGGGTAGACAATTGAGTCGCCTTGCTTAAAAGATTCGTTTCTCCAGCGATTGTTAAGTTTCCGTTCTAATTTTACTAAAGACAAAACTGGGGTTTGAATCACCACCATATGCCGGGTATTAAAAAATTCAGGAGTTTCATGAGCAGCAGGCAAAAGATGGTAACTAAGATCGATGCTGTTCCAGCCTACGTCAGAACTTGATAGAATAGGAGACCGAGAAAAAACCTCCCTACAGCTATCATCTGAAGTAGGCTCAAAGGTGATTAAGGAGTTGCTCTCTGACATCATCATGTTTTCTCTGGTGCTTTGCAGACGCTTTCCTTGGCGTCTGTAGCGAGTAAGCTATAACCGCTCTCAGGAAACGGTGGTTACCTTAATTAAAGATATAGAAAGACAGCAGCGATCGCCTCTGGCGGGTACGTCGCACCATCGCCTTAACGCTGCCATTTTAGGTATACAAAAATTTATCGACGCAAAGACAGCGGATGCTAGCAAAATAATTGCGACATGAGAGCAATATCTTGATCGTACCTTAGGACTTGAACAATACAGAATTGAACATAATTTCTCAACATTTAAGGAGTTAAGAATTTTAAATGATCACCTGGAACAGATTGTAGTTCCAGTCGCGCGCCTTGTAGTTTCAATCGCCCCTGCTCTAGGAGAACAACCCAATCACAGTAATTGATGACTCTAGGTCGGTGTGTAATTAAAATTGTGGTTTTACCTTGGCGATGGGCTAAGAGCCGCTCTAGGATTTGAGCTTCACTGACAGGATCTAAACTCGCCGTTGATTCATCCATGATGAGGATGGGCGGATCACTGACAATGGCTCTGGCGATCGCTAATCTTTGGCGTTGTCCTCCAGAAAGATTCGCCCCAAACTCTCCGAGAACAGTTTGATAGTTGTTGGGCAATTGACTGATAAAGCTATCAGCATCGGCAATTTGGCAGGCTTTGACAATCTCTTCAAAGGAAATATAGGGACTTCCCAAGCGGAAGTTCTCCAGAATTGAACGACTCCAAAAATGCGGTTCTTGGGGCACGTAGACAATTTGTTGTCGCAGGCATTCCAGAGCAAGATCCTGCATATTGTAAAAGCCAATCCTAATATTGCCAGATTGGGGCTGATAAAGACCGGCAATTAGCTTTGCCAAGGTACTTTTGCCACAGCCAGACTTGCCAATTAAGGCGATCACTTTCCCACCAGGAAGTGTAAGGGAAAAATCATTGAGCAGATCGACTCGACCCGCATGATGAAAGTTAATATTGGTACAGCAGATGTCGGCATCTCCTGGGATGATGGCAAAAGGCTTTTGAATCTCCCCTAAAGTTTCAGGAGTAGCATCTATAACTTCTACTAGTCGATTGACGGCTGTTTGGGCGCGAAAATACTCGTCTGTTAAGCCTAGTATAGTGCCTAAAAATACCAAAACATTACCCTGTAAAACATTAAAAGCTAGTAACTGCCCGATACTAAATTCCTTAGAAATGACTAGTGTGCTTCCCAATCCGAGTAAAATCACACCACCAATGCCACCGACAAATTGTGAAAATGTCCCATTAATAATACTGATTTGTATAGTACTATATGTAACATTTGCCAGACGACCAAAGCGGCTTTGGAATTCGTCCCAAAATTGAGGAGCAGCATTTGTGGTTTTGACAACCTGAGCGCCTTTAAAAGTTTCAACCAAAACCCCTTGATTTTCTGCTGCTAAAACCAACAGTTGACGGGTCTTTTGCCGCAGCACGGGCAGAAATGGCAGGTTGGTGAGAGCCATCACTCCTGCGATTGTGATTACCGCAAGGGTGAGTTTCCAACTGTAGAACAGCATGAAACCAAAAGACACCACCGCCACAAAAAACTGGCTGGGTAGCAAGATTACGACTTGGGAAACTAACTGATTAATTTCATTGATATCACGCAAGCGGCTGGTAATCTCGCCGCTGCGACGGGTTTCGTAGAAAGTCAAGGGCAGTTGGAGGAGCTTGCGACCAAACTCTAAGACCAATCCTAGCTGTAACCGCTGACCAAAGTGAGAAATCATCGTAGCTTGTAACAGTCGCAAGGTACTGCTAAAGAGAGTCATGAGAATGACAGCTACTATCACCACAGTCAGTAGTTGAGTATCTTGGCGCACCAAAACATCGTCAGTCAGAAGTTGGATCAAGACTGGGTTTCCTAAGGCAAGGAGTCCCAAAACAATATTGATCAGCAATGCCTCTGCCAGTAGTCCTCGGTAAGGCCAGACTCGCCTTAGAAACCTGCCAAAACCACTTTTTTGTTCATCTTGAGGTTGAACGAAAAAGCGCTCTGGATCTGGTTCTACCAGAAGCATAATTCCATTCCACGAGGCAATAAACTCCTGGCGTTTGAGATAGCGGATGCCCACTGCTGGATCGGCGATCGCGTACTTTTTGCCCCGCTTGCCGTACAGCACAACCCAGTGATTCCCCCGCCAGTGGACGATCGCCGGCAAAGGTACTTCTTGAACGCGATCGACAAATTCTGGAACAGCTTTGACAGAGCGAGCATTGAAACCCAGGCTTTCCATACCTCGCTTCAAGCCAAGGAGAGTAGTTCCCAATTGCCCTGTGCCAACAGCTTCCCGACTGCGGTTGAGAGCGATCGTTTGTCCATAATATTTTGCAATCGAAGCTACGCACGCTGCCCCACAGTCTTCCTCACTAGCCTGTAAGACACATTTATAACCGTTGCGAGAGTTAAGCAACTGAATCATAAAGCTTACCTCAACAAACTCAGAATTGGCGTTACAGATCTACCATCAATCTGGTTTTTCTGAGAAGGAACTTCAAAACTGTCTCCTGACGGGAAATAATGTCGGCTCTCCCCTCCATACCCGCTTGCAACAGACATTGGCGTTTTGCATCTCCAACAAAGTTAGTTTGGGGTTGAATAGTCACTTTATAGGCAGTGGGTGTAGCAGGTACATCATTTTTAGTACTAGTGGAGGGTAAAGCATCTGGAGCGACTGTTTTGACGGTGCCTTGGAGCGTGCCAAAGTCAGTGTAAGGACAAGCGGAGACTTGCATTTTGACTTTTTGTCCGGGTTTGACGTTGTCAATATCTTGAGCTGGGACTTGAGCTTCAATAAGTAATGGGGTATTTATAGGAGCGATATAGGCGATCGCTTCCCCTGGTTGGACAACTTGCTCTGGGTTGCGAAGCTTTAGTTGCAGTAGTGTGCCTGCTATTGGTGCTCGAATAATCGTCTGTTTTAAGTTAGTTTCTATTTGTATTAGTTCTTTCTGAATTTGGCCTAAATGCTTTTGTAACTCAATGCGCCCTTCAATCAGGTTCTCTCGCTCCTTGTTTAAGGCTGCTAAAGTTGCCTGACCTTTAGCCCACTCTAAACCAATTCGTTCCATCGCCACGACTACAATTGCATTGCTGGGGTTGAGTGACGTTTTTGCTTTTGTTAACCTTGCTTTTGCAATCTCAACAGCCTGTTCTTTTTCCTCAAAAAGCTTTTTCACAGAGGCTTTAGTCTGTGAAAGTTTCGCCTCTGCAGCCTTCACAGCCTGTTCTTTTTCTTCAAATAAATTTTGAGAAATAGCCCCCGATGCTAATATCTGCTTTAATCGGTCTCGCTGGGTCTTGGCAATCTTTAAATTAGCCTCAGCTTCATGCAAGGTTGCCTCTAATTCATTTTCCTGATGCAATCGTCTCCACTGTGCCGTAGCAACCTTTAAAGCAACTTCAGCTTCTGCTAGATCGGCTTCTGTCGTCACTTGCAAATCTCGATAGTTGCGTTGGCTATTCGCCAAATCTGCTTGAGCAGAAGCGAGGGTTCGTTTCAAGAAATGGGATTGAGCTACAAGCTGGGCATCTAAACTTCCAATCTGAGCATCTACACGGTCTAACTGCAGCCACATCTGCCGAATACTCTCTTGCAGTTGGCTTTTTTTAATCTGGAGTTCGGAGTCATTCAGACGAGCAATGGCTTCCCCTTGTTCAACAATCTGATTTTCTCCAACCTCTATTTTGTCAACGCTTCCTTCGATCGCAGACTGAATTAGACGCAGTTCTCCAGCAAAACGAATGGTTGCCGGAACTTTAACAGCTACATTGTAATTAAGAACAGCCGATACTGAAACAGCTGCTCCAAAAGTACCAACCATAAAAAGCCCCCCGATGATTGCCCAGAAACCAATCCGGGGAAGAAACTCATCTCCTTGAACTGGAGGAAGTTGGAGTTGGTCTGGATTGAGAACAGAAGGCTGGTTTGGATAATAAATGTTAGTCATTGTGAACTAAAAAATGTTTGGGAAGACTAAAGATTTACTCCCTTACTTTTCTCTTTTGCTGCTCACATAAACATTGAATTCAAAAAATAATCTGGGGAAATAAAAGGCAACCTATCAAAATAGCGACCTTCTTCTAGGAGCAACACGACCATTAGCTCTAAAAGGTGACATTAAGGTGGGAAAATTGTTAAAGGGAAAGCAGGAGCAGCTTTCTTCTTCTTCTTCTGCTGTGGCTGTAGCTGTTGGTGTTGAAGATGAATCTGTTTGTGATGAATCTTCGTATGTACGTTCTTCATTATATTCCTTGACAATCACGACTTCACCACCAGCTATAATTTCCTGTTGTTCTTCAGACAACTCCATTAATAACTCTGGGTAAAGAATTATTGAAAGAGACATATTGATACCTCAAAACAGATAATAATTGGCTTTTTTAGATAACTTAACTAGTTGCCTAAATAATTATTTTTGTTTTCGTAAACTCAAAGGTTGCATCTTATCTTTAGAATGCATTCTTGACAGTTTTAACCCAATTTCGACCAAGCTCTATATCCTCACTTGCCTGCTGAATAGTTTCTTCTGGATTCTCTGACTCATCAGCTTGATTCGATTTGCCCGAACCATTTGAGAATAAGTCAAATGGAACTTTTGCTTTATTCTTAGGCGGTGCCCAAGGAATTACAATCGCTCCCTCAAATACCCCAACTCCGCCCGATATAGTAGTGGCAGTCTCATCTGTAAGTTCTTCTAATGACAGAGGAATATCTTTTAAATTCATTTTTTTTCTCCTGCAGAACTAATTAAGTACGCTTGCAAACGAGCGACAATTTCTACAGTCTAAATCTTATTGATATGTTGGCAAAATGCAAATATTATCAGGAAAGATTCTAGAGACTTACTCTTTTATTAAGATGCTCTAGAATCGATTTGTGAGAAATTTTGACTATCTATTCATCACCATTTCCATTACCATTGCCATTGCCATTACCGCCAACAGCAGTAGGCTCAAAATCTAACATTAAGTCTTCGTAGGCACTAGTGAAGACAAAGTTAGTTGACAGTTCCTTAGTAATGAAGGAACCATTAATACCTGAAGCAATAGTCTTGGAAAGATCCAGAGTTTGATACTCAAAATCTGTATAGTCAAACTCGTCAAGATTTAAAAGCTGACCACCACCACAGATAAGCTCTTGTTGATTATCAGATAGTTCTACAAAAAGTTTAGTTTCCATTGTTCTACCTCGTTGATAGATTTTATAAAACGCAAACATTAGCTGGCAGGAACTCCAGAGACTTACTCCGCGATCAGACGCTCTGGAATCCATTTAGGAGAAATTTGTACAGTTGCTTAACAAATTTCACCAACCTCACAACTCTTCCTAAGAGCATCTTCAGAAAGACTGAAAGCTAGAGAGTAGGTAGGGGAGGAAAACCACCATTGCCATTGCCATTGCCATTGCCATTACCATTGCCGTTGTCACCATTAGCAGCAGGCTCAAAGTCCAGCATCAGCTCTTCATAGGCACTAGTGAAGACAAAGTTAGTTGACAATTCCTTAGTGATGAAGGAGCCATTAATACCTGAAGCAATAACCTTGGCAAGATTTACATTTTGATATTCAAAATCTGTGTAGTCAAACTCATCAGCAGCTATGAGTTGCCCACCACCACAGATAAGTTCTTGTTGCCGATCGCATAGTTCTGTAAACAACTTGGATTCCATAATATTGAACTCCATTACAGTAGACGCAATTAAGAAAAGTCATTTGCAAGAGCCTGTCTAGCTGGGCTAGCTATAGTTAGCTAGACGGAATTTCACTACCGCCTTGAATATATTCGTTGACTTTTCTTTCCTCTAATCATGACAATCTGGTTTTGACTTGTCAGTCGGATAAAGTCGGGAGTTGCAGTTGGAAAACGTCGGCTTGTTTACTTATTTATCAAGTAATGAGGGTGAAAGCATTTAAATTGGCTGAAAATACACTATATATTATTTATGAATGTGAGTAGAGACGCGATAAATCGCGTCTGTTCAGATTTTTTCAAAATAGATATCGCATCAAAAGCATATGAAGCGATCGCCCGACTCATTTAGTAAGAAAACAAATCCCTTTGTATTTACAGGAAGTTTGGCTGCTGTGAGAATATATTGAAGTGAATTAGCTCGTGGTATCCGACTTTTTCCAACCTTAACTTCTGAACTTTTCCGACTGACAAGATAAAGTCATCTTGTCATCATTAAACCTAATCAAGGTAATTGACCAATCGATTTGTGAGTTCTACTGTGACAGGCTACTTTTGTGAGAGCTTCTTACTGAATCTGGCATCCTCTTAGGAGTTTCCCAATGGATGAAAAAAATCGGTTCTCAAATTTTGATTTACAGCAGGTTGCACAGCTTCCAGCAGAGATAGCAGTTTTTGCAGAACAACAATCAACTGATATCTTTAATACTGCTAACTTTTGGGGTAATCCTAATTTTCCTGAGAATTATATTCCAGAATTAATCGAAATATATTACGGGAATACAATTCGCTCTAATGGCTCTGATATATGTATTCTTAATGGACAATTGAAAGATTATCAAATACATAATTTTGATAGTAATATTCAATCAATAGCAGTTCAGATTGATGGTAGGTGGGCTTACATTGAAGTTGAAGGGAGAGAAATTCTCAATAAATTAAGTGGGGTAGTTTTACCTGATGTCGTTGTTGAGCCATCTACATTATTTAACTCAGTGTTCAAAGATGAGAATAAAGTCTCTCATCCAAGAGATAGGAAAATTTCCTCACCTCGAAAGGTTTCCTCAATATCAATTAATATTCATCCTGAATTCAATCAAGTTGAAGCCTCTCAGAAATTTCCTGAATTTAATACTAGTGTAGAGTCTTGGCAACAGGAATTAGATGCTTTAGAACAAAAACTTCAACAGCAGCAGAAAATAATTTATGCTTTAAATATTCAACAAGCAGGTGAAGTGACTCTAAATTTATGCTTTGATATTGGCAATATGAAACAAAAATTTGAGCAACAAAAAGAAAAAATCGAGCTACTAAAACAAGGGTTGGAAATTATTATTAATTGTCCTAGTTACACGCTGAAAAACTCTCAGCTTCAAAACTGGGTAGTTTCAGTTGAAAAGAAAGTTAAAAAAACAGCTAAAAATTCATATGACCAAACAAAAGCTATACTTACTCCTAAAATTGAAACATTAAAATTGCAGCTGGAAGTACAAGTTAAAGAACTTAAAACCAAGTTAAAACAACAGCTTAAAAAATTGGAAAATGGAAATGAAATCACAAATTAATATTTCCAGAAAACAGATTAAATCTGCAACTAAAGACGAAAAGTATTTACAGCATTCTGAATCTTTCTTTTCAGCGCAGGGTGCTGAGGATATCAATCATTTGTGTCCAAATTGTTTATCTGAAAAAATTTGTCCTTTAGCAAAAGTCTGGGATGAGCTAAGACATAACATATATTTTCAAGGCACTCATCGTTTCTTTGTTAAAGGTATGTGTAGCTCTTTTTCAGCTGACAAGCTAGCACCACCACAGAATAAAAAAATCAGTTGGCTTTTACTGCTAGTGATTTCTTTCTTACTTGTTTATCCTGTAGGAAGTTACTTGAATATACCTTTTTTGGCAAATCTGAATTTGAAAACATTGCTCACAAGTTTTGCAATCGTCTTCATTGCTACATTGCTTGTAGTCGAATTTTACAACCTTCTAATTTACCCGAAACGACTCAAGAATTGGCGAAAATTATGGTATTGCAGTACGTGTGATATTATTTTCGTTAAAAGTTGAAACGCATTATCTATAGTGTTTAGTATTAGCTAATCTTGTTAGGATTTGAAGTGTTTTCAGAAGAATTTACGCGTGCGATCGCGGCGGTGATACTTTGCCTAAATTGCTGGACTAGCAAAGGCATAATCCCATTTATCTATTAAGGAACTTCTTAATATAGCCCACACAGGCGGGCTTCGTTCTTATAGCCCAAATCCTAGAAGGTTTGGGCTATATTTTCGGATCATATTTATAAAACGCTTCCATAATAATAACGATTCAGCCTTCAAAACTGGGGTGAGGGTATAAAAGCATAGGTTTTCTTTGAACAAGCGAATCAATCTGACAATACTGAGTAGATGCTTCAGAGAAGTTATCCAATAAGAAACATAATCGAAAAGCTCATTTTAAGTTTGATACGCTATTATCAACAAGCAATGGTAAAAGTATGCTGTTGTAAGTCCGATTTAAATTCGACTTTAACATCATGAATTGGAAAGGATGACAAAATGCTTCAAAGTATGGGAGGTATAGCTAACTATACAGCTACCGACCTAGATCGATTCGCGCAAGAGCTGAATCGAGACGGAATTTGTGTAATTCGTGGCCTTTTTGAGAGAAATCTGATTGATGAGTGGGCAAAAGCTTTTGATTTGTTATTGCGAGAGCGTCAGAACCAACCAGGGGGGCTAGCTCCTCGTGAAATTGCCCGCTATTATCTGACGTTGCCTTGGGTTACTCCGTTTGCCAATACAGAGGTTTTCGCCAATCCAGTAATTCTGGGTATTCTTGATCGCATTTTCCCCCAAGAATACGTGATGGCTCAGTTAGGAGCTGATATACCAGTGCAAGGCTCGGACTATCAGGAAATCCACCGTGATTTTCGCCCCTTGTTCTCGGATCGAGTAGTAACCCCACTCTACGCCCTAGCGGTCAACTTTCCACTAGTTGAAGTAACAGCAGAGAATGGGCCATTCCAGATGGCCCGTGGCACCCACGTCTTACCGCGTGATCAGGGCCTAGCAAAGATTGCCAGTGGCGAAATTCCGATGGAATCTTTTTATATGCAACCAGGTGATGTGATGATCCGAACACCTTTGGCCCTGCACCGAGGTTCACCAAATAGGACTTCCCAGCCAAGACCAATGATAGTCATGGGCTACGTTATGCATTGGTTGCACACGGCGAAAGTGGATTTGACTCTCCCGCGAGATTACTATGAGAGCCTGCCAGAGAAGATAAAGCAGTTGCTGCGATGTCAGGTGGTGGAGCGATTGCCAAAGGAAAAAGTTGAAACTTACGTGAACTTCAAGTACTAAGATGCAAACACAGAGATAGAGGATTAAGAAAGAAAAATCGAGGAAGATTTGTTATCTTTATCCTCCTTCTCGCGATCGCACTGTCTTTTGCAGTTGAATTACCTACAGAATTCATGATGTCTCATATCGAGCCAACACCCGAAACAGTCATCCAGACGCGCACCTACACTAATCCAGTCTACGAAGGTTATTTTGCCGACCCCTTTGTCTGGAAGTACCAAGGCGTATACTATGCGATTGGAACTGGTGCAGCTGAGGCTCAAGGAGAGGTAGACGAAACCGCCGACTCAACTAAAAAACAGCGTGTCTTTCCCCTTTTACGCTCTCTCGACTTTGTAAGTTGGCATTTTGTTGGTAACGCTCTGTTACGACCAGATCCTACCCTTGGTGATAATTTTTGGGCACCCGAAGTTGCTTACTGCGACGGCAAATTCTATCTCTACTACTCTGTAGGGCACGAGGACAAGAATCATCAGTTGCGTGTTGCTACCAGCGATACTCCATTAGGCCCTTATCAGGATGTTGGAGAACCGTTAGTAGATCCGAAGTCTTGTTCCTTTGCTATTGACCCGCACCCATTTCGCGATGATGATGGACAGTGGTATCTGTTCTACGCCCGCGATTTTTTAGACACTGAGGGCAGTGTGCGTGCTGGTACTGCGCTTTTCGTAGACCGACTTCAAGGTATGACAAAGCTTTCTGGGGTTGGCAAAGTCGTTTTGCGTGCGCGTTCGGATTGGCAGCGGTTTCTAGCCGACCGTTTGATGTACGGTGAAATTTTTGATTGGCATACTTTGGAAGGCCCCTGTGTTCGCAAACATGAAGGTCGGTACTACTGTTTTTATAGCGGCGGACGTTGGGAAAGTGAGAATTATGGTGTGGATTATGGAGTTGCCGATAGTGTGATGGGGCCTTACTCTGATGAGGGCAACGAAGCGGGGCCGCGCGTACTGCGATCAATTCCTGGTCGTGTTCTTGGGCCTGGACATAACTCAATCGTTATTGGCCCAGATGGTCAAACCGAGTATATCATCTACCATGCTTGGGGAATGACAATGGCTGCGCGGCAAATGTGTCTAGATAAGCTAATCTGGACACCAGATGGGCCACGTTGCGACGGCCCCACTTGGACACCACAAACTATCGCCAGCAAATAAATTTGATGAAGAATTATTTTTCTATATGCACGGGAGTAATTTTACTTGCTACTAAATCTCCCTTAGGGTTTAGCTTGACTTCTAAAATCATCCACTGTGTATCGGTATTTAGTTAAGCTACTTTCAAAGTTACCGAAGAAAATATTAGCTCTTTGTAAGTATATACTTACTGGTTTTGGAAGTGGTTGGTGCGATCGCTTGGCAGTCTTTGCTCAGGAAAATTTTTACCGGGAATAATATCCCCAACTGCTTGGATGGTGATGGAGTCTGTATAAGTTGGCTCTTTGATATATGGCAGTGAATTGGAATCTGGCAAATAGTAAGGTTCTGGTGCAGTATTGCTGGGTACGTCAGGTGTGTTTGTTGCTTGCGATCGCCCATAGCGAATCACAACTCCTATACCGATACCTACACAAAAACAAAAACCAATAAAAGCAAATGAGAGTAGCTTCCCCCCTAGTCGTGGATTTGCCATATTTCCATTCCTGACACCATCAAATATAATCTATCCCACAAAGCCGCGGGAAATGTAGCAATTATGGCATAGTCTGGGCATAACTGCTGAAGTAGTGTTAAAAATTTACTTGCACAACTACACTCTCAAATCACGCACTTCATCAGCTAGGGTGTAACATTTATTGTGCAAAAACTCGATCGCGATTGTGTGGAGCATCAAAATCAATCAATGGCCCTTTCGGAACAATGCGAGTGGGATTAACTTTAGGATGGCTACGATAATAATGTCTTTTAATGTGATCCAGGTTGCAAGTTTCCTTGACTCCTGGTTGTTGGTACAAGTCTTTGAGGTAATTCCACAAGTTGGGGTAATCTACTATACGGCGTAAGTTGCATTTGAAGTGTACATAATAAACACTATCGAAGCGGAATAGGGTAGTAAACATACACCAATCCGCTTCAGTAATTTGATTGCCACACAAATAGCGCTGCTTGCCCAATACTTTTTCCCAATCATCGAGAGCTGCAAATAATTCTGTTACTGCTTCATCATACGCCGATTGCTTAGTTGCAAACCCTGCTCGATACACACCGTTATTAATCGGTTGATAAATGGCATCTATTGTCTCATCAACAACTTTTTGCAACTTTTCTGGGTAAAAATCTATATCATGGGTGGCAATATGATTGAATTCAGTATCAAACATCCGCATAATTTCGCGGGATTCATTATTGACAATTGTACCAGTTTGTATATCCCATAAAACTGGGACAGTTACTCGTCCACTGTAGTTCGGATCGGCTTGCAAATAAATTTGCCAGAGATAATTTGCTCCATTTACTGGATCGGGGATAGATCCTGGTTCATCTGAGAATTCCCAACCGTTGTCGTGAATTTCTGGGGCAACTACCGATAGAGCGATCGCTTCTTGCAATCCTTTTAACTGGCGCAAAATCGCAGTACGACACGCCCAAGGGCAAGCCCAAGATATATATAGGTGATAGCGCCCCGGTTCAGCTTTAAACCCACTTGAACCATCAGCTGTAATCTTGTTGCGGAAAGTGGTTGAAGGGCGGATAAATTTACCTTCTGAGTCTTCTTGCTCCCGCTCGGATATCCACTTACCATCCTTGAGAATTCCCAAACCCATAATGAGCGTCCTTTTAATGTGGTAATGAGGGACAATTGCCCATTTAAATCATTAAGTTACATTTTGGTTGAGAAATCATCAATCTTAGGAGTAATTAGTGGATAGTGGATAATAGACTACCAACTACTAACTACTATACGGGCGGGTTTAAAAGATAAATTGTCGGTTTTAACCCAAAGTTAATCAACAAAACCCGCACGCCAGGTGCTACAAGTCGGCGGAGCCGACGGCAGTCGCTTTATGCCGGGAAACCCGTCCACCACGCTGCCTCCCCATCGCACTGGCTCCCCTACTAACTACTAACTACTAACTATTCTTCGTTGAGGATTTTTGGCACTTTGAAAAATTCGCCTTCTTGTTGTGGTGAACTTTGGAGAATAGCTTCGCGATCGGGGTAAGGTTGTAAATTGTCAGGGCGTGTTACGTTGCTGACATCTATTGCCCGTGTTGTCGGTGGCACATTGCTAACATCCAGTTCGCTCAACTGCTCAAAATAATCGAGAATGCTTCCCAATTGAGTGGTGAATTTTTCTTCTTCTTCTGGTGTCAACTCTAAACGAGCCAAATGAGCTACTTTACGTACTTGTTCACGGTCAATCATAGTTTATAAATGGCTAATAGTTAATGGCTAATAGTCAATAGCCACTAGTGAATAAACTAATGACTAATGACTAATGACTAAAAGAATACGTCTATTTGCATCCGCCCTGTAGTTTTCAGCCAGTTTTGGGCTTCGATGTAGTTATTGGGAGCCATGCGAATGGCTCTAATCCAATAATCAGCAGCTTTATCAAACAAAGCTTCGCCTCCGTCTTCGTCTCCTGCTTCCTTGGCTTTTTCTCCCATGTAGTGATAAATGACGGCGATGTTGTTCAAGGCTTGAGGTAAACGAGGATTAGATTCAAGTGCTTGATGATATAACTCTAAAGCCTGTTCATGCTCGCCATTACTAGCATGAATTAGACCCATATTGTAAAGAATAAAACTCCGATCTTGCGAATCTTCCTCTAGTTTTAAAGCTTCTCTGTAGTTGTCTAGAGCTTCAGCATATTCACCTTCTGACTGCGCTGACATCCCATCTCGGTAATAAGCAAAGGCTTCTTTTGCTTTTTGATTCGTTGGCAGGAGCTTCAAGATTAGATCCGCCATGACTGTAAAAGATTTATCGATAAAGTTATCGTTTTTCTGAGTTCTTGGCATAGGTGCCTCTCTATAGATGTTCGGCTAATGACTAAAAGTGCTGTTGGATTAGTGCTTTATGGCTCAATAGCTAATTTAACTGATTTGCAGGAGCATTCTCCGTGTTAAGCCCAATGATACATTCCGAACTGTTGTGCTTGGGATTGTTAACCAAGGTGCTAACGGGGTAGCCAATCATTTCCTCGGATCGGTAGGGCTGTAATAGCTGCTGTAATGCTTCTAGTTCTTGTACTTGGCAATTTAGCCACATATCGTAATCCTGCTCGGTAAGAATGACTGGCATACGCTCGTGGAGCGGTTGCAGTAAATCGTTGGCTTGTGTTGTCAAAATTGTACAGGATTTAATCTGTTGCTTTTGGGGAGATTCCCACTCTTCCCATAATCCAGCAAAGCCAAAGGGTTGTCCATTTCGGAGGCGAAAATAGTATGGCTGTTTTTTACCATCTTGCTTTTGCCATTCATAAAAGCCATCTGCCACCACCAAACAACGTCGGCGCTTGAAAGCAGAGCGAAAAGCAGGTTTTTCTGCTACGGTTTCTGCTCTGGCGTTAATTAGTTTAGCTCCCATACTTGAATCTTTTGCCCATGAAGGAATCAATCCCCAACGCGATCGCTCAAATTCACGCTTGTGACTCTGGGAGTTATATATAACTGTCCACACCATTTGCGTAGGTGCAATGTTATATTGCGGCTCTATGTCTGGAACGTGTTCAATCTGGAAAGCTTGGGCTAAAACCTCTGGAATAACGCTTAAAGTAAATCTTCCACACATGATTTTTATACTCTACCAATTGCGATATTAAACTTATCAATGCTAAAAATAATACTTTCATCAATTTACTTTTTAGAGATTTTATTAGTGCAGTTAAAAACAGCATTTCTAAAATTTTTCTTCTCTTTATTTGTTTTTTTGTAAATCTATTGTATGTTAATTCATTATGTTTAATTTCAACCTTAACCTCAAAATTTATAGGCATGGAAACGCTGCGTTTGTACGATTTTTTACCTTCAGGTAATGGCTACAAGATACGTCTTTTATTATCGCAAATTGGTATGCCATTTGAGAGGGTAGAGGTTAATATCTTAAAAGGCGAGTCTAGAACGCCTGAATTTTTAAGCAAAAATCCAGCTGGAAAAATTCCGTTGTTAGAAATTGAACCAGGTAAATACTTGGCAGAATCCAATGCCATCTTAATTTATCTAAGTGAAGGGACAGAATTTTTACCTTATGACCGCTTGTTACGAGCACAAGTGCTGCAGTGGTTATTCTTTGAACAGAACAGCCATGAGCCTTTTATTGCTACATCCAGATTCTTGATCAGTATACTAGGTAAAGGCGATCAATATAAAGAAGCAATAGAGCAAAAACATAAATCTGGTTATGCAGCACTTAGCTTGATGGAAAGCTATTTGCAGACTCATAATTTTTTTGTTGGAGAACGTTATACAATCGCAGACATTGCCTTATTTGCGTATACTCATGTAGCGGATGAAGGCGGGTTTGATTTGACACAATTTCCTGCTATTCAAGCTTGGATTGAAAGAGTAAAAGCACAACCGGAATATATTAGCATTACTGAAGAATCTAAGTATTGTATTTAACACATATAAATATAAAAAACTCGTTTCCTGATTATGTAAGGAAACGAGTTTTTGTTGAAGTAGGAGATAGTAATTAATATATACTCTAGGTTCTAGCGGAGAATTTGATTAAGTGGTCAAAGACAATTAACCATTAGTCATTAACCATTAACTCCTAGAGATTTTGGCTAATGAATCTTTTAGAGTTACAATATTTATGGATTAATTTCAATTAACTTTTGCCGGGAATTAAAACCAGATTTAATTATGATGCTATTTTTTGGCACATTAAATTTCTCTGCCAAAACTTTAATTAACTCTTGATTAGCCTTACCATCTATAGGGGGAGATTTTAGATGTACAGTCAAACTGCCGTCGGCTTCCTCCTCGATTTTTTGAATTCTGGAATTTGGCTTAACTTTGACTTTTTTGTGCATAACTTCTTTGTGTAAAATACAGCGGCTCCGTAATCATTAAACCAGTGATTGGCTGGGCCATTGTAGTACCTGAAGAAAAAGCCCATCGTGACAACGATGAGCAGGGAGAGGAGAATATAAATACATTTTGTGTTTTCTTTAACACCAGCATGGTAATAGAAAAGAGATGAGGTAGTAGGTACAAGATGGCATATAAACTACCCAGACTACAAGGAGAGGAAGACGCGGAGACATTGAAATGCGGTGAACCAGCACCTTGGGTTGAACCGCTTTGCGGCGTTCGCAAAGCATATCCGCTGGCGAAGCCTTCCCTGAAGGGGTAGAACTTAGACTTGGGGCGACTGGTGTAGACGCCCAGAGGGCGTCTTCTCGTAGAGTACCCGGAGGGTGACGCAAAGAAAGAGGATAGGGGGACAAGGGGAAGGATCGCGACTCACGTCTTCTCTCCTTGCCTCCTTGTCTCCGTGTCCCCTTGTCTTTAAGGACTATCTGGTCTACCGTTGCCAATGACAGAAATTTTATGCCTATAAACCAATTCGCCACCATACCATCCAGATACACCGAGAAGCGAGGCTACGATAACTGAGAGTACAAGTCCCCAAGGTAGGATGGGCATAACTGGATTATCCCAGCGCAATACCAAGTTAATAATTGTCAGCACTAGGGCACTTACGTTTAAAATTAAGTGTGCCCAGCCAGCAGTGCGTTTGCGAACTCTTCCTATTCTCAAAAAGTCGAGAATACCAGTTAGAGCTGCTGCGATACCGCCTACCAAGCCGCCGAGTATAAGCCAATAAGAGGCTCGTGCCCAGAAAGTGTCATCAGTTAACCAGAAGGCAACATCGCTTAACAGCGCTCCAACAAGGAATGCTATTGGGAATTGAACAAGAATGGGGTGGATAGGATGCCCTGCGATCGCAACAGTACTAGGTACACCAGTATCACGAAATTCTCTATCATCACTTTCTAAAAAAGCAGGAATATTGGGATAAGGTGTAGTATTTCTTTCTTGAGTTTCCATAATTTCTCTAGACTCCGAGTAATAAAGGACTTCAAAAATTTATCCGTAAATTGGTGTCACTAATTGCACCAAAGTAAACAAATCTGTACATTATGCCGTAGGGATTTGCTCAACATAAGCTTCGGCTTGCAGTATGAGTTTGCCTACTTCCACCTCTAAATTTTTAACCCGTAAAGTCATGCCTTCTAAATCGAAGTTTCTCAAATCCAAAATTTCGCTGGTAGCATCTACCAAAGCTTTTGTCAGTTCTGGAGATGTTTCCTGATTTTCACCATATTCGACATTTTCTAAAGTCACTGTTTGCCCACTGTCATTAACACGCGGTACTGCTGAAAATGCGACTTTTTGCGTTTCTTGGCTTTCTTGTAAAAGTAAGGTAGCGTCCAATGCTACTTTATCTTCTCCAGGTAGGCGAAATTCTACATTTTGAGGGACAAATGTTGTTAATTTGCCATTAACATGAATTTTCTGAGTTTGCAGTTGAGAACGGACATACTCGGAGTTGAAAGCACGGTTGATATCTGCTTCGGTTAAAACTACCCGTGCCTTACCTTGGGTAGGTTTGGTTAGTTCAATTTTGCCAAAAGCTGCACTGAGAGGATTGATAGCAACACTATCAATATCCATATCTAGTTCTTCCATGCGCAGATCCTGCTGCATTACCAAACCTTCACCTTCAATAGAAACTGCCTCTACCTGCCCCTGAACTAGATTTAAAGGTTCAGCTTGGATATTTACATCTAAATTTTCTACTTCATCTAATTGGCTAGATAAGCCTACTCTGCGGCTTTATTTAGCGCCTGCTCTCCTAGCCCAGGATTTTCTGACATTATGATCGGATCTCCTCTCTTTAAATATCCTGAAGCCAATCTAGAAAAGCAAAAATAAAAATTTATCTACCCGACGGTGGAGTGTCGTTTTAGCAGTTATCTATCTAAAAGTATAAATGCGATTCGCTTGTAAAAATTATCCTGAAAATTGAAATTTTTATATCCTTGGTTTCGGGGTTATCGCTCAAAAGAAAGATGGAGTGCTCTGAAACAATATGTCAACCTTGAAAGTGTTGAAAATACAAACAATTAAAGTTTGTTAGAGGAGAACTAAAGATGGTAACAACTTTAGACGATACTAAACGTACTGCTATTGCCAAAAAGTTGGCAGATATGAAAGAAATTCAAAAGTTGATTATCAACAATGAGCAACAATTTTTGAAAGAGATTTCTGATAACGAAATTCGCAATCGCATCCAGAAAATGCTCGATGATGACAATAAAAATATGGGCATTCTGGAAACTGTGAATGTGCAGTACGGTATTCAAGCCGAGCCTGACAAAACCATTTCTGAGATGGTTAAAAAAGTTCAGCAATTGATGCAAGGCTCTGAATTAAACACATACGAAAAAGTATTTCAGCATGAATTGCTGAAGCACCAACAAGTAATGTCCGGCTTAACAGTTCATAAGGCGGCTCAAAAAGTCGGTGCTGACGTCATGATGGCGATCGGGCCTTTAAATACTGTTAACTTTGAAAACCGTGCTCACCAAGAGCAACTCAAAGGTATTTTAGAGGTTTTGGGTGTTCGTGAATTAACAGGACAAGAAGCAGATCAAGGTATCTGGGGACGTGTGCAAGATGCAATGGCAGCATTGAGCGGTGTATTCGGTAGTGCTGTTACCCAAACCTCTGATAAAAGTGATATGAATGTCCAGGATGTTATCCGCCTGGATCACAACAAGGTAAATACCCTGTTCACCGAGCTGTTGGCAAGCAACGATCCACAAAAGATCCAAGAATACTTCGGTCAAATTTATAAGGATCTAACTGCTCACGCTGAAGCTGAAGAAGAAGTCGTATACCCAAGAGTACGTCCTTTCTACGGTGAAGGTGACACTCAAGAATTGTATGACGAGCAAGCTGAAATGAAGCGGATGTTAGAGGAAATTAAGGCTAACGATCCCTCTTCATCTCAATTCAAAGATAAAGTTAGACAGCTAATGGATGCTGTAGGCGATCATATTCGTCAAGAAGAAAGCACAATGTTCGCTGCTATTCGCAATAACTTAAGCAGTGATCAAAGCGAACAACTAGCTACTCAATTCAAAGCTGCCAAACAGAAAATTCAAGAGAGACTGGGTAAACAGGGTGCAGCGTCTAAGTAATAGAGCTTTGTTTTCCTCATCGGAAAGCAATCACAGCTAGAAAAGGAAAAAGGTAAAAATACTTTGCTTTTTTCCTCATTTACTGAATCTTAATATCCGAATGTGATTTTAGTGCTGAATGCCACTTGCTGGGTTTGTATTGTAACTCCCGACACACAGTGTTGGGAGTTTTTGTATCATCACTTATTATCTGTACCTACGCTGTCACGGGTTTAGTGTAAAAGTTAAATCTGTGCCCATATTCAAAGCGATCGTCCTCAACTGTATATTCTGTAGCTGCAAAAGGAGGGAAGATATAAGGTTGAAACCTTTTTAAATTCTCACACTCTTCAATCACAGGAAAAGGTTTATACTCAGGCTTATCATTCCAACCAAACACTAAAACTCCACCGGGACGCAAACATTGAAAACACTGCCAAAATGATTCTTCTGTATCCTCTTTCGTATTGATTCCAAATCCAAATACTCCATTGTAAAAGATTAAATCAAAATAATTATCTTCAACATGATGGCTGAGATTTTGGAGTGGGTCTATAATATGATGCTTTCTTGAACCATATTTAGCTTTACCAGGATCAATTTCTATTGTCCAGTACTCTTTATTTTTAAAGTATTTTTCGTATGGTTTTGTGAACCATTCACAGCCTACAAAAAGAATTTTATTGAACTCACTATGAGCAACAAAGTAAGGAATGATGTTATCTTCAAGTACCAACCGATCCGGATGGTTTAAATGAAACTCTAATCCGCGCAACTTTCGAGTTGCCATCTCATGTAGAAGACTTTGTATTTGCCAAACAATGCGTTCTGGAAGAATTCCTTTCACTACATCTTTTAATTTGGTTGTTGCACTCATGCTCACATCCTCCATCATTTAAAAGTCTTGGATATGAAAAACCTTTTGTTTATTTTTTCAGTGTAGTTCTAGTAGTCTATGTTATAGAAATTACTGGTAAAATTCATCTTACTTTACCTAATTTAACTCATGGTTAAAAACCCGCTAGAAGAGGAAAAACTGTGCTTTTCCCTCTTAAATGACGAGTCAACAAAGAATAAATTTTAGATTAAAATTTTACAGACTAAAGTTTAGTTTGCCTGCCAATATTTGTAAGCTGTG
Organism: Chlorogloeopsis fritschii PCC 6912; assembly: GCF_000317285.1. Lineage (GTDB taxonomy): Bacteria > Cyanobacteriota > Cyanobacteriia > Cyanobacteriales > Nostocaceae > Chlorogloeopsis > Chlorogloeopsis fritschii. The sequence goes on along the minus strand of NZ_AJLN01000062.1, from coordinate 32,236 downwards.
TATGCCATAGTCACAACACCAGTGATGATAGCAGATTCATCAACTTCAAATTGAGGATGATGTAATGGGTAGTTAATGACTCTATCTGTGAAACCTACACCCAGGCGGAACATAGAACCGGGAGCTTTTTCTAAATAAACGGAAAAATCTTCAGCACCAAGGGAAGGCTCTGGTAAGACTTGCACGCGATCGCTTCCCCAAGCTTCTTCTGCTCCTGATTGCAACAATTGGGTAAGAAAGTAATCATTTTGAACGCTGGGTACACCCTGGCGATAATTCACTTGGTATTTGGCACCGTAGGAATTGCAGACGCTAGCAACAATTTTTTCAATCCAATTTGGTAAATTAGCACGAGTTTCGGGATGGAGCGATCGCACGGTTCCCAACAACTGCACTCGATCGGCAATCACATTTGGCGCTCTGCCTCCACTAATCTGCCCTATACTCAACACTACAGGACGTAAAGGGTTCTGTGTCCGGCTAATTGCTTGTTGGAGTGTAGTGATGACTTGCGCAGCAATCCAAATTGCATCAATTGCCTCATGGGGACGAGCACCATGTCCCGATTCTCCCAAGATAATAATTTCTAGATCGTCAGCTGCGGCTGTCAGTGCGCCGTAACGCACGCCAATTGAACCAGCAGGGATAGAGGGGAAAACATGAATACCCAATACTCCACTCACTCCCTCCATTGCTCCATCAGTTACCATCCAGTTGGCACCTTGAGCAATTTCCTCTGCTGGCTGAAATAAAAATCGTATTTTCCCAGGCAACTCCTCTGCAAGTTGAGATAGTACCATTGCGGTTCCCAAGCCCACTGTGGTATGAACATCATGACCGCAAGCGTGCATCAAACCTTGGACACGAGAAGCAAACTCCAAACCAGTGCGCTCTTGAATTGGTAGAGCATCCATATCAGTACGAATTGCCAAAATGCGATCGTCTTTACCAGTACCTTGCAATTCTCCAATCACACCAGTTTTACCTACTCCCTCCCGTACATGAAGAGCGTTAGAAGATAACACACCAGCTACGAAGGCAGCTGTTTGGTACTCCTGCCCGCTGAGTTCTGGGTGAGAGTGGATATGACGGCGAATTTCTATTAAGCGGGGAGCGAGTGTTATTGCTAAATCTTTAATACGGTTAAGCATTTTTCAATTCAATGACGCACTTTGTTTAATGATAAAGAAATGTTAAGGAATAGATCGCTCTTAATCCACTACAGCAGAGCGTAAGCTGTTCTACATTTAAGCGGTATAGCATGAGCGGGCTGAACAGCCTACCCCACAAGAGTTTAGGCTGATTACAACATCAAGCCTAAATGTTTTTCAGCTTACTGAACTCTGTGATTTGAGAAGACTCAGTTAAGCAGTGAACACTCAAAGGTAAATTACGTTTGGATAGCATAATCAGACTCGTTAGAAAATTAGTCAGTATAAATTATTATTAAAGAAAAAGTAAAAATAATGTAAATTATAATTTGCAGGCTAGGCAAAATTACACAAAGCTTTTATGATAAAAAGATTAAAAAATTATAAATAAATTCCATTTCCTCAAAGTAAAATCTTGCCAAAATTAGTCCATACAAAAGATAATTTAGGATTACTTAGATTTAGAATCATAAAGTATGAAGTCGCAATAAAGAAACTGTAAAAGTACCTTATACATCAATATTTTAGCTAGTCAAAATTAGTAGTAGTTCTTAAAATAGAGTCATCGAGAACGAATTATACCGAAACTATATAGACAGCTAATTATGATATCCCCCAAGTCGGTGAACCAGCGACGAGGGGGATATTGATTGGCATATTGATTTATTTACGCCAGCCCAATAAACGCAAACCAGGGACAATTAGGTAGTAACTCACTCCCAGCCAGAAACTAATAAAAATACCAATAAAGCCAAAAAAGGCAATCTTTAGCCACAACTCTTGCCAATTATCAGTAGGGCGAAACAAGTCGAACAAACTTGATGAAATCCCCAAACTCATCAAAAGTGCAAATGGAATAGCAGTACCAAAGGCGGCAATAACAGCGTGAACTATTTGATGGCTACGAAGACCTAATCCCAAAGTGAACAGGGAAACGGCAGCCAAAATTAATCCTACCAAACCCTCACCACTATCTTTGGGTGTGAATAATTGCAAAATAAACCAACCGAAGCTATAGCTAATTATGCCCATTAGTGATGCAACTAAAAGCCGCCGTCTTTGCCCGTAACCTCCCGCTACTGTCAATCCCCATGCAGTTCCGAAACCAGCACCTGCAAATACCAGAATTTCTGAACCCAATACAGGTTGATTATTCGCCAGTAACACAGTTAGTTGCTTAGACAAAAGTTCGCCAACTTCTGCTCCCCATGTTGTCCTATATGCTAAGAAATAGCCAGTAATTGTACCTATGCCAGCACCAATACAAGTTACAAGCATTGACCAAATCGTATCTAGACAGGCTCGGATTACCTGGACGATCGCCTGAAATATAAAAACTATAATTTTTCTTACTGTATTAGTAGAATTATTAACTGCTCGTTGAAGAGTTTTTTCGAGCTTTAAGAAAAATGTTGAAATCGGAGCTGGTGCAGTTGTGCGTACAGAAGGAGTAAATTGGCGGCTAGGGTGCCCAACATTGCTGGATAATGCACCAGAAATTTGTGCCAAGCGTCTTTGCACAATAGCCGTATTTGCTGGACGCGATCGCGCATCCTCCTTTACCATTTCATCCAGCAAGTCTGCAAACAGCGGATGAACATTGGCTTGCCTGCGCCAACTAAATTCTCCTGTGAGCGGATCTTCTAAATCTGCCGGATGTTTGCCCGTCAATAATTCAATCATTGTCCGGCCGAGGGCATAAAAATCAGCCGCAGGTCCAATATTAATACCAGCAATTTGTTCTGGTGGACTGTAGCCAGAAGAAAACAATTTTGTAGATCGGGCTTCCGAACCAAGATTTGCCCTTTCAAATTGTTTTGCCCCACCAAAATCGATTAATACTAACTGTTCCCCTGCCACCGACGCCGAATGACGCAGCATTAAGTTAGAAGGTTTGATGTCACGATGAATGATATTGCGCTGGTGTAAGTGCTGTAAGATGTCTGTGGCTTGGGTTAACCAATCAAATACCAGTTCTTGGGGACATCCTTGAGGATAATAGGTTTGTAAGATGTTTTCCAGCGTCTGCCCGTTAATTTTTTCCATTACCAAACAAGGCAGATTTAGCTGTCTTTGAGAATCAGACCAATAGCGTTGAAAATAACCATCAGGATCTATTTTGGGAACACCTGGATGTCGCAAACAGCTTAAAACCGCTGCTTCTTGGGCAAATAATTCTAACGCCTTAGGTGAATCTTCTACCAACACCTTTAGCACCTTTTCTGTTTGCGTTTTTTGATCCCATACAGTATAAATTTGGGCAAAACCTCCCGATCCTAAACGCGCCGTAGGCACATAGCGATCTATCAGCTCTAAGGGCGCACCACAGCTGTTGCAAAACTTGTTTCCCCAAGGTTGGGGATAGGGACGTAGACAGTTTGGATTTATGCAGTGAACCGCGCTCTTGTTAGACACAACCGCTAATACACAAATGAGGATCGGGGATTGGAAATTGGGGATTGGTTAGTAGTTAGTAGTTAGTAGGGGCGGGTTTAGAAGATAAATCATCAGTTTTAGCCGAAAGATAATTACCCAAACCCGCCCGTACAGTAGTTAGTAGTTGGTAGGTAGAGTTGGTTATTAACCACTATCCACTATCCACTATCCACTAACTAACAACTAAATCCATCCCAAATAGTGGGAAAAGTGTATTCTGAGAAACTGGGAAAATTGCTGCTATTATTGCCGCTGGTTTCTTCATCTAGGACTTTCACGACTTTATTATAAATTTCTTCTGCTTGTTGGGGGGAGTCGCCAATGCTGGTTAATCCCAACTTGCCAAATTGAGAAAGACAACCCATCAAGTGGAATACTGTGCCTGTTTCAGTGCCAGTGTCAAAGTGCAATCGATGTTGGGCAATAATGTCCATTAAGTCGTTGGGTAAAAGCCCTTGATAGCGTTCTTTGTGCAGGTTGTCGGTAGCAATGTAATATTTGGGACGCCCTTGTTGAGAGTAAAATAAGCCAGTGGAAAGGTCATAGCGCCCGTTAGTTAATAACTTTAGGGTCATAAAGGGATGGGTGGTGCCGCCTTTGCGCAGATTAATTTCTATTGCCTGAAAATCCCACTCTCCATTACCCCGATCAACGGCAATAAAATCTACGCCAAATCTTTCTAGTGCGCCTTTTTCCGCCAGCTTTCTGCCAACTTTCAACCCTAATTGTTGTAATTGTATCCGATAAGCTTTGTCAGCAGGAAAACGACAGCCAAGATAAATTTGTCCGTCTGGCCCTCCGAGAATTTGGTCGTGGGTGGAGAGGATTTCTACTTCTCCTAAGGGTGTGATCCGTCCTTGCACGCTGGGCGATCGCTTAATTTCTCCTTCCACAAATGCTTCAACAATTGCTCCTAATTCGGTAATTCGTTCTGAAAAGTTCTCCCAAGTTTCTTGTTTGGCTTGAAAACGTAGCTTGGGGAAACAATCGCTAATTGCTGCTACCCTTTGGGCATGAGAACTATTACCATCAGGTGCAAACTCGGCAATTGGTCTTAAATCCAACAGTGCGTTTCCTTCTCCCGAAATGCCTTCATTGAGCTTTACCACCATCCTTTTTAAGGTTGGTTGGCGTTCCCATAACTCGGCAGCTGCTTGTGCTAAATCCTCTGCACTCCAAACTCTCTGGCTACCATCTGGATGCGGTACCCCACTTTCTGCAAAGATTTCTCTACTGCCACTTTTAGTTCCCCAAATTTGCAATTTTGGATCGGCAGCGTACAGGGGTACACCTAATTTTAAAGATAATTCTGATTCTAAAGATGTTGTATTATAGCATATCATAAATGATTTGTCTAATCTTAAGGCTTGACGAATACGATTGAGCAAGCGGGGGCGTTCTAAAATTTTTTGGCTCAAAGGTTTGAGAGATGAATCATAAGTGGAAAGGAGCAGCAGGCGATTGCGAGCATGAGAAAAGGGAATTCCAGGCAACAGTTGTAAATAATAATCGATGATGCTGGGATGAAGTGGTACAGAAGTGACATAAATCAGCCTATTGCGTGGGTTCCACAAACGGATCAAGGAAAATAACAAGCGCTCTTCATAGTGTTCGTATCCTTCAACCTTTCTGAGTTCTCGCTGGTCGATGCTCAGGGAAGGAACGACTAAAATATCGACATCGCTATTTGTAGAGCCTTCAATATTTTGCCAGCGATCGCGCAAAGTTGACTGAAGAAGTCGAAATGGGTCAGTTTCTTTCCCGTCAGAAATGTTCACAATTTGCATCACACTACCCCTGCTTTGCTCTTGAAGTAAATTTTATTAATCTTAGATATATCTCAATAAATAATTAGATGCTGACGATATGCAATACTTCTTTGACTTAATATTTTGCAAATTTTTAATTACTACTCCACATTAAGAAATATGCCATATTGTCTATACTTAAATACTATGTCTTTAAAATTACTTTTTATTTACACGATTTAATCATAACACTCATAGTTTTAAAGTTATTTTTATTGCTAAGTTAATACTGAGTAGAACAAATATTTAATGAATTAAATTACTACTTAAGATTGACATAACTTGTGTTTAATTACAACTTTGGAGTGATAAATTACAACAAAATTGGAGTTAATTTGTAAAAAGATGGAAAGGAGAAATCCTTCATCGCGGTAGAGTTGTGTTGTAATGTTCCCTTGTCATATAAATAACGTGCTTAGGTGTGGGGAGCACTTCTGTTAGGGAGTACTTTTGCTTTGAAAGCAATTGGTACACACAACCCTATATTTGGGGCTAAAAATCTAACTCAAAAACGGCAGTCGGGTGCGAACGCAAAATCTAAACCTTGGATTGAATTTTCGATCCAAGGTTTAGTTGTGAAAGTGTAATTGGTTAGTAGTTAGTAGGAGCGGGTTTATGAAGATAAATCGTCGGTTTGAACCTTCATATAATCAACAAAACCCGCCCGTACAGTAGTTAGTAGTTTATTACCTATTATCCACTACCCACTACCCACTAACCACCAAGTCGGGCGGGTTTAAAAGATAAATTGTCTGTTTCAACCCAAAGATAGTCAGTAAAACCCGCCCCTACGAACCACTAACTAATAACTACTTTGTCAATTTATCAGGAATGATATATGCCAGAAGAACAAACTCTACAACCTCCACAGCAACAAGCACAGCAACCGGGTATTGAATCAGAAATGACGCCAAAACCCAAAGCTGAAGATTCACAGTATCAGGGAAGTGGCAAGTTAAAAAATAAAGTAGCATTGATTACTGGTGGAGATAGTGGTATTGGTCGTGCTGTGGCGATCGCTTTTGCTAAAGAAGGGGCGGATGTAGCGATCGCATACCTAAATGAACACGATGATGCTAAAGAAACTAAACATTTAGTGGAAGCACAAGGGCGACGTGCGGTAACTGTAGCCGGTGATATTGGCGATGAAACCTTTTGTCAGCAGCTAGTGCAACAAACAGTCGATGAGTTTGGTAAACTCGACATTCTTGTTAATAATGCTGCCGAACAACATCCCCAAAAAAGTATCGAAGATATTAGTAAAGACCAACTAGAGCGAACTTTTCGTACTAATATTTTCTCAATGTTTTTCTTGACAAAAGCAGCAATCAAGCACCTCAAAGAAGGTAGCGCTATCATTAACACCACCTCAGTCACAGCTTATAAAGGTAGCCCACAATTGCTTGACTACTCTTCCACAAAAGGAGCGATCGTTGCCTTTACTCGTTCCTTATCAGAAAGTTTAGTAGAAAAGGGGATTCGCGTTAATGCTGTAGCTCCTGGGCCAATTTGGACTCCTTTAATACCCGCTACTTTTCCAGAAGATAAAGTTGCAAATTTCGGCAAACAAGTGCCAATGCAACGAGCAGGACAACCAGAAGAAATTGCACCCAGTTATGTATTTTTAGCATCAGATGATGCTTCTTATATGTCCGGACAAGTATTACATCCGAATGGTGGTGTAGTAGTTAACGGTTAGAAGCCAAGATAGGGGATTAGGTATTAGGGATAGGTGACTGGGTACTGGGTATCGGGGATTGGGTAGAGACGCTTCGGTTCTTCGCGTCTGTACAATTACCCCCTTATCTCCTTGTCCCCTGTCCCCAAAAATCTACCCTAATAGCTGATTTCCTTCTGCTTTTTACCCTTCATTAGAGGGATGAGCATATATTGAATGCCTGATAATCTATTCAGAGAAAACCTAAAGAATTATAAATGCGGATATGTCATCTCAAACACCATTACAGGGTAGAGAACTAGTAGATTGTGCAAGAGCAAATGCCAAGCAGGGAATCGAAACTGCTGCTCACCAATGTGGTTATGGTGATGATTTGAATACCTTTGCACGAGAACTGCGTAAAGCTTGTGAGCAAATGAATTTACAAGTAAAAGAACTCAGCGAATTGATTACCGACCAGGACATGATCTTAAATTTGGGTACTGGTGAAATCATTGCTCCAGATACGGCCTCAGAGTTGTAAAAACTAAAAATCACTCAACTATATTACTTTCTTAACATCTTGGCTAAAACGTTGCCTGCGATCGCTTGGGCATCACTATTTAAAACCGAGGGGCGTAATTTTGGTACATTGTAATCATCTAGTCCCCAACTCCATTGCATCGAGCCAGTAGAAAACACTGTTGCACCAGATTCTGTAGTATAAACTGTCATATCTGCATATCGAATACCACGTCCGTAACGATAGGGCGAATGAGCAACGCGAATTGTATTTACAGGGGCATTACCAAACATCCGATCAACTTCGTAGCCTAAAAGCCCTACTAAGCGTATTTCCTTTTTAGACTCTCTTTGAGCATCTCTTTGTTCTAATGGCGTATTCGCAAGTAACCAGTCTGGTGCTGTTTGATTGATAACTATGTCGGCGTTTACCTGAAATGTCTCATACATCACTCCAATTAAAGCATCTTCTGGAAAATTTACAGGCTTTCTTCGCCAAAGGGTTGTAATCAGATAATCGTTGGTTGGATCTTTGTCTCTAGCATAGGGATCTAGAGCAACATTTTCTTTGTAAGCCACAATTGTGCGGTTGCTATCTCTTGTAATCCGGCTTGGTTCAAAGCGAATTTGCCAGTAACAAGTATTAGCAGAAAAAAAGCCCAGACTAACACCAGCATCTCTAGCTGCTTCAACATTTTGCCGCATCTGCCACGACCAATACTCATCATGCCCTACAGACAAAAAGGCTTTGTGCAGTAACAGCATCGGTTTGCCAGTGTATAGATCTAAATGATTTTCGTGGGTATCAATGTTGGTGCTGTAGGTGACATCGTAGCCCTCTCGTTCCAGCCATCGCAACATATTGTATTCCCACCCTGCACTATAAGTTCTTCGTTTTGGTTGAAAATTAGTGAGAAACTCCCCAGCACCTACTCCATAGGCGGCAGCGCGATTAGGGCTGATGGCATAAGGACGATTGAAAGAAACTTTAGATGCTTGTTTGCCACGACTGTTCCAGCGATAAAGAGACATTCCACCCCAATTGTTATATGCCTGATAAGTCGTGACGCTCGATTGAAAGAGGATGTCAGAAGGGCGGTTGTCATCGCGGACAACAAAAATAATATAACTTTGCTTGCCACTAATGCTGGCAGTAAGTTTTGCTAAATAAATACCACTTGCCCAAATTGTAGGATCGGTTTGGGAAGCAGGAATTTTTAATACATATGGATCTAGCCAATTACATTCTATTAATCCAGTTGCTTTGTCTACAATTGGTGGTGGTTGTCTGATTGCTTTACGTGCGATCGCGGGTGCCATTTGCCGTCCTCCAGCACCGCCATACCAACCCATACGGTAAATTTCAATGGTGTAACTTGGCTCTTTTGTGTTGACAAAAAACTTTATTTTTTCACCGCGATTAATACTGGTGAGCGAAGCATAACCTTCTATTTCTCTTCGAGTGGCAGGATTGGTTAGCTGCCAATTGGTTGTACCGGGTTTAATATTTTCAACGACTATAGGATTACTTTGATTAATTTTAGGTATTTTGATATCTACTGCTTGGTTAATATTAGCGAAATTAACCAGAGTTAAAATCAGAATTAATAGTGCTGGCAATAGCACTTTTATGATAATGCTGATTAAATTTTTAAATAACATTGAACTAAATTCTGTTGCGAACTTATATCCTTAATATTGCTCGTGCTAGATTGAAGTAAATTAAAACACCTACGACATCTACTGCTGTAGTAATAAAAGGCGCTGACATTAATGCCGGATCTAAACGCAGCAAGCGGAACAAAAATGGTAGGGCAGAACCAGAAACAGAAGCTAAAACAGAAATAGCCACGAGACTGCTGCCAACTGCGAATGCTACTTCTAAATTCTTTTGTAGAAAGAAAGCCCACACAGTTGCGATGAAGCCTAACATTACTCCTAACAAAGCACCAGCCACAGCCTCCCTGGCAATTACGTGTAACGGGCCACCGAGAGCGCGAATTTCTTCAGTATTCATGCCACGAATTACCACCGTGGAAGATTGAGCGCCAACATTACCACCCGTACCGACTAGCAGAGGGATAAACGCCGCCAACACCACCACTTTTTCTAAAATATCCTCTTGTGACTTAATAATTGTTCCTGTCACAGTATTGGTTACAAGTAAGACAAGTAACCAGACAACCCGCTTGCGGGCAACTGTAAATAAATCTGACTCAAAATAGCTGTCACCACCAGATTGCACACCACCACCTACAGCATAAATATCCTCAGTGGTTTCCTCTTGGATGATGTCAATTACATCATCAACTGTAACAATTCCCACTAAACGTTGTTCTCGATCTACTACAGGCACAGCCAGAAAATCGTATCTTTGGATCAATCTAGCTACTGTTTCTTGGTCTGTATCCGTGTGAACAAACACTACATCACGGGTCATGATATCGCCAATTGTTTGTTCCGGTTGAGATGTTACCAATTCACGCAACGATACAATTCCGGTTAAGCGCCTAGCTGTATCTGTAACGTAGAGATAGTAAATCATTTCACTGGCGTTAGCCACGCGGCGAATTCGCTCCAGAGTTTCAGCTACCGTAAAATTTTCTTTTAAAGAAATTAACTCCGGCGTCATGATTCTTCCGGCAGTGCCAGCTTCGTAACCTAAAAGTTGGGCTGTGGCTGTTCGCTCGGCTGGGCTGAGTTGTTCTAAGAGACGATTGACGACTTTGGCTGGTAATTCATCAAATAACCTAGCGCGATCGTCTGGTGACATTTGATCGACAATATCGCGAACTTCCTGACTTCTAAGTTCTTCAATCAGTCGTTCTTGAATGCTGTAGTCAAGATATTCATAAACTTCGATCGCCTCATCCTTAGAAAGCAAGCGAAAAGCGATAGCGTGCATTGCCTCTGGCAAACCTTCTATTGCTTCGGCAATATCCACAGGTTGTACGGGCACCAAAATGGCTTTTGCTCCCCGTAAATCCCCGGCTTCCAGCAAACTTTGCAGTTGCGCTCGTACTAAATCTCGCAACTCTCTGCGTGAAAAATCTTGGAGGGTCGAGGTTGTATTGTTTGGCGTTTGCATAACATACTAACTAGGATGATGCGAAAGTTGATAATTTGCCCAATAATTTTGGGGTAAAAGCAATTTTGTATTATTGCTGATCAGGGAATGAAGTTTAATAAGGTTACTGCCCTTAGTCTAAAGGAAAGCAGGGTTGTGAGAGGATAGGCATATTCTTTTTCTTAAGGCTAGTACTAGCATTTAGTATCAAATTTTTCTCTTTTTTAGATTCATGTAGATTCAACTTGAATATTTTCAGGTTTGACAACTAGCGTCAATCCCTATGTCTGAGCTACGCATAAATATTTCTGTAAATTTTAAGTTATATATTCAGATTGAAGAAGTCTATTGACTCGTCAACGAGGTTCTGATACTCAGCAATCAAGCTCCAATACTCGTCAACGAGGTTCTGATACTCATTAATCAAGCTCCAATACTCGTCAACGAGGTTCTGATACTCATTAATCAAGCTCCAATACTCTTTAACGAAGTTCTGATACTCGTTAATCAAGCTCAAATACTCTTTAACGAAGTTCTGATACTCGTTAATCAAGCTCAAATACTCTTTAACGAAGTTCTGATACTGATTTATCAAGCTTCAATCGTAAGGTGGGCACTGTCCACAACGTAAAAATACGGGTTTGAGGAACTTAGGCAGTGCCCACCCTACAAAAACTAATAGCGATCGCTACGTATAAATTTATCTGCAAAAAGACAGCCTACACAGTAGCTACAACAGGCAGTGGCTGTGACAATTATTTATAGTGGATGAGGATAAATATATGTTAAACAAGTTAGACTCCCACTCTTCTTTACCAACAATCCAGGAAATCGCTACGAATTTTCGCCTAGCAGGTTGGATTAACTTTGGTGTGCAGCTAGGACTGCTGGTAGTTTCAGGATTAATTGTATTGTTTGCGATCGCCGATCCCAATTTCAACCTCAAGGCTCAAGATGCCATGTCTGGACTGGGTTTATTTTGTGGAGTAGGTGGACTTTTGGTACTTGGATTAAGCGTTTATTGGGATTGGAACTATACTCGTATTGGCAAAGATTTACAGAACCCAAATCCGGCATTACACCCCAAAAAAGCAGATGTGATTAGTCTTCTTTGGCGGGGATTGGCTTTAAATGCTGCTGGTATGATATTGACTTTATTTGGTGTTGAGGTAATTGTTGGGACTCTTGTCGCAAAATCACTTACTCAAGTGGAAGGATTAGCTATTTATAACGCCAGTCAGTTGATTGAACCACTCGATATGTTTGTGGTGCAGGCGAATATTAATACAATCGTGGCTCAATTTGTGGGGATTATATCCTCGGCTTGGCTAATTAGTCGTATTAGCTATCATCATCATTAAGTTAGCTATTCTCCATCTGTTCAACGCACATCAGGGCGGAAACTGCCTGTTTGCTCTGATGAAACACAAGGTACTGTGAGGGAAAATGCAACAAAATCAAGCGATCGCTGAACCATCATTAACCCATGCACAGTCTAATTGCCAAACTCTCGAAGTTTTCCAAGCTCACAATGTCGCACCCCAAGAGCTTGTAGTTGATTCACTTCCCAGTCATCTCATTGTTATTCATACAACTCCCCAACCAGTCGAAGTTATAGAGCGAGCTGATAGCCTGCGATTTAAAGGGCTAGCTCAAGCAGGTAGTATTAACATTAACTCAGCAGGCAGCATGGCTTCTTGCCAATGGAGCGAAGCAATTTCATTTATTCGACTTGATGTAGCGCCTAAATTAATTGAACAAGTTGCACAGCAGGCAGACACCAACTCTCGTAGCTCCTATGAACTAATTAATACTGCTCATACTCACGATGCCAAAATTCTGCAAATCAGTCAGTGGCTTTTAGACGAGCAAAACAATGGTAGTGCTGGTGGTAAGCTTTACGTTGACTCGCTGCTCAATGTGTTGAGCGTTCACTTGTTGAGAAACTATAGTACCCAATTTCGTGAAGCGCGATCGCCTAGTAGCCTAACTCATCAACAAATTGCTCGTGTGATCGATTATATGCACTCCCACCTCGGCCAAGATATTTCACTAGAGGTGTTGGCTCAAACAGTGAATCTCAGTCCATCCCATCTGCGTCGGCTGTTTAAGCAGGCAACAGGTATGGCTCCCCATCAATACTTAATCGGGCAAAGGAACTGCTGCTCACTCGTGGCTTTTCGGTAAATGAAGTTGCGGCTGAAGTTGGTTTTGCCAATCAAAGTCACCTGCATCGTCATTTTAAGCGGATTTTTGGAGTGACACCAAAGGCAGTTCTTGCAAAGTAGGGGATCGGGGATTGGGAATAAGAGGACATGGGGACACCCAGAAGGAGTGAGGGTATGAAAGAGGGAAGGTACGAGGGTATTTACTCTTATTCCCACGCTCCCACGCTCCCTCGCTCCCTCACTCTCCCCCTCCCCTTGTCCTCTTCCTAGTCTCTAGTCCCTAGCCTCTAACCCCTAGTTAAAGAGTCATTTTGTACAAAAAGTTGCTCAGATCGTTCAAGGCTATAACAGCTACTTCAATTTATGCTTGTGAATGTAAACTATTGAGGAGCAACAATCATGTCTCTCGATACATATTACACATTAGGACGTTCTGGACTAAAAGTTAGTCGGCTAGCATTAGGTGCAATGACTTTTGGGACTGAATGGGGTTGGGGAGCCGATGAGGAAACGGCGCGGCAATTATTCAACACTTATATTGATGCAGGTGGAAATTTCATTGACACCGCAGACTTGTATACAAACGGGACAAGCGAGTTGTGGATTGGAAAATTTGTGGCAGAGCGGGGATTGCGCGATCGCGTTGTGATTACGACCAAATTTAGCTACAATGCCGAACCAGGAAACCCAAATGCAGGCGGTAACGGACGCAAGAATATTCTGCGGGCTGTGGAAGGTTCCCTAAAACGGCTAGGAACCGATTACATAGATCTATACATTCTGCACACATGGGATAAAATTACACCCGCCGAAGAGGTGATGCGAACACTTGATGATTTGGTGCGAGCGGGCAAAGTACGTCATGTAGGGTTGAGCGACACGCCAGCTTGGTATGCAGCACGGGCACAAACGCTTGCCGAGTGGCATGGTTATGAGCCACTAAGTACTCTGCAACTGGAGTATTCTCTGGTTGAGCGAAACATTGAACGTGAGTTTATTCCGCTAGGGCTGGAACTTGGCATGGGTGTAATGGTGTGGAGTCCTCTGGCAAGCGGTTTACTGAGCGGCAAATATAAGCCGAGTGAGGGTGCATTCACTGGAGAGGGGCGGCTGGATACCCTCAAAGATAGCCAAAATCCAGCATTTCAAAAATTCACGGAGCGGAACTGGAAAATTGTTGCAGAATTGGAAAATGTGGCGAAAGAATTAAATCGCAGTATGGCTCAGGTTGCTGTGAACTGGACAGCAAACCAACCGGGTATTGCTTCAGTAATTGTGGGAGCGACGAAGCGATCGCAACTGGAGGACAATGTTAAAGCATTAGATTTTGAAATTCCTGCTGAATTGAGCGATCGCCTTGAGGCAATTAGTCGTCTTGAGCCTCAATTTCCCTATAGTTTCTTCGAGCCAGAGATTCAAGGCATGATTCATGGTGGTAAGCCAGTCGGTTTGAAGCCAAAGGGATATTACCCTGATGTAATTATTCGAGCGGCTGGTGCAGGAGTGTCTTAAATCGGAATAATTTAAAGTAAGGCGGCTCTGCTGGGCCGTCGTAGCCACATAGACTTAAACGGGGGGAATTTACAAGGGGAATTGGTTCACCGTAATTATCATCTCGCTGCAAAAAGCATCTTGAACTCGGAGATGATAAAGTGTTTCGCGAGCGTTTTCTTCTGTTCAGCTTTGCGATCGCCTCTTGGCGTTGCGGACAAGTAGCAAGGTGTTTAGTGATTCCACCCTTAGCCATTTCTTTACTACAGTAAGCACAAGTTCCTTTTGACTGCTTTCTTGAAGACAAAAGCGCTCTCCTTCCAAACTATAATCTTGGCTAAATTTGTAATCATCTTGCTTATTGAATACAAGATTATCTATACGATAATTGATGAAATACACTATTCAATGGTCATGAATTTATTGTAGGGAATTATACTGGTAATTGCATTCATATTTCTTAGTGTGAATGCTTCGCTAATGCAGCTTTTATATTCGGTATTTTGTCAAATACTTCCACTCCAGTGCAGCTTTAAGGGTAGTCGTACTGAATATAGGATGTTATCTAGAAAAAATCGGCTTTTTATCCTGTTATGGAGAGATATACAGAAAATTTCCGTATAATAACTAGTTAGACCTCTAGCAGCAAAATAGTTTTTTAAATCGTAGTTTTTATGGCTTTTAGTGAAAAGACAAAACTGCTTGCAAAACAGAAGTCAGCATTTAGATGCTGTCTCTGCCATAAGCCTTTTGTCGAGATACACCACATAGTTCCTCAAGCAGAGGGTGGAGCAGACGAACTAGATAATGCTGCACCTTTATGTTCTTCTTGCCATGATCTGTATGGAGGCAATCCAGAAAAGAGGAAGACAATTCGACAGATGAGGGATTACTGGTGGGATGTAATCGAAAAAAGACGCAAGAATCTCACAGAATCGCTCGACCTAGACAAATTCTGTGAAATCTCAACAGATGAAAACTGGGAGGGTGTACTTCACTCAAAAGGAATTGCGCTCTATCATGTAGTGTTTGAAGAAGAGGGTTTTGAGGATAGCATTGAACATATTTATAGATTGGTCAAAAGTGCTCAGGATAATCATCCTAATCAGAAAAGATTTCTCTTTCTCGATATAGATGGTCACAGAAATGAGAATGGTGGGTTTGATCACGATATGTATGAGCTTCAACGGCACTTTCTGTTGGGTTTTCTAGCTCCATACCTCACTGAAATTCATATGCCTTTAGGAGTCGTCAAAAATAAGAAGGTGCAGAACAATGACCTTTCAGATGGAATAGAGATTATTGAAAATTTAGATCAAAAATCTATTAATGAGGCAATCGATAAGGGTGTATCTAGTATTTGGGTCGCAGATAAAGACAAATTGATGACATTTGAATAATCTTAGTTGGAAGAGGTCTAGCAATCCCGTTGCACACCGACCGAAAGGGGCGACCAGTGGGGGAGGGAGGGTAATCGGCGGCGGGTGAACGGGAACGTTGTGCCGCAAAAATATTGGTTGAGTCAGTGGTTTGGGGTTTGTCTGTATGTATGCAGGATATTAGTGAGCAATGCATCTGAGATTCCGAAATTCGAGAATCTGTCAGTGTAGTTCAAAGCTGCTCATCATCTCGCTAACCGGGGAAAGTCGATGAATCGAATAGTTCGCTTGGTTACGATCATTTTTGTTGCGTTGTCTTGCATTGCCACTATCCTATCTCAGAGCGTCGAATCAGTTGCAACAACATCTAATTCAGCGATTAAATCTCCAAATCATTTAGAGGTAGCTCAAAACATCGATTTTGCAAAGCACTTTCGAGAGCTAGGGGTTGAAGGTTCAATTCTAATTTACGACTCAAACAACAATCGCAGCTTTCAACACAATCCATCCCGGAATGCAACAGCTTTTTTACCTGGTTCCACCTTCAAAATTCTGAATTCCCTGATTGCGTTGGAAACGGGAGTCATTTCAGATGAAATTGCGGTTTTAACGTGGGACGGCATTCAAAGAAAGCAGCCTGAATGGAATCGGGACTTGAACATGAGAGAAGCAATCAATCTTTCTGCCATTTGGTTTTATCAAGTTTTAGCCCGTCGAGTCGGACACGAGCGGATGCAAAAATGGGTGACTCAAGTCGGATACGGCAATCAAAAAATTGGCAGTAAAGAGGATATTGACAAATTCTGGTTGCGAGGAGAGTTGCGAATCACCCCTGAACAGCAAATTCAGTTTCTCCGTCGTTTTTACAATAATGATTTACCTTTCTCTAAGCGATCGCTCGACCTTGTCAAAAAGATTATGATTCTGGAGAAAACTCCAGACTACACAATTACAGGAAAAACAGGTTGGGTTGGATTTGACGATGGCGTAAAACCCCAAATCGGGTGGTTGGTTGGGTACTTGGAAAGAGGAAAAAATGTTTACTTTTTTGCCACAAATATAGAGATTCGTAAGGATAAAGACGCTTCTGCTCGAATGGAGATAACACGCCGTTGTTTTAAGGATCTGAGATTGTTATAAGTCCAATACGGATGTCCAACGTTTGGACGGAATACTTCACCAACCAATCGTCGTAGGACGCCGTAGTGCTGCATAATAACCGTGGTGCAATGGACTGTTGTAAGCTTTATATCATTGACTCATGATATATGCCGAACACAATAGAAGGACTATAAAACGCTCCTGTTTTAGCCAAAGCTATAATTGCGGTAGCCTCTAGCTGTTTTGCAATACCCCTATGAGCCAAATTCTGACTCTAGAACTGAGCGATCGAGTTTTTAGTTCCATTCAACAACAAGCTAAAAAGATTGGTATCTCTCCAGAACGCCTAGCTGCAATTTTGCTAGAGCAGCAGTTTGATCAAGTTTTCAAATTGCTTCTAACTGAAGCAGAAAAGGAGGTAGCACGAGCAAAATTTGAGCGTCATTTCGGGGAAATCAACCTTGGTTATGCGACAGATGTAGATAACGAGAGCATTGATGCAGATTTAGCTAGAGAGTATGCCAATACGCACGAGGAGGATTAATGCTCCTCGATACTTCTGGGTTGCTTTGTTTGCATTATCAAACCGAGCCTTTTCATACTCAGGCTCGTGCTGTGTACAAGAAAGCTACAGTTCTACTGACTCACAGCTATATCATCGCTGAATATGTTGCCCTAGCAAATGCAAGGCGTTTTCCGCGTTCATTTGTCCTTGATTTTATTGTTGACTTGTTGGATAACCCTGATATAGAAACGGTTTGGGTTGATGAGCCATTGCACCGAGCCGCAGTAGAGCTACTTCTAGTGAGGCAAGACAAAACTTATTCTCTGTGTGATTCAGTTAGCTTTGTGTTAATGCGCCAGCGGGGAATTACTGAGGCACTAACTAGCGATCGCCACTTTGAACAAGAGGGTTTTAGTCGCCTTCTAGTGTAGGGCAAAAATCAATGGTTTCTTTAATCCTTCATTAACAGCAATTTCTCTTCCTAATTGTTCGTCGATAATTAACAGTTCTGGATCTAATTCGAGAGCTAGAGCGATCGCTTCAGATTCGCCACCATCCAACTTCCGCCCGCGTAGCCGCTGCACAGTTGTCGGATCGCCAACAGATTGAACATTAATCCAGGGTTGAGAGGGTACTAATGCTGCTTGAGCATAGATTGTTGCCACTTTTGCTATCTCATCAGCAACAGCCTGTGGAATAGTGATATTGCCATATACTTGCTGAAGCACCAACAGTTGACCGATAGCAGCTAGATTGCTGATGGGTGAGGTATTACAAACAATAGTCATAGCCGCTTTAGGCGTTTGAGGGTGGCAACATCAGCTTTGAGATCTTCAATATCGTAGTGAATGTGGATATCACGGCTGGCAATTAGATGTTGAAACTGGATCAGATTCATTCCCAGTAAATTGCTAGCTTTGCCAATGCTGATTCTCTTTTTCTCAAACAGCATGAGCACGATTTCCTGTAGTAGTTCCTCTTCGGATAGTCCAGAGGCTTGAAGGATATCATCAGGGATTACAACGCTCATGAGGGATTAGTCCGAAATGATAAGTTTTTTTATTTCAGAATAGACAATTGTACTGTAGCCAAGTCTAGCTCTGAATAAGAGATAATATGCTTTTTTTAAGCTCTTAAAATATAGCAGTAAATTTTCTATCACTACTATCTTTAACTTTGCTCAGACCAAATTGGCAGTTGATTCACTTTTTTTAAAGTTAGCTCTACGTACTTGGTTTGACTTTCCCTTACCAATGCTGTACCGAAGTAACCTCCAGTACCATCGTGAGCATGAGGCCCTGTATTTACAACAGTATAACGTCCCTGCTGACGAGCTTGGTTGAAAGGTGAGGCTACTGTTACAGGCCAGCGTGAAGCAAATACAATACTGGTTATGTCCTCAACCCAGTCTCGACTGCCTTGGAGATGGTAAACATGATCAACAGACTCAAAGCCAGTTTCGCCATCAAAGCTACCACCAACAGATACTACAATCAATCGCGCATTTAGCCATTGATCCAAATAGGAGGCTGCGCCCAGAGCAACTTGTACTCCACCGCTAGTGCCAATCAAAATTACCTTCAAGCGTTCTTTTGGGTATTTGGGGATGGGATGGGCGGCATTCATGCGATCGATAATTGCGTTGGCAATTCCCAAGTTATAAACCTCGCCATAGCGATCGTCGGCAGAAATCGCAAATCGCCAAAGATTGCGAATTTTAATGATAATATCTGCATTGGCGAGCCAACCATCAGCATTTTCGGCAGCACGCCATAAAGGAGCCAGTAACCTTTGTCCGCCTAAACTCTCATTTGCAGCAGAATAGGGAAACACATCCGAAACGGCAACACAATTAGGATGAAGTTGCACCAACCTATTCAGAAAAATTTCCTCACCCGGAGTGAGTTGATTGGCAGAAAAATCTCCCACTCCAGATAAGTAAATAATATAACAATCTATATTTGCAGATTTAGCAACTCTGTTTGAGCGATCGCCTGATAGTAATTTCTTGTTCTGGCTACTCTTTAACCCCAAACTTTCAGCGCTTTGACTCAACCACCACACTAAGGTTCCAACAGGAGCAAAGGTTCCCCAAACTAGAAGTATTACTCCTGCTAAAATCAACAGTTTTAAAGTTTCACCTTGCAGCTTTAGCAGTATCCATCCTATGAACTTTAGCATTTGAAATAAATTTTTTACATTTTCAACAAATAAAATACTTTTAAGGAAGTATATGTTAGCTTGTTGTAGCTTATTAAACTTCCTTTTTTTGAGTTCTTCAACTCTCTTTAGCTAGAGGCGCTTAGGCTAGGGACTAGGAACTAGAGGCTAGGGAAGAGAGGTTTTCATGACGAGCGTTGTGGGCAATTGTCCGTGGGAGTCTAGCTAGAAAAATGAGCGGAAATCACAAAAAGTCAAAGCAAGGGTTGTGCAGCACTCTCAAGTACGCTTTAGTTCTGAATGCCGACTTCTACGAAAATGCTCACAATACTGAGCACAATCGTAGATTGGCTTTGACTATTGTAATTTTGGCTGCTGTTTCTCATGCCATAGGTACTGGTGTGATTTTATTAATCAATCGGGCTAGTATTTTGATCTTGATGGTGGGGCTATTAATTGATGCGATCGCTGTTGTGGCGGGATACTATTTTTGGACGTTGACAATTTGGAAAATCGGACAGTGGCTCAAGCCCATCGATCCAACCTACGGCGATTTATTAAGTCCGATTGGCTTTGCCTATGCACCGCAAGTACTAAATTTTTTGACTTTAATTCCTTTGTTGGGAAGACCTATAGAGTTAATATTAGCAGTGTGGAGTCTTTTGGCGGTAATTATAGCAGTGCGTCAAGGATTAGATATTAGCACTCGTCGAGCTATGTTTATTTGTTTAGTGGGTTGGCCATTGATTCAAATTGCGATCGGTTCTGTGCAAATTTTGCAGCAAGAATTGGTAAGATTGTCAAGTTAAAGGTTTGTCCAACTTATTCGGTGCAACATGAGTAAAGATATGCAACGCGAGTTTGCCAACCGCGATGAGTTGGTAGCCTATCTCCGCAAACAATTTCCCCAAGCTGCTGAACGTAGCGATCGCATTAGCGAAACTGTGGGTGGGCGCAAAGCTGCTCAGAAAGCACTGCAAAAAGTAGATCCAGAACGTTACGGGAAAACACGTAATTTTTTCACGGGTGCGGTAACCCGGCTTTCCCCTTACATTCGCTATGGCGTTCTCAGTTTGCGAGAAATTCGAGAGTATGCCCTTGATCGCGTCCAAAATCTAGAGGATGCCACCAAACTAATTAACGAGTTAGGTTGGCGCGATTACTGGCAACGGCTATATGCCAAGATGGGAGATGATATTTGGCAAGATCAAGAAGAATATAAAACAGGTTATACTGTCAACGAATATACACCTGAATTATCAGACGATATCAAACAAGGTATAACAGGCAGAGTTTGCATCGACAGTTTTAGCAAGCAACTAAAAGAAACGGGCTATCTTCACAACCATGCCCGGATGTGGCTGGCAGCTTATATCATCCATTGGCGACGCATTCGCTGGCAAGCCGGAGCTAAATGGTTTCTTGAGCATCTTTTAGATGGCGATCCTGCGAGTAATAATCTTTCATGGCAATGGGTAGCTAGCACCTTTAGTCACAAACCCTATTACTTCAACCGCGAGAATTTAGAGCGCTATACTGCCAGTGTCTACTGTAAGCAATGCCCTCTCTACGGTGATTGTGATTTTGAAGGCAGCTATGAACAATTAGAACAGCGGCTATTTCCCAAAGGTGAATTTGCTAAAAAGCCCAATAGCCAAAGCTGGCAAAAGGGAAAGAAACGGCGTTAAAGGCAGTTTAAAATTCTGTAACCCATGCGATCGCTTGTAGGGTGGGCACTGCTTCACTTTCCTCAAACCCTTCTTTTGACGTTGTGGATAGTGCCTACCTTACTGTTATTGAGAAGGGTGCAATATCTCATACCATTTCACTAAATGAGAGATAAGTACCTATGTATAAATATTTAACCATTTTGCAACACGACTGAAATCGCTGTATTCATTGACTGTTCCCTTGCCTAAATAGATAATTTATTTTGCACGACTACTAATCAACCCTAAAGTGAAACGGTATCAGGCATAGAGCCTGTTTTAGTTTGCCTACATTGTACAAATACTTCTGAAGAAAATTAGCAATTACATTTATATTTTTTATGTATGAAAATACTCTGCCAAGAGTAAAAAATAATATACATTCAGACTCTAAGCGTTAATTTAAAAACATCCTATTGGTAGATTCTTAAAAATTGTCAAGGTTATAGAGTGAGGTACAATTTTTAAGTAATAGCTGTGTCTATAGGATCAGACTACTTACGCTCACAATTGTTATAACTTATAGCAAAAATACCAGAAAGTTATAGATTTTTGTTCAGATAACAGGATTAACCTGTCAATTCTTTTCTATGGAAAAGATAAAAATTAAAGTTCTTCTCGTTGAAGACAACCCCTTTGATGCTGAACTATTACAACAATTATTTATTCGCGCCCACAAACAAGAATGGGAAATAGTAAATGTAGAGCAACTTAGTGAGGCGATCGATGCTTGTACTGGAAAACCTATTTACAGCTGCGATAATTCTTCTCCACTGACGTTAGATCCTGACAGTATTGACGTAGTATTGTTAGATTTGAGTTTACCTGATTCTATGGGTCTAGACACGTTAAAAGAATTTCGGATGGCTGTACCGGATATTGCAGTTGTGGTGCTAACAGGGTTGAATGATGAGAAGATGGCACTGCAAGCAATGGCAGAAGGTGCGCAGGATTATCTTGTTAAAGATGAGATTACGATACAAAGTTTACCGCGTGCGATTCGTTATGCCATCGAACGAGCAGAAATTCTCAAACAGCTAAGGGAAAGTGAGCAGCGTACCCGTGAGGCATTATTAAAAGAACAGGAACTTAACAAACTCAAATCAGATTTTGTGGCAATGATTTCTCACGAGTTTCGTACTCCCATGAGCACTATTTGCACATCTTTAGATTTACTTCAAGCTAGCGATAAACTAACACAAGAATGGAGAGAGCAATTTTTTAGACGCATAGAAAGTGCGTTAAAACAAATGCTGACACTTTTAGATGAAGTGTTATTTCTGAGTAAAAATGAAGTAAGCCAATTTCAATTACAATTGGTGCATTTAAATTTAATGACTTTCTGCTGCCAAATTTTAGAAAGTATAAAATTTCGTGAAAGCAAGAATTATAATATTGAATTTACTTCATCTGGAGAACGTTTTGAAGCGGAGATGGATGAAGAATTATTAGATTCTATTTTAACCAACTTAATTTCTAATGCTATTAAATATTCTCCTTCTGGAAGTACCATACATTTTCATTTAAATTGCCAAGACAATCAGGCAATTTTTCAAATTAAAGATAAAGGAATAGGTATTCCAAAAAAAGACCAAATCCATCTATTTGAAACTTTCTTTCGTGGTAGCAATGTAGGTAAAATACCAGGTACAGGGTTAGGACTTGCAATTGTAAAAAGGTGTGTTGATCTACATCGGGGTTACA
Organism: Chlorogloeopsis fritschii PCC 6912; assembly: GCF_000317285.1. Classification (GTDB taxonomy): domain Bacteria; phylum Cyanobacteriota; class Cyanobacteriia; order Cyanobacteriales; family Nostocaceae; genus Chlorogloeopsis; species Chlorogloeopsis fritschii. The sequence goes on along the minus strand of NZ_AJLN01000062.1, from coordinate 9,378 downwards.
TTCAAGTAGAAAGTGAAGAAGGTATTGGCACAACGGTAACAGTTACCCTGCCATTACATTACACCTTCTGAATCAATCGTCTTCCCAATAAACCCTGCGGTCTAACTAAGAGCATAATAAACAAAATACCGAAGGCAACGGCATCTTTGTAACCGGAGTATTCGGCTGGAACAAATGCTTCCACCAATCCAATTAGTAAACCTCCCAATACAGCACCGGGAATGCTGCCTAAACCACCCAAGACAATCACTGCTAGTCCCCGCAGCCCAAAAGCAATACCGAAATACGGCCCTGCTATGCTAACACTGGAGGCGACTAAAGTACCTGCCAATCCTGCTAAAAAACTGCTGATAAAAAATGTCAGCACAATAAAGCGATCGCTGTTAATTCCTAACAAACTGGCGGTAGTTGCATCTTCGGCGATCGCCTGCATTGCTTTACCGTATTTAGTGCGGCTAATAAAATAGGTAAGAATGGCGACAAACACCATTGAAACACCAAAAATTACTACCTGCACAGTGCGAATGGGAATCGGATTATCTGGACTACCAAAGTTAATAGCAGGTGGTAAATTACCGTAAGTATCCGCAGGATAGGTATAACTTTCTGCACCTACTAAATACTGTATTAAGTTCACAATCACTACTGCTACACCCAAGCTAGAAACCACCGTTAGCAAGGGATCGGAACCACGCTGGCGCAAAGGTAAAAAAGCAATTCGCTCTACTGCTACTCCAACTATTCCTGCTAAGATGCTTCCCACAATTAAAGCTAAGGGAAATGGTAGTTGTATCGGTAGTACAGCATTTGCTAACAAGCCATTAAATCCAAACCTACCACCCATCAGTGCATAGGTAAAATACGCACCCAAGGTGAAAATTGCACCGTGAGCTAAATTAATGATGCCCAAAATTGAGTAAACCAGGGTGTATCCTAGAGCAAAAATAGCGTAGACGCTACCAATAGATAACCCATTTAAAAATTGTTGCAAAATTAGAGATATATTCATATTGCAACTATTTTAAATATGCAAATTTGCCATCATTGCCATTCTGCTGCATTTTAATTTGGGCAATATAAAACTCTTTTTGAATCACCTCACCTTTTGGTGTAAATGCAATTTCACCTAAGGGAGTATTATATTTTCCTGCTAATAACTCTTTGTTTAACTCTGTGCGCACTTGATTGAGAGGAATAGTGCTAATTTTGGTCTTTTTATCTAAAGATTTTAAAGCATCTACATACACCTGCACCGCTGTAAAAGCTTGGGCACTAAATTGTGGTGGTTCTGTTTTATATTGCTGTAGATAAGCTTGGCGAAATGCTTTATTAATTTCCCCAGGTTGTTCGGGGCTATAGGCTTGGGCAATCATCACGCCATCACAAAAATTCTTACAAACTTTGAAGACATTGGAAGTATTCAAGCCATTACCACCAATAATTATGCCTTTATAACCTAATTCTCGCAATTGCCGCACTAAATTTCCACCATCAGCAGCTAAACCGGAAATAATCACTAAATCTGGTTTTAAATTTAATGCATTGGTGGCTTGAGCTTGAAAATCTGTATCCGTAGTTTGAAACTTTTGTACTGTGACTAAATCCAGCCCTGAATCTTTAACTGTTTTCTGAAAAATCTCTGTTTCAGATTTACTGTATGCATCATTTTGGGCATAGAAAACCGCAACTTTCTTAATGCTTGGGTTCTGTTTAAGCGCTGCCTTAACAGCATTGGGAGCAACCACAGAAATGGGTGCAGATACACGCGCAACATAATCTCCAATTTCTGGAACGCCATTAGCTGTATTTGAGGGGCCAACTACTGGTACTTTAGCGCGATCGGCGATAGGATTGGCACTAAAGGCTTGTTGTGATAAGGTCGGCCCAACAATTCCCACAACCTTATCTTTGTTAATCAATGTTTGAAAAGCATTAATGGCACTGTTTTCGTCACCACCTGCATCTTGGAACACTAATTTAATCGGTGTACCGTTAACACCACCTTGAGCGTTGAAATATTTCTCAGCAATTTTTACCCCACTCACTTGTTCTTGACCAAGTAATGCTACATTGCTAGTCTGTGCGACGGCAATACCGATGGGAATCGAGCCAGATACACCTTGGCTTGTTGATGTGTTGGTATTAGTATTACTATTAGTACCTCCACAGGCTGATAGCAATACAGCGTAAGCAGCTAATAATGCGGTTGTGCAAGCAGTAATTTTTTTCATAAACGCTCCTTTAATCATATTTATTTGACCATATATAGGTAAAAATTAGATGCATTAGCCTGAACTTGACTTTTCTTATCTTTTATATTTCAGTTTTACTTTAGTGGAATTAACTCAGTAGTGTAGCAAGCGATCGCAGCGGTTTTGTTGCACGCACTTGTTAATTTATATGGCACATCCGTTCACAAGACGATCGCAACCAGTGTTTTAGGTATTCGTTTCTCAGTAGTTCATTAACGAGTGCATCTTTACACATCGCACAGTGTGGGGGAAAAATTATCTCTACACCCTACCCCCTGTTCAATTTTCCCTTTGTTGATAGCCAGTAGGTGACTGGCTTTTTTAGTGAGGATTCGCTAAACTCACAAAATTAAATTAGTAGCTGTTAACTATAAATTAGCAACCACCAAAAGACTAGGATACGGATGTGGAAAAAAAATTTAATTTTATAAATAGACTGCGGCTTGGCTTGGCTGTGTCAGTAGCTAAAAGCGTAACTTTGATGGTGCGATCGCTACGTTTGGGTGCGGCGTCAGTTTTACCTGGTTCGCTCGCGCGTCGCATAGAACCGCGTCTGTTGCAATTATTGAGTCAGCAAGTTAAAAACGGAATCATTCTCGTTGCTGGTACTAATGGTAAAACTACTACATCGCTGTTTTTGCGCGAGATATTGGAACGCCAAGGCTATTGCGTTGCTCACAATGCCACAGGTGCGAATCTAGAAAATGGCTTGATGACAGCGTTAATGGAAAGTAGCAACCTTGTAGGAAAGTTGGATGTAGATTACGCCATTTTAGAAGTTGATGAAAATATCCTGCCCAGGGTGTTGGCACCAATTCAACCCAAGCTCATTCTCTGTTTAAACTTATTTCGCGATCAACTAGATAGGTATGGAGAAGTAGACACCATCAGCAAGCGCTGGGCACGTGCGATCGCAACTCTTCCCCCTGAAACTATCATCGTTGCTAATGCAGACGATCCGACAATTTGCCATCTTGGGCAGCAGTTATCCCAGCAGCGAGTCTCGTTTTTTGGTTTAAACGAACCAGAACACTATCTAGAAGCAATTCCCCATGCTGTCGATTCTATCTACTGTCCTAAATGCGGACACGCCTTAAACTACAAAGGTGTTTATTTATCTCATATGGGTGAATATACCTGTCCAAGTTGTGGCTTTACTAGAAGCGAACCAACTCTTAATAGTGCCACATGGCCGCAAATTCTGATTGGCTTGTATAACAAATACAATACTTTAGCAGCTGCTACTGCTGCCATAGAATTGGGAATTAATGAAGCTACTATCCGTGAAACTATACCAAACTTCCAACCAGCTTTTGGTCGTGCTGAAGAGTTGAAAATTAACGGTAAGCAGGTACGGATTTTATTATCAAAAAATCCTGTGGGTACTAATGAAACAATTAGAGTCGTTACCCAAAGCAGCGACAAAACAACACTCTTAGTATTAAACGATCGCATTCAAGATGGAGAAGACGTATCCTGGATTTGGGATGTAGATACAGAAAAATTAGTTGAACGGGGAGGAACTTTAGTAGTAAGTGGCGATCGCGTCTATGATATGGCGCTACGTCTGCATTACAGCCAAAAGACTGCCGAGAGTAATTTCAATTTGATTGTCGAAGAAGATTTACGCCAAGCTCTAGCGATCGCCTTAGAACATACACCAGATAACGAAACTTTACATATCTTGCCTACTTACACAGCCATGCTAGATGTGCGAGAAGCACTAACAGGTAAGAAAATTCGATAGGGCTAATGGCTAATAGCTAATGGCTAATCTTATTTTTACCATTAACAATTAACCATTAACTATTAGCTATTACTTATTGCAATTTCACTGCTGCTCGCTGTAATGGTAAAACCTCTTCCAAGGTTAATTCGTGGTCAGAAGTGAGATGACTGTTACAACAAATTGTACTAAAAAATACAGATTGACCGACTAATTTGGAAAAATATTTTTCTAGCAGTAATCTTGAGGTAATATCTCCTAATAAATCAGAAAGGTCTTTTGTAAGTTGATCCCTATCGTCACGGTGCACCATTCTAAATTTAAAAGGTGTTTTACCAACTAATTCCTTAACAGCAGCATCGAATTTATCTGACTTGTTCTGAACGTATGCCCAAGATACTTCCTCTAAAAATGCCCAAGCTTCTGGAAAAATCTCCCGAATTTTTTCTAGATGATTCTCACTTTGGTAGACTAACGTTGCAGTTTTACAATCCATGTGAAATTCCCTGGTCGTGAAATCAATCTACTGCTATCTGTAGTTTGTAGATATACAGAAAGCGTTTTACTCATAGTGACATACTTTGTCAAAATTACAAACTATAATATTAGGGTTTCTTTATTTTTGATCAAACTTAACTATGGATAATTAATTACAAATTTAAAAGAAAATAGTTAAGAAAAATAAGGTTTATTTTATTTATGATGTAAAACGAGAGCAGATTTGAAATTTTAGTTTAGAAAAGTTTATGAATAGTGAGGAATTATGAGTAATCAGCAAATTGAATTAACTATTGGTTGGTTGTATCCAACCCTGATGAGTACCTATGGCGATCGCGGCAATGTCATTGTCTTAGAACGCCGTTGTTTGTGGCGTGGGTACAATGTTAAGGTGCTGCCTCTAGATCGGAATGCGACAGCAGATGATATACGTTCGGTAGATTTAATCGTCGGCGGTGGCGCACAAGATCGTCAACAAGAAATCGTCATGCGCGACTTGCAAGGTGCAAAAGCAGAAGCAATGCGGGAGAAAATCGAAAATGGTACTCCTGGCGTGTTTACTTGCGGCTCACCCCAATTACTAGGGCACTATTACGAACCAGGCTTTGGACAACGCATTCAAGGCTTGGGAATATTGGATATTGTATCAGTGCATCCAGGGGAAAATGTCCGGCGCTGTATTGGGAATTTGGTTGTGGAAGTGACAGCTTCTCGTCTAGTGCAGGATTTGAAAAAAATGCTAGGCGGTGCGACACCTTACTTGATTGGATTTGAAAATCACGGCGGACGTACTAAATTAGGAAAAGTAGAAGCACTAGGACGTGTGGTTTACGGCTTGGGCAACAATGGTGAAGATGGCACAGAAGGGGTATTTTATCAGAATGCCATTGCTACCTATTCTCACGGGCCGCTGTTGCCAAAAAATCCTTTTGTAGCAGATTGGTTAATTCAAACTGCATTGCGATTAAAGTATCAACAAGCGATCGCGCTGTCACCTTTAGATGATACCTTGGCAATGCAAGGACGGGAAGCAATGTTTAAGCGATTGAAAGTTAGTGTGGCAACACCTGCTGCGGCTAAGGTTTAAACCCCTGGCTCATAGCTGAAGTCCGTTAAAACGGACTACAAATCCTATTTTAATTAGTTGTAATGATAAGAATTACTTCTGGTAAACTGACGGGGCATCATCTTGGTGTTTCACGATTTCTAAAGATGGAATAGCTGTTTGCTGTAAGTGATGTGTTTTTTGATTGTGTACATAAGCGATCGCTTGATCTAGTTGCTTACTTCCCAAAGAAAATACACCATATCCCTCTTGCCATGCAAATTTATGATAATTAGGGAATAAAGTGTGATTTATATAATGGGAGCTACTACCTTTTATATTTTTGACAAAACCAGCAATAGATATACGAGGAGGAATAGAAACCACTAGATGAACATGATCTTCCATGCCACCTATAGCATGAACAATACTACTATTACTGTCGGCTTTACCGATAATATAATGGTAAAGAGAATCTTCTAATTCAAGTTTTATTAAAGGTAAACGTTCTTTTGTAGCCCAAACTAGATGATAGTATACTCGCCAAAGTGCCATTAATTTTTGATTTAATGAAGATTGATTTTTGCTTTTTGTAAATATTATCTATCAGGTATTAACAATATCTATTTTCTAGTTAAAGCTCTTTTAAAATGAATGACTACAACATACATAGAAAACCATCCTAGTCCATTTTAATAGACTTTAGCTATCAGCCAAGAACTTAAAGTTCCTGGCGTATTGACAATATGATTTAAATTAAATATTAAACTTTTTCTTTAATTTCCTCTTCAATTAAATTTACTTGCTTTAAAAATAACGGGATTGCAAAATTTATTGATTCCACCATTTTATAGATAAGTTAGTATCTATCTATAAACTAAGATAGAGATTTATTGTCAAAACTACTATGGGAAATGTACTGAATATTAAATCAAAAATTTAGATTACTATTTTGCACTTCTTTTTTGTCAAATCAAATCTTCCAGCTTACCCCTAAAACGCCTGGAAATAAATTTCCAGGCTTATAGTTCAAGTCAGTTAAAACTGACTTTAGCTTTTAGCCAAGAAATTTATTTCTTGGCGGACAATAGCCTAGATGCAATATGTGATTCAAACTAATTTTGAATAACAGACTTTGTAAAAAGATTAAACTTCACCACAACATTGCCATCAATACCACATCCATTGCTAAAACAGAATTGTCCTAACAATACAAAAATATGCTACCTAAATGGTTTTTGCTCCACTGGCGACTTCTATTGTGGTTACTACCATTAAGCGCAATCATAACAACCCTGGGGCTGAACTTTTATGTCAAGACAGTTACTAGTAGCCATCGCTACACAAACCCAACAGAAGTTCCGGTACAGCGCGTTGCTATTGTCTTAGGTGCAGGAGTTTACCCAGATGGTACGCCATCACCAATGTTAAGCGATCGCATCACAGCTGCTGTTGAACTTTACAAGTTGGGGCGAGTGCAAAAACTATTGATGACTGGTGACAATAGCAGCGATGACTACGATGAAGTGACGGTGATGCAGCGTTACGCCACAGAACGAGGTGTACCAGTTGAAGATGTTACCCTTGATTATGCGGGTTTTAGCACCTATGAAAGTTGTTATCGCGCTAAAGAAATTTTTGGTGTTGAACAAGCAGTTTTAGTTACTCAGAGCTTTCATTTACCTCGTGCAGTTTACACTTGCCGTCAGTTGGGTGTAGATGCGATCGCTCTCGGAACACCAGACTGGGAAAGTTATCGTCCTCAAACAATCATGTACTATAATCTGCGTGAGGTGATATCTACTCTTAAGGCATTGTGGGAAGTTCATGTTACTCGTCCCTTGCCAACTTTTCTTGGGCCTTTTGAAGGAATTAAATAGAAGGCAGAAGGTAAAAGACTATTTTGCTTTATTTTGCTGTCCAGGAAGTTTACTTAGATAACAATGGCACTCAGGTTTATCAATTACTGACTCAACCAGAGCATTCAAGGCTGTAGCTGCTAACAAACCTCCTCCCAAAGTTCCTTCAATTGTAATCCAAGCAATACTTGTTTGCATCAGCTGTCGTTTGGCTGCGGGAGCATGACTAAAGCCAATGGGCATACCAATTACCAATGCAGGTTGAATTTGCTGCTCGGCGATCGCTTCACAAATTGCCAGCAACACTGAAGGCGCATAGCCTACTATCAGCACGCAACCTTTTTCGAGTTGCTGTAATTTTTCTCGCCATTTCCGCTCCTGCCAAAAAGCAAGTTCTGCTTCTTTTGCTGTGGTGATATGCGGATTGTCAATCAAAGTTTCAATCCGGCATCCCAGATGAATTAATCGTGTTTGATCCAAGGCACCTGCAACTGTAGAAATGTCTGCAATAATTGGACATCCTGACTTAAAAGCTTCCCGGCTGGCAGCGATCGCCTCAGGATGCAACCTGACAAAAGACGCTAAACTCACATCTCCACAAGCCAACACCAGCTTTGATATTAAGTCTTGTTCGATGACAGGGCGATCACACAGATCCGGTAGTAAATATTGTAGTGATTCATGAAAATCTTCTGGATGAGCGTGAACGTTAGCATCCAAGCCACTCCAGAGTTTTTCTAACTGCCCTACTCCCACCTTAGTTTCTACTTCCAGTAACTTGAGTTGTGCTAGTACTTCAGCTTGTATAAGTTGGCAATTGCGATCGCGCCCCAATAAACTTTCTAGTGCAGAAGCAGTTTGCCGTAGTTGGGACATTTGTTGCATAACTGCTCGATATTGCTGCTGTAAAGACGCAATTAATCGCGTTTCTATAGTTGTGTCTGCTTCTAGCTCCACAGCTAGAATGTGGCGAATATGGTTCAGTTGGAAGCCTTGTTGTTTGAGCGCTACAATCCGTTGCAATCGATTTACATCTGTTTGAGTGTAGAGGCGGTAGTTGCCAGGCGATCGCATTGGTTGAGGTAATAATCCTAATTGATGGTAATGACGTACCATCCGGGGTGTTATTCCACCTCCAACCGCCTCAGTTAGTTCTTTAATAGTTAAGCAACGAGCTTTCATCTTCCTCAAGTTATAAGATTAATCAATTGTATTATTAACAACTTTTCAATCGAAATTAGTTGGGAATTCGTTGAACAAATCAACTGATCTAAATGAGTTACTCAAATGAAACAAAATATTTTTCTCTTCAAAAATTGAATTTTTTTATGTATTTGCTGGTTTTACAAAAGTCACTTAAAAAGTTATGATCAAGTGATGAAAAAAAGTGTTGTCGCTATTTTGCACTCAAAAAATGTTGCATTTGTGTTTGAGCGAAAGTCTCAATTGAATATAATCGGTTTTGCTGGAAACTCCAAAAACAGAACGTAAAATAGGTAAACGTTCTGACTTCTAGTTACAGACTCTATCCTACGTTCATATGTACTTCATGTATACGAGAACCGCTATAATTAATTTTGACATCCTTTTAATTTAATAAAATTAAATTCCAGCACTGGCAAAGTTGAGTGCAAGCCTTTGCTAGAGCACTTTTTAACTGCTAATCACAACAATGTCTAGATTGGAAAGAGGGGTTAAACCAAACACATATAACCAGATAACATCGTTTAAGCTGAAAATAACTCTCCGGTTCAATCTTGAAAAAGTTTTTCTAGAAGCTGGAGCAGCGTGTGTGAGGTAAGTTTTGAACAACCTTAGCTCTACTCCAAAGATTGCAAAGGAAATTTAGTCTGAGTCATAGTATCAAGCACCAATAGCCCACTAGGGAGCTAGGGCTACACTAGCTCCTAGCAGGACTTTCTCCCTACTGACCATCCAGTTCGTTCAGGAGACAAGTATTATTATGACCTTTTGTTTTGACGTTGATTATCCTAATGC
>NZ_AJLN01000061.1 GCF_000317285.1 Chlorogloeopsis fritschii PCC 6912 | reverse complement strand
GCTTATCCAACTCTGGATAGGTTACGAATCATGGTCGTAGATGATAACATAGACCATTGTGATGTAACTTCCTGTTGTCTGGAAATGTTTGGCTTTGAAGTGGTAGCGCGAACCTCAGCACAAGAAGCCCTTGACATGATTACAGAGTTTGAACCACATCTTCTAGTTATCGATATTGCGATGCCAAATGTTGACGGCTATACGCTAATTCGTACTATTAGAAGCTTACCCCCACCAATTTGTTCGATTCCAGCTATTGCCCTAACAGGGCTGAGAAATACATTAAGAGAACGTGAACTAGCTATTAGAAGTGGATTTCAGACATATTTAGTGAAGCCCATACAACCAAAAGATTTAGTAGTCGAAGTACTAAAGCTTGTTGGGCAACCACTAGTTTTAGCTAGAACTAATTAGATGGAAGTAGATATTGACTAAAGTCGCAAAGAAAATTAATAAAACAATGTTTCTTAAGAACACACGGCACCGATGATCAACACTGAGGAGAACATTTACTCATGGAACTTGGTAGCACCTGGCGTCGGCTTTGCCGACTTGGTGAGTGCGTAATACTTCCAGCAGATTGCAAGTGAATGAAGTACAAATTTTAAGAACAAAGCTATATACCAATATGCTTTCAACCCTGTTCGCTGCTGCATTTGTGTGAATTTGCTATTGTATTTTCAAGGATTTCTGTTGCTTTTTGGGCAGAAAGCGGTTTATAAAACAGAAAGCCCTGTACATCCTCACAGTTAATAGACTTCAAAAACTCTAATTCTTCCTCCTTTTCTACCCCTTCAGCAGTAAGTCTCAATCCCAAGTTTCGCCCCAAAGTCACTATAGCTTTGACAATGTGAGCAACTTTCACATCAGTTGTCAATTCACGAATGAAAGAGCGATCAATTTTGAGATTGTGTAATGGCAACAACTGTAAGCGTGAAAGAGAAGAATAACCAGTACCAAAATCATCGATAGAAAGATGAACGCCCATTTGCTCCAATTCTTGCAATACTTTTTTGGTAAAATTTAAGTCTTCAATCGCTACCGTTTCCGTAATTTCTAATTCTAAAAAACGCGGCTCTAACTCTGTCTGTTCTAAAATCTGGGCTACAGTCTGCACTAATTTGGGTTCGCGAAACTGCTTGAGAGAGAGATTAACCGCTACTGTCAAAGGAGGCAATCCTGCATTTTGCCAAGCTTTATTCTGCATACACGCTGTTCGCAACACCCATTCTCCGATGGGGACAATTAATCCACTCTCTTCGGCAAGAGGAATGAAAATATTGGGAGCTACCAATCCCATCTCTGGATGCTGCCAGCGCAGTAGCGCTTCCATGCCAGTAATCTTACCTGTATGAATATTAATTTGAGGTTGGTAATAAACTACAAATTCTTCTCTTTCTAAGGCATGGCGCAAGCTTTTCTCTATAGTTAGCACCTCAGGAGCTTTGCTACTGATAGAAGTGGTGTAAAACTGATAGTTATTCCTTCCCTTGTCCTTAGCATGATACAAAGCCACATCTGCGTGCTGGATTAGAGTTTCCGCATCGGGGCTATGCTCGTTCAGTAAAGCAATCCCCAGACTAGCACTAATGTAAAGTTCGTTTCCTTCAATCAGAAAAGCTTTTTCTAAAGCTTGTAAAATTCTCTTGGCAACTTGAGTTACCTCTTCAACGCTAGTGATTTGGGGTAGCAAGATAATAAATTCGTCGCCTCCCCAACGAGCAACCGTGTCTCCTGCTCTGAGGGAATCGTTCAATCTTTGAGCAACACTTTGCAATAATAAATCTCCAAGGGTGTGTCCGAGAGAATCGTTAATGGTTTTAAATCGATCTAGATCGAGGAACATCACGGCTAAACTTTCTTTTCTCCTGGTTACATTGGGCAGAGTTTTAGAAAGTTGTTCGTTAAATAGCAGGCGATTGGGCAATCCAGTCAGCAGATCGTGAAGAGCTTGGTAGCGAATCATTTCTTCTACCTGTTGCCTTTGGCGAGCGGCGCTGATATTAGCAGCCAGTGTCAACAGAGTAGATTCTTCATGCTTTGACCAATAACGCTCTTGAGAACAGTCTACCAAGCCCAGACATCCCCAGAACTTTTCCTCTAACCGCAGAGGTACTAATAGCAGAGATTGAATACCATCGCGCATAAGAAGTTTTTGTTCAGCCACACTTAATTCGCGGGTCAACCCACCAATAAACTCTCCTTTAGAGAAAGCAGCATACCAATGACTAAGCCCAGAATTATTATATGGTTGATTTTGCCAGTTACGACGACAAGACTCTACTCTTTCGCATATCCATTCAAATCGCAAGTTTATTGCCATTTCTCCCGTAACTGGATGGGGATTGTTCTCAAATAAATAGACACGATCCGCCTGAGCAGCTTCGCCCAATACTGCCAAAGCTTTTTCGATTGCTATTTCATAGTTCATTTCTACTAATAAATAATTGGCAGCTTCTGCAACTGCTTGTAGCAAGCGATCGCGCTGATGCAGTTCAGCTTCGGCTTGTTTTTGCTCTGTAATTTCCCGAATCACAAAAGTTCTAATTAAATCGCTCTCAGGAAGATAATGGACAGATTGTTCAAAAACGGCTTTATCAACTTCCACTTCCCGAATAAAAGAATTCTCTTTTTGGTTTTTAACTGTAGTGACTAGCTCTGCTATAAAAGGATGATGCTTGCCGGATTTTTTCAAATCGGGAAATTTGAAAGTTGCAGCTGGATTGAGATAAGTAATTGTTCCCTCTAAATCCATCTCGATAATGGGATTGGGGATCAGTTCGGGAAATGAAGCTAAACGAGCTAAAGCAACTTCACTAGCTCTTTCAAGGCTATCGTCTTTGACTATAAGCGTCTCAAAGGGATTGATAGAATTGCCTGATTCTGAAAGTAAGTCAGATAAGTGTTCAACTACGTAAGACTCAGAAAAATTCTGATCACAGAGATTGGAGAGAGCATAGTATTTAGCCTTAACCTGATTATTGCCAAACTCAATTAAATCTCCATGCTGAAGATCGTGAGAGAAGCATTTTGTACCATTTATGAATAAGCCATTTGTGCTCTGCTTACCCTTAAAGCTACCATCAACAATCCGAAAAGCATATTGATCTGTTTCTGGAAGAGTTACCCGCAGTAAAATTGCGTGCTGCCTTGACACTGATCGTGAACGTATAACAATTGCGTTTCTGGAGTCACGCCCAAGAGAATAGGTAGCCTCTTTCAAAGGGATAGTTCGCTGCCCTTGCAAGTCTTGTACCACTAACAAGTGCCATATTTTTTCCTGCTCATTTTCTGGCATGGCTGTTCTTCACACTCTCATGTCTGTGGGTTTTAGTTTAAAAAATCTTGCTTGGGCTAGTTTCAGGGTTTGAGCCGCAATTTCCTGAATAAAAACCTCAGCCAGCTTGCTTATCATGTGTGAAAGGATAGCCGGATTATTTCCCCAACAATTCATTGTCTGGGAAAAAATACCCAGTTGCCAAGCTAGTTGCTTGCGCGAGAGTTTCAGCCTTTTTCTCAACTCACTAATGAGATTAGGAAACCTTGCCCTTTGTGTCACTGTTCTCTACTCTTTTGTCTCTTAAAAGCTGACGTTAAATTTCATTCTCTATTAATAGAAAGAATAAATTTAAATACCTTCTATATCACAGGGTATAATTGCGTAATTTTTACAGAATATTGGAGAAGCCAGAAAGAAAGCAAAGTCAATAGCAGTATATTAGAATTATTTATCTAAAACTTTGAATTTCTGCATCATACTTTTTAAATTTTTAAATTGTTCAGTTTTTTAGAATATCGGTTACTTAATCAATAAAGAATTCAGAAGCCAGAATAACTGTATCCTACATACAGAATGCGGTTAAAGAAGTATCTAGAATATTCTAACTCCTTGTAAAAAAGTAATATAAGTAACATTTTTTGTGTAAGGTAATTAATATGGATATAGAGCAAAGCATTGGTTGGGGCAGGTTCAAAGATGCAAAAGTATGTATGCAGTGTCTGCGGATACGAATACGATCCAGAAGTCGGCGATCCAGATAGCGGTATAGAACCAGGGACGGCTTTTGAAGATATACCAGAAGATTGGATATGTCCAGTTTGTGGAGCAGAAAAAAATCAATTTGAATCAGAAGAATAATAAGTATTACGCTGACAATTTCACTCAACAGGTTTTTAGGAATTTTTTAACTGTGGAACCACTACGGATAGTAGTCATAGGTGGTGGTGCAGCTGGTTTTTTTGGCGCGATCGCTGCTGCCAAAAGTAATCCTCGCGCTCGTGTGATTTTACTCGAAGCTAGCAATCAACCACTGGCTAAAGTTCGCATTTCTGGTGGGGGGCGCTGCAACGTCACTCATGCTTGCTTCGATCCAAAGGTGTTAATCCAAAATTACCCCAGAGGTGGAAAAGCTTTACTAGGGGCGTTTACGCGTTTTCAACCTCAAGATACAGTCGCTTGGTTTGCTAAGAATGGCGTACAGTTAAAAACCGAAGCTGATGGCAGGATGTTCCCGATTACAGATTCCTCGGAAACAATTGTCAATTGTCTGATGGATGCCACAAAAGCCGCGAAAGTAGAACTGCGTACAGGCGCGGTGGTGGTAGGGGTAAGAAGAGGAGGGGGAAAGGGGGTGATAGGGAGAGAGGGGGAATTTCTCCCACTCTCTAATTTCGAGGTGATCCTGAAGTCGGGAGAACAATTGCCATGCGATCGCCTGCTGTTAGCTACGGGCAGCAATCCTTTAGGTTATAAAATCGCCCAACAACTGGGACACACCATTGAAAAACCCGTTCCCTCTTTATTTACCTTCAATATTCGTGATGAAAAGTTAAGGGAGTTAGCTGGCGTAAGTGTTAACTATGCCAAGTTACGCTTAATAGTACCAGAACACTCTCCATTAGAACAAACAGGGCCATTATTGATTACCCATTGGGGTTTGAGCGGCCCGGCTGTACTCAAGCTTTCTGCTTGGGGCGCGAGAGCATTGCACTCAAGTAACTACCAAGCTACTTTACTCATTAATTGGCTACCCCAGCTGCAACAAGAACAAGTACGCCAGCAATTATTAGCAGTCAAGAATGATTCACCCAAGCGCCTCATAGTATCCCATCGTGGTGTTGACTTACCCCACCGCCTCTGGCAATACATAATTTCTCGCGTCGGTATTATCACTGAAAACCGCTGGGCAGAATTATCTAATAAAAACTTAAATCAATTAGTTCAAGAAATTTCTCAAGGAAAATATTTGATTAGTGGTAAAGGAGTATTCAAAGAAGAATTTGTCACTTGTGGCGGTATTAATCTTAAGCAAGTCAATTTTAAGACTATGGAAAGCAAGTTAGTACCAGGTCTTTATTTTGCTGGAGAAATTTTGGATATAGATGGTATCACTGGTGGCTTTAATTTCCAAAGCGCTTGGACAACTGCTTATTTAGCAGGGTTGGCAATGGCACATCCAGAAAGTACAAAGTCGCTAAAAGCTGATTCCTAATGGTCAAGAGACTATCAGGTATTGAATATTAGTCACTAAATACACAGATACCCGGCTTTTTAGATAAGTCGGTATTTTGTACTAACTATAACTGCTATGTTTATTTTAATATTGTAAATATTTTTAATTTATTTAAACTTCTTTTGTATCAATAATGATGAAGTTAAGAAAATTTTTACAGTTAGTTAAGAAAATGGTATATTTTCGTGCTGCATGAGGATATTTGAAAAGTTAAAATATTATTAGCATACTTATAGAAGAATTCAGAAGCCAGAAGCCAGGAGCCAGAATAAAAAATTTATTCTGAATTCTTATTCAATGAATGTTAGTAACGAATATTTGATGAAGCAAATTTAAAAATTTTACATCAAATTCCTGTATCAAATTATAAGCTGATAAAATCAACAAACTACTTTGCTTGCAAAACTTTAATATCTATAAATATTAAGATAGTTTCGCTAAATTCAAAAATATCAACACTGTATTTAGTTCAAAAAATTTAAATATTTTTCAATTTTAACTATTACTAAATCGATTATAAATAGGAGTTGCAATTGAGGCTGATATTCATAATATTTGGACTTTTCTTGATTTCTTTTGCCAAGGTTAGTACCTTTACTTGCAGCCGAACTGAGCCAAACCAAGGATATTGTAAACTTGTGCGTTCTGGCTTTCTGTGGTCTGAAGAAAAAGAAATGCCCGTCAATAAATTAAAAGGAGCTAAATTTCTAAATAAAAAAGATAACGAATCTCCTAAAATTGTTATCTATACTATTAATGGTGAAGTTCCATTTTCGTCCTTTGCAAACTATGGCGACGAAGCACAACAGCGAGAAATTGCATCTCGGATCAGCAGTTTTGTGAAAAACCCCCAACAGTCATATTTACAAGTTGAGCAAAAAGACAAATGGTGGATTGTAGTTGGATGTGTCAGCCTTGCTGTTGGTTTCTTCCCTCTACTTAAGGCTAAATCTTAGCTTTGGTTATACTCAAAACCAAATATTACAGGACACTACTTTGATCGCATCTATCATTGTACCGAAAATGCAGCAGAATTTCAGCAAACACCGCTGGCTCTGCTGTCTTGATTTTTGAGTTCCAATCGCAGGCTTTAATTGTCTATTCTAGAAATAAGAGAATCTCAACCAGCTAATTTTGATTTTTCTAATCCCGCTGGCTAAGGCTGGGTTTTGCGCCTTCGTATTTCAGCGCTATCAGTACAGCAAGTAAAACTTTTTATGGCTCAAAAATTACACATTGTTAAATTTTTCTCGCTTGTTGGAAAATCTAGTTTTGGGAAATAAGAATGCAAACAAATTGGAGAATAGGGTCTTTTTTTGGAATTCCTTTATTTTTAGACCCCTTATGGTTTGTGATTTTAGGGTTGGCAATCCTTAATTTTGCAGTAGCTTATCAGGAATTAGGTACTGTCTTAGCTTGGAGTTCTGGGGTAATAATGGCTTTATTACTCTTTGCTTCGGTATTGTTACACGAGTTGGGGCACAGCTTGGTAGCGCGATCGCAAGGCATTAAAGTTAACTCCATTACCCTGTTTCTATTTGGCGGGATTGCTGCGATTGAAGAAGAATCCAAAACTCCAGGTAAAGCATTTCAAGTTGCGATCGCCGGGCCAGTAGTTAGCATTGTACTATTTTTACTGCTTCGTCTCGTAGCCGATGCCTTACCTAATGCCAATCCTCTCCACGTTATGGTAGGAGATTTGGCACGAATTAACTTAGTTTTGGCATTATTTAACCTAATTCCTGGTTTGCCCCTTGATGGCGGACAAGTGTTAAAAGCAGCACTATGGCAAGCTACAGGCGATCGCTTTCAAGCAGTACATTTGGCAGCTAAAGCCGGACAAATTTTGGGTTATGGTGCGATCGCTTTGGGTTTGGCAGTAGACTACTTTACCGGAGAGCTAGTAACTGGTTTGTGGATTGCTTTATTAGGTTGGTTTGGTATCCGCAATGCCACTAGTTACGATCGCGTCACAATGTTGCAAGAAACCTTGCTCAAGCTTAAGGCAACTGAGGCAATGACTCGTGACTTTCGCATAGTCGATGCCAACCAGACTTTGCGTGCCTTCGCTGATTTGTATCTACTCGAAACCGCCCCAGCCCAAGTTTATTTTGCCGAGTCGGATGGGCGTTACCGAGGTATGGTTTCTATTGACGACTTGCGTCTAGTAGAAAGAAGTGAGTGGGAAACTAAGACTGTAGAAAGCATTGTGCATCCCCTTACAGAAATACCTACTGTAGAGGAATCTACTAATATCGCTGAGGTAATTAATAAGCTCGAAAATGAAAATTTACCCCGCGTTACCGTACTTTCGCCTGCGGGTGCTGTTGCGGGTGTCATCGATCGCGGCGACATTGTCAGGGCAGTAGCACAAACATTGGGTTTGCGGATGACAGATGCTGATATTAAGCGAATTAAAGAAGAAGGAAGTTATCCGCCAGGGTTACAGTTGCAAGTGATAGCGAAGTCAACCACAAATTAATTAACAACTTGCACCATTCTTAATTAGCGCCTAAGCACCCCAAGCCAGCCAAGAAATAAATTTCTTGGCTGATAGCTTAAGTCCACTCAAGTGGACTGTAATCAACTAATAGAAGTAAAGTCTAGTCTTCTTTAAAGGACTTCGGCTATGAGGTTTGAGAATTCATTCTGAGGCGGTATTTGCTACTGGTGCAAGTTATCAAAATTAACTCACTTAGTAGCGTGTGATAAACCTTTTTTTGGGTAGACACGCTACTAGATATCTTAGTTTTACAAGATTGTCAGTAGCAGCATTTAAACGCATCAGTTAGTCCAAACCGGGTGTTTGTAAAATTATTCATTGGAAATACCAACAAGAATTGCCTCTACAAGACAACTGAGATTATCTTGGATAAAGTAAATGATGTAATACCAATTCTCTATGAACTTGCACTTAGTGAGTATCAAATTCTTCCTTTGCGTTCTTTGTGTCCTTTGTAGTTCTTTTTTAATATTAAGTGCATCTTTATGGGGAATTGGTATAACTCACTTACTAAGTACATATTGCTCACTTTATTCAATAGATTGTAGAGGATACAGAGTATGCCTTTTTGGGATGATGAGATTGAGGATGAGTT
The DNA here is from genome assembly GCF_000317285.1 of Chlorogloeopsis fritschii PCC 6912. Lineage (GTDB taxonomy): Bacteria > Cyanobacteriota > Cyanobacteriia > Cyanobacteriales > Nostocaceae > Chlorogloeopsis > Chlorogloeopsis fritschii. The sequence continues at coordinate 157,644 of NZ_AJLN01000061.1, read as the reverse complement.
GCAAAGAATGAAAGCAGAGCTAAAGCGCTCTGGTAGTAATAATTTTCCTGGTAAGTCTGATTTGAATTGTGAAGATTTGGAGGCAGTTTTAAACAAGCTAAATAATTTGGTAGGAATGCAAAATGTCAAAGATGAGATAAATACTCTCATTAATTTCCTCAAAATCCAGAAGCTTCGTCAAGAAACAGGACTGGCTACTACTTCTTTGACACTCCATTCTGTGTTTTGTGGCCCTCCTGGAACTGGAAAGACAACTGTAGCTCGTCTTATGGGAGAGATATACAAAAACTTAGGCATACTTTCTAAAGGTCATGTTGTTGAAACTGATAGATCGGGATTAGTTGCAGGGTATGTTGGACAAACTGCCCTTAAAGTAGACGAACTAGTTGAGTCAGCGTTAGACGGTGTATTGTTTATTGATGAAGCTTATGCACTCAAGCCAGAAGGATCTAAAAATGATTTCGGACAAGAAGCTATAGACACTTTACTGAAAAGAATAGAAGATTATAGAGACAGACTGGTAGTCATTGTTGCTGGCTACAATGAGGAAATGTCAAGATTTATGGATGCCAATCCTGGTCTAAAGTCTAGATTTAATAAGTATTTCTATTTTGATGATTATCAACCTCAAGAATTACTGACTATTTTTGAAAAAATTTGTGAGCAGGAAAATTTCAAACTCACTGGTAAATCAAAGAAAGTATTAATAAATAAATTTACTAATTTATATCAAAGTAGAGATAAGAATTTTGGTAATGGCAGGCTTGCTAGAAATATATTCGATAAAACAAGGGAAAAACAGGCAAATAGACTAGTCAAAATTTCTGGAATAAATAAAGAAATGATGATGACTATAATACCTGATGACATTCCTTAGGCAATATATCAGGTATGAACGTTGTCATAATTCAGTACAGAGAATACATTTAACATAAAACTAATTTCTATAATCTTATTTTGAGGTTAGGAATTATGGCAACTATAACTGATAAAAGAATGGGCAAAGTCACAACCACAATGACTGTTACTAATCGAATTGACCAAATTCTTGCAGAAAGAGGATTTATTCCTACTCATCAAATTCGTTCAATCACCTTAGAAAATGTCCTAGTTGATACTGGTGCTACTCGACTTTGCCTGCCTGAAAATATCATTATGGATTTAGGTCTGGTTTTTCAAGAACAAGTAGATGTAAAAATTGCTGTGGGAGTGCAAAAAGTTCGCGTATTTAGGGAGATTAGCCTTACTGTTGAAGGTAGAGAAGGAACGTTTAACTGTATTGAGTTACCAGCAGGTTCAGATCCTCTATTAGGATTAATCCCTTTAGAGGATTTAGGCTTAGAACCTGATGTGCACAATCAGCGATTGAGGCTTTTACCTATACAAGGAAAAGATACCTTCTTAACTGTGTTGTAACCACAAAAGCAAGCTATTAATTTCCTCACTTTCCTTGAAAAGCCGTAAATTGTCCGCCCAGCCCTTCCACAATTGTTTTAGTATTAGCAATTAACATTTTTGGATAAGTATCACCGTCTGAACCGGGTTCTCCTAAACTATCAGAATAAAGTTCGCGATCAGAAATTTTGACGTTTGCTTCTTTTGCAACTGTCTCCAGCAATTTGGGATTAACAGTAACTTCAGCAAAAATAGTTGGAACTTGAGAATTTTTAACTGAATCAACTAATTTTTTAACTCGTGCCGCTGTCGGTTTTTCTTCTGTACTCACACCTTGAAGCGCTCCTTCCACTGGAATGTTATAAGCTGAGGTGTAATATCCAAAAGCATCATGAGTTGTCACCAGTTTTCGAGATGACTGAGGGATGGTGGCAATCTGAGACTTTATCCAACTATGAATCTGAAGTAGTTCTGTACTCAGAGCTTTGGCATTTTTGGCATATAACTCAGTATTGGCAGGTACTAACTTTGCCAAGTGTGTCTCAACTACTTCTACCATCCGAGCGCCATTTTCAGCGTTTTGCCAAACGTGGGGATCGTCTTCTGTTTGCCCATCTTCTTCAAACTGTTGCGGGTTGGGAACAGCTTCTTCTGCAACCGCCACTTTGGGAGCAGGGTTAGATGTTGCCTTAATGAGCTTGATTAATTCTGGCTCAAAGTTATGCCCAGAGTAAAAAATTAGGTTAGCGTCTTCTATTGCCTTACGGTCTTCGGGAACTGGTTGATAGGTGTGACCGTCTACTCCAGGTTTAAGCAAACAACGCAGATCAACTGTATTCGCCGCTATTTGTCTTGTGATATCACACAGGATTGTGGTAGTAGCAACTACCTTCAAAAGCTTACCATTAGCAGCAGGACTGGCGGTAGAGTTAAGAGAACTAGTTTCACTAGTAGGAGGTGATTGAGCGCAGGCACTAAGTAAACCGAAAGTTATAACTAAGGTTATGGCTCGCCAGATTCGATGAGAAGTGGTGTACATATTTCTTATCGGCTGCAAACATCATCTTTCAGAATATAATGATTATCGTTCTTATTTACATAGTTCATGTTACAGGTTCAAGAATTAGCTGTCGATTACCGGGGAGTGCTAGGACTAGATCGGGTGAGTTTTCGTGTCGAACCCGGACAGCTAGTCGGGATTATTGGGCCAAATGGCGCAGGTAAAAGCACGCTACTGAAAGCAATGCTTGGTTTAATTCCTAGCATTAGTGGCACTGTGCAATATTGCACCTGTCCTTTGCATCGGCAACTAGAAAAAGTAGCCTATGTACCGCAGCGATCGCTAATTGATTGGGACTTTCCAATCACTGTCTGGAATGTAGTGATGATGGCACGAACTCGTTCCTTGGGTTGGTTTCGCAGCCCAAACCGTGCCGCCGAAGAAATTGTCAAAGCGGCTCTAGAAAGGGTAGAAATGTTGCACCTGCGTCATCGTCGGATTGGAGAACTATCTGGAGGACAGCAGCAACGAGTATTCCTGGCGCGATCGCTGGCTCAACAAGCAGAATTATTCTTGTTCGACGAGCCGTTTACAGGTATTGATAAAAAAACTGAGACAATTATTTTGGAAATTTTCGCCGAGTTGCGATCGCAAGGCAAAATTCTGTTGGTTAGTACTCACGAATGGGGACAATCGTTAACACAGTTAGACCGATTGTTGCTACTCAATCAACGCGTAATTTGTGATGGCTTGCCACAGCAAGTAATGACACAAGAGAATTTACAACGAGCTTACGGTACAGCTTTACAAAATCAATTTCAGGATTTAGGAACAACGTTTTTTTGTTAATTCACTTGAGTGCAATTTTTGTAGGGTGGGCACTGCCGCATTTTCCTCAAACTCTTATTGTTACGTTGTGCTCGTGCCCACCTTACGGTTGAGTGCAATTTTTGTAGGGTGGGCACTGCTGCAGTTTCCTCAAACTCTTATTGTTACGTTGTGATCGTGCCCACTTTACGGTTTAGGAACAACCTTTTTTTGTTAATCTGGGTTCTGGATTCAGAATTCTTTTTTATATGCTGGATTTGCTATTACAACCCCTGAGCTACGAGTTTATGCGGAACGCACTCGCGATCGGCATCCTAATTGGTATTCTCTGTCCGGTGGTGGGGAGTTATTTGATAGTCCAGCGCATGGCTCTTCTGGGTGATGTGATTGCTCACTGCGTATTACCCGGACTTTCCATATCCTTCTTTTTAGGAATAGATATTTTAATTGGAGCCTTTTGTTCTGGTATTTTGGGTTCGTTCTTAATTGCCTGGATTCGTTCCCAATCTCATATCAAAGCAGATGCTGCTATGGCGCTGACTTTTTCGAGCTTTTTTGCTTTAGGAGTAACGCTGATTACAGTACTCAAAAACAAGCTTGACCTAGATAGCTTCTTATTTGGAGATATTCTGGGAGTGACGATGAATGACATTTATCGAACGTTGATTATTACCGCCGTAATTCTAGTTGCAGTCAAGCTTTTTTATAAAGAATTGCTATTCTATACTTTTGATAAAACTGGCGCTAGGGCGATGGGCTTGCCGATTCAGACCATTCATTTTGGCTTTATGGCAGCAGTTACATTAACAATTATTGCCAGTATGCAAGCAGTCGGAGTCATTTTGGTAATTGCACTGCTAGTGGGGCCTGCCCTTACATCCTATCTCCTGGTCAAGGAATTACATCACATGATGGGATTGGGGGCAGTCATTGGAATGCTTGCAAGTATTATAGGCGTGTACATCAGTTACTACCGTAATATCCCATCTGGCCCTGCTATTGTCCTAGTATCATCCGTACTATTTTTGCTGGTACTGCTTTTTAGTCCTTCTGGTGGCATTTTAACTCGACCTGAATTGGTAAATCATTCAGTTAGGTTATTATCCAAATTCAAACGGGGGAAGTAGAAGATAGAAGGCAGAAGGCAGAAGAGAAAAGTTCAGTTGTTCAGATCCCCGACTTTTTTAAAAAGTCGGGGATCTATAACCTCTCATAATTTAATGCTCCATTCTTTATGCGCGGCTGCATAAATCCTGATAGTGCGATCAACGGCGTCCAAATCCTTGAGCGCGCGAACCTTTTGCCCAAATTAGCAGTTCGCCACTTTGTCCCCCAGCAGCTAGTTGATGTCCTTGAGGATGCCAGGATAGGCAAGAAAAACCATCCACGCCTTCATTGAGAACTTGGGCTAGTTTTTTAGCACGCTGCCATAGACAAACCAAGCCATCTTCCCCAGCAGAGGCTAGTAAGAGACTGTGAGGTTGAAATTGCAGAGATTGCACCACACTTTCATGTTTTGGCAAAACTCGCCCTTCCCATCCAATCGATTCATCCTCATGCTTTTGCCAAACTATAACACCTTCCATACTGGCAGCAGCTAACATAGGAGTGCCGATTTTACTTGGTACTTGCGACCATGCCAATTTGCGAATTTTCCCAGGAAAGCCACGCATTACCCAAGGTTCTGGGTTCTCCCACTCTAAAACGGTGATTGTCCTATCCATATTACCGGAAGCGATGTATTTCCCATCACCTGACCAGGCGATCGCCACACTTGCCGAACCAATGATGAGTAGATAGGGAGTGTCGTTCCAATCTTGGCTATTCCAAATTTTAACTTCCTGATAGCCTCCTACTGTTAACCGCTGACCATCAGGATGCCAGGTTATATCTAGCACTGAGGAGTTGTCAAAATTGAGGTTCGTGGCAATATCACCAATATCTGCATCCCACACTTGTACATTGCGCCCCAAGCTAAAGGCTAGTTGATTTTGAGTGGGACTCCACGCCATGCGATCAACCCAAGCAGGGGCATTGTTCAAAGCAGTAACTAGTTCGGGCTTTTCCTCAACTAAACCCCAGATTTTTACTTGCCCATCCTGTCCCCCAGCAGCAAGAAATTGCCCATCTTTTGAAAAAGACAGGCAATCAATAGAAAGTCCACAGCTACTTTGTAGAAACCTGAGTTCTTGTGTTTCCACAGCCAATAAAGCTACCTCGCCAGCAGCAGAACTGACAGCTAAGGTCGTACCATCAGGCGACCAAGTCATGGCTGTTATATAATCTAAAAGCGACCCCCGCCAAGAGTATTGAAAGTCGCCTTGGTTGTTGTTTTTTAAACTAAACACGCCCGAAATCCTCTTTGAGTTTAGCTTCGTCTAGATTGCGACCAATAAAGACGAGTTCATTTTTACGGGTTTCATTAGGTTTTTATCGTTAATGATAACTATTATCATAGTATGATAATTATTTTTGCAGAAATTAAGGGAACAGAGAATATTTCCGCACAATTAGCAAACGATCCAAATTTGTAGATGTTGAGTTCATCTAAGCTTTTGTATATTTCTTATAAAAGACTAAGTGATATTGCGTACTTAAAATTCTTTAAGCTTGTTTATAGCTTGATTTTAACTTTGTTTTGACTTGATTTTAAATTTATGTTTAGTATAATTTATTATATGGCTTATTAAGTGTAAAGTATTGTTCTCAAAACTATGGCAAAGCGATCGCTCAAAGCGTCAGCTGAAGGTATAAGAAGGGCTAAACAGGCTTTTAAGCGTAAAAAGCTAACGCAAAAAAGTCTGGCTGGAGAAGTAGGTTTAGATACTCGTCAACCGATTTGGAAGTTTTTTACAGGTCAACCTGTGGATCGTCAAGTTTTTCATGAAATTTGTCGAGTTTTAGGAATAAATTCCCAAGAAATAGTCGAAAATTCAACTATTGAAAATGAATTAATATCTGTTGAAAATACACCAGAAAATTCTGCCTATATTGATTCTTTGGTGCAAAAAGCAAGGTCTGCTCATCAAGAAAAAATTCAAGCTCAATGTGGTTCTTTACATCTTTTGGATATTTCTCGACCCATAGGTTTAGATGATTTATATGTAGAAGTCAATATTTTTGAGGAAATTACCAATCAAAGATGGTTAGAAATTAGCGAGTTACAAAGTTTACATCCTAATGAATTTAACAGTTTTCGCTACAATCAGATACATCAACAGCGGATTAATGGTTTAGAAGCAGTTTCAAAATATCCTAAGCTGTTGTTACTGGGAAAACCTGGTTCTGGAAAAACTACTTTTTTGCAATCAATAGCACTTCGCTGTGCACGGAGAGATTTTCAGTGCGATTCTCTACCAATTTTTATCAATTTAAAGAATTTTGCTGAAGATACTAGTAATAATAATCAAATTAGTTTATTTAATTATATTAATCAAGAACTTAGTGATTGTGGAGTTTCTAAATCAGAGCTTGCTGCGATACTTTTGCACGGTAAAGCGTTAGTTTTGCTAGATGGCTTAGATGAATTTACAAATACGGATAGTGATAAAGTTTTTCGGGAAATTCGTAGCTTTAGTGAAAAATATTACAAAAATAGAATTATTATAACTTGTCGTTTAGCTGCTTATCAGTATAAATTTAAAGGATTTACTGAAGTTGAAATTGCTGATTTTACCCTATTACAAATTAGAGTATTTATTGATAAGTGGTTTGTGGCTGTAGTTAAGAATTCTCTGCCAGATGCAAGAGCTAAAGCTGATAATTTTATGCAAAAATTGGAATTGCCAGAAAATCGGCAAATTCTAGAGTTAGCAACTATACCAATTTTATTGAATTTAACCTGTTTGGTATTTCAATTTTTAGGAGACTTTCCTACCTTACGTTCAGAACTTTATAAACAAGCTTTGGAGTTACTTTTAGTACGTTGGGATGAGGCAAGAGGTGTTAAACGAGATGAAGTTTATCGGAATTTATCGTTATTACATAAAATTAAATTACTCTCTTATTTAGCAGCAACTACTTTTACTCAAGGAGACTACTTTTTTTCAGACAATAAAATTCAACAATTGATTGCTGATTATCTTGGTCAGTTTCCTCATACACCTGTAGATATAGAAGCTTTACAACTTGATAGCGGGGCTGTTTTGAAAGCGATTGAAGCACAACATGGTCTATTAATAGAACAGGCACGAGGTATTTATTCTTTTTCTCATTTGATGTTTCAAGAGTATTTGACAGCTAGAGAAATTATTGCCAATGCTAATTCGCAGACGCTACTAAAATTTGTGACTCAAATGGGGGAGAAGCGCTGGCGGGAAGTTTTTTTGCTAACAGCAGGTATGATGCAACCAGCTGATGAATTGTTATTGTTAATGAAGCAGCAAATTAATACCTTAGCTAATTCAGTTCCAAAATTATATGAATTTCTAATTTGGTTAGAGCACAAATCTTCTAGTGTGAGCGCATCCTATAAACCTGCTAGTATACGTGCTTTTTACTTTACCCTCAATCTTCCCATCGATCATCCTCTTGCCAACAACCAAACTCTGGCTGTATCTTTGGATCGTCGCCTCACTGGGAAATTAGCTGTTGATTTAGCTTTAGACTTGGCTTTAGTTCATGCTCTTGGTGTTAGTTTAAAGATGAGCGACAATATTTTCTGCCAGCGTTTATCTGCGATCGCGCTTGCTCTTGATTTGCAGGATTTATTACAAGACTATCCATCTTTAAAGAAATCGTTGCAACAGCTACAGAGTGAACTTCCATCTCCCTATACAGATAAAATCGCTCTTAAGGAGTGGTGGCAAGCAAATGGACAGAATTGGACTCTTGAGTTGCAAAATCTAATAGTTAGCGATCGCCAAATTTGTCAGGATTGGCAGTTTAACGAAAAGGAGTGGCAATTACTACAGCAGTATTGGGATGCGAATAAGTTACTACTAGATTGCCTCAATCATGCTAGTGATGTCACCAATTCCACTATTAAATCACTAGAGAGAACTTTATTTTTAGTTGAGAGTATTGTTTTAGCAAAGTATTAGATTTTTTGTGAAATAGTATAACTGATTGGAATTATGATTTTGGTAATTCCTTTCCGAACAGAGTTTGGTACATCAGCTGATAAATAGCAGTATTATCCACGGTATTTGATAGTAAATCTGCATTTAAACCATGGGTTTTAGCAATAATAGAACCAGTAAAATCACCGAAACCCGTCCAGGCGATCGCAAAAGGAAAGCGCTTTCCTTGATTGTCTGGTGCAGAAACAAACGGTAAAGTAGCAGTGCCATCTTTACCATCCCAGGGTGCGCCATTCGCTCCTTTTGCAGGCAAAGGCTTATCTAAAGGAAAATCTTTTTCTGTAACTCCCACCACTTCTAATCCACCAGCATCGCTATCTGCTGCTGTTACCAATAAAGTATTGGGATTTTTCTCAATAAACTTCATTGCCACACCCACAGCATCATCGGCGCGTTTAACTGCTTCTATGCAACCAACTGCATTATTAAAGTTGCAGAAGTTATCACTACCTTCTTCTTCCAAAACGATAAAGAAACCATTGGGATTAGATGACAAAATTTTTAAAGTTGCTTGTAACATCTCGGCTGCTGTCGGCGCAGTCGGCACGTATAGCGGCAGATTCTGCTTTTTTAACTCTTCTTCTGGTGCATCATTATAAGTATCGTCAGCAGCAAAAATTCCTAAAACTTTTTTGGTCTTTGCTGGTAACTTTAATAATTCATCGCGAGTATAAACAACAGAGTAACCTTTCTTTTTAGCCAGTTCTATCAAATTGAGTCCATCTTCTCGTCGAGTTTGTGTAGCTGTGGCGTGTTTGCCAACGGTTCCTTTAGGAAGATACCATACTTCACCACCTCCCAAGATCACATCTACCCCAGACTCAACAATTTGTTTAGTGATTTCTGCAAATTGAAGCCGACTTGCTGTTTTGGCAGAAAATGCCCCTGTTCCCGGTTCGGGGATAATACCAGAGTTAATGATAGCCGTTCCTTTCTTGGCAGCGACAGCTTCTTCCATAATTGTTTGAGGTTTACCAGAAGCAGCTACCACAGCTTTACCCTTCTCATCTAAACCGTAGGAATCAGCGTTTACTTTCACTCCCTTGGCGTGAGTTACTGCACCCGCGTTAGAAGTGGCAGTAAGTTGATTTTTCATGTGTCCCAAATAAACAGCAAGATTAGACATCCGATCCCAATTCAGCCTACCATCCGGGCCAAGGTAAAGCATCCGCGCCGCACCCCAGTGGGATGCACTCGTACCATCTGGGTGAATAAATATCACATTCCCTTGGCGAAATTTGGCATCGCCTTGTACTTGTATTTGTGATGTGCAAGCTAGTAAAGCTGTTAAGGCAAAAATTACTAAAGCGACGAATTTTTTATTAATCTTCTGTAGCATGGCTGATGATTGTAGAGTTACAAAAATATAACAATATTAGATTAGGTACTGGGTATCGGGTACTGAGGATTGGGAATCGGGCATTGCTCCTGGTGCTCCTGGTGCTTCTTTCCTAGTCCCTAGTCCCCAATCCCTAATACATTCACAAGAATTTTCTATGATGATAGTTAACGAAAGATTAAGAAAAACCAATTGGGCAGGAGCGATCGCTAAACCAGCCGAAGAATTTCCTCTTAGTCCCCTGTCAGTTCTATCTGGTAAAATACCCGCAGGTTTACGGGGTAAACTTTACCGCAATGGCCCGGCACGGTTAGAGCGGGGTGGTATGCGTGTGGGACACTGGTTTGATGGAGATGGAGCGGTACTTGCCGTGAATTTTACTGATGCAGGAGCAACGGCAGTGTATCGTTACGTACAAACGGCGGAGTATCAAGCAGAAACAAAGGCAGATAGGTTCCTTTATGGCGTTTATGGGATGCATCCACCGGGGGCGATTTGGAAGCGCTGGAACCTGCAAGTAAAAAATGCAGCCAATACATCCGTGTTAGCTTTACCCGATAAACTGTTAGCTTTGTGGGAAGCTAGCGAACCTTCTGCGCTGGATTTGCAAAATCTTGAGACTAGGGGATTGGATGATTTAGGTGGGTTGAATGAGAAATTACCCTACTCTGCTCATTACAAACGCGATCCCCATACTGGTGAAATTTTTAACTTTGGCATCAGCATTGGCAGTGAAGTGCAGTTGAATCTTTATAAAAGCGATCGCACTGGCAAAATCGTACAGAAATCGGCTTATAAGCTAGATCGATACTCTGTAATCCATGATTTTGTTTTGACTGAACGGCATTTGGTGTTTTTCATGCCACCAATGCGTTTAAAAATGCTGCCAGCTTTACTCGGTTTAATTACTTTCAGTGAGGCTCTAGCTTGGCAACCCCAGTTAGGAACTCAAATCCTAGTTTTCGATCGCGAAACCTTATCCCTAGTGAGTCGCGGCGAAACCGATCCTTGGTTTCAGTGGCATTTTGGCAATGCTTGTGTGGATAACGACGGCTTGGTGACGCTGGATCTAGTCCGATATTCAGACTTCGATCAAACTAATGAGTATCTTCGAGAAATCGCAACTGGAGAGACTCACACAGTCGCCAAAGGGACGCTGTGGCGAGTGCGTCTCAATCCAGAAACTGCCAAGGTAACCGCAATGGAGGAAGTTTGCAACCGTAAGTGTGAGTTTCCAGTTGTTGAGCAGTCGCAAGTGGGACAACCTTGGCGTTATACTTATTTATCCGTACTTAAACCAGATGCGGATATAGCGACAGAATTGTTGGGAGCGATCGCTCGTTACGACTACGAAACCGAAACCCTTACCGAAGCAGACTTGGGTGAAAATCGCTATCCTTCAGAACCCATCCACGCCCCAGATGCTGAAAACTCCGAACAAGGTTGGATTTTAACAGTTGTATATGATGGTAATTCTCATCGTAGTGAAGTTTGGGTATTTGACGCGGATAGATTAGACGAAGAACCCGTTTGCAAATTGGAATTACCTAGTGTGATTCCCCACAGTTTTCACGGTACTTGGAAATCAGCTTAGTTAGTTGTTAGTTGGGGCGAAATTATTCTTTCAAGAAATAAGGCAGGAGGCAGAGGAGCCAATGCGTTGCGCGGGTTAAGAGCGTTGTAGCACAGGGAATGCGATCGCCAATTGCTATTCATGGTTCCTTCTTAGTATTCCCATGAGCATCATTTCTATTTTCGCTTTTGCCACTCTTGAGACTTACGCACGAGTTATGGAATTAAACCGCAGACGACGCAGAGAACACGGAATCAAGAGGATTTTAGAGGGATTTTGCGTAAGTCCTAACTCTTGGGATGTACGGAGTCTTTCAAATATCAAATAGGATTCTTATATACAATTAAACGGAAATAAAGCATTTTTATATAGGACTAAATTATTTTAGTTTTGCCCCTCGAACTATCAGTCGCAACCACAGCCATCCTAACCCACTGCCAATAAAATAATAGGGGAAATCTGCCCAAGTGAAGGCAGTACCGATTAACATTTTTCCCCACCAAAATGAACGTACCCAATTTAAAAATGGTGGATGCCACAATTGCATAAACTCTAACAAGCAAGTAATTACCAATGCCCATAAAGGGATTTGCCAAACTGAAGAGCGATTGGGAATAAATAGAAAGGCGAACAAGCACCAAAATATCTGATAAAAAATTCCTCCTACCTCTTGGTTCAACCACCAAGTAGAATTGCGATAGTGGCTGTATAAAAGTCCAATGGAGAGAATAATAGCTAAAGAAAGAATGGTTCGCCTGCGAATGTTGGTAAGTAGTGGCATTATTTAGGGTTTCTTTCCAATCAATTACTTCCCCTCATCAAAGGCTACGGTGTACACACAAGTCGGTAAAACCTGTATCAGTTTGGGATTGTAAATCCCAGGTGTATGTACGGTAGCATCAAAGGAGACCACTGATTTTAAACTTTTATACCACTAGCGTCTACAATTTTACGCAGGCACTGGTTGCAGCTTGTCTGGCGATGAAACTTGTGTCATCGGGACTGCCTTATTTTCAAGTGAGATATGGGGATACTTACATCCTCTCTAATACCTGAAGTCCCAGTAAAGATAACCCCAACTTCAAAGTTCTAGCTGTTAAATTACACAATACTAAACGTGATGTTCGCACAGGTTCCTCAGATTTGAGCACAGGACAATTCTCGTAGAACTTATTGAATTTATCGCTCAATTGGTACAAATACTCGCATAAACGATGAGGCATCAAATCCTGCTCTACATCAGCAATCACTTCATCTAGTTGTAACAAATGCTTTGCCAAGGTTAATTCTGTATCTTCCCTTAGCAGAATTTTGGCATCTGCTCCCAACTGCTCGTAGTCAATGTTACCTTCACGGCTAATTCCTTGCGTTCTCACGTAAGCATAGAGCATATAGGGTGCGGTGTTGCCTTTCAAAGAAAGCATCCTGTCATAACTGAAGACATAATCGCTAGTCCGATTTTGGCTGAGATCTGCATACTTAACCGCATCGATACCAACTACTTGAGCAACACGAGCTTTGAATTCTTCTGTTTCTTCGCGCCCTTCTGCTTCCAATCTAGTTTCTAAGTCTGTACGCGCACGAGCGATCGCTTCATCTAACAAATCCCGCAAGCGTACTGTATCTCCAGAACGTGTTTTAAACTTTTTGCCGTCTTCGCCCAATACCAAACCAAAGGGAACATGGATAAGTTCCACATCATCGCCGATCCAACCAGCGCGACGTGCTACCTGCAACACACCAGCAAAATGGTTCGATTGTCCAGCATCTGTAACATAAATTATTCTTTTGGCGTGGTCTTGTTCTATCCGGTAGCGTATCGCTGCCAAGTCTGTAGTAGCGTAGTTATAACCGCCATCAGATTTTTGCACAATCAGGGGTAACGGTTCACCTTCTTTATTAGTAAACCCTTCCAAGAAAACAACCTTAGCACCTTGGTCTTCTACAAGTAAGCCAGCCTTGTCTAAATCTTCTACAACTTGTGGCAGTAAAGGATTGTAGAAAGACTCGCCGCGTTCTACCAAATGAACATCCAGCAGATCGTAAATTACCTGAAATTCTCGCCGCGATTGTTCTACTAGTAATTTCCAAGCGTGGAGCGTATCTTCTGCACCTGCTTGCAACCGCACTACTTCTTGACGCGCCGCTTCTTGGAAAGCTGCGTCTGCATCAAACCGTACTTTTGCTTGACGATAAAAAGCTACTAAATCGCCAATATCTAAAGCATTTGCAGTGGTGAGAGCTTCTGGGTAAACTTCCCGTAGATAGGCAATTAACATACCAAACTGCGTACCCCAATCACCAACGTGATTTAGGCGCAGCACATCATGACCTTGAAATTCTAAAATTCGGGCGATACAATCACCAATAATCGTCGAACGCAAATGTCCGACGTGCATTTCTTTGGCGATATTGGGGCTAGAAAAATCTACAATCTCGCGCTTCGATGTTTTCGCTTTGGCAACTCCCAGTCTGGGATCGGCTTGGATAGCGTTTAATTGCGCTTCCAAGTATTCGGTTTGCAGTTTAAGATTAATAAAGCCGGGGCCAGCAACTTCCGGTGGTTTGCAGAGATCGGATATATCTAATTTATCGACGATTTGTTGGGCGATCGCTCGTGGTTGTTGTCCTAAACGTTTAGCTAAACTTAAAGCAACATTAGCTTGATAATCACCAAATTTAGGATTGCTTGCAGGAACCAATATCGGATCTACACCGATGTACTCAGTGCCAAAAGCTGCGACTAAAGCCTGCTGTAATTTATCTTTTAGTTGTTCTTTTGTAGAGTTCATATGTAAATGTTATCTGTTAGAGGGGCAGTATGGCCCCAATTGGGAGATATTATTAAAGCCTGATTATTCTAACCTTAAAAGATAGTCGTCCAAGCGAGGGTTGCCAAATATCCTCGGTTTTGGGGCTTAGTACAGCTTTTAAACGCTAACAGACTTACCCACAACCTCTCTAACTCTTATTTCTCCGTGCTCTCTGTGCCTGGAGTGGTTTGATTATTCCGTAACTTGTTTGTAAGTTCTAACTAATACCAATTTTCTTTGAAAGTCAGCTGAACTAGCCTGCCTCCGCAGGCTTCGTCTATATAGCCATACCCTTCTAGGGTGTCGGAATATTGTTACTGCTAACCATAGCATCTACCGATACAGCTAAACCTGGAAACGCTAATGGGTAAATAATCCCGACTGCTAGTGTAAATTTTGATGCGTACTCTCCTTCTTCCGGATCTCGAAATACTACGATCTGTCTTTTCTTAAGATTAGCCACCCAATATTCAGGAATGTTAACTTCAGCGTAGATTTTACTTTTTATTTCCAAATCAATTTCTAAACCAGAATCGGAGTATTCTATGAGCCAAAAAATATTTTCAGGATAAGGGTGGTGCTCTAGGTATTCGCGCCCCAACCGTTGGACAATAGCAATATCAGGTTGGGCTTCAGAATTGTTAGGAAGTGTAATTGGCTTACTTGCACGAACCATCGCCCGATTGCCTAGCAATCTCATTAAATATTCAGTTGCTTCACTACTGAAATAGGCGTGGACTTCTCGTTCCGGCGACATTTCTACAATTTCTCCCTTCAGTAGTTCTACACGCCGATTGTTTAAAATACCCGCCGCAATCATACGGTGATACTCGTCTATTGTCCACTTCACTGGAGTGAGGCTCATAGCGATCGCTTTTTCGATCTTGTTTTTTTCACATAGTATCAGGGGACTAGGGACTAGGGACTAGGGACTAGGAATAAAGAAATCTTAATACCCCATTCCTGATATCCAATACCCAATCACCAATCCCCAATCCCCAGAATTCTAAATTACTTTGTCATGGCAATACCAGAAAAATTTAATTGAGGAGCTGACAAAAAACCAGATTCAATAAAGTACTGGAAGTAAGTATTCAGTAGTTTATCGTCAACAGGAGGGCAAGTAATATTACTATCTACTAACCCATTAAATGTGTTGTGGCTCTCAAATTGTAGAGATTTAGATTGGAAGTAAAGTTCAGGAACCGTTTTTTGTTCTGAAACTTTTTCTGATAAGAAACTCAAGAAGGGATACAAAGCATTTTCTGGCATACTTGGAACTAAAAACATGACTTTTGAAACCCAATCTTGAAAGGGAATGTGTTGAATTGAATAGCCAAAATTATGCATCCAGTTAACAAGTTGATTCCACGAAATAGACTGAGGATTAGAGATATGAAATACTCTTTCACTCAAAGCTGTTTGTTTTGATAAATGGACGATCGCCTGGCTGATAAAGTCAACAGGGACAATATCTACTGGCATATCCCAATCGGGTGCCAAGCCTAGTTGAATGCAACCTTTAATTAAGCTGCGTAAAAAACCAGGGCGGTTACAAATGCCAGTTTGACTGTGTCCTTCTATCCAAGTCGGACGATAAATAGCTGTTGGAATTCCTCGCTCATGAGCAAGGGTAGCTAATTTTTCGGCAACCCATTTGCTTTGGGTGTAACCGTAAAGTCCTTGCGGGCGATCGGCGACAGTTTCTGAGATGATTTGTGTGTCGGTATAAGCAGTTGGTGAAAAAACGCCAATAGTAGAAACAAAATGAACTGGTTTTATCTTCGTTTGACTTGCCAATCTCAAAACTTCTTGGGTGCCGAGAACATTTGCATTTTTCAGCGCAGAATATGGATAAAGAAAGTTTACCAATGCACCATTGTGGTAAATAATATCGATTGTTTCTGCCAAAGTTTGAAATTGTTCAGATGATAATCCCAGTAGTGGCAGCGACATATCACCAATTACGGGAATGATTCTGGAGCTACGATTTTGATGCCAAAGTTTGTAAGATTCCAGTATGTTTTTGATGCGTTGGTTAGCTTCTTGAGCATCAGCAGCCCTAATTAAGCAGTAAACTTTAGCCTGGGTTTGCTCTAGCAGTTCGTGAAGTAAGAAGGCTCCCAAAAAGCCTGTTGCACCAGTTAATAAAATATTAGCTGGTTGAGGGAGTGATGCAATTGATGCAGCCCTAGAGTGAATAGTTGGATCTAAAATGGCTTCAGCTTGCAGATTGAGAACAGAGTTAATGGTTGATGTTTCATCATTGCCGACTTGTCGATTTTCAATAATTTTCGCTAGTTCTGCAATGTTGGGAGCGATGAAAAATGTTTGCAGAGATAACTCTATCTCAAATGTTTTTTGTACTTGGAAAAGCATCTGAGCCGTCAGCAGAGAATGTCCCCCTAAGTCAAAGAAGTTGTCATGAATTCCAACTTGTTCCAATCCTAAAATTAGAGTTACGATTTCAGCTAATTGTTGTTCCACAGAGTTACGAGGGGCAACAAAATCTTCTTTTAAATTAGCTCTAATTTTGTTTGGCGCAGGTAATGCCCGGCGATCTACCTTGCCATTTGGTGTCAGTGGTAGGGAGTTCATGACGACAAAGGCAGCAGGAATCATGTACTCAGGTAGTTTCTCTTTGAGAAAGGTACGCAGTTGGGGTACAAGATTTACTAAATTGTCTGCTTGTTTGCTTTTAAGAGGATTATTGGCATAGACGCTCCAAGGTTTGATGGGAGAGGTTTTTTCAGAAAAGAAATCAATAGTTGTAGAAGCACTGGAATGTCGCTGAAATATTACGTCATAGCAGCCTTGTGTATCTGAATCTGACCAGTTAATGTGGATGGTGTAAGGTAAGCAATTACCCAAATTCCACAGTGCTTCAGGATCGATTCCTGGTTGCTGGGTGTTCTCCTGTAATTTTGCCCGTAGTTCACCCACTATGTGAAAATCATTGAACTTCGCCAGCAATTTAGTTGCTTCAACATCCTGCGTAACTCGTGCATTTTGAATACGGGCTAAACCCAGACATTCTGGCTCTGTGTCTTTTAGAAGTTTGTGAATTGCAGATAATGTCAGATCCGGGTTCCAATCTCGCCACGTCGGCTCTACAGCCCGATTCACTTCGGTGCCAATATGAAGGATGACATCGTAACGAAAGCGAGTCATTTCATTGTCATAGCTACCACGCTTGAGCTGGATTTGCACATGACTAATCTCGGATAAATGTTGCTTGAGAGAAGTAAAAAAGGCTGGATCGATAATTAGTTCTCCATCCTGATCCATACGCTCTTGGATGCGCTGCCGCAGTTCCTCTATAGGCAAGGTGTCGGAAGCTTGATATAGCTGCACGGAGGTATGGAAAGCTTCTAGTAATGGCAAGCTGCGTACATCTCCAATAAAGATGTGTCCCCCCGGTTTGACTAATTTGACTGCTTTTTCTAAGACACTCACTAAGTAATCAATACTGGGAAAATATTGAATGACAGAGTTAATAACGATCGCATCAAAAGTTTCAGCTTCTAATTCATCAAGTGCGTCTGCGGCTTGATTAGCAAGCTTTACCTGAGACAAATTTTGCTGCTTTAATTGCTGCTCTATGTAAGCGATCGCTGTTTTTGAGAGATCTATCCCGAAGTAATGGGAGCAGTGGGGAGCTATTCTAAACAGCAACAATCCCATCCCACAACCAATTTCTAACACGCGCTGCGGTTGTAAAGACAAAATCCGCTCAACTGTTCGCTCTACCCACTCTTGCATTTGTTGGGCTGCGATCGCTAATCCTGTGTAGCTGCTATTCCAGCTAATGATATTAAATGTCGGATCGAACTTTGAATTTTGATTTGGGGAAGACTGGCTATAGGATTCATTCCAGATTGTTTGCCACTGTTGTAGTTGTTCCATCTGGGATGTAGTTGAAGAATTCTCTGCTGATTTTTCTGGTTTAGGAACAACGTAGGCAACCAAGCGCTCGTCACGGGCAATTACAACTGTTTCTCTGACAGCAGGATGTTGGCTGAGTGCAGTTTCAATGTCTCCTAACTCAATCCGGAAGCCACGAATTTTAACTTGATGGTCGATTCTGCCCAAGTATTCAATGTTACCATCTGGTAGATAACGAGCTAAATCGCCAGTTTTATACAGATAATCTTGTTGCCCATTGTCAAAGGGGTTAGGAATAAATCTTTCTTGATTCAATTCAGGACGGTTAAGATATCCCTTAGCTAAACCCACACCACCAATATACAATTCCCCAGCTACACCAATGGGAACAAGTTGAAAAGACTGAATGTGATTTTTTTGTTGTTTTCGTAAGTAAATTTGCGTATTAGCAATAGGACGGCCAATAGGTATAGAATCACCTCCAGATTCTACTTTGTAAATTGTAGACCAAACGGTAGTCTCTGTCGGCCCGTATACATTCCAGACAGAAGAACATCTTTTGAGGAGTTCGTCTGCTAATGTTCTCGTTAAAGCTTCGCCGCCACAAAGAATTTTCAGATGTGAGCTACCTTGCCAACCTATTGCTAATAACATTCGCCAAGTCGCTGGAGTGGCTTGCATGAAAGTTGCACGCGATCGCTCAATATATTCAGCTAGTTGTAAGGCATCAGAGGCTACTTCGCGGCTAGCTAAGGCAATACGAGCACCAACAATCAGCGGCAAGTAAAGCTCGATGGCGGCAATATCGAAAGAGATGGTAGTCACAGCCAAGAGGATATCTTGCTCAGTAAGCCCTGGTTCCTCAGCCATGAAAGATAAAATATTGACTAGCGAACAATGTTTGATTTGCACGCCTTTGGGCTTACCTGTGGAACCTGATGTGTAGAGTATATAAACTAAGTTTTCAGGTTTTACTCCACTATTGGGATTCTTCTGACTGTGCTTGGCAATGACATCCCAATCTGAATCTATGCAAACTACCCGTGCATGATGTTTGGGTAGCTTGCTCATCAAACTTTGCTGCGTCAACAGTACTGGTGCTTGGGAATCGTCGAGCATGAATGCTAAACGTTCTTGAGGATAAGCCGGATCTAAGGGTACGTAAGCTGCACCAGCTTTCATAATCCCTAATAGCCCAATCGCCATTTCGAGCGATCGCTCAATGCAAATACCAACTAAAACACCCGGTTTGACGCCAAGGGTTTGCAAATAATCTGCTAGTTGATTTGCCTGCTGATTCAGTTGTTGATAAGTCAGGTGCTGCCCTGCAAATTCGATGGCGATCGCATTCGGTGTTTTTGCTACTTGTGCTTCAAACAACTGGTGAAGGCATTGATCAGGAAAATCAGCTTGAGTCTGATTCCATGTATGCAGTTGTTGTTGCTCGGCTGTTGTCAGCAAGCAATATCTATCGACTTTCTCATCTGGATTGGTAACAATATCCTCTAGGAGCTTTTGGAAATGTTCGGTGATGCGGGCGATCGTACTGGCTGCAAACAAGTCGGTACTATACTCAAAGTAACCTGCTAAACCAGTCGGTGTTTCGGTTAATTCCAAAAACAAATCAAATTTGACGGTTTTGTTATCAAGGGGCAGATGAGTTAAGGTTAAACCCGGTACTTCCCAATTGGATGTTGGCGTATTTTGCAAGTTAAATACGACTTGAACCAGCGCGTTTTGGTTTAGAGCGCGATCGGGTTGTAATGCCCGCACCAGTTCCTCAAATGGTAAATCCTGATGGGCATAAGCTCCCAAAGTTACCTCTCGAACTCGCTGCAACAACTGCCGAAAACCAGGGTAATCTGAAAAATCTGTTCGGAGTACGATGGTGTTGGAAAAGAAGCCCAGCATTCCTTCTAAGTCAGGGTGATGGCGGTTGGCAAGGAGGGAGCCAATCGCAATATCATCTTGCCCGCTGTAATGAAACAATAGTGTTTGGAAGGCAGCCAGCAATGTCATGAATAAAGTCACGCCTTCTTGACGGCTCAATTCCTTCAGTTTTTTAGTTAAGGGTTCGGATAAACTCAGGAAGTGACGCGCTCCTCGATAGGTTAATACTGGCGGGCGCGGGTAGTCTGCTGGGAATGACAACAGAGGCGAAAGTCCATTTAATTGCTGCTGCCAGTAGGTAAGCTGACTTTTTCTAATCTCACCCTCCAACCATTGCCGATGCCATACGGCAAAATCAGCATACTGAATTTTTAAATCTGGTAAGGGAGAAGTCTGTTTTGATGTAAAAGCTGTGTAAAGCGTTGCTAATTCCTGCAATAGTATACTCATCGACCAACCATCACAGACAATGTGATGTAGGTTGAGAAACAGAATATGTTCCGTTTCACTGAGCTTGAAAAGTATCGCACGTAAGAGTAAATCTTCAGATAAATTGAAGGGGCGTCGTGCCTCTTGGATAATTAATTCCCAGACTTGGCTTGCTTGTGTGGGTGTAGTTGCATCTATTACAGATAGCTTAAAGCTTGGAGATGGATGAATTACCTGAGAAGGTTCTCCATTGACAACTTTAAAGGTGGTACGCAAAGTTTCATGGCGGTTGATGATTGCTTGGAAACTCTGCTCTAAAGCTGTGAAGTTAACAAAACCATTCAAGCGAAAGGCTTCTGGAACATTGTAAAAGGGATGGTTGGTTACTAACTGATCCAGAAACCACAATGGCTCCTGCATGAATGCCAAGGGTAAGTTAGCGTCTCGCCCTACTGGTTGAATAATAGAAGTATGGGAATTTTGTGGTTTTTGCTGAAGTGTTTCTACGCACTTAGCAAGTTCAGCAATTGTTGGTGATTCAAACAGACAACGTAAAGGCAACTCAATCTGCATATCATTGCGGATACGGGAAATTACTTGAGTTGCCAGCAGTGAATGCCCTCCTAAATCCAAAAAATGGTCGTAAATTCCGACTTGCGATAAGCCAAGAATGTCACTCCAGATATTTGCTAGTGCTATTTCTGTGAGAGTTTGAGGAGCAACCCAATTCTCTTGATTACTTCCGTAGCTTGGTACAGGCAGAGCTTTGCGATCGACTTTACCGCTAGGAGTGAGTGGCAGTTTGTCGAGGATTGCGATCGCACTCGGCACCATATACTCTGGTAGCTGTGTCCGTAAAAATTGCCGCAGTTCAGTTACAGAAATTTCTGACGCAACCGTATCAGCAACTACGTAGGCGACTAAACGCTGTTCGCCGGGTATATCTTCTCGTGCCATGACTACTGCCTGCTGCACTTGAGAATGCCCCTCAAGAACAGTTTCAATCTCTCCTAGCTCAATCCGATAGCCGTGAATTTTTACTTGTTGATCTATCCTTCCTAAATACTCAATATTCCCATCATCACCAAGATATCTTGCCAAGTCACCTGTTTTATACAAGCGATCGCATTTATCAAAAGGACTGACAATAAATCTTTGCGCTGTTAAGTCAGGGCGGTTAAAATATCCTCTTGCTAGACTGACACCACCAATGTATAACTCACCAGCAACGCCAACAGGCACAGGTTGTAATTGTGAATCTAGTAGATATATTTGGGTGTTGGCGATCGCTTGCCCAATTGGTGGCAATGCTAACCAAGATTGAGGTGAACCTGTTAAGGTAAAGGCAGTAACTACATGAGTTTCAGAAGGGCCGTAGTGATTGTGTAAACTACAGTTAGGCAACTGAGTAAATAAATGCGCGATCGCTGTTGTAATCCGTAATTGTTCGCCAGCAGTAATCACCTCACGCAAACTTGTCGGGAAAATACCTTCTATTTGCGCTACTTCGGCTAACTGTCGCAGTGCTACAAACGGCAGAAACAGCCGCTCAATTCTGGCTTGATTGAGAAATTGCAGCAAGCTTGTCGGATCGCGACGCATTTGTTCAGAAATTAAAACCAGCGTGCCACCCGTACTGAGGGTGGCAAAGATTTCCTGGAAGGAGACATCAAAGCTAATTGGAGTATATTGGAGTGTCTTGGCGGCAGAACCTACAGTTGAATTTTCCAACTGCCAAGCAATTAAGTTTACAAGCGGCAGATGAGGCATTGCTACACCTTTGGGTTTGCCAGTCGAGCCAGAGGTATAGATGACGTATGCCAGGTTATCGGCAGTAACTTCCGATTGGAGATTGGTAGTCGGATTTTGAGCGATCGCTTGCCAATTGCTATCCAAACAAAAGCGATGTGTTGCGTATAATGGCAAACTCTCGCACAGATGGCTTTGAGTTAATAAGATAGAGGCTTGAGTGTTTTCCAGCATGAAACACAGACGTTCTGCTGGATAGTTTGGATCGAGAGGAAGATAAGCACCACCTGCTTTGAGAACAGCTAGTACAGCAATAATCAGTTCTACAGAGCGCTCTAAACATAAACCAACGATAACATCGGCTTGCACTCCTAATCCTTGCAAATAATGAGCAAGTTGGTTGGCACGTTGATTAAGTTCTTGATAAGAAAGAGACTGACCTTCAAATTCTATGGCAATACTACTAGGAGAACAAAGTACTTGGGCTTCAAATAGCTGATGTATAAGTGCAGTTTTACTATCTTCGTTTTCATCGTAGAAATCTATTTGAGACTCTGCAATCTTTACAATCGCTATCTCTGCTGTCTCTAAATCACTTAGTATCGCTTGATTTTGCATATTTTTAGAAAATTCTAAAGTGAGAGGAGCGACTCTCATAATCAATAGAGTTGTCGCTTAACAAGAATTTCTATCCCAAAACTACTCATGCATGAGTTTTAGGTAAAAAACATTATTAAGCCACAATTCTAAACTTTAACTGAGAGATATAGAATCTGAAATTCCTCTGGAATATTAATCTTAGTGAAAAACCAAAAATACCCACATAAATAGGTTTTTTTGACTGTGATCTGTCAATTCTATAGGATAAAACCAGTAAACATCCTCATAAAATTGCTAACTTAAATTCAATCTCTTCAATCAAAAATGATAAGACTGAATTGACATTACTGCACCTTAAAGAGTTATTTTTTCAAAAAAACCCAGTAAAAGTCTGAGAGTATTCTCGATTTTACTCTTTATTTACAAAAAAATATCTCCCCGTTTTAAGGTACACAAAAATATGCCCAATCTAGAAAAATTGTACAGTGTGCAAGGCTTACAGACAAACTACAAACTGTATTATTATGCACTTTACTTCTAAAACAGCCCTTTTGAGATCAGTATTTAGTTTGCGATTTAAAGCATAACAAAAAAATTAAGAAAATATAAATAAAAATAGTTAAAGTTTTATTTAAATACTTATAAAGTAATGCTTCAGTTATTTTATAGAAATTTTAAAAACTTACGTATTATAACTGTTAATATATTGTTAATTAGGATACAGCTAAGTATGTGATTAATTTTACTATTCAACAGAAAGGCTTACGGTCATCCTTAAAAACAATTATCAAATCAGAGGAATATTTTATGCTAGGTTCAGCTTCACCGATTTATGAGGTTGTAAGTGGTCAAATCCTTCTCGGTAAGCGAGAAGAATTTACAAATTTGCACCAAAATATACTTCTCCCTATGGTTCATGAAGCAGGAATCGAACCTGTTCTCATGTTAGTAACTGAGGTTGGACAGTATGCACACTTTATGAACATCTACCGCTATCCCTCACTGGAAGAATACGGAAAGCGTAGTGATGATTTTATGAAAAATAAGCGAGTTTCAGATTTCTTTGCACACATGATTCAATGTGTAGATGGTTCGCTCAAAGTGGAATTAGCTCTAGATTTGTTGCCATTTCCCCTATCATTGTGAAATCTAACTGAGTCAAACAGAGAATTACAAATTTTTTATAAACCTGTTCAGGGTGTTATCGACTCATCTACTCATACAAAATATCTTGAAATTGAAATCTCTAAATTTAAACTAAAATTCAAAAAGGTGTAAAAAACTACTTAGATTTGAGTCAAGTAAATACTAAATTATCTTGTTTAACTGATATCTTGTACCCTTCTTAATAACCATAGGGTGAGCATTGCCCGTAAGTCAAAATAAAATTTTGAGTTAAATCTAAGCAATGCTTACCTTACAAAAATCGTAATTAAACAACTGGTGCAAGATGTGAATTAACGAAAGCTACTGGAAAATGTGAGTGAGAAATGAGATCCCCGACTTCTTCAAGAAGTCGGGGATCTTGTTTTGATATGAAAACTATTCTCATTTATTTGCATATCAACAAGGCAGTTAATCAACGTCAAATTTTTGCTAGTTCTAGATTTGAGACGGTGACAAAATCACAAACAAAATTTTATTTGACTAGTTGTTATTACAGTCAGACTTTTGGGAATACTTGAAATCAGAGAGTTGCTAATGATTATAGTGACTTTTCCAAAGGGTTTTTTACAAATCTAAGTAAATAGCCGGACATCATGAAATATAAAAGTTAGAATTTCGGGTAATTACCCATGCAAGATCAACAAGTGTAAGCTTGATCGGAGGTAACTGGGAAGGATACCCAAACAAAAACTATGCAAAGCAAAGCAACTAAAACTGAATTCCCTTTTTTACTAAATCGAACGGTATTACTAGCAACAGTATTAATACCGACTATTCACTTCGGTTTAGCCAATATATCCCGAACACTATCTTTAGAAAATGGGACATCAGTCTTTTGGCCTTCAGCTGGTTTTTATTTGGCTGCAGTTATATTGCTAGGATATCGTATTTGGCCAGCTATTCTAATAGGCGAATTTATCGTCAATTATTTCCTGTACTATCAAAATATTCTCACAAGCTTGAGTATTTCGGTTATCGATCTTATCGATCCTTTAGTAACAGCCTTTCTCATCAACTACTTTATTAAGCACCGTAATCTATTAGAGCGTTCTGCAGATGTTTTCAAATTTTTAGTACTATTGACGCCAGCTTCTGTGGTTAGTACCACCCTTGCAACCACTACCTTGTGTCTGAGCAACAATGCATCTTGGGCTGATTACGGGGAAGTTTGGCGAACTTGGTACACAGCAATGATTGCTGGTATGCTCATCGTCACACCAGCATTGCTATCATTAACTCTGCAATCAAGACAGCAAGTAAAACTTTGCTGGCAACAAGTTTTAGAACTGGCATTCTTGGTTGTTCTGGTAATTACCATTAGTCGAATAGCATTCTGGGGAGGGTATCCTGTTGAGTATATGACGATTCCCCTGTTGATGTGGTCAGCATTCCGCTTTAGACAGCGAGAATCAACTCTGCTTGTGATACTTGTAACAGTAATAGCAGTTTTCGGAACGGCTCGTGGTTTCGGTTCGTTTTCTAAAGAGTCTATTTCTCAGTCTTTATTATTACTGCAATCTTTCATTTGTGTCGTTGCTATTACTACCTTTGTTCTATCAGCTGTCATTAACGAAAACAAAAAAGCAGCGGCAAAACTTAGACAAGCAAACGAAGAATTAGAAGAACGAGTTGAGGAGCGTACTTACGAACTCAAAGAAGCAAAACTAGTGGCTGACAGTGCCAACCAAGCCAAAAGTGAATTCCTAGCAAATATGAGCCACGAATTGCGTACTCCCCTCAACGGTATTTTGGGTTATGCGCAAATTCTGCAACGCTCGCAAACACTAGTAGATAATGAGCGTAAAGGCATTGACATTATTTATCAATGCGGCTCTCACCTACTTACCTTAATTAATGACATCCTCGATCTCTCCAAAATCGAAGCCCGGAAAATGGAACTTTATCCTACAGATTTTCATTTTCCCAATTTTCTGCAAGATGTAGTGGAAATCTGTCAAATCCGAGCAAAACAGAAAAGAATTGCTTTTACCTATCAACCAAGCCAACAACTTCCCATTGGTATTCACACTGATGAAAAACGTCTGCGACAAGTCTTGATTAATCTTTTAGGTAACGCTATCAAGTTTACTGATAAAGGTGAAGTGACTTTTAAAGTTGAGAGAGCAGATTTTGTTGCTAATGCCACAGATGATTTATCTGATGTTACTCAATCTGTTATCAAACTACGCTTCCAAATTGAAGATACAGGCGTGGGCATGACTCCAGAACAAATGGAGAAAATCTTCTTACCCTTTGAGCAAGTTGGTAACGCTGAAAAGCAAGCGGAAGGCACGGGTTTAGGGTTAGCCATTAGCCAAAAGATAATTACCTTAATGGGTGGGATAATCCAGGTACAAAGTCAACTAGGGGTAGGCAGCAGCTTTTGGTTTGAGGTGGAGCTACCAACAGCAGGAGAATGGACACAAAACTTGGCTGGATCTCAACAAAAGCAGATTATTGGCTTTGAGGGTAAAAAACGGAAAATTTTGATAGTTGACGATCGCTGGGAAAATAGATCGTTGATCGCGAATTTATTGGAACCAGTTGGTTTTGAGGTAATCCAAGCACATAACGGCAAAGAAGGATTAGATCAAGCTGTTGAATGTCAACCAGACTTAATTATCACTGACTTAGCAATGCCCGTGATGGATGGTTTGACAATGAGTAAACAGCTACGCAAAATACCTGATATCCAAAATGTAATTATTATTGTTTCCTCTGCAAGTGTGTTTGACTTTCATCGTCAAGAAGCTATGAATGCTGGTTGTAATGATTTCCTCCCCAAACCCGTACAAGTGGAAGAGTTATTTTTACAATTGCAAAATTACTTGCAGTTAACATGGATTTATCAAACTAGCGATGGATTAAATACCAAAAATCACGATATTTCACCTGAAGTGGTAGAAATAATTCTGCCACCTACATCTGAACTTGTTGCCTTACATGAAGCCGTTCAACGTTGTGCAGTTGCAGATATTCAAACAGAAGCAAATCGGATTAAGCAATTAAATGTAAAGTATACAGCTTTTGCCAATCAAGTATTGACTCTGGCTGATGAATTTGAGATTGAAGCAATTGCGGCTTTAATAGAAGCATAGAATTTGAATCCCATATTTAACTAAAAGCTTTTTTAAAACAACCAATTTAACTTATGAATATTACTCAACAAAACTCAATTTTAATTGTCGATGACACCCCTAACAACATTAGAATTTTATTCAATATTTTACATGAAGTCGGTTTTCAGGTTTCTGTAGTTAAGAGTGGTGAACTAGCACTAGAGAAGGTAACATTTATCAAACCAGATTTAATTTTATTAGATGTGATGATGCCAGGAATTGACGGATTTGAAACTTGCCATCATCTTAAATCAGAGGAAAGCACTAAAGATATTCCCGTCATTTTTATGACTGCTTTGGCTGAGGTAGAAAATAAGGTAAAAGGGTTGAAATTAGGAGCAGTAGATTATATTACTAAACCTATTCAAGTCGAAGAAGTTCTAGCCCGTGTTAATGTTCATTTGGCGTTGAGAAACACGCAAATTCAATTAATTAATGAAATCCACGATCGCCGACAAGCAGAAATAGAACTTCAGCAAACATTACAGGAGTTACAACAAACTCAAACCCAACTTGTGCAGAGCGAAAAAATGTCCAGTTTGGGACAATTGGTGGCAGGTGTGGCACACGAAATCAATAACCCAGTTAATTTTATCTACGGTAACCTCACTTATGCTGATGAGTACATTCAAGATTTGTTGAAACTTGTACAAGTATATCAACAGCACTACTCCAATCCTGTTTCTGAAGTTCAAACTGTCATTGCAGGTATTGAGTTGGATTTCCTGACAGCAGACTTGCCGAAACTAATAGCTTCAATGAAAGTGGGAGCAGAACGTATTCGGGAAATTGTACTTTCTTTACGGGTTTTCTCTCGCCTGGATGAAGCCGAAATGAAGGCTGTTGATATCCACGAATGTATTGATAGTACTGTGATGATTTTGGGACATCGGCTTAAGTCTCAAAGAGATCGTGAGGAAATTCAGGTAATTAGAGAATATGGCAATTTACCCCTCGTAGAGTGCTATCCTGGGCAGCTAAATCAGGTGTTTATGAATATTATTGGCAACGCCATTGATGCATTGGAAATAAGTAAAGACAATACTGAGATTTATCCTACGATTCACATCCGTACAAAAACTGAAGGCGATCGCGTTATCATCTGTATTGCCGATAATGGATCGGGCATGACAAAAGAAGTTAAACAAAAAATATTTGACCCCTTTTTTACGACTAAGCCTGTGGGTATCGGTACTGGCATGGGGCTAGCAATAAGTTATCAAATTGTGACAGAAAAGCATCGTGGTTCATTGCATTGTGTTTCCCAACCAGGGCAAGGAACTGAATTTGCGATCGTGATTCCAGTTAAACAGGGTTAATAGAAGCCCTAAGACTAAAAGTCACTAAATCACAGACAAAGCTTGTAGGTTACACATCTAAACTGCTAAAAACCTTTGAATCACATCTTGGCTAAGTTCGTTTGTCGAGCCAGAGGCAACAATACCACCTTTTTGCATAGCGTAATAATAATTAGCTTGACGGACAAAATGTAAATGTTGTTCTACCAATAAAACAGAAATACCTGTAGATTCGACAATATTACGAACAGCGGCTTCAATTTCCAAAATAATTGATGGTTGAATACCTTCAGTTGGTTCGTCTAGTACTAATAATTGAGGATTTCCCATTAAAGCACGAGCAATAGCTAGTTGCTGTTGTTGCCCTCCACTTAAATCCCCTCCCATGCGGGAAAGCATTTTTTTCAATACAGGAAATAGAGTAAAAATTTCTTCTGGAATTTCTGATTTTTTAGCTTGTTTTTTCCTTGCTTCTAAACCCAATAACAAATTTTCTTTGACTGTCAAGCGAGGAATGATTTCTCGCCCTTGAGGAACATATCCAATTCCCAGTTTTGCTCTTTGATCTGGCGATTTAGAGTTGATTATTTGCCCCTCAAAATTAATTATGCCGCTACGAGGTTTAAGTAACCCCATAATTGTTTTCAAAAGTGTAGTTTTGCCCACACCATTACGCCCGATTAGGCATACCATTTGCCCTTTAGGAACGCTTAAATCTACATTCCGAAGAATGTGGCTTTCACCGTAGTAAACATCGAGGTTAGAAATTTGCAACATTGATTATCAAAAGATATTAAACAGACATGAACACAAAAAACAATGTAATTTTAATCAGCCCTTGCGGCAAGACAGAGGAGTCACTGTATCGGTAGTAGTGCGTGACTTTAAATGTCTAGCTTCTGCCTTCTGCCTTCTTCAATTACTCTTTTTGTTGTCCTAGATATACTTCAATAACACGAGGATCGCTTTGAACTTCTTCGATATTTCCTTCACACAAAACTGAGCCTTCATGAAGAACTGTGACTTTACGGGCAATTTGACGCACAAATTCCATGTCATGTTCAATTACTAAAATCGAATGACTCTGAGATAACGCTAACAATAGTTCGCCAATATTATAGGTTTCTTCATCTGTTAATCCAGCAACTGGTTCATCAACTAGTAATAAATCAGGAGACTGTGCTAGTAGCATACCAATTTCTAAACGCTGCTTTTCTCCATGAGAAAGAAAAGCCGATTTAACGCGTGCTTTTGCAGTTAAACCAATTGTTTCTAACAATCCTTTGATGCTATTTTTTTCTGCTGTGCTAGGAGTTTTAAACAAGGTAGAAAAAGAATGTTTCTTGGGGTTGCTAGCAATTTCCAAATTTTCTAAGGGAGTTAAATTGAGGTAAATTCGGGGTGTTTGAAACTTACGGCCAATTCCCAAACGCGCTATTTGGTGTTCTTTCAACGAACGCAAATTTTTACCTTTAAAAATAACTCGTCCTGTTGTTGGTTGTACTTTACCCGTAATGACATCGAGAAATGTTGTTTTCCCAGCACCATTAGGGCCAATTACTACTCGTAATTCTCCTGCATCCATGCTAAAGTTTAGCTGTTTTAATGCTGTAAAACCGTCAAAGTTTACAGTTAAATTTTCAGTTTCTAATATTTTGGCGTTCATGTTGCACTTCTGGATCTATTTCTAAGCTCGGATAGGTGACAACTTGATTAGAGTCTTTAAAAAGAGGGATTTTTTGATTACGCAACCATCCCACTAAACCATCAGGAAGTACTGTAACCACTAGTAAAAACAGCGCACCTTGGAAAAATAACCAAATTTCTGCAAATTGTTCGCTGAAAAAAGTACGGGCATAATTTACTAGCAAAGTTCCTAAAATTGCTCCTATTAAAGTAGCGCGCCCTCCTACAGCCACCCAAATTACCATTTCAATCGAAAAGGCAATATCCATTGCCCTGGGTGAAACTGAACCACTTTGGAGAGTGTAAAAGGCACCGGAAATTCCTGCGATCGCACCAGAAACCGCAAACACCAAAACTTTGAATTCTGTGGGATTGTAGCCTGTAAATCTCACCCGACTTTCATCATCCCGAATAGCAATTAGTAATCTGCCAAATCTTCCACTTGTCAACCAACGGCAAAGGGCATAGGTAGCTATCAAAAATACTACCGTCAGGCAATAAAAGATAAATTGAGTACTGGCATTGCTGACTTTTGCACCAAATAAAGTAGTAAAATCTATCAGCCCATTGGTGCCGTTAAAAAGTTTTTGCTGCCCGTTAAAGAAATTAAAGAATACAATCACTGCCGCTTGAGTCAAAATTGAGAAATAGACGCCCCGGATGCGATTGCGAAACACCAAATATCCTAATAATCCCGCCAGTATTCCTGGAATTAATACGACAGCAACTACTGCAAAGGGAAACGAATAAAAAGGTTGCCAAAACCAAGGCAGTTCATTGACACCATAAAGCTGCATAAAATCAGGTAGCTCACCTGGGGGAACTTGCAGTTTTAGGTACATAGCGATCGCATATCCACCCAAACCAAAAAAAATCCCGTGTCCTAAACTTAATAAACCAGTAAAACCCCAAATTAAATCTATACCTAAAGCTACAATTGCTAGTGACAAAAATCTACCCAGTAAATTGAGCCGAAATTCTGAAAGCACAACTGGCATGACTAAGACGAGAATGAGTGCGATCGCTAATACCACCCCCACCTCGATTAAAAGTAATTTTTTTCCCTTCTTTTTCATCTTGGTGTCCTTTATTGGCGGTTCATTCTAAGCATCAACAGTACGACCTTTTTGCGGGAAAATACCACCTGGTTTCCACTGTAAAAATGCAATAATTAATGCAAATACCATCACCTTTGCCATACTAGTTGTGGCAAAGAAATTAAAGAAATCTACCAAAGGTGGAATGGGAGTTAGTAACAAAGCCAGAGTACCAGAACCAATTAAATAGTTCACCGTACCAATTCCCAATGCTGCAACAATAGTACCTAACAAGTTGCCTACACCACCCACAACCACAACCATGAAAGTATCAATAATATAGTTTTGTCCGGTATTAGGCCCTACAGAACCGAGTAAACTAATTGCACATCCAGCTACACCAGCCAATCCTGAACCGAGTGCAAAAGTAATTGCATCAACTTTTGCAGTTGGGATACCTAAACAAGCGCTCATACTCCGATTTTGTGTGACGGCGCGAATTCTTAATCCCCAGTTAGAACGCTGTAAAAATATATAAATACCTCCCACACAAACAATGGTTAAAGCAATGATAAATAACCGTGCATAAGGTAACTGTAAACTTCCTAAACTTAATCCATCTTGTAACCAAGTTGGAGCAGTAACATCAAGATTTTGAGCACCAAACCAAGGTTGAGTAACTGCAAGCTGATAAGTTTGACTCAATAAATTACCAGTTGCTATTGCCACACCAAGCGATAGCACCAAAAGTACCGCGACAATCCAATTTTGAACTCTACTTATATTGGCACGCGACTTTAAAATTCTCAATCCACCAAAAAATAACAAACAAAATATAGCAATTCCAATCACAATTACCCAATTAACACTGCGAACAAATTGCTGCAATATTAAACTCACTCCCCAAGTTGCCAACAAAGTTTCTAAAGGACGCCCGTAGAGATAGCGAATCACACCTTTTTCTAGAATTAAGCCAGCAATTGCTGTGAGGAAAAAAGCTAAAATCAAAGCCAAAAATATATAAATTTCAAACCAAAATCCACCCAGTTGTTTGCAGAAATTTTGTACAACAAATGTTGTGTAGGCTCCCAACATCATTAACTCACCATGAGCCATATTAATGACGCCCATTAGTCCAAATACAATTGCAAGCCCTAAAGCAGCAATTAATAAAACAGCACCAATACTAATGCCATTAAACAAAGCATCTAAAAATCCTGCAAACACTTATTTATCCCCCATTTTGCATTTTAGGCTTGAGATTTTACAGTTTGTAGGGTGGGCATTGCTCTCCAATATTTAAAATTTACTAAATAGTCTTTAACGGGCAATGCCCACCTTACAGAAAACCGCTGTAAGTAAAAAGCAGTCCTAAATGAAACAAGTTTCACCGCAAAGCATGAAAATCTCTTTTCTCTAGTCCCTAGCCCCTATTTTCATGACAGCTATTCATGAGAAAACCTCTTTCCCTGTACCCTGTCACCTGTCCCCTGTCCCCTATTTTCATGACAAGATGGTAGTTTGCACCCCAGGGGTGTATTAAGTTGCTTCTGCTTCAACTACACGCAACTAGCGCCAAAATCACAAGCTTAAATTGAAATTTCTTTCAACTATTTAAACTTTGTACTTTTCACCCTTTCTAGGATCTGACCAATCACAAGCATAACCCTTAGTTGATTTTACAAATTGATTCCAAGGTACAGGCTCAACTGGTGCAGGAGTTGCGTAGACAATATTGAACAAACCATCGTCTCTAACTTCACCAATTCGGACAATTTTAGATAGGTGATGGTTAGAATTCATTGTAACTTTGCCTTCAGGCGCATCAAAACTTTGACCATAAGCTGCATTGCGCACTTTCGCCAAGTCAGTAGTACCAGCTTTTTCTACTGCTTGCTTCCATAAATAAACCCCTACATATGCAGCTTCCATCGGATCGTTTGTTACCCGATTTCCACCGTATTCTTTCTTGAAAGCTTCAACAAACTTCTTATTAGCAGGAGTATCTACAGTCTGGAAGTAATTCCATGCGGCATATTGACCTTTGAGATACTGTACACCAATTGCTTTGACTTCTTCTTCAGCAATACTTACAGACATCGTGGGGTATTTATCTGGTGTCAAACCAGCCCCTTTTAACTGCTTGAAGAAAGCAACGTTGCTATCACCGTTTAAAGTATTGAAAATTACGCCACCATTGGGCAATCTTTGTTTAATTTTGGTGATAATCGGCGTAACTTCTGTATTACCTAATGGTAGATAATCTTCTCCAACTGTTTTCCCGCCTACCGCTTCCAATTGAGCTTTAATAATTTCGTTGGCTGTTCTAGGGAAAACATAATCAGAACCAATTAAGAAAAATTCTTTGCCTTTATTTTTCAGCAACCAATCAACAGCAGGCTCAATTTGTTGATTGGGAGCAGCGCCTGTGTAGAAAATATTATTGGAACATTCTTGACCTTCATACTGTACAGGATACCAGAGCATATGGTCTTTGCTCTCAAATACTGGCTTGACATTTTTACGGCTAGCAGAAGTCCAACAGCCAAAAACCACAGCTACTTTATCTTGATCGATTAACTTAGTGGCTTTTTCTCTAAAAGTATCCCAGTTAGAAGCACCATCTTCGACGATCGCTTCAATTTGTTTACCTAAAACACCACCAGCGGCATTTATTTCTTTGATTGCCAATTTTTCCGCATCAACAACGCTTTTTTCACTAATTGCCATTGTGCCGCTCAAGGAATGTAGAATTCCCACCTTGATAGTGTTACCACTACCAGTCGCAGCAGCTGGTGTAGCAGCAGGAACTGCTCCAGAGTTGGGATTTTCTGACGTGGTTGAGGAATTATTGGCACAACCTTTTAGTATCAAGCTAGTACCAAAAGTAGCACCACCGTAGACCAAAAATTTCCGTCTGTTAAATCTTCTTGTCATAACAATTGCGTCGCTTTCATGAAGTAATTTTAGCCAGAGTTATTAAGCTTACTTCATTGAGTAAACTTTTACTAAAAATGTCATGTACGTTTGATATTAGTTTGATACTTTTTCAGCATAAAGTAACTAGATATACCATTTTTTTCAAATTTCTGTAAATTTTTATTCATAAATATTTGTAAAAAAAATGAGCTGATGCACACATTTGTGTATAAAAGTGTTTTCGGAAATACTATTTTAAATAGTTTAATTTTTTGAAATTAAGATGATGGCAAAAGTTGCAACTACGTTACTAACTTGCAGCAACAAAACTTCACTTTATACTCGCATTTGTGCTGGCAAAAATCAGTCAGTTAATAGCTACTTTTTAAAAGATAAAAGGCTTTGAAGATTTCCGAATTATTTAGAGGATGCAGTTGGGAAATAATGGGTCTTACCCCCTATTTGCCAATAGCATCCCTGCGATCGCGGAGATTGTGAGTTCCCCAATTCCCAATCCACTCTTCTCTCAAAAACGATCAACTGGCGATCGCGATCGCAATCTTCCCTACAGCACGTTCGCTTTCACTGTAGTTATGAGCAGCAGCTAATTCTTGGAGGGGATAGGTGCGATCGATAACAGTGCGTGTTTTGCCTGCCTCAATTAATTCATTTAGGTACGCAAAATCTTGAGGGTTAGGTTTTGCAAGCACAAATTTAGCTTTTTTCCCTGGAATGAACGTTGACAATATTCCTGGTAAGATGTTTTGTGGAGTGGGTATTGTAGTAACGTAAATTCCATTAGGCTTAAGAACTTTTTTACAGTCAGCAAAAGACTTTTTAACAACTACATCAAAAATAATGTCGTACTGGACAGTATCTTGAGTAAAATCTTGTTGCGTGTAGTCAATGATGCGATCGGCTCCCAAAGACTTAACCAAATCTAGATTTTTCGTGCTGCAAACTCCCGTTACCTCTGCGCCGAATACCTTGGCAATCTGCACTGCAAAAATTCCCACTCCACCAGAAGCACCGTTAACCAACACAGTTTGTCCTGTCTTGATTTTACCCAGATCGCGCAGTGCTTGAAGAGCGGTGAGTGCTGCAACAGGCAAAGTAGCTGCTTCTTCATAACTCATATTTTTAGGTTTAAGAGCAGCCTGGTTTTCTTGTAGGGCGGCAAATTCAGCGTAAGCACCTCCAGGCAATTTCACCGAACCATAAACTTGATCTCCGATCACAAAGCGCGTGACTTTAGTACCAACCTCTACCACCTCTCCTGCCAAATCCAACCCTAAAACCATTGGGAATTTGTTACCTGTAATCACTTTCAACATTCCCTTGCGGATTTTCCAATCAATGGGATTAACGCAAGCAGCATGAACCTTGACAAGTAATTGATCGGGTTTGATTTTTGGTGGTGCTACATCTTCATATCGCAACACATCTGCCGAGCCGTAATTATGAATTACAATTGCTTTCATAGTTTTCCTCCCGATACGCTAATTTGCTGGCTGGACTAGAAAGCATTTTTGCTGATTACTTCACTCAGTGTAGCGAGATTAGCATTTGAACTTCCTACTTCATTCACGCCACAATAAAACAAAGTGTTGGAAAAATTTCATGGCAGATTTAAGTGGTACTTGGCTTGGCACCTACTGGCAAGAAGGAATCCCAACTCGTTTTGAAGCGGTTTTTATCCAAAGTGGCAATAGTTTAAGTGGCAACATTTTGGATGATAACTTTCTCGGAGAAGCACAGTTGAATGGTGAGGTGATAGGGCGTCGCATCAGCTTTACCAAAAGCTACTTGACTACTTCACCAGATCCAGTTAAGTATGTTGGTACAATCTCCGAAGATGAAAATTATATGCAGGGAGAGTGGAAAATTAGTAAACATTACTCTGGTTCTTGGGAAGCGCGACGTAGCGGAGAATCTTTGACAGCAGAATTGCTAACTCGTTTGGCAAAGCAAGAGCCGATAGGCTTTAAAGTTCGGTAAACAAGTTTTCAGGTTAGCGATCGCAGTTCACTTGAGCAAACTGTAGCTCTTAGCCAAGAAATAAATTTCTTGGCGGGCTAGGGTGCTAATTGAGTTCTCAACAAAGCTTGGAAGATAATATAAATATTGATAAATATTGCTCAATACCTAATCTTGTATTTTTCATTCCCACAGAGTTAGAAATGACGTTAGTTGTTGCTACATTTTATAAATTTGTTAACCTGCCAGATTTTGTCGAGAAACAACAACCATTATTGTCTTATTGCCAAGCACAAGGCATTAAGGGAACGATTCTGCTGGCACAAGAAGGTATTAACGGTACAATAGTTGGCTCGCGTCAGAGCGTAGACGCAGTATTATCGTTTTTGCGTTCCGATCCGCGCCTTGCTGACTTGGAACACAAGGAGTCTTTTGCTGGCTCCCCTCCGTATGAGCGGATGAAAGTACGTCTGAAAAAAGAAATTGTCACTATTGGGCTGCCTGAAGTTAACCCTAATGAAGGTGTGGGAACTTATGTAAGTCCCAAAGACTGGAATGCGATTATTTCCGATCCAGAAGTGACAGTGATTGACACTCGCAATGATTATGAAGTGAGTATTGGCACTTTTAAAGGAGCGCAAAATCCAAACACGGTATCATTTCGCCAATTTCCAGACTATATTGGCAAGCAGCTCGATCCGAATCAGCACAAGAAAGTGGCGCTATTTTGTACTGGCGGGATTCGTTGTGAGAAAGCTTCGGCTTTTATGCTTTCCCAAGGATTTCAAGAAGTTTATCACCTTAAAGGTGGTATTCTCAAATATTTAGAGGAAGTTCCAGCAGAAGAAAGTTTGTGGGAAGGAGAGTGTTTTGTTTTCGATGAACGCGTGGCAGTGAGTCATGGGTTAGAATCTGGCACCCACCAAATGTGTGCTAGCTGTGGGCATCCGATCTCAGAAATTGATAAAACTTCTCCAAAGTACGAAGAGGGAATTTCTTGTCCCTACTGTTTTGATAGTCTGACAGAGGAGAAAAGAAAGCGTCAGCAGGAAAAACTGCGCCAACTGCAAATATATAAAAATGAATAAAAATTAAACTTGAAAAATTTGTTTTTGTGAAACGGGTATCTTACCCGTTCCCAATTCAATTTTTCATTGCTAAAGTCAAACCATCTGCAATTGGCACCATGCTAATCGTCACTCTTTGGTCTTGATGTAGTTTCTGATTCAAACCACGAATTTTGTTAGTGCGATTGTCTTGGACATGGCGATCGGCTACCCGACCTGACCATAACACGTTATCGATCGCAATCAAGCCTTTTGGACGTACAAGTTGCAAAGCCAATTCGTAATAATTCTCATAGTTGCTTTTGTCAGCGTCAATGAAGGCAAAATCAAAGGTTTCCTCTTCCCCCGCTGCTAGCAACTGCTCTAATGTTTCCAGGGCTGGAGCAATGTGCAATTCAATTTTCTCTGCCACTCCCGCTTGCTGCCAGTAGCGACGGGCAATAGCTGTATACTCTTCACTGACATCACAAGCCACTACCTTGCCATCTGCTGGTAATGCCAATGCCACCACCAGAGAGCTGTAGCCAGTAAAGACACCAATATCCAGAGTTTTCTTTGCTCCGATCAACTGCACCAACAATCCCATAAATTGTCCTTGTTCTGGTGCAATCTGCATCTCAGCCATTGGATGCTTTGCTGTTTCTTGTCGCAATTGGGTTAAAATTTCCGGCTCCCGCACAGACACGGAGAGCAAGTAGTCATAAAGTTGTTGTGTTAAACCAATAGTCTGATTTGCCATAGGATGTGGGGCGCATTTGCTCAAATTAGTTAAATTTTTGATTGGGTATATATCGACAAAATAATCGAAAGCAAACAAACTTAACTTTTGTTCTGCGACTACTACATTACAACAATAATCTAGCGGTTCAAATTTTCTCAGCTAATATCAATTTGAATTAGGAAATACTCAGAGTACACTGACTAAAACCGATAAGCGATCGCTTCTAATTTCTCAAGACGTTAGCGTTTATTAATTAATTTATAAAAATCGACACAAATTGTAGTCAAAGGCAACGGCCCTTGATTATTAAATGATTTTTTTAATATTTAGTGATTAATTTGCATAGCAATACTCTTTCTACTCCTTGAGTTATATTTCACAAATTTATAGAATTAGTAAACTAACATACAATCCAAAATTGCACTTTACTGTAACTGCCACTTACAAGGGGGAGAAGCATGAGCCGTCCAATTATTCTTGGTATTGTTGGTGACAGCGCTGCTGGAAAAACTACACTGACAAAAGGAATTGCTCAGGTGCTCGGCCCGGAAAATGTTACAGTTATTTGTACGGATGATTATCATCGCTATGATCGCAAGCAACGCGCGGAAATTGGCATCACAGCTCTTCACCCCGACTGCAACCATCTAGATATTATGCAGCAGCATTTGTCACTGCTGAGAATAGGGCAGCCCATTCTCAAACCAGTTTACAGTCACAAAACAGGTACATTTGAGCCGCCAGTATATATAAAACCAAATAAATTTGTGATTGTTGAGGGCTTACTTGGTTATTCAACTCGCACAGCCCGCGATTCCTATGATGTAAAAGTTTACCTCGCACCTCCTGAAGAATTGCGTGCTACTTGGAAAGTCAAGCGAGATACACAAAAGCGCGGCTATACAGAAGAACAAGTGTTGGCAGAACTAGAAAAGCGAGAACCCGATTCTGAACAGTTTATTCGTCCGCAGCGACAATGGTCAGATATAGTAATAAGTTTTTACCCGCCTAACGATGATTTGAATCAAGTGAACGGACATTTAAACGTGCGTTTAGTCTTGCGTCCAACAATTCCCCATCCGAATTTCACCCAAATTCTTGGTCTCGATCAGAATTTTATGTCAGCAATTCGTTTGGGATTAGATCGGGATATGGGTAAACCTGTTGATGTTTTAGAAGTTGACGGTCATGCTACCTTAGAACAAGTTAATAAGCTAGAACATCTTATTTGCTCGGATATGCCTCACTTGAGGAATATATGCGATCGCGACAGCAATCCAGAGTTAGGCAAAGTTGCTGGCACCACTGGCGAAACAATTCAAAGCTATCCCCTCGCCCTTACCCAGCTTTTGATTACTTACCATATGCTCAAAGCAACACAAATACATTAGTAGTTAATAGCTAATGGCTAATAGCTAATGGTGAAAATAATTAGCTATTAGCTTGGAGAAAAAATTTTAAATATTTAGTCAAATCGGTTATATTTTGAGAGTTTTCAGGGGATAACTAGAGTATAGATACTCTGCGAGCGTAATTCCCTGGATTTGCTATGACTTATTGTCTCAGAATTGCTGATATGCCTGAGACCGAGCGTCCGCGAGAGCGGTTGTTGGCTCATGGTTCTAAAGTTTTATCTACTGCTGAATTAATTGCAATTCTGCTTGGCACTGGGCAAGGAGCAGGAAAACTCTCAGCTGTGGGTTTGGGACAATTTATCTTACACGAATTGAGTAAATGCGATCGCGATCCCTTAGCAGTGTTGCGAGACATTAGCGCTGCTGAATTAATGCAAATTCCTGGCATTGGCCCGGCAAAAGCAACTACCATACTAGCAGCAATTGAATTAGGCAAACGCGCCTTTCAATCTCGTCCTTTAGATCGCACACCGATTGATAGTCCAGCTGCTGCCGCTGCTGCTCTCAGCCAAGACTTGATGTGGCAAACAAATGAGCGTTTCGCAGTTTTGCTGTTAGATGTGAAAAATCGCTTGCTGGGAACGCAGGTAATTACTATTGGCACTGCCACCGAAACCCTAGCACCTCCCCGCGAAATTTTTCGAGAAGTGATTCGCCAAGGTGCAACACGAGTAATAGTTGCACACAATCACCCTTCAGGTAACATTGAACCTAGTAGCGAAGATATCGAACTTACCCGGCAGTTGCTAGCAGGGGCGCAATTTTTGGGTATTCCATTGCTAGATCATTTAATCTTAGGTAACGGCAATCATCAAAGTTTGCGGGAAATTACAACCTTGTGGGAGGAGTACCCACAAGGAGATTCATGAAACTGGAAAAGTGGAGTGCTGCTATGATTCTCTTGTGAAATCCTGCTATTTTATGTTAAGATAAAAAGTTCTGGGCGATTAGCACAGTGGTAGCGCACTTCCTTCACACGGAAGGGGTCACTGGTTCAAATCCAGTATCGCCCATTCTCTCTAAATGACTTACCGATTTACCGTACTCATGTCCGCATAGCGATCGCCTGCTGCCACATTTTTGGGAGCCACTTCGTCAATGCGTTGCAAGTCTTCTGGTGTTAGAGTAATCTCTACGGCTTTAATATTCTCCTCTAGATACTGACGGCGCTTAGTTCCCGGAATTGGAACGATATCTTCTCCCTGTGCCAACAACCATGCCAGTGCCAACTGACCGGGGGTTGCTTGTTTCTCAGCCGCGATCGCTTTCACTAGTTCCACTAATTGTAGATTCTTTTGGAAGTTTTCACCCTGAAAACGAGGTGAGGTACGGCGAAAATCATCTGGAGCCAAGTCATCAGGGCTGGTAATTTGTCCGGATAAAAATCCCCGCCCTAAAGGAGAGTAAGGTACAAAACCAATCCCTAATTCTCGCAAAGTCGGCAAGATTTCATCTTCTGGATCGCGTGTCCATAGAGAATACTCGCTTTGTAAAGCTGCGATCGGATGAACGGTGTTGGCGCGGCGAATAGTTGTCGGTGCTGCCTCCGACAGTCCCAAGTAACGGACTTTACCTTGCTGCACGAGTTCTGCCATTGCGCCGACGGTGTCTTCAATCGGCACGTTCGGATCGACACGATGCTGGTAATAGAGGTCGATGTAGTCAACTCCAAGCCGTTTCAGCGAGGCATCACAAGCTTGGTGAACGTATTCCGGACGACCGTTGACGCCCCGAAAACTGCTGTCTTGACTGCGTTGGATACCAAACTTAGTTGCCAATACTACCTTGTCTCGACGGTCTGCGATCGCTTTGCCCACAAGTTCTTCATTGGCACCGTAGCCATACATATCGGCAGTATCAAGAAAGTTGACGCCAAGTTCTAGGGCGCGGTGGATAGTGGCGATTGACTCAGTTTCATTCTGTTCGCCGTAGAACTCGGACATACCCATACAACCAAGTCCCAAAGCAGAAACAACAAGCCCTTGTTTGCCTAATTTCCGTGTCTTCATTGGTTTTTTCTTTTTTATTAAAGTTATCTGTTGCCCGTTCCCCGTTCCCTGTTCCCCCAACCCTATTCCCTTTCCCTTATCCACCGATCGCGCCAACCTCAACTCCTTCAAATGCAGTGTCAATCGCAACCTGTTTCCAAGCTTCAAGTTCTGCTTTGACTGACTCCAATTTTTCACTAATTGCATTCACGGCATCTGCTCCCAGAGCCAATCTCAACGGTGGGTTATCGCTTTCAACCACTTGTATCATCGCCTTCGCTGCCTTTTTCGGGTCGCCTGGTTGTTTGCCATCATTTTCGCGAATCCACTGGATCATCGCACCGCTAGTAGAGGCGTAGTCATCAATTGATTGTTCAGGTGTAATTAAAGACCGACCGCCAAAGTCAGTCCGAAAAGCACCAGGCTCAATAATTGTCACTTTAATTCCCAATGGTTTAACTTCCTGCGCCAGTGCTTCCGACAACCCTTCCAGGGCAAACTTCGTGCTGCAGTAAATACCACTGCCAGGAAAAGAAACGAAACCACCTACTGATGAAATGTTAAGAATATGACCGCTACGTTGCTGCCGCATACTTGGTAGTACCGCCCGCATTACGTTGAGTGCGCCCAAGAGGTTAGTCTCGAACTGACGGCGAATCGCTTCATCGCTAAACTCTTCCAGCGCCCCGACCGCGCCGTAACCAGCATTGTTGACCAGCACATCAATGCGACCAAAGGCATCGAGAGCGGAATTAACTGCCTCACTGACTTCCTGCGGATTGGTAACATCAAGGCGGATGGCTTTTGCTGTCTCTGGATACTGAGTAATTAGGTCATTAAGTTGTTCTGGCTTGCGGGCAGTGGCAATGACGCAATTTCCTTCCTCAAGTACTGTCTCAGCTAGAACACGCCCAAATCCCGTTGAACTACCAGTAATAAACCAGACTTTTTGTGTGTTGTCAGCCATGATTAATCTCCTTATTTGTATTTTTCTCGAATGCCAATCATTCATCACAAACTTATTGGCAGACGGACTTGAAACCTCGTATCTCCTGGTTGAGAAAAAACCCGAATATCGCCATGATGTTGTCCCACAACGATGCGATAAGCAATGTGTAAACCTAACCCTGTGCCTTTACCCACTCCTTTGGTAGTAAAAAACGGCTCGAAAATATGGGACAAAATTTCTGGGGGAATGCCAAGCCCATTATCAGCAATTTCCACTAGCAAAAAGTCACTTTCGCAACTAGTACGAATCCAGATTTGCCCTTGCCCATTGATAGCATCAATAGCATTGTCAATCAAATTCGTCCAAACTTGATTTAAGTCTCTGCCATAGACATTAATACGCGGCAGTTCACAGTCATACTCCCGCGTTACTACCACACCTTGGTTCAACTTGTGACTCAAGATGGTTAAAGTACTTTCTATACCCTCATGTAAATCTATTTCCTGTAAAGGTGCTCGATCCATGTAGGAATAATCTTTAACAGCTTCAACAAGAGTGGAGATTCGCGCAGTACAATGATCTATTTCTTCTAACAAACCCATTTCTTGCAGCGTTACCTCTATCCAAGTGAGGACATTACTAAGTAACAAACTGCCGACATTTTGCTTAATATTCTCCAACCATTGAGTGTCTATTCCAGCGGAAACAAAGGTAGGAGCGAGTTTCCAAGCGTTTGCAATGTTGTGTATTTCTAACCATTGCATGAGTTCATCTTCGCGATCGCTTTGCGTTAAGGGATCGAGTTGCACTGCTGTTTTAGCGCAGGCGATCGCATCTTGCAGCAAGTCGGCAAGAAACGCTTTTTGAGCGCAAGTCATTTCCTGCTGATTCAGCTTAATGGTTAATGGTTGTAATACTTGCACTGTCTGGCGTAATTGTCCTACCGCTCTGCGACTGGCTGAGGCTGGGTTGTTCAACTCGTGAGCCAAACCTGCTGCCAAAGTGCCTAATGCTACCATTCTTTCTCGATGCTGTGATATTGTTTGTACTTCTTGCAACCGTTCTGCCATCGTGCGCAGAATTGCGGTCATGACACAAGTGCAACTCGAAAGCATTTCCCAAAAT
Source organism: Chlorogloeopsis fritschii PCC 6912 (assembly GCF_000317285.1). GTDB lineage: Bacteria > Cyanobacteriota > Cyanobacteriia > Cyanobacteriales > Nostocaceae > Chlorogloeopsis > Chlorogloeopsis fritschii. The sequence continues at coordinate 114,594 of NZ_AJLN01000061.1, read as the reverse complement.
ACCTGGTTTGGCAATTCAAAAATCTGGCAGCGAGTCACGGCAGAACCACTTGCCCAGAAAAATTCTTGACCCATTAAAACAGGCAATTCGCCATACAGGGTTTTTGGTTCGTAAGTTGCTAACAAAATCTCTTCATTACCGACTTTTTTTGTGATTCGCACTTGACCTTCAAGCAACACAAAAACATGGTTGGCGCGATCGCCTTGATGGCGATGAATTTCACCTGGTTGCAACCATACCTCTTGTCCTTGTTCCAGTAGCCATTGCAACCTTGGTTCTGGTAGTTTTGCAAAGATTGGGACTTGGCGTAAAGTGTGGATGTCAAGCATAATCAAACCAATTTTGGAAGTAATATCATGTCTGTTTAAGGGGATGAATTTTATCTCACGCAGAGGAGCCAGTGCGTTGCGCGGGTTCCCCGCGTTGTAGCAACTGGCGTCACGCAAAGGCGCGGAGAAAGAACGATTCCTCGTGTCCCCGCGTCTCTTTTTTATGCCTGGCGGTGAAACTTGTTTCATTGTGATTGCCCTTTGCTTTCTTTACACGAGTTGTCAACAGGTTTGATGATGGGCAAACGCACGCGAAAGCGCGTATCTCCAGGTTTAGATTCAACATGAATATCACCTTTGTGTCTGTTGACGACTATTCGGTAAGTAATTTCTAAACCTAAACCAGTGCCTTTACCTACACCTTTAGTAGTAAAAAATGGCTCAAAAATACGAGATTGTATCGCTTCTGGAATGCCGATTCCTGTGTCAGCTATTTCTACTACAAGACAGTTATTGTCTTTACAAGTGCTAATAGTTAAATCGCCTTTGCCATCCATTGCATCAATGGCATTGTCAATCAAATTTGTCCACACTTGATTGAGTTCGCTAGCATAGGCGCAGATGCGTGGCAGAGTGCGATCGTAGTTGCGGTGAATAATGATTCCCTTCTTGATCCGACAACTAAAAATCAGCAAAGTGTTTTCGATTCCCTCATGCACATCTATTTCTTGCAGGGGAGCTTGATCCATGTAGGTGTAGCCTTTAATTGCTTTCACCAACTCAGAAATGCGTGTTGTACTCTGTTCGATATCGTTGATGAGTCCTGTTGCTGACAGTGCAGTTTCTAACCAATTCAACACGTTGCCCAGTGAGTCGGAGGGGATGCGATCGCTAATAATATCGAGCTTGGCAGAATCTAATCCGGCAGAAACAAATGTGGGGGCAAGTTTCCAAGCATTAGCTACATCACGTTCTTCTAGCCAATCCGTTACTTCGTCTTCTTTATCACTTTGGGTAAGAGGATCTAGTTTGGGTGCATTAGCAATGTATTCTGTTGCTTGATTTTGAATTTCCACCAGTAAATTAAGTTGTTCTTTGGTAAGGCAACTTAGCCCTAGAGTTAGAGATTGCAAGTTTTGGAAATTCTCGCGTAATAATGATGCTGCCCGTCGCGCTGCTGCTCCTGGATTGTTTAATTCGTGTGCCAAACCTGCTGAGAGTTTACCCAAGGCTGCCATCTTCTCTTGTTGTCGCAGTTGTGCTTCTAAATCTTTGCTTCTACCTGCCATCGCAGTCAGAATGACATCTGCTAAGGGTGAACAATCGGTGAGAATTTGCTTAAAGGTATCGATATCAATTCGCAATACTTGAGTGGATGCGATCGCGCGGGCATTGACAATATAAGCCGAACCAGTCAGCATGGATAATTCACCCACAAATTCACCACGACGATGAATAGCAAGCAGTCTCGTCTCGCCGCCGACTTGTTTGGTAATCTCGATTTCGCCGTCTAAAACTGCGTGAAAACTGTAGTTAGAGTCACCTTCATTAAACAGTACATCCCCTGCATTGAGTTGGATCTGACTGCCATAATGCTTCATCTCTTCTAAAGCGTCATCTGGCAATTTAGGAAACAGCGTCATCTGGTTGGGATCGTGCAGCATGACAACTCCTGATTGATTTTGTTTAATTTTGGGTTGGCTGGAATAATTAGAAGGCAGAAGGCAGGGGGCAGTAGACACGTAGACGCGGTAGATGCGGAGCAGCTTCCGTAGGTACGGCTTCCGTTCAGCGTTGGGCGTAGACGCAAAGCGGCTTCTCGCAGAGTAGCCCTTCCCGCAGTCTTTGCTGTTCCTGTTCCCCGAAAGGGGTTCCCGCAGGGTAGGGTAGGTAGTGGCGTATCCGTTGGTAGGCAGAAGTTACAAGACTTTGCTTAGATATTGATGCACGAACTGAACGCAGATTGAACCTTCACCTACTCCCGAAGCAACGCGCTTTACTGAACCATGACGCACATCACCCACTGCAAAAATACCGGGAATATTTGTTTCTAGCAAATAGGGATCGCGTTCCAAATTCCATCCTTTAATGTGCTGTTTGTCGCGCAGCAAATCTGGCCCGGTTAAAATAAAACCGCGATCGCTTCGTTCTATCACGCCATCTAACCATTCAGTACGGGGTGCTGCCCCAATAAAGATAAATAGTGAAGTGGCAGGAACTGTTTGTGTTTCACCAGTGAGGTTATTCTTGAGAGTAATTGCTTCTAGAGATGTTTCACCTTTGGCTTCAATGACGCTAGTTTGCGTTTTTACAGTAATATTTGGTGTATCGGCGATTTGGTCAATCAAGTACTGAGACATACTTATACCCAAGGAGTTGCCTCGTACCAACATTGTTACATGGCGAGCATATTTAGAAAAATACATCGCTGCTTGTCCGGCGGAATTTGCCCCACCGACTATATAAACTTCTTCGTCTTTACAACTCATCGCTTCCGACTGCGCTGCACCATAGTAAACACCCGCACCAGTCAAGCGGTTCACTCCAGGTACATCCAATCGCCGCCACGCCACACCTAGCGCCAAAATCATCGCATGACAGCTAATTTCACTGCCATCTGACAACTGCAAAAATCGGTACGGTTCTGCGACGCGAATGCCTTTCGCTTCCTGCGGTGTAAGAATTTCCACACCAAAACGTCTTGCTTGGGTAACGGCACGACGCGCCAAATCGCCTCCGCTTAAGCCTACGGGAAAACCAAGGTAATTTTCAATACGTGAACTTGTTCCGGCTTGTCCGCCTGGGGCTTCTCGTTCAATCATCACCGTGCGCAACCCTTCGGATGCACCATACACTGCGGCTGCAAGTCCGGCAGGGCCGCCGCCGACAATAATTAAGTCATAAAATGGCTGTTGCGCCTGAGTTCGCAATCCTATTTTCTCGGCAATCTCTGTATTGGTTGGCTGTGTTAATTTAGAACCATCAGGGAAAATAACTAAAGGAAAGTGTATTTTATTGCAATCAGCGTATTCGACTAGCTGTTCGGCTTCCTTCGATAATTCAATATCCATCCACTCATAAGGCACTTGATTTCGTGCAAGGAAGTCTTTAACTTGATGGGAATGAGGCGACCAACGGTTACCAATTACACGAATACCTTCAAAGGGTGGGCGGAATGTTGCTTGCCAGTCATCAAGCAAATCGTTCAAAACTGGATATAACCGTTCTTCTGGCGGGTTCCACGGTTTCATTAAATAGTAATCGATTTTTGTGGTATTGATGGCGCGAATCGCGGCATCGGTGTCTGCATAGGCAGTGAGTAAGGCACGCTTTGCGTCTGGAAATATTGACATGGCTTGTTCGAGAAACTCAACACCAGACATTTGCGGCATTCGTTGATCTACCAAAAATAGTGCTACTGACTGGTTTCGGAGTTTGAGTTGTTCTAGTGCTTCCAAAGCGCTAGCACCAGAATCAGCACGCAATATACGATAGTTTTCTCCATATTCCTGCCGCAGATCTCGTACTACTGCTTGTAAAACTTCTGGATCATCGTCAACCGTTACGATCGCTGGTTTATTCATATTCCCTCATACTAAAAGCTGGTATAGACCGATCAAAGTTCCGTCTGGATCTCGAAGATAAGCCGTTTTGATTCCGAAGTAGGGATTATTCATGGGTGGTGCGATAAATTTCACACCTTTATGTCTTAATTGCTGATACTCTTCTTCCACATCATGGACTGTAAAAATTAATGCTACAGTATCTTGACATTCGGCATGGGGTGGTTTGTCAGCATTGTGAATTAGTTGCGCCATTTCTTGCCGCCGAAATATACTTAGCCTCATATCTCCGGCTTTAAACTCGGCATATCCGTCTTCTTCATCTTCTACAGCAACGTCAAATTCCATTACATCTTTGTAGAATAAAAAGCTAGCTTTCCAGTCTTTTACCAGTAATCTTGTGTATGCTAAACCGATTTTCATTGCTAGTGTACCTCTACTGCAATCTTTGATTGACTTAGGCGATCGCCCCTTTTGGTAAGTTTCTGTGCAGATTTAGTTGTAATAATCTTCGTTGTTCAAAACAGAGTAAATCAACTTTAAGGAGTATTTTTGCAAAAAATTCCAAGTTTTAGGTAATAACGACCACTGTCTTGGAAAGCTTTGAGCCTCGCTCCGCGAGGAGCTACGCTAACGCCGGAAACCGGCGCACCCTACGGGAAGCCGCAAAGCGTCTACAAACTTTCCGCAGATAAACACAGATGCACACGGATGATTTATCTGTGTTTATCTGTGTCCATCGGTGGTCGATTTCTAAAACATGATTTTTACTTGCCATTTTTATTCACATCACAGGTAATTTTATCGATTTCAAAAAGACTAGTTAAAAAGCTTTTTTCTCTTCTACCTTTTATCCTACGCTTTCTTAATTATCCTTTTTTAGTTTCCACAGAAACCTGTGCAGGCTTTTGAAACACAAATGATAGTAAGGGTGGTGCTAAAAAAGTTGTCAAAATTACCATCACAATAATTGCAGCATCTAAAGAACCCGACAAAACTCCAGTTGTTGAGCCGATACCTGCAAATACCAGTCCTACTTCTCCCCGTGGAATCATGCCAACACCAATTGCTAACCGATTAGTTTCCTCTCGGTCAAATACCGTAAAACCGCTGATCACTTTGCCTACAATTGCTACCAAAATTAAGAATGCAGCGATAATTAGACCTTCACGATTTTCGGGTACAAATGGATTTAAGACGCCTATATTAGTTTTGGCACTTACAACCACGAAGAAAATTGGTACTAATATATCTGCAATAGGAACAACTTGGTTTTTGAGCGCCCGACATTTTTGAGTTTCTGCTAAAACCAAGCCAGCAGTAAATGCTCCTAGAATTGCTTCTAAATGAATGGCTGTAGCAATATAGGACAAAACAAAAGCAAAAATTAAAGCCGGAATTAATAGCTGCCCGCGAGTTCTCAATTCATCGACAATTTTGACAAAGTAAGGATTGAAAAGACGACCGAGTAAAACTGCTCCGACTAAAAATGCTACTGCACTGACAATTAAATATAGTACATTCGTCAGTTCTACTTCTCCAGTTTTTGCGAGACTTGCAACTACAGCAAGAATAATAATACCAAGAACATCATCTAAAACAGCGGCACCAATAATAATTTGGCCTTCTTTACGATTGAGATATTGCAGTTCTGCTAAAACTTTAGCGGTAATCCCAATACTGGTTGCGGTAAGAGCAGCGCCAGCGAAAATTGCCGGAATAGTAGGCACACCAAACAAGTAAATTAATCCAAAAGTACCGCCAAAAAAGGGGGCGGCTACTCCTACTAATGCAACTATTGCTGAGTAAGGCCCTACTTTCAGCAGTTCTTTTAAATCTGATTCTAAACCAATTTCAAATAGCAGAATGACTACACCTATTTCTGCCAATACCGAAATAACTTCGCTATTGATTTGAAATGTAGTTACTGCTCCATCCAAACTTAAACCTGTAGTGGCTATTAAGAAATTAATAATGAGGGAATTACTACTATCGCCTCCACCTTCAGGAAATACTAATAAATGAAAAGCAGAAATTCCCACCACAAGCCCACCTAGTAGCTGTCCTAAAACTGGTGGCATATTTAAGCGGGCACAAATCTCAGCACCAATAATACTGGCAAGATAAATTACTATCAAACTGATTAGCACTCCTGCCATGATGGCAGTACTGTCTGATTCTGTGGCAGTTGCCAACAGAGGAATAATTTGGCTAGAGGTAAAAGAAGTCACCCAGGTTATAGAATTTGCTAACATTGTGTGTTGCTTTTTTCAACTCTTTTGGATATAAAAAAACCCGATTTCAGTGAAAAACCGGGTTGTTAGGAAATTTATCGATATATTTCAGTAGAAACTCGACCATCATCTTCTAGATGTTGTGGTGGTTGAGGTGGACGACGACGCGAAAACAAGCGATCGCGTATTGTTCCAATTACAATATATAAAATTGGCACCACAAACAAACTTAAGAAGGTAGCAACAAGCATTCCACCAAACACTGCTGTACCCAGAGATTGACGGCTACCAGCCCCTGCACCTGTGGCAATGACTAAGGGGAAAATCCCCAACAAGGTAGAAATGGCAGTCATCAGAATCGGACGCAAGCGCTCTTGAGATGCTTGTACTGCAGCTTTGGTAATCGAAAGCCCTTGCTCGTGTAGTTGGTTGGCAAATTCCACAATCAAAATGGCATTTTTACTTGCCAAACCAATCAACATCACCAATCCAACCTGGCAAAAGATATCGTTATTAAGTCCCCGCAACGACTGTGCTGACAGTGCCCCCAAGATAGCTAAAGGAACCGAAAGCATAATAATCAACGGATCAACATAATTCTCATACTGGGCAGCTAATACTAAGAAAACAAAAACAAGTCCCAAGCCAAAAATTAAAGGTGCGAGTCCCCCTGATTCTTTTTCTTCTGCTGCTATCCCCGTCCATTCATAACCAAAAGTTGTTGGTAAAACCTTTTGCGATACTTGTTCCATGGCTTGAATTGCTTGCCCCGAACTGTAACCGGGAGCTGGTGAGCCGTTAATTTCAATTGAGCGGAACAAGTTGTAGTGATTAATTGTTTGCGCTCCGGTAGTAGGAGTGAGTTTGACAAGATTGCCCAGAGGAATCATTTGATCGTCAGCAGAGCGAACATACAATTTATTGATATCCTCTGGGTTGGAGCGAAACTGAGCATCTGCTTGAACGTATACCCGGTAAGTGCGCCGTTCATAATTAAAGTCATTTACATACCGCGAACCTAAGTAACTCTGTAGAGTATTAAATATTTCATCTACATCAACATTGAGAGCCTTAGCGCGATTGCGATCGACTTCAATCAACATTTGGGGAGTATTGGCAGCAAAGGTGCTAAATACAGCTTGCAATCCTGGTGTTTGATTGCCTTGCTGAAGTAACTGCCCCATGACTTGCAGCATGGTTTCTAAGTCGCTATTACCAGCTCGATCTTGTAGCTGATATTGAAAACCACTAAAACTACCTAAACCTCGAATTGTGGGTGGATTGACTGGCAAAACTCTTGCTTCAGTAATTCCTGATAATTTACCTCGCAAATTGCCGATAATTGCCTGTACTGGCTGATTGCGGCGTTGATCCCAAGGCTTTAGGGTTGTAAAAATTACACCATTATTAGCTGTGCTACCACTAAAACTAAATCCACCCACAGCAAAAGTGCCTGTGACTTCTGGCAATTTGAGAATTTCTGCTTCTACCTGCTGCATCACTTTGCTGGTGTAGTTCAGCGAAACGCCCTCTGGCCCTTGAATAATGGTAATAAAATAACCTTGGTCTTCATCTGGAAGGAATGATGTAGGCACGCGGGTATAAAGCCAACCAGTCAATATTAAGGAGAAGACAAACAGTGCAATGACAATTGCTTTCACCCTTACCAAACGGTTGAGGAACCACTCATATTTGTGGCGCATCGAGTCTTGGAACGAGTTAAACTTGCCAAATATCCAACCCAAGATGCCGCGCTGTGGGGGACTGCGCCGTAGTAGCAAGGCAGACAGAGAAGGTGTGAGGGTAATAGCAAGAAAGGTAGAAATGGTGATCGAAAAAGCAATTGTTAAAGCAAATTGTTTGTATATTTGTCCGGTAGCTCCTGGAAAGAAGGCAACGGGGACAAATACAGCCATCAACACCAAAGAAGTAGCAATTACTGCTCCGAATAATTCCTGCATTGCCACTGATGCTGCCTGACGCGGCGACATTCCCTCTTGTTGAATCAAGCGCGAAATATCTTCAACTACGACAATGGCATCATCAACTACCATCCCTGTTGCCAAGGTGAGACCAAATAATGTCAAGGTGTTGATGGAAAAATTAAAGGCTTTGACAAAGGCAAATGTACCAATTAGTGCCAGGGGAATAGTAACAACAGGAATTAGGGTTGTGCGCCAATCCTGCAAGAAGAGAAAAATTACCAGGATTACCAAAGCGATCGCCAGTAACAAAGTAGAGACTACTTCCGAGAGCGAGGCTTCTACAAAGCTAGTGGTATCAAAGGCAACTTGATACTCCATTCCCGGTGGAAACTTTTGAGAAAGTCGTTCCATTTCGGCTTTGACTGCTCTGGCTACGTCTAGCACATTACTTCCTGGGATGGTAAATATACCAAGACCTACACCCTCATTACCTCTAAATCGCAGGAACGAACTATAATTTTCGGCTCCTAATTCGGCTCTTCCTACATCCTTGAGCTTAACCAGTGTCCCGTTGTCGCCTGTTTTGAGCACTATATCTTCAAATTCTGAGACATCGGTAAGTCTGCTAATAGCACGTAAGTCGATTTGATACATTTGGTCAGATGGCGCTGGCTGCTGACCGATTTGTCCCGCACCTACCTGTATATTTTGTTCTTCCAAAGCATCTATGACATCTTGAGCGGTGAGATTGCGACTGGCAAGTCGATTTGGATCGAGCCACAAACGCATCGCATAGCGACGTTCTCCAAAAATCCGCGCCTCACTTACACCATTGATTCTTTTGAGGGCATCTGCGATGTAGAGGTCAGCATAATTACTTAAAAATACGTTGTCATACTCTCCCTGACTGCTATACAATCCGATCGCCAACAAAATATTAGTGGACTGCTTTCTGACAGTGACTCCAGTTTGCCTGACTGGATCTGGCAATTGCGGTTCAGCCAGCGAGACGCGATTTTGCACATCAACGGCGGCAATATCTGGATCTCGTGCAGCATCAAAAGTAACTGTAATTGTACTAGTACCATTATTACTGCTGCTAGAAGTTATGTACTTCATGCCTTCAACACCGTTAATCTGTCGTTCTAAGACAGTGGTAACGGTGTTTTCTACGATTTCAGAGCTTGCACCAACGTAGTTAGCAGTAACCTCTACTTGAGTTGGACTAATTTCTGGATACTGTTCTGTCGGTAGGGTAGGGATGCTAATTGCCCCCACTAGCAAAATAATGATGGCGCAGACACTGGTAAAAACAGGTCGCTTAATAAAGAAGTCAACAAACATAGGGGATTGGGGATTGGGGACACGAAGAAAGAGGACAAAGGGACAAGGAGACGCACAGACACGGGGACACGGAGAATCGTGCTTGACGTTCTTGCCCCTGGAGCTTCTTCCTAGTCCCTAGTCCCTAGTCTCTACTTAAGATTCAGGATTGATGGGCGCTCCATCTGTAAGGTTAAGTAGCCCTGAGACGATTATTCTTTCTCCTGGCTCTAATCCTTCCAGTACTTGATAATTATTGCCCTTGATATTGCCTAACTTCACACGCTTTTGTTTTGCTACCTGTTGAAACTCTCCTTGAGGAGATTTTTGCATTTGCGCTACATAAACAAAATTTTGTCCAGCCACACGAGTCACTGCCGTAGTAGGAATTAATACTCCAGGACGCTGATTCCAGATCACTCTCACCCTAGTATATTCATCAGCCCTTAATTGACCTTTGGCGTTATCAAACAAGGCTTTGACCAATATGGCTTGAGTGTTATTAATAACTTTAGGTGAAATAAAAAATACACGACTAATACCAACACTGCGACCTTGAGCATCCATGATTTCCACTGGCGTTCCCTTACGCAATTGAGATCCGCGCTCAAGCGGTACAGAGATATTGACCTCTAGTGGACGATTTTGAGTAATAGTCACTAGTTGGGTAGAATTGTTAACAAAATCGCCTACTTTTACAGGAATATCGCCCACTGTGCCCGCAAAAGGAGCTTCTATTCTGTAGTATTGGAGTTGAACAGCTTGTTCTTTAGTATTTGCTAATGCTTGTTGCAAAGATTTTTCTGCTTGGGAGACAGAAGCTTGCTGTGCTTGTATTCTAGATTCGATCGCCCGCAGATTAGCCCTTGCAGTCGCCAGTCTATTAGCATACTGATCTCTGGTTTGCCGGGAAACAGCTCCTTGAGCAGCAAGATTTGAATAGCGATCATATTCTTGTTGATTTAATCTCACATCGGCAAGGTTAGACACACGTTCTGCTTCTAGAGAACGAAGAGTTGCTCTGGCATTTTCTAGTTGCGATCGCGCTGCATCAGCTGCGGCATTGACACTGTTGAGTGCTGCCTGTTGCTGTCTTGCATCAATCTGGATAATTGGATCTCCTTGCTTGAGTGTATCTCCCGATCTCACCAATATTTGGGCTACCTGTCCCTGAATTCTTGGTTGTAGAATTACCGAGCGACGTGACTCTAAGCTGGCTATGTACTCTGAACTATCTTCAATTAAGCCTGATTGTACAGTGGATACCTTGACTGGTATTGCTTGTGGTGAAGCATTAGCACCTGCTGGCGCTTGAGTGTTCGTTGGAGTTAGCAAACGCCATAACAAAAAGCCTCCACCCATTAATCCTAGCAAGGCTAACAACAACCAAAGCCACCGACGTTTCTGGCGAGGTGGCTGTATTTCTGTCTCTGGAACACTATCTTCAAATTCAGTTCGAGGCTGAGGAGGTATCATGGATTGCAGAGAAGTTAATAAAACAGACGATGGCTAAATCAGGATTGAAGTTATTGATATACAAATTACTGGTAATTACTGATTTAGTTACGATGCTCCCTTGTATAATTATATGTTTAATTCACCCTAACATACTGTTTTATAAAGTGAATCTAATCTACCTAAAGGCAAATAATCATATATAGTTTACAAAAAACTTCTGCTGCTGTCTTGTCTATTCTTGCGACAATTATTCAAATCTTGCTATCATTTGCAAAGTTTGTACTCAGTAACCAAAAGTCTACTACTTTTTAGCATGAACAGCTAATAGTCATATATCAATTCAGGATTAGTGTTTAGTTACTGTAGGTACTTTAAATCAAAATAATCTTTAAAAGGTAACTATTTACAATTCTCCATATGTATATATTTACTTGTGGTGTGGTTGTGTAAAATACATTTTTTCTTTGAGCTAAATAATCTACTTTCTCCTGCAATAAAGATGCTTATTGCTAATAATAATAATATTTTCAGTAAAGTTTTTTTATCAGTTAGAAGAGAAAACTCTAAAAATTTATTTTTTAAGATATTTTGATAGTCCTTTTGGATTTTGCAGTTAGTATTGAGCAAACATTTTTTAGATGAAGAGAGATTTAATGGAACTTCTATATTTAATTCTTGGCTCCATAAGGGTGCAAGTTTTCCTTCTTGAAAACCATAAACTTTGACATTTTTAATACATACAGTCTTCAAACCCATGATTTCTTGACGGACGTATTTGACTAGATTTTCTTGTTCCGGCACTTGGGTAGACTGAAATTTAATCTCTAATTGAGTATTCTTGAAGTTAACTTTAACTGTTACATTTTTAAGTTGTAGTTGGCTGTTCATTAGAGATGCGATCGCCTTAGCATCACCCTGCCTGGCAAGTTCCAAAATATTTGCTTGCGTCATAACTGTAGAAGTGAAGAGTTATCAACAGAAAATTTACATCAAATATAACTTGCTCTCTACAATTTTTCTTCGGTGATTACACCACAATTACAAACAGCTAACTTTAAACAATTGTGGATTTTAATTCATATAAAATTTACATGAGAATAGGGATTAGGGACTAGGGGCTAGTAAGAGGACAAGGAGCAAGGGAGCACCAGGGGCAGAGGGGCAAGAACGTGAATCACGATCCTCCTTATCCCCGTGTCACGGTGTCCTCTTCCCAATACCCTTTTAATTCCCATCTATGGTGTATTGTTGAGCAAACTCAAGATGAAACTGATATTGTATAATTAGTTGCTGGGCCATACTGTAATTCTGGCTAGTGTAGGGTACAGTTTTCATCAGAGCGATCGCTTCTTCCCAATTACTAACAACCTTTTGCCATTCGTCTTTAGATTGTGCCAGTTGCCCTAGTTTTGCCGCGCGTTTAGCTTTGATTATGGCTCGCTCGTAATTATCTGTAGGTTTAGTAGGTTTAGCTTTAGGTGTTTCTTTTTCAGATGCGACTGATGTGAGTTTTTCTATGGAAAAATTTGCGCTTAGGCTTTGTCTAACTTCTGGTAACTTTGCATATGAGTATATCCATAAAGCTAAAAAGGGAATAAAAATAAACGTAACTAATTGTTTTGAGACTTGAGGTTTTGGTTGTGTCTCTACAAGTTTCTGTGCTGTTTTAGGAGTGTCATCAGTTGTTTGGAGCTTGGTAGCACCAAAATCAGATGAAATTACTTGATTTTGAAATACCTGAGATGCAGGAGTGGTTGTATTTTTAGATTCAATACTGGCAGAATTACCCAAAATAACATGGCGTTTAAATAAATACTCAACTTCATAAAACATAGCGGCACAAAATAGCCAAAAAATAGCAAAAATTGGTACTATCTTGCTACTATTTTGACTGTAGTTATGAATTATCTGATGATAATTGAGTTGCAATAAAGGGAGGAGAAGAGTACAAATCAAAGTAGCCGTTAGTGTAGATAAGATAAAAACTAACCAACTATACAAGCTTTCTCTCCAACTTTTCAGCCCTGGCAAAATTCCTCGATTTTTATTTATCTTTACTCCGGGGATGACTGGGATAAATCGACTGAACAGAAAATGATGCAAAAAAGCGATCGCTGGTATGGGTAAGATTAGTAAGAGTATCGTCGAAACAGTAATTTGCTCTTGTTGATCTGCTAAATTAGCAAAGTTAGGTAACAAGAATTGATTATGTGCAATTGCGTTGGTAAATCCTGCTATCAATACAAATAGTATTAAAGCATTGAGCCAAGAATGAGAATGAGGAAACCATCTTAGCAATTTGAACTTTCTCATATCTCACATATCCTCTGTTTTCTTGAGATGATTGTATAGAGTAAGCTTCAGTGACATTCTAAGAGTATATCCAGTGATTTACGCTATTTGATGGTTAAATAGTTTACTCGATATAGGATAAGCTAACTTTCTGTATCCCTTAAAATTGCAAGTATTGCAAAAATTTATAGTTTGAGCAAAATTACTGACATGGCGATCGAATCTGCTGTAGGCGAAGTTGGAATCGAACAAAATTTAAAGCAATTCCTGCTTGTACTCTCAGTTTCCTTGAGTGTGGCGACTTTACCGCAAGTTTTTAGCTGGTTTCGCCAAATTCCCTACACTTTACTCTTGGTAATTGCTGGTTTGGGGTTGGCACTAGTAGATGTGCGGTTAGTTAATCTTTCCCCGGAGCTAATTCTGGCAATTTTCCTGCCACCTTTGTTATTTGAAGCCGCTTGGAATTTAAAATGGTCTAATTTAAAGCGAGATTTAGTGCCTATTTGCCTGTATGCGGTGATAGGAGTAGTAATTTCCATTGCAGGTGTAGCACTAGGTTTGAATGTATTAGCACAACTGCCACTAACAACAGCGCTGCTGGTGGGAGCAAGTTTGTCTGCTACCGATCCAGTTTCAGTTACGGCTTTGTTTCGAGAACTGGGAGTGGATAAGCGCCTCACAACATTGATGGAGGGTGAGAGTTTATTTAATGATGGTATGGCAGTTGTGGCTTTTAGCTTCCTAGTTGCCTTGCCTTTAGGAACAGCACAACTAGGGGTACGACCTGTATTATTACAACTTTTAAGTGTTGTTGGTATCGGTTTAGCTGTTGGTGGTTTGATTGGGTTTGGTATCTCTTACCTAACACAAAGGTTCGATTTACCGCTGGTGGAACAATCTTTAACTCTCGTCTCCGCTTACGGAACTTACATTATTGCCGAAGAATTTGGTGGATCTGGGGTAATAGCAGTTGTCATCATAGGCTTGATTTTAGGAAATTTTGGTTCCCGAATTGGTATGAACCCACGTACACGGGTAATTGTCAGTGAATTTTGGGAATTTTTGGCTTTTTTTGTTAATTCTATTGTTTTTCTTTTGATTGGTGACCAAGTTAGATTTACCCATTTGGGAGAAAATCTGGCAATTATTGCCGTCACTGTTGCCGGGATGGTTTTAGCACGGGCGATCGCTGTTTATGGTTTGGGATTGATCGCCAATCGCCTCGTCAACTCCGATATTTCCTTAGCACAACAAACTGTACTCTGGTGGGGAGGTTTGCGAGGATCTGTCTCTATCGCTCTTGCATTGAGCGTACCGACTATTCTTAGCGAACGAGAAGATGTAATTGCTACGGTATTTGGAGTAGTTTTATTTACACTTTTGGTACAGGGATTAACGACAAAGCCTTTATTAGAAAAACTCAATCTTTTAGGCGATCAACCCCTGCGACAACAGTATTTAGAGTTAGTTGCTCGCCAAACTGCTCTCAAACGTGTTTTAAGATACTTGGGACAAATAGAAGAGCGCCCAGGATTAGATCCAGAGTTTTACCGCTATCAAGAGACTTTAATTAAAGGCGAATTGCAACGCTTAGAGGAGCAAATTGATAAATTACAAGATGAGTACCCGAACTTACGAACCTTCACGGCTGAACAACTGCGAATGGAATTGCTGGCTGTAGAGGCAGATACCTACGCAGAATTTGTGCGATCGGGTAGATTGAATCAAGAACTTGCTCCTTTGCTTGAGGATGTTTTAGAGGATGAGCTTTAAAAGTTAACAGTTACCGATTACCTGTGGCTGTTCGCTGATAACTATATAAACAAGAGCCAGAGGCTCAAATTCTCGTTACCAGGTTGAACCTGGTAACGAGGGTAAAGTCATGGAGGCGAAGGTACATACTTATACTTCCCTTGGCTGATGCAAAGTGTACGTACTTACATTTAGGTTAATTAGGTTGTGGTTAGCACTAATAACCGTAATTGTCCGCATTTACAGCCAGATTTAATTACATATGCCAGAATTTGCCGGAGAAGTACCTGTTCGCGAACCAGTATGGAATGTCATCTCATCCGTTCAAAATATCCAACGTCATCAGCGGGGAATAGATTTTGAATGCGGTTTTTCTCGCCTGCTGTTGAGGGTTCTTGCTCCCAACCTAATCCGCGTGCGCTTTTTACCTACAGGAGAGTTTCGAGCCAGACGTTCTTGGGCTGTAACGCCACGGGATGAGGAATGGGCTGCTACTTCCTTCGACGTGCAAGAGACGGATGAAGAGGTAATAATTGAAACTGAAAAAATGCGCGTCTGCGTGCAGCGCCATCCTTGTCGAGTCAAGTTTTTTGACAAAGAAAACCGCGCCTTTGCTCAAGATGCGGATTTAGGGATGGGTTGGCGGCAAATGGGAGCAGGCAAGTTTCAAGTTGCTAATTGGAAGCGCATAGAAGCTGAGGAAAAGTACTACGGTTTTGGGGAGCGGGCTGGCTTGCTAAATCAACGGGGCAAGCGTCTCACCAATTGGACAACGGATAGCTTGGATTACACTATGTTGACGGATGCAATGTACCAAGCGATTCCGTTTTTTATGGCGCTGCGATCGCAAATTGGCTATGGTTTATTTTTTAACACGACTTTTTGGAGTCGATTTGATGTAGGTGCCGACGAACCAGGTATTTTGCGGATGGAAAGTCTGGGTGGCGAATTAGATTACTATATTATTTACAGCCCTGAACCAGCAGAAATTATTCGTACATACACGCAATTAACGGGGCGAATGGCACTGCCGCCTCGATGGGCACTAGGTTATCACCAATGTCGGTGGAGTTATGACTCGGAAACAGAAGTGCGCCAATTGGTATACCAACTGCGGCACCGCCGGATACCTTGCGATGTTATCCACCTAGACATTGATTATATGTTCGGCTTCCGGGTGTTTACCTGGAACCCCAGACGATTCCCAGATCCAAAAAAATTGCTCAACGACTTGGCACAGGAAGGTATTAAAGTTGTCACCATCATCGATCCGGGGGTGAAATTTGAGCCGCAAGCCGATTACCCTGTTTATGACGAAGGAGTGGAAAAGGACTACTTAATTCGTAGGGCTGATGGTAAAGTTTTTCACGGTTATGTTTGGCCGGGGCGGGCTGTATTTCCCGATTTTCTCCGCCCTGATGTGCGTCAGTGGTGGGGAGATTTGCACCGCAATTTAACTGAGATGGGTGTTGCTGGGATCTGGAATGACATGAATGAGCCAGCAATGAACGATCGCCCGTTTGGAGATGAGGGAGGGCAGAAAATTTTCTTCCCGACGGATGCACCCGCAGGCTCTGGTGATGAGCGCACAACCTACGCCGAAGCTCACAATTTGTATGGAATGATGATGGCTCGTGCCTGTCGGGAGGGATTAGAAAAACTCAGAGGGCGATCGCGTTCTTTTGTTTTGACGCGATCGGGTTATGCTGGTGTACAAAAATGGTCGGCTGTATGGACGGGGGACAATCATTCGCTGTGGGAATATCTGGAAATGTCTCTGCCCATGCTTTGTAACTTGGGTTTATCTGGTGTAGCATTTGTTGGTGCAGATATCGGTGGATTTGCAGGAGATGCCACCCCAGAAATGTTTGCTCGTTGGATGCAGGTAGGAATGTTGTATCCGTTTATGCGTGCTCATTCCATGATTAATACCAAGCGCCACGAACCTTGGGAATTTGGAACAAGAGTAGAAGAAATCTGCCGACAATACATCGAACTGCGCTACAGATTATTGCCTTACATTTACAGCTTATTTTGGGAAGCAGCAAGCACGGGTAACCCCATTTTACGTCCCTTATTTTATCACTATGCCAACGATCCGAAAACTCATGAAATTTACGATCAAGTACTTTTAGGCTCATCTATGATGGCAGCACCAGTCTACCGACCGGGAGTAGAGAAACGCATGGTTTATTTACCGACAGGAAACTGGTACGACTGGTGGACGGGAGAGTGTTACACAGGTTCAACTTATATTCTTGCCGATGCACCTTTAGAAAAAATGCCCATGTACATTCGTGCCGGATCGATTATTCCTCTCGCACCAGTTATGCAGTATGTGGATGAATCACCCATCAACGAACTGAGATTAAGAGTTACTCCTGGTGCAGGCGAATGGACACTATATGAAGATGATGGACATAGCTTTGAATATCGCCACGGTGCTTGGTCAACTACAACTTATCGCGTGTATTTAGAAGGTACGCAGACAGTCGTGGATATCCAAGCACGGCAAGGACAGTGGACTCCACACCCTCGCAAAGTCATTGTTGAGGTGGTAGGCTCTGGGGAGCAAGAATTTACAGATGACGGTTCTGCTCGTCGCCTAGTTTTTGACTAGCGTCTGTTGATCATTGCCTCTTGTAAATTGACTGGAGGTAGTTGTTCTACAGTTTGCAGAGGCGATCGCCCTGTTATTAGACTTTGACTTAGCCAAATCAAACTAGCACCAAACACAGTAATGACTCCTATCAAAATACCACTGAGCAATTTCACCTGGGAGCGAAGAAATGTTACTTCTCTGCTTTTATATTCCAATTCAGAAATTGCATTGGCGGGGGTAAGTTGTTTTTCAATCACTACTTGTGCTGATTTTATGACTGGTTTCTTGAAACTAACTTGTTGGTAAAGCCAGTTAGTAATTAATATAGGACAATTTTTTCTAAACCAGCGCCAGGCAAAAATCCTGAAAGCTGGTTTAGACATCCTCGCAATCCATTTCAGTACTCTTTTGAGAGCACGAGAGCGAAATTTTTGATTGATTAAATTAATGGAACCTATGTCATAAAGACGGTCAAAGATAAGCTTAACCGTAGCCTCTTCTCGATATGCTAAATTTTCAATCATGAGAAGAACTTCGTACATGAGTTCTTCTTCTTTTTTATTTTCTGCTAAAAAATTTGTTAAATTATTTGATATCTTAACTGGATTAGCCATATATTTATTCTCTGGCAGCACCTTGTTTTTTAAGTAAAAAATATTTTAATTCTTTAAGTAATCATACACATCAAAATTTTTGTAAACAAAAAAAAAATCATTTCTATCACAATTTTCAATGTGTAATAGTTTTCATTGTCCGTTTTGACAAACTACTAAATTCAGTAGTAGTAGAAAAAATAACATCTAATTGTTAACTCAACAACAGATAAGCTGTTACTTTGCTGCTAATCATAAAATTTATGTTAAATGGTAATGCTTGTGAAATTTATTTACCTCTAGGAGGATTTAATTTTCTCTTTAAGATATACTTTTTAAGCTTGTGCCCGTTAGTGAACAAGAATCTGTATCCTACCGTACAAGTCAGTAGGATTGTGCAAATAAAGTTAATTGATTTACCACGGTAAACGACTGCCATCCCAGGAGAAAAACTGTCCGCTATCATCTGGTTGTAGCTTTTCTAGAACTGCGAGTAATTGGGTAACAGTACGCTCTACCGAAAATAGCTTTTCGGCAGGTACATTTTTTTGAAAAGGTTGAGAGAGACGTGTATCAGTTGTACCAGGATGCAATGTAACAACTATTGTCTTTGGACTCGTTCTGTCATATTCTATTGCCACATTTCGCATAAACATATTCAGTGCAGCCTTGGAGGCGCGGTAACCGTACCACCCACCAAGTTGGTTATCGCCAATGCTACCGATTTTGGCAGAAATACTAGCAAAAATACTTGCATCGTGATGTCGAAATAAGGGTAACAGGTGTTTGGCAAGAAGCACAGCACCGATACTATTAACTTGGAAATAACGTACCAACTGTTCGGAGTTAATTTGTCTGAGGCTTTTTTCTGGTTGTAACGTCCCCTCGTGTAGAATTCCAACACAGTTAATGGCTAAGTGTAATTTGTCTATCTCTGCACGTAGCTTTTCTGTACACTTTGCAATTTGCACCTCATCCGTAATATCCATAGATAGGCAAACTAATCTCTCTGGATGCTCGCCCATAAGTGCAATTAACTCAGAAGCCGACTCCTGATGACGATAGGTTGCATAAATGCGAGCGATATTGTCAAGTTGTAGTAATTTTTTCACAAATCCCAAACCAATACCTTGGCTTGCGCCCACAATTAGGGCATTATTAGTTTCTTTAAGAATAGACATTGTGATAATAGGGAACAGGGAACAGGAAATAGGGAACAGAAGAGGACAAAGGGACATAATTTCCTTCTGCTCCCCTACTTCTTTATTGAGAATAGTACGGATATTGCGATCGCACTAGGCTATAAAACCGAACCTACTCAGCTTTAACCTTGGTGCTAATGTTTAGCTAGGAAGCTTGAGATCGAGCTTCTTGAAATTAAAGCTCTATTTACAAAATTATACTTATCTTAATAAGAGCCAGGAAGCTTGAGATTGAGCCTCTACTAGAAACAATCTTGATTCTTAGAGGTGATAGCTATGGCACTTATTCGTTGGGAACCCTTACGGGAAATTGAAACATTACATCGGGATATGAATCGCCTGTTTGATCGGCTACTGTCGTCTGATGGCGGAGAAGGTGTGGGGTTATCCTTTGTTCCAGCCGCTGAAATGGAAGAAACTAATGATGCGATTCACCTGAAACTGGAAGTACCCGGTTTAGAACCAAAAGACATTAATGTAGAAGTCACTGCCGAATCAGTTTCTATTAGCGGTGAGCGTAAGTCTGAAACTAGAATCGAAGACAATGGTATAACTCGCTCTGAGTTCCGCTACGGCAGATTTGAACGGGTGATTCCGTTGCCTTCCCATATTCAAAACGATAAAGTGCACGCTGAATACAAAAATGGAATTCTCAGTCTAACCTTGCCAAAAGCTGAAGAGGAAAAGCACAAAGTTGTCAAGGTTAATATAGGTTAATTTATTTGTCTGGGGATAAGGTTAGATCCCCCCAACCCCCCTTTCTAAGGGGGGCAAAAAGCAGTTAATTTTCCCCTTTTTAAGGGACTTCCAAATAAAAAACATCCCAAATTTTCTTGTGGGATGGGTGTCCCCACCCGTCCCATCCGAGGGGCGGGCAGGATGCCCACCCCACAATCCGGGATAATTTGTTTCTTGGAAATCCCTAAGGGGAGGTAAAAAGCGAGGACACTGCGTTGCGGGGGTTCTCCCCCAATCCCCACTCCGTGGGGGCCCCGAGTCCCCCGTTGTAGCAAGTGTCCGGGTGTAGATTTTCTTCCCGCTTTATTGCCGTGGGCTAAGGGGGATCTCCGAGAAATCAACATCACTAACTGAACCGTATTGCACTGTCACCGAGCGTGGTGAATCCAATTTTTCCTCAAAATAATCATTTACTCAAGCAGCGATCGCCCCCGCCGCATCCGCTCACACCATCGTGCAGACATACATATATTATGAGGAGGAGAAAGCCATGATTAATGTTGTACGCCGCAGCCAAATCCTGGGTTTAATGGCAATGGATAGTGTTACTGCATCCCGTTTTGACACAGTGGAAGAGGTTTGGATTGATGACAAAGGAAGGGTGAGCTTTATTGGAGGAAGCCAAGGATATACACCCCTAGAGCAAGTGTTTGTCATTGGCCCCGATGCTGTATTAACTTACAGTAGTAGCGTTGTTTCTCAACCTACAAATCTCCGCCGTTTGTACCAATTGCCAGTCCGCTCTCCCATGGCTGAAACTTTGGGATGGGTGGAAGATTTTCTCTTTGATTGGGAAACTGGCAACATTACAGCCTATATTTTGGCAGGAGATATCGCCGCTCCCTTTGGCGGTAGGGCAGTATTATATCCAGAAGATGTGGAAGTCATTGAGGCTGAAGCGGTAGTAGTGCGAGAAGGTGCTAAAGAACGCCTCCAAAGTGAGCCAGAAGGACTTAAGGGCTTTCTTAGCGAGAAGTCGCAGCAAGTTAAGAACTTAGTGCGGAC
Organism: Chlorogloeopsis fritschii PCC 6912; assembly: GCF_000317285.1. GTDB lineage: Bacteria > Cyanobacteriota > Cyanobacteriia > Cyanobacteriales > Nostocaceae > Chlorogloeopsis > Chlorogloeopsis fritschii. Next base: position 93,638 of record NZ_AJLN01000061.1, on the reverse strand, counting down.
AATGGGCGATCGCCTTAAATCTCTCGTTTCGCCAAATGACAAGCCAGAAGTGGTACGGGTGAAGATTAAAGAAGTGCATGACGAATTAGAAGCCTCTGGCAAGCACGACAAAAACGCCTTACAACAAGCTGCACAGTTTTTGCAAGACGAGTGGGAAAGCTTTCAAGAAGCCGCAAACCGTGCTGGCGATCGCGTAAAAAATGCCCTAAATTCTGCTTGGAAACACCTAACGAAAAAGCAAGCCTGAAACAGGAACAATTGCCACCTGAAGGAAAAATGGTTGATGTTTAAAATCTGGAATAATTCACCTAATCAGTGGAAAATTCTAGTCAGTCGAGAACAGATTGTTCATTATCTTGAAACTGTTCAAGACTTGATCGTGATACTACTGTGCATTGGTTTGTTTAGTATCATGCTCATTCGGATGGGGGAATTATTTTTCTCTCTCATGCACCCCCTTCAGTTTCAAGCAATCACCTCCGATATTCTATTTCTATTGATTTTGGTTGAACTATTTCGACTATTAATTATCTACCTCCAAGAACGACGCATCTCCGTTGGAGTTGCAGTCGAAGTGTCTATTGTTTCTACTTTACGAGAAGTTATCTTACGTGGCGTTGTAGAAATTCCTAACACTCAGCTTTGGGCTATTTGTGGATTTTTGGTAGTTTTGGGAGGATTGCTGCTCGTTCGCACTATCCAGGGGCGTATCTTCAAAACGATTGGCTTTTCCGAAAAAAACCTTCATATCTAACAAACTTGCCATGCCCATCAAGGGGCTGGCTGATATCTTCGATATTCAATATAGTTGTCTTCTATGAGACATGGCATAGTAAGTACTAAAATTGTCAAGCCTTATGCCCAGGCATTGATGTCTATAGCTGTGAATCACGGTTTAACAGAGCGGATTAATCAAGATGTTGCTTTTTTACTGGATTTGCTTGACAAATCTCAGGATTTAAATCAATTTTTAGCTAATCCGCTAGTCAAGGCTGAGGCAAAGAAGGCTGTACTCCGGAAAATTGCAGCAACCCAGGTTCATCCGTATGTTCTTAATTTTTTAATGCTTTTAGTAGATCGTCGCCGGATCTTGTGGTTACAAGGTATTTGTCAAGAATACCAACTTTTGTTACGTGAATTAAACCAGATCGTACTAGCTGAAGCGATCGCCACCATTGAACTCACGGAAAAACAACGGCAGGCGATCGCCGAAAAAATCAAAGAAATGACAGGGGCTAAACAAGTTGAACTCAAAACCCGTATTGATCCAAATATACTTGGTGGTCTCGTCGTTAAAGTTGGCTCTCAAGTAATAGATCTTAGTCTGAAAGAGCAACTTCGCCGGCTTGCGAATTCCTTGATGAAATAATGCCCTGACGCCAGCGTTCAACTCGTAGATGTCTGATTTACTCGTGAAGAATCTGGGAAATATAGGTTTGTTGTGAGTAACCAGTCATGCGTGTTCCAGGATTAGGAATAATAGAGCTATTGCGGCCTTCTCAAGATGATCCCACACACATGGTATCAGTTGCCCGATCAAGTTCCGAAGAGGAAATTAGACAAGCGATTGAACAGGAACTGTAGCTTCTCGGCATTATCTAACAACTACGTTACAGCAGACTGACTCAAGCTCATATATTGTGAAAGATACTTGCAGCCGTTGAAGGCGATCGTTATATAGTTGACTTGTGCTGTATGCTAAAATACCCGCAGACGCTATGATAAAACGCTAACAAAGCAGGGTGATGTTAAACCCAGTAGCTTATGAGCTTTAAGTTAGGTAGATTTCAACCTGGTGATATCGTTACTGGAAAAATCATTAGGCTGGAAAATGCAGGTGTCCTTGTTGACTTTGATACGGAGCAACCAGTTTACGTTCCACTGCCAGAGCTATCACTTAACGAAATTCAAACTCCAGAAGAAGCTCTGCAATTGAATGAAATCCGAGAATTTTTGGTTGTAGGAAATTACGATGGTGAGCATGATATTTTCTTCTCCCATTGTTCACCGGAAACCCTCAAAGATAGCGATCGCTTGTATGAACATACATTGTATGAGGCTTCTCGCCAATGTGGTCGTTCCGTAAATAAAGAAGAACTCATCGTACACACTAAAATTCTTGCAGCCCATGCAGGTGGGGTATCAGCGAGAATTCAGTGGTTCTTGTGTTCTCAAGAGCATCCTCCAACGGTTTCTTTTTCAATCCGCCAATTAGAGAGGCAAAAAGCATGGGAACGGTTACGGCAATTGCAGTCTGAGGATGTAACAGTTTATGGAAAAATCCTTAGAAAAACTATGCGCGGAGCAATAACCAAAATTGAAGGCTTGCACGGTTTTATTTGTACTTATGTTGACAAGCACCGGGAGGAATTGGTGATTGGGAAAGAACTTCCACTCAAGATTTTGGAAGTAAGAGAAGAGTTTAATCGCTTGGTGCTAATCCCTGGCTCTGTTAGAAACAAACTCAGGCAGTTACAAGTTGGTCAAGTTGTTAGTGGTACTGTACTATGTGTCAGAGACTACGGTGTAATTGTTGATATTGGAGAACTGTATGCCTTAGTGCCTAGCTCAAGGATTCTCAATCCATCTATTAACCACCCAAGCCAAGTTTTCAAAGTCAACGATCGCTTGAAGGCAATAGTTATTGAAGCAAATATAGAAAAGGGTAGAGTTATTCTAGAACCACTTGAAAATTCCGTATAACAATATACAAATTATAATCGAACTTCCCGACGATATCGCTAATCAACTGCAACTCCAACCCGCTAACTTTTCCCGCAGAATTTTAGAACTCATTGTGGCTGACAACTATCGCCAAGGTCGTATTGGAGCCGCTGAAGTCCGCCGAATGCTCAATTTCTCCTCCCGTTGGGAAACCTATGAATTCCTTAAGCGCGAAAAAGCCTACTTACCCTACACTGAAGACGATTTAGAACAAGATGTTCAATCGATTCGTAACTTTTTAGCCAAGGAATGATTGTTGTCTCCAACATCTCTCCAATCAACTACCTGATCTTGATTGGGTATATCGACTTGTTGCCCGAACTGTGTTGCAGGTGATCGCTCATCATCGCTCATATTAGAATCTAGATACCAGCGATTGTTGGAGTAGATCTAATGTTATTGCAAAAGTTGAAAGAGCAAGCCCGTCACTTATCGGTGAGCGATCGTCTCGCATTAGTCAGTGACATCATTGAATCCCTTAAAGGCAATCTTAACCTACAACCAAATCGCAAAACTCTGATTAATCAGATGCGTGGTTTGCTAAAAACAGATCAGCCGCCACCCACTGACGCTCAAGTAGAGGCAATGCTGGAAGAGCATCGAGTGGAGAAGTATCTCAAGTGAGAGTTCTCATCGATACCAACATAGTTCTTGATTTCTTGCTAGAGCGGGAGCCATTTTTTTCGGATGCAGAAGCCTTGTTTCAAGCGCTTGGTGCTGGACAAGTTGTAGGTTATTTCACTGCAACAACGCTAACCGATATTTTCTACATAGCCAAAAGGCAAACTCAAAGTATCGAACGAGCAAGGCAAATAATCTCTATCATACTGGCAGTTATGGAGATTTGCCCTGTTGATCGAATTGTTTTGGAAGTTGCTTTAATGTCAGGTTTGGCAGATTTTGAAGACGCTGTACAAATTGCTTGTGCAATTGCTCAAGGTTTAGATGCAATTGTTACCCGCGATCGGAATTTTTCAAATGCAACCATGCCCGTGTTATCTGTTAATCAACTACTGAAACAGTTGTAGTAAATGAATGTTTCTAAGCGATCGCTCGATTGAAAACCTTAAATGCTAGCGAGAAGAATGCGATCGCTTGCGCGATTCTACTGTTGTGATTGATTAACCAACAACGCCACGGGGAACTGTTGCAAAATCTCCCGCACCCAGAGGGTATCTTCACCTTGCACTTGTTGCCCTGTAATCGCATCTTGCCAGACAGGGGAAGAATCGGCAGGCGGAACAATCCGGGTTTCTTGCCAAATTTGTTCGCCGAGAGGATATTCTCCTTCTTTGACGAGCGAGGTGAAGAAACGGGGAGCGATCGCTATGATTTTTTTATCTCCCAATTCCCTGGCAAATCCGACAACATGACTTTTTAAGCTACCAGCAACAGTTAATTTGGAGTACGATCCTCGCTGGAATACCTCCAAGTGTTGCCGACGAGCTTGCAAAACTTGATAAGTTAGGAAAAGTTTAATTCTTCCGTCTTCTGGGTTTTGCAGCAGTTCTGTAATTAAACCCGATAAGTCAGTCTCGGCTTTGCTTTTAATCTCCTGCAAATATTCTTGCCGCGCTTGATAGTCTACCGGGCGGCGGTTATCTGGATCTACTAAACTCAAATCCCAAAGTTCTGTTCCTTGATATGTGTCTGGAACACCGGGAGCAGTAAGTTTCAGCAACGTCTGAGAGAGGGAATTAAATACACCGTAGTATTGAATTTTGCGCTGGAAGGGACGAAAAGCTTCAAAAAAGGGGTTATTTTCAGGCTCTTTCAATACCTGTTCTGCAAACTCAGTAAAGGCATTTTCATAGTCAGTATCTGGCTTGAGCCAAGCAGTGTGAACTTTTGCTTCGCGAATTGCTTTGATAATGTACTGTTGCATCCGCTCTACAAACTGCGGGTACTCTTCGTCCTTAAAGGGAAAAGCACCTATAAGGTTTTGGTAGAACAAGTACTCATCATTGGGTGTTGGTACATCTCTTCCGCCAACAGAAATCTTTTGTGGTGCATTAATGTCGCGCCATTGTTTCAAATTATTCTCCCACTCCTGGGGAATTTCCGATAGGACGTTGATCCTGGCTCTCACATCTTCTCCCCGTTTGGTATCGTGGGTAGAAGTTGTATTCATAGCGTGAGGCCAAGCAGCCAAACGGTTTTGATTGAAGGTATGAAAGTCTTCTAAAGAAATACCAAAATGAGCGGGATGGGAACCTACTTCATTTAATGACAGAAGCCTATTATACACATACATAACAGTATCTTCGACACCTTTTGCCATTAATGGCCCTGTCATTTGCTGCAACCGCATGACAAAATGCAACCATTGTTGCTTGTCTTCTTCTTTCAAGGAATCATCGAAATCTAAATGCAGGAATTTCTCGATAAAATTTAACTCATTGAGAAAGTTGGGGATATTTTGTTTTGCACGCTCCAGAACTTGCTGAATGTATTCTTGATCGGTTTTGCTTGCACCAGTACTGCTGATATAGGTGCGATAAACTGGGAACACTGCCAAAATTTCTACCAAAGCAGCTTTTAAGCCATACATAGTGAAGTCACTAGCATAGCGATAGCGTCCGGAAATTTGTTTGAGTAGGTGGGCTAAATTATCAATATCTCCTGCTAAATCTTTGCTAATAATTAATCTCTTTTTCTGGTCAATCAAATCCTCACAGGAAACTTCTTTTTTAATAAACCTATGATAAATGTCATCAAATTCCTGTTCGGCTGATTGTAAACAGAAAATTCCATTTACTTGGTTGAGAAAGTCATATCCTGTTGTTCCCTGAATCGGCCAAGTTATAGGCAATTCTTCTTTAGGTTCTAGGATTTTTTCTACTATTAAATAAACTTCGGGAGCATATTCTCGAAGTAGATTAAGGTATGTTGCAGGGTCGTAAAGTCCGTCAATATGGTCAATTCTTAATCCATTAAATTTTTCTTCTTTAACTAATTCTAAAATCAAAGCATGGGTGTTCTCAAAAACTTTTTCTTCTTCAATGCGAAGACAAATTAGTTCATTAACAGTAAAAAAGCGTCTGTAATTAAGTTCTTCGTTACCCACTTTCCAGTAGGAAAGCCGGAAAAATTGGTCAGAAAGTAAGTTTTCTAGGAGATTGAAGCTTTCAGGTTTACCTGGTTCTCCATTAAAAATGCGGATATTTTCTTCAATAAATTCTTTCACCTCTGGGCTATCATTCCAGAGTTCCCACAACATCCGTTTCACAATAGCAATTTGGTCGTATCGTTCTCTGCCCTCCTCTCCAGATGGAGTATATTTCAACATATAGAGAACACTCAAAAGCTTCATGAAACATGGGTGATCTCTACCTATTTTTTCCCGCAAACGTCCAAGGTCGTAGGTTAAAACTTGGTAGTAAGATTCTACTCGGATAGGAAATTTGAGTGAGTAATAGTTAATGGTGATGCCATTTTCATCATATTGTAGTTGTAGCTCACCACTTTCTAAACAATCACCACAAAATTTTCCTAAAAAAGGTGCTAGTACTTTGCCCCGATTTTCTTCGTAGTGATGGTTCCAAGTAATATCGAAGTAGTCTCGATACTGCGAATCAGAACCGTTTTCCAGAACATCCACAAGCATCTGGTTTTGACTGTCAAATGCCATGTGGTTGGGTACAATATCTTGCACCCAGCCAATATTGAGTTGCTTGAGTGCCTCAATTAGTTCTTCAAATTGTTCTTTTCCACCCAATTCGGGGCTAATTTCGTTATAGTTCACGGTATCGTAGCCGTGGGTGCTGCCTTTTCTAGCGGTGAGAATGGGAGAAGCGTAGATATGAGAAATTCCCAACTCTGCTAGGAAAGAAGCGATCGCTTGAGCGTTGGCAAAACCAAATTCGGGAGTGAATTGGATTCGATAGGTTGTAATGGGTATCTGCATAATGGGGATAGGGGATAGGGTACAGGGGATAGGGGACAGGGGACAGGGGATAGGGTACAGGGGACAGGGGACAGGGGACAGGGTACAGGGGATAGGGAACAGGGGACAGGGGATAGGGGACAGGGTACAGGGGATAGGGGATAGGGTACAGGGAATAGGGTACAGGGGACAGGGTACAGGGGATAGGGTACAGGGGACAGGGTACAGGGGATAGGGTACAGGGGATAGGGGACAGGGGATAGGGGACAGGGTACAGGGGATAGGGGACAGGTTTCAAGCTAGAAAGTTCTCGTTTTGAACCTGAAGTTTCTCGTTTCAAACTAGAAGTTTTTAGTTTCAAGCTTGAAGTTTCTCGTTTCAAACTAAAATTTTTTAGTTTCAAGCCTAAAAGTTCTCGTTTTGAGCTAGAAGTATCTCCCTCCAAACTAGAATTTTTTAGTTTCAAGCCTAAAAGTTCTCGTTTTGAACTAGAAGTTTCTCCCTCCAAACTCAAATTTTCCAATTTCACTAAAATTCCTTATCTTCTCTTCCTTCTGCCTTCTGTTTTGCCTTCTAGTCATTACTGTAAACAACAACGCTTTCGGGATTTAGTACAAGTGTTTGTTGTTCTTCAGTAGAAAGTTTCTCCGGTAATTGGGAACCTCTGCCTCCCCAGGTGGGTTCGGCAGAGTCGAGTAGTTTTTGCCAACTTCCGGAAGGTAGGTTTGTTGTAATCTCTACTGCTTGTTGACTAAAGTTAAGCCAACACAGAACTTGACTATTTTCACACCAACGCCGCAAAGATAAAACTTTCTCTGGTTCTATTACCAAAGCTTCTAAATCGTTGAGATCTAAGTTAGTCAAGGCGGGAATTTCTCTTCTCAGTTGGAGTAATTTTTGGTAAAACAACCACAGCGCTCGATTTTTACCTTCGTGGCGCATCTCCCAATTGAGGCGCGATCGCTCTAATGTCTCTACGGCTTGCGGATCTGGTGGTTCTTGTCCGCTAGCATCAAAAAAAGCAGAAAATTCCGCTTTTCTGCCTTCTCGTACTCCTTTAATAATGTTAGGGTCACTGTGGCTGACAAAATAGAGGAAAGGTGCTGTCTCGCCGTATTCCTCTCCCATAAACAACATGGGAACGTAGGGAGAAAGGAGAACTGCTGCTGCTGTTAATTTGAGCGCTGCAAAGGAAATGAGTGAGGAGAGGCGATCGCCTAGCATCCGGTTTCCTACTTGATCGTGATTTTGCGAACAAACTACAAACTGACTGGCAAGGCAACCGCTCGTATCGTTACCGTGATAGCGTCGGCGATGGGGGGAGTAGTCCCAAGTATAAACAAAGGCGTGGCGATAAGCTTTTGCTAATTGTTCTAAGCTACCAAAGTCTTGGTAATATCCAATATTTTCTCCAGTTACTACTGTATGCAAAGCATGGTGAAAATCATCGCTCCACTGAGCATCTATCCCATAACCACCCACTGTTTGAGGACGGATAATGCGGGTATCATTGAGATCGCTTTCTGCAATTAGATAGCGTTTAAGTCCTTGCTGCTGTGAAAGTTGGGCAACTGCATCAGCCATTTCTGCCAAAATATGTTTAGCGCCAAAGTCATATATGGCGTGGATGGCATCCAAACGCAAAGCATCAAGATGAAAGTTTTCTAGCCAGTAGAGAACATTCTGGACAAAGTAGTGTCTGACACCATCGCTGTAAGCTGTGTCAAAATTAACCGCACTACCCCAAGGCGTTTTGTAATGATCGGTAAAGTAAGTACCAAATCCCCAAAGATAATTTCCTTCCGGGCCAAGATGGTTGTAAACTACATCTAAAATCACTGCCATGCCTTGTTGGTGACAGGCATTGACTAGTTGCTTCAAGCCATTCACACCACCATAGGAATTTTGCACCGCATAAGGGAAAGTGCCATCGTAACCCCAGTTGCGTTCTCCAGGGAACTGAGCAACGGGCATAATTTCAATAGCGTTGACGCCTAATTCTAATAGTTCGGGAATCCGGGGAATTACTGCCTCAAATGTACCTTCTTTAGTAAAAGTTCCGACGTGCAACTCGTAGATGACCATTTTTTCTAGGGGTATTCCCTGCCATTGGTCATCATTCCATTTAAAAGCGCTATGGTCAATTACTTGTGAGGGGCCGTGAACTCCTTCGGGCTGAGAATGGGAAGCGGGATCGGCTCGGTCAGTTTGACCTTCGAGTTGATAAAAGTAAAGAGTATTTGGCTCGATATTGCTAACCTTACCATGCCAGTAGCCTCGTTCATCCTTTTGCAGGGGAATAAATTTTTCCTCTGGGGCAACGAGGTGAACTGCGACTTCACCTACCAAAGGTGCCCAGAGAGTAAAGTTACAAGTGCGATCGCCTAAATATTGAGAACCGATATGCATAATCAGGGAACAGGGGATAGGGGACAGGGGACAGGGGCTAGAGGCTAGGGGCTAGAGGCTAGGGGCTAGAGGCTAGGGGCTAGAGGCTAGGGGCTAGAGGCTAGAGGCTAGGGGCTAGAGGCTAGAGGCTAGGGGCTAGAGGCTAGGGGCTAGAGGCTAGAGGCTAGGGGCTAGAGGCTAGAGGCTAGAGGCTAGGGGCTAGGGGCTAGAGGCTAGAGGCTAGAGGCTAGAGGCTAGGGGCTAGAGGCTAGGGGCTAGAGGCGAGTTTAAAATTAGTCTCCAAATAATGATTCCAAATAAATATTCCTAGTCCCTAGTCCCTAGTCCCTAGTCCCTAGCCCCTAGTCCCTAGTTAATCTTCATCATCACGGGAAATTCTTCCCATTTTTTGCAGCATGACGAGCGATCGCGCATCTACTTCTATGGGTTTATCATCGATGTAGCGTTTGCCCCGTTGGACAAAGCGCGGCTTAGTAGTGTCGATAATGGTGAGCCATTCCCAGTCTTGTAGCCCTTTGGGAATGTGAAATTCCAGCATTTCGTAGTGGGCATTAAAAAACAACAAAAAGCTTTCGTCAATAATACGCTCACCTCGCGGCCCTGGTGTGGCTATTTCCTCGCCGTTGAGGAAAATGCCGATCGCTTTGCTATAGCCACTGTTCCACTGTTCCTCTGTCATTTCGCCGCCGTCAGGGTTAAACCAAGCTATATCATTGACGCCAGAACCGTGAATAGCTCTTCCTTGGAACCATTTGCGCCTGCGGAAAATAGGATGTCTGCGCCGAAAGTCAATCAACTGGCGGGTGAAATCTAACAATGCCTCGTTTTCTTCTTGCAAATCCCAATTTAACCAGGAAATTTCATTATCTTGGCAGTAGGGATTGTTGTTGCCGCCTTGCGATCGCCCCATTTCATCACCCATTACCAGCATGGGTACTCCTTGGGATAACATCAGCGTCGCTAAAAAGTTTCGCAGTTGCTTTCTCCGCAGGCGCAGCACTTGGGGATCGTCTGTGTTGCCTTCTACACCACAGTTCCAAGAACGGTTGTGGCTTTCTCCATCTCGGTTATCTTCCCCGTTTGCTTCGTTGTGTTTTTCGTTATAGCTAACTAAATCGTAGAGAGTAAAGCCATCGTGGGCAGTAATAAAGTTAACGCTGGCACTGGGATTGCGACCATTAAACTGATACAAGTCAGAACTACCTGTAAATCGATAGGCAAATTCTGCCATGCGGCTATCTTCTCCGCGCCAGAAGTCGCGCACTGTGTCTCGATATTTACCGTTCCACTCTGACCACAACAACGGAAATTCGCCTACTTGATAGCCACCTTCACCCACATCCCAAGGTTCGGCAATTAATTTTACATCTGCTAAGACCGGATCTTGGTGAATGATATCGAAGAAAGCGGCGAGGCGATCGACTGCGTAAAGTTCCCGTGCTAGTGCTGATGCCAAATCGAAACGGAAACCATCAACATGACACTCTAACACCCAGTAGCGCAGACTATCCATAATTAGTTTCAGCACTTGGGGGTGGCGGACGTTGAGAGAATTACCGCAACCTGTAAAATCCATGTAATATCGGCAATTTCCATCTACCAGGCGATAATAAGCAGCATTGTCAATACCACGCAGAGATAAAGTTGGCCCCATGTGGTTGCCCTCACCCGTGTGGTTGTAGACGACATCCAGGATCACCTCAATTCCTGCTCTGTGCAGTGCCTTAACCATTTGCTTGAACTCTTTCACCTGCTGCCCAACACAGCCGCTGGCACTGTAACCAGAATAAGGAGCCAGATAACAAAGAGAGTCATAACCCCAGTAATTTTTCAGACCCTTATCTGCTAAGTGACCTGGATATGCAAGAAAATGATGGATGGGCATCAATTCTACAGCAGTCACACCCAAAGATTGGAGGTGAGAAATCGCCGCTGGGTGTGCTAAACCAGCGTAAGTTCCGCGCAGTCTAGGCGGAATTTCGGAGTGAAGTCTGGTAAATCCTTTGACATGAGTTTCATAAATAACCGTTTCATGCCAGGGAGTTTGTAACAGTTCATCTCCTTCCCAATCAAAAGACTGATCTACGACAACAGATTTGGGAACTAAATGGGCGTCATCGAGGTCAGAAAATCCCAAGTCTTCGTTAGGGTCATTCCAGCGATAACCAAAGATTTCTTCGCCAAAGCGAACATCACCGTCAATTGCTTTGGCGTATGGGTCAATGAGTAGTTTGTGGGGGTTAAAGCGATGTCCTTCTTCAGGAGCAAAGGAACCATGTACCCGAAAACCGTAGCGTTGTCCTGGGCCGATCGCGGGAACATAACCATGCCAGGTAAAGTTAGTTTTTTCTTTCAGTTCCAGTCGGGTTTCTCGCCCTTTTTGGTCAAACAGGCACAACTCCACTCCTGTCGCATTTTCTGAGAACAGAGCAAAGTTTGTACCCTTGCCATCCCAGTTTGCTCCTAAAGGATATGGCTTACCAGGCCACAGTGAGAGGTACATATGGTTAAGCTCCTGTTACAGATTTCTAAGGCAGCAGAACTTCACTAAAACGAATTGAATTTGCAAGTTTTCTCATTAGCTCTTCGCTATTATGAGGAAAAATGTGCAAAGCACAACACGCATTAGTTAAAGCCAGTATTTTAAATCCTATGGCAATAGCAAGATTTTGTAACTCAGCCAGTGGATGGAAATTTTACCGACTCTGTTTGTGTCCGCATCTACTAACTGGTAGGTTTTACTATGCTAACCCGCCAGAGAATTGATTCAATCCTGGGCGGGACGTCGGCATGATACTTTGACTATTAAAAAAATGTGGGTAATGGCAAGATTTTGAGCCACGGGACTTGACGGATTCCTTTTTACTAAGAAAAAGTCTCCAGTCGATTCGTAGTCTAGAGACTTTATCAGGATGTTAATGTTGTTCTATTTGAGAAAATACTATTTTTGGATTTTTCTTGTCTTGGTCTACAAGTAGTAATATATTGTAAAGAATTTAAGCGATCGGGTATACAAAGTAGGTCATTCACAGGCAAAAGTCATTAATCTATACTAATCGCTTAATCCTAAAATACACTCTCTTTGACGTCTAGATAGTCTACTTGAAATTCTTCGCAACTCATCCATAGGCAATGCAGATTTACTAAACATTGTTATGGGTTGTCTAGAAGTGTAGGCAAAAGTCATTGAAAATCGGTCTGCTTCTACAGGTGGCTTGGCACGATGAAAAACATTGCAGGTATCACTAAAAATTATTGTGCCACAATCTCCTAGACAAGGTTTCCAATCGGATCTAGGTACAAAATCTTCGATGATTTGATCCGGGATGAAACCGCCACTATATTTAATATTTTGACGTAATGCTGAAGTTAAAGTTTTACTAATGTACTCAAACGGGCCACCCTTGATACTTACATCATTTAGGTAAACTATGATTTTGACCATGCGATAGTCTTCTACATCTAGGTGCCATTGCCTTACATCTACTAGTTTTTCATTAGCAATCTCTCTACGAAAATCTACTCCATGATATAGGACTGGAAGCCCAATGTAATTTTCAACAATATTAATAATTCGTTCTTCGAGTCCCCAAAGAAAAATTTCTGGATACTTCATCAATATAGATGAAGGCAGAGTAAAAGAACATTGATTATTGGTGGAAAACGTTAAGAATTCTGGTAAGAGCTTGTTGGCACTCACAATTAGTGAAGATGTAGAGCATATTCCTAAGTTTTGTAAAGAACTAACAAACACTCCTTCATGATGCAAAGATTTAATCAAATTTTCATCTTCTGGATAAATTTTTGGTAGATAACCAAGGTATTTGTTGAGTTCTTGCTCATAGGCACGCTCAAATGCAAGTTTTAGGACAGGTAATTGTAAAAAATTTCTCTTAATTTTATAAGGTATACGTTTTAGTTTTTCTAGATTTGCCATAGACTTCGAGCTTGGTAGTACGTGTGTTGTAGTTTTCTGCATTTTGCCGTTAAGCAATAAGACTGATGGTTTTTTTTACTTATGAGACGATCAGTCTTAGTGATTACATTACAAGATATGATGTTATTTGTAAAAAGCTCTAATAAAAGCAAGCTAAAAGGCTGTTAGAAGGCTGTTTTTATCTAAAATTTAAGCTAAATTCACGAAATCAACATGATTTTATAGTTCATGTGATGATACTCTCAAGAAAGTGCTTAAATAGCAAATGTATTTTTTTACATTAGGTTTTATTATCCAAGTCAACTTTAGAACTTTGAAATATATTTGCTAGCAAGATTGGATAAATAGCGATCGCACAAATTTAGTACGAACATACGCAGTCTGAGTAAGAAAAAAATTACATTACTTTTTGTTTTCTTTAGGGGTAAAAAGCTTATTGTTACGCTGTTCTGATCTAGCGATAGAAGCCAGAAGCCAGAAGTCAGAGGTTATAGCATTTCACTTAATTGCGATACACATGAATTTTGCCCAGACGTGATATATCGCGTCTGGGCATAGTCTGTATTTGTATTAGATTTTTTGTGAAACAGTATCAAATAGGCAAAAAATTATGACTTTGAGACTAAAATTTTGTACCTCACCAAGTTGAAATCGGCTTTACCTTGCAAGAATAGCAAAGTGCTACGAAAAACTCCCGCTATAGCGTCAGCATAGCGGGAGTAATTGAAAAGAAACTCTTACTTAGTGTGTTGTAGTAGTTCTAAAATCCGCTGGAGAGGGATTTCTACCAAGGTTAAACGATTTTTGAGTTCGTAGTCTAACTCAAGAATCGCTTTTTCTAGTAAGAAGGCATCTAGCAGGACTTGCAATTCTGATGGATGCTTTGGTAAAAAGGCAGCATGATCGGAAGTTGTGAAGTAGGACTTTAAAAAGGCTGCACTAGACCAACAGAAGAAAAACTGCTCCCAATGCTCCATTGTTGGTAAATCATCAGGACGAAGTATACCGCTTTCTTTTTCATTGCGCAGGGCAACGCGGCTGGCATAGTAAAAAGATTCTAACATCGAGGCAACATCACGCAAGGGCGATCGCTTGATCCGGCGTTCGCTCAAGGGGCGTTTTGGATCGCCTTCAAAGTCAATGATGATAAAATCTTTGCCTGTGAACAGCACTTCTTCTAGGGAATAGTTGCCGTGACAGCGAATCCGCATGGCAGTGATTTTTTGATTCAAAATCTGCTGAAAGCGCCCTAACAATAACTCTCGCTGATTTAGTACCATTTTTGCGAGAGGTTGGACATCAGCAGATAATTGCCCCAAAAGTTTGTTCAACAACAACAATGTCTGCCCTGCCTGATTGCGCATATATTGATAAATTGAGCGCTGGTAAAAAGAGGAAAAAGGCTCAGGTGCAAAGTGACTATCATCAATGTCAGATGCCAGCGCCATATGCATTTCGGCAGTACGTTGTCCCAACAATTCAGCGGTTCGCAGATAGTTCCCCATGAATTCTTGCGCCATTTCCGGAATTGGAACATCTAGTGCGGCTTGTAGCAAAGAAGGAGGAAGCTCAATATCATTTATATCTACGTGTTTTGGCAGCACTTGCTCAAAAAAGTCGCGCAAGTTGTCTAAAGTATACGACCAAGCATCGCTACTTTCGGGGATGTATGTTCGTAATATCGCCAATGTAATGGGTTCAACCCCTTTGCGGCGGTACTCTAAAGCTCCAACAACGGGGGCAAGATTTTCTAGTTGGGGTATGCCTTTTTTGGCTGAGGTTTTGGTGAGAAAACGACCAAGCTCTAAGTCAGGATTTATACCCGTCTCAACTTTTCGGAAAAGTTTGCAGAAGAGGCGATCGCCATAAATAATGCCTGTGTTGGTGTGTTCTCCCTTCAATAAATGTGGTTCTAAGTGAACTTCGCTTTCACTGTCGGTAACGTTACTCAGAATTTCTGGAAAATCTTCTGTTTTGGTTGCTACCAATTCGCCCACCATTCCTTTGTAAATTCGGTTGTGGGCGATCGCATCCAAGGGGATATTCAGAAAATCTTTGTCTGCGAGAGCCGCAAATAGTACTCCTGTTTCATCTTTTCCCTGGACGTAAATTTGAGCTACTACCTGTTCGGTATTAGTGCGAAAGCGATCGCCACCAATACCATCTGCTTCATAAGCCAAAGTCAGGACATATGTTTGGGGATCGCCTTCTGTAAAGTCCAATTGTACCAAGATAATATAAGCCTCAGTACCTTGAGAGGAGACAGGAATTGCCTCTTTAATATGGGCAGATTGAATTACTCGTGTTTTACTGTCAAACCAAGTACAACTACATAAAAAATCTGGTAGTGTTGCTTCTAGTGCTGTTCTTGCTTCGCCTTTAACAAAAACATTCTGCCACCTGCCACTCACTACTAGTTTTGGGATTTGGTTGGGATTTCTAATCGCACAGGTAATGGTACTCGGCTGCAATTGCAAGGTAAACCAATAGAATGAGTGTGGCCCCAAACAAAGGAAGTAAGGAGACTCGCCAATAGCAGGGAAAGCTGTTCGACCGAAAATTTCTACGGGAACCAAACCATTAAAAGCAGCAAGATCCAGTTCTACAGTCTGGACAAAGCGTGACAAGTTCGCTATTACTAAAATATGTTCGCCGTCATAGGTGCGGGTAAAAGCAAGTACTTTGCGGTTTTCGGGATACAGGAACTCAAACGTACCGCGCCCAAAGGCTTGATAACGTCCTCTAATCGCAATCAGTCGTTTCATCCACCACCAAAGAGAATTTGGGTTTTCTCTTTGTGCTTCCACATTAATCGCCTCGAAGTGGTATTCCGGATCTAGAATGATGGGTAAAAACAGCTTTTGAGGATTGGCACTGCTAAAACCTCCATTTCTGTCAGGACTCCACTGCATTGGAGTACGCACACCATTGCGATCGCCTAAGTAAATATTGTCCCCCATGCCAATTTCATCACCGTAGTAAAGCACGGGTGTTCCTGGCAAGGACATCAATAAAGCATTCATCAACTCGATTCGGCGACGGCTATTACCCATCAAAGGCGCAAGACGGCGACGAATACCCAAATTGATCCGGGCTTGTGGGTCTTGGGCGTAGACTTTATACATATAGTCCCGGTCTTCATCACTGACCATTTCTAGAGTCAGTTCATCGTGGTTGCGTAAAAATAATGCCCACTGACAATTATCAGGAATACGCGGTGTCTGCTGTAGAATATCAATAATGGGGAAACTGTCCTCCATGTGTACTGCCATGTACAAACGTGGCATCAAGGGAAAGTGAAAATCCATGTGGCATTCGTCCCCTTCCCCGTAATACTCCACAGCATCTTCAGGCCATTGGTTTGCTTCCGCCAACAGCATCCGGTTCGGAAACTTTTCATCTACGTGCTGCCGCAGTTTCTTTAAAAACGCGTGGGTTTCTGGTAAATTTTCACAGTTAGTGCCCTCACGTTCATAAAGATATGGCACTGCATCTAAGCGCAGTCCATCCACACCCATCTCCAACCAAAAATCCACCACATCAAATAAGGCTTTCTGTAGTTCCGGATTCTCAAAGTTCAAATCTGGTTGGTGAGAATAGAAGCGGTGCCAGTAATATGCTTTAGCAACGGGATCCCATGACCAATTGGAGGTTTCAAAATCTTTGAAGATAATGCGCGCTTCTTGATATTTCTCAGGCGTATCGCTCCAAACGTAAAAATCTCTTTCTTTACTCCCCGCAGGTGCGCGACGGGCGCGTTGAAACCAAGGGTGCTGATCGGAGGTATGGTTGATGATCAACTCAATAATGACACGAATGCCCCGCTCATGGGCTGCACTTAAAAAAGCCTCAAAGTCTTCCAGATTACCATAGATGGGGTTGACACTGGTGTAGTCAGCAATGTCATAGCCATCATCGCGCAGTGGCGAAGGGAAAAAAGGCAACACCCAAATTGCCGTTACTCCCAAATCTTGTAGATAATCTAATTTCTCTGTTAAGCCACGAAAGTCACCTATGCCATCACCATCACTATCAGCAAAAGCACGTACAGGCACTTCGTAAATGACTGCATCTTTAAACCAAAGTGGATCGTCTTTTAATAATGGATGTTGCATAGTCTATGCTGCTTATTTCCCTCAGTTATTGTAATCATCAGACTTGCTTACTGTTGTTTAAAATTTTTTGAGCAAAAAATTTTTGTCCGATGTGCTTATATGGTTTCAGCACATAATAACTAGAAGTAGTCCTCCAAACCTTCTCTCTTAAGAGGGGCTAGAATAGCGCCGATATTTTGCAAACATAAAGAAAATGCTTTTCAGTAATGTCTCATGAGTTTTTCCAGAGCAAGTGGAATTTTGTTACACCCTACTTCTTTACCAAGTCAATTTGGAATTGGGGATTTAGGTAAATCGGCTTATGAATTTGTAGATTTTTTGGAGCGGAGTGGGCAAAAACTCTGGCAGATACTGCCTTTGGGGCCTACAGGCTACGAACACTCGCCCTATATCATGAATTTTAGTACTTTTGCTGGTAATCCTCTGTTAATTAGCCTAGAGGAGTTGGTTCAAGAAGGTTTACTATCTCAGGAGGGATTGACATCTTTACCAGAAAGTGCTTCTCAAAATCCTCAGCGAGTGAATTTTGATGCGGTAATTCCTTACAAAATGAAAATTCTCCGCCTCGCTTTTGAACGTTTTCAGCAAACTTCAAACCAACAACCAAATCCAGAGTTTGAGCAGTTTTGCCAGGAGATGTCGGCTTGGCTTGATGATTACGTGCTGTTTATGGCACTACTGGAAGCTCATGGTGGTAAAGCTTGGAGTGAATGGGAAAGTGCTCTTGCCCGCCGTGAACCCAGTGCTTTGCAAGCTGCAACTGAGAAATTTCAAGAAGAGATTTTCTACCATAAGTTCCTACAATTTATATTCTTCCAGCAGTGGTCAAAACTGCGCACTTACGCCAACGACAAAAATATCCAAATAGTTGGTGATATCTCTATTTATGTCTGCCATAACAGTGCAGATGTATGGGCAACTCCGGACATTTTTCAACTCGATCCACAGACTTTAGCACCTGCTTACATTGCCGGGGTTCCGCCAGACTACTTCAGTGCCACCGGGCAGTTGTGGGGAAATCCGGTTTACGATTGGGATAAGTTGCAGCAAACCAACTTTGCTTGGTGGATTGAGCGGTTTCGGGCTACATTGCAATATGTAGATATCGTGAGAATTGACCATTTCCGAGGTTTTGAAGCTTACTGGCGAGTACCTGCGGGGGAAGAAACAGCCATTAATGGCGAGTGGATTAAAGCACCAGGAGTGGAATTTTTTGAAACTCTCGGTGAGACTTTGGGTAGCTTACCTGTAATGGCAGAAGATTTGGGAATTATTACACCAGAAGTCGAAGAATTACGCGATCGCTTTGACTTTCCAGGTATGCGGATTTTACAATTTGCTTTTAGCGGTGATTCTGAAAATCCTTACCTGCCACACCATTACGTCAAAAATTGTGTAGTTTACCCAGGCACTCACGACAACGATACTGCGATCGGTTGGTGGCAGCAGGCAACACCACAAGAAAAGCAGATGGTTGCAAAATACTTGGGTTATGCTTCCCCAGAGGAAATTCAAGAAATTAATTGGCTATTCATCCGCACGGCTTTAGCTTCGGTTGCAGATTTGGCAATTATTCCACTCCAAGATATTTTGGGCTTGGATGGCAGTGGCAGGATGAACGATCCGAGTGTGAATGCAGGTAACTGGCGTTGGCGTTACAACAGTTCTCAACAGTTAACTCCAGAATTAAGTCAGCGATTGTTGGAGATGACACAGCTTTACAGTCGTTGAGTTTTGCTTGTTTCAGGGAACACCAGAAAATAGATTATTCTATCTTGTGGGATAGGCCGAACAGCCCGTCCCTATTTTTCAGCTCATACTCATACCATTTCACGTTAATTACGATACACATTAATTTTGCCCAGACGCAATATATTGCGTCTGGGAACAATCTATATTTGTATCAAATTTTTTGTGACATTACAGATATCCACACAAATTGTTTGGCTGAGTGCAACAGCTAAAGCTTCTTGGAGCACTGAGCAAGTTACTAAAGCACAAATCTTAAGAAAATATTAAATATTACGATTTTTTGCTAATTCGATGGAAATCTAAATATTAGCTTAAATTTCTTTATCAAACGGGGTCAGCTAGTTATAAAGACCCTGAATATAAAAATCCTGTGGATTTAGCGTCAGCCTCAATGCAAATGAGATTGGCGCTATTTTTAAAAAAGTTATGAATATGACTCAATTACTCAATCCTCCACCGTCTGCCGATTCTAATCAAATCTTGTGTTATTTTGCCAACAATACCAGCCAGGTTCAAATTGCTCGCATCTCCAATATTCCAGGCTGGTTCTTTGAGCGTGTTGTTTTTCCACGACAACGACTTATGTTTCAAGCACCACCAAATGCTTGTCTAGAAATTTATACAGCAGAGATGGTGAGTTCTCTTTTATGCGATCGCATTAATTGTACGCGTCTGCAAGTGGAAAGCTTGACATCGGTTGGGAGTTTTTGCTAAATGACCTTTATGGAGGCTGTTTCGCAGTTCTTAGCTTATAAATTTCCTTTTTGGGGTGTTTGTCACTTAAGCTTTGTTCCGGAAACAAGAACAATTTATGTCCACTGCCAGACTCCTGGTAGAAGAGCAGCAATACTTAAGGATGCGAAAGCAATAGCGGATTTAGATATCGGTGTTGACAAGTTTATTGTTATTCATCCAGGCTATTCTTACATCATTATTCCCCACATTCCGCCTCGGAGGCATTGAAATTGATGATGTTGGGATAGCTAAACTAGATTAGTACAAGTAAAGTTAAATAGTTAAGGTCGTCATTTGTCAATAGTCATTAGTCATTAAAATTCTGATTCACGTCTGATGTGAATGAAAATGGCAAGCAAAAATCATATTTTAGAAATCGACCACTGTCTTGGAAAGCTTTGAGCCTCGCTCCGCGAGGAGCTACGCTAACGGAGGAAACCTCCGCACCCTACCCTACGGGAACGCCTTACGGCGAACGGGAAGCCGCCTTCGGCGTCTACAAACTTTCCGCAGATGGACACAGATAAGCACAGATAATCTATCTGTGCTTATCTGTGTTTATCGGTGGTCGTTATCATCATAAAAGCTTCTTCTATCTCCTGCTTGTTAATCAGTTTGACGTTACTACCAATGCGTGCATTTTTATCAACGATCGCACGACGAATGATGGTATTCGCTCCAATCCCGATGGGTACGCTCCCCACCTCAACACCGCTTCGCTGATTTGGATGTGTTTGATAGTGATCTGCACCCATAATCAGAGTGTCCTCAATTGTACAGCCTGCCTCAATTCGCGTGCGGATGCCCAAAACAGAGCGGTGAATTTGGCTATCTTTGCTCATGCAACCTTCCCCAATCATAGAATCGGTGATGTGGCAATTTTGCAGTTTGCTTGGGGGTAGCGATCGCCCTCTGGTGTAGATGGGTGCTTTTTCGTCGTAGAAACTGAATGGTGGCTGGATAAATTCGCTGTGAGTTTGTGTCTCAATCTTCAGTAGTTTGAGCGGATAAGAGTACACTCATCAACTTTGAACCATCGTCTCTTACCACGTCGCATCTTTACTAAAACACGACCAGGTTTCCACCAAGTAGAAGGAATAACAATACCGTTACTCCCATTGGGAAGTTGGACGATTGTACCTGGAATGATAGTCATAGAAATTTCTGGAAAAATAAAGATTTCAAAGCGAATTAACAAACTATTCTTGGAAATCCATTGCAATTTCTGTTTCAAGTCACAGGAAATTATGCGGGTATGACTACTCGCAAAAGACTTGATTAGAAGTGCAGATAGCAGAATATTAAGGAAATCTAAAGAATGATAAAAGTGTAGCTAATCCTTATGTTTGTTTTAATAAATTCAATATTTATTTACACAATTAGAGCATAATGCTTGATTTTGGTAACTTTTTCTTAACATAAGGTCAATCAGGTATTACTGTGGCGATCGCCCTTTGGTTGAGTATTCTGAATTTGGGTTGGGCGCTTTGGTAGGGTGATAGTTACCTTTGTCTGTTGCTCTGGGTGGCTTTCTAGTGTCACCTTGCCGCCATGTAACTCGACGCAAGCTTTGACAATCGCTAGCCCTAAGCCTGTTCCAGGGATTTTACTCACGTTACTACCACGACTGAAGGATGCAAATAAGCTTTCTTGCTCCTCAACAGGTATACCAATTCCCTCGTCTTTGACTTCAAAAACGATATACGAATCATTCCCCATCAGGTGAACTTCGATATTTCCACCATCTGGAGAATATTTAATGGCGTTTGACAGTAAATTGACTAAGATTGGGCGCAATAGTTTTTGATCGCCCCAAAAGCCTCTGGTATTCCCTGTGATTTTGAAAGTTAATGTGTGGCGATCGCTAATTTTTTGTCGATGTTCTTCGATAATGTCACAGAAGAATTGCAGCAGTTCAAATGGTAATGGTGTAAAGCTTGCTTTGCCAAATTCAAATTTCTCAATCACCAGCAGGTTGTCTACCAGTTGAGCCATTTGCCTGGCTTTGTCTGCAATCAACTGTAAAAAGTACTGATTTTTAGTCTCATCCAAGTTTTGATGATGTTGTAAGAGCGTTGATGCACCTGCCAGGATAGATGTTAAGAAAGTTCGATATTCACAAGAAACTGTGACGACAAATTGAGATTTAAAGGCGTTGAGTTGCTTTTGATTTTCCAAATCTACAAGAGCTTGAGTAAATCTTTCTGCCTGATAAATAGTACTTGCTAAATGCTCAACTAATTCATTGAGAATGTCTACTTCATCCGGTTGCCACTGCCGCTTGTCTGAACTTTGAGAGGCAACTAACAAGCCCCAAAGTTTAAAAGAAGTTTCCTCAGAGTCAGAGCGATTCACCAAAATTGGAGAGAGTATATACGTTTTTGGGTGAACTTTTTTGTGAGTGCGATCAACCAGTATCGTAGCTTGAGTGTTCTTTTCTGTTTTTGCTTGAAACTCCTCAACAAAAGCCGTAAATTCTCCCATCGGCTCGCGCCCACTGCTTAAGCCAGCTTCACATAGCTTCTTCAGTTCAGATTCTGTGGTTTTGCTTGTTGAGTTGTTATCTAAATTTGAAATGACTTGGTAGATTGTGACGCGATCGCACTCTAGCAGTTGCTTTACTTCTTGGGCAGTCGTCTGTAAGACTTGTTCTAAGTTGAACGATTGACGAATGCGTAGAGCGATCGTTGCAGCTAATTGCTGCTGTTTTTGCATTTTGCTAAATTGGTTTTGCAGATGTGACTTTTTGATTGCATTGCGAACAGTCAGTTGCAGCACATCTGGTTGTAGATGCTGTTTTACCAAATAATCTTGAGCGCCCAGTTTCATTGCTTGGACAGCAACCCGTTCATCACCTTGTCCAGTTAGCATAATTACGGGGAGATGGGCTTCCAAACGTTGCTGCTTTAGTTCATCTAAAAACTCAAGCCCGCTCATATCCGGCAGACAAAAGTCAAGCAAAATCGCATCACAGTGTTTTTTTTGGCAAAGTTCAAGTCCCACCTCTGCGGAGGCTGCTTCCAAAATTTGGTAAGACTGGTGAGGATCGCTTAAAAGGTACTCGCGATAAATTTCTCGATCCTCTGCACAATCATCGGCAATCAAAAGTGTCCAGACATTTGACATGAAGAAAGGAGGAGAAATTTCTTTGATCCAAAAAGTCGCAGACTGCAAAAATTTTTCGATTTTTTCCAATCATATCAAATTTTTTCAGCGCAAACGCAAAATTTCCTGTCCTCACAAGGTTTGAGAAGAGTCGGGAAGGTAGCGCTGTGACAGCGTTCTTGAGAGAGTGGAAAATCCTTAGTGCTTGTTCATTTCGCCAAATTTGAAATTGGTGGAATGTTGGCTTCTAGCCAGTACTCCACAAATGCCTGAACTGTTTTCTCTAGTTCACTGGAGTCTACTGGTTTAATCAGATAGCCATTTGCCCCTTTTTGATAACAAAATTCGATGTCTTTGGGATTTGAGGAAGTTGTAAACACAACGATTGGAATTTCTTTCAAATTCCGATCTTGCTTGAGTTGCTCTAGCACATCACGCCCATCAGTACCTGGTAAATTTAGGTCGAGCAAGATCACAGAGGGGCGTGGTACAGCACCTTGATTGCCATAGTCCCCTTCTTGATAAAGGAAATCTAAAACTTTATCTCCATTTGTACAGCGGTAGATGGGATTTTGAACTTCCATTTGCTGCATCAGTAGCTGCAACACCTCAAAATCTTCATCACTATCCTCAGCGATTAATAAGGGATCGCACTGCTTTCTTGCCATTCCGAATTTTTTAAAGTTCAATATTATTTCATATCATTTTACATTACTTTACATTATTTAATTTATCTTAATTATGTAAGAGTAAAGTAGAAAGTTGAGCCAACGTCTACGGTAGACTCCACCCAAATTTGTCCGCCATGACGTTCAATAATTTTTTTAGTAATTGTCAGCCCTGCCCCTGTACCACCACCGTAGAGGTGTTGCTCGTGCAACCGCTTAAACAAACGGAAGATGATTTCCAGATGTCGCTCTCGAATTCCGATGCCGTTGTCTTTGATGTAGAAAGTAATTGGGAATTGGGAGGATTGTTGGTTAACTTTTTGAGATTTCCCAGTACCCAGTACCCAATCGCCAGTCCCTTCTTTGTCCAAATAACCAATCTCAATCCATTTTTCTGCCTTATTGTTATACTTGAGAGCATTACTGAAAAGGTTAGTGAAAACTTCACCAATAAGGACAGGATCGCACTCAACTGTAGGTAAAGGTCGTGGAATGCGAATCTGGGCTTGAAAATCTGGACGGCTGACGCGTAAATCTTCAAGTGCTTTATTAACTATGAGGTTGAGATCTGTGGATACATAATGTAACTCTGCTTGCCCCAGTCGCGAGAACTTGAGCAAGACATCAATCAAAGACTCCATGCGACGGGTAAGACGAATTAAAGTTTGCAAGCGAGATTTACCCACGTCATCTAACACCGACTCATAACCTCTTAACAACAGCGTCGAGAAATTATGAATGCCTCGCAAGGGTTCCTTGAGATCGTGAGAGGCAGCATAGGCAAAAGAATCTAGCTCCTGATTGCTACGCTCTAACTCCCGGTTGATCTGGGCTAACTCATCTGCTTTTTTGAGGACAATACCGACGATCGCATTCCTGAGATCCAATGCTTGCTCTAGCTCGCAAGTTTTCCAGGGCAGTGATGTGCATCGAACTGTTTGTTGCCACCTTTGAAAAGATTGGCGGGGAGATAACGTTACAGTGCCATCTGCCTCAACAGTGGTAGAAGCATTTGGATTGCCTGCCCAGTTCACCGTTTGCAAAACTTCCGGACGGAACCAGAGAATATAATATCGGCGAACCTTGGAAATTTGCAAAAGCAGCAAGCCACTAGCAACATCTTTAAATGCCAGAGCTTCTGGGTAAAGTTTTGGCAGCAAATTGGTTTGAAATAGGGCATTGCTGACTTGGGCATCAGCCCAATCAATTAAATCGCGAACTTGCTCAACCGTTGGTGTTAATCCAACCAGTGTGATTTCATCTTCTAAACAAACGGCGGCTCCTTGGGCACTTACCAAATCCAGTAGGCGAGGTGCGGGATTAACGAGTGCTTGTTTGAGGTTATCGGCTTGGGAAATTGATTCTACAAATTCTGATTGCAAAGCTCTAAGTTTGACTATATAGTCTAGTTCTTCGCGATCAACTTTGTTGGTTAATTCCGAAACTACGAATTGTGCCAATAACTCACAGGCTTCCCGAATTTCGTAAGGGACAAATTTTGGTGTCTGATGATGGCAGGAAATTAATCCCCACAGGGTTTGATTTTTGACTAGCGCAACAACCATAATGGCTGCGACGCCAATATTTTGATGGTATTCAACACAGCAGGAATCGACGCTCCGCAGCACTGCCAAACTGAGATCGAGTGGTTGCTGAGTTACCTGGTTTTTTTGCGGAACTAGTTCTATAGGTTGCGCACTTAAATTAGGAATAAATCTTGACATCCCGCGTTTGTAAGATTCCCTAACTGGCTTTGGGATATCTGTGGCAGGATAGTGTAGCTCTAAATAAGATGGTAAATTGTCCCGCTTTGTCTCTGCTATTACTTTCCCTGCTCCTTGAGAGTCAAATTGATACACCATGACACGGTCAAATCCAGTTAAATTCTGCACCTGTTGAGTCACTAACTGCAAAAATTCGCTACTGCCGGATACTTGTTGCAGTTGAGCGATCGCCCCTTTGACGAGAGCAGAACAACTAAAGAAATTTTCTTGTGTCTGGGAAATAATCGGCTCCAATTCTAGGACAATAACATCTGTTGTTCGATGCAGCAGACCGTTAAATAAGCGATCGCCCCCCGGATTGCGAATTAATATTTTCATCGGATTGATACCCATAAAATCTTTCGACAAGCACTTGCTAATCGCTTGAATTTGTGTAGTGTCTAGCAAAGTATCAAGGGGCTGGTTGAGCAAATTTTGATGAGGAATTCCCAAATGAGCTTGAGTATTAGCACTCACTTGCAGAATTTTTAGCTCAGGATAGGAGAGCACCAGAAGAATGCCGTGAGGCTGAATAGAACCAGAAAAATAAATTAATTCGCGATCGTGACTCATCGAACTCCCTGGTTGGCAGTAGTAATTTTAAATTCGCTAATGGCTTAACATATCGAAACATTTTGAAAGGCAGTAAATGCAGCATTTGTAGGAGTAGAACTGGCACCAGAGAAGCTCAACCACTAGCGATTTGCTGCTCTCGTTGGTGCTGTGAGCGCTCGAAAAATATTTCGATTAGTTAAAATCTCAGCAACAAACTAAAGAAAATATTAAATTCTTTTAAAGAGGAACAAGATTCGGAGGATGCTAATTAACAAAATCTAAAGAAAATATTAAAATCTTCCATAAAAATACAAGGATAAAACAATGCATATCAACTCTTCAATGCTGCGTTTAACTTGGTCTGTAATAGAAAATACACCAAGTAACGATCTGCTTGCCCTTACGGATACTGGGTTAATCAAGGTGATCTTGCAACAAATTACCAACAAGATTCTATTGAATGGAGAAGAAGTCTGTGCATTGTATGGTTACATAGCCTCTAGAACGGCGCTGATTCGGGATATTGCTGAATCTCGTGTCTTAGCAACAAGTTCTATGTGAGGGGGCGATTCTCCTACGGAGACGCTGCGCGAACAAGAACCAGCCCTCCTGACAAACACCTTTATAGCCAGCAAAAAGGCAGGAATTTTGGATGAGTGCCGATCCCTTTCAACAAACTAGTAATTGTTACTCGAACACAGTCGTCTGTTGGCATCAGAGTGAATTGGAATCACCGTTATTAGACAGCGTTGAGAATACGCAAGCCCATCTCGATGCTGAGATGACGCCCTCGATAACGGATACAATTGATTTACAAAATTGGCTTCCCTCTGTTGTCAAGTTGTTTAAAGAACGTATTTGCAGGCAGCAAAAACAACTATACATAGTAACAACTGCCGATTTGCCATTATTAAAAACGAATATCTCTGACTTAGAACAGATTTTAGTTGCGTTATTAAGCAATGCTTGCCAATACACACCTGCTGGTAAAGCGATCGTTGTCTGTGCATATGCCACAGCCAACACTACACAACTGAGTGTGAGCAACTCTGGTGTTGAAATTACAGCCAATAAACAGACTCAAATTTTCAATCCTTGGCAAAGAGGTGGAACTGGATTAGGATTGGCGATCGCACAAAAATTAGTGCAACGGTTAGGAGCCTCCATTCGAGTAGAGAGTGTGAATAATCAAACCACTTTCACCGTACAGTTCCCACACAAGATGACAGCAAAAAAAGGCGCTAATTCCGGAAATAGCGATGACGAGCGTATTCGTTTTCTTATGTGTTAATTCGTTAAATCTCCAGCCCAGGTGGCTGGAGATTTGACAACTAGTGTGAGCAGGGGGCAGGGGAGAATGATGTATAGCTTTTATTTAGAGACTTGGTATTAGGGGAATCTACTAACGATAATCTTGTCGCTGAATTTGACGCAAACGAGCAGCATCCCGCATACCATATTCAGGACGACAAAAACGATTTAATTGCGCTTCAAAGAATTCCCGATTAGCTTGTAAATGCTTGGGGTTTTGATCGTCTAAGGGATATAAAAGTGCTGTTCGCAAAGCTTGAATTACTGCAGAAGTGACATTGTACATCGAACGTTGGAAACTTATTCCCAACTGAATCAACATATCATCTTCACCTCGGCAATGTTTTTTGTAATACTCAACCAAATATGAGGGCAAGAAATGTAACATATCTTGCATTAATAATGTCGGTGGGATACCTGCTGTACCTACTGGAAACACATCAGCATACAGAATTCCATAGTGGAAATCTTCTTGCTTGTCAGGTACTTGTCCGACTTGAGCATTGTAAGATTTTGTACCACGGAAAGGAGCAGTACGATAAAAAACAGCTTCGACATAGGGTAATGCTGCTTCGTAAAGCCAGGTGAAGCCCTTAGATTTGGGAATGATTTCGTAGCATTCACCTCGAATATAAACATGATGGTAAATGGGACGCCCGGCGATCGCAAAAATTCCATTCACCAAAAAATTCATGGCATCGGGTACGCCTTTAAACCCGCCCTCGTCGTAAATGTCTGACATTTCAAAGAAAACGGGAGCCATGACTTCCCAGAATAAACCGAGATTGGCATAGTAAGACATTTGGCGGCACTGTTCCAAAAACATATCAGGAAACAGTTTGTAAAGTCCCAACATCACGGGATTGCCTTGAAAGTATGCCTTAATTGCCCTATCGGCATTGGCTTTATACTCTTCGCTATCCAGATACGCATCAAATTGGTTCACTGGCGCATACATATGGCGGTGCCAGAGCATAGCTCGCATACAAGCTTCAGCAAATTCCATATTGATGCGATCGTGAAACAAGTGATGAAATAACTTTGGCATTTTGAAAGTTTCACCTTTTTCCATAAATGCCAAAAGTTCGGGGTGGGCAGTTGCTTCACCACGCCAAATTCGTAAATCGGCATCATCACCAGCATAGTGATTGTGGCGCTCTAAATACTCTTTGGGTAAGAAGTATTTGAAAAAAGGAAGCGGGTTTAAAAATACACGTTCGGCAATATAAAGCAAGTCACGCCAATAAAAATCCATCGGCACTGCATAAGCTTTATAAATGCCGATAATTTGCATCAGGTTTTCTGGGGTATCTGGTAACATCGAACCGCCAGCTTCCAAGCGATGAATTATTTCTGCAAATTCATGCGTAGAAGGCGGTAATTTAGTTATAGGTTTATCTGGAGTTTGTACCATTTCGAGTTCCTTTTATATTAGCCTTAATATTTGTATTTACTTTGCGTTCTTTGTGCTCTTTGTGGTTAGTTTAAAAATTGAACGAACCACAAAGGACACAAAGGACGTAAAGAAAAGAATTTATAGGAGGGATGAAGGATGAAGTATAAAATTTTTCATACTTCATACTTCACACTTTATTTGAGGGCTAATTGGGGAGTCACAGTTTTTTCCAAAGCGGGTATTGTTGCAACAACTGCTGTTGTTGTCGGTTCTATCCAACGCACTAACCACGTCGGTTGTACTCCCAAGAACAAGATTAAGACAGCCAAAATTAAGGCTGGCATTTTTTCATACCATTGAACTTTAGGATAGTAGGCAAGATTGTTGTCAAGTTTGCCGAAACAGGTGCGGTTGAGGAGGATGACGAAATAAACGGCTGTTAAGCCAGATGCTACTACACACAATAATGTGGGGATAGGAAAGACAGAGAAACTGCCTTGGAAAACGATAAATTCAGCAATAAATCCTGTCATCCCCGGAATGCCTGCACTAGCCATTCCGCCTAAAACAAGTAAGCCGCTAATCAGGGGTAAACCACGGATTGGACTCATCAAGCCATTAAGCTTATCTAATTCACGAGTTCCCACCTTGGTTTCTACAACTCCCACCAAATGAAAGAGGATGGCGAGAATAATACCGTGGCTAACCATTTGGGCAACTGCACCTACAAGCGCTAAAGAGGTGCTGGCAGCAGCAGCTAGGAGTATGTAACCCATGTGTCCGATGGAACTGTATGCTACCATGCGCTTGATGTCTTTTTGAGCGATCGCGACAACAGCTCCATAGATAGCACTCACCGCTCCCCAAATTGCCAAAGATGGGGCGAGAATACTCCAAGCTTGAGGAAACAACTCCATGCCAAATCGCAAAATCCCATAGGTTCCTAGTTTTGCCAATACACCACCAAGAAGAATAGCGATCGGAGCAGAAGCTTCGACGTAGGCGTCTGGTAACCAGGTATGCAAGGGAATCAGGGGAATTTTAATCCCAAAACCTATTAATATTCCCAAAAGCAGAGTGATTTGCAGTACCGTTGATAAGGCTTGGGTAGAGAGGGAATCGTAATTGAAGTTGGGGGAGCCAGTCAGCCAGACGATACCTAAGAAAGTAGCCAGGATCAAAGCTCCGGAAACAGCAGTGTAGATGAGGAATTTAATTCCCGCGTAGGCTCGTTTTTGTCCTCCCCAAATCGAAATCAGCAGATAAAAGGGTATTAATTCAAGTTCGTAGAACAGGAAGAACAGTAGTAAATTCTCTGCCAGAAATGCACCCGCAACTCCACCACTCACTAATAAAATTAGGGAATAAAAAAGTCGGGGACGTTCTATTTGCTGACTGCTGCTGTAAATAGCAATCCACGTAAGCAAGCTATTTAGAATCAGCATTAAGATGGAAATTCCATCAACTCCAAGTTGATAACTTAAACCAAGAGTTTCGTTCCAGGGTAGATACTCTTGTAATTGCATCCCTGGATTGTTGATATCAAATTTGAAGAGAATGAAAAGATTCCACAGAAGAACTATCCCAGCCAGAGTTAATGCTCCTAAACGGATGCGATTGGCAGGAATATTGCTAGGTAATAATGCTATAAAAGCAGCAGTAATAATTGGGAGCCAAATCAAAACACTGAGCATAGTTAAGTGAGGATTTTAAAGTGTGTATTACTCTATTTTTTATCTAAAACTAACTAAGCATTGTGACTTTACCAGTATCTAAATCATAATAACCGCCAACAACTACCAGCTTTTTATCTGCAATTAATTGAGAAATTACTGGAGATTTTTTTAATTTTTCTACTTGTGCTAAAACGTTGGCTTTACAACAATTCTCTAACTTATCTCCAGGGAGGTTTTTTGCTTTTTCT
Organism: Chlorogloeopsis fritschii PCC 6912; assembly: GCF_000317285.1. Lineage (GTDB taxonomy): Bacteria > Cyanobacteriota > Cyanobacteriia > Cyanobacteriales > Nostocaceae > Chlorogloeopsis > Chlorogloeopsis fritschii. The sequence continues at coordinate 63,358 of NZ_AJLN01000061.1, read as the reverse complement.
ATGCCAGGTTTTATAGCTTCCAGTAAACTAGCAATTTGACCTGGTACTTGAGCACCTTTGATTGTGGCATCTACCGCACCACATCTTTCATGCCCCAATACCATAATCACTTTTGAACCTAATACTAAGCTGCCAAATTCTAAACTGCCAATTTCTTCTGGTATTGCAATATTACCGGCTACACGACATACAAATAAATCTCCAAATCCTTGGTCGAAGACAATCTCGGCAGGCACCCGTGAATCTGCACAACCAAGAATAGAAGCAAATGGTTTTTGAGATTTAGCCACTTCTACCAGCCGTGTATAATGATCGGGATTTTTCCGTTTTCTTTTTACAAATCGGTTATTACCCTCTATGAGTTCTTGCAGTGCTTGCTCAGGAGAAATATCCTTTTTTTCGGCAAGTACTTTGGGCGAAGAAACTAACTGAGAGCCTAATCCTGCAGTTACAACACCTGTACCTACTGCTCCTGCTCCTAATTTCAGTAAGTTTCTTCTTGAAACAAATCTGTTCACACTATTCTCCTGAGACTTTAAAAACTGACAGACAAATTGTTAATTGTTAATCGTGGTTAGCCATTAGCCATTAGCTATTAGCCAAACTAAAACATCAATTCCAAAAACTGATTTCCCCAGAATGGCCAAGTAACAAACATTCCTAGAATACCAACTCCAAGCAGTACTGTGAAAGCATAAAATTGAGTTTGCCCGGAGGTAATATACTTGAGAGTTTCACCACCACCAATAGAAGCCAAACCAACTAAATTAACGATGCCATCGACTACAAAGCGGTCAACAATATCGGCTAATTTAGAAAGCAGGTCAACACTCAAAACTATGCTCATCCGATAGAGTTTTGGAGTGTAAAAATCGTAGGCAATCAAATCTTGTAAAGGCTGCCAAGGTAGGCGAATTGGTTTGGGAATAATATTGCTGAGATAAACTACACAACTGATGCTGCAACCAAAAATACTCGACCACATCAGTAGTAAAGCTACATCTTTATTTAGACTTGCCCAACTGGGTAGAAGTGATAAACTTTGCAACACCAAAGGCAGATGTAGAACAAAACCCAATAAAATCATCATGGGTAGAGCCATAGGCCAGTGAACTTCTGGCGATCGCTCGCTCATTGGCTTGGGTTTACCACCAAAAATCAAGCAGAATTCCCTTGTTAAACTAAAGGCTGTTAAAACGTTGACTGCAATTACCACTCCTACTAGCCAAGGTTTTATTTCCCACAGCCCTGAAGCTAATTTCAACAATGCCCAAAAGCTTCCTAATGGTGGAAAACCAATTAATCCCAGAGTTCCAATTATATAGGCAAGCCCTGACATCGGACGGCGCGACCACAACCCACCTAGTTGGGTAACATTTTGAGTAATACTGTTCCAGATAATTCCACCAGTACTCATTACCAACAATGCTGACGAGAGGGCGTGGGTAAGTACCAACAACAGCGCGGCTTCATCTTGCTGAGTGCCTACAGCAATAAACACCAAACCCATATAGGTGCTTACTGAATAGGATAAGCAGCGTTTAATATCAATTTGAGCGATCGCAATTATTGAACCACCAAGCGCCGTGACTGCACCAATAGTTACCATTGCGCTAGAGGCAAACGGCGACAGACTCAAAACAGGTTGTAGCTTAATCAATACCCAAGCACCACTCGCAACTACCACCGAGTTCCGCAAAATCGTACTGGGAACAGGCCCTTCCATGGCCTCATCTAACCACAAATGTAGGGGAAATTGAGCGCATTTGCCCATCGGCCCGGCAATTAGTGCCAAACCAACCAGTGCCATGAGTGTGGGGTTAACATTGGCAGTCGCCGCCCAATTAGCTAATTCGGTATAATTCCAAGTTCCAGCTAAAGGCCATATTGCCAGTACCCCCATCAGCAGAAATAAGTCGCCTACGCGTTTAGTTAAGAAGGCATCTCTAGCACCAGTAACTACCAAAGGCTGGCTAAACCACAGCCCGACTAACAAGTAGGTTCCTAAAGTCAGGATTTCCAGAATTACATAGCTAAAGAATAAGTTGTTGCAAAGGGCTAAAGCACACAATCCTGCTTCAAATAAACCCAGCAGAGAATAAAAACGCGCCCAACCCCAATCCATTTCCATGTAGCCAATGGCGAAAATCTGTGCCAGCAAATTCAAGCCAGCAATCACCACCATTGCACCTACACTTACCGAGGAAATTTCTAAATCGATAGAGAGGTTTAAACCAGCAACACTCAACCAAGGTATGGACACTTCATAAGGTGGCTGACTCCACGCGGCTTGAAATGCCAATGTAGAATGCAGTAACGCGAAAAATGTCATGATTAAATTGACATAACCCGCAGGTCTTGGCCCGGTGCGGCGAATAATTCCCGGCGACCAAGGTACAGCAAGCAATCCACCAATTAAAGCGTAACAAGGCACCAGCCAAACAGTTTCAAGCAAGAATTGAGCCATTGACTCATTCACCTCTAAAATTTGCAGCAAAACAAAGAGCGGCTGTGAAAACACAACCGTTGCTTACAGGCAAAGTATGTATGAGAAAAATTTAATTTTTGTTTAATCTCTATTAAAGATAGATTAGCCTTATATGTCCAAAAAAGGAATCACTTAACCTAAATAATTAAACGATATTTGCTCTAATAAATACTTATATATTTATTATCTGATAATTACCATTGTATTAACTCTATGGTTTATTTCTTGGTTGAAATTTATACACTATCAAACTTGGGATGGATGCGAGCGAAGGCAGAAGGCAGAAGGAATAAAAATTTTCATGCCCTCTTTGTGTGATTTATCAAATAACCGTCTTGCACTAGCTCCAACAGCCTAGAGGCGGCAGCCCACAAACCCTCTTAACCCTCCCTCGTTACCACGTTGAACTTGGTAACGAGAACTAGAGCAAGAGTGCTTTCTCAAAAAGCTCAACGACAAGTATTTAAATCTGGGCAATGAGTCTTAGCATCTCAGCGATGAGTTTCTGAATTTCAATAATGAGTATTTGAACCTCGATGACGAGTATTTGAACTTCGTCGATGAATCTTTGAACCTCGATGACGAGTCTTGGCACTTCGAGGATGAGTTGTATATCTCCAGACTTACAGCCTGAGGGCAATTTGCCAAAACAGGATGCTCCTAAATTGTTTATGATAAGGTCGTTACCGTTCAGATAAGACCAAAACCTTTATCAAGACGGCTATGTAGAGACGCAAAATTTCGCGTTTCTACACATCACAAATCTCACTAAAAATCCTTAGCTGAAATGTATTATATTATGAGGTCGATATGGCTTTTAGTAGCTACAAAACTATAGGTGAAGTTCTCAAAGCTTTTCAAGTTATTTATACGGAAGCGAACTTTGTTGTAGAAATTCCGTTTGATATCTCTAATTACTTTCGTGAAGACTTAGAAACAGTCATGCGCGAAGGAGTTGTTGATAACTCAGAGTTTGCAATCTGTGAAAATTTAATTTACCCAGTTCTCAAAGAAGTTTGGAAGCGCTACAGCAGCAAATTTATTTTGTGGAGCCATCAATCTCTCAACTACGATGAAAAATTATCTGGTTTTCCTGAATACATTCTGGCAAAGAGGTCACCTCTAGGAAAAGTTGTATTTGACAAACCTTACTTTATTTTAGTAGAAGCAAAACAGGATAACTTTGAAGCAGGTTGGGCGCAATGTCTAGCAGAAATGATTGCTGCTGGGAGACTTAATAATGAGCTGCAAATTACTATATATGGTATTGTTTCTAATGGAGGATTATGGCAATTTAGCAAACTCGAAGGAAATTCATTTACTAGAAATATTGCTCCTTACACAATTTATGAGCTAGAAAAACTCTTTGCTGCTGTTAATTATGTTTTCCAACAGTGTGAATCGCAACTCAATAATTTAGTGGCAGCTTAATTTTGCATCAACTATTAGTATGGTATTGAGTAACTATCGATACTGGTTGCTCAACTTCACTGATGGGAGCAGGTTTCATTTCTCCCCGAAAGTCGAGGATTTGAACAAGTAGAAGGTAGGCGATCGCTAAAATAATTGAAATAGCACCTGTAATAATGGCAACAATTTTTGAGCGTTTCATCAGTATTTACTAAATTACTTTTAACAGTTCATTGAACTTAACAATCAATAATATTCTCCGCCTTGGTGCGTTTGTTTGTCTACTTATTACCGGAAATTTGCTGTTTCACCCAAGCGCGGAAAGTACGGGTAGTAGTATTTTCCCCATCCTTTTTGGTTTGTTGAATAAACCGGGGAATTTCCCTCACGGGTATAGAAGCAAATGTAGGGCTAAACTCAACTTCTGAATATTGCCCTTCCCTAAGTATGTAAACTCGCAGCACGCTTCCGTTGAATCGCCAAAACTCAGGTACAGCGATCGCAGCATAAATTTTTAGCTTGTCTACTTTTGGCTGAGAGTATTCGACCTCTAGCACCAAATCTGGCGGTGGATCAATAGCTAGATCTATGTTTTCTTTGTCTCTCACCAAAGATTCATTTTGAATGTAGTAGCTGCTATCAGGCTCTCCTCCTCGTTCCACATTATCTCGCGTTAAAGTCAGGGAGCCAGTTCGTTTAAACTCTAATCCCAACTCTTCACACAATACAACAACAAAACCTTCAATGATACGATTTGAGTTTTCGTGTGGCATTAGTGGAGTCATAATTTCTAATGTTCCATTGTCATAAGCTAGCCTGGCGCTTCTATTGGTTCCCATATCCGCCAGCATGGCTTTAAATGTTTGCCAGCTAATGTTTTCAAGCACAGTTCTAGTTTCTGCAAGTGGTGCTGTTGCGACCATAGCAAGTAGGCTCCTACAGGTGTCTTAGTCAAGTGAACTTGATGGGTTAAGAGTTTTTTATGTATAGAAGAATTATTCTCTACGGTTTTGCCGTTGTACAATCAGCAAATCTGCACGGGCTTGTGTAATCAGCGATTTGTACATATTTATACCACTGCGTTGAATTGAAGACTGACTTGACAGCCGATGTTCTGGATTGTGGATGTCAATCCAATCAAGTTGTGTTTTCGCTACTTGTGCCACGGCTTGTAAGCGATGTTCGTCACTAGTGGCATGGGCAAAATGCATAGCAGCAACTAGCGTATGGTATGCTGTTTCGTAATATGCGTTTTCTAAAGCCTCCTGGCTAAGTGCCATCAGCCGCGAATAGATATCACCGTGTTTGCTTTTCACTACATCTTGAGTCATGTTCTTGTGCTTTGGTGACTATTTTTTAGTGTAAAGCCGTTGCTCCATTTCCACCCAAATTAAATATTCTTAACCAATGCAGGAACGCGATACTAGTTAGTAATATCGCGTGTATTTTTGGTTAGTTCCTATGTCTTTGACTGAAGAAATTCTTGCTCAACTACCGGGCGATGTTTTAGGAGGGTTGCGTCGTGCCGATCACATCTTAACATCCATCAAGTCTGGAACCGCACCAGTGCCGATGGTAGTCAAAGAAAGTCAGCAAAATTTAGGTGCTGTAGATTGGGATGTTTTAGTTTGCGGTGGTACTTTGGGCATTTTCATTGGTTGTGCCTTAGCTTTGCAGGGAGTGCGAGTGGCATTAATTGAGCGGGGAATTTTGCGAGGAAGGGAGCAAGAATGGAATATTTCTCGCCATGAATTACAAGTTTTTGTGCAACTAGGCTTGTTAACAGATGCAGAATTAGAAAAAGCGATCGCCACAGAATACAATCCCGCCAGAGTCGGCTTTCACAATGGTGTAAAAGTTTGGGTGCAAGATGTATTGAATATTGGTGTAGATCCAGTTTATTTACTGGAAACCTTAAAACAAAGATTTCTTGCTGCTGGTGGCAAGTTATTTGAAAACACGCCTTTTGATGAGGTAGTAGTTCATCCTGATGGAGTAATTGTCAACAACCAATATAAAGCCAGGTTGTTAATTGATGCGATGGGGCATCTTTCGGCGATCGCTCAACAAGCACGGCAAGGACAAAAACCAGATGCCATATGCTTGGTTGTCGGAAGTTGCGCTCAAGGTTTTCCTAACAACAGCACTGGTGATTTATTGTTGTCGTTTACACCCATGCAAAACCAATGCCAATACTTCTGGGAAGCTTTTCCTGCTAGAGATGGCAGAACTACGTATATGTTTACCTACATGGATGCAGAGCCACAACGGCTGGGTTTAGAAGCTCTGTTTGAGGATTATTTGCGTTTAATGCCGAAGTATCAAGGTGTAGAATTAAACCAGCTAACATTTCAAAGAGCGCTATTTGGCTTCTTTCCTTCTTATCGCCAAAGCCCACTGCAAACCCCTTGGAGCCGCATTTTAGCAGTAGGAGATAGCAGCGGGAGCCAATCACCTCTGAGTTTTGGGGGTTTTGGTGCAATGATACGTCACTTGCAGCGTTTAACTCAAGGCATTTATGAAGCACTGCAAACCAATCAATTATCTGCCAAGGCGCTAGGATTACTGCAACCATACCAACCGAATTTAAGTGTTACTTGGCTATTTCAAAGGGCAATGAGTGTTGGCGTGGATCAAAAAATTGCTCCCGATCAAATTAATCAATTGCTCTCAGCAGTATTTGCGGAAATGCAAAGCTTGGGCGAACCCGTATTAAAACCATTTTTACAAGATGTAGTAAATTTTTCGGGACTAACGCAAACACTATTAAAAACGAATTTTGCACATCCGGAAATAGTTGTCAAAATTATTCCGCAAGTAGGTTTAGTAGCTTTGCTGGATTGGATGATTCATTACGGTAATTTAGGGATTTATTCTCTATTACTTAGATTGAGCAAAAACTTAGAACCTTGGGAAAAGAATTTACCCAGTACTGCTAAATACTATTGGCATCGATGGGTTGATGCATGGAAGTTTGGTTCTGGGGGTGATTATTCAGATGATGTAAAGAAATAGGTAAAATCGTACCACTGATATTATATCGGTTAATCAAACTGAATAAAAATGTTTGCTCGTAGTGAGGACTTTAGTCCTCAAGCCAGGACTGAATTACTTACTACAAACTGTTTATTATGGGTGATTTAGTGGACATCATATGAAAGGTGGATTTTCTAGTTGTTCTTCAGATTAATGGTGGTAGAATTTATAGATTAATAGGGTGTGTTTGTTTATGATAATTAAGGGCTGTTGACTAGGTATTTCTCTAGGTCATCAAGAATAGCGTTAATCGCAAAAATATCTGAATTATGCCAATGTCCGCCTACAAAATAAACTTTATTTTTTTGAAAAACTTCGAGTTGTGACCATAAAGGACTTTGTTTAAGCTTATCTAACGTCTTGCGATCATCTTCCCTTCCCCAAGATACAAAGAAGAGAACGTCCCCATCAATATCAAATATTTTTTCCTTAGATATATTTTCGATATAGAATATATCCCTTCTCTGTGATTTGGGACGTTGCAGACCAATATCCTTCAACACTGACCCAGAGAAGTGCTTTTCTCCATAAGACCAAATGCCATATTCTGAAGATGTATTTGCAATAGATACCTCCATAGTTTTACGGCGATTCTCTTTTGGAGATCCTGCACCAATATCCAAAGCTTGCTTAAGTTTTTCCACCCTTTGCCAATACTCATCCATTAATTGTTTACTAACCTCTTGTTTCCCCAAAACAGTAGCAAGTTCCCTTAATTGCTCTTTCCAGGTTGGGGGAGGAAAAGGTATGTTTAATACAACCGTAGGCGCGATGTATGATAGCTGTTTGTAAATACCTTTCAACCCAGAGCTAGACACAATTAAGTCCGGTTTGAGTTGTAAGATTTTTTCGATATCAGGGGAATTCAATCCTCCTACAGACTCTACTTGGTCTACTTTACCTTGAAGATACTTTGGAAGGGGAAAACCTGGAACATATGCCGAGGCAATAGGTCGAATACCTAGTGCCAAACTATTGGCTAAAGTATCTGATCTAAGAGTCACGACTCGTTGAGGGTTGCGAGGAATGCAAGTGTTACCCATCACGTGTTGCACGATTCGGCAATCCTCAACAGGCTGTTTATAGCCATTAATACTGGTATCGTTAGTTGCGTTGCAAGCCGAAACCAGTATGACTGTTAAGATACTCAAAAGCATCAGATGGGTGAAGCGGCGTAAAGAGATACTCGTGAACATCTAACACCCTAAAACTGCCATGAAATAGTGCCTTGAACGGTAAAAGGTTCGCCTGGAGCAACAAGTGTTCCAGAGCCAAATCGGCTTGTATAATACTCTACATCGAACAGATTACGGAAATTTACGGCAGCACGAAATTGCTCACGTTCGTAGAAAATTGCTGCATCGGTGCGGAAGTAACTGGGTAGCTCCAAAGTATTAGCCAAATCTGCTGCTCTTTCTCCAAAATAATAAAAGCCTAAACCAAACCCCAGCCCTTGCAAATCACCTTTTTGGATTCTGTAGGTTGTCCATAGGTTGAAAGAGTGTTCGGGAGCAGCAAATAATCGATTGCCAACTGGAATATTATTATCTTTGGTGACTCTAGCATCGGTGTAGGCATAGCCAGCAATAATATTCCATCCCGGTAAAATTTCGCCACTAATATCTAACTCAATCCCTCGACTGTTTTGTTCTCCAGTTTGAACTGAAAAATCAGGATTATTTGGATCAGTTGTCGTCACATTGGAGCGGGTTAAATCATAGAAGGCGAGGGTAGTAGAAAGTTTGCTGGTCAAGTCAGCTTTGATCCCGACTTCATACTGCGTCCCTCGCTCTGGTTGGAACGCTTCTCCCGTGGCAGATGTACCGATTGTAGGAGTAAATGATCGCGCGAAACTGGCATACAAAGAAATGGGCTGGATCGGCTGATAAACAATCCCCACTCGTGGACTAAATGCGGTGTCTGATTGATTAGTTTCTACGTTTGTCAGTCGATTCGTCGTGCGCTCCTCAAAGAAATCCACCCGTCCGCCTAGCAGAAGTTTCAAGTTTTCAGCGAGAGTAATTTGATCTTGGAGGTAGATACCAAGAGTGTCTCTAGTAATAAACCTAGAAGAGTTGGGAATACCAGTAGGGACAACCCTTTGGTCATAGACTGGATTGAAGATGTCTACTGGGGCAGCAGGAATCCCAAATTCAAAACGGAGATCAGTTGTATTTCGACTCAAACTAAAGCCAAATAGCAGTTGATGATTGATTGAACCAGTGTTGAATTTACCCAGTAAGTTGGTATCTAGATAATAGTAATCGTAAAATTGACTGCCAATAATAGCCCTTCTATTCAGCGTGCGATTATCAGCCGCCAGGCTAGTAGGATTGAAATCAGGCGCTCCACCTCGGTCATCGTCATTGTAAAATCTATAACGGAAGGCATTTCGCAACTTCCAGTTTTCGTTAAATCGATGCTCTAAGCGGTACCCCACTCTGCCAGCAATAGTTAGGTTATCTGTTACCGGCCCTTTTGAGCTAAAACTACGGCGTACTCTTCCATTCGGGTTCGGTAATACAGTACCCACTGCTGGCAATCCTGGAGGTTGCTGTCCATTTCTTTCCATTCTGTTCACATCACTCTCTATAACTAAGTCTGTATTTTGACTCAGGCTCAAGCTCAAACTGGGAGCGATGGAAAGCTTTGTAAATTCGTTAAAGTCAACGAAAGTCTCAGCACTCCGATAACCAGCAATGAATCTGTAGAGAGCCGTTCTAGAATCATTTAACGGCCCAGTGAGGTCGATGGTTCCCTGATAATCATTAAAACTACCAATCGTTGCACTGATTTCATAAAACGGATCGCGCAGGGGTTGTTTCGTCACAAAGTTGATCGCTCCACCAAGACCACCTTCCCCATACAAAACGGAGGCTGGGCCCTTCAACACTTCTAGCCGTTCTACATTGACAAAACTACTATCGCTCAGTATGTCCTCAGGTATCCCGTTTACGAGACTGTTGCCATAAATTTCAAAACCTCGGATCGTAAAATTGTCTCTACTTCCAGCCAATCCAGGACTAATTGGGTTTACACCACTAACGTTTTCCAATCCATCTGTGATGCTTCTAGCTTGACGGTCTCGCAGTACCTGTTGCGGCACCACCTGAATAGATTGGGGAATATCCCGTAGAGGTGTATCGGTTCTCGTTCCCACTGAGGCATCTGGTATGCGATAGTTGTCTTGCTCACCCGTCACAACCAACTCAATTGGCTCATCTTGCTGTGCTGCCGGTTCCTCTGATTGTGGTGTTTCCGGCTGCTGTGGTGGCTGCGTTGCTGTTGCAGCAGAAGTAATCTCAAAGACCAGCCCTGCATTATCATCAAATAACTCAACTGTAGGTAAAGCCTTCTCACCAGCCACAACTACCCGCACAGTATTTGTATCAATATTTGTAACTGTTATCTCAGTAATTTCACTATTTGGTTTTTCGGAACGGAATGTGGCTTCTCCCGATGGTAAACGCAACTGAGCATTAGATATATCTGCAATAAAATTATTACCTGTACTGCGATTTGTAACTTGCAGTTTCTCCCCTTGTGCTGTTTCTAAAATTACCTCCACACCTTTATCTGTGGGATTTGCTTTCACAGCGGTAATGGTTACAGTCTCTTGACTTGGAGTTTGTACTAACTGATACGCGCTGCTACTAAAAAATTCTACTTGATTGAGATATGGAATCTTACTGCTAGATATTTGGGCATTTTCAGCGATCGCAACATTGATAGCCACCACCCAAGCCGATCCAGATACAAATAATATTGATAGTAACTTTTGTAACTTCATTGATGACTCTCACACCTGTATTTTAGGAAGACTATTGCTATAGAGAAATCTTCTCAAGTAGAAATTAAGGTGAGTTTAGAGTTTTTTCAGGCTGCGAGTCTATCTAAAAATGGCGGTTAATTATCCCAAAAAAGTAGTTTTAGTTCCAAAATCTATCTCTGGTGACATTTGGCTATAATTTTTGTTGACAGTGGACGACGGGCAGCGCACCATCCCCTATGATTGAATCTCTACCAATCAACTCATGACCGAGGAACTCCAAAGAGTCGATAATGATTCGCCGTGGAAAGAAATCCTAGAAGCCTACTTTCCCCAAGCCATGCATTTTTTCTTTCCCCAAACAGCTGCACTAATTGATTGGGAACGTCCCTACGAATTTCTCGATAAGGAATTTCAACAAATTGCCCGCGAAGCCGAACTCGGTAGAAGATATGCAGATAAGTTAGTCAAAGTTTGGCAACTTCAAGGAGAGGAGATTTGGCTGTTAATTCATGTCGAAATCCAAGCCACACCAGAAGATAATTTTGCACAAAGGATGTTTTCCTACAACCTGCGAATTTTTGACAAATTTGCCAAACCAGCCATTAGCCTAGCAATTTTGTGCGATGCAGACTTGAAATGGCGACCAAATCAATACAGTTACAATTACCCTGATTGTAGACTGCACTTTCGATTTGGAACAGTCAAACTGCTGGATTATCAAAATCGATGGAGTGAATTACAAGATAGTGATAATCCGTTTGCGACAGTGGTAATGGCGCATCTCAAGACGCAGCAAACCACCAAACAGCTCTTAGAACGTAAGGTTTGGAAGTTTAGCTTAATTCGACGATTGTATGAACAAGGATTGCAAGAAAGGGAGATTCGTAACCTCTATCGATTTATTGATTGGGTTATGATTTTACCAAAAGGATTAGAAGCAGAATTTTGGCAAGAGTTTAAACAATTTGAGCAGGAGCTTCGTATGAGTTACATAACAACAGGTGAGCGCATTGGCTACGAGCGGGGTAAGGAAGAGGGCAAACTCGAAGGCAAACTCGAAGGTGAGCAAGCACTTGTCCTACGGTTACTGCAAAAACGGGTGGGAGATTTACCCCAAGAAGTTCAACAACAGATTCACAGTCTTTCGCTAGAACAGTTGGAAGCACTGGGAGAGGCTTTATTAGATTTTAAGGCGATCGCTGACTTACTCAACTGGCTACAAACAAATCACAAAATCTAGATTGCTCACACCTTACCCTTGAGACAATCACGGGGACTAATTCCAAACATCCGTTTAAATGCTGCCGAAAATTGCCCTAAGTGGGAATATCCTACACAATTTGCCACATCAGCTACGCGCATATTACCTTCATACAGCAAAAGACGTGCTTGTTCCATGCGGTATTGATGTAAATATTGAAAAGCACTTTTCCCAAAAACTTTCTGGAAACCCTGTTTTAACTGATAGGGGCTGAGTCCAACATTTTCTGCTAATTCCATCATAGATGGAGGATTTTCCATCCGGCTTTCTAAAAGCTCCTTGGCTTGATAAATTCTCTCAATTACAGTCCGCTTTGGTTTGTCTGGGTGACTTTGGATAGCTTCTCCCGTTATGTCCTGTTGCAATCGTAAAGCTATTAGTTCCAGCACTTTAGATTCTAAATAAATCTGTTTAACCAAACCTTGAAAGGGACATTGCCAAATTTGCTGCAAACTCACCTGCATTTGAGTAGTAATTGTCCCCACATGAGTATAATATTCTTCATCTGGTTGGTGAAATAGATGTTTTAGTGGTGCAAGAATTGCATCATCTTGAATACCAAATAATGTTTTAAATAATTCTGGTTGAATATGAATATCAATTTCTTGATTGGGTTGTGGGATGTTAAATAACATCCTGGGAGAAAATCCACAACCGCACAAAGCTGTTTGTCCAGCTTTTACCGAGGCATATTCAATGTTGCTGATCCCGTAACCTCTTAGTCTAAAATAAAACTGCAAAGGATGTTCTTGTGCCTCGGAAATTTCGGTTATATGAGTTTCATGATTTTGATAATCTCTAATTGTGAGAAGAAATCCCTGATGTAGCTTAATATCTTTAATGTAACCATGAGCTAATTCATGGGGATAGTCTATGAGGTTTTCGGAAAAATAATTACCTGCATTGAGAATTGAACTTTCTGCCACTGGGGGAAATGGATTTGTATTATCTGGCTGTAAAATGGTGTTTGACATGGAAAATTAGCAAAACAGAAGTAACAAAAGTTTTGCAAGACAAATAATAATTGTTTGCAATAAGCATACAGGATTTTCCCTTGACTTTCAACAGGTAAATGTATCTGCGCGATTAAGGGCTGTTGACGAGGTATTTAAAAAGGTCATCAATTACTGCATCAGTTCCAAGTAAAAGTGACAACACGCTGGGGGTTAATGGGAACACAAGTTTCTCCGATTGTGTGTTTAATGATGCGACATTCTACGGCTGGTGGTTTAGGTGAAAAGGATATATTTTGAGGTGTGTGATAATTGCAAAAGAGCCGCCTTATTTTTGTAAGCCGATGCATTAACGATGCAAGCCGATGCATTAACGATGCAAGCCGATGCGTTAACAATGTAAGCCGATACATTAACAATGCAAGCCGATGCATTAACGATGCAAGCCGATGCGTTAACAATGTAAGCTGATACATTAACAATGTAAGTCGATGCATTAACAATGTAAGTCGATGCATTAACAATGCGAGCCGATACATTAACAATGCAGGAGGTTGTTTTTATATGGCAATACGGTTCAGTTGTCACCATTATTAATAACCGTAAGGTGGGCACTGTCCACAATGTAACAATAAGGGTTTGAGGAAAGTTAGGTAGTGCCCACCCTATAAAAATTGCTGGCAGCCCAAGAAAGCATTGATTGAGGCTCCGCCTCATAATTTTCATCACCATGTAGAGCATGGTAATGAGAAAAATGAGAAAATTTTGTTCAGGTGACGTTCGTAATTAAAACGGTGAGTTGTGTATTCATCTTCAAGATGAAATTATTCACCCATATATTTATGATTCAATTTACGAACCGAAAATTCCCAACTAAATCTCGTTTGAATATAATTGCTTCCCAGATGGCAGTAGGTTTGCTATGCCTCTCATCGCCCTTGGTTGTAACTAGCACTAGCTGGGCACAGCAGGCATCGGAAGTACCACTGACAAACTCTCCTGACGTTAGAATATCTGTACCTCTACAGGGCAATAATTCTCAGCCTTCTATTAGCGTTTCTCCTGATAAAGTTTCTCCTGCGATACCAGTTTTACTTCAGGTGTTGCAAGGCAAACAACCGCAGGCGGGCTTTGATGCTAGTTCTGCAATACCTGTGTTAATTCAAGGATTACAAGGCGGTAATTCCGATGTGCGCACACAAGCTATTTCTGCTATGCCCGGAATAATTAAAGCGTTGCAGGGTGATAAACCACAAGTTCAGCCACAAGCTCAACCACAAGTTCAACCACAAGTTCAATCACAAGCTCAACCGCAAGTTCAACCGCAAGCCCAACTACAATCTAAACCAAGGACAAAAGTAGCAGGTAATTGTGTAGTAACAAATCCAGTGTCTATCGTACCTGGACTTATCAAAGGATTGAGCAATCAAGACGAAATAGTTCGCTTCTTTGCGGCTTCTGCTCTCGCCTGTATCGGAGAAGCAGCCACATCTGCGGTTCCTAACTTATTGGGTAGTTTGCAAGATCCAAATCAATCTGTGCGTTTAGTTGCTGCCTTGGCTTTGGATGCGATTGGTACAGGTTTTCAGCATACAGCTAGGCAGTTATCCTCTGGGGAATCAAGTCCTTTATTATCTAACTTTGGCTCTGTCTTGAATTTAGTCACCGATCCATTACTGAAGCTCCCACAAACTTTACTGAATCCCCAACAACAAACACCAATCCAACCACAAGGACAAATTCCCCCTCAACAACAAAGACAAAGCCCTTGAAAATTGATGATTTTACTGAGGATAACTAGAGCGATCGCTTCAAGTATGTACATGGGGCGATCGCACATAACTCCTATTGCTGCTGAAAGTCTCTGATATTGTTCATGACTTGTTTATACAACTGCTCGTTATTTTGCTGTTGAAAGATATTTGCGGCTCGTTGTAAGTCAGCAATGGCTCCTTGTTTATCTCCCAAGGTAGCGCGGGCATTGCCTCGATTATTATAAGCGGCAGCAAATTTAGGAGCAAGGCGAATGGCTTGGTCGTAATCAGCAATTGCCCCTTGTTGGTTTCCGGCGGCAGCGCGGGCATTGCCTCGATTATTGTAAGCAGCAGCATACTGGGGATTGAGGCGAATCGCTTGATCGTAATCGGAAATTGCCCCGTTTCTATCTCCTGTCGCAGCGCGGGCATTGCCCCGATTGTTGTAAGCTTCGGCATAGGAGCTAGCAAGACGAATGGCTTGATTGTAATCTTCAATTGCTCCGTTGACATCTCCTAGTGCAGCACGGGCGTTGCCACGATTATTGTAGAACTCGGCATTATTGGGATTGAGGCGAATCGCTTGGCTGTAGTCTGATATTGCTTGCTCTTTGTCTCCAATATCGAAGTGCACAAGCCCGCGACTATTATAGGCTGGGGCATAATCTGGATTAAGGTTAATCGATCTGGTAAAAGCAGCGATCGCACCTTGAGAATCTCCTTGGATATGCTTATACTGACCTTGGATGTAAAAGTCTGCTGCTTTTGATGGTTTTGATACTGGACGCCTGGGAGGACTAACTCCAATTTCTGTTACTAATACATCGTTTTTCTTAGTACAGGAAACCGTCGCCATAGCAATCAAAGCAGCCAGTGCAGTTATACTGACTACCATCCTTGTAAATTTTTGCTCCCATAAACGCAGTTTCATAAATTACAAACAACAAATATTTTGTCCTGTTATATTGGAATAATTGTTCCAACATTTTGTCATCTTTTATTTAAAGACTGCATTTAAAATATCTAAAATATTTTTAATTTGGGACAAAATTTACTTATCTTCAATGTCACTTTCATAAGTTTTCGGAGTTAATCGCCAAGCAGTAATTTTCTCTACATCTGCTGACAATTCTTCCAGGTTTTGTCCTAAGTCTTTTTGCAATTTTTGAGTCAGTGTGATGGGAAAATCTAATACAATACCTTCTGTTTGTACTAGCCTGGCTAGCTCCACAAATGATACTTTGACTGTTGTGCGCTCGTAACTAGTAAGTTTGAAGTCGGAAGTTTCCGATACATTTTGAGCTTGCATCGCCTGTTTAATTCTCTGTTGCAAATGCTCAAACTCTGAATTCAACAGTTTCCATTGCTGCTCAATTTCTTGGTATCTTGCTGCAAGTGCGCTCAAGTCTTCTTTTTCAGGATTGGGGTTGCTTTGTTGAGTAAGTTCTAGCAAACGCATATGCACCTGAGCTAGATAAATGCAGTCTAGGTAAGCATATTCTATTTGTTCTTCACTAAGAGGGCGTTTTCCCCAATCGCTACTTTGTTCTTGTTTCTCTATCTGCTGAAAATTACATAGTTTTGAGGCGAGAGTTTTAAGCTGGTAGTCTGGTAATGGCAATATATAGTATGGTATTTTTTTTGCCATTTCTAAAGTACAAGTAACATTAGTTGCTTTTTTATTACCCAAAAATTTTAAATCGTAGCTAGCATTGTGAAATACCTTTTCAATCTCAGGATTCACCATAATTTGGTTAATAAAATCAATCACAATATCAGGTTGTTCAAGTACATCTAAAATATGAATGCGATCGCCACTCATATCTTTGGGATCGTCTAATACTTGAATCAGTGACACTCTGGGATTGCGACTTTTATAATCAGCTACTTCTGTATCTATCCACAAAGTTGAGCTTTTAGTATATTCAAAAATTAGAGAACGGATAGCGCTGGCTGATGTTAAGTAGGGCATGAGAGCAGGTGGTTAGTAGTTAATAGGGGCGGGTTTTGTTGATTAACTTTCTGTTACTACCGATAACTTATCTTCTAAACCCGCCCGTACAGTAGTTAATAGTTAATTTTTACTTGTTAACCACTATCTACTAACTCTCTTGAATACAAGGTGTTGTTGCCAGAGTTTGTGCTTCTTTTTGGATCAATTCAATATCTGATGATGTCCACGAGCGAGGTGCTTGACAATGATGGGCTACTAGCAACCCCCATAAACCCTTAGGAGTTAAAACTGGTACAACTAGGTTAGCACGAACCTGCAAGTTACGAAGAAAATCTCGGTGACAACTAGCGATCGCTTCTGACTCGATATCGGGAATCGCTCTTACTCTTCCTGCCAAATATAAAGCAGCATACTCATCGTTAAAACAATTATCTGGCCCCGTGGAACCAAGAATAGAAAATTCATCAGAACTCAAGGATTCAAAGGTTACTTGCCCTTGCCACTGATAGTAAAAGTAATACAAAACCACGCGATTAACCTGGAGGCACTCTCTCAGGTGGTTTGTGGTTTGTCTCACCAACTGATCGCGCTCCATTGTAACGATTAGGCGATCGAGTACTCTTTGCAATCCCTGCTCGTAAGACTGGGTGAAACTATTGTTAAATTCCGAGTTGGAATAAGTTGGCACTGCTTTGAGATGAAGACTAGGTTAAGATTTCACATTTTCTATAATATCGTATGCGATCGCTCCACAATTCAAATCTTTAAACATCATTACTATAAAAAGAGAAAATAATTTCTAAGATTTGCTATTACCTCTGTGTATCCAGAGGTAATAGTAGTTTTTTGCTCAATAGCACAGCAAATTTTGGATGTTGCCAATTTTTTATACAAACTTAAATAGAATCATTATAACGGTTAGGAAAAGTTAAAGTTTTTTATTTAAATAAACACTTCAAGTTTAGGTTATTTATTATTTAGCTAATCTCTGTATTTTTTCTGAAAATATTTTGACGAAAATCTGAATTTGTCAGTAATTTTCCAGATGACATATGTTTTTTGGAAGTTTAAATTGAATGTAAATGAAATCAAAAATATTTTTAAGATGTTGTTTAAAATCTATTAATTTAATAATTAAATACTTTGGCATTTACTTAAGTTTAGATAATTATGAAAAAGTACAATATTATTACTCTTGGTTCAAGTGGTTCAGGTAAAACAGTATTTCTCGCGAGTTTATTTAAGCAATTATCAACTCAAGGAGAATATGGTTTTTTTCTCGATGTAGATAATCCTCTCCAAAGAAAGCTTCTTAATACATACTACACAGAAATTATTGCAGGTGATACTTGGCCAAAAGGAACTCAAGAAATCACTGATTGGACTTTTACTTGTTGTGTCAAAACCAAAGATTTATCTGTTCATCAGGCGTGTCAATTTGTTTATAAAGATTATCCAGAAAAAATGTTTTCAGGGATAGCAGCAGATGAATCTCCAGAATTAAATATTGACTTGCAACGTGAAGTTGATGAAGCTGATGCAGTATTAGCTATTCTCGACGGTCAGCAAATTCTTAGTTTATTACAAGGAAACGATGATAAATTATTTCAAATTTGGCTACTTAAAGAATTACCAGCAATTCTTAATTTACTCCAAAAATGTAAAAAAATACCTGTTCACTTTATCATTAGTAAATGGGATTTAATTATCAATAAGGGAGGTTTTGACCTCTCTGATGTTCGATATAAACTTTTAAAAAAAGTTCCAGAATTTAAAAATGTTGTTAAACAAAGAAATGATGCAAAATGTCCAGTTAGAATAATTCCTGTTAGTTCTTTAGGTATGAATTTTGCTACTTTTAAAGATGGCGAAATGAAAAAGCTATCAGGGGAAGTTCCACAACCTTTTTATATTGAAGTTCCACTTTCCTGTGTTTTGATAGATAATTTACAAATAGAAATCAACCATATTCAAGAAAAACATCGTGAAATTTCGCAAAGAAAGACTGAAGTACTGCATAAGTTCAGTCTTATAGAACAAGTAAATCAATTGGTTTCTAATACAGTTCTAAATGTTGCAGCTAATGCAGGAAGAAATCTCTTACCTGATAAATATAACTTTGATAACGACACTTTAAATAAATTACTAAATTTGACAGATAAAGGAATTCAACAAGTAGAGCAAAAAGTTCAAAGAACCCGTCAAGAAGTGGCTAAGGCAAAAGCCGAGGCTGCAAGAGAAAGTGAAAAGTTACGCCGTCAAAAAGAAGACTCTCTCAAAAAAGTCACCAATGAAGAAACTGCGTTACAGCATATAATTGATAGCTTTCTCAGAATTCGTGACAACCTTCACAGAGACTATCCAGAATCTGATTTAGGGGGAGCTGGAGTATGACTTTTCAAGCTTGGTATTTCTTAGTTAGTCGTAATTATTATCTTGATTATCGTACAATTGTTGCACCAGATTTTATCTGCCAAGCTCAGATATCTAATTTACTTGCTAGAGCCGCTAATGGAGATTTAACAGAAGAAGGAACAGCTATATGTCGAAAAATTATTGGTTCTAGTGTTGGAGATTTGACTTTAGTTTTTCAAATAGTTAAAGCGACAAAAGCAGATATTGAAATTGGTGACGAAACAACTATTCTTAGAGACCCAGTAGGACGAGAAATTTATTTGATAGAAGGATTAGTTTTTAGGGAAGCTTTAGATAAGCTAGCAATTAATCTCCAAGTTATTACATCAGTAAAATCTCAATTCAGAAAAGCTTATCGTGAATTTTTGGAATTGACTGAGCCTACTATAGCTAAATCTTCAACTGCCTTTGAATTAAATGATTTCATTGATTACAAACAGCCTTTGAAACTGAAAATAGTAGAAGCATTTCAACTCAATCAATTTTTATCATCTTCTGTTACTTATGAGAATTTAACACTTAAGCAATCTATCAAAACTGAATTCCCTATTAGTTCAATTGCTTTTAGTCCAGATGGTAAATATTTAGTTAGTCGCACAGATGAGCAAACTATTCAACAATGGGATTTAGAGAATATAGATAATCCGCAAACACTACTTCCAGGGGCTTCATCTAATTCTTTACCAAGTACAATTGTCTTTAGCCCAGATGGAAGCTTTATTGCGAGTGGAACTTATCTAAGTCGCCGAAACTCTGTTTGGCTTTGGAATTACTCCCAGAATAAAGAAGAAAAGCGTCTTCATGAAAAGGCACGGTTAGAACCTGACTTAAAGCCAGGAACACTTTTGACAGTTGCTTTTAGTCCAGATGCACAGTTACTTGTTGGTGGTAGCAAATATGGAAGTTTGATAATTTGGGATATGTTGTCTTATAAAAAAATCACTTTGGCTGATAATTTAAGTGAAGTTAAGACAATAGCCTTTGCTCCTGATGGAGAAATTTTAATTAGTGGTGAAAAGAACGGGATTATCAATATTTGGCTTCCTAAACATCGATTAAAATGTCCGCCACTAGTGACTGATTTAGCTCCAGTTAACTCCGTTGCTTTTAGCTCTGATGGAATGTTGTTGGCTATTGGCTGTGATGAAAGTTTAGAAATTTGGGATTTCAAAAATCAGAATCATATTCATTCTGCAAAACACTATAGTGAAATTAATTCTGTTGCCTTTAGCCCTGATAGCCGAGTAATTGCTACTGGGAGTAAAGATGGAAAAATTAGCATTTGGGATTTGAAAAAAGAACGTTATATATTCACCAGTTCTGAACATGAAGCTGAAGTAAGAACTGTGATTTTTAACTCTCAAAAAAATATTTTAGCTAGTTGTAGCCAAGATAAAACTATCAAGCTGTGGCAATACTGAAAGCAGGAGGCAGATGACAGACGGCAGAAGGAATATATACGTTGTAGAGGATTAGGAATTACGAAACCCTAGTACCCAATCACCAGTACCTAGTACCCAGTACCCAATCGTCCTAAAATTTTATTTCTAAAGCTGGATAACAAAAGTTGCGAACTGCAGCAATTTGATAAAGAAGCTCTTGAGTAAAAGCTGCAGATGACTACTACATCCATGCGTTACCTTGCATTAGCTACTGATTACGATGGTACACTTGCCACAGATGGACGGGTAAATGATGAAACCCTAGCAGCACTAAAACGCTTGCAAGCCTCTGGCAGAAAACTGATTTTAGTAACAGGAAGACAACTAGATGATTTGCAGCGGGCGTTTCCCCAATTTGATTGTTTTGATTGTATTGTGGCAGAGAATTTTGCATTATCGATCCGGAAGGAGATTACGAAAACTTTGCCGATGCAGTTATTTTAGGTGATGGCGATCGCTCGCCACGATTAACAGAAGTATTGAAATTACTTGAACGACTCGATCAAAATCTAATTGTTAACTTACTTGGTATTGCTCTAGGCGATCGCCCAGCGTTTTTTGCCGAACTACTACCGGCTTTGCAGGAATTGCGATCGCAAACAGGACGTCCTCATTGGATAGTAGTGGATGAAGCACACCATCTTCTGCCCTCGTCTTGGAACCCTGCCTTGTTGACTTTACCTCAAAATATAGACGGCTTGATGCTAATTACTGTGCATCCCGAGCAAGTTGCACCTGCTGCTTTATCTTTAGTAGATGCTATCCTCACCGTTGGCAACTTACCAGAACAGAACATTGAGCAATTCTGTAAAGTCGTCGGTTACTGTCCGCCACAACTCACACCCCAAACCCTTGAACCAGGAGAAGTTTACGCTTGGTTTCGAGAAGATACTGAACCATTCTGCTTCCGCATTGCCCGTGGAAATACCGAACGCCGCCGTCATGTTCGCAAGTATGCGCAAGGAGAACTGGGACAAGACAAAAGCTTTTATTTTCGAGGAGCAGAAGGTAAATTGAATCTGCGCGCTCAGAACTTGATTTTGTTTACCCAAATTGCAGATGGTGTAGATGATGAAACTTGGTTGTATCACCTACACCAAGGAGATTACTCACGCTGGTTTCGAGAAGCAATTAAGGATGAATCTTTAGCTGAAGAAGTTGAAAATATAGAACAAACTGCTAACGGTTCTACATCCGAAAGTCGTGCTGCTATCAAAACGGCAATTGAGCAACGCTATACTTTGCCCGCATGATTGAAGTACTCCCGCCCCGTAAAGGCGGGATTCTCAAACAACTTCAAGCCTCTTTTTTAGGAAGTATCGACAATACCCTGGAGGAAAATTCTCTAACTCTCCAAAAACTTCGTAGCCCAAGTGCTTGTAAAAATCAGGAGATTGGAAGCTGTAAGTAAATACATATGCATTTAAGCAGCCATGTTTAATAGCCTCTTGCTCTGCCGCCAATACAAGCGCTTTTCCATATCCATAACCTCTTAACTCCTCTGCTATCCAAAGCTTACCAATATGGAGCCATCCCAAGCCCATAAAAGCGTCCAAGCCACCCATCAGTTTTTGCTCTAAATCATGAAGCAATAGACACAGCGGCGTATATTGGTAATCCCCTATCTTACCTAGATTAAATTCGTGAAGTTGTTTGTCTATAAAGTTGCATGACTTCGAGTCTGACTGATTATCGATTGATATTTTATACTCAGGCATCTGAATTTTTTTAACACCATTATTAATATTTAAGTGCAAATTTGAGAAATAGATATATGAGCAAAGGTACTAGTGATTGTTAAATTTTGTAGTTAATAAATATTTAACTTTCAATTAAGCTATGTAAAAAATAGGCTAGTTATTGCAATTTTTTAGCGTTTATTTGACGTATTTACGTTGTTTGATAGCTTGACCAATTTTTATAGGTTTTATAAACTGAGAGATGCTAATATAATGGGCTATTTTTTTGCTTTTTTAGAGCAAAATTATATTTCTGAGCAAGTAGACAGCGATCGCCTTTTAGCTTCTCTAAATAATATATAGATATAGCCGTTTATAACCGTTAACCCGTGTGCCGATGTAAATAGCTCCAGAAAGATTGGTTAATGGGAATAAAAGACCTGAAATGAGGATTTAGTATCATTTGCTAGCATGATTCTCAATTTTTCTAATGCTGGCGCTTAGAGAATTAAAAATGCAGCCTCTGTTACGGCGGGTAATAGAATAGGATGGAAGTCTTTTTAGAGCCTCCAACTATCAGAAGGTAGAATTTTAGTAACAAATTCTACAGAATAAGATCTACAAAAATCTGTATTCAATCATAGACCGATGGCTTCTATACCCTTGTAAAATTTTTTATGAATTCCCAGATTCGCTATTTAATGTGTCCCCCCGACCACTATGATGTTGACTATGTGATTAATCCCTGGATGGAAGGGAATATTCACAAGTCATCGCGCGATCGCGCCGTAGAGCAGTGGCATAACCTCCATAAAATTCTTAAAGATCATGCAATTGTAGACTTAGCGCCACCGCAAAAAGGTTGGCCTGACATGGTGTTTACTGCCAACGCTGGTTTGGTACTGGGCGATAATGTAGTTCTAAGTCGTTTTTTACATAAAGAGCGCCAAGGAGAAGAACCCTATTTCAAACAGTGGTTTGAAGAAAATGGTTACAAAGTCTACGAACTACCTAAAGACTTGCCTTTTGAGGGAGCAGGGGACGCACTGCTGGATCGGGAAGGACGTTGGCTATGGGCGGGGTACGGCTTTCGCTCAGAATTAGACTCTCATCCCTACCTTGCAAAATGGCTGGATATCGAGGTGTTATCCCTGCGATTAATAGATGAGCGCTTCTATCACCTCGATACTTGCTTTTGTCCTTTAACAGACGGCTATTTGCTTTACTATCCCGCTGCTTTTGATTCTTACTCCAATCGTTTAATTGAAATGCGAGTAGCACCCCAAAAGCGGATCGCCATTGATGAAACTGATGCAGTAAACTTTGCTTGCAACGCGGTAAATGTAGACCGTGTTGTAGTGATGAACAAAGCTAGCGATGCATTGAAAGCACGTCTTACCGATATTGGTTTCCAGATCCTGGAAACACCACTCACAGAATTTCTTAAAGCGGGTGGTGCAGCAAAATGTCTAACGCTACGGGTAACAGAACCAGTTAGAGAAGAAGTTCATGCCAACACGCTCGTCGAAAGCCGCATCGTTCGCATGGAAGGACACTTGCTTGATGCTGGCTTAATTAACCGTGCTCTGGACTTGATTGTAGACAGTGGCGGTAGTTTTCAAGTATTGAATTTCAACTTGGGAGAACAACGACAAAGTACTTCCAAAGCAGAAGTGAAGGTGACAGCACCTTCCCATGATGTGATGGAAGAAATCATCTCGCAGTTAATTGACTTGGGGGCAGTAGATTTACCTCAAGACGAACGAGATGCCAAACTAGAACCAGTTACAATCGCTGGTGTTGCTCCCGATGATTTTTATGTCACTACGATTTACCCCACCGAGGTGCGAATTCACGGTGAATGGATCAAAGTAGAAAATCAACGTATGGATGGCGCGATCGCTATTTCCCAAACTCCTCAAGGTTTGGTAGCACGGTGTAAAATATTGCGCGATTTAGAAATTGGCGAGCAAGTAGTTGTGGATGTGCAAGGTATCCGCACCATCCGCAAGACTGAATCGCGAGAAAAACGCAATGCTGAGGAATTTAGCTTTATGTCGGCGGGCGTTTCCAGCGAACGGCGCGTGGAACTGGTTGTAGAACAAGTAGCTTGGGAATTACGTAAAATCCGAGATGCAGGTGGTAAAGTAGTTGTCACAGCTGGCCCTGTAGTAATTCACACTGGCGGCGGCGAACACCTATCGCGGCTGATTAGAGAAGGATACGTGCAGGCACTATTGGGAGGTAACGCGATCGCTGTTCACGATCTCGAACAAGCAGTGATGGGTACTTCCCTTGGCGTTGATATGAAGCGGGGTGTGGCAGTACGGGGCGGACACCGCCATCACCTTAAGGTAATTAATACCATCCGGCGTTACGGCAGCATAGCCAAAGCTGTGGAAGCTGGGGTAATTAATAGTGGTGTTATGTATGAGTGCGTCAAGAATAATGTGCCTTTCTGCCTTGCTGGTTCGATTCGCGATGACGGGCCTTTACCCGATACTCAGATGAATTTGCTCAAAGCACAAGCAGAATATGCCGAACTGCTCAAAGGTGCAGAAATGATTTTAATGTTGTCATCGATGCTGCATTCTATTGGTGTAGGCAATATGACACCTGCGGGCGTGAAAATGGTGTGTGTTGATATCAACCCAGCAGTGGTAACGAAATTAAGCGATCGAGGTTCGGTAGAATCTTTGGGTGTTGTCACAGATGTGGGATTGTTCCTGAGTCTGTTGGTGCAGCAGTTGGATAAATTAACAAGTCCGTACACTACCAAAGTGAGTTAATAGAGGATTTTCCCGGCTTACCGTTAACTTAAGCCGGGAAACTATAATGAATGCTGATACAAGTTTTGGTTGTTATGAAAGCTCTGGATTTTGGGTGCTAAAAATCAACTCATATTGTGCAGGTTGACTGATGGCAGGTATTTTGATGTTCTAGTCGCGATCGCATACCATAGTAACTCCGAATACCTCAATCTTCATAATAAATACAGGACTTACGCACATACTCTCTCAAACTCTTATTTCTTAGTGTTCTTTGCGGTTCGTTGATGAACATTTCAACAGCAAAATTAATGCGATCGCAATCAACACACAAGAATATAAATATTAAGTATTTTGTGGTGTTTTAGATATTATTAATAAATCAAAAACCTTAATAAATTTTGAATTTGAAATGATGAGCATAATAGAGATACTGAAGGTACGTTAAAAATATATTAGATAAAGTTTTAAGTTTTCTGTAAGGTGAGCATTGCTCTCCAATATTTAAAATTTACTAAATAGGCTTTGACGGGCAATGCCCACCCTACAATCTACAATCTGTGGTCTGTAAGTGGCGATCGCATTTTGATAAAATAATTTTGATGTAGTAATTAATCTATTGAAAGTAAAATTAAAGCAAAATAAGAAGTTATGATTCAAGGAGTAGCTTTCAACAGAGAGTTAGAAATTCGCTGGGTAAGTATTGTTGCAGACATTTTATTAGCGGGGATGGTGGTAGGGCCACTTGCTGCACCTTTTCTAGCAGCATCCGGATTACCAATTTTACCTGTCATTGCGGACATTATTTATTTTATGGGTAGTCATGTTTGCCCACAACCAGACATGGGAGTAGCCTTAGCTGCACCGTTTATTATGGCTGTGTGTATGCGTTGCTACGGTACGGTAGCGGGTTTGCTGCTCACTCGTTTACTGTGTGGGGTGACTGGCGGTAAAGGTTTTTACTGGTTGCATCAATATGGTTGGAGTGGTGTAGCCCTTGCCAGTGTTTTGATGATGGCTTATCCGTTGGAATTAGCAGCAGAAGTTTTGGGATGGTGGAGCTTCAATAATTACATTGTTACAGTCTTTGGGTTGATAACAGGTTTGGCATGGGGCTTGTTGACAATGCCGATATTGCACGCTCAAGAGATAAAATCAACAAGCTCGTTAGCAAATGAAAGTTTCCACAAATGACTCGCCAGGAGTTAGAAACTATGTTTGGATTCAAAGAGTTAAAGCAGACAAGATACTTTCAAGAAGTGGCGCAAGAAGCCAGAGAACAAGGAAGGCAAGAAGGAAGGCAAGAAGGAAGGCAAGAAGGTAGACAAGAAGGTAGACAAGAAGGTAGACAAGAAGGAAAGCTAGAAGCAATACCCCGCTTGTTGGCGTTGGGGTTGACTGTGGAACAGATAGCGGAGGCTTTAGGTTTATCAGTTGAGCAAGTGCAGCAAAAAGCAGGTGAGCAAACTTCTACTTGATACTCCCCAAGCCCTAGCAGGGTAAAAAGAAAAATTGCGACACAAAGAAGAGGAATCGTACGAAGTATAAGGGGTGCTGTGCGAAGCGCCAAAGCACGGGTAAACTAAAAATTATAAAGGTCAGTGCACCTACGATTTGTAGTCTAATAACTTGAGTTGCACGAAATAATAGATTGATTGCAAAATCCAATTTTATGATCGTAACGAACACAGATGGACACAGATAAACACAGATAAATTATCCGTGTGCATCTGTGCTTATCCAATTTGAAATCTTGTAGTTTAACATTTGCATCGCTGTGTTATTTTAATGCAACCGCTTACATTACGAATGTATCGGCTTGCATTGTTAATACATCGGCTGACATTGTTAATGCATCGACTGACATTGTTAATGCATCGACTGACATTGTTAATGTATCGGCTCACATTATTAATGCGTCAGCTTGGTAGTGATTTGGAATGGCGATCGCTAGTGTAAAGTAGATGACTTGAGCGATTTTGAGTGAGGCGATCGCTTCACTTTTATATACTGGTTAAAGTTGCCATAATCTTTATAAGATTCAAACTTTGTTCAGAAGTCGAAAATCAACCGTAGCACGTCAATTGCACTTTCCTCGTTCTAAATTCATGGGTTAAACTTATGCAACAGCATATCCTGTGTGTTGCCTCACATTTTGCGGGTGAAAAGCTAAGACAATTTTATCTTTGGGAATTCCGGCAGCTTCTAATTCGTAGGTTACGCCATCTTCTGTGTCATCTCGTTGCACCCAGATTTTGCCATCAATAATGTCAATATGAACTAAGCACCCGTGAATTCGCTTCGCACCATCCCAGCCAAGAGTTACCAGCAAATAGCTATCATTTTCGCTATCAAAGACTGTTTTACACTCAATAGCTGCGTAGGAATAAGGAATTTGTGTGTAAGGTACTAACACATCTTTGATGATGCGTCGATAATTATCTAAGGTATCCATTGGATAATCCTCTCAGTCTCTGGATTAAAAACGAGTAACTTTAGATTCTCAGTTTCTATTAAAAGTGTACCAATTGGTTCCTCAAACAAAGTGACAAATACGGTGTCACGTACTGCTAAATATAATGTTCTTTCTGGTTCCAGGCGATTGATTACAGCACGATACATGATAAATCCGCCAATGGCATCTTTTAAGTCTGCCATTTCTGAGGGACTGACAAAACTTTTAATTTCTACAGCTATTTTTTTAGTTCCTTGTTCTGCTGCTAAGAGTTGTTTTGCTCCTAAATCTACATACATATCTTTTTGACCCCACTTTAAATGCAGGGGATCATCTGTAATTATCCAGCCTTCTTGAATTAAGGCATTCTTAACAGCATCGTGATAAATATCTTTTGCAGGCATCTAAAGTTTTACCTTATTTACTGCCAAAATCACCTTAAATAGTTCCACCTCCTGAGTTTTTATGAGGTTAACTCAAGTCGCGATCGCCCTCTATTAACATCCATAATCTCAAGTAAAATAAACCCGGTTTACTCTACACTTTTAAACCACTCGACAATCCCCTGTGCGATCGCCTTTGCTAATTTCTTCTGTTCTTTCTCATCTGTTACCCACTCAAATTCCCAAGGGTTGCTCATAAAACCTAACTCCAGCAACACCGATGGGGCAGCAGCTGGGCGTGTGAGCGCTAAGTTATTCCAAAACACGCCATAGGATGGACGCTCTAATTTCTCGACAAGATAATTTTGTATAAATACTGCTAAACTGTGCGCTTGGGGATGATACCAAAAGGTTCCCACTCCCTTAGTGTTTTCAGCATCACCACTATCAGGCAGAGAGTTGTAATGTATGGATAAAGCTATAGTTGGTTCTTGTTGATTGATAATTTCTTGACGTTCAACTAGCGACACTTCTTTATCTTCTTCTCGTGTCATCACTACTGTTGCGCCTCGCTTCACCAACTCATCTCGCAGTAACTTTGACACTACCAAATTTACATCTTTTTCCAGAACTCCATTTGGCCCTGATGCGCCTGATTCTTTCCCACCATGTCCGGGATCTAATAAAATTTTGATTCCAGATAAAGGTTTGCGTTTAGAGTCAGGAATTACTGGTGAGTGACGCAAACTTAAAACTAAGCTTGTAGCGTCGTATCTCAGCTTATATCCCCATTGTTGGTCTTTTTTGAGGTTAAAGGTATATTGTATTTGTCCTGGCGCTACCTGCTGCCAATCGAGACGAGAAATTAAAGGGTTATCATCTAAGCGAATAATATCTGTTTGGGCAGTCGTATTGTGGAGGGTGAGGGTAAAAGTGCGTTTCCCTTGTTGTACGGAAATCGGCACGGGAATTTGCAGGGGAAAAACCATCTCTGTGCGATCGCTCAGTGGGCGATAACCAACACTGCGAATGATTGAGCGGGGTGGAATTGCTCCTGATATAATTGTCGTTTCCTTACTATTAATCCAGCCGCCGTAGTCTAAGCGCAACCATTCTCCTTCCCTACCTGTGACTGCGGCTTGGGTTCCTTTGGGTAGCGGTGTGAGTCGAGAATAATCTGTACTCGCCCCGGTGCGGGCAACACCAGCTTCTGCTGTCACTGCGACAACTTGCGGTTGTGCTTGTGAAAGGATAATGATTTTTCCTGGGGCTTCCTGAGTTATTGTTTTACCATTAAGTGTAAGTTGAAACTGAGGTTTACCCAAATCCACATCTTTACTAGAGTCGGAGACGACTCCACCAGAAATGATGTTGTTACCATAAAGTAGGCTATAAGCTAGGGGATTTTGCCCAAAAACAGTAGCGCAACCCTCGTATTTACCAGCAGTAGATTGAGAAGGCTGATTTTTTCCTGTCAATGCTGCCAAATTACTTGGCAGTTGGACTTGTTGAAGTTGAGGCGAAAGAGGTATTGTTTGATTACCTAATTTCACAGATACACTGGCATTAGGAGCAGCGATCGCACTAAAACAAACAGGCTCCCCTGGCAGTCTGGCTATGTCTTTGGCTGGAGTCAGGGAATCTTTAGCGAAAGCTAACCCTTGTGGTATTTCAGGTTGAGTAGCAAGCCTTGTTACCTTAATCTGAACTGCTTGATTTTGGTAACTTACAGTAAAGAGATTTTCTCCCAACTGTAAGGGTAAACTGGGAGCAAAATGACCAGACTTACTGCGGTTTACCTGTTTTCCATTGATGAGAACTTGTCCGGTTGGTGGTGCTGTACCAATGAAAAAAATTTTATCGCTATTGGTTTGGTAGTTTGCGGGAGGATAGACAATCTGAAGGGATTGCTTTTGTGCCAAAACTACTACAGTAGAAGAAAGTATAGAACCTAATAATACTAATCCTAAAAGTGATCTCACGCCAAAATAAAATAAGTCTGACAACAATATACTGTGGCACAATGACGGGGTGTATCTGGGGAAGTTGCTAGAATTTACGAATTATGACGAAGTTTGTATTTGTTACCGGCGGTGTAGTTTCAAGTATCGGCAAGGGCATTGTAGCAGCAAGTTTGGGGCGGTTGCTCAAATCACGAGATTATTCGGTGTCGATTCTCAAACTCGATCCTTATATTAATGTCGATCCAGGTACCATGAGTCCTTTTCAGCATGGTGAAGTCTTTGTTACCCAAGATGGCGCTGAAACAGACTTGGATTTGGGGCATTACGAACGCTTTACCGATACCTCTATGTCCCGTCTCAATAGCGTTACCACTGGCTCGATTTATCAAGCGGTAATTAATAAAGAGCGGCGCGGGGACTACAATGGCGGCACGGTGCAAGTAATTCCCCACATCACCAATGAAATTAAAGACAGGATTTCTAGAGTAGCTAGAGATACGAATCCTGATGTAGTAATTACGGAAATTGGCGGTACGGTGGGCGATATAGAATCACTGCCGTTTTTGGAAGCAATTCGCCAGTTCCGCAAGGATGTAGGACGACAGAATGTCCTGTATTTGCACGTTACTTTGATACCGTGGATTGCTTCGGCGGGTGAAATGAAAACCAAGCCGACACAGCATTCAGTCAAAGAACTGCGATCGATTGGGATTCAACCAGATATTTTAGTTTGTCGGTGCGATCGCGCCTTGCCGGGAGGTTTAAAACAGAAGCTATCTGAGTTTTGCGATGTACCACCAGAAGGGGTAATTCCTGCTGTAGATGCCAAGAGTATCTATGAAGTACCGCTAATTTTAGAACGGGAAGGACTAGCGCAGGAAGCACTAGAGTTGCTGAACATGGAGCAACGCGAACCGGATCTGAGTCAGTGGCAAACTTTAGTAGAAAGGTTGTATAGTCCCAAGCATCGAGTAGAAATTGCCATTGTTGGTAAATACGTACAATTAAGCGATGCCTATCTTTCTGTGGTGGAAGCGCTGCGTCATGCTGCGATTGCCATGGGTAGCGAACTGCACCTGCGTTGGGTAAACTCAGAAAAATTGGAAGTTGAGGGAGCCGAAAATCACTTAGATGGCGTTGATGGTGTAATTGTACCCGGAGGTTTTGGCGTGCGCGGGGTAGATGGAAAAATCGAAGCGATTAAATATGCCCGCCTTCGTCAAATTCCCTTCCTGGGTTTATGTTTGGGAATGCAATGCTCTGTCATTGAATGGGCGAGAAATGTGGCGGGATTTGCAGATGCCCATAGTGCCGAATTTGAACCTCATACAGAAAATCCTGTTATTAACCTGTTGCCTGAGCAGCAGGATGTAGTGGATTTAGGCGGTACAATGCGTCTAGGTTTATATCCTTGTCGTATTCTCCCTAATAGCTTGGCATTCCGTCTGTATCAAGAAGAAGTGATTTACGAACGGCATCGCCACCGTTACGAATTCAATAACGCTTACCGCAATCTGTTTTTAGAGTCTGGTTATGTGATTAGTGGTTCTTCTCCCGACGGGCGCTTAGTAGAAATTGTTGAATTACCACAACATCCCTTCTTTATTGCTTGCCAGTTTCATCCCGAATTTCAATCTCGCCCTAGCGCACCCCATCCTTTGTTCAAAGGATTTATTGAAGCTGCGATCGCTCATTTTGAATCTTCTTCTGGTACACAAATACCTCTTGAAGTTTTTTAACAGTTATCAGTTATCAATTTCATTGCTGGGGTTAAAGTCCTCCACAAAGCAGTTTATGATGGCTACTTAAAAAGGTGGTGTATCAGAATAAGTTCCTGAAAAATTTGGAACATGAGAGGATTTTGTGGCGTATTGGATGAAAATCAGCTACGAAAGGAGAGAATATGTAGTTAATTTTGAGCGTGTCAGCGCGTTTTGTTATGAGCAAAACGGTAGAGTAACTTTTTGGTTGCCCGATAGCGCTATCCCGATCATTATTAATCCCCAAACAAATCAACAAGATTACCAAAAAATTCTGGAGTATGTAGAACAATTTACACAGCCAGAATTAGCTAGTAACCACTGGGTAAAAATATATTACGAGAGAAATGAATATCTAATTAATCTTAAGTGCATCAGTTCTTTTTGTTATGAACCAGCCAACGGTAGGATAACTTTTTGGTTGCCAGACGGTATTATTCCGATCATCATCAACCCAGCAAGTAATCCGGATTCCTATGAGAAAGTTGTCAGCTACATCAGAACTATGACAGGATATTCTTTACTTGAGTAGACAAGCAAAGATTGGGAACAGCTACTAGATACTGGGTACTAGGTATCAGGGACTTGTAATTATGCCAGTTCAATCAGAAACAATTGACTATCAAGTTGTACACGCGATCGCCGGAAGAATTCGCATGAGAGTTCCTCATCTGAGAACAGATCCCGACTATGGCGATCGGTTACAGCAATTAATAAAGTCTCTCGACGCGGTTACAGATGTACGTGTTAATTCTGCCAATGCTTCCGTGGTAGTTCAGTACAATTCCGCAGATATCGAAAATAAAGTAATGCAGAGAGAACTGGCAACCTGCATTCAAAAAGCTGAACAAACAGAAACAACTGCACCTGAACCTTCTGTGGAACCTGTAGCAGAAAGAACAGAGCAAAATGATGTAGTTATCGAAGATGTTTCTCTTGCTAACGAACAGCCTGAAGAAGATGTTGCCCAGACAACGAACAAAAGCGCGGCAATTCAGGTAACCGACGAATATCTATCTCAAATCGACGATCAGTTTCCCATCAACGTAGATCTGGAAAATAAACTGTTTGAGATTGGTATTCCTGCCTTACAAATATTACAACCTCTTAATGTTGAACTTAAAAAGTTTGCAGCCGAACATGAGAAAAACACAGATTTGCAGCACATCAGACTAGATTTAGAAGCTTTTCTCAGAGAAGGTGGTTTTCTAATCAATGGCAAAGCCCACGGTAAATTCAGAGAAACTTTTATTGTCAATCCGATTACTCGTAGAAAGCATCATACTCCCTGGATATCGATTACTGCTGTGGGGATAGCAGAACTCGATGCAACCGTCGTTGATGAAACAATTAATGTTAACCTCACCAAACTGAAAGTTTCTGGTGATTCGGGCAAGTGGTACAAAGTACTAGTCAAATATGCTTTTGAATATCTCTTTAAAACTAAACTTGTAGCTAAAATTAACGACACTTTATCCAAAATTGATGGTGCAAAAGTACAGCAACTTTTCTTTCAGCTCAAAGGAAATGAAAAAGTACGAGCAAAAACTCAGAAATTGGGTTTGACTCCAGAGAAGCTGGATAAGTTGTTGGAACTCGTTGAAGTAAACGCTAGAGTTTCTCCCGATTATTTATGGCTGTATGTTCAGCTTTGAAAGGCGCTCTCTTTAAAGGCGATCACATATGTTGAAAACTATTAACATCATGTATCTTAGCTAAATAAACAGTTCTAAAGAAACATGAAAAAACTCTGCTAGCGCCTTTGCCTGAGCTTTGCTTATTCCTCGTTTGCCATTCACAATTTCTGAGACAACTCCTTTAGAACCAATAATTCCAACTAAATCAGATTGTTTTATTCCTCGTACTTCCATCAAATGTTCAACGAATTTCATGAGGAGATGATTCTCTCATTGAATAGTTTTTGCTCTCATACTCTTCAATGAGACTAACTAATAGTTGTAGAATAGCTGTCTGCTCTGGAGAACGATTTTTACATCCCATCAACTTTTCTACAGCCTCTAGAGCAAAGTCATATTCTTCTTCTGATGTAATCACTTTTGGTTGAAACTCAGCCAAGAGCTTGCCATATATTTCTCTGTCAAAAGTAAGGGCCATTTTCCTTATTTACGTCCTATATTAGAGCACTCCATAAATTACTTTCTTCAGTTTTCATCCTCACTAAAAATTATTATTCTCTAACTGTGTGAATGGTGGACGATATTAATAACTTTACTTAACTCTGTCAAAAGTAAGGATCATTTTTCCAATTGTCCTTATCCCAATTTACCTCTCCACTATCCGCATCACATGCCCATCCGGATCTCTTACCAAAAACCCCTTTTTAAACCCTAACCTTTCCCCTGCAATTCTCACCACCCCCGAAGAAACAAAGGCAGATTTACTCAACCTTAGCCTTTGCGCTATCGCCTCTGCATCCTTTACTACCAGCGTTGTTTGCCAGTGTAGTAAATCATTGGCACGCGCATCTACAGGAAATGGTCGTCCGTCTCGCGGTGTAAGGTATTCTAGAAATTCTATACCGGGGCCATTAGGCGATCGCATCCCGCTAATATGCAACCTTGCCCCAAAGACATTATTCAGATACTCCTGTTCTGTGCCGTAATTTTCGCTTTCTCCAGCCAGTTTTAAACCTAGTAAATCCCGATAGAACTTCAAGCTAGCCTCAGTATTAGATACAACAATTGCCGTATGGTCAATTCCCAAAAATAATTGGTTGGTTGATTTCTGCCATTTGCGATCGCCTTTACCCGGAGGGAAGTAAATAATTTCTAAATTGTGTCCATCCGGATCTTTAAAGTAAAAAGCGCGAATTCCTGCTGCTGCTTTATTCCAGTCGGGAAGGCGTTGAGGTGCAGTTGAGGCGTGTTGCACTTTCAACGAACGCAAGCGCTGGTAAGCTTTATCCATATCACTAACTACAATAGCAATATGTTGAAACCAGCGATCGTTACTCCGTGAATCTACAGGAATGGGTCTACCTTTAGGTGTTAAATATTCTGTTAGCTCAATTGACTCATCACCCAACTGCATCCGCACCACCCGCATCCGCACACCAAACAATCCTTGTAGATGTTCGTATTCTGTACCCCAAACTTCTACATCAGAAATTTTTTTAAAGGACAAAACTTGGGAGTAAAACTCTACAGCTTTATCCATATCAGAAACTATCATTCCTACCGAATCTACAGCAGCAACAACTTGCTGAGTGGTTTGATTTTGGGTAATTACTGTTGAGGGTGCATCCTGTCGCCGTTCAATTTGCGAAAGTGCATAATTATGCGGTGTAAAAGCAACAGCAAATCCAACACTAGCTAATAGTAGTGTTTTAGCGATATTTCTGTTAAATTTCATGAGAGTATTCAATAGAGTAAAAGTACACCAATTCTGGATTTAGGCTGTTCAAATTCAAGGGAAAGTATTTTTAATTAAGTAGCAGGGAGAACTTAACTAATGATCGTCCTCTACGAACACCCACTATCTCCTTATGTACAGAAGATTAAAATCGCCTTACGCGAAAAGGGGATTGAGTTTGAGTCCAAAGCACCTGAGTTTAGTGGAGGCGGATTTGGAGGCAGCGAGTTCCTCCAAGCCAATCCTCGTGGGGAAATACCGGCTCTTCTTGATGGCGATGCCAAGATATTCGACTCTACAATCATTCTTGAGTACATCGAAGAAAAATGGACTGAGCCACAACTGCTGCCGAGCAATCCACTGGAGCGAGCGCGTGCCCGCACGATCGAAGATGTTATGGATACCTACTACGAGCCTATTAACTGGGGGCTGGGTGAAATCAACTTCTTTGGTAGGGCGAAGGGTGAACTTGCCGAAACTATCGTTGGCAATGCCAAAGAACAAGCCGCGAAGTGTCGCCAATGGTTAACCAAACAGCTAGGCGATCGCGAATGGTTCAATGGCGATCGTTTTGGCTGGAGCGATCTGTGTATCGTTCCCCACCTCAATTTGTCGTCAACTGTATTCGGGATCGCACTAGAAGCAAATTCCCCACTTGCCGATTGGTTCAAACGCGTTAACGTGCGTCCAAGTGTCGCGCAAACGTTGCAGGAAGCAAAAGACTCCCTTGCTGGATTAGATCAATTTTCGCACCTCATAGAACAGGGACTATTCAAACGTGAGTACCGCGATCATCGTCTTGAGTGGATGATTCGTATGGGTGGGCTTCAAGTCGTACTCGACGGCATCGAGAAAGACAACATCCGATTTAGTTACGATTTAGCTTGAAAAATAGAATTTTAAGATCCAGAATTAGAGGGTATATTGGAGTCTATATATTCTCGCCAGCGAGTAATTAAACCATCTTTGAAATCAACTAGAATCGCATCTTCTGCTTTTTGCTGTTTGCCTGTTTCGTTGTTTGTATCTTCCCAAGTCCACTCAACAGCTACGCGATCGCCATCAATGAGGATTTGTTTAATCTCAATTTTTACACCTGAATGAGTCGCAGCAAATTCAGCCGTTACTTGTTGAATTGCAGTTCGTCCCACATAACTATTACCAGGAACAATGAACTTTCCATCTGATGCAAATAACTCAGCAAAAGCATCAGCATTTCCTGTCATCCAAGCTTGAGCTGCTTGTTGGATAATTGAGTGAATTTCTTCTACTTTCATCACTGCTGGTTCCTCCTTAGATATTGTGGAGATAATAGAAGCTGTGGTTTGATTATGGTAGAACAGACTTGTGTTAATCCATCCAGGCGACAGAAGCACAAGTACGATGATAAATACTAGAAAAAGAAATGACTTGTTAATTGCAATAGTTTTTCTTCTGACTTCTGGATTCTGAATTCTTTATACTTTGAGAAGGCTTTTAGAACCTTGCAAAGCAGAGTCTAAAAAAGCTTGAATTTGTTTGATTTTTTCTTCTCCTTCACCACTGACATTAGACGCTTTGAGAACAGCCCCAACCCAATCCTGAGTATGCCAAAAACCACCACTTGCTAATTCAGTAAGATTTGTTATTTCGGGGGAAGGATAGGGAGAAACATACCAGTATGGTTCGTTATAATTAGTGTCTCCCGGAGACATACCAATACCCACAGTTATTGGTTCACCATTAGATATATTACCAACAGTAACAAGTATGGCAATATCGAAATGATGCGGCCAAATGTGAATCGATGATGCTCCCTCTTCTTTTGCAACTATTTCCTGTAAAAGTAAGTTAGTAATAGCATAGTAATTTGCTAATTCTTGTCTGCCAGACTTGCCCTTGTTAGCATCAAAATCAGCACCATGAGCAATTTTATCATCAGGAAAATCAGCTCTTGGATAGGAAGGCAAAACAACTTTATCTGCATCAGCACCTAATGTGGCAATTTCTTTTTTGTACCAATTTATCTGCTCTGCTAAAGTTTTTTGATGGAGAGAAAATTCAGCTATCTTTTGATTTTGCTCATCAAGAATCAATGACGTAAGGCTGACTGGTTCAAGAGCTACTCGAAATGATTTTGCTGCTGGGATGAGTTCTCCTACAAAAACTTTTAATTCAGAGTTCCACCCAAAACTTGTATGACTGTAGTCTGGTTTTGGCTCTGCTAGAGTTGAGGCGATCGCATCTATAACTTGAACAGCGTAGTGCAATTGCAGTCTGCTTTCTATTAAAGTTCGCGGATCGATTTTGCCTGTTATTTTTTGTTGCTGCATCATAAATTTTTCTTGTTCCAAATTTTTGATCTAAACTTTCCATATGGATTAGTCTTTGTGCGGGCGATCGCTTCCTAAGCTCCTACTCTTGAGCAGGTGGAGGAAGAATTTCCAAACCGTACTTAGGAGCAGTTGCCAGCAGTTTTTCAATATCAGCGTTAGTCACAGCAGGAGGTGTAGCATTTAACGCCATAACTGTTGTACCCACTTCGATAAAAAATTTCTCTAACCCGGCTGGAGTAACCCAGCACAATAATTTGGCTGGTTTGACAGCGATGTTGCGAAAACTATGTAGTTGCCCTTTAGAGGAATGAACGAAAGTTCCAGGTGTAGCTACAATTGTTTGTTCCCCAAGTTGAAACTCTATTTCACCTTCTTGAATGTAAAAAGATTCGTTTTCGCGCGTGTGTATATGAGGTGGAACCGTGCTGTGGGGTTGCATGACAATTTCAATTAGCCCATAGGCTTGGGCTGTATTTTCACCGAGCGCTTTAAAGGTGTACAAGTCTCCAAGTACCCAGGAAGAAGAACCTTCACCTGGTTGCATTACTATGTCGTGTTGATTAATAGTCATGGTGGTTTTTCCCAGAATGTGGAAAATTAATGAACCGCAGAGGCGCAAGGAACGCAGAGGAAGAGCAAATAGAAGGTTTTACTTTATTCTTTCTATCAAGTGTTCGCCGACACGTAAGGCATTTGCAATAATTGTCAATGTAGGATTGACTGCACCACTGGAGAGGAAAAAGCTACCATCTACAATGTAAAGATTGTCAATATCGTGAGTGCGACAGTTTAAATCTAATACGGAGGTTTTAGGACCTTCTCCAAAGCGGCACGTACCTACCTGGTGCCCAACACCATCTAAGGGTAGTTTACCTGTAAAGTAACTTTTACCACCTTTGACAAAATAGGAACAGTTAGGTATGATTTGCTGACCGCATTCGATAGATTTGAGAGTTTCAATCCAGCGTTGTTCTAAACGGTTGTAAACTTCGCTATTGTTCTCTGTATACTCAAGGATAATTTTGTCACCATTTACGCGCACACGATTGTTGGCATCGGGTAGATCTTCTACTGTTATCCACCAATCGATGGAATGAGTTGCAACTTCTTCTGGTGTCAGTGGCGCGTAAGCTTCTGGATTTCCCTCTAGTGCTTCTTTGCTGATTTTGCCCAAGGTTTGAATTTGTCCCATTGGATAGTCATAATTTTCTTCGCCCCAGTAAAAATCATTGATGGAGAGGGTTTTCTGAAAAGCTGTAGGGTTGGGCTTTTTGGCTACCCCAATAATCGAACCTAATACGTGTTTCATAAAATTCCGTCCCACCAAACCAGAACTATTTGCCAATCCGTGAGGATGTTTTTCGTTTGCAGATTTGAGCAGTAGTACGGAGGAGTTAATTGCACCACAAGCTACAGCGACAATATCCCCTGAGAATATCCGTTTCTGTCCTTGAAAGTTTACTTCTACACCTGTTATTTCTCGTCCAGAGGAACTGGTGAGTAGTTTTAGTACTTTAGCTTCTGTAATTAATGTGACGTTATCTTGCCCAATGACGGGATGTACTGCGCTCACCTCTGCGTCAGATTTAGCTTGCACCAGGCAAGGGAAACCATCGCAAGTATTGCAACGGATACAAGCACTCAAGTAGCGTTGGGCTTCGTTTAAGCGAATACCGATAGGGGTATGGTAGGGATGCAACCCTTGGGTTTTCAGTGCGTCGCTGATTTCCTCAATTCGGGGTTCGTGGCTGACAGCAGGATAAGGATATTCCTCACTGCGAAATGGTTCCGTTGGATCTTCTCCACTTTTACCATGTACCTGGTAAAGTTTTTCGGCTTGGACATAATAAGGCTCAAAGTCACGATATTTAAGCGGCCATTCTGGCGAAATGCCGTCTTGATGCTGGTATTTCTCAAAATCTCTTTCTCGTAAACGGAATAATGCTGCACCGTAAACTTTGGTATTACCTCCGACAAAGTAACTCATGCCGGGGTGTAATTCATTACCGTCTTTGTCGTACCAAACTTCAGAATTATGATAACGGTTTGTATTAAAAACTGTTTTAGTATCCCAGTTTGCTTTCTCTCTGGGTAAAAATGGCCCGCGTTCGAGCACTAAAATTTTCTTACCACTTTGCGCCAATTTGTAAGTAAGAGTTCCACCGCCAGCACCAGTACCAATAATGATAATGTCGTAATGTTCAGACATACTGCTATTTCCTATTTTGAGAGTATCATCAGCCAGGAAAGCAGTTAAGAAATTATAGGCTGCTAAGGATTAGAGTATGGGTAAGCTAAGAGTTTGACAAAATTATTCTTATTTTAGTTTCAGCAGAAATTAAGGTTGAAAAACAGGTAGGTAAGTCTGCAATAAAAATATAAATTTGCCGTAGGGTGTGTTGTTGCGTAACACAAAGCACCGTCAAGACTTTAAGGTGCCTTAGCCTACGGCATAATACTCCCTACATTAAATTCGTACATTTTCCCTTCTCTACTCACCGTAATTGATGTATATTCTCTTCCCAATTTGCTCCATCAAAAGGCACAATTTCAAAGTTAGATATCACATCGCCATCTAAACAGCGAATATTGACATCAATACAGTCAGGGTGACTGCGAGGAATATAAAAAGAGTGAATTCCACAAATACGGCAAAATTTGTGTTGGGCAACTCCTGTATTAAATGTGTAATTTGTCAAAACATCTTCGCCCTGCAATAAAGTAAATTTAGCTTGTGGCACAATTAAATGTAAAAAGCCCTTTTTTTTACAGATTGAGCAGTTGCAATCATCGGCTTTGTGTTTGTCAACTACTACTCGAAAGCGCACTGCACCACAGTGACACCCACCTTCATAAGTGGCTGATTCATCAATATTGGCTGCCATGTTAATTTAAAAATTCGAGATTTTAGGCTTGTAAATTTGCTTGTTCTTGTAACCAGGAATCTACGGGTTGTCCATCTTTGCGCCGCAATTCTATTTGCACTACCATTACTTCTTTGGAACCGGGAGGTGCTGGTTTTTGGTGAAAAATAATGTCGTAATCCATGGGATTGTGTCCCCGTTCTTTCAACCATTCCTGTACTTTAGTTGTGGCAAAAAAACTTTGCCCTTGCTCAAACATACGAGTAATCTGCATTTGTAGAGATAAAGGATTTAAACGACCCATTGTT
Source organism: Chlorogloeopsis fritschii PCC 6912 (assembly GCF_000317285.1). GTDB lineage: Bacteria > Cyanobacteriota > Cyanobacteriia > Cyanobacteriales > Nostocaceae > Chlorogloeopsis > Chlorogloeopsis fritschii. Next base: position 23,005 of record NZ_AJLN01000061.1, on the reverse strand, counting down.
ACCGCCTGTGTTAAGTAATTTAAAGTGAGGATTTTGTTTGACTTTGTCTTACTTTATGTTATCTCTGCTGCTACTTTTAATAGGTATATAGGACTCATATTTTATTTTTGAATGTTAGTTGGTGGTGCGTTCAAATACACGTAGTGGACTGACACGACTAAAATGATGCGATCGCAAAGACTCGTAGTAGCAACCTATAAGCAGAAATTGACTACCAAGAACGTAGACTTCTTGCAGCGATCGCGATCTCGGTTAATTACAACCACAGATGGACACCGATAAAATCTGTGTACATCTGTGTGTATCTGTGGTCGATTTATTTGAAACTAGAATGAGTACAAGAGGTTTAATGCACCCTTTTAGCTTTACCACGCCACTAGGGGAGCCACTGCAAAGAAAGCGCTCTGCCGACTTGTCGCAGTGGTGTTGTGTTAGCCAAGCATCAATAACCTTCAGAAGGCTTTTGTGCTAAAGGTTCGGTAAACCTCATCACTCATAGTTGATGAGTAACATTCAAAGTTAATCTCTCTCAAGGAAAAGCCCGAAAACTTGCTAGGTACGGCTACCTGCAATATTAAACATAGTTGGCGATCGCTAAAATCAAAGCTAAAAGGCGAATTGAGGAGCCACCTGGATGCAAGTTACATACGATTTGCACAAGCGCAAGTTACTATCATCTCTGTGTCATGGGGCAATTTTCTTGAGTACAGCACTGTTGTCGATTGGAATTCCGATTGCAATTAATGTAATTTCCGACGATCCAGTTGTTAAAAGCAATGCCAAAGAATCAATTAATTTTCACTTCAATGTTTGGTTCTGGGCAACTTTAGTTGGAGTTCCAATTGGGATTTTATCTTGGCTCACCTTTGGCATTGGCGGAATTCTGTTCTTCCCCGTTGTTGCTCTTGGCTTTTTACTGCACTGGGGGCTGACAATTTGGGCACTGTTGCGTTGTTTTAGCCAACCCAATGAACCTGTGCGTTATCCGTTTATTTTTCGTCTGTTTTGATTGTAGCTACTCAAGATCGGGGTGATTTTTTGAAAAGGGATAGATATTAGGTTCGCTTAATGACTTATCGTTCAGGCTGAGGCGACGAGATTTTGCTGATAAGTGATGAGCCGAACTTGATATGAGACAAATATCCCTTTTTTTGTTGATAATGCGATCGCACTTTTGTCTATCTTAATGGAGCACTCTTGACTCCCGTTACAGCGACGAAGGAGGTTAACGGGAGATGAATTTATCCTCTTTACGATAGACAGACAAATTGACACGTTTATATTTACTGTATAGCTGTGATTATAAAAATTAACTCGTAAATAACTTACTGCTAAATTGCAAATGCAATGATGGCGGGAATCGACAGCGAGGATTTTAGATGAATCTATCTGATATTCCTATTATTGACCAACACGCCCATAATTTGTTACGCCCGGAAATTGCTAACAGTTCTCCTTATGCTGCCGCTTTTACCGAGGGCTACGCTCCAGAGATTATTAATTATCACGCTCGCAATACCTTATTCTATCGGCGCAGTCTACGGGAAGTTGCTGCCTTGCTTAAGTGCGAACCACAGGAGGAGGCAATCTTAGCGCGTCGGAAAAGCTTGGGGCTAGAGGAGTTAACCAAACTTTATTTTAATGCTGCCAACCTAGAAGCGATTTTTTTAGATGATGGATTGCAACCAAACTCTATCCAATCACTTTCATGGCATGAACAATTTGTTCCTGTGAAAAGAATTTTGCGACTGGAAGCTTTGGCAGAAGAATTAATTACTAAAAGCGATGATTTTAAGACATTTCTAGAAAAATTCAAGAGTGAAATTGATCCACCACCTGCTGGAGTTGTGGGTTTCAAGAGTATTGCTTGCTACCGCACTGGTTTGGAGATCCAACCTGTTTCTCTGGCGGCTGCTGCTTGTAGTTTTTACGATCTCAAACAAGAATTTGAGCATCAACCTTTACGTCTTGCTAATAAGTACTTAATTGACTTTCTGCTGCAACAAGCGCTATTAATTGCTGCTAAATATCAATTACCAGTGCAATTTCACACTGGCTATGGCGATCCCGATTTGGATTTACGATTAGCAAATCCTCTTTACTTGCGCTCCTTATTGGAGTCACCCCAGTATCGCGATGTTCCTATTGTTCTACTTCATGCTTCTTATCCATATATGCGGGAAGCTGGATATTTGGCTTCTGTTTATCCCCAAGTTTACTTAGATTTTGGTTTGGCAATACCTTTTTTAAGCGTATCAGGAATGCGTGCAGCACTAAGACAACTATTGGAGTTGACTCCTACTAGTAAAGTGATGTATTCGTCTGATGCCCATTCAATTCCAGAATTGTATTATTTAGGGGCAAAGTGGGGGCGTCAAATTCTGGCAGAAGTGCTAGAGGAAGCAATTAGGGATTGCGATTTAACTGCAAATGAGGCAGATGATATTGCTGTTGCGATTTTGCGCAAAAATGCTCTTGCTCTTTATCAAAGTTAAAATGCTAAATCTCTTGCGCTTAGTTTACAGCCATTTTCAGATGAATAGACCACATGATACTTTAAGGGCGGGTTTTGTTTCAATCTCTAGCTCAAACCGAAAGGATATCTGCTAAACCCGCCACTACAAAAAATTGTGGTTCAAATAAAATTTGCTGTAATTTTTGATGGGGTATTGAAGGCGATCGCTCTTTGTCGGCTCAACTAATTCTCCGCGTCACCGCGTCTGCCTTAACCCATCAATTCTTGGTTGACACAGTAGTACTTCACTCACTTTCAAATTGTGGCTTTTGTGGATTTGGATCTTCCTTATTTTCCTTACTAGGTTGAAAAAGTTGACCATCAGTATTTAAATTTTGCTTAAGTTCTTGAGTTGGAACTTTGATCGCAGGAGGATTTGAATGTCTGAATTCCCTGGTTTCCGGTACTGTTGGTACAACAACTGAATTGGATCTTTTCGCGGGTGATTGGGAAGGGAAAAATTTACCAGAAGATGGTGACTTATTTTCTGGGGATGTAGAGGTAGGAGTTTGACGAGTGTCTCGAATTGTCCGCAGTTTTTCTAATAGCGATGGCGATGAAGTGCTAGATGCAGCAGGTGTCGTTTCTTGTAATTTGCGATGTTGAGTTTCTGTTGATACCGAGTTGGTTTTAGCTGATTCTTCTGAAGGATTTTGATTTGATTCTGAATTTGCCCGACGGCTGCGTCTGCGCCGAGGAGAGCTAGAGACACGTGTAGATTCTACTTTTGATTGTGCGGAATTAGTAGGGGAGGGTGTAGTGGTTTGTAATTCCAAGGCAGCATCACTGGGCTGTTCAAAAACTGGCTTGGGAGATGGCAGTTGAGGTTTAAACAACACGTTAGTTATGCCAAAACCAACTGTTGCAGCAACCATAGCTACACCAGTGCCAACGAGTATTTTTGGCGATCGCCGCAATGGATTAGCATTTACTGGAGGTGCTGAAACCTGTTTTTGAATTGCAGCCCTTTTCGCTAAATTTTCTTCGTGTTGCTGAACTGATAAATTAATTGTTGGTACCGTTTGAGTTGCTACTGTTTGTGGTAAAGGAATTTTTCCATCCTCAGGTAGCAACTTGAGCCAATCTTCTACTGTCTGGGGGCGAAATTTCGCCTCAATTGCCATACCGCGCATTACTGCTTGATTGATAGAAGCACTCAAGTGGGGTTGCAGTTCACGGGGAGTCGGCATTTGTTCGCGATCGCGTAGCAGTGCGGACATGGGAACTTGTCCTGTCAACAGGGAATATAATGTTGCTGCTAAACCATAAACATCAGTTGCAGGCGATCGCGGTGCTTGGGATAGATACTGCTCAATCGGAGAATAGCCCTCAGAAACTATCCCAGTGTGAGTTTGTCTGACGCCACTGTTAAACTCCCTGGCAATGCCAAAATCAATCAGCACAACCTCTTGGGTTCCTTGGCGAAGAATAATATTATCCGGTTTTATGTCCCGATGCAGCAAACCGTTGTGATGCACTACTTGCAATGCTGCCCCGATTTGCCGGATGTAATGAATTGCTGTTGCTTCTGGCAACGGTATACCTGGCAGAACATATGCCTCTCCCAATGTTTCACCAGGAATGTATTCCATCACCATGTAAGGCAGCCCAGATTCGATAAAGAAGTCGCTAACCCGGACAATATTGGGGTGGATGCATGTTGCCAAGCGTCGGGCTTCGTCCTGAAATTGGCGCTCAAACTTGGCAAAATCAGGATGTTGCCGGAGCTTTTCGTTGAGGGTTTTAATCACCACTGCCTGATTTAGGTAGTGATGAGTAGCTTTGAAGGTAATACCAAAGCCACCTCTACCAATTTCCTGGTTTAAGGTATACTTCCCACCCTGCAATTTTGTACCAGCTAGCATAGTGTTTTAGATTGGTTTTTTAATTATGGGTTTGGGCTATCCATTTCTAGATTTTAGATTAGGGTAAACTATTAACCTCACGATATGAAATCTAAAATTTAAAATCTCAACTTCTACAGCTGACTGAATCTTAAAGTGCGATCGGCAATTTCTAAGAAATTAGTGTTATATATAACATTTACCCTCTTACTGCTGCACCTCATCAATACTTGCTGTTTGTGACTTAATATTTTAGACTACCTCCGTAACTTAAGTAAAAATATTACCACAACAATTTCGCATAAATACTAATCTAATTTACTAGCAGTGAATTTGTACTATGTTTATGTACTGAGGTTAGTTAATAGGGATAGTACTAACTCCTAATTTCTTTCCTCTTGCCCAAAAAGACAGTAGATATTAAATTTTTGTTTCTTTATGAGTGATGCGTCATCCTTCCCCTTAACATCTCAAACCCAAGGCACAACTTCTCAATTGCGATTATTAGCTTTAAGCAATGGTCATGGGGAAGATGCGATCGCAGTTCGTATTTTACATCAACTCCAGCAGCAGCAAAATCCGCCGACTTTATTTGCCTTACCTTTGGTTGGTGAAGGATATGCTTACCAAAAATTAGATATTCCTCTCATCGGTTCAGTACGTGCGATGCCTTCTGGTGGCTTTATATACATGGATACTCGCCAATTAATGCGTGATATCGGGGGAGGTTTAGTACAACTAACTTGTCACCAGATTCAAGCCATACGCAATTGGGTAAGTTCTCAAAAAAAATTAGGGCACCAGAGCGCTATTTTAGCTGTTGGAGATATTCTACCGCTATTGCTGGCTTGGATTAGCGGTGCTAACTATGCTTTTGTTGGCACGGCGAAATCAGAATACCATGTACGGGATGAAAATGGGTTACTAAAACGCAACAATAAAACTGCCTGGTTGGAAAATTTTTCTGGTTCTATTTATCATCCTTGGGAGCGTTGGCTGATGAGTCGCCAACTTTGCAGGGCTGTGTTTCTCAGAGATTCACTAACTACGCAAATTTTAAAAAAATGGCCTATTCCCGCTTTTGATTTGGGCAATCCAATGATGGATGATTTAGAGCCATCTTTTCCTACTGCCAGGTTTTACGGTGCTGATATCGAACAGCAAGAATTAGCTCGGCCCTTAATTGTAACTCTCTTGCCAGGTTCCCGTCCTCCAGAAGCTTATGCTAACTGGCAGAAAATTTTGACTGCCGTATCTACGTTGATAACATTTTCTCAAGAGCGAGATTTTCAAGCCCGCACTTCTAAAACTTTGGTGTTTCTAGGTGCGATCGCTCCTAGTTTACACTTTGAAAGCATCCGCCAAATTCTCATCTCCCACGGCTTTCACCCTCACCCAGAATCGCCAATTCAATTTCCTCATGCTGAAATTTTGACATTTAAGCAAAAAAATGCGTATTTGCTCTTAACACAAACCGCCTACAACGATTGTCTGCATTTGGCTGATTTAGCGATCGCGATGGCAGGAACAGCAACAGAACAATTTGTGGGTTTAGGCAAACCAGCGATTATAATTCCTGGCAAGGGGCCACAATTTACTTTTTCTTTTGCGGAAGCACAAAGTCGCCTTTTGGGGCCAAGTGTGATACTGGTAGAGCAACCACAGGAAGTTGCACAAGTCGTGCGATCGCTTTTTGCCAATCCAGATCAACTGCACCGTATTGCCGAAAATGGGCTGCGACGGATGGGAAAACCAGGTGCAGCAAAACGTATTGCAGACTGTTTAATCAAGAGGTTGGCTTGAGTTTAACGGTAAATGGAGATAATCTGAAAAACATCTAGTTTGCATATTGAAATGAGGCTAAACTCTTGTGGGGTGGACATCTTGTCCGCCCATGTTATGTAAGTTATAATGTGGAACAGCTTAATCTCATCAAGTTATACTAAAGCCTCACTACAAATAACCATTGGAATTGGCTGAGATAATCCTGGCAAACTATTGTTATTCAACCATTCATGCATATTATGTTGGCGGTAAATTTGCACCAATTGATTAAACAAATCCTGGCTGGTTGAACCGTTGCGCCGCAATATATTTAACTCTCGGTTAATTGCTTGAGTGACAGAACTCCGAAATGCCCGCTCTAAAATATTGACATGAGCTTTTACTTCTTCATCTGCTAATGATTTAAAAAATATTCTCAATTCACGTAAAATATACCTTTGACCTTGAGTTAAACGCTGGTTGTATTCTCGTTCTGCTTGACGATGCTTGACTTCTTCAGCAAATTGACGTTTGACACCCATCACAGTAGAATTATGGTCTTTAGGAAGTGTTGCGGTATCTGTGGTGGGATCAGATTTAATTGCACCTAAGATCCGGGGAATCTCTCGTGAAATCACATTTCCTTTGCTGTCTAACAAAAACAACTGTTGATAGCCTTTGATATCAGGGCGAGTCGGATCTGAAGCTTCACAAAAAATAAAAGTCCCCTTTTGCATTGAGAATTTAGCTGTTCGGATACCATGTGGTAAATTAGCAATTCGCTCAAATTCCTCAGGCTCATCTTTTTGTAACTTTCTAAGAATTTCCTCAGCTTCATTTAAATCCAAAAATTCATCTTCTTCTGGTTCAAAGAGGCTCAACTGTTTACCCTTTTGTTCGTAAATGGCATACATAGCTTCTTCGTTGAGTTGCTCTGTAGTATCAAGAATAGCAGCATCTTCACCGATAGTGTCGTGAATTTCTTGAATTCTGTTCTTCAGTTTTTGCTTCAATCCTAAATTACTTTCAATACCCAATTCTGGTAAAAAGTTGTATCCATAAATAATATCTTTCTCACTGCCAATTCTATCAATTCGACCAAAACGCTGAATCAACTTAACTGGGTTCCAGTGTAAGTCATAATTTATAATTAAGTCGCCATCTTGTAAATTTAAACCCTCTGCCAAAATATCAGTTGCAATCAGCGTGTTTATTTCTGATTCTCCCTGCTTAAATTTGTATTCTTTATTCGCTTTTGGTGCAAACCTTCCTACTAAACGCGCTTTATTTTTGTTATTGCCGCTATAAATTACATCAATATCATCTCGTTTATATTGTAGTTTTAAGTTCTCGTACAAATACTTAGCCGTATCTGCATACTGAGTAAAAATCAACTGTTTCTTATTTTTAAGAGTAGGCTTAGATAACCACTTGAGGAGAGTTTGTAATTTTGCATCCTGCTCAGGGGTAATTGGTTCAACTAATGCCAAAATTTTTCTGAGTAGCTTAATATCATGTTCAAGATGTTGTTGTAATTTCTCGGCATCAAAATCTGCTAAGTCATATTTACCAGAAACCTGATATAGTGCATCCATCAAGTCTTGTTCTTCCGCTTGATTATAATCTTCTGAAAGTAGAGTTTGTGCTTCCTCTCCTGCGGGAACAAATCCTTGTGACAAAGCTCTTAAAAACCTTTCGTGTACTATTAGCAATTTTTTGATAGTTTCTTTAAAAGCATAAACACTTGACTCAAAGCGCTTAAATAATAGCACCCGCATTAATCCTCGCAAATTGGCACCAGCACGTTGTAAAGTGTTATAAGGTTCTTGTTTTTGTTTGTCTTTCAAAACATAATTCCACAATCCATAGCGAGCATAGCTGAGTTCGTTTGTTGGTGGTTTGATTAATTGGCGCTTGCGAGACTTCCCCATGTATTGACGTAATTCTTGGTATAGCCCCTGATATGTATCTTCAATGCTGTACTCAATGGTTTCTAATTCTCGTTTGGGGAAAAAGCGATGTTTTCCACCAACAATAACGTAAGCACGTCGCGTTCCATTAACATAGTCTCGAAAGTTAGTTGGATCTACTGCTTGTTGGGTTTGGGCATCGTAGCCATAAAAACGTAAGATATGGTTGCGGGTACGGCGAATTAAGATATGAGATAGTAATTCTGGTAATTTCTTTATACCCTTTTCAACTAACTGGAAGTACTCTTTTAAATCTGGTGGATCTATTGGTAAATCAGTTTTATCGTCCTGATGAAATAGTTTGAGTTGATGATAGATATCCCAAGCACTCTTATTACGCGGAGTTGCTGTTAATAAGCAACAACGTTTACCTGCGGCTAAAAATGCTTGTACTACTTTATATCGCTGGGTAGTATGATTTCTTAGATTGTGGCTTTCGTCTATTAAAATAAAATCTCTATCTTTATATTTAAAATCATCTAATAAAAACTTGACCCCACTTTCTTCGTCTTCTTTCAACATTCCCATAGACAGAATACGGGCGTTTAGCTGGTAAACTTCGTTATAACTGTCCCACATTTCTATCAGTGGTGCAGGACAAATAATTAAAGGACGTGCGCGTTCTGTTTGTTCAAAACGTTTAACTATTGCAGCACCAATAAAGCTTTTACCAAGTCCGACTACATCAGAGACAAATGCACCACCATAGTCTCTAATATTTTGCACAGCATTATTAACAGCAACTTTTTGAAAATCTGCTAATTGCTTAGTAATTTCGTCTTCTAAAATCAAGTTTTTTAGCTCTGTATCTTCTAATCTATCTTTGACTAAACAATAAAGAGTTTTCATGTAAACATCATAGGGACGAACTAAGGAAACCGCCCAAGATTGTTTCATTTCTCGCATTAAAGCTTCATTAAAATCTTCTGCCTCATTCCAAAGTTCCTCAAACCAATGGGTTAATTCTGTATGATTATCATTGCCATGAATTACCACATTCAGTTCAGTATTATGGGTAATGCCAGAAAGAGTAAGATTAGACGAGCCAACAATAGCAATACCTTTTTCTGTACGTTCTAACGCTCTACCTTTGCCATCATAAACAGTAGCATAGTCAAAAATATAAGCTTTGGCGTGTAAAGTTCCTTTAGTGTAAACTCGCACATACAGCCGTTTTTCTTCAATCATCTCCACTAAACTTTTTACCAGCATCTCGGCTTCATCCGTCTGATCCATGAGTTCGATACTAGAACGGATATTAGCTGCTGTTTCGCTCGTTATTTGTTTAACTTCCGTGCGTTTAGGATAAGTTTGGGCTTCGATTTTATCAGCAATTAATTCTAAACGTCGGTATCCTTGAGCAATTTGTTCTATGGTTTCACGGTTGCTTGTGTTGCCAATTAGTAGGCGTAATTCTTGAATATTAGTGAGGCGTTTTGCAATTGTGGTAAAGCCAGAAAGGAAGAAATAACCTACTGCAAAATGAGCCGCTTGTGATGAGTCTAGAATACAGTTTATTTGGTCTACTAATTTTCTGGTACGATTATCTATAATATCGTGTATGGGCATAAAGATTATATAGGAATTGCAAGAATAATATGAGCGATTCAGAACAGGTTGAAAAGTTAATTGAATCTAATGCTAAAGCAATTCAGGCATTAACTGATTTAGCTAGTAGCATTTTGCCGAGAATAGATGAAATGCAAAGGCAAATGGTTAATATACAGCGCCAAATGATTGATAATCAGAGAAGAATTGATGATAATACAGCAGTTATCCGAGAACTAGTACTGGAGAATCAAAGGATTTTGAAATATTTGGAATCTTTGAACAGGTAATTTCTCATTACTATACTCTGCATCGTGATGAAAACTAGAGGCTATGCCTCATGAGAAGGAGGCGGAACATACCATTTATAGTTTTAAGATGTTAAGACTTCACTAAGGATGACAACAGGTAAACCCGGAACATTACGAAAGCCTTTATCATTAGTAAGAAATTGGTTACAACTTATAGATAAAGCCGTAGCAGCATGAATAGCATCTGGTGTTTTTAGATTAGTAGTAGCCCGAAGATTTGCAGCTTGTCGAAGTATAGATTGACTAATTGGAATTAGTTGAATTGTTTCTGACAATAACAGTTGTTCATAAGTATCAACTAAAAAAGTATCAGCATTTCTCAAAGGGAGTACTAAAGTTTCCATTAGTATTAGTTCACTGCTAATGATTTCCAGTTCTCCTGCTTGGCATTTTAGCCATAAAGGTTCTAACAGTGTGTAAATAATTAGGATTCCACTCGACACTATATATTGCTACTACCGAATTGATATAGATTTTGCTAGAAGAAGGGAGTACTAACTGTCCCATGATTCCCGTTCCTCTTGAAGATATCTGTCTATCTCTTCAGCACTTTTGGGGGGACGTTGAGCATGAATTACTTCTAAAATCTCCATCACAGAACGCTTTTTGGTTTCAACTTTTTCTGGCAAAATAACAAATACGTCAACGTTATCGCCTTCTTTCGCTTCGGGAATTTCAATTTCTATTTTGTTTCCTGATAAAACTTTAGTTGTGATGTGTAAAGCTGGTTGCATATTTTTTCACCTTATATTGTTAGGACATCTTCATAAATATCTGGCATTGTTAGGGTTAACCCTACGGAATTTAATTCTAGATTATCGCTCTTGCCTAAAGTTTGCATTGACCATTTTTCTTGATTCTCTTTACGATAAACTTCTACTTTTATTTCATCTTGAAAAACTAATACATATTCCTGTAAGCTATCCAAATTTCGATAATTAACAAGTTTTTCTCGTCTATCTGTTACTTCTGTACTGGGTGATAATACTTCCACAATCAAGCAGGGATAATTTAAGAAAAAGTGGTCTTGATCTTGAGGATCGCTGGTAACTATAACATCAGGATAGTAAAATATACTTTTATTTTGATTGGCTAATTCTATCCTGACTTTCATGTCAGACATAAAGACACTACAGGAACCACCCCGCAAATGAGAACGTAGCCTGCTAGCGATATTAAGGGTAATGATATTGTGTTCCTTGCTACCGCCAGACATGGCAAAAATTTGACCGCCAAGATATTCATGGCGAATCTCGCTAGATGCTTCGGCTTTGAAGTACTCTTCAACAGTTAAGTAGGTTAATGGTACAGACATGGAATTGAATTTAGGATGGGATGATGAATTGATGTTTTTTTACTTCTATCACAATTCATAAAGGGCGGCGACGCGATCGTCTATTTCTTTCTCCCATGTTTCACAGTTAACGCCTTTTGCGTCTAGGCATTTTTGGACTAGTTTGGATATTGCTTCGCGTTCTGTAGATGAAGCATTAGGGATAGGAAGGCGTTGAAAATTAACCCACTGAAGCATTAATCTTCCACCTTGATTCTCATCACCAAGAGCAGCACAGATTGATTTTGTATATTCCCAGGCTATAGTAGAGTTTAAAATGGCAAGTAAGAATAAATCATTTAAAGGAATAATAAAGCATTTATTATTAAAAAACAAACCCTGATTATCAAAAGCAAATCTTGTTTCTTTACATATTTCAGGAAAGACAATTTTAGGTTTTTCAAATTCCTTAAAATAAGCTACATTATCCTGAATCTCATACCATTTGTATCTACCCAACTTGCGTCCTATAGATTGTTGGTTATTGTTTTTAGGTGTTAATTCTTTTTGCCACTGAGCTAAATGAGCTTTAATAGCAGGATAAGCATCAATATCAATTCCTCTTCGTGTGAAAATTAACCACTTATCTTGAGTGTTAATTCTCCACTTACGAATATCATCACCGATAGCTAGTGATTTAATAATTTCTGCACTTTTAGGGTTTTGTGCGATTAGTTCTGCCCGTTTTGCACCATCAATTACAAATGCCTTATTAAAGCCAGTTAGTACACCTCGATAAATTTTTTCATTGACATACTCACCTAACGGAATACCAGTTTCTTCCATCTTTTTAATTCGATTAGCAGAAGAGGTATCAGTTAACATCCAATTAGAACCATTTAAAGCATTATTTGGTAATGTTTCGCCTTTCTCCCTAATAATTGCTAAAATATCGGGATAAGGAGCTTGTAAAGATTTAACTTTTGTAAAAATAGCTGATTGATTAACTTTCCCATTTTGACTAATAAAAATCATTGGAAACGTAGCTGCACTTTTAAATACTGGTAATTCTCCAAAATCTGTAATACTGTGAACTTGGCAATTCTCAGCAATATGCTTACGCAACTTTTCCCCATACTTAGCGCGAAACCACTTATTAGAAGAAATAAATGCTAACATTCCGTCTGCTTTTAAAAGTTGCAAAGCGCGAGCATAAAAGAAACAATATAAATCAGATGTACCAGTATAAACAGCCGGGTAAATCTTCTGTAGTGTTGGCTTCAAATCCTTAATCAATTCCTGACGCACATAAGGCGGATTTGCTACTTGAATATCAAACCCACCATCAGCAAAGACTTCTGCAAACTCTACCGCCCAATCAAAACCCTCTACTGTTGTACTGCCATGCGTTATCAAAGCAATTTGAGTTTTTAACTCATTTATTTCTTCTTCTAATTTTTGCTTTTTACCTCCTTCGTGCGCCCGCATATAATCAGCTTTAGTTTGCCGATACTGTCGTATAAGTTCATCTCTCATTACACCTATTGCTGTAGGGCTGGGTGCAATCAGACTATCTCCTTGTTCAATTTTATATTTCAAGTTTGGTAATGGCGGTGGATCGTCTCCTTCATATTCCACAGCTAGTGATAACCACAACCTTAATCGCGCAATATTGACTGCAAAAATATCAATATCTACACCATAAAGATTATTTTCAATAATTTCTAATTTACGTTGATATACTGTTTTGGAATCAAGCCCTTTGGTGGCAAATAAACATTGGCGTAAATCTAATAACTCATGAAGCATCCCTAGCAAATAAGCCCCGCTTCCACAGGCTAAATCGCAGGCTTTGACTTTACGTAATGCCTCTAAAATTGCCTCTGGGTTCCCGATAATACCTGGATTGTGTTCATCGACAAATTGAGCGATCGCCTCGGCTGACTCTCCTGATACCTGAGTTTGTAAGTACCCCTTCAAAGCTTCCCGACACATGAAAGAAACAATCGGTTTAGGAGTATAGTAACTTCCAGATTCATGCCTACCTGTTACCAGTTCTTCAAACACTTTTCCTAACATTTCCGGATCAACCGCTACCTCTACATCTAGCGGCGTACTTTCGGTAACTGTAAAAGCAAAGCGTTGAAATAAGTTATGAAGAATACTATCTATACAATCATCTGGGACAATAATGTCATAATTTTTATCATCTTCGTCTTGTTCAAAGAGTCCACCGTTTAGATAAGGTACAGTGCCAATTATTCTTTTAAAAAAGCCACCATTATTGATACCAGCTATATCATATTGTTGTGGATTATTTAATCCTCTAAAGAAAAGATGTGATAATCTATCTCGATAAAAGTTTTTATTTGATGTACTATCTTCATCAAGGTAAGCTTCCCATAAAGCTGATAAATAATTAGTTCTCTCTTGGTACTTCAACCAACCTTTTTTTTGAATAAAAGCAATGAACATCAAACGGTTAAATAGCTTTTGTGTAAATAGCCGTTTACGTTCATTAACTTCAATTCCTTGAATTAATCCTTCAACTTTCTCAAAAATTTGACGGTATTGTCTAAAAAACTCTTGTGTGACAGCTTCAACATCAAATGCCTCATCATGGCGTGTCTGAATATCTAGGGGAGATGCATCTGAACGAAGAAGTTCCAAATCTAACAGACTTATTCTTTCTGTTGCTGTGCGTAATTGTTCACCCTCTCCAATAGTAATTCGCCGAAAAAGTTTTCGTTTTTGAAGTGAATTATCATACTTAACATTGAGAAAATGCCACCGTGATTGTGATTGATTAGAAAATACAAAAAGAGTGTAAGGATGGTCTTTTAACAAATTATCAACAATTCTTCTTTCCCCTTGTCGTGATAATTTTTCTGAGTTTAAACGCGCATAAATAATGTGGAATGCATTATTTGCTCCACCAGAAGCTAATAGTAAAGGATCGTCTATAAGTTCATTGTTAACTGTTTCAGCCAATTTTCGACGAGATAGTGCTTGATTAACTCGTTCATAATTTAATTGACTCCAAAATAATCTTTTCAGCGCATCAAGACTTTTCAAATTTTGAAGTGAATACAAAATAGACTGTTGTAGTTCAGGTGCAGACATGAATAATTAGTGCAGTTTCAGTGATGTTTTTTTCAAAAAAGCCCAGTAAATTTTGACCGAGATGTTTATACATCACGGTTGATTTTGAATATTTCAGGTATTAAAATTTGCCTCTTTTACTAGCAAGCACAATTAATCGTCGATGTGCTGAACGAGTTGAAAAAGAGAATATTTATAAATTTAAATCAATTTAAAGCTTTAAATCCAATTTATTTTACCCATGTGATATGTGCCAACAGAGATATTACTGAGGATAAAAAATAGGCATAGGATTTTAAGATAAATTAGGAAGGCACCTGAATTAATGATTGCAGTAATAATTTCTTGAGAAAGAATAAATTTGTCAAACTGCTTCAAAAATTGAAACTAAGAGGATGGGATGTCTCGTTAGTTTTATTTAAACTCGGCGATTAGAAATCGCAGCTACATAAACAAAACCTGCCTACGCAGGTTCACAAATTTTAATTTGACGTTAGCCCATGCAGGTGGGCTTTGTCTGTGTAGTAGCGAATTATATTCGCCCCTATCTTTTCTTGTTTATTTATCCACACGCGGAAATTGGATTTCAAAAATAGAACCCTGCTCCAATACACTATTCGCAGTAATCTGCCCTCCGTGTGCTTGAATAATTTGCTGGGCGATCGCCAATCCTAAACCGAAGCCTCCTGTTTGACGCGATCGCACTGTATCCACACGATAGAATCTTTCAAAAATATGGGGTAAATCTTCGGCTGGAATGCCAATACCGTTGTCTTCTACCTGAATAACGGCTCGATAACCGCGTGGGAAGATTCGTAGCTTGACAGTACCACCACTGGGGGTGTACTTAAAAGCATTGGTAAGCAAGTTGCCAACAGCTTGTCTTAACAAATCTGCGTCTGCTTTCAAATACAGGGGTTGTTCGGGAAGGTAAGGAATAAAATTGAGATTTTTGGCAACGGCTTGTTTTTGGTATTCATCAACAAGCGATCGCATCAATTCAACAAGATTAATATTTTTAAAAGTTGTAATATCAAAAGGCCCTTCATGACGAGCTAAAAACAGTAAATTGCTAATTAAAGTACTCATCGATTTAGCAATTTCTTCTATTTTTTCCAAACGAAAACGCTGCTCTGATTCATCTTGTGGTGGCATTAATGCAACTTGTGCATTACTCAAAACAGCAGCAACAGGAGCGCGTAACTCATGGGAAGCATCAGCAGTAAAGCGCTGTAGTTGCTCATAGGCACGACGAGTTGGCTGCATGGCTAACCCTCCCAAGAACCAACCAGTAATACCAATCGTACCTAAAGTTACTGGTACACCTAGCGTCAAAAATAACCTAATTCTAGTGATGCTTTCACGTAAAGGAGCCAGAGGAGTAGCAATTTGTAAGTAACCAATTAATGCATTGTTTTGTATTACTGGTAACGTTAATTCTCGCAGCCATGTTTTGTTAGTAGTTGTATTAACTTGAACAGTGTGAAAACCGGGTGCGATCGTTAATCGTCTAGGAGGATTTGCACCGCTAAATCCCACTAATTTTTTCTTGGCATTATACCAGCGAATATACACTACCTGGCTACCTGGTGGTAGGCCATTGCCAAGAATGGGAATATCATCTTGGTTAAGCTGGGATCGTTCTATAGAGATACGATGCCGTGCATTTGCTGCAATTGCTTTGCTGGTTGAGTAAAGTTCTTCATCAAAAACCTGAAGTTGTTCCTCCACTCCAAAGTAATAAGCTATGGCAGCAAAGACAACAAGAATGCTCCCCATTGAAAATGCAAATAAATAAGCCAGGTTACGACGGCTACGAGCAAAAGCAAACATAGTTAGTCATTTGTCATTTGTCATTTATTTGCACAGACGCGATTAATCGCGTCTGTGCAATTACTTTTCTTCAGTTTTTTCTGGAATGCCCAGACGATAGCCCATACCATAGACATTTTCTAGCCAATCTTTGGCTCCCACTGTTTGCAGCCGTTGTCGCAGTCGGCGCACTAGTGTTGTGACAGCGTTACTTTCTGGTTCTGTTCCCCATTCCCAAAGAGCTTGTTCGATTTGATTGTGAGACAAAACCTGATAGGGATGACGCATCAAGTATTCCATCAGTTGAAATTCACGTCCAGATAGTTGAACAATCACCTGATTTCGCTCAATCGTCAGGTTGTTTAAGTTTAGATGCAAATCTCCCAAGGAAAGAGTATCTCCCTGCCAAAGTGGGGAACGCCTTGCCAAGGCTCTTACCCGCGCCAATAATTCCACAATATCTACTGGCTTTACTAAATAATCATCTGCACCTGCATCCAAACCCGTTACCTTATCTAAAGTAGTGTCCTTTGCGGTAAGCATCAGCACCGGAGCAGTTTTGCCTGAGCGTCGATATTCCTGGCAAAGTTGAACCCCACTCACATTAGGAAGCATCCAGTCTAAGATTAATAAGTCATAATCTTTTTGAGATAAAAGCCACCGCGCCGTTTCTCCATCTTCTATAGCATCAACGGTATGCCCTGCTTTTGACAGTGCCGATCGCAGTGGTTCCAATTGGGCTAGGTCGTCTTCTACCAGTAAAATCAACATAGAGCGATCGCAGATGTTTATTTTTCTTTATCTTAGATTGGCTAGTAGTTAGTAGTTTCTTTGGTTTGTTTATGCTCCAATCCCGATGGTTTAAAATCTTGCATTCTTTGGGATTAGAGTTTTGGTTACCTTTACCACTGCTTGGATTAGCTTTTTGGGTAGGCAGTGGATTAGTTATGGATTGGGTGATCAGCCGCTCTAACCAAACTACAAAATACTTGAAAGTTGATTATCAATCCACAAAGGAGCCGAACATAATTATTATGTCAATCAAAGCAGAAATAAATAAAAGTCAAGGGATTTCTAGGGTAAAAGTCAAAACAGTTTCTTCAGTACTAAAAGAACTAGAGTTTGAGTTTGCAACCACAGAATTAAGTCAACTGGAAGCAGCAATTAGCCAAGAATTAAGATTACCTATTGAGAATGTTAGAGAGTTAATGAAAAATCAAAATATAGGACAATAAGTGACCCTTCGCTACATAGTATGCCAATAGCGGTATGAATCACCGCATTACTTCATGTTACACATCTACAAGAAAGGAATCAGTAAGGGGTTGGTATGCAACTTACAGGTAAAGTAGCGCTGGTAACAGGAGCGGGTTCTGGCATCGCTAAGGCAACAGCAAAGCTATTCGCGAAAGAAGGTGCCAAAATAGGAGCACTAGGACGTTCTCAAGACGAATTAGAAGAAACTGTAACTGAAATTAATAATAATAATGGCGAAGCAATACCTCTTATTGCTGATATCTCGCAGCCAGAGGAAATGCAACAGGCTATTCAAGCAATTATCGACAAGTGGGGGCGCTTAGATATAGTCTTTGCTAACGCTGGTATTAATGGAGTTTGGGCACCCATAGAAGAATTGACACCTGAAGATTGGGACAAAACTATCAATGTCAATCTCAAAGGAACTTTTTTAACAGTTAAATATGCCGTGCCTTACTTAAAAAAACAGGGTGGTTCAGTAATTATTACATCATCTATTAACGGTACGCGCACCTTTAGCAACACTGGTGCAACAGCTTATTCGTGTACCAAAGCTGCTCAAGTTGCTTTCACGAAAATGATAGCTTTAGAACTGGCAAAACACCGAATTCGTGTAAATGTGATTTGTCCTGGTGCTATTGAAACAAATATTGACCAAAATACTGATAGGCGCGATCTCGAACACGCTCAAGAACCAGTTGAGTTTCCTGAAGGTGAAATTCCCTTAACTGATGGGAAACCGGGAACATCGGAACAGGTGGCACAATTAGTATTATTTTTATCGTCGGATGCTTCCAGCCACATCACTGGTACTGAAGTTTGGATTGATGGAGGAGAATCGTTGTTGAAAGCTTGATATTGTTAGCAGTTAGTAGTTAGTAGGGGCAGGTTTTACTGATTATCTTTCGGCTAAAACCGATGATTTATCTTCTAAACCCGCCCGTACAGTAGGTAGTAGTTGCTTGTTTACCACTATCCACTAACCACTAACATTTATACAAAGCGATCGCTGGGTTGTTTGCGAACAATCCCTATCACTGCCGGGCGTGGTGCCCCTTGAGGATTGCCCTCAATATTACTAGGCCAATTACTGCCACGTGGTACGCTACGTTTTTGGTTGAACAGAGTACCATCTAAATTCAACATCTCAATCTCTCGGTTGAGGAGTTGCTGAGAGTTAAACGGAACATTTTCACAGGGATGCTGCACGGAAATAATCAGTGTATCACCCACAAAAGTAGGCCCAGTCATCTCACAGCGAGGTGGCCCATAAGCAAAAGGTACAATCTCTCCAGCATCTGGGCCAGTAATGGGAACAAAGAAAAGCCAGTTATTACCAAAAACCCCAATTAAGTTAGAAGTTCTAGCATTCAGATTAGAATCAATCTGACTGGGCGATTCTGCACCTACGACTGTATGTTCTATTAACAATGGCTCTGGGTTAGCACCTTCACTAAAACCATTGTGAGCTTCAGTAGACATATCAGTAACGCCCCAAATGTTACCTTGGCTATCAAACGCAAGGTTATCTATATTAGCAAAGCCATCTCCAGGTTCTGCTCCTGCTTCCCCACCTTTAATAAATCGTTCCCAACGGAAGGTTGTACCTGTGCCATCAGAGCTATTTTCGATAATCTTAAAAAGCGAGCCGGAAGGTTGTGCAGCGTTGATGTCAGCACTGTATTTGGAAACTACAAAGATGCGAGAATCAGGATATCCATCACTTCCTGGCGCACCATCTGTATAAGCAATAAATACTTCTTTAGTGCGGGGATGGACTTCAATATCTTCAGGGCGAGCGGTGGGAGTTCCACCAACTAAGTTAGCAGCCAAAAAGGCATCAACTAACACAGCACCCTGGCTTGTGTAAAAATCTGATAGTTTCTTATCTTTGTAAGCAGGCAGAATTTCAGCTTCATTAGTCGTATCAACGCCTACAAAAACACTATCGTCTGCCGGATCTTCAGAAGGCCCAAAACGCCTAATTGGGGTACTACCATTCCTAGTAGCTTTACCTAATGCCGCAATTTCTGATGAGGCAAGTACCGACGGTGGAATGGGATTGGTAGGGGTACTTAATTCTAAAGGAATCCATTCACCCGTACCGTCAGGATTGTAACGGGCAACATACAAAGTACCGTTTTCAAATAAACGGCTGTTGTTTTTATCAAAGGGAGAAGTGATTGTACCTTGGCTGACAAACTTCCAAGTATGCCCTCCGCGGCGATCATCGCCCAGGTAACCTATTAATGGTTTTCCTGGTTCCACGCGCAAGGCAATATTCTCATGGCGGTAGCGCCCTAAAGCAGTGTGTTTGCGAGGGCGGAAATTCGGATCGGCTGGATCGATTTCTACCATCCAACCATATTTTTCGCCAACTAAGCCGAATGCCTCCCCAGTGGTACCTTTTGTGTAACGCGTCTGCGTTCCATTGTTGTTTACAGGTTCGGTTACACCCACAAAAAAGGTTGAACTAGCTTGGAAGTTCTCTTCAGCAGACAGAAGAGTTCCCCAAGGAGTTGTACCGCCAGAACAGTTGTACCCGGTACCGATGATTTTGTTACCCAATCCATCAGAACTGAGAGGAAAGACTTCAGTAGCACCTGGCCCAGTACCAATTAAATAATTATCGTCTCCCTTCTGGTAGCTTTTGGAACCCCAAGCAGTAACTTTTTCATAACCATCAGTGCGTTGACGATTGATACCTAAACCGGACAATCCATGAATGCGCCGATTTTTGAGATCGCGAACAACGGCAAAACGTCTATTGGAATTAGAGCGCGAAATACGCACTACAGAACCACCTAAGTTATACATGAATTCACCCAAGACGAGAATATCGGTTTTGTCTTGGGGTAAATCTTGTCCAATTACTAATGAGTATGTTTCAGGAAATTCCGCCAAACTACTGGGAGTGCCAGGTGCAACAGTAGAAATTGGATAGGAGACGTATTCGTGATTGTTCCAAAGATAGCCATCGTTCAGGTTTTTGCCATCTATGGAAATAAAGGTTGTGTAATCGCTGTTGTACCCAAAGTAATCTTCTTGATTAGGAAAAACGCGATCGCCCCAACGCACAATCACATACCGTTCATATTCCGGTGGTACTACAACGTCATCAAGTACGGTATAGCTACTTAAGCGTGCATCACCAGAAGGTTCTAATACGCTTCCCTCCTCAATTCCTGTTGGTAAGTAGCTTTTTTGCTGTGTATAAATCGGTAAAGGATGGGGCAAACGTACTGGAGTAAATTTTAAGGGTTGAAACCCGCCATTAGTACCAAAATTGTTACCAAAAGGTTTTTTTGCCAAAGCAGGAGCAAGCACAGCTGCGCCAGCACTTGCTCCAAAGAAAGCCAGTAGCTGCCTCCGTGTAAATTTAGACATTGAAGCTCCTCTCAATAAGAATAGCCAGAATTATTCAACTGGAAAAATCTTTTTTGCTTGCAATACTGTAGGGATTAACGGAAGCAAAAACGATAAATTGACCAATTTCTAGTCAATAGAACTTTTGGTAGCTTGTTGCAACTAACCTAATTTTAAATCTAGGTTAATTTTTAGTTAAAAACTAGCTGTGTATCCTAAAAAAAGAGTAATACATTTGTTAACAGTACTAAAAATGTTACTTCGATTTATAAATATCTATTTATAGTTTTGAATAAACATCATCCTTTTGGAATATTAAATGTCTTATTCAAAAGTCTGATTTACTGTACATTAAACGAAAATTAATTATTTTTTAGTCATATCTTAATTTTGTATTAATAATTATATTTTTTCAAATTAAGAGCATAGAAAAACAAAAGTATATTTTTTGATAAAACACAAATTAAAGATTTGTCATCTCCCCGACATCTGTAGGAAGTCGGGAATATTTGTTTTGAGTTTATTTATGTTGGCTTACTTAAAATTTTGAATTTTAATTAGGACTTGAAAATATTTTTCTTTACTCCAAAACTGAATTATGTATTGACATAGAAGAACGATTTTTGAAAGTTTAATAACATTTCATCTTCATCACCATAAACAAATAATTTTGTAGAGACCCGATATATCGAGTCTCTACACGGTATTAATATTGATATTAGATTTTTATGAAATGGTATAAGAGGTACAAGCCGCTTTAAAAATAATTCTCCTAATTAATGAGAGCTAATATGACATAGCCAATAGGAGAAAAACAATTCTAAATATGCTTATTGCATTCTATCTATTGTGCGATATTGAATAGCTTCCGCAAGATGATGGACTTGCAGATTCTCATCTCCCGCCAAGTCTGCAATTGTCCGTGCGACTTTAAGAATGCGATCGCTTGCCCTTGCCGACAGCCCTAACTTTTTAATTGCCCCTTCTAATAAAGTTTTACTAGCATCATCTAACTTGCACCATTTTCGCAAATGACGACTTTGCATTTGTGCATTGCAACGCAGATTTGGTTCCGATTGAAAGCGTTCACAAGCGCGATCGCGTGCTTTTTGCACTCTTTCTCTGACTGTCGCTGATGATTCTCCTGTGGAGTGTTGGGTAATTTCCTCTGGTTTCAAGCGATTTACTGCAACTTGCAAATCAATCCGATCCATTAAAGGGCCGGAAAGCTTCGCCCAATATTGTTCTCTTTGGCGTGGCGAACAGGTACACTGCGCTATAGTATCGCCATAGTAACCGCAAGGACAAGGATTGGTAGAAGCCACCAAAGTAAACTGGGCAGGAAACATTACCGATTGCCTAGTACGGGAAATTGTCACAAAGCCATCTTCTAGAGGTTGGCGTAAAAATTCCAAAACATCACGTTTAAATTCTGTTAACTCATCCAAGAAAAGTACACCGAGATGTGCTAAAGAAATTTCTCCAGGACGGGGAAAGCTACCACCACCAACAAGAGAAGGGCCTGATGCAGAGTGATGGGGGCTGCGAAATGGGCGATCGCACACCAACGAGCCTCTATTTTTTAACAAACCAGCTACCGAATGAATACGAGTTACTTCCAATGCTTCTGAAAAAGACAAGACTGGCAAAATTCCAGGTAAACGCCGTGCCAGCATGGTTTTACCACTCCCTGGCGGCCCGACAAAAACTAAATTATGCCCGCCTGCAGCAGCAATTTCTAGAGCACGACGAGCATGAGCTTGTCCTTTCACATCCTGCAAATCCACACTCTGTAAAGACGTTGTATGCAAACTCTTTTCTGTACTATCCAATTGCACGGGATTGTAACGCCCTGGATTATTTAAAAAATCAGCTACATCGGACAGATTTTTAAAAGCATAGACAGCCAATCCTTGCACTAGGGAAGCTTCTTGGGCATTATCAGCAGGAACAACGATACTTGTAATTCCCATTTTTTGAGCAGCCGCAGCAATGGGTAATACCCCAGCTACCGCGCGCAAACTTCCATCTAAAGAAACTTCGCCTAAAAAAAGATAATCTTCCAGCAAATCAGCTTTAACTTGCTCAGAAGCTGCCAAGATTCCCACGCTGATAGGCAAATCAAAACACGGGCCTTCCTTACGTAAATCAGCAGGTGTCAAATTAATCACTATTTTTCGCATTGGAAAGGCAAAACCTGCATTTTTTAAAGTCGCCTTTACTCTTTCCTTGGATTCTTGCAC
>NZ_AJLN01000060.1 GCF_000317285.1 Chlorogloeopsis fritschii PCC 6912 | reverse complement strand
TAAAGTATGTGTTATGGCAAAATAGCTTATGTCCAAATTTTCTACACTCCATGCTTAGATTAACTGTCGGGCTTGTAAGAGTTTCCACAGACGAACAAATTGAAACTGGACTTTCTCAGCAGTACGGTCGCCTTAAAAGTGCTGGTGCTAGTAGAATTTATGTTGATGTTGGTAGTCGGGACAAGCGCGATCGCAAGGGACTAAACCAGCTGGTAAAAGATATTAAGCGCGGTGAAATCGGCAAGGTGCTAATCACTCGCATGGACAGAGTAACTTCCTCTCCGGGATTACTTGAGTTTTTAAGTGAGATTTTTAATAAGTATGATGTAAAACTAGTTGCCATCGACGAAAATATCGATTTATCCAGTGTCGATGGTGAATTCGCAGCAATGCTTGGTGTAGTCTTCGCCAGAAGGGAGTTAAAGACTACCAGGATGCGCCTCAAGAAAGGTAATGAATATCGGCGATCGCAGGGTATCGCAACCTCTCAAGTCCCATTTGGATACATCCGCCGTGATGGTAAATATGCGTTAGATACCAGGCCTTTTCTATGTTTGATTGAGAACAAGCAAGAAATGTCTCGCTCTGATTTACTCATAGAGTTGAAAGATTGGTTCTTCGAGACGCGATCGCTTCGAGCCACTACAAAGAGGGCCTTTGCTCGATATGGCATTCAGAAGATAGGATATCCTTCGGGGACACCAAACCAGAAAGAAATTTCTTTTGTTTTAGAGGATGGAGATTCCATTGAAAAGGCTATTGGAGTAGTCAAGAAATCTAGAGGTGTTCGCTCTGGGGTTTTCCGTCCTTGTCCTTCTGGGGTAAGGAAGCTTCTATTAAGTGCTGTCTTGGTTGGAGATACACATTACAAAAGCTCAAATCAAATTATCAGAGATACCCACCCAGACCATGCAATAATGAAGCGCAGCGAGCAGGAACAAATTAGATTGATACTAGCTAAAAACTATGAGATTGGATCTTATGGTCGGCGACAAGAAAATCTATTGACTGGAATAGCCAAGTGCGCTTTGTGCGGGTACCCACTTAAAGCGCAGGCTATGAAGCAAATTGGCGATCGCAAACTTCGTTATTATCAATGTCGTGGTTACTCCCAGCAGCGATCGTGTGAAGCTAGAGGGATGATTCGGGAGGATATTTTGGAGAATGCCATAGTAGACGCTTTGGTTTTGTCGGCTGATAAGTTAGCTGATAATACCATTGCAATACAGCAGCAAGAACCCGATTCCCCAGAGTTAATCGAAGCACGAGAAAAATTGAAGCGGGCTGAGTCTTGGGGTGACGATCCAGAAATTGAGTCTCTTAAAATTAGACTACGATCGCAAATTGCCAAATTAGAACAATCACGAGTCATCAAAGATGATGTGGATGAGCATCTAAGAATGATGTTGTTGGCTTTTTTCTCGTCAAAAGAAGATTGGTTGCGGCAGTCGGAAAATGACAAACGACAGGGGTATATAACTTTTGTTGATTATGTTTTAGTAGGGCAAGAAAAAGTTTTGGAATTCTACAAAAATGGTAAACAACGGGAGCGTATGATTCCCGTTGTCATAGAGGTTAAGTTGAGATTTTAGTTTTGCTTTCTGCGCTTTCTCCAGGCTTTGACCCTATCATAATCAGTAGAGTACTGCTTTGGGCGGCCTTTAGCCTTACCGCCTTCAGTGAAAGTTTTAAGACATTCTTTGCACTTATGTTTTTTACTCCCATTAGATTGGGAGCCACAGGCGACAATATTTGATGATTGGCAATGAGGGCAATTCATTCTTCAGTTTCTAAGTCTTTGTTCTTTTGCAGCATTTCTGCCCCATTTTGTTTGCACCACAACCAGAGTGATCGCATTTGTTCTCTGTTGTTGTCTTCAATAGTGCGAACAAATTCAAAGGTTTCACCACCGTCAAAGGAAACTGAAATTGTTTCTTTATAAACCCACTGTAACTTCCAGTTTGCATCATATTGGTGGCAATGTCCTTTGATGAATCTACAAACAATTTTATCTTTCTTGATGTATTTTTTTCTTAATTCAATTACTTTAGCGCCTGCACATAAGAAGCAAACACCTCCTTTAATGTGGCTGTAAGCTTGGATGTAACCTTGTCCGCAGCAGCGAGGGCATTCTATTAGAGAATCGTATTTTTTAGTAGTAACTGCCGTTGTTAAGGACATAATAGTTATCTCGGTTTGTTATATAACTATTATCGTATCATCTCCTCTGAAGTGTCAACCCCCTTAGGGAGAGGCAACAGGCAACAGGCAACAGGCAACAGTTTATTTAATTCCCTGTTCCTTGTTCCCCGTTAATAGGTTTGAAGTTAATTTGTTCTAAATGAAGTGACAACGGATCGCGGGACTCTATATAGTCACAAGTGATCAATTCCCAGACTTCAGCAAAATATATCAAAATACAACGAACAATTACAACGTGATCCTCTATTTTTGTTTGAAAACCAAATTTGAGTGAAAGGTACTCAAAGCACCTAGCAGCGTTCTCTGGGTTATCAAAAGTTATAATTATGTCTCTAGTGAGTTCATCCATAAGTTAAGCATAGAAAGCCCAGCTTTCATCTCCTTCTATCCAGCCTAGTGACTCCATCATTTCTTTTTCAAGTTGAGTCATTCTGCTATAAGACAATTCATAGTTGCCGACGTATATAAATCCATTGTTTACAGACATCTCTGCCTGTGGTTCATAGCGCCTGATGATTTTCGCCCCCATGACGAAACAAACTAATTTTGAATCATCACTCTTTGTCAATACCATAAAAAACTTCTGAAGGTGTGATTTCTAAAGGTGTTACTAATAGATTATTTACTTCTTCTGGTAGTGTAACGCCACCAAAAAAGTATTCCCAGTCCCCACAATAAAAGCTTCTATCCTTCCATTGTCGGAAACGTATTCAGATTTAAGTGCAATAGTCTTGCCAAATTGGAATAGACTACCTGGTGGTAAATCTTTCAGTGGTATCCTGTCCTCGCTATGTATTAGATTCATGCGATCGCTACTTCCTCAGAATCAATCCTGACTACTTTGACTAGCTTAAACCCAGTGGATTTTAGTTGGACAACTTTTTCTTTTGCTTTTAACTCCGAAAAATCACCGCTATGTACCCACTGCGGATCAGACCAGTCATCACCTTGCCACCAGTGATAAACTCTATATTTTACAGTATTTGCACCAACTAATTCTTTCACTTTAGTGCGGGGTTGCTGACTTAAGCTGCTTCTTTTTCAATCAGTCCCCCCGCCTCTCGCCACAATTGAAGTATTTCATCACTCTTTAAATCTTTGCGATCGCCGTATCGCTCGTACCATAACCGACTCGCTATTTTCGCCCTAGTTAAAATTTTTTGTTGATAATTCATAATTTCTATTTTTTAACTTATGACATATCATATGTCATTATTGACATTTAAGCAATTACCAACAAAATCCTCGCTAAAGGCAAAGTGGTGACGTCTTTCTGGATCGTATAAATGAATTTCACCGTTACTATCAATCCAAGACTCGTTTTCAAATTCTAAGTAAAAAACAAATTTATTTTGGTAATAATCCCTATTTTTGATGGTAGCGATCGCCCCTTCTACAAGAAAATGCTTGCCACGATACCAACCAGATTCTTTGTCTATCTCTGGTGTTTTTGTAAGAACAACTCTCTCTCCTACTTTAAAAGGACAAAACCTATTAAAAAGGTTCTCATAACTTCCAAGGACAGAATTTAGTATATAGCCTAAGTTATTAGGTAATGACTTTTCCAAATCAGCTACTTTCTGGTAAACCTCTTTAAGTTGTAGTACATAATCCAATGTTGTACCCATATTTATTCTCCTAACCATGCCCAGGCCTGCTTAGTAGTTTTGAAACCAAGTCTGCGTTGTATATGAGTTATGCCAACACCTTCATGTGCCTCGCCATCAGGTGTGATTACGCGCTCAATGTATTCGGTGCGCTCTACGACGGCAGAAGGATTACCTAATGCTAGTGGTGCTAGTCCTGGGGAAATAGTTTCTAAAAGATGAACTGTTGCTAATAGCTTGTGCTGATTGATAGATAACCTTTCTTGAGTTTTGGCTAATTCTAATTGGAGTTCTAGCTCCCGCAAGCGATCATTGAGTTGAGGAATTGCAACTTCAGCTTCGCGAGTTTTGATGGCAAAGTATTTTTTGGCTGTAGCGACTTCTGTTTTTCTTCCATCACAACATAAAGCAACCATATAGCAAGCGTATCGAGAAAGTTTATAATCTTTCCCAACTCGTCCCCTGGTCTCGCCATCTTTTTTGACGCTTGACCGTAAAAAATGATCTGAAATGTTATCACCATTAAGTTCTAGGTTCTCAATGGCTTGATTAATAGGTTGTTCAAAATGCTGCCATTTGGGATACCCCATGACAACCATTAACTCGCGAGCTAACCAAAATTCAAAGCCTTCTTCGTCAACGTGACGGATACTATCAAATGGGTTAGAATTAGTAATGTTAGGCATGATTTACCTACTAAACGATAAAAGAGCGAGTGGTACCCGCTCTTTTATTTTATATTTAGTTGTCAATTGTGCCAATCAGGTTGTCGATGAACTACGTAGAGACAAATATCTAAACCTCTTGCAAATCTTGGTGAATTTGAATTTCTGGTAGTTGCTTCAAGGGACTATTGATTGGTGAATATTTACACCAACAAATAGCAATAACATCAAACTCAGCACCTTCTGTTTTCGTTTCATACACATCAACTTTTGAAACCTCCCAGTCTCCTGTTCTTTGACACTCCCCCGACTTGAAGTCGGGGGATTCTTGGTTCAACCAGCCGACTTATTTACACTTGTTTCCAAGTCTAAACAGAGGTCGTTCTGTCCCCAAGCGTTAGTTCCGATATGACCTACCGTACTTAGTCCTTTAGCCAAAATGTTCAGTGCAGCATTCTCATCACGACATAACTGGGCACCGCAAATACATTTATGAGTACGAGTTGACAAGCTTTTCTTAACTTGTCTACCACAAGATGAGCAATGAATACTTGTATATTGAGGAGCTACAGCAATAGTTATCTTGCCGTAGATATTTCCAAAATATTCAAGCCAACATCGAAACTGATACCACGCTGCATCACTAATACTTTTAGCTAATTTATGATTTCTAACCATGTTTCTCACTTGCAAGTCTTCATAAGCAATCAAGTCTGCCGACTGAATAACGCATCTTGCCAACTTCACAGCAAAATCTTTACGCTGCCTACTGACCTTCAAGTGTTTTCTAGCTAATTTATCCTTAGCTTTTTTGTAGTTATTAGACTGCGGTTGACCTTTCTTGAATTTTTTAGACACCCGTTTTTGCAGTTTCTTGAGTGACTTCTCTGACTTACACAAAAATTTAGGGTTGTCTACTTTATTTCCATCTGAGTCAGTGTAGAAGTGGGTCAACCCCACATCTAATCCTACGGCTTTTTTAGTTGGCTTTTCTTTGATCTTTCGGTCTACAGCAATGCAGAATTGAGCGTAATACCCGTCTGCTCTCTTAACCAGCCTAATACGTTTAATATCCTTAATTTGGTAGAAATGCAGATCATAAGTCCCAATTAGCTTAAGTTTTCCTATTTCAAAATCATCAGTCAGGGTTAGATATTTTCTATCTTCAGAAAGTTTCCATCCTGTTGTTTTGTACTCAACAGAATGTCCACGTTTTTTGAATTTTGGAAAACCCTTCTTACCTGGAACTTTTTTCTTGTAATTACTGTAGAACCTAGAAATTGCCGACCAAGCTCTGTCTGCTGATGCCTGTCTAGCCATTGAATTGAGCTTACTTGCCCACTCAAAGTTTTTAGCCAGAATTTTACAGTAGGAGCTTAAGTCATACTTACCAACTTGTTTGTTATCTAGCCAGTAACGGACACAAGAATTACGGATAAACAAAGCAGTCCTGATTGCTTCATCAATCAGATTAAACTGCTGCTGCTTGCCTTTCAACTTGAACTCGTATACTAACATAGACAACTATTAAGTTACGCTGCAATTATAGCGTAAACAGATAATAAATACAAGATGTCACTGCGACTAAAGTCGCTTGGGTCGTTTTTCATCCCACCCCTGAAGGACATAACACCCTGAAAATCCAAAAAATTTTCAGGGTGTTACTGGTGGGCTTTCAAACTTCCCACTATTTCTTGTAACTTCCAACCATATTTTTTAGCTATCTGCTTGCATAGGTTACGATCTGTTACACCATGCCGGGAAACATCTTCCGAGCTAGAACCGTCACTGGTGACGCTAAAAGATGGTATAATCAATGCAAAAGCACCAACCACACCTAACGTGACTAATGTTGCACTTAGGTTAAAAAACTTATTTTCTGATAAACTATCCAATGTTGGCTCCGACCACAATTAGGGGTTAACGAAGCCTCCAGAAGTTCGCAGCTATCTGGAGGCATACCAATATATTATCATCACAGCATATCAATTGTCACTAGTGACAACTAAATAAATACCTAAAAGCTACAAACCTTGCAAATAAGGATTTGTTGGTGCTTCTTCTTTCTTAGGCGCTGGTACTAACACCCACCCCTCCCCTCTAAGTTTTTGATAGGTTGACCAACCAGCGCTGTGTGTACTGTGGTACTCAGGCAATCTGTGTGGTGTATTTGCAAAGTGTACAAATCTACCATCAATTTCTAGATGGAGCGCCATCTGTCCGTTCCTATCCAGCTTCCAGCACATCTGCGGCATAACTGTCTCTCCAATTAAAAACAAACTCAAACGGGCAGTGACACCCCTTAGCTTTCCAAGACCAATCTTTGCGCCAAACCATCCAAGCAGTAGTTACTGAGTCAACTCTGCGATCGCCTGTAAACGATGGTCTAGGCTGACCAAAGATAATTAGGTTGCTCATGTTGTCCATATGCTCTAGGAACCAATCACCTCTAGCTTTTGTTGGTTCAAGGTAAGATAATCGCAACAGAAAACACACCCCAACAGAAGCGTGTTTGTAAGCCAAAGGGAGTATTGCACTAGCTTCGTTAAAAGGAGGATTGGTAATTACCCACTCAAATCTGAGTCGGTTTTTCCAATAATGCCAAAATAAACGCTCTGTGGCATCTGTTGTTGTCTGTCCTGGGTGTGGTTGCCAAGATATATCAGAAGCAACTACTCCAACGTTGTAATATTGGAGAACATTTAAAATATCACCTTCTCCAGCACAAGGTTCTAGGATTGTTACTCCCGGATCAATGTCTACAACCTCTAGAAGCTTATGTGTTAACTGGGCAGGAGTAGGGTAGAAATCGTTATTGTTTCGAGTCTTCCTACTAGAAATTGCTACTGTATGCATGACGGTTCAACCTGATTTTGATATGCACTTTTGACAAATTTTATGTCAAAAGTGACAACTAAACAATCAAACTTTTAAATCGCTGGAGCCAAAACCATCAGTACCTCTTTGGCTATCTGACAAATCAGATACTTCTACGGGAATCACAGTTGTGACAGGTGCGATAACAAGTTGTGCGATCGCGGCTAGTCTTCCATCAGGCTTGTGTGGGGATACAAAGGTTACACTTCCGTGATTAATTAGAATTACCTTAATTTCGCCACGGTAACCATTATCGATGGTGCCAGGAGAGTTGAGGACGTGAACTTTGTATTTAGCTGCTAATCCAGAGCGCGATCGCACCTGGGCCTCATACCCAGTCGGTAACTCGATAGAAATTCCTGTTGGTATTACAGCGTGCTCTCCTGGGGGAATAATAAAATCCTCCACCGGGTACAAATCAAGTCCTGAGTCACCTTCTGTGGCGTAAGATGGTGCGATCGCACGGGGGTCGATTTTGGTGAATTTAAGTTCTGGGTTCATCCGCTCCTCAATAAGTGCTCTAAGGTAAACTGCTTGATCTAAAACCTCTTCATATGCGTGCTGTAAAAAGTCTTCGCCACTGTGAGGGGAAACCTGCTTACCGTACTCTTGCAAACCGTGTAAGCGGCGAGCTTCCATATCCGAAATAACAACTTTCCAAATGTCTTTCATATATCAAATAGATAGTTTTGCTTTAGTCCAACGTGTGTATGTGCGTTCTGACATAATAGCCAGTAAGACTTTCTATTCTCGACTTTCAAGAACTTCTGTGGAATCCCCCGCTACACCCGCAAGGGTTAGCGGCGGGAGGATGTCAAGGCGCAAGTTTAGCTCTCGTATATCTATGACTTAAGTACCAGCTAGCGATCGCGGGAGTCCATCTAAGAAAGTGTGGTAGTATTAATTTACACATTTGCTGGATCTCTAGTTGCGCATTAGCTGGTGCTCTCATATCCAAGAAGTGCATAAGCGATCGCACATTGAAGGACACAACAAAATGTTGACGATAATCAAAAGGCAATAGCCCCCGTGCGTGTTCTTCTGACAACCCAGACTCTAGCTTATTTGAATAATTTATAACCAACCTTGCGCACTCCACTAGATCATCAAGGAGGTCGTCTTCTGCGTATTTGTAAGATTTACCTTGACGATCACGGTACTTACCTACTGGTCTTAAATAAATTGTGCGTTCCAGATGATCCTTCAATTCTGGTGAGTTTTGCAAACAATCGGTAAGATTTTGATATTTGCTAAGAGCCAATTTTAGCTCTAGCCCTAGTCTTGCAATCCCCTTCCCCGTATATCGGAAAGACTGACAATCAAACGACACCCCAACGCGATGCGTTCTAGCCTGCTGCATAACGCTGTGAGGGAAATAACCACAGTTAAATACTATCTGTGGGTGTTCCATCGGCCCATAATGACCTCTTCCACCAGCAAGCAGTCTTTTAATAATTATTTCTCCGCATTCCTCTTCTGATGGAAAATGATCACGCTCATCATAAACAAATGTATCTGAATAATCTTGGTGCAGTGCAGCATAGATAACTTGCTGTGGATTTGGTGTTTGACTAATGACTTCTACTCTAAAAAAATTGTCCATCTCACCCCACCCCAAACAAAGCTAACTGTGCAATGCGATCGCCGCTTGATAACACTAAAAAGTCTTCATCAGAGGAAGGTACAAAGTACAATTCAAGAATTAAATAACCACTCCAATTTGGCTTAACTAAAATTGAAGTTAACTGGTTCAGTCCCTTTTGCGCCCACTCGGATCGGATAGTCAATAATCCTGCAAGATTATTTGGTAGAGCAATATACTCTTTTGTCCTAGCAAGCATCATAGTTACAGGAGGAACCTCTAGAGTAAAAGTTATTTCAGAAGGTTTATCAGGCAACCAGGTTTTATTGAAAGCTATACAACCAAGTGACAAATCAATACAAATTTCATTATTTCGAGATGCGATCGCCTCAGGATGAAAAGGGACTACCCCACCATCTTTCGCCCAAGCTTCTAATTGGGTTCTCCCTAATATTCCATTTATCACTCTCCCACCCCCCACTGATGTTTTAGTATTTCTTTGTAGTAGGTATCCCTGATAACCATTTGCTCATGGAGCATTTTGAGAAAACTTTTTGCTTGCTCACCACTCATCAAATCAACTTTTGAATCAAAAGAACGAATTGTAAATTGTTGCTCAAGACTTAACTTTATTGGTTTTTCACCCTCTGTCATATACCGTCTCCTTTTTAATGAGAAGGAAGAGGGAAGAGGGAAGAAGGACGAGGTATATTTTCATCCTTCATCCTTCTTCCTCCTTACTTCTTCCTTTTTTAAAAATTCCAATCACCATCAAGCGAAGTTGATTGGTTGTAACTGGTAACTGTCACTTCAAAAAAGTCCGCTCTTACATTCCCTTCTGCTCCTGTATCAGCAAGTCTTTCCAGGTGCTGATAAGGGTTTCTAACATCTTCAAACAAAGCGGGAACCCCTATTGCTTTTAACCTCAAGTTTGCTAAATACTTTGTATACTCTTCAGTTGAGGCTTCTGTGATACCAAGAACCCGATTCCCAATAATGTGGTTAGTCCATTTGATTTCGTATTCAACAGCTGCTGCAAACATTGCTTGAATTTCATCAACCGAAAGCATCTCAGATGAAATACCAGCATTAGTTAACAACTTTTGAATCAAGTTAACGTGCGTCATCTCATCGCGGTTAATGTACCTGATAACATCAGAAGTACCTTGACACAAGTGACGAGACGCTAGAACATAGAAGAAAATAAAACCGTTGTAGAAGTACAATCCTTCAAGTAGGTAGTCTGCAAGAAGCGATCGCATATATTTAGTTGTAGTGGGATCGTCAATATAATCTTGATAAATTGATGCTATAAACTCACAGCGCTTACGCAAGATTTCATCACTCCTCCAAAAGTCGTACACACCTTGCCGCTCGTTTGCTGGGATTACTGATTCTAGAATGTATTGGTAGCTGTGATTGTGCAATACTTCTTGGAACTCCTGCACAGCGAAGCACAAAGTTATTTCTGGCGCTGTGATTTGCTTCGAGAGGTTTGGCAAATTTCTAGCTTGAATAGAGTCGAGAAATGTCAAATAGCTTAATATGCCTTTGTAGGCTTGTTTCTCATCATCAGTAAGAACCTTGTAATCATTAGCATCTTGGGAGAGATCAACTTTCTCTGGTATCCAAAAGTTTTCTAGCATCTGCCGATACAGTGCGATCGCCCACTGAAACTTGCAATTATTCAAGTTCATCAATCCTGTCGAATTCCCACCCCAAATTTCTCGATGCTCAATCGAATCGTCACCTTCAGGATTAAACAAGGGAGGGGTAAGAAGAAAGGAGGATGAAGGATAAGACTTATTTCGTCCTTCTTCCTTCTTCCCTCTTCCCTCTTCCTTGTTGTTAGTTAGCGCACGCATCACAATTCTCCTTAGTTTCTTTCTGCAAACTTCTGAGATAGTAAAGAGCTTTTACTCCTTGCTTCCAAGCAGATAGCATCCATTCATAAATCTGTTTAGGGGAGACTCCAATATTCGGGTTCACAACCCATTCCATCGAAATACCTGTGTCTACCCACCTCTGGATTGCTGCCACAGTGTCTACAATTACCTGCTGGTCTAATTCTTTATTCTCCTCGTAGAACCAAAACTTATTTTTAATAAATTGAGGACACACGGGAATGCTACCTTTAGCACGAGCTTCGTAGTGTAAGCGTGAGAATGTTGGGAGGATTGAAGGTGTACAACCTTGTATTAGCGCGCTACCAGTGTTAGGTGCGATCGCAAGTATCTGACTATTTCTAATCCCTTCCTCCTCAATTGCTTTTGCGAGTGTTGACCAACGAGGGAAATTTTGAGAGTAAACAGCTATTTCTTGGAGAGATCTACCTAGCAATCGTCCTTGTGACCATTGACTACCACTAAAGCACGGATACGCACCTCTTTCTTTCGCAAGATGGTGAGATGCCCTAATGCTGTAAAAAGCTATGTCTTCGTGGAGACCTTCGATTTCGTAAATAGAGTGCGAGTATTTAAGATTGTTCTTAGCGCACCAGTCAGCAAGACCAATAATACCAATGCCAATGGTGCGGTACATCGTATTGTGATTTGTAGATTCTTTGATTGGTGCTGTTGTGATATCTATTGAATTGTCAAGCAACCGGACAGATAACTCACAGAAGTAATCGAGTTCTTCACGGTTTATGTTTGCCAAGTTGAGAGAGACTAAATTACAAGTATGAGCAAACATATTAGGAGCTACGTTGCTATAACTCTCTTGACAGAGGTTTCCACAAGGTATTTGCCCTATATGATTGTTAGGGTTGCGGCGGTTAACCTCATCCTTGAATAAGATATACGGTAAACCGGTCTCCAACCGCACCTTCATTATTTGCTTGAGCAGTTCTTTAGCTCTGACCTCGCGCCAAAGAGTTAATTCCTCCCGTGCGATCGCATCTTCAATTTTCTCGTAAGCTTCTTCAAATTCTTCTCCCCAAAGCTCGGCAAGTTCAATTCCTAATTTTGTTCTGATTTCATAAGGGTCAACTAGAGACCAAAGCTCGTCTCCCTCTACTCTCCGCATGAATTCGTCGTGGATTACGACTTGAGGGAAAATATCTCTTGCTTTTCTACGAGGGTCTCCGTTCTCGGTTTGCATTTCTAAAAAAGCTTCGATATCCAAGTGCCAAGAGTTCAGTGCGACTGTTACAGCCCCCGCCCTCTTTCCCCCTTGATCCACTGCGACAGATGTAGCATTAAGAACCGAACACCAAGGAATCACACCCTTTGATGCATTCTTGACACCATTAACCCAACTACCAGCAGCACGTATCCGAGTTGCGTCAACACCAACGCCACCCCCGTGTTTGCTTATACGTGCTACGTCTTGTACTGTTTTAAAAATACTCTCAAGAGAATCTTCCATTGCCACGATAAAGCAACTTGCCAAATTAGCATTAGGGCGTCGCAGATAAGCAAGTATGGGAGTGGCAAGAGAAATCTTTCTTAGTGAGATAGCATCATAGAATTTTTTCGCCCATTCTAAGCACTTTTCCCCTTCTTGTTGAGCCAACAAAAGAGCAATTACTAAGTAAGCTTCTTGTGGTAATTCGTCTGTTGTCAAATATCTCTTCTGTAAAAGGTATATTCCAGCATAGTCATAATCTAAATCCCGCGCGGGATCTAACCACGAACCAGCTTCAATCAAGTCTTCAACTGAATAATCTAATATTTTGCGATCGTAATATCCTTTTGTAACCTGATTTTGAACGTGAGTAACAAAGGAAGAAGGATGAGAGTTATTTCGTCCTTCTTCCTTCTTACTCCTTCCTTCTTCCTTATTTTCGTACCCATACCCACGGTTAATAGAAATATCTTTTAGCATTCCCCATAAAAATAACCTCCCTGCCACAAACCGCCAATCAGGATTTTGCAAAGAGGTTAGTCTTAGTGCTGCTTCTATTAAATTGTTCTGAATTTCTTTTGTTGATATTCCACAGTGGAGACGAACTTTGATTTCAGACTCTAGTTGGACTTGATTTACGTCCAGACCCTCTGCTGCCCATTTAATTACTTCCTTGATTCTAGATATATCTAAATCAACTTTTTCACCACGCCGATTAATAACCCATCTCTCTGACACTACAGACATAATTTTCTGACATAACTTTTGTCAATAACGACATATTGTAGAAGATTTTATAAAATTTGAATCTAAAATAATTCTGAATTTATCTGCAATTCTGGCAAAGCAGAAGGGAAGATTTTTGATACATCAAAACCCGCAGACAACAAGCGGGTTTTGGCGATCGCAATTATTGTGGGGAGTGCGATAGTTTAACTATAAACTATACCATTAACTTTTGTAATTGTTGAAATCTTAATAAATTATTAAGGCAAACTAGAGTCCTCTAAGAGGATGCCCAGTCCGATACCAATCACAAAAGAAATTAATGCTAATAGTGCTACTTTTTCAAGCTCCAACTAAAACCTCCTTGTCAATACTGACAGATAAATTGATAACCTCAAAAATTTTTTGACTAAGCAGTGGGGGTACACTGTTTCCTATTCCGCGAATGTCGACCGATGCTTTTCCAGACCATTGATACCAATCTGGGAAAGATTGTAATCTGGCAAGAGATCTATTGTTGAGACTACGCACATCTCCATCAGATAAAACAACGTCAATCACTTTTGTGCGATCGCCACCCTTACCATCATCTCCAAGAGAAGCTCTTAGTGTCCAACAGGGAAGAGAGGATAAAGCAACCTTTGGCTTTTCATAATATCCAATACGCTCTACAAGCAAGTTTTGATGTGGGTAGTCCGCGATCGCTGCTTTTTGTTTCTCTGTTAACTCTGACTTTGGTAACTCAAGAATTAAATCCTTAATAGCTTCATACCAACCTACCCAAGGTAGGAAATTGTCACCAAAAAGCTGTGGTAGTGGAAACTGAGTATGAGTTGGAGTTAACAGAGGTACACCCCATCCTTGCTTTGCCGCAATCATAATCAACCTTTTACGTGATTGGGGAACGCCAAAATCAGCAGCATTTACGATTTGATGCGACAGAGAGTAATTAAGCGATCGCAGACTATTGCAGAAATTAATATAAGCTGGCGAGTAGCAATATTCAGGCACATTCTCTAACCATACAAAATCAGGTAGCAGAATTTTTAGGTGCTTGGTAATGTTCTCTAAAATAGTAGCTCGAACAGAAGTTTTGTCCTGATTATTATTAGCGCGTGAGAATTCTTGGCAAGGAGGAGAAATCTGCCAAACAAGATAGCTTCCTTCTCTTCTCCTCTCCTCTGGACTGGGGGCAAGGGAAGCAGGGTCAATCGTGGTTACGTCACCTACCACAACTTCCCCGCAGTTGGTTTTGTAGAGGGATGCGATCGCCGCATCTATCTCTATGCCAATGGTTTTATATCCTGCCGCGATCGCACCTAAACTAGTCCCCCCTGCCCCTGAAAAATAAACCAAAGCATATTTTTTCACCTAACTTTCTCCTGAAGGGCAATTTCTCTTTGTACTTGGTTTTGTTGTTTAGTGGTTATGACATTCCCAGACCAAAACAGAAGCGCTAGCTGAACTCTGTTTTTGAGGTTGTTCTTAGCCAACATACTAGAAACATGTGTATGGACTGTCTTGACTCCAATTCCCATAGTTTCTGCAATCTCATCGTTGCTTAAACCTCTAGCAACCAGATACGCAACTTGCCATTCTTTACTAGAAACACAAACTCTCTTGGAATCTAAAAAACAATCTTGGGAGCAAAAGCAAATTGGGGGTATGGGAGCAATAGCATACCCCATATCCTTCCCGCACCCATCGCACATTATTTTTGTAATCGGATCTACCTTGAAGTTTGAAGAATTAGACATAGAATTTTGTCTCCTTCTGCCCTCTACCCTCTACCTCTTGCCAGCGAAACATATCCTCAGAACTAAAATCTAAAGCTTCCACGTAAGCACCTAAAAAAGCACAAGGATAGCTTTCATGAGTCGATGATCCCAATGGGAGAATAGAATCCTTTCTAAAAATTTGAACTAAAAAAGTACCATCTCCAGAACTTGAGGAGAAATCCCACCCTCTATCCTGAAGCCATGTTTCCAGTACTGCCAACAAAACACCTTTATGCCACAAAGACAGCAATTGTGAGTTAATAAAGTAGGTACGATTATGTCCAAACAAGGCTTGGTACTTGCGATCGCGGACATACAAAGCCCAACTATCCCCTGCTTTGATACAGGTGCGATCGTCTACAGGAACCTCGTGCTTTTCCTCAAGTTCAACTATTTGTTTTAACAAGTTCTCTATCAATTTCTGCTACCTCCAATATTTCTTTTGCTGGTGGGTAAACATTTGGCAAATATTGCTTCAGAGCCAAAATTATGATTTCTCTTTCTGGTATGCCAATTTCAATGCTCGCGTGACACAATACCTTGTTGGTCTCGTTGTCTAGCTCTATTGAGAATCCAGACGGGGATTTCTTATACTTCCTCCCCGATACAAAACTCCTTCTAGAATCTAGATTTGTCTCTAACCAGTTTTTAGGTACAAAAACCCTTAGCTTGTTTTTGGGTAAAGCTAGCGGGATATAAAACTTTAAGGCATCAACTACAATTTCCCTTTTGTGCTTGCTCAAGGCTACTGAAGCATGAGAAAGGCAAGATGCTAAGGGGACACCTAGATCGAGTGTGTAATAACTTCTAGGTGGTTCACTATTTCTTTTAACTTTCTTGACCATTACAAAAAATACTTGTTGCTATACCTTACTACATATTTTGTCAAATTGACATAACATTGACACATTTGTAGTCAAAAATTGTCAATTTGACAATCCTTATTTGTCATTATTACAGTATTGTTGAGGTGTAGTTTCTACTGTGGGGGTAATATGGCTACCTTTAAAGAGAAAAAAAGATTGAGCGATATAGTCCAAGAAATTCGAGGTGATAAGTCTCAAAGGGCGTTAGCATCTCAACTAGACGTAAGTTGGACAGCTATTCAAAATTGGGAAAACCCAACTTCAACATCTTTCCCTAATGATGGTAGCTTGCTCAAGTTGGCTGATGCTAAAGGATGGTCTCTTGAAGAAATTAAGCGGTACCTAGCTACAGGTAAACGCCCGCAAATCACTGAAATAGACAGGCTTATAGACCAAATTTTAAGGCTACACCCTCATGAGATAGTTCAAGTACAGCGTGCTCTGGCGGAGAGATTGGAGGAAATCTTTAGAATCATCTCTCCAGCTTGATTAGAATTCTAGTTCTGCGATCGCGCTTTCAATGCAAGTTTTAATTTCTTCTTCGTGGTGTTTGAGGTATTGCCACTGTTTGGGTTTTTGAGCCCAAGAATGTAACTGATGGATTTTATCTTTTGTATCGCATCTTGAAAGAGCGTCTAAGAAGCTTTTCCATACTTGTTCACTTTTGTCTTCAGAGGAGGGTAGAGACAGGGGTTCTACTGTGTTAGATTCTACGTCAATGATTGTCCCTACCTCACCTCTAAGCAACCCCGCGATCGCACTTTGGGGTGGCTTTAACCCTCTAAGGGTCATTTCCTGTAACATCTGCCATTGTCGGTACAAAGCCACCCAATTAGGATCAAAATCTAGTGAGAGCGCCCAAACTTTATGATCTGCTTTTTTGCCAGTTCGCATACCGTTTTCAAGTTGTGGGCGCTTGGTTTTTACCTCTGTGCGAGTAAGGATCATTGGAATGTGGTGGTGATATTGGTAACAAGGGAAAGGGGAGGATGTTAGCTTGCCACCAGTTAGGTTTGATATTTCTTCTAATTTACTAGTTACATATGTCAAATCTTCGTAGCTATGAGTTGTCAGTCGCGCCGGTACCATCATGTCAGCGTCAAGCACCTCTTTGAGGTAAAAAAGGAGTTCTCCTTGTTTCTGACATCCATTGGGGCACTGACCCATAAAATCTTTATCTCTCATGGGGCATGGTTCGTTTACCTCCCTGATTGGACGCCACACGTTACCGTGCTCATCTTTTGTGGGTACGCATTTACGATAAATTGTGTGGCGATCGCACTCCAAGAGAAATCCTGAGTGTTCATGTGCCTTCATTGCGGTTGGGAAGGTTCTGTCAACCTCGTCGTAAGCTAGATAGATGTTGATCTTCTCCGCCAAAAAGTCACTATTGGCATCCGGTTGCCCGTAATGCCGGGAGAGAATTGTTTTTATGGCTTGATTTGGGGTGGTGATTCTCAATCTACTCCCCAAATCCTTACCAGCCATTTTTTCCGTCTTTCTCGCACCCTTAAAGACAGAGATTTCTATCCTCCCAAGGGAGTTCCTAGACCCATCCGTCAAACCTCTAATAGGCATATAATTTCCTCGAATTGTTTGATGTTTATTAGTTCTAAATGTCGCTCAAATGTTGTTTCCTGAACAAAGACATTGAAATTTTTAATGTCTTTACGGTACTCTTGCTTTGGCTTTTTGGAGTATCCTTCAAAGTTTAGATTGTTTAAGTACAACATCGTTTGGGATAATACTATTATGACACATTTATTGTCATTTATGACAACTAAAAAGATAGAAATATATCTTTTCAATTACATTTTAAAATCAATAATAGAAAACAAATGCGACTGGTTAACTACTTTTGATACTGAAGAGCTTCTCGAATTTGTACAAGAAATCCAAGA
Organism: Chlorogloeopsis fritschii PCC 6912; assembly: GCF_000317285.1. Lineage (GTDB taxonomy): Bacteria > Cyanobacteriota > Cyanobacteriia > Cyanobacteriales > Nostocaceae > Chlorogloeopsis > Chlorogloeopsis fritschii. Next base: position 15,045 of record NZ_AJLN01000060.1, on the reverse strand, counting down.
AGCTTCTGAGGAAGATATTCCAGCAATAATCCATGAGTGGAAAGAGAGTGCGATCGCGATTAAGAGCGATCTCCTAGCAGAAGCCTTTAGAAGGGGTTTCCCCAAGTAGCATTTGGCGGTTGGTGCCAAAAAGGAGTGTGATCGCTTCTTCTAAAGCTTCTGGTTTCACGTACTCGTTCGTATAGTGGCGCGTTACTGCGAGCAACAAATCGTCTCTACCTAGCTTGCGAAGTTTGTCGGTTATCCACTTTTGGGAGGGTACTTTTTGACCCGTACGCTTTTTGATTTCCGCTTTGAGTTGATCCGCTGTCAATATTTTCGCAGTACTTCCTGTTTGTGGTTCAACTATTTCTGTTGCGATCGTCTCTACTCGGACAAGTTGATCTTGCTTCCCACGGAGGGCTAATACAACTTCTACACCATGTAGAGCGATCATTGAGTTGTCAAGCTCTTGACCGCGCTGCTGAATTTCTAGTCCTCTGTTAATTTCTCTTTGTAAAGCTAGCTGAAGTTCTAGTTCTTTGATTGTTTCGGATTGTTGGGGTATTACAACCTCTGCTTCGCGGGTTTTGACGACAAAGTAAGCTTGTGCCGCTGCTATTTCTGGTTTTCGAGGGTCTCCATTCATGGCTACCAAGTAGCATCCATATCTTGATAGCTTAAAATCTTTCAGCACTTGTCGAAATGCTTGAGATCCTCCAATTTGCGCCATTTGGACAACATCGACAAAATGGCGGAGTTCGTCTTGCCCAGATATGCGAGCACTTATTTTTGCTCTTTCAACAGTCTCTTTAATTCGCTTCCAAGCTTTGTATCCTAGTAAAGTTAAAAGTTCTGTAGCCAACCAATACTCTAATCCTGAGTCATCAACACGGCGAATTGATTCAAAAGTGCTATTATTAGAGCTAGATAGGATATTCATCAGTTTTCTCCGCAAAACAATAAAAGAGCAGTAGACGCTGCTCTTTTATTTTGCCATCTTATTTGTCAATTCTGCCAATTATATTGTCAATTGAAGCTAATCATTGACAGATTGATATCGATTCTTGGTTGCTTCATTGGCGGGGACGCAAGTAGCGTAAAACACACCATAATTTTCAGAGTCTTCATTAGTGTTTTTGAAAAACTCTATTGAGTCTGTTTTCCATGTGTTTGATTCTTTGTCATCTCCGATTGAGTACCTAATTGAAAATGAAGGATGGTTTAATAAAATATCTTTACATTCTGCAATTGATTTTTCTACATCATCTATATCTATTGACCCCCAAGAACCTGTTTCGCCTATTAGATATACAGGTTCAAAATCGTAACTTTCAACTGAGTAGCAATAGAATACTTTCTTTAACATTCTTCTATTAGTCATCTTTTACGCTCTCCCAACAAATACCGTTTATTTTATCCCAGTGAGTTTTCTTACCTTGTTTTTCTAGCTCTTCACACTCTTTTTGATTAAAGACATCTTCTAGTATTTCCAAATGAGTTTTGTTTGAATACCCAGAATAGATAATTCTATCTCTTTTTGATGTTTGCGATCGCGGTATAACAAACACACTAGTTGCTAAACAAACCAATAACAACATCGGGATGATGTTAATGTTCTTTGATATATTTTCCACAGTATCTCTACTAATTTTCAAAATTTCATTGGTGGTTCTTCGACGATGTCAAGCAACATCGAGACTTCGTTTTTGTATTGATTTATTAGTTTTCTATTAGGTGTGCTTTCCCATTTTTCAAAGGTTCTACCTGTTAACCAAAATTGAATTATTTGAGAATTGATGCTTTGACCCCATGAAGCATCAATTGTTACAAGTCTTGACTTTGGATATTTGTTAGTGAATACTACAGACACCCATGTCATTGTTTTAAGATTAGAATTAAATCTCCTTAAAGAAACAAGAACACCATCAATTTCTTTTGATTCATCTCTGCAAACAACTGTATATCTGTCTATAACTTTTACTAGTTCGCTAGATAAGCACATTGATTTGATATCACCCTTAGCTGGTTGAGCTAAAGATAAAAAGCTTATTGTTGATATCAAACCCGCGATCGCTTTAATTCGGTTTTTCAATAGCATAAAATTTGATTACTTTTCGTTGATTGCATTTTCCATTTCTTCAACAGCCGCTTCTGCCATTGCTATCCAAATTTTGATTTGTGGATGATTAGCATCCAAAATCTGCACAGGCTCAATGTTGTAGCCATTTATTGCAGCAAAGCGCTGTACTAGTTTTTCAATCAGTGCCTGTCTTTGAAAATATCCTAGTTCGGTTTTCATTTTGATTTTAATTTCTGGTTGTAAATCTAATATAGATCCTAATAACTTAGTTGTCAATAATGACAACTAATAATTTAAGGAGTGCGATCGCATACCACCGCAACCCTCCCGGAAAACCTTTTTTTGTTTTTGACAGATGTCGTGAGGTTCACTAGATGTGCCCCTCCTAATTGCGTAGAAAAATTTATCTCAAAAAGTCCACTTCCAAAAAAGAAGCGATCGCGTTCTCCTGGTGAAGTGCGATCGCAAGAAGAGGAAAATCGGTACAACTATTTTAAATCTGGTAAGTAACGTTTAGCTTCTTGTTCCCACAAACTATTCAAAGTGGCTCCACCACTGTAGGTATTGATGTACATCGCAAGCATTGGGTTTGTCGTTCCACCTTTGATTGCCTCGAAAACCGAGTCGTACAAATCCGCAGGGAGCAGTCGCAAGCGATCGCCAAATTCAGTGAACACCCACATAGGGTCATATCCAGCATTTTGAACTTTGATGTTGCCACTTCCGACAACAGATTGTGAACGCCTGTCTACTGGTGTTAAGGATTGAAAATCGGTATCTGGATTGTAGTTATCCCAATAATTTTCATTTGGTTCTATCATAATAGTGAACACTTGTCTGTTATTGCTATTTTAAGTGCTAAAAAGATATTTCTTCGATACCGAATTTAATGATACGGGAACTTTAATTGATTTAATTTCCATTGGTGCAGTTTGCGAAGACGGGCGCGAGTACTACGCAGTATCGCGAGACTTTAACCCCAACAATTGCAACCCTTGGGTTCAACAAAACGTATTGCCCCTGCTTCCACCTACTGACTATAACTTTACCTGGTACAACCCATCTGGTGCGATTTACACTACACCATTGTGGAAACCAAGAAGTGCGATCGCATCTGAGTTAGTAGATTTCTTTGGGGTTAATCAAGGAATAGCTCCTGAATTATGGGCAAATAATTCTGCATATGATTGGGTGTCTTTGTGTCAATTGTACGGGCCGATGGTTGCCCTGCCTGAAGGGATGCCTCACCATTGCAACGATATTCGACAGTTAAAAGAGGAGTTAGGGCGTCCCCCCATACCAAACCAAGAAGACACCAAACACGACGCACTAAATGACGCTCGGTACAACCTTCGGGTTTGGCAATATCTGATGTCTACTAAAAATCAACCTAGTTTGTTCGGAACAGGAGTAGCACCTTGAGTAAGCAAGAACAGGAGCGATCGCGGCTTTTAGAATATTTCAACTTCATTGCTGGTAATACAGATGAGTGTGGTGATATTGAATCAGTGAAGAGATTTATTGCCAAGCGATCGCGAGTAAACGAATTGCTAAGATTGAAAGCTTTCATCAGCACAATCACTGCGCAGTATAGGAAAACTGAATTAGTAAATTTATTTTGTAGTCTTGAACCTAAGGATAGATGTAGAGCACTTGAGAGTTTTCCTGATTTGATAGTTGCAACAATAGAAGATTGCAGACTTTTTAAGGTTGGAAAACCTACTGCTGTTTCTACTCGCTATGGTGACTTTGCGAGTGGTCTTGCTGAATACCCTGTGTTTTCAATATTGGAAGTTTTGAAGTTGATTGAAGGAGAAGAAGTTGCCTAAGCACGAATGGAGTAGAGAGGCTTGCAGACACCGCTATGTTGAAGGGGAGCAAATAGGTTTAAGAGAATTAGCAAAATTGTCGAAGCGATCGCTAGGTTTGCTTGGTAAGTGGTGCTCAGATGAGGATTGGGTTGGGCAGCGCGAACAATTCCAAGCAGAGATGCGCAAAATTGTTCAGCAAAAGACTTTAGAAAAAACATCTGAAAAATTGAGTGAGGAACTCTCAGAAATTGCTAGTGCTAATTACAAAGCGCATAGACTAGTGAGGGATTATGTTCACGCTATTTTTCAGATGAGAGCAAAGGATCTAAAGAGAATACAATTTCTCAGTCATGAAGAACAAATAATAGAACTCAAGAAACTTAGCCCTAGCGAAATAAATTATTGGAGTCAGGTATTAACACGCTCCACACAAGAAATCAGTGCAGCAACAGGACTTGATTATTGGATAAACGTGAATACATCTATGAGGAGGATAGAAAAAGAAGGTTATATTGTTGTAGATCCAAATGAAAACGTTATTCAAACTAGTGCTGTTGTTATTGATGAGTGACATCCTCCCGACGCTGACCCTACGGGTACTACCACAAGCTATAGCTACTGGTAAATGCTTGTCTCATCCCCGTCGAGGGGAATCGACAAGCGCGGGAGTCCATGTATCCCGACGCTGATGCTTCGCATACAGCGCGGGACTTATAGCTCCCCGAACCCCTCAAAAGTTAAAAGTTATTATGTCGGAATCAAAAGTCAAAAAAATAAAACTATCTGATTTAATCCCAGACCCAAATAACGCCAACAAAGGTACGGAGCGCGGGCGTTATATGTTGGAGAAGTCATTACAAGAGTTAGGTGCTGGCAGGTCAATTTTGGTTGACTCTAGAAACGTTACCATTGCAGGAAATAAAACTCTTGAGACAGCTGTAGAAAGTGGTTTTGAAAATGCGATTGTCATTGAGACTGATGGTTCTGAAATCGTTGTTGTTCGTCGCACCGACTTGAATTTAGATACTGATGAGAAAGCGAAAAAATTAGCTATAGCGGACAATCGCACGAGTCAAGTTTCCCTCAACTGGAGTATTGATGTTCTCTTGGAACTAGAGAAAGAAGTTGATTTATCAGGATTTTTCTCTGATGGTGAACTTCAATTTATAGCAGATAATCAAGACAATCAACTTATAGATGAAGTTAAAGATAAATCTGAAAAAGAAAAGAAATATACAGTAGTAGTCGAGTGTTCAGATGAAATTGAACAAGGTGAAGTATTTAATAACCTTGTTGCACAAGGATTAAAGTGTAAAGTTAGAAGTCGTTGATAAAACAAGCGATCGCATTACATATCAAAGAAAACATTCTTCAAAAAAATGAATAAAACAGAAACCTGGTACGCATTTGACATGAACCCTGAGCACGTAGATCCACGGTTGATCTACTGGTTACACCTCAACGGTATAGTGCTAAAGCTTAACAATAATTGTTATTCTCCTGGAGTAATAGCCAGTACTTACAACGAATTACCAGAATTTTTTATAAAGCAAGAAGAAGATAGCAAGTTATACCCTGTTACTTTCTCTTTGGGGGTGAAAGACAGAGTACCCAATATCAAAAAATTAATTGAAGAACATGACACAATCCATGAAAAACCACATCGATGGTTAAGAAACCCGCTTTTTATTAATTATGGAAGATACACTAAACAAGATATTTCAGATTGCTTAAGTGATTGGTTAGATGAAGTCTCTATACTAATTTCCCGTGTTGAGGAAGTAGATGAGAAAGCGATCGCATCCAAGCACAAATCTGATATCGAATCAATAAAGCAGGCGATCGCATCTATCAAATCTAAACTGTAATGCTTGTCCTTCCATCCCAGTTATCCCCCCGCCTCAAAACCAAAGCAAAAAAGAACGCTGCAAAGTATCGCGCTACGGCAGAGCAACAGTGGCGGGAGTGGATAACTTTTGAGATGGCACTAGCCAATGCCACACCAGTGCAAGCGCAGTCATGGCAGTCGTTTGAGTTTTTTAGACTGGCTATTGCCAATCACAAAACTTATGATCATATGAAAGTGTGGTTAGAAGCTCTATTTACAGGGCAAGATTCGAGATACTTACAAGGTATTGCGGGGAATGATACTTTGGTTTTGGCTCCGCGAGAAAGTGCAAAAGCACAACCTTTAACAGAGTTTGTTTTAACCCCATCTGGATGGAAATGTATGGGGGATATAAAACAAGGTGATTTAGTTATAGCGGATGATGGTACTCCAACAACAGTCACTCACGTCCACCCTCAAGGTAGAAAATCTTGTTACAAGATAACTTTTACTGACGGGGCAACCGTAGAGTGTTCTGATGACCACCTTTGGACGGTAAGGAGTCTTTATGGAAGCAACCCAAAAGAATTTAAGACTTTACCACTAAATCAAATTAGATCAAAGGTGTTTGTATTAAGTCGTAGAGTTAAAAGGGGTGACCGCATCGAGCAAGAGACTATTTACCGAGATGCTCTACCAGAAGAGAAGCCTTGGTTAGACTATAGAGGTTATCCTAAATTCTTCATTCCTATTACTAAACCAATTGAGTTTCCCAAGCTAAATTTGGTGATAAATCCTTACACTATGGGTGTATTGCTTGGTGATGGAACTTTTTACCCAGATTCAGTTAGGTTTAGTAAGAGTGATTTAGATGTTGTTGAATTCGTAAGGAAAACATTACCTAAAGGGTATTCAGTCAAACAAATAGGGAAAAGAGAAAATCAATTTATAATTTCAAAAACAATTAAAAAAGGTAAAGCTAGCAAAAGCATTTTTTTAGAAGAGATCCGCAAGCTAGGATTAACTGGGCATGGATCTTCTGAAAAGTTCATACCAAAAAGTTATTTATTTTCCTCTGTAGAAGATAGGATTTTCTTACTACAAGGGTTAATGGATACTGACGGCACTGTATCCAAAAAGCATAAAGGTGGAGGGGGGCTTAGTTACTCTACAACATCCAAGCAACTAGCTGATGATGTTATTGATTTGGTGCGATCGCTTGGAGGAATTGCTACACACCAAAAACCGCAGAAACCTTGGTATAAGCATAAAGGAGAACGTCGGCAGGGCAAACTTAGCTATAACGTGGAAATTAAGTTACCAGAGGATATACAGCCTTTTAGGTTGCCAAGAAAGTCTTGTTTGTATTCACCTTGTACGACATATAAACCAACTAGAGGTATTGTAAATATTGAATATATTGGGGATGTAGAAATGCAATGTATTACCGTTGAACATCCCAATCAAAGATACATTACTCGCGATTATGTCGTAACCCATAATTCTACGTTTTTAGCCCAATTTATCTCTTATGAAATTGGTATTCATACATCTCCTTGGATCAGATTAGCTTTTAAAGTATTAGGCATCAGCTACAACATAGAGACTGCACTACCTCGCTCTCGCCAAATCCAAGCCATCTTGCAATCACCAAAATACCAAGAGATATTCCCTTGGGTACGTCCTTCTAAACAAAAGTGGGGTGAAAAAGAATGGATGATTGATCTCGATTGGGCGGGCTTACCATCTACCGAGGAGCAGTATACCTATGTTTGCGGTGGTTTAAATGGTGGTTTAAACTCCCGCCGGTGTGTTGTTGGTGAAACCAGGGTACTGACTGAGAAAGGTGAAATACCAATTGCAGAATTAGGAAATTATATTGGTATTTACATCATTACTTTCAATGAGACAACAGAGGATTTGGAGTGGGGGAAACTTAATGCGATCGCATCCCGCATCTCCCACAAAATAATCGAAATAACAACACATGAAGGATTACAAGTCAAATTAACACCAGAACACCCTTTGTATGTCGCCACATATGGTTACGTGCAAGCTAAAAATCTGGAGGTAGGAGACTGGCTTGTCACCTATAAAGACGGTGATTGGTCTGTCGATGTGATTACTAATATTAGTGAAATAGAATCTCAAGAAGAAGTATATGATATCGAGGTAGAAGGTAATCATAATTTCTTTGCTAATAAAATTCTTGCACATAATTGTCACCTAGCATTTTTGGACGACCTAATTAAATCCCCAGAAGCAATCAGAGCGCAATCAATACGTGACGCGATGGTTTCCACATGGCGTTCTGTGGTTCAATTCTGTCGCTACGATGGAAGCCGGGCCTTGTGCTTAGGTACGCAGATGGCTGCAAATGATATTTACTGTACTGAGTTTACAGAGGAGAATCGTTGGCGAGTCATTAGGCAGTCTGCATTACTAGAGCGGGAAGACGGCACAGAGTACAGCTATTGGGAACCTGAAGATGACAAATCACCCGGTACACCTCTAGTAAGACTACAAAAAGAGCGCGAAGAAATGCCGATTGAATTCGCATTTCAGCGCCAAAACAAAGTTGTTCGTGTTAAAGAGCAGTCGATTAATCCTGAGTTAATTCAACGCGCTATTATCCCGACCAGGTTTGACACCCTTGTGCTGGGTTGCGACTTGTCAGCTGGCAAGAAGGAATCAAATGACTACACGGCGATGGTATTGGGTGGCTTGGTGAAAGGAGCCAAGAATGACCCCGACCAGTATTGGATAATTGACAGTTGGGAAGACAGGATCATGGGCAATATCGAAAAGCTTGATGCCATGATTGAAATTTGGGATATGTGGCAACACTTACTGCCTACTGTTAAACTGTTTGACCCAGAAAAAGGTGAGTGGCTAGAGGTTCCGGAATCAGGATTAAATCTATTCTTTGACTCTTCAGCTTATGGACTATCTCTGCAAGGTGATTATGAGGATTACATTATTGGGCAGAAAAAAATAGTGACTTGGCGTGTTCACCCAGTTCCGGCGTCAGGGCGGGGGGATAAGCTGTACAGACTAAGGAAGCACACAGGACTGTTTACCAATGGTTTAGTCTGGTTCAATATGTATGGTCGTACAATGAAAGATAGCAGGCGTCCTATGGGCAGATTGGTACAACAAATTACTGAGTTTGGTTCTACCAGTCATGATGATCTTTGTGACGCTTTTGAATTGTGTATGACAGGCTTAAGAAGCAATTTACCAATGACCAAAGGGAGCTATTGATGGACTACCAAAGATTAATGGGGGCAGCGCCTCCCCCTTCTAGGGACTTTGCCGAGGGCAAAAGCAACAAACCCCCGACTAGGTGCTGGGAGGGAGTATGTAAGCTTACCCGCTCTAAAGAGACGGGGCTTTAGCCTCAGATTTGAGATATCGGAAACAGAGGCATTTGCCCCTGCAATTGACAACTCACCCCCGGACTTTCAGGAAGGCTTACAGACTTCCCCAAAGCAGCAATATTAAGAGCCGCATTTATATCAGCATCATGTTCAAAGCCACAACGACCACACTTAAAAACTTTACCGTTGCGATAGGATTTACCCTTGATTGGGTGAATACCTCCGCATCGGGAACAGCTTTGAGATGTATAGGCGGGTGGTACAAAAACAACGGGGACACCAGCGATATTCGCCTTGTATCCAACAAACAAACGCAGTTGGTAGAACGCCCAATTATTAGTTCTGCGGCGTTCAGTCTTACTTCTGGGCTTTTGATTGAGAGATTCTCTGATATTAGTCAAATCTTCAAAAGCCAAAGTGGAATTACTGCGCTTTGCATCTTGAACAAGTTGCTTAGAAATGTTGTGATTCAACCATTCCTGAAAGCGGCGTTCTCTGCCGGAGAGCCTTCTAAGAAGTCTTCTAGAGTTCCTAGTGCGTTTGCTTTGAACGTTCGCCCTGACCTTGCTGTAGTGGTCACGAACCGATTGAATCTGCTTACCACTCCAGGATTGACCCGTAGAAGTGGTAGCAATATCGCGTCTACCCAAATCAACCCCAATTACTTTTGGTGTTTTACCCATGGGGTCGGTGGGCAAATCAACACAGATATTGATGTAGTAGTCACCTTTCTTGGATTTACAAAGCGTCGCCGCAGTGGGGTTTTGTCCTTTCAGCAAAGCCAATTGATAATTACCAATAGACAACTTAAAGTTGTGACGCTTCGACAAGGTAATGCCTACTTCTTGCTTTTCCTCCCAGTATCTAAATGTTCTTTGATTCAGGCTAATCGAGGTTGGTCTAAATTTATGAATCTGTTTTACAGCTTTGACATTACCGACTACGCGCCGGATAGCCATGCAAATGTGGTTGGAACTCAACCCAGTATCCTCTCTCACTGTTTTATAAGACAGGTGATGAAGCTTGGTTGTGTTCCACTGTTTATGCTCCTTTGCAGTATTCAATATCTGATTGCAAGCATCGGCAAATCCCTGCAAAGTACGGTCAATTTCATACCGCAACTCTACAGGGACTTGAAGCTTACATTTTACGGATATAGTTTGCATTTAGGACTGAATAATTGCATCCATAGTTATTATAGCACGGGCACTGAAGTACCCGTGTCGTTTTTCCACCCCGGACTAAAGTCGCGGGGTCGCCAAACTCCCGGAGGTTTCTGATGCAACAGATTTTGTTGGCATCCGTATTGCATTGTTAATTCCAGGGATTTCTAGAAGAACTGTTGTAATCGACCTCTTCTCTATACTCTTTTTCATCGACCTCTCTTAAGCCGTACTCCTCATGAAAAAAGGAGTCACGAAGTTCTTCAAAACTTTTATCAGTCGCGAGACATTCCGATTTGAGTTGACCAGGAACCTGCCAAATGAAATAACGCATTGTATGATCTCCTTTTGGTTGATAAGTGATTGAGTGTCTACATTTCTAACGATAAGATATTGGTTGATAAATGTCAAGCCATCAACCAAACAAAATGAGAAAAGATTCTATCGGGTATCGGCACAATAACCACTCTGTAGGACTGGCAACGGTTCATCTAGTCTGGATTCCCAAACGTAGAAAACCTGTTTTAGTAGGAGACGTGAAAACTCGCTTGTCTGAAATCCTCGACTCTGTTGCTCATGACCGGGAATGGATTATCAAGGCTAAAGAAATCGCCCCAGACCACGTTCACTTGCTTGTAGAGTACGATGAGCAGACTGCTATCTGTGAGGTTGCTAGAGCGTTCAAGGGGCGCAGTTCTAAGTTGTTAAGAGATGAGTTTACGCATCTTAAGACACTTCCCTCGCTCTGGACGCGCAGTTATTTCTACGACACTTCGGGAAAAGTCAGCACATCTCATGTAATGGCGTACATCAATGATCCGCACCATGCCCGACACTAGAGATACGGCGGCTTTAGCCGCATTGTCGCTTTTCCGCCCCGCTCTAAAGAGACGCGGTTTCCAAGCTCCCGGAGGTTCTTTTTGACACTCCCCGACTTGAAGTCGGGGAATTCTTGGTTCAACCAGCCGACTTATTTACACTTGTCTCCAAGTCTAAACAGAGGTCGTTCTGTCCCCAAGCGTAGATCCCGGTGTGCCCCACCGTTCTTAATGACTTAGCCAAAATGTTCAGTGCAGCATTCTCATCACGACATAACTCAGCACCGCAAATACATTTATAGATAATAAATACAAGATGTCACTGCGAGTGAACTACCTACACTGTACCGTCAGGTCAGTGTAGGTAGTTCACCTGAGTAACTGATATAACTCTTGCAAACTCAAATCAAAATCCTCTTGCAAAGCATCTTTGATTTCATCAACCAAATCATTGGCATATTGGTTAATAGCATCATCGATTTGCTCACGCAAGTCATCATCTTCATCCCAAAGACGATCGCTTTTGGGAATGTCCTCATACCATTCCTCTGTATCTATGTATAAAACATGAGGAATTTCCCACCCTGAAGCTTTACACTTATCACCCTTACCTAATACACGGAAATTAACTCCGCAATCGCTGATAATTTTGGCTAAATCAGGACTGAATTTCTCAATTTCATCTACCAAATCTGTAAATGCGTCTGAGGGGTAATTACTCCAAGCGATCGCGCACATTAACTGTGCAGGTAGGGATAAATCATCAAAATCTGTAGACCCTGCATATTGATTGATTTTCTTGATGAGGCGATCGCCATATTCTTCGGTAATTGAAATACCAGAAACTGCTAATCTCTTCCAAATTGCTAATTCTCTTTGACACTCATTTTTGAGTGCGCGAGTGCGATCTAAATTACGACGAACAGCATCATATTCTTGCTGAGAAACCATTTTTGACATCCTTTTCGTAGAAGACACGTTTGTGCGGATTTATGGCGTCGCACCCAGCCCCTAGAATTAAACTTTTACTACACCAAACCGAGCTTGTACTTCTAACTTTGAGCAACATTCAGCATCTAAAGAATTACCACTCACGAACACGCGGAAGTAATCTCCATCCGAATCTTGATAGTAGCCCGGCTCTTGGATTTCAAATACTGCCTTTTTCATGCCGTATTTACCCCACTCAATGAATTGAGCAGAGAGAAAAGTACGCTTGAAACCGTATTCTTTGCACAATCCATCAATTCTTGCCACCCACTTTTTACCCTCTTGGCGGCGCATTTGAGCCGTGAGCGTCCATGTTATAGGAGAAAGAGATTTAATTTCTTCTCCTAATACTTGTAGTTTGGAAACAAATCTTGAGCGACGACCTGCAACTACTACACACCAAACCTTATATAACTCGGTAACTTTGGTGATTTGTGAAGCGGAAGTATTGAGGTGAGCAGCGATTAATTCTTTGATTCCCATTTTGACCTTTTACACCCGTATCGGCGGCGACCCGTTTGTTTTCATATCATTATTTTAAGTGCCCATTCAAATTATTGTCAAGAGACTAGGTAAGAAATATTTGTCAATATTGACAACTACTGTACCAGCATTATGCGATCGCAAGCTCCCTTCGCCTTCGCTGCAAATATTTTTCCAAGTCGTACCTATTGGGGAATGCGCGAACAAACCTTCCAACTTCTTTGCAGAAAGCAACGCCAGCGCGCCTAGCAATTTCTCTCCAGGGAGTTGGGGGGACGAAGACTTGGGGTTTGATGATTTCCCGCTTTGGTGTGTGGTCTAGCTGCTCTTGGTGGATGTATGCCCCTAAGTCAAACTTCCAGTCAGGGCGGCGGAACTTGGCAACACCATCAAACACAGCATCAAAAATGCGAATGACGTTGGCACCATTGTGTTTTGGCAACAAGTCTTCTTTGCCTCTGGCGCGTAACTCATCCTCTACCACCTCATACAGTATCAACATACGTTTGAGGTTGATTTGGCGGGTTACAGGTATTTCGCGAGTTCTAGCTATACCAGGTTCACAATCCATTATTCCCAAGCAACGGAAGAAATCACGACACAAGCGAAAGATTCTTCGGGAGTGACAAGCTTGAGGCCAATATCGTTTGAAGTATTTTGATGCCTCGGTAGATGCAAATTGTCCTTCTAACTCCCCTTGGTCGGATGTGTAGAGCATTTCTTGGAGGCGATCGCGGTTGATATAATATGTAACTACTTTATTTTTTGAGTCTTCCTCGTGCTCTACTTCTTTAATTAGAGCACCCCAAGCGGTTGCAATATGATACGTGTGGAAATTGATGCTACCAAGTATTTGTAGAAGACGGCTGTTTGTAAAGTTTTGCACCTTAATTTGCTCTCGAAGCTCTGCTCGCGCTGCTTTGACGTGCTCTGCTGTAAGAATTGGGGAGGATGGAGTGAAGACAGAGCGATCGCTTTTGGGCAAGGAAGATGTATTTTCTTCTGGTTCTTGATAATCTTCCCACTCTTGATTTTTTTCGTTCCACTGTGCTAGTATCAACATAACATATGTACTAGATTTAATATCCCGTCGCTAGCTTGTAACTGGTGGCGGGGTTTGCCTTTAAGTACAATTGTATCAGGTTTGTACAAAAAATCAACTACAGATTGCGTGTACCACATAATTCCTATTGAATATGAGTTCATTTCAATTAGGGAATTTTTATGTATTTACTTGGTTTTGTTTACTTATTTGTAAATGAATATTATTCTTTTAAGGTTTATGTGGTAAAACCTTATGTGTTGTTGATTTTAACGCTTCATCGATAATCCAGAGATTCTCCTGTTCGTACCCGGAAGACTTCCTCATAAACCGCCCCCTAGAGTCAGCTCTAGCCACCACACGGGGCTTTACCTTAAACTCTTTCAAGTAACGTTCTGTTACACGGGTAGCGAGTCGGTGATACTCGCCTTTGTCTAATTCAATGTTCTTCTCCTCTAGGTACTCATTTAAGGTGACTAGTTCCCTGGCAGGGATATCTCCCATTAACTCCCTCATCGATTCCGCTTCAGCCACAATGTACCGATCGGGATACGCGATCGCCTCTTGCCATCTTTTTAGAAGATTGGTTTTACTCAAAGTTTCTAGGTACACCACTTCCACTTCTTTCTTTTTATGCTCTGGCGGCAAAATATTGAGAACTAGCATCTAACATCTCCGTTTATAAAACTGAATCGAATCTTTAAAATCGCGTAAAGTTGTTGATATTTTAGTTGGGTTCAGATGCAGCGGGGTTATCTTGTACTATTTGACACACTCTATTAAGCATGGATACCCCTGCTCCAGGCTCTACTTTGGCTAGGTATGGTTTGCCGTTATGCACTAACGCCAGTAGTGGGGTCGGATTAGTGGTACACCAAGTAGTTTTAGCCTCTATTTTGTTCCGATTAGAATAATAGGTGAAGTTTACTAAATGATTGTCATCAAGTTGTACAGACCTAGAGTCTAATCGAAACTCTAATCCATTCTCAGTACCTATATATTCAGCTTCTAACCTAGATCTTTCTGCTAACGTGCTAGGTAATAATGTCCCTGCTACGCCTACGATCGCTACTACTCCTAATATTGCTCTAAGCATCTTCTGGCAACCTTGTTTTTTGTTTTTTGATACTTCCATAATATTCTAGGTCAACATATTATGTATACCGTAAAATTACCTAAATTTTCAAAAGCAGCGATCGCGGCAACGCTAAAATCAAAACAAAAACAATATGGAACAAGATGTTGACACAGGTGCGATCGCACTTTTTGCTTTGAGATATTGTATGGGTAGGATGACTTATGAGCCATCTTTAACTATTGATTGGGTGCAAAAGCACTGGCACTGTTTCTCTGATGGGGCCAAACAGAATATTCGCAGAGATGTCTTGGAGTTTGTGAGTTCTGGTAGAAGTCTTGGTATGGATTGCGATGAAGAGACCTGGAGAAGTTTTGAGGCTTGGTTGTCAGC
>NZ_AJLN01000059.1 GCF_000317285.1 Chlorogloeopsis fritschii PCC 6912 | reverse complement strand
CCTCGCGGGAGACCCCACAATACGTCTTTAATGTATATTGGAGGGTAGTTTACGAGTATCGGACATCTAACGCAGGATTTGAAAATGCCAATTAAGATTGTTTATGACAAAAGCATACCAACAATTAAAGACCAAGATGTGGAAGCATCTGTTGCTTGTTTCTTGGAAAAAGCCGATATTCTTGCTAAACAAGAATCTTTAGGCATAGAATTAACCTTTCGTACTAGTAACCCAAAGCTCTGGAATCTATTAATAGATAAATTCTCAGACACGCAGCATCTGCAAGAGAACACGACTTGGTGGCATAACGAATATAAACTAGATTTTTGTTGCCAATCCCAGCAGAATCAAAACCAGTCAACTACCTACACTGACCTGAGTACAGGTACAGTGTAGGCTTGCAAGAATCAGCTTGCAACTAAGAGATGACTAGCTCAAAAGCCACTATCTGATACGTACTTCCAGATGTTTTCCTAGTCTGGACTATTTACAAACTACCTGATTAGTAGTGCTTGCAGAAAGGACATTTTGGTAGTGGTGAGCTAAGGAACTTATAACTTTTCACGAGAGGATTATCTCCATGATTCGTGTTCCGGTTTTAGATATAAATGGTAAACCTATGATGCCGACAAAAGCCAGTCGTGCTAGACGTTGGCTAAAGGAAGGGAAAGCAAAGATAGTATGCAATGACCTAAATATTTTTTGTATTCAGTTATTAGTAGAACCATCTGGTTATAATCAACAACCTATTGCTTTAGGGTTAGATCCGGGAAAGAAGTTTACGGGTGTTGGCGTACAATCTGCCAAATTTACTTTGTTCATGGCACATTTAATTTTGCCATTTTCAGATGTTACTAAAAAGATGTCGGGAAGGCTAATTTTGCGACGTGCTAGACGAGGTAGACGAATAAATCGTAAGGTCGCATTCTGTAAAAGAGCGCACCGTCAAAAACGATTTGACAACCGCAAGCAGAATAAACTACCTCCAAGTATTCGTGCTAACAAGGAATTAGAATTGCGAGTTACCAAGGAATTAATAAAATTATTTCCCGTAAATCAAATCACCTACGAATACATAAAAGCTAAAGGGAACAAAGGTTTTAGCCCGGTAATGGTCGGACAAAAAGTGATGTTGCAATGGCTAGAAGAAATTGCACCAACCAATATACAAGAAGGGTGGCAGACTTCAATACTTAGACAGCAGTTGGGTTTATCCAAAGATAAAAAAGATAAATCAAAGCAGACACCAGAGACTCACGCTCATGACGGAATTGCCTTAGCATCTAGCAACTTTATGAGGTTCGAGAAATTCCACGCTACTAATAGTCGAGGACATCACTGGGTGGGAGAAATCAGCATTACACCTGCGCCGTTCCGCATAATTGCGCGTCCAAATCTATTTCGTCGTCAACTTCATTTCGAGAACCCAGTCAAAGATATTCCAGGCAATAGAAAGCGTAAAGGTGGAACAATTACACCATTTGGATTTCGTTCTGGTGACTTAGTGAAGGCTGAAAAAGCGGGTAAATCTTATGTTGGTTGGATTGGTGGTTATACCCAGACTCCAAAAACTAAAAACGTTTCTGTATATGACCACGACTGGTTCAGAATTGGGCAATTTAGTCCAGCAAAAGTTCAACTCATTAAACGGAGTACAAAACTATGCGTAAAAGCATAAAAGATTGGTTGTTTTGTCGCTATCCTCATCCCTGTTCTTGCGTAGCAAGAATATGGTCGCAGGACGCGACAAAACAACCCCGCAATTCCTCCCAACACCGAATCAAAGATTACGGTGTGGGACTCCTTGCGGGTTTAGTTGAACTCACGGCACATCCTTGCTCTTTTCCGTGTCCACTGATATTGTCTTTATCAGACATGCAGAATCAATTGCCACAGAACACCAGAATTGTTCTGTGGCTTTTTGTCTATAGTATGTCACAAATGGCAATCCGAATGTCGTACTATAGAAGAAGTGGAGCGGTGTTGCCATGACCGAGATAAAAATAATAATAGGCGATCGCTCGCCGGTTGAGGATATAGAAGAAAGACTTACAAGAATTGAGGAGCTAGTTATGTCAGGTAAAGAAGAATTAAAGAGTGCGATCGCGGATTTAACAGCAGCCTCATCAGAGGAAGCATTACAAGTTAAGGCTAAGTTGTCTTCCCTTGAATCTAAGATTGAGACTTTGAAAGCAGACATCGCAAAATTGGAAGCGACTGTTGCAGAATTAGAAATCAAGGCATCTCCAGATTTGTCTGAGGAAATAGCCGCTATCAAGGCAACAACTGAGAGCATCAAGGGTTTTGTAGAGGATGAACCCGTTGTTGTTGAAGAACCTACTCCTGTAGTTGACGAAACTCCCGTGGTAGTTGAAGAACCTACTCCTGTAGTCGAACCTGTAGTTGAAGATGTTGTAACTCCGGGCGAAGAAGTAATCGAAGAAGATTTTCTTCCCCCAGCAGCCTAGAATTTTCCCCCATCACCGCCGCCCCTCAAAGGGCGGTTTTTTATAAGGACACTCATTGAAAAACTTGCGGCTTTAGCCCAAGGATGAAAACGGTGTAAGGCGTTTACGCTTTTGTAATGTTTTCTTTTTCTTGTTGTATTTATGTCGGGTATGTTAACATAAATATTGTGGTTAATTGGTCGATATCCATGATTGTTTACGAGTTCAAAGTTAAAGGAAAAGATAAGCAGTATCGCGCCATAGATGAGGCTATTCGCACATCTCAATTCATTCAGAATAAGTGCTTACGCTATTGGATGGATAACAAAGATATTGGCAGATATGACCTTAATAAGTATTGCGCTGTGCTAGCCGCTGAATTTCCCTTTGCGGATGAACTTAACTCAATGGCTAGACAATCTGCGGCGGAACGTTCTTGGTCGGCAATAGCTCGATTTTACGATAACTGTAAGAAAAAAGTTAAGGGTAAGAAGGGGTTTCCGAGATTCAAGAAAAACTGCCGTTCAGTTGAATATAAATCAACTGGGTGGAAGCTTTCTCATACTCGTAAAGCCATAACTTTCTCTGACAAGAAAGGAATCGGAACCCTGAAATTAAAGGGAACCTATGACCTTAATTACTATGACATCAAGCAAATTAAACGTGTACGCTTAGTGCGTCGTGCTGACGGTTACTACGCTCAATTTGCTGTTGATGTGGATGTCAGAGTAGAAACTCAACCCACAAACCAAGTAGTGGGGATTGATTTAGGGTTGAAGTATTTCATTGCTGATAATCAAGGCAATGTTGAACCAACTCCCCAGTTCTACCGTAAGTCAGAAAAACAACTTAATCGTGCTAATCGCAAAAAATCTAAAAAGTTCAGTCAGGATAGAAAGAAAGCCAAGCAGAGGCAATCAAACAATTACCACAAAGCTAGAAATCGGTATGCCCGTAAGCATTTAAGGGTAAGTAGGCAACGAAAAGAGTATTGCAAGAGACTGGCATACTCCGTCATCCAATCTCACGATTTGGTAGCCTATGAAGATTTAAATGTCAAAGGACTGGTTCGTAATCGACATCTAGCTAAATCAATTTCTGATGCTGGTTGGTACACTTTCCGCAGTTGGTTAGAATATTTTGGTCATAAATATGGAAAGGTGACTATTGCAGTACCTCCCCATAATACGAGTCAAAATTGTTCTCACTGTGGAGAGAAAGTGAAAAAATCTCTATCTACTAGGACTCATGTTTGCCCTCATTGTGGATATGTGGAAGATAGAGACATCAATGCAGCAATCAATATTTTGAGACTAGGACTCAGTACGGTAGGGCATACCGGAACTTACGCTACAGGAGATTTACCCTCTTGGGCAGTTGGTGCAAGCCTGCTGTCTAACGGCGAGTCTGTGAATGTAGAATCTCCTTGCCTTTAGGCAGGAGAGTGTCAAATTTTTTAAGCCAATAGGAATACTAATATTTAGATCACGCACGTACCCTATATATATAAGAAAAGGGTGGGGTGTGTGACTAGCTGAAAAGTAGTCAGGATAAGCAATACAGGCAAAATAGCCCTGTTGTGCACACAGGGCTAAATTAACCCCAAAATAGGGGGTGTGTGACTAGGGGTGTTTGATGAACTATTTACCTTTACGCTTGTCCTTAGTGCTAGGTGGGTGTTCATGTCCACAAGAAGAACTAGAACCTATACGCGTCTTGCTGGTAAGCTTACCCGGTCTAAAGACGCGGGGTCACCAAACTCCCGGAGGTTTCTGATGCCGACAAGAAGAACTAGAACCTATACGCGCCGTGCTGATGCTGTAGATGCTGGTAAGCGCGATCGCATCAAGTCTCTTAAAAATCTAAATCGCCCTCTCACTCCAGACGAGCTTGCAGAGCTAAGAAAATTAATCCAGGAGATTACCGATGCCTAAAAAAGTAGTCCAACTTGAAACTGCTCGCAGGAGCGATCGCCTGTTTTATGTCTGGTTTGATGGTGAGTATCAGGCTATTGATGTAACTGGTAAAAGTAAAACAGATGCGATCGCACTTCTCCCCTCCCCAACACCTAACTTTGTACAGCAGGTAGCTAGGAATAAAGATGATGCGATTGCGATCGTAAAAGACACACAAGCCCAAGATCTACTCGCAAGCCCTGTTTGAGTTGGAATCTCGCAATATTTTGTAGATATGACCACTATGTAGACCCAATCGCTCCGCAATTTGTCTAGCTGTGTATCCTTCTTTGTACATTTTTATAATCCTCTCATTACGTAACTTAATTTGCTCATCTTTTATTAGTTGAGTTTCTTCCCCAATTGGTATTTTTTTCTTATCTATCAAGACAATTTGTGTACGATTGGTGATGTTAAATACACCAAGTATTGCAGTTATTTGATTTGCTACAGACTTTGGTGATATACCCAAGTTATGAGCTATTTCTCTATTAGTAAATCCTTGGGCAACAAGGTCAAAAATTTCTTGCTGTCTGCGTGTGAGATATTGAGAGGTATCCATATTTTTCTATCTTACTAATCGATATTCAACCATAGATGTTGGCGAAATTATATCAGGTGGATTGCCGTGTTTTGTTAGGCTAAGATTGTATCTGCCGTTGTGGGCATAAACTATGTTGATTGCGCTTGAGGTTTTCCGGACGTTACCTGTTGTTTCATTATTATCACCAACTTTAATATCTAAACTTTGAACAACAGATGCCCCGGATTTGAAATTCAACCTCCAATAATGGGAGGTTGAAAGATTACCGGAGTTAACTTTAAACCCACAACTTAAACTAACAAGGTAAATGCTACGAACATTCCCAGTATCAATAGGAATATCTTCACTGTTAGACGATAGCAAACCTATAACACCCCCAACTAAGATATTTTGTCCGGAAGTCATGACACCAGCACTTCTTTGCAAAATATCTCTACTCAGCCAATTGTTACCGTCCCAAATCCATTGAAGAATTTTTGATCCAGAGTCTATTTGTTCGTCCCAATAGTCCCCCACACTTCTGCTTGCTGGTTGTACAGAAGATACAGTATACCTTTTGTTGAATTGAAAATTGCTAGGTGTAAAACCAAAGCTACCACTCATCACGGTGTAGGCGGTGTATAAGGTTCGTAGTCAGGATTAGTATACTTAATACCAGGATCGGGAAATTCTTCTCTAATTTGTACAAGAGTTTCTCCCTCTACTGGCAAAAGATTTCCGTCACCAAAATCTAAATACTCTACAAAAACGTCATAATCCATGAACTGACGTTTAATGCAAGCACCATCTTTGAATAGTTCATAGGTTTTGGTAATTATATTCATAACAATCCTCACTAAATTAAATAAACGAAATTATCCGGCTTTTAACCAAAAGAACGGGCAAAAAGATCCGTAAGCAAAAGAGGTCATCGGAGCACTGTTAGGCAATACTCCATAAGTAAAAGATGCACTCATTCCAACTAATGCTGAACTGCTAGCTGGGGAAGTACCAGTTAGTGCAGATTGAGATGGAGACACAGTATTAGAACTAATGCAACGATAAGATGCCGCTGCATCTGCAACGATACAAAGTGCATACCATCCGGCGTTTAAAGTAATATCAATCCCAACTTCTTTTACCCCTGTTGTTCCTGTGTCGATTGTTCCAGCATCCAAGATTAAAGACACAGGTTCTACAGTATTATTGGTACTATAAATACCAAGTCTGGCATTACCAGTAGTACTTGTGGTCACTTCAACAGCGATCGCAGTAAATCTCTGTCGCCGTGATACATAAAACGGTACGTATCTAATAGAATTTGCCACAATTGCCGTATTCGTGGATAAGGTACCGTAATGCTGTGTGTAGTACCTATCAACTACATAACCTGGTGACAGTACTCCTTGTATTGCCCTAACACCAAAACTTCCTGACATTATGTCCACCTCACAGTTGCAATGCAATCTGTTGCGGTGCCTGCGGTGTAAGTAAGAGGTGTAGTAGAAAATCCCCAAGCAATACCAGTAGAAAGAATAATACCGCTACCACCAATCACATCCTGTCCGATGATAAGGAGTGATGGAGTTGGAAATATAGTGTAGCTGCGTACAGGTACATCCCCATTTATAGGAGCAGAAGCCTTATTAAAAACCTGAAAATACCTAGCTTCACTAGATAAGTTACTACAGGTTATTGAATGTATGGCGCCACTACTAGTTTTAAGATTCGCTCCTGCTGAAGTTCCTATGTAGGAAGTAGTTGTACCAGCAGGCATCAGGCGATCACGTACAGATTGTAAAACTGAATCTGTTGCTGCACCTGTTGGTAAAGGCAAGGATGTCGCAGAAATTGGCTGAGTTACTCCACTACCATCAATTTTTAAGCGATCGCTTACTAAAACTGTAGGTAAGCGATCTCGTATTGCTTCTAATCTTGCTATTTCTGTTAGCTGGTTAGCAGATGAAGCATCCCCACCACCACCTCCTCCTCCACTGCCCAAACCTTTTGCAATGAACATTTCTGCTATAGCAAGGGCCAGACGCAACATATCGTCATCGTATACAGTTCGCAGACCAGGAAGGTTCTGCAAAGCGGGGGGGATAGTAGACATTAAACTACCTCCTTCTTTTTGCCAAACTGAGCAACCAAGTCAGAACCATCAAGGAAGTTGATTCTCACTTGTGTGGGGATTGAGAATTGTTTTTCTTTGAGCAAAGTTTGAATTGCCTCTGCTCTTGATTGATGGATGTTGTCGATGATGATTACTGCGGCAGGGAGTTTCATGTCAACAAACAAACCCACCACCTTATCAATATAAATACTAAGATTGTTGTGCTTCAAACCTCCCCAGAGCCTATCTCCTTCTTTATTCAAATCAACAATTTTTCTTACCAGTTGTAAATCCATTCCTTCTGCCGTCATCGTAACCCCCTTAGTGCTAATGCCGCCGACTGGGCCCTAAATAAATTCTGCTGGTCAAACCCTGCTTTTTGCATAGACTGCTGAGTATCTAGCTGTCTTTGAGTTCTATCTGTAGTTGCTGTTTGTCTAATGTTTTCTAAATCTTTTTGCCCGACTATTTGCTGGTCTGCTAACTTGAAATTTCTACCAAAATCTGCTTGAGCTTCCTCTTCTCTTAATCCACGAGAAAACCTAGCTTGTTCTTGGTCAAGTCCTAAGCGGAATCTTGCAAGGTCTTTAGCCATATCGGTGAAACCACTTAACCCACCGACACCACCAAATAGTGAGCTGCTAGATGCACCAAAAGATCCTCCTGGTGCTCCCCCCATTGCACCACCAGACCCACTAAAAGAAGAATTTGAACTTCCGCCTTTTGTATTGCTTTCAATCAATGAGTTTAGTTGATTCTGTCTATCTTGTTGGGTATTTACACGGGATAGATAATCATTCCACTGTTTTGGCGATAAGCTAGCAAAATTAGAACTTAATGCTATTCCTGTGGTCATCAACCCCCCCAATATCTATAATTTGGACTACCTGAAGAAATAGAACCTAATGCACCAAATAAGCTTGAAGCAACTCTTGATTGAGCATCGATTCCAGCTAACCTTTCACGACCTAACCTTTCAAGCCCTGATTGCTCTCTTTGGAATGCTTGCTCTCTTTGCATATTTGCTATATTAAGCAAGTTATTAAAAGTAGCTACTCCCTTCTGTGCTTCAGCTTGCCCCTTAGCGAGAGCTATACCACCTTGCGCTTCCGCTCTAGAGGCATCTGCGATCGCCCCAATAGCTGCTGCTTGCCTGCGATCCGCTTCTGCAACTTTACCCATGTTTAAACGTGCCGTTCCATTGAAGTCCACGTCGTAAGCCCAAGGTGAAACAAAATTTCTACCAAATATTTCAGCAGAACCACCTCTAGTCTGGTCGGGGCCACCTATCCCAGCAGATTGTTTTGCTGCATTGATATCTGCTGCTAGTTTAGCTTGATAATTCTGTGAGCCAATACCGGAAGCTACTCTAGCAGCCTCTGCCGCATCACTTATCTGCTGTAGGTTCTGGTTCCTTGCATAGGAACTTTGTAGTGCAAGATTATCTTTAGCAGGTTGGTTGGAAAATTGCTGACTCTCTTCCCTTGTTTGTGAAGGGAATAAACTTTCCAATCTGTTTAAGCTATTTTGAATCTGCGAAAGACTTTGATAGTCAAAATTCGTTTGTGTGGGGTTTTGAGTAGTTTTTACTGGTACTTGTGGTAAAGTACTTTTACTTTGTTGTGAGGTTTGAAAAGGTGTTGACGAAGGTTGTGTTGATTTTGTAGACATAAATCTTATTCTTGATTACCGTATAAACCAAATAAGTTTCTTTGTTTAACTATCTGCCCAAAAAGATTCATCCTGTCTGAAGGGTATTGAGATTCCACTGTAGTTTGGATTGGAATTCTAGGTAGTGATGATTGCGAGGATGTTGTAGTTTGTATCGGTATGTATGGTAGGTTACTTTGTGTTTGTTGCGCAGACATAATTTAATACTCCAAACCTATTTTTCTTGGTGATTAATTTTTAAATTAATTGTCAATTCGATCACAATGGGTATTTTGATAACTTCACCAGGGGTGACGGGTGTTGGTTGTGAATTGCGATCGCTATTTGCAATTAGAAGATTTTTTAGTTTTTCCAAAACGCCAGTCTCATTTTCTTTTATAAAAGCATCTACTTTTTCGCGCGGAAATAAAGGATTATTCGGTGGAGATGCGTGCTCATCTTCATGTTGTATTGGTATTTGCTGTGGCATTCTCATTTGTTGAGGATGTGAAGAATTACCATTTTGAGGTGTGAGATTGTTATGCGATCGCAGTCTATCTTTCGGAACTTGAGTGTCTCCAGGTTCCATCGGCACTTGAGTTGGGTCAACATATCCAGGCATCATCATACTGACCCAATCGTAAATCTCAGTCTTTGATTGCGACTGAGGGTCATATTTGCCAGGAATGACATTCGGATTGTCTTTGTTCACGAGAAATCGTCTCCTAATATGGCGGGGTTCTGCAACCTATACTTTAGTCTAGACCTTGCTAGCTTAGGTAAACCAGGTGTTCTCAAATCTTTGGGAATGCCATTAGGGAAAGCTTGATCTATTTCATCTCGAATGCGAATCACTGACAACTCATGAATGCAGTAACCCCCATTAGCTCGTATACCATTAAACCCTGATGACCAGTCATTAGCTACTATTTCAGACACATAAGGGCTATTAGGGTTAGCGGGCGCTTTATTAGCAGCATCAGGGCAATTGCAACGAGGTGCTGAGTATGACACTAGTACTCACCTCCGTATAGGGTTACGATTATTGGTGCTGTTCCCGCCGTCACTGTTAGGGCAAATCCCCACTGTATACCGCGCAAAGATGAGTTAATTCGCAATCCTTGGAATTGCTGTAAACTAGTCCCCGCTCCTGCTGCTGGTACAGGAAACAAAATATCTTTTAGTGGGATTTTATAAGAAGGTAACTCTACAGTAGATGAGTAGGTAACAGACGCGATCGCTCGCTGCGCTGCTTTTCTCCACTTTGGTGTGGTTTCGTCTAGCAGCTTGTAGAACATTAATAATGTTGTGTTGGCAGTTGTCCCAGTCAACTGGATATCAACCATCTCTACTAAAGCGCCGTTGCCTTGAGAGTAACTTCCTGTTGTGTCGTATGCAATTACTGGGGTGGTGCCAGGGTTATCAGGCGTGCAAACTTGGTTTGTTAGTTCTACGGGAGAACCAAGGATACCCATTGTTTGCATGAAGGCGGGGGATGTGTTTGGAGCATCAGACATAGTAGTGAAGGAAGTAGGAAGAGGGAAGAAGGAAGAAGGATGATAAAATTAGGATTGTTATTCTAACTTCTTCCTTCAAACTTTTATGAGTCATAGAGACCAATTCATCTGGAAGCGTGGTGTTCAGCTTTCTATCTCTTGTTATAAACTTACTAAACATTTTCCTAATTCAGAACTTTACGGATTAACTAATTAAATTAGAAGGGCTTCTGTGTCGGTTCCTTCAAACATAGCAGAAGGGTATGGTAGAGTTCACAAAGCAGAATATGTAAGATTTTTGCAAATTGCTTTAGGTAGTTTGAGAGAATTAGACACCCAATTGATTATTGCTAAAGAGGTTGGATTAGCTAATCCTGAATTATTCACTTCGGTAATGAACGAAGTAGATGAAATGCAAAAAATCATGGTAGCTACATTACAAAAAGTACAAAATAATTAATTCATCCTTCTTCCCTCTTCCTTCTTCCTTCTTACTTAAGCAGCATTAGCTGCCAACCAGATGCGATCGCTCACACACGTATCCGCAACACCAGAAGGAGCTAAAACATAGCTACTACCAAGATTTACGAATAGATATTGAGAATTCTGAGGGCGTTGTAAGTTAGGGACATTAAGAAAGAAAGCTAAATCATCAGTTGCTTTGTAGTAAGCTTCCCTGTTCTGCTTTAACACAGAATCGATAGTGACTGTCCTGGTTTGGCGATTTACATCCCCGATGATTTGTTGAAACTGAGTAAAGACTTTACTGCTAGTAGGATCGGTCAATTCCCACAAATCATCGCACCTATCAAGCAAGTTAACAACACTTGGCCCTTGCCTAGAGTAGATATCATCGTTTTCTAAGATACTATCCAAGTGAGTGTCAAGGGTTGCGATCGTAGCAGGATTAACTGCTCGCGGTCGGTTGTAACCAAGGTGGCGCTTGACTCGGTTCTTAAGGGTGACAGGTACAGAGGGCATCAGGAAAACCTTTTTTTGTTTTAGATAGCGATCGCGAAGTTCACTAGATGTGCCTCCAACAATTGCGTAGAAATTTTTACCGTGAAAAGTTGGTTAGTTAAAATCAAGCAACTGCGCAAAATCCCCCCAAGGGAAGCTTTCGTAGGCAACATTCATCCTCAGCACAAAGTTTTGAGCATCCTCAAATCTTCCTAAATTGCGCTCTTCCTCAATAAAGCTAGCTAGTCCTTGTTTGCGAGATTTCGCGATCGCCAGCATATCTTCTCTAATTTGATTAGGTTGTTTGTCGCCTTTTTTGCTCCAAGGGTAGGAGGGAATGAATTTGTTAACAAGACAGTTTTTAATATCTGACCAGCTAGCAGAATTGATTAACAAAAAGTCTGAAGTTGGTATTTCTTTTGGCGCGTTTTCCTTGAGAACTAAGTCTTCTGCTTTGACTGGATAGCGCCTAAAAGTACCTTCTCCAGACTGAATTACCCAATAAGTACCATCAGCATTTAAGTCCCCCGTCATTCGCACGAAAAGCTTTAGTTTTTCACACCAAAATTCGCGTTTATCTTGGGGACTCCAGTACACAGGTTTTTCAACTACTGGTTCAGGTAGTTTAGATTCAGATTCTTCAGTTTGTGCGATCGCGTCTGGTTGTTCTTTCTTGATTATTTGAAAAACACCGTCCTCTAATTTCATAACCCCAACTTCCGTAATAATTATTTTAGGGATATCGTAACCCTTTTGAAGAAGTAATTTAGATGCCTCCTCTCGCTCTTGTTGAGGTGAGAAAGCATCTAAATTTTGTTCATGCCGCCATTTTCTGATGTAGGCGATCGCACCATCGATATCCACTCAATCCTCTTATTTTTTGGCTTTCACAAAATAACTAACAACTGCGATCGCAACACCTGAGATGATTTCATTTACTTCTGTAGGGACTCGACCAGTTGCGGCTAATGCATTAGAAATTAAAGCGATTAAACCGATTAAAGTTGTGCCAGTATCAACTGCTTTTGGATTCATTGATTCTAACCTTTTGATTAGTAGAAAAATAAGCATTTTTAACAGGAGAGGCAGAGGGTTGTATTTACTCTGCCACCTTCTTCCTTCCTTATCCGCCAGTAACAAAACTATCTGGAGCAGCAAGCCAATCAGTATTAATCTGCTGAATCGCATCACCAGCAATAGAGTAAATCACGCGTGCGAATGCGTATGCGATCGCTCCTGTTTGGGACAACCGAATCCCTGTGCCAGCTGCTGTGTTACCAGCATTGGAACAGGTTAATTGCAGTACTAACGGGGAACCAGATACTGTTGTTAACAAAGATGGGGAAGCTTGATCTGCAACACCCGCCGCACGAGATAATACCGCACCAGCACCAGGAGTATATGAGTTACTAGCTGAAGCAATAACAGGTGCCGTAACTGTATGGGTGGTTCCAGATGTTGGGGATACTTTTAAGTTATCAGTGGAGGTGCCAATGATAGTGCAATTTTTGGGTAAATAAATCCCATACTGCAACTCATCGCCAGCAGCGCCCCGCAAAGGCAACCTAAAATCAACCCTATGAATTTGCCCACCAACGGGGACAGAAAGGTTTACTGGTGGGTATTTACCTTGCAAAGTATTAGGTTTGCTAGAGGCAACTACTTGCAGAGGAATACTTGTTTGTAAAGTATCGGTGAGTTTTGCGATCGCAAGCAACGTAACATAAGTTCTACCATCAGCACCTAAGATACCCTGTTCCGCTGCTTGGTAAGCATCACCTCTAAAGATGGCATTTCCTAATTCGAGTGGCATTTTTTATCCTTTCAGTTATTACTTATCAGTGAACAGTTAACAGTCTTCCAGCAAACTGTTAACTGTCAAATTAATTTGCGTAAGTTCTGCCAACAATGATGAAATCATCGTTGAGTTTAGTTAGACCCATAAAGGCTTGCCAAATGACGATTAGGAAACGACCATAATCATCATTCATGTTGCGCTTGACTTTAACGGGGATGCCATCTTGAGGATCTCCACCGAAGATTTCACCTACAGCATGAGCACCAAAGAAGTATCCTGGGTATGCGGTTCTTGCTGCCAAGCCTGTTGCACTGCCATCTGTGGTTGCAGTGTAATTGAGTTCAACAGTCTTGAGGGGGATGTTGTTAGAAATCCAAATGCGGAATTGGTTGTAAACGTACCCTCCAGGCAATCCATTTTGAGAAGGGCCTGGTAATCCTTGATTGTAGTAAGGCAAGAAACCTTGGATATTTGGTTGTGCCATGTAGTTAATGCCTGCTGGAGGCATATAACCAGGCCCAAACAACCATTCCTGCTCCGCCATCACCATTGGTACCGAGTAATAAGCAGAGCTTGTCACCAATTCTCGGAAACGCGCATCTTCTCGCAGGTGTGTCCACATCCTCTGGTGAATGATGGCGTGGTACAGGTTGTCAGGAAACGTCGGGGCACGGTTAGTTACTAATTGCTCAAGGATGCGATCCAAGTCAGCAACAGTAAATTTAGGCGGCCCGGATGCATAAGTACCACCATCTGCAACACCATTAGGATTGTACTTATTGGTGGAAGAATCAAGAGCATTAAGGTAGAAGCGATCCGTAGTTAGTCGGAAATCTTGGAGAAGTGTAGTAGCACCAACAGAAGCATGAAACTGGGGTTGTACTAAGGGTTCTGCCATTCCCATATCCCAGATCAGACGTTGCTGATACATCATGTCTGGGATGGAAAAGCGGAAGTTACCTGGCAATCCAGGGTTGTTGGAATCTCCACCACCAGGCCCGGTAATTTCACGTAAGATAATGGGAACTTTAGATTTTGGTATTTGGCGAGTATTAGCTGTACCCAAAATCTCAACAGAGCTACGAGTGCGAGACTCTAAATCCATATCCCCTGTGTCAGGCAGATATCCGAAGCGGTCTGCCATGTAAACTTGTCCGGGGCGCATCCGGGGGTCTGCTAAGTAATCAGGCTGACAAGCCCATCTTGCTATGGTTGCTGCTGTCGGTCTGTACAACATCTCCGACAGTACATAAGGATAATCAGTAAGAGAAAGGGAGTTGGACATTTGATTCCCTAGATGAGGTTTTCTAAGTTATTGCCATTGAAGATAGAAGGAATAGGGAAGAGGGAAGAAGGTTGAGGTATATTTTCATCCTTCATCCTTCTTCCTCCTTACTTCTTCCTTTCTTCAAAAAACAAGTAGTAGGGTTACGGATGATGGTGAGCTAGGGAAACAGAGATAATTAAATTACAAACGGAGAAAAACAATGAAACTCAACCTTTTAACTTCTGCACTTGCGATCGCGGCTTCTATCAGTTTTCCTATTGCAGCTAGTGCTAATCAAATCCCCGCACCAAGTGCCAATTCTGCTAATTGGGTAACCGTAGGACAAGACAATCAAGGTACTGTTGTGCTTGTGGATGCTGGGTCTTTAAAAAGAATTGGTAGCAGAACAGATTTTTGGTCTGCACTTAAGCAAAGAGATGGGAAGATTTTTTTAGGATACGCGATCGCAAGCTGCCATAGAAACTCGATTTCTCCTGTGTGGGAAATAGCTATTACAAACAATCAGGTAGTAGAAAGTAAACCTTCACCTATGCCCGAATTCTCTGTTACTCGTGGTACTGTTCCGGATACTATGTTCAATTATGTTTGCAACAAAAATGACAATAACAATATGTTGCAAAATTTAGCTAACAGAAGCACCGCAAGTGAAGAGACAATAAATAGAGCTATCGAATCATCTGCAAGACTTTTTGTTGGAAGATAAATTAGCTTCAACCTCTAAAAGCATTAATTCCAGTGCTTATCGCATTGTTTATTGCGTTTGCACTGTCAGAAGATCTTCGAGCAAGAGCGTCTAATTGTGTTCTAACATTATCAGCAGCATTTCTTTGAGCTTGAACAGCCATCTCTCTTTCAGTAATAAGATTTCCGGCTTGATTACCTAGTTGAGCACCAAATGCTTGATTAGCAAAACTTTGCTGCTGATTAAACTCTTGATTTTCTCTATCAAATTTTTGTTGTATCTTTGCTTGTTGCTCAGGGTCGAGTGTGACACCAGCTTCTCTTAGTCTTTCAAATACGTCGTTTGCATTTAAACCAGCCCCTGCTACTCTTCCTGCTGCATTACCTGAAGCGGCATTTGCAACACCACCGACAGCTTTTCCTACAGCATTCACAGCTGCTGGTAAAAACATTGAAGCTACTTCTCCAATCATTGTTCTTACAACTCCTTGTGTTTTTGTTTTGTTAATTAGATGAAAGGAACAGCAATACCATTTTGCTGTCTTTGTTGTGCATGAGCACGTTGTAGCTGCATTCCTAAGTCAGGAATACCAGCTTTCAACATCTCAATCCGCTGTCTCAATTGCCCGATCGCATCTTGTCCTTGGGTATTACCAGGGATAGGAGGCATCGGGATTTGTTGTTGATATTGAGGTGGTACGGCGCTTTGTTGGAATTGCTGCTGAGGCAATACCTGAGGATTTACCTGTTGCTGAAACTGAGGTGGTACAAAGTTTTGGCTATCAGGTGAACCCATCACAGGATTTACTTGTTTTGGTTGCAGTCTTTCCCACACAGGAGAATGCTTGCCATGAACACCTACATAACGTTGCTCATAGGTGTCGAGCAACTTCAGGTATTCGTCACTAATCCAAGCGATCGCACCAGCACCATCAGCCATGATTGATTGTTGCCAAACGTGATTCGCCCAGTAAACAAGGAATTCTGGGTCATGCATCAACTTGACAACATTATTAAGCACTTGCTCATAAGCAAGAGCATCGTTCATCCTTATGTTTGCTATACCAACAAAAGGGGTCAGCATGGCAATGGTTTTATCCATTTCCGCAATGTCCCCATTGAGAATTTCGTTTATTCTTACAAAAGGAAGCAAAGAATTGATGACATTATATGCAGCATCACGTTCTGCTAGCAAAGCACGAACACACTGCTCCAGAGCTTGAGCTTGTTGTTGTAACTTAGCCTCCAGATTGTTGGAGACTTGCGAGGATTGCTCGAAGTTGGTCTGCGTAGAGGGCGAGGAGTTGGGGGTCGATGTCGCCAACTGTGCCAAGCGGCGTTCCTGCTCCCCAATTGCTTGGGTACCCTGGGGTTGGAAGTTGCTGACCGAATATTGAGTTGGAGCCGATTCCTGCGGAGCTTGTTGCCGTCCCCTCTGTTGCAGTGCGTCCACGAAGTTGAGAATTCGTGTTGCCTGATCTATAAAGTCTGCCTGAGATGGCGCTTGTTGCGTCGGTGGGTAACCCCATTGATTGAAGGATGGGGGCGTCGCGGGTGGCGATGTCCCCTGAAAGTGGTAAGCTGAGTTCATCAGGGTTTACTGTTGAGTTTAGTACTTGAGGGGAACCCCCAAACTGAGATACGATATCAACCAAGCTTAAGGGCTTGATTTCTTCTGCTGGCTCGTAGACTGGGCGTCCATAAGCCATTTCTTTTTGGAGCGTAAGAAGCGATTGCTCCAATAACTGTGGTAGCCCTAAACGAATGCCCCAAGGAACTTTTGGATCTTGAGGATCTGGGAGGGCCATAAATTGCTGAAATAGTTGCAATGTTGACTGAATACCTAGTGCTGCATTTTGTACAACACGAGGGGAGAAACCACTCATGGCATTTCTGATTTCTTGGTCTGTCATGTTTGGGTACTGTTTCCTGAGTACCCACTCCTGAGATAATCCATCCTCTCGCTCGTTTCTGGCAGCAATCGAACGGTCTAATTCTTCCCGTGTAGTGTTTTGGAAAACTTCTCTTGTGTAGCGCCAAACAACAGTGCGATCGCCCGCAGGCAACATTCCCACAGGATTTTCGGGTAACTCTATCTGTCCTTCACTTCGTAACTCCCAAATCCTTTGGCAAAGCTCATCTGATAATTGTTCAGGGGATGTTAACCCAGCAAAAGCTTGAGGATACAAAGTAATTAAAGTTTCAAACAACCACGGTTTAAATAGCTTTTCCTCTTCGCGCCAAAGAATGCGCTCGTAAACTAATCCTAGCCCTGTATCTCCAAACAAGGCTTCTGATTTCTTCTCCGCCGTGTTTTGCACCCTACCGAACACAGTCTTATATTCACCAAAAGTAGTGCCGGACGTAATGCCTGCGATCGGGTCAACTCCCCCAAGTATCCAGTGAATTAACTCGCGCTCTTGTCTTATCCACAGGTTTTGGTCACTTGATACTGCGTTTGCTTGAATAAAGGCAAAGCGCTCGCTTTCCCCGACGTTACCAAAAATAGTATCTAAAGAACCTTCACTTGACGTGGTGCTACCCATCCCCGCAGGCGTTCTCTGCATTCCCCAGCTAGGTACATCTGCGGTGTTTGTGCTTCCTGAGTAAGGAGTGCCGGACAAGTCATAGTAGCGGTTTGCAGATGCCCAAGTATTTGCACCACTTGTTTGGTTCATTACCTCTTGGGCGCTGCGAGTAGTAATCAGGATTGGGTTTGCAAACATCCGAAGGTTCTTGTGAGCTTTAATCACAAGTCCCTCATGCATCTCTATTAAGTTGCGAATCCAATAGAAATCATCACTCCCCTGTTGTCCTAGTTGTCTAGCATTATTCTTAGATAAAGCAACCGGAAAGTAAGGGGCAAAGGGATTCTCATACTTACTTGTAGGGTTCATCCAGACAAACTGAGATTCACCCATTGGTGCGTAACCGGCGAAACTACCGCCGTATGCGTGCCAATCAAATTCTGGTTTATTTAGAGATTCCGACTGTTCAATCCAATCTTGAGTAATTGTTATCCTCACCCATCGCTGTTGTTTTTGGGTTGTTCCAGGAACCTCACTATCGTAGCTGTAACGAATAATTATCCTTTGAAATTCCCGACCACCTGGTTTGTAATAGACCCTAAATTGCGGATCTGGGTGGTTCAATCCCCCAACAAAAAATTCAATTCGATACAACCCTGGATTCTCAGGATCTGGTTGGAAGTACCAAAGAATTTCACCCCGACAAACAAAGGCATCCATAATATGATCGAGCCTTTGTTGGATGTGGTTGTGTTTCTGTAATTTTAATAAAAACTTAAACCGCTCCCCTGTTGGGTCTTGTAAGGGACGATGCTCAATATGTCCACCCCGAACACCCCACTCTCTCATCTGCGCACAATGAAGCGCGACAACGGTGCTTTCACCGCTCTCTTTACCATCGCGATCCAATACTGATTTGATGAGAGATTCTAACATTAATATGGTGTACTATAGTTTGGGTTATTAGTTGCCAGAGGTGACAACCAATAACCTCTCTGTTTCCCGCTCAATGCTTAATCTAATAAATGAAATGCCCTATAATAAGGTCAATCCCGCAACTGCTAAAAATAAGGAAATTTAATAAAAATGTCTGCAAAAGAAAATGGTAATGGCGCAGTAAAGACCCCATATAAAGAAGCTTTAGTATTGTTAGGTGAGAGAGTTTTGCTGGGGCGTCGCAGACTAGCAATGGATCAATCTGATTTAGCAGAAGCTTGTAATGCTAGAAAACTAACTACTCTAACCCGCCAAAGAATTAGTGATATCGAGTGCGGGAAAACAGAGGCGACTTGGTTGGAGGTT
The DNA here is from genome assembly GCF_000317285.1 of Chlorogloeopsis fritschii PCC 6912. Taxonomy (GTDB): domain Bacteria; phylum Cyanobacteriota; class Cyanobacteriia; order Cyanobacteriales; family Nostocaceae; genus Chlorogloeopsis; species Chlorogloeopsis fritschii. The sequence goes on along the minus strand of NZ_AJLN01000059.1, from coordinate 10,402 downwards.
CAGGCGATCGCGGATGTGATGTCGAAAGATTTGAATGAATTTAGGGTTTAACTATGTCATCTCCAGCAGATTTGTTTGTATTGTATAAAACCAATCCTTCAGTAGCTATTGTTGTCAAACAATGGTTATCAGGACAAATTGATTACTATGCGGCTTTGGTAAAAATCATTCAAGACTTAGAAAGTAATTGTAAAAAATAGTAATAGACAATGAGTTAGAAGTTTATTTAAGAGAAAACTCTAAGATTCTAGGAGTTGATTATCCTTTAGATGCTATATCCGACGTAATGCCAATAATAAAAGACATAAACAATCAACTAGAAACACCTTTAAGTAGAGAGATTGTGTTGATAGAGACAATAGTTTTGTTAGCAAAATTTCAAAACGCGATCGCGGATGTAATGTCTAAATATTTGAATGAGTTTCGGGTTTAAGAGGAAAAAGCGATCGCGATATATGTCTGTTTGGGGTTGATAACTAACGAAGGAGTTTTTGGTGAACAAAGTATTTAGTGTGATCGCTCTTATCGTCTTTGGTATTTGCTTTTTACTAGGAGTTGATTCCTCGCAACTAACTCACCACTCCTACAATGCACACATCCTTGATAAATGGCACGAGGAAGTTTGTTCTCCTATATATGATTACAAAGGAAACTACTTGGGGGAAGATTGCGGGGATGATTACACTCTTGTTCTGAGAGTAGAAGACCAAAGAGAAGAATTGCGAGTATCTGGTGACAAATTTAAGTCTTTAAAGTTAGGCGATCAAGTCCTCTATGAATACGATACAGGTAGATTAGGGTTGAAGCACAATACTAAAATTTTTTAAACACGCAAACTAAAAATTTATTAAAAAATTCATTAATTTTTAAATTTTTTATTTTTGTGGTTTCTAATATTAGTTGAAACCATCAATCAATTACTAATGACTGATTTTTATCTTCTTGTCAACTTCGTTGTTAGCTTGCTAGGAATAAATACCTTTCTTATTATCTTATTCCTATCAGTTGTTGCGGTTGACAGTTCCAAGCTGGAGGAACTATCTTACACCGCACAGGTAGTTGACAAGTGGCACAAAAACCAATGCACTTCTGTTTTTGATCGTGAGGATAATTATGTAGGTGAAAGTTGTGATAATGCCTATACTTTAGTTTTGGTATATGAAAATCATAGAGAAGAACTAAGTGTATCAGGTGAAAGATTTAAATCTTTGTTAGCAGGAAACACGATTGATTACTCATACACGATAGGAAGATTAGGTTTCAAGCGTAAGGTCAAAATTACACCCCACCAGGAGAATTAGGATGTCAACTAACCATCAAGCTATTATTAATGGTGATGTAATTAAGATTCTTTATGCAGAGTCTAATACAAACAAAACTCAAAGCGTAGATGGTACTCAAACGTTAATCAAGGCTATAGACAACATTCAAAAAGTAGAACCAAAATTAGACCTTGTAACAGGTATAAACGTGCTTGTTTTGGTGGCAGCGATCATCGCGTGTATCGGTTCTCTTTTTTCAAACCTAAGGTTAATTAAACTACCATCTGAACCAAGGGATATAGGTTTTAAAATCAAGGCTAGTGACCTTGAGCAAGATAAGCAGATTGAAGCTTATTTAAATCGAATGATGGGTATAACAGGTGCTTCTAGAGTGCTTGTTTCTATGTTTCACAATGGCGATAAGATTGGTAAGTATCATTTTAGGTATCTCTCTGTGTTTTGGGAGGTATGCAATGAGAATGTTGTTCCTTGCAAACCAAATTACCAAAAGCTCGATTTCTCAATCGTTCGTTATGAGGTTGAGAAGTGTATGAAAAATAATGGATATTTTATTAGTTATTCAGTAAATGATAATTTAGATGAAAATTACAGGTTATACTTGCTAAAAAATAACAGTCAAGCAGTTGTATCTCGCTTGATTGGAGATGATGACGATGGATATGAGGGGCAGATAAATATTCACTTACCATACCTACCTAAAGACTCAGAAATACCCTATATTTTTTCTAAGCTTAATCCTATATTTGAGTTGTTGGAAGCAAAAATAATCAAACCTTTTACATCAACATGAAAACTACTATTAGCATAGATGATTTAAATATTATTTTGGAGGACTTATATGCTAAGATTCCTCCTAAATCTATTTTTGACAGAACAAATTTTTATGTTTTTCCTTTGCATGAATTTATTTATTTACCTCATGTTCAGCATAATACGAACAATGAAACCTTCACTATAAGTGATTGTGATGAACATCTAACCAAGCGACAGAAGCGAAGATTAAGAGGGAAGAAGAGAGCAACGAAACAAAAATTTTCAAGAATCAATACAAGTTTTGTAGGTATAGCTTTCGTCAAACAAGGTTGCGATCTCCCTCAAATTATTGCGATTCAAACTCAATATAGCCCTTCTGATATAATGAGTGTTATCGATCCATCTTGGAAAACAGACTGTAGTTATTTCTCAGATAATCACTATTTAAACTGTGCTGTTAATACCTCTTGTACTGAGTGTAGGGATTATGAACCAAGAACAAGAAATTAAGCTTAATAAAATACAACAATTAGCTAGTGAAGCATACAAACTTGACTGCATTAGAAAAGAAATATATATGCAGTCAGATTTGATAACTTGCAAGTTTAATGTTAAACCAAATTATGTTTTGTTAGGAGTAGAAATAGCAGAATTTTTAAAGCAACTTGATGATAATTGGATATTTAACGAACCATATAGTATTACGAGATTAGAAGGCATTTGCAAGAAATTGTTTGACTTAACTCCTATTGTTGATTACTCTATTCCTTTGAAGCTTCCAAAAGATTACATTCAAGTGGTGATTCCGCAGGAAGTGCTTGGCTAACAATATGGTTATTTGCAAGCTCCCCGTTCAGTCCCGAAGGGCAACGGGGAGAAGCTGACTTTGCTACAATTCCTCTAGTTGCTCTTGCTTCGTTTGTCGCCAAAAAACCAACCTAGTATTTAGGTTGGTTTTTGAGATGCGATCGCAGATTAACTAACTTTCACGAAAGGGAAGATTCGAGAAGTCTCTTCTTCCCCAAACATTTTTAAACATTCTTTAGCGTTTTGAATTTCTAACTCGGTTTTTTCTTGAAATGTTTCTGGGTATACAGGCCGACAATACAAAAAGATTAAACCTTTTCCTCCATCTGTTCTCTCAAAACACTCATAACCAACAACTTTCCATCTATGCTTTTCTTCATTAGGGTGGTTTGATGTGTAAACAAGTAATTCTTTTTTTTGCAAATCCTCAAGCACTACTTTGATAGGAAAAGCATACTCGGAATGGTAAGATAAATTAACACCGAAATATCCACCATGAGGTACTGCCATACATTGTGTGTTGTATGCACCATCATTTTCAAAGAGAGATAAATCTATCATTTAACAATCCTAATTATTGATAAACACAATTCCAAACATTCCAAACATAATCCCACTCGACGCGAACAAATTTTCTACCTTTTGCTGCTGTTTTACACAGCTTTTCAGCGTAAGGTTTGCTCCTAGTATTTGTTGGTTCAACTTGTGGCGGTTTGTTAATGTCTTCTGGGTTTGGTAGATAGTCACCTAAGTCATTAAAAACATCTCCAAAAGAAACACTTTTAGAATTAGATTGTCTTATTTGATTAGTAGCTAAACATCCAAGTAATAACACTACTGAAAATACGGCAGTCGTATTTTTAAGTACAATATTCAAGTTGGCTCCTAGTTGGATTAGGGGTTAACTACGCCCTAGGATGTTGACGCATCGCTGGGGCAAATTTTTCTTTAGCCTAAGAGATTAAGCTTTCTACTTTGATTGGTTTGTAATACAAGAGAACAATCTCTTGTTTCATTGTTGAATCCGACTTGAAAACTTGGTAACTGTCTAAAACCCAATTAGTACCATTAACATTTAAGCACTTGCGCTTAGGGGCTTCTAAAAGAAAAATGTCTTGTTCTATGTTCTCCGAGAACAATCCTACATATTCAGCGCTTTCTCTAAAAGTAACATCAGCATCAGCAAAGTCTGGGTGGGGTTTTGCAATAAACATTGTCAATTCTTCTTTTGGTTCAAAAGCTTGGTATTGCATAGTTATTCCTTTTGTATTATCTAGAAGGTCTGTAAATTTTGCAGATAAAAACTTTACCGTCTTGGACTACTTCATACCTATATCCTCCAGATAAGTTTTCACATCTGCGCTTTGCATCTTTCATGTCTTTAGTTTTTGCAGGCAATTGTTTTTTCTGCCAGTACCAACCCTCCTCTATTTCATCTGGGTTGTCAATGTACTCATCTGATGCAGACAATCTAAAAATACCTTGCAAAGTCTGGCTGACACCACCACTAACAAAAACAGCACATATTAAACTTCCAGCAATAGCTGTTGTTGTAAATTGTTTTACAATATTCAATGTTGGCTCCTAGTTGGATTAGGGGTTAACCACGCCCCAGGATGTTGACGCATCGCTGGGGCATAATGCTATATTATCCATATACGATATGGATGTCAAGCAATGGTAAGAATAAAAGACCCAAAAACAGGTTTATTTGTAGCTAGTGGCGATCGCCGTTTAATCAAAAAATCAGTAATGCTCAATCCGGAATTTGTAGAAACCCTCCAAGCAATGCGCGAAGAGGGGGAGAGCCTGAGTGATAAGGTTAACGAAGCGATCGCCTATTATTTAGTAACTAAATTCAACCCGTATCCCGTCTCTCCAGTCAACGTGAATAAACCCACGATGCATACCTCTGCCTAATCCGATCGCATCGCTAGAACGGCAGACTTGGAACAACCGACTAAAGTTAGAATCAAGCGGGTAAATATCAAGACCCAAACCTTTAACGTGTTGTGAATTAATTGCTCCACCTACAGCGCGATTAATTTTTTCGGTGCGGTACCCGGAAGTTATGCCAATTGGCCCACCAAAAACATCTCTAATCTTTCCAAACGCTTTAGCTGTTTTAACAATATTTCCAACAACTAATTTGGTTTCCGGGACGCGATCGCAACCTTTAGTCATCTCCCCCCAAGTCAGAGGGATGCCAGGTACAATGAACTCATGTTCAAAAACAGTTTCCCCGGTAGGTAGGAACAGTACTCTTCCTGTTTTACTACCAGCATCGATTAGTGTTGGTTTTGTAGGAACTGTATGCTCTTCAGTAGCAATATGATTTTCTGCTATTTCTAAAAGAGATAGTGCTGCTTTTTCTCCTATGAGTTCGGGTGAACCTAACCAAATACTCTCTTTCCATTTAGCAAAAGCAGCAACTGTATTATTATCATAAATCCCGTCAATCTCACCATTGTAAAAATTACCAATCAATAGTAGAGATTGAATTTCTTTAATAGTTTCACTATCTGCATCTGCTAGTTTGATAGTCTTATTTAAACCTTCTAAATTAGGATATTTCATAGTTGTTATTGGAAGTGGTAAAGGTTGTATTTCAGCCCAATAGTGAGGTTCTTTAACCTCAACTAAACCAACAGAAGAGTAGATTTGCCAAGAGGGTTTTTCTTTCTGCCGCCAGAAACCTTGATAAACAGCTTCTTCTTTGTACCCAACCAAAACCTCGGTTTGAGATGGTGGGTATTTTTCTTCAAGTTTTTTCCAGATCATGCGATCGCAAATAACTATTAGTACTATTGTACTTCTGCTAACGAGATTGTCTGTGATCACACAAACTAGGTTAGTCTAGATCAAGTTGGTTCACTTTCACTTTTCATCCTAAAACAATAATTTTGTAATTCTGGGTTTGAAAAAAGCACTCTTACATTTTTGGCATTTATAACCCAATGTGGATCTGTCATCCCAGGTAATACTCAAAGATTTACAGTATGGGCAACAATGAATTTCAGCATTTGGTATTTGATATTTCATCTGCGATCGCTAACTGTAAACTGCATATCCACATTTTACCATTTCGTCATTGACAGTACTACCTTTAATCAAAGGAATCTCGATTAAAAACCTTTTGTACTTGTCTTTTTTATCCTTAATTGAGTTGATTAATATCTCTCTCCCGGGAATGCTTGCATCACCAGGGAGCAACGAAATTAATCTTTCTCTTGCTTCTATACCATTAGGTTTGTTTAGTTCAATCGAATTAATTCGAGCCAATCTAAAATATTGATTAGTCAACCACACTCCCCAACCTAAATCTAAGTCACCAAAAATAGTATCACCATCAACAACTTTAACTACAATTATTCTGTATTGGTAGATAGTTTTAGCAAGTACAGTCATAAATCTAAACTTTTAAGTTCTAGATATTTAATCAACATACTTATATTGGAAACAATTCAAAATGTTATTAGTAATAAATGTCCCCTTCGATGTTGATTCCATTAACTTATGGTAAGTTGTTTGGGGAACATCAAAATAATCAACGGTTTTCCCAGTAGAAGCAAAGACTAAGCGCAGGGTACCACTTTCATAGCCAACTGCTGTTATCATGGAAGAGTCTATCTGTGTTAATTTCATGGCGAGGAAGTCTGGTTTAGGTAGGGAAGACGATTTTAGTTTTAAGAAAGACAAAATAAAGCAACCTCCTAAATTATCGCAGATCCGCGAGAGTACTCAAGCTTCTTTTTATATAAAACCTGACCCTACTTTATACCCCAAAGACCCCTGTGACATTATTCATGTCAGTGATGACCTCCCTAATTTAGATATCATCGGTAAACCTGGACGGCAATTTGGGGAGACTGTACTCTATGACCCCGTGCAGAAAGTTAATTATCTTTCCCAAAGCGATCGCTATGATCGCTCAATCAACACTTATCCAGTAGGTACTATTGAGCGTGACGGAAAAACAATCTACTTGTTTTGCTCCTCCCAATCTCCTACCGGGTTTTGGGAGGTAACAGTAGGTGGTGGCGGAACTTTTCTTGAATTCAGCAATCCCATTCTCACAATTATTTGTCCCCGCCCCTTTTCTTTGCAAGAATTCACAGATGTATTGACAGATGGTACTGCGGCTAATTGGACGCAATTACAAGGGCGATTAACAATAGTCTCCCCTTCATCAGGAAGTGGTAGCCTCAACCCAGACATATTTATTATTGGCAGTAGAACCCCTACAGATCCACCAATTCTTCTTCTGGCAGAACTTGAGGGTAATCCTTCCGCATTTGACATCCTTGTCATCAGGACAACTGTGGCAGACATGATAGACGGATTGTCTGGGATGGAAAATGCGATCGCACCCAACACAGGGCCAAATTTCACAATTCCTTGTTCGTTTACGCCCTTGCCAGGGGCACCAAACACTGCTTTTTGTTGGGTTAGCGGTACAATTGAGATAACTTGGAATCCACCACCAGATAGCTTGTGGGTTACTGAGTACCAACTACAACAAAATATTAATGGCACGTACCAAACAATTCGGGTAATTCCTCGTATTCAAGAGCGGCGGGTTACAGTCGAGCTTGGTGTCTACTATCGGATACTTGCAATCAATAATGTGCTTGGTGCTGGATATTCAGTTACAGAGTCTTGTCGATTTGCTTTTGCACCAGGTCAGTTTACTTTTGCAAGCGATCGCATTAACGGATTGAGTGGTAGTGATGGGCGAGTATCGACTACGCAGTATCCTTTAGCTGTTATCAGGTGTGAAACACCTATTGATGAAATTAACGGATTGAGTGGTAGTGATGGGAGAGTATCGACTACGCAGTATCCTTTAGCTGTTATCAGGTGTGAAACACCTATTGATGAAATTGATGGATTGAGTGGTAGTGATGGGAAGTTTTTAGCAACAGTTTATAACTTAGTAGGAGGGATAGTTGGTTAGATTAAAAGGTAAAGTTAGAATTGAATTTCACCATGTTGAAACAGGAAAAGAAACTCAACCTCCTGTTGAGCAAGAGAATTTGATATTTAATCAGACATATGTAAACTTGTTAGGGGCTTCACCAGTTGGTTTATTCAGTAATGGAGGGTCACCTGCAATTATTGTTATAAGTTCAACTACAACCCCACCATCAACAAACAACCCGTCAATCACAAATATCTTGGCATCTGGTTTTATTCCTAGTGGTGTTACTTCCCCTGTTTGGTACGAGTCTGTAACACCTAATTTTGGAGAAATTCAGAATCAAATTAATGCCCCTACATCATCACCTAGAGTATTTCAAACAGTTGGACTAGTCAACAACACATCAGCACTAACAGCAACCTTGTTAAGTCTACCTTGCACACAAAATTTATTTGAGGTATTGACTATATTTTATAGAATAGAGGTTACTAATTCATCTGGGGGGAGACTTTCTCGAAGATTTGTTAGAGACTTTGGCGGAACTATTTTCGGTAGAAAAAATTGTAACCATTTCTTTTTAAGTACATCTTTTGTTGACCCTCCTACACAAGAATATATAGATCCTATTACCGCAGAATTTTTGATTGGGCCTGGAGGATTTAGAGGGTGGAACTCCGGGACTATCATTTCATCTCACTATAAATATAAACAAAGTGCTACTTTTCAAATTGTGCAATCTGGATTACCAGGAGCAACAGATGAATATATAGGATTAATTTTCAATTCCATGCTCACTGGGGTATCAAACACTGTACCTACGGGGGCTGGATTCGTAGGGGGTGGAAATGTCGAAGCAACATCTTCTGCCTACAGAATATCTCGATACAATCCAATCACTATAAACATAGATCCGCTTAAACCTGTATTCCAACCACCTTTTCAAAAGATTTGGACACATCGAGCAGGGGCGCCGTTACCTTTCTTTGATCCTAACAATGCAGCAATCGGTAGCAGCTACCCAGCAACAGGGGGGACTTGGACGGGGAGATGGCCGGAGATTTACCGCTTTACCATCACTTCTAACACAGGTGACTATCGCTTCTCGCGACGCTTTCACTTAGGATTCAATGGTAATACTTACAGCGATCGCACTGTTGTTTGCCCTTTCCGCCATCCCAGCACACCAGCGGCAGCAGGAATGCATGGATGGAGAACTGAAGATAATGACTTGCTAAGATGGTCAAACACACAAATCGTGCAATATGACCAAACAGGTGTTACTTTACTTGATTTAACCAATGGAAACTATACTAGCTGGGATGTATCAACCACGCCTGCTTTAAATGTTACAGCATTGCGGCAGTGTGCTGTAGACACAACGAATCAACTAATCTATTGTGCTTGTCGAAATACCGGGCTTTGGATTATCAATGTAGGTGCAGGAACAATAACTCAACAAGTTGCTACTGCTTGCTACGGAGTAGATGTTGGTAGAAACAATGTAGCTTTTGCAATATTTGAAGGATTCCTGCGAAACTCAACTAACTGGACAACAAACCTTACATTTACATACACAGGATTGACAGACGGATTCTGGAGTCGAGCACTATTCTTAAAAGCAGATCCAGATAATGTAAATGACCATCTGGCGATTATTATAGTTAGCCCTTCAACTGCATCTAATAGACGTGTTGTTTGGTATCAACTCTCAACAACAACATCTAGCACGGGATTTGATAGCTCTGGGGTGTCACAATGGCCAGCTAGTTTAGATGTTTCTGATGTTGGGGGTTTTTGGGCAATAAACGGACGTAGCTTGATATTTGGTTCCGCGTCTACCAACGTCATCAATACCGTACCAATCTTAAATACTGATATTAATCATAGTGTCTGGGGTAATGTCAGACTCTACAAAATAAGTTTTTATAACAACTTCTTGATTTGCGCCACAACTTTGATTAATTCAAGTAATGTTGCACAAACTTCATTTGCAGACTTTGGTTCGGTTGCGACAGTACTACATATGCAAGGTGGTATTGTGATACTAGGTAGTATTCTAAGACAATGTTTTACAGATAACGTGTATCCGTGGGAGGAGTACGGATGGAATGGCTCTACATGGGAATTAGGTAACTCAAACTCTAAACCAACGCACAACACAAACGATGCACTTATTCAAGGTTTAACTATTCGCTGGGAACCTGGAGCTACATCACCACAATTTCAATCAGGAGACTTTTTCACGCAAGGTATTTGCAATGGCACTTGGAAGGATAACGGTACTACTATTTACTACGAGAATTTTTGGTACGACAAAGCTGTGCATTTTGATGTTGCGTTAACACCAACCGCCATACCATCTTCCCCTCCTTATGAGCTACCTTTTCCAGCAGCGGCTAACCCGTTGTTTTTGAGGATAGAAACAGACTCAGTGTACGAACTTAACAAGTTCACTATCAATGGGGTGGCGGTACCTACAATCTACACAAATGGTGAAGCACCAGGCCCAGGTGAGTTAACGATTACTCCTACTGGTTCTGGTGCTAAGGCTACATTTAATAGTGCAGATGCAAGCAAGACTTGGGCAGGTACTTATTCTTGGATAGAAATTTAGGCGCGATCGCATTAATTAATTGAG
>NZ_AJLN01000058.1 GCF_000317285.1 Chlorogloeopsis fritschii PCC 6912 | reverse complement strand
CCGAAAGCTCTCAACGTTTCCTTGGTAGAAATTTAGCGATCGCACCATCTTTGTTACCTTGCTTGTTTATAACAATCATTATATTTGCTAGCAATTTAGATGTCAATAATGACAACTAAATAATTAAGAATTTGGTGATACAGCAAGGAAATCTTTAGCTATAGTAACCAAAACTTGTCCCCAAGCAATAGCTTTGTTCTTATCTAAGGGTTCTTGGTCTTTAATTAAGTTGTAAATACTCTCTAAGTATTGGTAGTCATCTGGAGAGACTTTGAAAGTGATGATTTTTAAATCTTCGCCGCCACCGTCACCGTTAAAATTGTTACCTTCTTGGTTGTCGGTCGAGAAATCATCCCAATTGATATCTGCAAGGTTGACTAACTCCCCAAGCTCAACTTCTGTGTATGGTAATGAGGTTATCAAGTCGGCACCCAAATCTATCTTGATGTCTGCCAACAATTGTGATAGTTCTATCTTGTCAGCAGTACCTCTGGTTTCATTCAGGACAACAGTAAGTTTCTTGGCCTCGGCGTCTGACAAACCATGTAATACGTTTGCATAGACATAATCAGATGATTCTTGGTATCGGTGCTCTCCATCAATAATCTGGTATTCACCTTCAATATCAGGGTGTGGCCTGACTATCAACTCAAGAACTTGTGAGTATTCGCGCAATGATTCAGCTATTGCTTCCTGTTGCCGCTGCGATGTCTTATTCGGGTTCCAAGGGTTGGGGTGGAGTTGTGATATTGAGATTTTAACTGAGCGTTCTATTTTAGTTACTTTGTGTGTGTTTTTAACCATTGGAGTCGTTTTCCGATTGGTAGTTTGTTTAAAGGGTTAATAATTTTATTACTTATGCGATCGCTAAAACCAAGATAGTTGTCACCTGCTAATACTAAAAGATTTTTGTCTACAAGCTCTTTTGTTATCTGAATGGCAACGTACTTATACCATTCTTCTCGTTCATTAGTTGACATTTTATTAAGTGTTAACTCATAAGGTACTAATAATGTATCGGCATGAACTAGGTGATGTTTAGCAGAAAGAATATAAATAGGAAGCCCATATTGTGTTGCAAACTTACGCGATTTTATAAACAAATCAGAAGTATAAAGGTCTATCGCTCTTGCTGGGTGTTTTAACTTAGTTTTACAACAGGATATTAAACATACATCAGGTTTATTCATCCCAAACAACCCCCCTCTTAGCCCACAATTTTGTTGTGTTTTCTTCCATCTTTTTATATTTTTGAATTTCTGCTCTTAATACGTGTAGGGTTGCAGACATAGCTGCGTTCGATTCTTTATAACGAGGAATTTTATCTAAGCCAGCTGACTTACCACCACCAAAGCGCAAACACTGTACCCAAGATGAGCTATCAGAGGAGTAACAAGGATATCTTTGCAAAGTCCACTCTGATGTAATACCAAGTAGATGAACTTTAGGCATGACACTTGTCTTTTTAAAGTAGGGTGTAATTATACCAAAACAGAAGTCTAACCATTTCTTCAATCTTTCTCTATGGGCCACATGGGGAACCAAACCCCCCAAAGCTATGTAGTCATAGTTTTCTATTGCCCTGATTAAATGCTCCTTTTGTGCCCCATAGGTAACAATAGGGATTGGTTTCATCCCCAAAGCTTCTAGTATTGCTTGGTTTTTCCAGCTTCCCTCTTGGTCTCCGATTACATCTAAGTTCATGAAGCGGAGAAATTGCATTTTATCTCTCCATCGTTGCTCAAATTCTAATGCCCAAGCAGCATAGTCTCTTGGGTTGATAACCTTACCACAAGTGAAGGATGTAAATGCGCCGGAGTCTATAATTACACGAGGGCGAAGGTCTTTAAAAGAAGGTAGCTTATTTCTTATTTCTCCTTGGTCAGCGTATGTAGTCAGGTGGGATTTGTGTTCGCTCAACACCTGAGATGGAATCTCAGGTGTTGCTGTATGTCCTGCTAAGTGGATATTCATGTTCCAAGAATCTCGCCACATTGGCTCGTGTTCTTTGTAGGCATAGCTAAATAGAGCATCAGATTTTCCCTCCTCAGGAAGCAATTTCTTGATGTTTGTTTCACCTTGAAGTTTGTTAGTGGTAGATGCTAAATGTATTTTCACTAAATCCACCCAATACTGTTCAAAATACTTTTCACACCTTTTGGCATAGAAGTAAGAAAGTAGAGAGGAATTATACCTTTCTTCAACAAGAACTTGATACTGTCCTCTCTCTTTAGAAACTTCAGCAACGTGTATCCTCATCCCCTAAACTTCCAAATCGGATCAACTACATTAGCTTCCTTAAACCCTTGATCGCGCAGTAGGCAAGCAGCACACTTACCACAACCACCTTTTACTCCCTGGTAACAAGTGTGGGTTAGCTCCATCACTTCTTCAAAGCGATCGCCTAACACCGCTTTAGCCAGCAACACTGATTCTGCTTTGCTTAAGTACATTAAGGGAGTTTCAATCTTCAAGTGTCCGATTGTTCCCCAGTTTGCCAAGCTTAAGGTTTCCTCTAAGGAGTCTATAAAATCTCTGCGGCAATCTGGGTACCCAGAGTAATCGGTCTGGGAAACTCCAGTAAATATGGTTGAGCACTCTAATGCGATCGCACGATTTGAGGCAATAGTCAAAAACAAAGCATTTCGACTAGGGACAAAGGTAGCTGCTACGCCGTCCGGTACTTCGTCGGGGGTGGTGTAGGTGGAAACTGGGTATTTACTCACCAAAGGTGATGTACCCTTCAATATTGCTCCTAACTTAATCACTTCATGAGAGGTAACAGATAATGTTCTGGCAACAGCATCTGCTGATTCAAGCTCAATAGCGTGGCGTTGCCCGTACTCAAAAGTTACCGCATGTACCTCATCAAATTGTTGAGATGCGATCGCAAGGCAGGTTGTAGAATCTTGTCCTCCACTGAGGATCACTAAACATTTAGGCATCTTTGTTAATTAATGAAAGTACTTCTTGTCTGGCTTGAAAATCAGTCTTGAACACACCTCGAACACAACTAGTAGTAGTAATTGCATTAGCTTTTACTACACCGCGAGTGCTCATACACGTGTGAGTTGCTTCCATGACGACAATTACACCCACAGGTGCGATCGCATCTTCAATTACTTGGGTCAGTTCACTTGTTAACCTTTCTTGCAGCTGAGGACGAGCAGCAAGGATATCCAAAGAGCGAGGTATTTTAGATAGTCCAACTACACGCCCGCTGGGAATATAACCCACATGAGCAACACCAAAGAATGGTAAAAGATGGTGCTCACATAAAGAGTTGAAAGATATGTCTTTAATCAGAACAATTTCATCGTGATCGCAAGTAAAAGTTTTCTTAAGTGGTTCCAATGGATCTTGATGTAAACCTCTGGTAATTGTTGCCCAGTGCTTCGCGACTCTTTGAGGTGTTTCCTCCATCCCTTCAGGCAATCCCCCCCATAGTAAACCCATCGCTAAGGATAAGTGCTGGATTACTTGATTTAGTGTAGAGGCAGGTACTGGTGCAGGTTTCGTCAATCCGAACTCCCCAAAGTCCTGGGAGAGTATATTCGAGCTTTTCGTAAATCCACTTTGCAAGTCGTTCACTGGTGGGTACCTCTAATCCTGTAGTCTCATTTAAATAGTGGTGATCAAGATAATTCTCAAGCAAAGGTGCGATCGCACCTTTGACATCTGAGTAGTCGATTAGCATCCCTTCTTTGGTACCACTTTCTATTAGAGTGGTTCCAATAACATAAACAACACCTTTCCAGCTGTGCCCATGCAAGCGTGCACATTTACCGTCATGATTTGGTAAGTAGTGGGCAGCTTCAAATCTAAATTCTTTTCCAAGCAACCATGTCATCAACTAACACCAATGTATTTATGTGTCTGTAAAGACAAACGATATTGGGGATTTTCCCTCAATAACCCTAAAGTCAACTGCAACGAATTAGGGTTGCCCCACTCCGGTTGTAAGAAAATTAAGCTACACTCACTTAGCTTGTCTTTGTAAAAATCAACTTCGCTACCATCACTGATAACAATTTTGATTTCATTCGCTCTTTGCCACATCCTCTCATCTACTGGATACTTGGGACTAACATACTCTTTAGGGGAGACAGTCACCCAAACCCGTGGTGGAATCTCTTGCCAAAAAGCACCAGAGGTTTCAATGTGTACTCTCTTATTATGAACCAACAATTCATCTACCAGAAGTGATAATTGTTTATTTACAAAAGGCTCCCCTCCAGAGATAACAACCATAGAGCTTTTTAGCTCACTGACTAAATCCTCTAAGGTACGTCTGGTGTATTGTATATGTGAACCACCTGATGAGTAGGAGCTATCACAGAAGTGGCACTTAACAGGGCAACCATAAAGGCGAATGAAATCACAAACACTACCAGTCCAATACCCTTCACCTTGTATTGTCTCTTGGAAAGTTTCATGAATTAAAAACAAGTCTCTTGTCCTTAACAACAACTTTAATTAATAGTTAAACACAAGTTTGAGATGCGATCGCACCATTGGCAACCTCGGAAAACCTTTTTTTGTTTCTAGCGGATGTCGTGAAATTCACTAGATGCACCTCTTATAATTGCGTAGAAAATTTTATCCTAAAAAGTTGGCAACAAAAAAGGCGGGTGAACCGCCAGGCGATATTTGCGTATTCTAGCTTAGTTACATTTTATCAAGAATTTTGCGAAAACCTTTGCTTTTCATTTCCATCTCAACAGTGTTAATTTGATGGATGAACTCTGCCATCTCAGGGTACTCATCAAGCAACTCTTGCTCTAGTTGCAATTCTTGATGAAGTAAGTTTTCACGAGCTAACATCGCTCTTTGTCTTGCATAGAAACTACGAATACGGTTTTCTCTTAATTGCTCTATATCTAAATCTGCTTGAATTTCCCTTAACAAAAAATCGAATTTAGACATTACCAGAAACTCCTTGATTTAACAATCGAAAACGCGATCGCAGTACTTCGGTAAATTCCTCGGTATTGCGATTACCCCAAACAGGATTACTTCTACTTTTCACCCAATTGGTTGTTGAATGACAGACGCTGCGATGGCAGACATTGCACACAGGGAATGTAGAGACACCAATCTCGTCACATCCATAGTATGCATGGTGGAGTTGATCTGAAGGACGCACTGCGCAAACAACACATCGGCGCTTGGCAGAGCGATGGGCCATAGCACATTGTCTTCTATACTCTTCTCTATCCCCGTACCTAGCTTCAAAATCTAAATTTCTAGAATTCTTTTTAGCTCGCTTAGACCTTGCTCGTTGAGTTCCAAGCCTGTTAACTTTTTCCATGTATCTGCCAATTCGCGATCGCTTGGCAATCTTTCTAGCGACTTTAGCCATTGTTTAATCTCCATATAAGCATCCCCCACATCTTGCTTTTGCTCCATACTACCAATATCAAAGGTTGGAATGATGGCAACAAAAGGATTTGACCGTGTCGGCACGACAAGGGCATAGCGCACAGATGCCTTGTCTAAAAGTTCGCAAGTCTGCTGAAAAACTTGCAAAATCTCGTCTTTGACATTGATGAAATCTTTAGGATTATCAAGGATGTAACTAGCTGTCTGACCCATCGCAATAAAGCAAACATTTTTAAGGTCAGGTCTGCTAAAGCCTGTCGCGCCACAAAGGGGGGACTGCCCCATAAACACACCGTGACACTTCAACCCTGCTGTGAACTTAATAATGTAGTTCCATAGCGCTTGCAAAGCTTCCGCCGTTTTTTTATCAACCTTGCCAGGGAAACCTTTACCCCCACCAAACACAGAATCAACTTCGTCTTGAACCAAGAATAATTCGGGGATGCGATCGCAGTTTCCAGACTGATTAGCAATTGCTTGTTTGCGATCGTCAACTTCTCTGGTTGCAAATTTAATCCAATCTGGTATTGCTTCCATACCATCAAACTTGCGGCTGAATTTACAAAGCCAGCGAGTAACACCATCTTTAGGATCATTTCCAATTACCGTCGCTGCTCCCTGAGATTTAGCAGCAATCTTATTGATTAACACCCCAGCCAAGGTTGATTTACCTGACTGTGTTCCACCTGCAAGGTAAAAATGATGGTTGCTCCTAGCACTCATGTTGTGATTAGATGCCGCGTCGCACAATTCATCTACCCACTTACTATCAAGTCTGATGTACTGTGGAAAATCTTCGGCGATCGCACCTAATACTTGCATAACACCAGGATTAACTACCTGCTGTACTGATTCCTCATCAATGTCAGCGATCGCGGGGATTGGAATTTCCTGAGGGAGGGGTGCTGTGCGAAATTCTCTTGGAGGTTCGGGGAGTTCAACTAAACCATGTAACCCCCACTCTTCTATCCACCGGAGGCGCTCGGTAACTGGTAATTGGTTTACAAATGCCGCTACTTTGCGCTTAGAGTTGATAGAAGTCGCTATTGAGTGATAAACAGCCTCACCCTGTAACTCTTGCTTTAAAGCTTTCATATCAGCTTCGTTGAGAGATTGATAAACCTTTTCCTTTTGTTCTCTCAAGTGACTACTAACACCAAACAAACCGGAGCATAGAGTTCCATAAACTAGTAGCAATCCCGTAGTGATGCGATCGCTCTTCACGAAATATGGCCCGGTTAGTCCGAATAAAGCGGAGAAACCAAGCCAACAGATTATTATTCTTTCTGCGTTGACAACGCGACTGATTAAGAGTCGCTCGATTTCAAAAGCCATTTCAAATTAACGCACTCCCAAAAAAACGCCGGCAGAAACTAACATCAAAAAAATAAAAAGCAACACGATCGCAGGCAGCATCCCGAAAAACAAATTATCCCGCGACAGCAGATAAGCGTGTTTATTGGATAAACCAATCACATTAAGCACCCCCATCGCAAGGATAAAAATAGAAATCATAGCGATTATCCAAACCAGATAACCGCTAACTGGGGACGCTACAGATAGAAAACCAAGTAATTGAGCTATCCCTATCCCCATGCCGACAAAACCAACTTGTGAGAACTTATCTGGCATAACTAAAAGTTAAAACTAGACTCAACATCCTTAAAGGTTTTCTCGTACCCGTTCAGTTCCCTCTGCTTCTCGGCATTCCCAAAAGCATGACGGATGATTGCTTGCCCGTGGTGAGCTTTCTCACGCTGCAAATCTGCTTCTATGTTCATTGCTTCTTTGCTGTACGCAAGTTGGTTCTTGTACATGGTTGCAAGCGACTGCAACTGTGATAGCTTGTGCCTACTAAGTTTTGCGTGGAGGTACTCAGTAGCTTTAAGCTTACCTGCTTCCTCTGACTGCTTCAAAACTTCCTTTGCAGACACCTCCACAGGAAGTGAGTACCTACTTGCTATTTCAGAAGGTAAATCACCTTGAATCACAGTAGGGGAACCAACCCGCAAATGAGAAACTGCTAAATTGTCTCCAAACATTCCACCAAACCACTTACTAAGCATTTAATGCCTCACTTGTTGCAAATTGACTGAATTGAAAGATGCGATCGCAACCCTAACAGTACAAAACGAAACTAAAAACAAAAACATCAAAACAGCAACTGCACCCATCACACCTTGCCAAAACAAACCCTGTTGAGCTATTTCTTCTAACTTCGCTCTAGTCTGCGATCGCGTCTTTGCCTCATCTAGTAGTTGTTGGATGAGAATCCACTCGTCTGAAGTCAACTCTCTTTGGGGTAGGGTTGCCTCCATCTCGCCATTGAGGTTGAGCTTGATATCTAATTTCTGTCTCTCTTGATATTGCTCCATATATTGTCACGCCCGCGATCGCAACTAGGAATAAAAAATTTACGGCTACACCAATCAACAAGAACCTACTCGGTTGCATTATTGAGCAAGTCAGAGAAAGCCGCCGTGCCGATTCCTGTAATTGTTTGGCGAAAAAAATCAGGTTCACCTTGATACCCGACAAGACCCTCTCCTACCTTCCGCACAACTTCGGTGGGTATGGAGTAAAACTCATTGAGGACTTGTTCGGCAGCAGCTGATGAAACTTGGTTCTTAATAGTTGCCGCCGCCAAAATCATCTCGTTAATTTCGCCACCTGATTTCACGCGTAATTGCTCAATAGCAGGCTCTAAGCTACCCGTTTGGGAAGCAGTTGTCTTTGCCAACTTTTTCCCCTTGGTTTTGGTAATCTTGCTAGACTTGGACTTTTCTTTTTGAATGATAGATTCTGCGATCGCTAACGCAGTACCCTCGCTTAAATTATTTGGGTCGAAACCCATCTGCGTTACTAATTCTTCTAGGTTTGCGATCGCAATACCTTCTGACTCCAATAATTTCCTTAATTCGTTCACTACGCACCTCTTGCTCTAAATGATTAACACTATACCACAAGTGTGCCACAGTAGCACCCCAAAAAAACATTTTGCCAATGAGGTCAAAGTAGGGCAATATTAGGATGTTGCTATATAGGCAAAGATGGCAGGGAAGTGGCGGGTTGTTACTTATTTAGCAAATGAAGAACTCCTCAAAAAGCTTGAGGAGTGGGCCAGGAGTGAGAACCGTAGTGTAAGCAACCTTGCCGCCACTATCCTAACCAAAGCTATTGAGGAGAGAGAAAAAAACAGCGATCGGACTAAATAGAAAGGTGCGATCGCAATACCTTCTCTTGCCTTGCAACTACCCACGACTTGAAGTCGTGGGTTGCTTACCTGTATTTATGCGGTTTACGTGCCTTGCGATCGGGCGATCGCTCTCGATGTTGTTTGCAATACCCGGATCGATTTGCATTACCCAACACGTTGTTGCAATCAGGCACTAAGCAGACTTTGGGAAGTCTACCTCTGGAGGACAAAACGCCAATACCAAATCGTGATGATACTTATTAAGGTTTAGGTTGTGGGGGTAATCCTCAAGTTTGATCGCAGGCGCATAACCATTTTTAATGGCTGCATAAACCGATGCTGAGGATAGGTGTTCAAAATTGACGGAACAACCATCAAAAAAGAGATTTATTTTTCTCTTTATTTTTTCATGTAGATCTGACATTTTGATGGATGTATGGATATCTCTGTTAGTCCATACTCCCTTCTCTTTGAATATAATTTCCCTGGTCATTACACCAGGTTTGGATAGGCTCCCACCCCATCCACAAATCCCACTACATAGGGTTTCTGACCATCCATCAAATTCGTTGTATGGTAGATTGTCCCCAAATCGAGGGGATTTTCTTGCTTCAACAAATGCTGCAGCTATTTCTAGCTCATCTTCAGATAAAAATTCGCCGAACCCCCGGCGTTGCAATGCTTCTATTCTTTGTTGTAAAGTATCCATGTGTTTACCTTAAATTACTTGAAAAAATACATCAAGCAACAAGATTCTCCGCGTAGTTGACTAGACTCTACCCTTGCTTTCATCCCCCAGTTCCGTTTCACTGCACTGGGGGACTTCCCGCAAGGAGGTTAAATTACTTTTGAATGTACTGAGGCCTTTCTGTTGCTTTCATCAAAATTTCCGCGAGATACCCCGTCCTCAGCGAAGCAGGGCGGGGAGGGATAGCGGGTCAAACTTGACCCCTCGATGGGGTTAAGTTTGACATTTTCCGAGTCGGCAACACGATTAAACCCGTGCTTCGCTGTACCAATCGGACTTTCTTTGCAGTGAATTGTCCAAGACGCTTCCAAGACGCATCACTTACAGAAATTTGTTTCTCTGTGTCGCCACTGACCCATCCAAAATATATTTTGTTGCCTTGAATAGCTTCGACATAATCACCCTTCCTTAATCCATGACGGGTCACAGTGCCACCGTACTTACGGCGTACTCCACCCTTTACTGGAACCATAAGATGTAGTTGTCGGCGAGATACTGGAGGACGACGAATTATAGTGAATGGCGCTAGTGTTATATCAACATCACCTTTCCAGCCCATTGATTGACTAGAGATTACGCCGTAACGAATAAACGTACTGCAAGCTAGAGCAACACCGTCTACAGCGTGAGTCGCAGGAATTGCATCACCCTTGGAGTGTTTTTGTTTTTGCAAATTTAACTGCTGCCTAATATTTGCAGTTTCCCATCCTTCAATCTGCTTAACTTCGGCGTAAGTTTCGAGGTTTTTTAATTGCCATTTCTGACCAACCATTACGGGGCTAAACCCCTTGTCACCACGCGCTTTGACTATTTCGTAAGCAATTGTAGTGATAGGATAAATCGTAGACAATTCGCTAACAACTCGCAATTCTAACTCCCGATTAGCTCTAATGCTTGGGGGTAGCTTGGATTGACGACGATTGTCAAAACGCTTTTGACGATGAGCGCGTTGACTGAATTCAATAGATCGGTTAATTCGCCTACCTCTGCGTCCTCGCCTCATCATGCGGCGTTGATCCATTCGGTCTTTAACACTTTTAAAAGGTAGCTGCAAGTGTGCCATCCATAAGGTAAACTTGGCGGATTGTACGCCAATGCCTGTGTAATACTTGCCTGGGTCGATACCAATTGCGATAGGTTGCGTGTTGGTTCTCGCTGTTTCTTGAACTAACTGAACTTGAAAAATACCAAGGTCGTTATGTACAACTCGCGCTTTCCCTTTTTTCAACCAACGCCTTACACGACTTGCTTTTGTTGGCATTAATGGACTGCCTGACGATGATATAACTGGTACTCGTAACACGGTATAACCCTCCGAGTAAAGTATTTAGTCTCCTCGCCCACCTAATCCAAGATGTCTTGGCTTTCCCAACGACTAACCAAATAGTCTTGCAGATAGTCCGAACTGGAGAAGCATTCGGAAGTGCGTACCAGGATTAGGCTCAACGGGCTAGTCAAACACGTAAGATTTGGCTCTTACAAGCCCCACCTTCAGGCGAAGCCAAGGTGGGTTATTGACTTTTTACCTTTTTATTACTCTTTTACTTTACCCCCACTTACCCCCACTTGGCAAGCGTATTAGAAAATCTGGTTTTTGCTGTTCCCTTCCCAGGTATCAAGCAAAAACCTAACATCTTTGCTGTTATCCGCTAATAGTTGGGGGCTAGGTGAAAAAAGCCATTCACTAAACTCCCTGCCCCGAAGAGAAAAAGCACACTCGTGCTTGCCATCACCTATAAAAACTACCTTTTCCCTATAAGGCAAAATGATTAAAAAAATAATAATTAAAGACTTCCCAGAACGATTGTAGAGGATTAGCTCATCAAGAGCTTTTACACCACCCTCACCCTGATTCCATACAGGGTATATGTTTCTACAAATAGTCCTATTTGTACTTTGATACAATACCTGTCCGTCGCTTTTGCAGTCGACCCATTTATCATTCGCTTTAATTTGAGGATCGTAATTAAAGAAAAGCGAAGATAGGGCGATCGCAGCAATGACTTTAACTTTAAGCATAGATAGAAAATAATCTATGCTTACTATTATATCTTCCGATATTGACAATCAAATTGCCATCACCGCGATCGCCCAAAAAATTAAGCGGCAGCAACTTCAGTTACTTCCGCTAGAGCTTGCTCAATAAAAAACACTACCCTATCAATCTCAGGTTTATTAGTCTTTTTGTGGATTTCAAATATAACATCTGCAAAGGAAGTCAAAACAGCAGGCAAACCGTTCTCTAACACCAGATTGCTAAGTTGCGAATTTAAATATTGAGATTGATTGGGAACCATGATCGTAACCTAATTAAAAATTGACTAATTAAGCGATAGTTTATGCGATCGCCACTAAATTGATGCGCTTGATTGTATATATCGAGCGTATCAACACTATTGAAAAAATATCTTCCTTTTTGGGTATTCCTTTAGGCAGATATTTTGTTTTGATTATTATGCATGAGTTTCTTCATGCAGTCAATAAATTGCTAGCGTTTACGTGAACTTACGGATAGTTTTTTCAATGTTTAGTGGATTAGTGCGCAAAATAAAAAAGTACTAGTTAGCGATTTTAGAGATGCTAGGTGCTGTGTTTGATGACAGCAAAGCTTTGTCACCAGGGGCATTTATCTACATTGCCATTGACAAGAATGGCAAAATATTATATGTAGGAAAAACCTCTCCAAGAATAAAAAATCTCAATCATGACAGAAGACACTCTGTATTAAAAAATATTCCCGATATACGGATTGCTTATTTAGAGGTTGATTTTAGTTTGATTGGGTCTATTCAGAAAGCTTTGATTTCTTATTTTCATCCACCATTTAATGAGGGGAGAAGGGTTCGGGGATTAGAGTCACTTAGGCGGGAGAAGGATCTTACTCAAACAGAACTAGCAAGTTTAGTTGGTGTTGATGTTTCTACAGTGCGCAATTGGGAAAAAGGTAGAGAGGGAGCAAGGATGTTTTCGACAGTTGCGCGGTTGTGTGAGGTTCTTGAGTGTACCCCTTCCGACTTATATCAGGAGGAGGATGACTGAAAAACAAAAAGACCCCATAATGTTGGGGTCTCCTAACACTAAGTAAATGGTCTGGTTGTTAACCAGCTATTTAAATATTGCTTAAAGCGTTAACTTGCTTTCTCTATCTAACGATAGAGATTGTTTTGTTTTTTCGCGGTGTGACATACTCCTACGCTGATGCTTCGCATACAGCGTAGGCTTCCAAGACAATCCGGCTATTGCTTAGGAGACTCTTGGCTTTAAGAACGGAATGCCCTACCGCCCTATTTTTTATATTTATCGCTGCATTATGATCCCGGTCTAGACTGCACCCACAATTAGGGCAATCGTGCCAACGTTCATGCAGCTTTTTAGGAACTTTCACACCACAACTAGAGCAGTCTTGGCTAGTACCAGACGCTTTAACTGGAATAACCAACAAACCAGCATTTTCGGCTTTGTTTGTTAGTATTGACAGAAAGCTTGACCATCCGGCATCAAGTACAGACTTTGCCAGTTTAGAGCGTGAAAGTCCTTTAACATTCAAATCTTCAACAGCTATAACATCATACTTTTTGAGCAGATTATTAGCGGTTTTGAAATGAAAATCCTTGCGCTTATCAGCAACTTTTTTGTGTTGCTTACCTAGATGCTTAACGGCTTTCTGTCTGCGTTTACTGCCTTTTTTGCGACGTGAAACACGTTTTTGAATAACTCGTAACCGTTTCTGAGCTTTCCGATAATGTTGAGGGATAGAAACACTTTCACCATCAGCAGTTGTCAAAAACTCTTTTAACCCAACATCAATGCCTGTTATAGATTCAGGATTGAAATCAGGCTTAATTGTTGGAACTGTGTCATCTTCTAGGCTGAGAGTTAAGTAATAACCATCAGCTTTTTTGGTTACAGAGGCAGTTTTAATCTTAAAGCCATCAGGTAATGGGCGATGCAATATAACTTTGACTTTACCTAGTTTTGGTAAATCAATTAAATTACCCTGCAAACAACCATCTTTCATTTGTGGGTAAGTGAAGGTTTTGTATCTATTTCTAGATTTAAACCTTGGTTTACCACTGCGTTTTCCGTTGCTATCACCCTTAAGAAAACGGTCAAAAGTTACCTTAACTCTTTTAACAGCATCCTGCAAAACTTGTGAATAGATATCACCATAATGAGGATGAGTTTTCTTAAGCTCAGGTAATGTTTTCTTTTGCGAATAGTAGTCTGGATTGTCTCTTAATTCTGGAAGATGACAAACAAGAGGACAAGCATTAACAGGACAGCGATTTTGTTCATACCAGTTGAATCTATCAGCCAACAAATAATTATATTGAGCGCATAACATAGACAGCCATCTGTCTATCTCTGTGGCTTGTATTTTTGTTGGACGTAGCTTGTACTGGTACGCAGTTCTCATTCCTTTATTCTCAATACCAGCTATACTTTATCATAAAAGGGTAAACATTGTGTACCCATTATGAAAGATTCTAGATTGAGTGTCAGAATGTCAACACGCAGATTAAACAAACTCAGACAGTACGCCGCAAATAAAGATAAAACTGTAACCCAGATAATAGAAGATTGGATTGACCGATTACCAAGCACAAAAAATGGCGATTTCTCATCGACCCCCTGCCCTGTCAATCCTGCGGATTGAATTGGTTGTGGGTCAATTCGTCATCGCCCAAAAATTCATCTCACACTCCCGCTTCGCGGTGAGATGTGAGGCTTCTTTTTGATTTAGCTAAGATTCTTTTTAGCCTATTTATTTCTCCTTGGCAGAGTGCGATCGCTTCTAGCGCTGTATTAGCAGGAGCGGTCAATCCCTTCTGCTTTGCCCATACATAATTTGTTTGCCAGTACTGCAACATTTTTTCCCACCATAAAAGTTCTTGTTCTTTTGTCATCGTTTCAAAACATTTCGTAAACATTGCCCTAGTTGGATAAGCACATATGTGCCCACCCCCTGCACGGGCAATTCGTGCAGGGGGAACTAAAAAAAGAGAAAATTCCCGCGTTTTTTGAAAAAACTAGCTAAAACGGTATTAAAAATTAGATTTGGAAACAGATAGCAGGATACCAAAAACAAACTTCTAGGTTGCTGTTAGCTGTTTGCACCTTTATGAAAAAAATACCATGATCAGTACACTTGTGCGTTAACTTGTTAGCGATCGCAGGATATCTTTGTTGGATATAATAGTTAACACAATTGACAAATTTTGTGTGGGGAGACGTGAAGAATTTAACGCTAACGCTAGATTTAGTACGTCGCGGATGCATGGACGTTTACGACAATCCTATTTCAGATAGAACTTGGCGGCGTTGGAAGCGGATTGTGATGATTCCTGAGTATGCAAAAACAGTGACGCAAGAGCAAGCGATCGCTCTCTTGACTTTGGCTTTTATGAAGAGGGAAATGCCAAAAGCAAAGCTAACCTACCTAAAAGTTAGGCAAAGGTTAGCTGCTTACCCAGAACTAGACAACAAACTAAGCCAGAGACTAATAGATATTGCCAATACTTTTTGTGTTGGCACTGATTTACCAGACATAATTTATCAGTTTGCTTGCCGCCGCGTTAGCATCCGCACTCTCTACAGATGGGGCAAAAAATACCAAATACCATTCTCAACGGAAGCAAGGTACAATCACGCCGATATCATGCGATGGGTTGCGATTGCTAAATCAGCTTGACTCTGACCGAAATATGTGCATGAGGCTTGAAGCTTTATGTTTTGACGTCACCTTGTCCACTTAATCACAATTTGTTGTTTATTGTGCCGCCTTAAGGTCATTCTGTCCGTAATTTATGACAAAAAATTTCTATTGGATAAGCGATCGCTCGTTGCTACAAAATTTAGAGGTTGTGACAAGCGATCGGACTACGAGCAAAAAAGAACGGAGCATTGCATATTAATACCTGCTGTGGTTAATGCTTCTTGCAATCTAGACTCAGCTACTTCCTTGTGCTTGCGGAATGATTCAGGGATGGCAATCGCAAACACTTTGTCATTAAGCTTGGAGTACCTAACAACAACTGGAGCTAGCTTGCTCATACAGTCCTGAGTCTTGACCATACCCCATATTTCCTCTGCTGTTTGTTCTAGACAATCTGGCATAGGTTGTTGTGGGGGTATCAAGATAGGTTTTTGAAAAACCATCATTAATTCGATCAAGGTTGATTCCAAGAACAGCATCGGACGTTTAGATGCTGAGAAATCAATCTCAGCTTTGCGAAGAAGGACGATCGCATCTAACAGTGTTTGCTCATCTAACTTGGATGCCCACTTAGTTGCTGCGCAAAAAGTGTTTGTGTCACAAGTCATCAGCTGAAAAGCTTTGGCATCTTTCTTACCAACCAAGCCATTACGGACAAAGTTAGCAATTTCACTTAAGCAAACTAGAGGGTCAACACCAGATTTAGCTACAGACTTGATATTCGCAAACAAAGCGAGTGTGTCTCCTCTCACTACAGACGACAGTATGTCTTGAGTGGCATCTACCGAAGGTTTGCCAATAACTGCATACAAATCGTCAACCGTAGCATCAGGATTGAGGGATATTTGATCAAGCAAGGTGACAGCATCCCTAACAATACCGTCAGACACTTGCGCGATCGCACGAATCACATCGTCTTGGACAAGGAGGTATTCTTCGGTGTTGATCCGATCAAGGTGATGAAAAATGTCATCGGGGGAGACTTGGAAGAAATTGAACCTCTGACACCGCGACTCAATTGTTTTGAGTACCTTCTGTGGTTCTGTGGTGCAGAAGATGAATACTGTTTTGCTACCAGGTTCTTCTACTGTTTTGAGTAGGGTTTCACTTGCCTGCTTAGTTAAATTGTGGCACTCGTCGATAATGTAGATTTTGAATCTTCCACCCATTGATGAGAGGGAAGCACCTTTGATTAAGTCACGGGCATAATCCACCCCGTTATTACTAGCTGCGTCCACCTCAAACACATCGATGGCGTTTCCTGATTCAATCGCTTTGCAAGAGTGGCATTCACCGCAAGGTGTTACTGTTTGTCCATTGGCGCAGTTAAGAGATTTGGCAAGAACACGCGCGACTGATGTTTTTCCTGTGCCGCGACTGCCAGCAAACAAGTAAGCGTTGTGGATTTTGTTTTTAGCGATCGCTGTTTTAAGGCTTATTACTGTTTTGGGTTGCCCAACAACATCATCTAGAGTTTTTGGTCGGTACTTTTGGGTTAAGGACATATTGATGTTGCCCCATATTTAATCCAAGACTTCCAAGCATTTAAAACGTATTTCTCTTGTGATTCTGCATAACCTACACAATGCGCTGTTCCTCCATTCCCACCGTCATAGAGAGCTAATACCTCATCGCAATGATCGATCATCCATTGATTGCGTTTCTTGAGCTTGTCAACGTGGTATTGTCCTGGCGACGATCTCACTAAATATCCATCCTGTCTATCAACAAACACAATGGTTTTAGCTTGAAAAAGAATATTTTCCCACCTAGATATATCTTCTGGAGTCCACTTTGCATCCTGTTCTGCAAAAGGCACTGCTGCTGTTAGGGGAAGATTGAGTTTGATTGCCGCTGTTGCTAGTGCTTGGTCAAATCCTATCGCCATACCAGAAATTACTTCAGTGGCTTGCATTTTTTGTAAAGAAGCTTTGCACAATTCAATCATCCGTTCAAAAGTTTGTCCTTCTAGTGGATAGCAGCGATTTGGTCGGTGTCCTGTCCCGGCAACTATTTTAGACATCTTATGCAAGTAAACCCAAGAGTGGTAATTGATGTTTATCGCAACTTGGAGAAACCCACAAGGACTCCACTGCCTTGCGCTTTACTCCATTAACTAAAGTCTCCCATTGAATTAGCCGCCAGTCTTTGTACAGTTGGCTATAAAGTTCGCAAGCATAACCCGAAACAATGCACATAGCATTAACCGAATGGAGAATATCTGCAAGTTCTTTGTGCTGTTGGTCGGTCATCTCAAAATCGTAATTTGAATCTTCTGTCCTGGAAGAATGGACATAAGGTGGATCGCAGTAAATCAAACAATTTGGGTTGCGTCCGTAACGATTGATAACCGCGATCGCGTCATCATTCTCTATCTGGCAATGCTTTAACCTCCCAGCTAAGTCCCAAAGATGGGAAGTGCGATTAAAGCAACCTACCACATCCTCACTCGTGGTTTGGCGGTAAAGAAAACGCCAACCTGACTTTTTAGCAACAGAGCAACCGCTGCCATAAGATTGCCAGCTGCGAATATACAGTCTACGCGCCGATTCTAAGCAGTCGTCGGAAGAGTTAAAAGCCAAATTGTACTCCTCACGACTGTAAGGTGTTAGCTCAATTGCTCGGACTAATTCTTCGGTGCGATCGCGTAACACCCTAAAGAAATTCACCACGTCACCGCTAAGGTCGTTGTAAATTTCAATTTGGGATGGTTGTTTTTGCAAAAGAACCGAAGCCCCTCCACCAAATACCTCACAGTAAACTTGATGTTGAGGAAAGTGTCTGATAATTTTACGCGCATCGCGGTGTTTGCCACCAAAGTACCTAAGAAGGGGAGGATTGCTCATGCGATCGCCTCCCACTTTTGGTGATAGGTCTCATATCAAATACTCCAGTCTAAATCTCACTCTTTCTTGCGGAGACATATCTTCTTGTACCTTAAGTGCCTGCTGGAGTAAATAACCTTTCCACGCCTCTACGCCGGATTCTTGAGGACACATTTCTTGTAATTCTTGAGCAGCTATATACACAGCAGTCATCAATGTATCAAGCGTATCAGCGAGTTCTTTATTTTGCTGTTCCATAGATCTCCCTCCATATATCCGCCCAAACGAAATTAATACCCGCGTTGATAGCACACCCTTCGTCCTCTGTGCGATCGCCTACCATCCAAGTTTCAACAGAAACCTCACCAGAAACGTGTAAAGCTAAATCAATCATCCCTGAAGATGGTTTGCGAAAAAAGCCTTGATATTCAGGGAAGAAAGCCCCGAAATTATGAACCTTTTCTTCTTCCCTTGTAACGCAGTAACACTTTGTTCCGGCAAAGTCAGGACAGAAGTATATCACATTTAACTGAGGTAAAATTTGAAGCGTGTATCGCATTTCCTCAATCGTTGTTTCTAAGGATTTAAAGCGTTTCTCAATGCCACCCTGGTTAGAAATTCCGATAATTTTGTAACCTTGAGACGCAAAATAAGCGATCGCCTTGTCTGCACATTCAATTACTTTTACGTCTGTGGAGTCCTGCTTAAATGCATTCCCAGATATGGTTTGTGTTAACGTACCATCAATATCACAAAACAGAAATTTACTCATCTTTCCGCCTCCCACTCAACACACCGATTACCAATCTGCTCAAGAACTCGGTTGGAGTTTTCAAAGTTTTCGCCTCTAATATCCTCCATGTAAGGTACTTGTTCTTGAATCGCTTTTTCCCAGTGGCGACAACCACCAGAGTACGAACACAGGTGAAAATCGATTACTTCTTGGAACTCTCCCCAAGCACAATTTAGACAAGACTTATTCACGCGATCGCTCCCAGTACATATAATCCTTTCGTGAAAGTTATAAGTCCCTTAGACCAACTTGTTTAGCATGTCCTTTCTGCAAGCGATTACAACCAGTAATCTTGGAGGTAATCCGAACTAGGGAAACATTCGGAAGTCCGTAACAAAACAAGTCTCGTGGGCTAGTCATCTTTTGCGTTGAAAGCTGGTTCTTTCAAGCCCACACTGTACTGTACTCAGTCAGTGTGGGTAGTTGACACCTTTTCAATCCGAAACTCCAAAAACATACCATTCAAATGCTTTGCCGAATTAGAATCAAAGTTTACAAGATATGTCTGAACCCCCCTATATGGAGAAAGGACTTCTTTAATCTCTCCAACATATCCGCGCACTTTTACCTTGTCTCCTGCAAAAAACTTAGTCATATTTTTGTGTTTTAAATGGTTTTATGCAAAACAATCTCTTTTAGATATAACATTTTATGTCATAGATGACAAGTATATTGCCAAAAAATAAAACCTCTGCGGGTATCTCACAGAGGTTGTCGGTTCACAAGGTTTCAGCCGCTTGACTAGCTCATATTCTAGCGCACCAGTGCTTTAGATTGTTAGCGAAATTTTTGATGCGATCCGCGGTCGTCCTGGGTTTGATCTTGGCTTCTAGGTTGAACGCCCAATCTTCCACCCACTTGTTGTTGTCTTCAGGTTTTTGTGTTGACATATTGGGTATATCAAGAAAATGTGAAGTGTCATATCTGACAAATAGATTGCCAAAAATATGATATGATCAAAATTAATAAGCCCCAGATGGGCGTCCGGGGCTTGAAAATGCAAGCAAAAAGTAAAGGTCTCACAATTTAATAACTAAAGTTGGCGAGTAACTAAATAAGTTTCTCCACACCTTTGTTATTAACTCTGTTCTATAACTTAATGATAACACAAAAAGCTTAATTGACAGATACTTTGTCAAAAAAACTTGAAACTCCATAGGAATTTTTTAAATGCCCGATAAAAAAAGTGAAAAGGAGTGCGATCGCAGATGAATATTGATTCTTTTATTAGGTGGGAGAGACTCTCAAGAGATGCGATCGACGTAAAGCGCTGCTACATAGATATAGCGGGAGATTTAGTTGCGGGAATTTTACTAAGTCAAATTATCTATTGGCACCTTCCTGATAAGAATGGGAAAACCAAACTAACAGTTGAAAGGGAAGGGTACTTGTGGTTAGCAAAGAAGCGAGAGGAATGGTGGGATGAGGTTCGTATATCAGCTAAACAATTTGATAGAGCTATTACAGTACTTGAAGATATTGGAGTAGTTGAGACAAGGGTTTGGAAGTACAAAGAAAATCTAGCTAAACATATTAGGTTGAATTGGGATGCTGTAATAAAAAAGCTGGATACCTTGTCTAATCTAGATTTTGACCAAAGGTCAAATTACAATTTACCCTCTGAGGAATATGACGACCTAATTTACCCAAAGGTCAAATTAGAAATTAACCAAAAGTCAAATTCCAATTTAACGAAAGGTGAAAAACATAATATAGATACAGAGAATACAACAGAGAATACAACAAAGAAAAAAGAGTCTCCTTTTTTTGAAGAGAATAAGGAAAACGAACTGATAGTGCCTCAGTTAGTGCCAGAAGTTGAATTTACCCAAGATACTTCCTCTTCGTTGTTTAATAAGCCAGAATCTTCGCAACAAAACGAATTAACTAATCCGGATCAATATTCCGGGGAACTGGCACTAAAAACTAGTGTTTATATTCAACACCCTGCATACAAGATGGAGGAGAGATTTAAAAATCCACAATTACCACCTTGGATGATAAAAGCAGGCCCGAACGGGTTTGATCCATCTTTTGTTGAGAAGTACCAGGAGCATCTAAGCTTAACTCCACACTATGCAAAAGAGTTAAAGCGAAAAGCTACTGTAGCAGAAGCTAAAAAGCGTTTAGTTAATTTGTCCCAAACAGAAGCAGGTAGAGCAGAGATACATCTGATTTGGGATCACTTTGAAGAGATAGAGCGCGATCGCTCTTATAAGCAAAATCAAGTAGAAAAAGCACGATCGCTCCCTGACGAGTTAACACAACCAAAAACACCACTAAACATACGTCGTAGCAAAACCGCTATTTGAGGAAAACATCATGTACGCTGCAAGCAACTCTAACGTCATTCCTCTTCCTCCAGCTAGTATAGATGCCGAAGAATCGGTACTTGGGGGGTTATTATTAGATCCTAGTGCTTTTGAAATAGTCAATAGTATTTTGCAGTCTGAAGACTTTTATATTTCTGCGCATAAAGAAATATACGAAGCCATGAAAAGGTGTGTGGCTAAAGGTGCGCCAACAGATCTTATTCTGGTAACCGAAGAATTAGGCGAGAGATTGTCTATAGTGGGTGGGTTGAATAAAATGGCATCTCTGGCTAATTCAGTGGTTTCAACTGTCAATATAGATGAATTAGCAAAGTTGATTAAACAAAAGTCCCAGATGAGACAATTAATCAAGATTGCTAACGAAATGGCTACTATGGCATCTGATTCTTGGAATCAACCGAAAGATGTTATTGAGGATGTAAGTTTTAAAATTTCCAAGTTGCGAGCAGGGGACTCAAGGGGGATAAAAGATTTTTCAGATATTCTCATTGATATGTATGACGATTTACGGGCTACTAACACAGGAGACGACACAGCTTTAGATCCGTCGTTACCAACTGGTTTTTATGACTTAGATGCGTTGACTGGTGGCTTCCAATTAGGTTGCCTCTCTGTGATTGGTGGTCGCGGTGGTCTTGGTAAAACCACTTTTGCAATTGACATAACACTAAATATTTGCAGTCGTGGTATTCCTACCGCGTTTTTTGCGCTTGAGATGACTTCGGTGCAGATGGCAAAAAAATCAGTAGCACGCCTTGCTGCTCCTCACATTAATTCCGAACATCTTTTTAGAAAAAATGCGATTGCGGATAGTCAATGGCAACACTTAGTGAGTGCTATTAATCAAGGATCTGATTTTCCACTATGTATTCAAGATGCTAGCGGACTTACTATCTCAGAATTGCGCACCGACTTAAGAAAGGTACAGTCTAAATACGGGGATGTTGGTTTGGTGGTAGTGGATTACGTGCAGCTGTTAAATCTTGACAGAAACCGTTCGGCACAGACTCGTGTAATTGAACTCGATATGATTCTCAAGGAATTGAGAGCGATCGCAAAGGATTTTAATTGTGCTGTCGTAGGACTTGCTCAGTTGAGTAGAGCAGTTGAAGGGAGAGGTGATAAGAGACCTACTCAAAGTGACTTTAGGGAATCTGGAGCTTTTGAGCAAGAAGCAGCATTGATGCTAGGTCTATACAGAGATGATTATTACAACCCAGATACCCCAGATAGAGGCATTGTAGAAGTTTCGGTACTTAAAAATCGGTTTGGTGGTAATGGAACCATCAAATTACTGTTTGAGCGTGAATATGGGCAATTTAAAAATTTGGCAAGGTAATGTTATCAGAAAAATGGGTTTAAAACCTTCCCCTTCTAGGGGGACTTTACATTAGACTCACTTTAGTTTACCATAGTAAGTATAGTTTGGTAAATGCAATGCTAAAAGCCTATAAGTACAGAATCTATCCGACTGACGAGCAGTGTGTATTGCTTGCCAAGTCGTTTGGATGTGTACGTTGGTTTTACAATCATGCACTTAACCTAACTAGCGAAACTTACAAGGCAACA
The DNA here is from genome assembly GCF_000317285.1 of Chlorogloeopsis fritschii PCC 6912. GTDB lineage: Bacteria > Cyanobacteriota > Cyanobacteriia > Cyanobacteriales > Nostocaceae > Chlorogloeopsis > Chlorogloeopsis fritschii. The sequence continues at coordinate 6,148 of NZ_AJLN01000058.1, read as the reverse complement.
GGTAAGGGATTAAGTCGTAACGACATCATTAATCTACTGCCAGCCTTAAAGAAAGAATATGAATGGTTAAGTGAACCACCTTCTCAATGTTTGCAACAAGTAGCTTTGGACTTGTCTAGTGCGTTCTTGAATTTCTTTGAAAAACGAGCTAAATATCCTAACTTTAAAAAGAAAGGTCAAAAACAATCTATTCGCTTTCCACAAGGAATAAAATTAGATGGTGACAACCTAACGTTACCGAAACTAGGTAAAGTTTACTGTAAAGTATCTCGTTTACCTGAAGGTAAATTAAAGTCTGTTACTGTTTCAATGACTCCATCTGGTGATTACTACGCTGCTTGCCTTTACGATGATGGTAAGGATAAACCTGCTTCATCGACAGAAGGTAAAGCAATTGGTGTTGACATGGGGATTAACCATTACGCTATTACCTCAGATGGTACTAAGCATGGCAACCCCAAATATTACCGCAAATATGAAGTCAAGTTAGCTAGAAAACAGAAGCAACTCAGTCGCAAGCAGAAAAGCTCTAACAACCGTAATAAAGCAAGGATTAAAGTTGCTAAGGTTCACAACAAAATTACTAGATGTCGTGAAGATTTTCTACACAAGCTAAGTCGTAAATTAGTTGACGAAAACCAAGTCATAGTAGTAGAGAATCTAGCAGTAAAAAACATGGTCAAAAACCACAAACTAGCTAAATCTATCAGTGATGCTGGATGGGGAATGTTTTGCACTATGTTGAAATACAAAGCAGAATGGCGAGGCAAAACATATATTGAGGTTGATAGATTTTTTCCTAGCTCTAAAACCTGTCACGTATGTCTTAATAAAGTTGGTAGTTTACCCCTAGATAAAAGATTCTGGACTTGTGAAAACTGCCAAACTAAGCACGATAGGGATATCAACGCAGCCTGCTCAATTAGAGATGAAGGTTTACGAATTTTAGCGGGAGGGCATCTCGCTACTGCTTCTGGACAACGTGTAAGACCATCTAAAGGCACTGCTTTTAGAGGCAATGTTGGTTGAAGGAAGAATCCTCATGCCTTTAGGCTGAGGAGTTGTCAAGTCTATTAATTACAGGAATAGCGGGAGAATGATATATACAATATTCCAAGAAGGTGATCGTGCTTGGATTAGAGCGGGAGAAATAAGTGAGTTTTTTGATAATGTTGAAGTTACTGTTCTTGGTATTGTTACTTTAGAAGGGGTAGAAGGCGAAACTCTAACCTACATAAAAGTCAAACTCCCACAATCATTAACTACAAGCAAACCTATTGCTGGGGTGATTAAAGGTGAAATGTTGGTACATAAGTCAACACTAACTTTAGCCCCCCCTTGTATATCTGCGGTTGCATGTAAGAAGTCTAAAAAAGCAAACATAATCAAGTTGCTACAATTTAAACAATCTAAAGACAATCAAGCACCCTCTTTAGATAGTTTCTCTTCCTATATTCCTTCCCCAGAAGACCAAGAAGCGATCGCGGGCAACGCCGAATTACTATCTATCCCGGAAATCAATGCAGAGCAAGTGACAGAACTTACAGAGGGGTGGACGCAGGAATTTAAGCAAGCAGTGTGGAAGCAACTTACACCAGAAACCAAGACACGGATTAAAGCGATGATGAAAGTGAAGGAGGTGCTTACATGAAAACATACCAACAACTTTTGCAACAATGGTCAACTCTCGCTCCTAATGAATGTCGAGCTACGGAGAACTTATACGCTTTTATGGTAAAATATAACAATACTCTTCGCTTGGTTTGTTCGGATAATCTAGACAAGCATACATTGGATTTTGTTTTGGTAACAATAATCAATCATTGCTTGTGCAGAAATTCTAGGATTGAGTTTGCATCTGTTGTCTCTGGGGAAGTTGTTGCAACAATTAGCGGTGGGTTGCGATCACAGCCATACTCCCATATTGCGATCGCGGCTTTAGATGCTTATATTCAACTGCTTGAATTTTAACTAGCAATATGTCAATACTGACAACTAATATGTCAATAATAAGTATTGATATTTATGGAACATTTTCGTAACGAGTTGCGATCGCAAAAATTAAAATTGATTGACAAAATATGATTAGTTTGTTGGTTTTGATAGCTTCTTTTGGTTTGGTGTTTGGTGTTTTTTCAGTAGTGATGATGTGCTCGCTGCTAGATGCGATCGCTAAATGTCAAGAGGATAGCTCAATAGATTAACCACCAAAAAACCTTTTTTGTTTTTAGCGGGCGTCGCGAGGTTTACTAGATACACCTCGCTTAATTGTGTAGAAAAATTTATCTCAAAAAGTCGCTTCACCATGGCAGTACAAATAAGTTTTCTAAACCAGTTAATAGTCAATGAAGAAACTCTTGACGAAGACATAATCAGACCACTTGATCGCAGATACCAATCAGCTTTACTAGCTTGGGACAAGTGCGATCGCTTTGCACTAGACATTGAAACTTATGGAGAGCATCCAGGGGATGGTCTTAACCCTTGGTTAGGTTCAATCAGGTTACTTCAGATTGGACTGCCAGATAATAGGGTAATTGTAGTTGATTTAGGAGGTTGGGATGGTAAAGCAGATACCAACCTAGATGGTTTTCTAACTAGACTTGAGAAGCATCTTCGCAATCCTAACAAAATTGTAATGGGAGCTAACCTCAAGTTTGACTTGTTATTCCTCAAAGTCAAATACGGATTTGAGGCTAGGTGTTGCCAAGATGTGATGTTAATGTCGCAAGTGCTCTGGGCGGGATTACCAATTAACCATTCTCTTAAAGCGATCGCATCTAGGATAGGAATCGAAATAGACAAAACTCAACAAATGAGTGAATGGGGGTTTGAACTCAACAATAATCAGCTTAATTACGCAGCTAAGGACGTAAAGGTAATATTCCCTATTTGGAAGGAATTAGACACGCTGTTACGCTCCTCTAAGGTGATTGGTAGCGCAACATTTGAGAACGTTGCACTCCCTTGTTTTGTGCAGATGGAATACTATGGGATGCCAGTTGATTATGAATTATTGTTGGAAACAATAGATAAGTATGAGGCAGTAACCACACAAGTATTGCAACCTTTTTCTGATATATTCCCTGGAGTTAATCCTGATAGCTCCCAACAGGTTATTAGTGCTGTAAAAGAAAAGTTGAATATTGATTTAATTGGCACCTCTCAAGAGGCTTTAGCTGCGTACTGGGATAATCCTGCTCTCAAAGCAATTTCGCTTTGGCGAACTCTTACAACTTATCTTGATTACTTCTATGGTATCAAAGCAGCTTACTTTGATGGTGCTGTAAGAGGAGTGTACCGCCAAATAAATCCCAGCGGTTTCGGTCGGAGCACTTGTGGTTCAGACAAGAAAGCTAATCGAGTTGGTGTAAATCTCCAAAATCCGCCTGCGAGGGTGCCAGAAGAACTTGAACAATATAACCTCCCACCACTACGCACAGTATTTAGAGCAAGCGAAAATGATACTTTGTTGGTATCTGACTTAAGCTCTGCTCACGCTAGGATTGCTTGTGAAGTCAGCCGCGATCGCACCTTAACAGAGGCTTACAATTCCGGTGCTGATATCCACGCTATTACAGCAGCAGGGATTGCAAAGCTACAAGGTCGGGATTGGACACCTGATTACATCACCAAAGCTAGAAAAGATAAATCTAATCCCGACAATGCGATCGCATCTCAACTTAGACAACTTGCAAAGCCCGTTTTTTATGGTTCCTTAAATTGTCAAGGAGCCATGACATTAAAAGTAACAGTACAGAAGGATTGTGGTTTGGAGTTATCTGAAGAAGAATCAAAAGCCGCGATCGCAGCGTGGAAGGAAACCTATGCAGGTATCCATCGTTTTCAGCAACAAACCCACAGAAAAGCTAATTCTAGGCGGTACACGTTTGATTTTTGCAAAGGGGAATTTGGTTTGGTTACAGGGGCTAGTGGTAGGAAAGCCTATTTACCAATGAGAATTTCTGATTTTAGCCGTGATAAAACACCCCAGGTAAAAATATCAGACTGCTCCTCTTTTGTGTGGACAAGTTGTGAAGCAGACATTATCAAGGGTGCTATGGGTGTGTTTCTCCTTCGCTGCGATGAAAACCCGGAATGGGGAGTCAGGATATGTAATATGGCACACGATGAGGTTGATGTGATTTGTAATAAAGATTTCGCTCCAAAGGTTGCTGAAGTATTGCAAGCGAATATGAGAGCAGCTATGGCATTTTTTATCAAAACCATACCGCCCGATGATTTGTCATCAAAACCTGATTCTTTAATAGTCAATAGCTGGGCAGACAAATAATCTTTATTTTGTTGTCACATTTAGCAATTAAATTGTCAGGTAATATATGGTTATTTTATTTTGGGTTTGGTATGTATAAATTACCTTCTGATGCAAATGAGTCTTTGGTAGCAGTCAAGAATGGTATTTGGGTTTTTGGATCTGCTTCTTGGTTATTTGGAATCTGCGATCGCACTATTGCCACTCTTTCTGATGGATGGTTGTCTGCTATTGATTTGATGCAGTTGTTCACAGCAGCAGCCTTTTTTGTAGCTTGGATGTTTTTGAAACCCAACAACAAATTTTGAGCAGCAAATTGCGATCGCAATTAAAACCCCTCAATTTGAGATCGCCTTCTTTAACAGATAAAAAGAAACCCCTCTTAGGGAGGGGAGCAACTACCCATGAAACTTTAATTTTGACTCAACGCACACAGCAAATCAAGCATCCAATCTCTCCAATATTGGTAATACTTTATCAACCAATCTAGAATCAAATTCCAAACCGTCTTGGACTAATCTTATCCCCCCAAAAGTAATCTCGGTATGTAATATTTTTTTCCAAAAGTTAGCAGGTTTTTTAGAAAAAAATATGGCGGTTTTTGAACCTTCATCTTTGAACTGTTTATCTAAAATTTGATAATTCATTATCGTTGTTAATAATTTTATTAAACAATTTTAATTCTTCTTGATTCATATTTTTTGGAATAGATCTTTCGGCAAGATTATTTAGGACATTCCAAAAGTGAGAGTTTAAGGGTTGCATATCTCTCAAGTAAACAGCAGCTTTAAAACTATTTGCTGTAAGTACAATGTGATCCATAATTATCTAATCTTTTCTATTTTTATACTTTTATGTTCTGATCTCTTACAGTTAACATCTAAGATGTTTACTGTTAATAAGGCGACTACCGCGATCGCGCCCACAACAAGTGTGTTCACCAACTCACCCGAATTTGCATATTTTTCTCTGTCTTTTGTTGTGGCACCAGTATCTAAAGTCTGCTCAAATCTTTCTCTCTCTTCCGATGTGAGAGAATTTAAATCAAAGTACTTGTTGAGTTTCGACATATTTTTTGTGATGTGAAGAGGTTTGCTAGGGAGCTAGTTGCTCCCTTGTTTAGGTGCTAGGCGATCGCACTGTACTTTCTAATTGCGTAACCTTCACACTTAGCGCGGGTGTTAGCTCTGTGAACCTCTACACCGTTCACTAGCACTTTCCAAGGGCTGGTATCGAAGCTGCTTTCTGGTTGGTTTACTACTTCAACTTTATGTGCTACTGTCTTCATGATGAACTCCTTCTGGGGTTTGTTAGGGGCGATCGCTTGTTCTCTTGCCGGAGGCGCGATCGCTCTTTGCTTATGTATCTAATATATCAAGTGACAATTTAGTTGTCAATATTGACAACTAAAAATATTTCAGATAGTATTGATGGTGTAGGAAACAAAGTTTAAAGTATCAAAAGTTAAAAAGTTGGGTAAAGATATTAACTCATGAGTGAAAAGATATTAAATAGATTACAAGATATAGCAGAAGCTAGAGGTTTAAGCTTAGAAGATTTTGTGATGAAAATAGAATTGGGTAGTTTAAGGTTGGTTGATGCTAAACTTTACTCAGTTATGTTAACTACCAACGCTTGTAAGTGGTTACAAGATAAAGGTATATCTTCCTTTATCCGAAGAAAACTTTACTATGCGATAGATCCGCAAGATGCTTTTATGCAGTTCAAAGAAGATTTTCCGTTAGCTGAAGAATTGATGGTTAATATCACTGAGATTTGAAGCTTTAGTCGTGCGATCGCATCCAGCCCATATAACCGAACCAAACATGGTACATAGGTACCATGTTTTTGTTTTGCTATAGCAGAAACTTTAAC
>NZ_AJLN01000057.1 GCF_000317285.1 Chlorogloeopsis fritschii PCC 6912 | reverse complement strand
AGCGCTGTCAGGCAGGCCCAATACAACAATTCCCGGCAAACCGCCCGAAATATCGACTTCCACACCCACCTTAACGGCGTCGATACCCACAATAGATGCACTCCAGACTCTGGCAAGCATTAGCTGAAATTTTTGTAATCACACTAAACATGACAAAATCTCTAGCAGATACAAAGGTAAATTGGCATGAGTGAAACTACAGAGACAATTTTTAGCAAAATCATTCGTCGAGAAATTCCAGCCAATATTATCTATGAGGATGATTTAGCGCTGGCATTTAAAGACATCCATCCCCAAGCGCCCGTTCACATCCTTGTGATTCCCAAAAAACCTATTCCCAAATTAGCTGATGCTGATGCTGAAGATGCTACTCTTTTGGGACATCTGCTACTAACTGCAAAGCACGTTGCCGAACAAGCTGGGCTTGCAAACGGCTATCGCGTTGTGATCAACACTGGCGCTGATGGTGGTCAAACGGTTTACCATTTACACTTGCATATTTTGGGGGGAAGGCATATGGCATGGCCTCCTGGTTGATTATAGATATTTTGTACCAAGCGACTAAAAGTCGCAGCTACATATACAAAACCCACCTCCGTGGGTTTAAAACCTTTGATGGCATAGCCAAGCCAGTGCGCTCTGGGGGTAGCACCTGGCGCGCGATTTCTAATCGCCATTGATGTTGGTCAATAGAAGTAGCAAGGTAAACGACTAAATTTCTCAAATCTTAAAGACCTATAGATAGTATTCTATTGAATTTAGTTATTTTATTAGTTAAATTCTATAAACAAAAACTAATTAAAAGCCTTTACAAAACTCAACCTTTCCTCTAATATTAGGACACGCGTAAGTAGATGAACTTACACTTAAAAGATTTTTCAAAAAACCTAGCACTCATAAAACAATGACCACAACCCTACAAAGACGCGAAAGCGCCAATGCATGGGAGCGGTTTTGTGATTGGGTCACCAGCACTGACAACCGTTTATACATCGGTTGGTTCGGCGTGTTGATGATTCCAACCCTCCTCGCCGCTACCACCTGCTTCATCATCGCCTTCATCGCGGCT
>NZ_AJLN01000056.1 GCF_000317285.1 Chlorogloeopsis fritschii PCC 6912 | reverse complement strand
CTGAAGTTTGAAGGAAACTAAAGACGCCCTACTCATGAATGAAGGGCGTTTTTTATTTTTAATAGTTTTAAATATCTAAACAAAATTAATTACCATTCTCTATACTGTTCCCTGTTCCCTATTATCTTACCTCTACCACTGGCGACATTAGCTAGAACTAAATCACCAAGAGCCTTGTTAGAACAAGTCGCGGCTGCTGTCGATATGATTGAAGAAACACAAGAACGACAAAACATATCGGCTTGTGTACAAATTCTGGCTGGCTTACGGTTTGAAAAAGATTTGATTCGACAGCTATTTAGAGAGGAAATTATGCGGGAATCTGTCATTTATCAAGACATTCTCCAAAAGGGTTTACAAGAAGGCAAACAAGAAGGAAAGCAGGAGGAGGCACTAACACTTATCCTGCGTTTGCTTACTCGTCGGCTTGGTGCGATCGCTCCTCAGATAGAACAAAAGATACGTGTTTTATCAATCACAAAACTAGAAGATTTGGGTGTAGACGCGCTTTGCGCGGCTTCTCGAAGAGTAGCACTGTTGGATTTCTCTAGCGAAACTGATTTAATCAGTTAGTTGGACACCCACTCCTACGAATAAAATCCGCTGTATAAAATATGCGAAAAATTGCGGAAATAAATGAAAAAATCAGCCGCAAAAGTGCTGTAGTATTGACTGTTGAAGAATTAAAAGCAAAAGTTGCAGAAGTTGGTGTAACTAAAGTTGCCAAGGAAGTTGATGTTATTACCACCGGCACTTTTGAGCCGATGGAATCTAGTGGTGCAATTATTAATCTCGGACATACTGACCCTCCAATTAAAATTCGTCGCTGTTGGTTAGATGGTGTGCCAGCATATCCAGGGTTTGGGGCTGTTGATTTATATTTGGGTGCAAGTTGTGCCGTGGAAGCAGTCGAGGGGGAAGAAGTTCGAGAACATGGTGGCGGTCATGTTATAGAAGATTTAATCGCAGGTAAACCAGTTCAAGTACGCGCCCAAGGACAAGTAACAGATTGTTACCCTAGAGCAACCTTTGAAACCACTATTACTCGCGATACTATTAATCAGTTTTATTTATTTAACCCTAGAAATCTTTATCAAAATTTTATTGTCGGAGTCAATGGAGGCGATCGCCCGCTATTTACTTATCTTGGCCCTTTACAACCACGTTTGGGCAATGCGGTTTACTCTAACCCTGGTGCCATTTCTCCCTTAATCAACGACCCCGATCTGCAAGTCGTTGGGATTGGTACGCGAATTTTCTTAGGAGGTGGGATTGGTTATGTGGCATGGGAAGGCACGCAGCATTTTCCACTCCAAAAGCGTTTACCCAATCGTACACCCATAGGCCCGGCTGCCACTTTAGCTTTAATGGGTGATGCCAAACAAATGAATCCTCGTTGGGTGCGGGGTTGTTACTTCAAAAATTACGGCCCTTCTTTGATGTTAGGTGTAGGTGTACCCATTCCCGTCTTCAACGAGGAAATAGTAGCTAGATGTGCAGTGCAAGACAAAGACTTGGTAGCGCCAATAGTAGATTTTTCCATTCCTCGGCGAGTACGCCCCACCTTTGGTTTAGTGAGCTACGCTCAACTTAAATCTGGACGAATTTTGATTGAAGGCAAAGTAGTGCGTACCGCACCTCTTGCTAGTATATTTCTCTCCCGACAAGTCGCTCAAGAGTTGAAACAGTGGATTGAAGCAGGCACCTTTACTCTTACTGAGCCAGTTGCCTCGATTCCGATGGAGCGGTCTTTTCTTCCTCAAGACCGCTGGACGGAGTTTTAAGGCTGGGGACTGGGGGCTAGGGACTAGGGACTAGGGACTAGGGACTGGGAATTTTAGAGTTTGGATTTTAGATTAAATTCCAATCCAAAATCGTAAATCCAAAATCGAATCGCCCAATCCCCAGTACCCAACTCTACTGTTCAGGTGGTTTTGGTCGTTTGACAGGTTTAGGAGTAACACCTTTTGGTGTTGGTTTAGTTGGTAAAGAGTCACCTACTTTTTTATTTGGACGTGGGGTTTCTCCAGGTTTTCTGGGAGGGTATGGTTTCCTGCCACCAGCACCACCAGGACGCCCCCTACCTCCTCGGAACGGCGGTCTTCTGCCACCGCCTTTTTTGGGTAGGTTAGCGATCGCTTCACCGTGTTCTATAACCAAGCATTCTCCTTCCCGCATCACTTGTAAATCCCAAAACTTTCCTACAGCTTTGGCATCAAGGCTACCCTTTAGCTTCAATTTAAAATACTTGGGTTTGTCATTTGGCTTGCGGGGGGATTGCTTAATTTTAATTACTAAATTTCCAGTGTCATACGATTGATAAACTATTTCGCCACGAACAGAAAAACCACCATCTGGAATCTCTGTTGAGGGTGTGAAATCCTCTGTAGTTAGTTCGGGCTGCTCCGATGAACTAGGATTCGGCGGCGGCTCCTCTGGTGAGGTCAAATCTTCCTGCTGTTCAGCTTTCGCCAAATTTTCTGGCTCCCAAACCCCGACAATCTGGAGATGCAAATTGTCGTTTTCTTGGCGGGTGCGCGGATAAACTACCCACAGATGCTCTTGTTCTAAGTCAAGATGATTTTTGACTAAACTCATAATTCGACCAAGAAGCACAGCATCAAGTTTTGTGCCATCTGCGGTTACCATTACACCTTGAGTAAACTGTTCACTGCTAGCAATGTAACGACCTCGGACTAAACCAATGGCTCGGTATTGCATCGGTTCGCTGGGAGGTGGAATCGGATGCTGCCGATTTGCTAAGTTGGCATCATCATTAGCAGTATTGCTTGGTGTATCAGGCGAATTCTCTGGCTGAGATACTTCGGCTGCTACATTTTCATGAGCAGTTGTCTGTTGATTGATTTGAGCTTCACCAGAATTTGTTGAATTTGATGATTCAGGGGACGGCATCAGGTCGGAATTCATAAAAACTCCTTGGAGCGGAGACACATCCCATTGTGGGATTTTACTAAGGCAAGTGAAAAGAGCGTTTGTGCGACTGATGAAAGTATATTTCCTTTCTAAACAGCCACTTCTGTTTGCCCTGCTATCATACTGAAAGATGCGATTTTTCGCATACACATACTAAATGTGTAATTTAACGCCTTTACACTAATTTCGGAAGCATAGCATCGTTACAATCTAGGCAGTTCTTACTAATTTCATCCCTTGCTTTGGCAGTGTAAATGAGAATTTGTTATAAATTTCACAAATCATTCACAGTATTCCGCAAAGTTTTTCAAAGTTTTAACTTTCTCTATTTCTGTAAACGATAATCTCATTAGAGTTAAGGACGGTTTTGTGTCTGAGTCACGTAATCGCTGGTTAGTTAAAGTCGTGCTAGTGCTGGCAGTAATAGGTTTTGTTGGAGTATCTATGGTTCCGATCATAGCCGCGTTTAGTGATACGCAATACTCCCGCCAAAACTTTTCCAACACCACAGGAACTTCTTCCTCTGACCAAAAATCAAAACTGGAAGACGCATCTCGGGGTTACGAACAGGTTTTGCAGAGAGAGCCAGAAAACCAAACAGCGCTGCGAGGCTTACTGGAAACACGTTTGCAATTACTGAGTTTAGGTGTGGGTGAAATTCAAGGCGTAATTGAACCTCTAGAAAAATTAGCCAAGCTGAATCCAGAACAGACCAAATACGCCGTACTACTAGCGCAGGCAAAGCAGCAAATCGGCGATAAAGAAGGTGCTGCCCAAGCTTACCGCTCCATTTTGGAAACAAAACCAGGCGATCTTAATGCTTTGCAAGGGATGATAGCCCTCTTGCTAGAGCAAAAACGCCCGGAAGCAGCTATTGGCTTATTACAAGATACCCTCTCTAAAGCTACTCAGGCAAATAAAAATGAATCTGGTAGTGTGGATACTATTGCTGTGCAGGTAATGTTGGGTAATCTTCACGCCTCTCAAAAACGCTACGATCAAGCCTCTGTTGCATACGATCAAGCAATCAAAAGCGCTCCCAATGATTTTCGCCCGGTTTTAGCAAAGGCAATGGTTTTGAAAGAGCAAGGTAAATCGAAGGAGGCAAAACCTTTATTTAGTAAAGCTGCGACTTTAGCACCCGCTCAGTATAAAGACGAAATTAACAAAAGAGCAACTGAAGCCACCACCCCTGCACCGACTGCTGCTTCAACGCCTGCACCCAAACCTTAAAAGAGGACACGGGGAAAGTTTTTGATAATTTCTCCGCGTCTCCCACTCTTTCTTCATGCTCCTTCTATGGCGGCAACAATACCAAATACAATAAACAGGCATCCGCCAACGAAAGTGAGGATACGTTCGGAAATTCGTCCTGCTAACATTCGTCCACCAATGACAGCGATCGCTGCACAAATGGCGTGTCCTAAAATTGCACCTATAGTTACCCCAATAGGGTTCTTACCAGCAGCTAAGGCAATAGTGGCAAATTGTGTGCGATCGCCCCACTCTGCCATAAATGTCAATAAAAAAGCTTCTAAGATAATTGCCCAAGAGGTTTTTTGGTTTCCCAACTGCTTCTCTGCTTTTGCTACAGCATCTTTTGCCTCTTCTACAACTTCTGTGGCGCAAGTAGAAGCAGGCATTTTGCTGGCTTCGTACAACAGCTTTATACCAAAGGCAGTAAATAAAACAATTTCAGCGTAGTAGATATAAATTTTTGGCAGTAAGGACGCTGCTTGTCCCAATACTACAGAAAGTATTGTCATCGCCGCCAAAGCCGCTGTCACTCCCGTAAAGACTAAGCGTCGGGAATGCTGCATTGATAAAATCGCGGCGATAAAAAAAGTTTTATCCCCTAACTCAGAAATTGTAATTAGTAATAAACCTGCGGTAAAAGCTGTTAGCACTCTCTCAAGCTCCTAAAGATTGTTTTCTTGATGTGCGGGCTTGATGAGAGGTGCAATACTTCACCAAGCTCCACACTTTTTTGTGTGAACTCAGTGAAGGTCTCGCTTCCAATTAGCTAATCTTTGCTTGCTTGTCATCTGAACCAGGCTCATCGCCAGTATGTTGATTCAGATGTACTGGCTATGGTTTTTGCCAGCAGCTACTCCCCTTCTATTCTTAGGTAATTATACATCTATCTAAAGTTGTGGTAAAGAGATTAGGAACTGAGTACTGGGTATTTTAGTCATTTTGTTGTCCACAAGCCAATATCACTTAGTTTCCCTAAACAACTAATTGACCAATACCCTAGCGAGTGCGATCGCTGTACCAGAATACCCTCGTTGCCAAGTTCAACCTGGTAACGAGAACTAGAGCCAGAATGCTCTCTCAAGCTTAATCTCTGTCTCAACCTGCTTGTATCAATTCCATATATATATGCTCTAACCTCACAGGTTGCCGTGAAATTGAGTCAATAGCAATGCCATCAAACTGTGCAATTATCTCTTTTAATTCCAAATGCTCTGATAACCAAAAAGCCAAATCGTTTCCATAGCGCCGGGGCGTAAAACCACAAGCAATTGCACGTGCGATCGCTTCCTCCTCCTCATCAGTCTGCACAATCAAAATTTCTTTAGCTGGAATATAACTACGCAAATCTTCTAAACAACCCTCAGCTAAAATGCAACCATTTTTCAAAATACCAATTCTGTTACACAAACGTTCTGCTTCATCTAATAAGTGAGTCGTTAATAAAATTGTCATGCCCTGATTTTTGAGTTGTTTAATCAGCTCCCAAATTTCGTAGCGCGCTTCAATATCTAAACCAGTAGTAGGTTCATCTAAAATGATTAACTTCGGCTGATGCACTAATGCCACTGCAATATTCAAGCGCCGTTGCATACCACCACTTAGAGTTTCTACTGGGCTTTTTGCTCTATCTAATAAATTCACAGCTGCCAAAGCAGCTTTAACTCTTTGCTGCCGTTTTACTCTATCTAAACCGTAGATTTTTGCAAAAAACTTGAGGTTTTCTTCACAAGAAAGTCCTTTATATAATAAATTTTCTTGTGGTGCAATACCAATGAAATTTTTGGTTGTTTCTGAGACTTGCTGATGATTAATAGTGACTGTGCCGCTATCAGCTTGTAATAAATTACAAATAATATTAATCGTAGTAGTCTTACCTGCTCCATTTGCACCTAGTAAACCATATATTTCTCCAGGAGCAACATACAGAGTTAAATCCTGAAGAACTTGCCTTTTACCATAAGATTTATTGAGCTTTTCTATAGAGAGCATAGTTTTATATTAGTTTTATATTATTAGTGAAAGGTGAGCAAGTAGGCAGATATAATTAAACGTAAAATACCAACCTTTACAACCTGCTCAGGAAGGCCATTTTACCTTCTGCCTTCTGCCTTCTACTTATCACAATCTCCTTTCTACTAACAGCATCCGTCGATAGGCGATCCAACCCCCAAAAATCATAATGGCAGCAAAACCGAATAGAAACCTGAGATGAGACGCAATCTCTCCTAGATTGTTCCCCTGCGCAGATACTCCTAAGAGAGCTTCACTCATATGATAAATTGGATTAATTTTAGCAATCTCAAGTAATGTTTCTGGTAAAAATGTTGTTGGGAAAAATGCCCCACCTACAATTAATAAGGGCACTCCAAAAGCAGCAACTAGTGAGTTGACATCTTCGGTACGGCGAGCCAATTGTGTACCTAAAATAAAGCCTAAACCAACATAAGCGATGATACTCAATAAAATAATTATTGCTCCTAAGAATACCGAACCTTTGAAGGTTGCACCCCACAATGCTGCAATTGTGTAAATGAGTAATGTTTGTCCAATACCAATGCAACTATGAGCTAAAAAAATACCCAGAAAATAGGACGTACCACTTAATGGTGAGATAAAAAGGCGTTTGAGGGTTTGCTGTTCTCTTTCTGATACCACGGTAGAAACGCTACCACCCAAACAGCTAAAAAATAGTGCTGCTCCTACTAAAGTAGAAGGAGCAGCGTATTCAAAACCTTGTTCTGTTGACAGCTTCATACTTTCTGCCAAAACAAATCCGTTAATTATTAGCACAGAAATAGGGAAGATAATCCAAAAAATCAGACTGCGTCTGCGCCGTAATAGTTCAATTAAAATGCGCTGAGTCACAGCCATTGTTTCACGCCAGTGTTTCATCGCGATTTAGTTACAGCAGTGGTAAGTCAACGCGCCTATTTACTTTCATCAGCCATGTGTCCCTCGTCTGCACTATTCTATTGGCTGGAGTATGAGCGCCTTTGACAGAAGTAACAGAGTAACCTTGATTTACGAGGGCTGAATCAAGGTTGGTTTAACAAGATACCTTAAAGTATATACAAATATTAAGTTATATTACTAAATTTATATAGTTGATGGCTGATTCACATAGATGCAGAGAAGATAGCCTGCGATCGCTCAATGATCTGAAAACTAAGCCTAGATCCAGATCCTCGACTTCTCAAAAAAGTTGGGAATGTGGTTTTTGAGTTTGTGTGGAGGTAACACAAGAAAAAGTATAACGAAGATAATTTTGACTATAGTACAGTACAATTTAGAACATAATTTCTTTATTCGTTCGGATTCAAAATACTAACGTCTAGGCAGAATATTACGCTGATAACTTGGATTTGATACTGCCTAAATCCGAACGGAACATATTTCCACAGTAATGATTATCTAGTTGCTTCTAAAGAAAGATAATTAATTACAAGCAAGTACGTTAAGTTAAAAGTAGAAATGAAGTAGAGAAAAAAATTATGAATAAGACACTGATAACTACTTTATTGTTTGTATTTTTATTATTGTTTATCATCTCTCCATTTGCTTCTCTTGCGAGCTTAATGCTACTGATGTTAATTGCAGCGTTTGTCTTCTTTGTCGGAAATCTAGTACAAGCAATTATTGGTGGCAAAAAAGCCGATAATAACTCACTGTAAGGATACCAATAGCTCAAGCTAATAGTCGAATGGTCAAAAGCCTATTAGCTGTCTTTACCAAATCTTGGTGATGAGTAAGATTGAATCGAGTGAAATGTTGGCAAGACAACAAATCCAGCGCATATGGTAGCATTTGCCACAGAC
Source organism: Chlorogloeopsis fritschii PCC 6912 (assembly GCF_000317285.1). Lineage (GTDB taxonomy): Bacteria > Cyanobacteriota > Cyanobacteriia > Cyanobacteriales > Nostocaceae > Chlorogloeopsis > Chlorogloeopsis fritschii. Next base: position 23,474 of record NZ_AJLN01000056.1, on the reverse strand, counting down.
ATTAGCTACGGTTAACATAGAATCTAGCTTAATAGCCTGATGCCTATCTAGCATTAGTCCTCTGCCTACCTTGATTGGTTGGTGGAAAAATTTGAACGCGGTGAATTACTTATCACCTTCCACAATATGTAACTCAAAGATGAGTTGTAGCAGCCCATCCTATCTTTTGTAATGACTTCAAAATTACTCAATGAATCAGATTTAAAATCAACAATATATGTAAAATTGAGAAAACCTAATCATTAACTTAGCAATCTTCCAAAAAATGAATTAAATTTAGTAAAATCATAGCTACCTGAAAAAGAAAAAAACGGCTAATCTATTATTACTTAAGCGGTTGATAAAGACGAACACCGCTTCGTAGGATAGCTAAGGGATGAAAGACTGGATTGCAAAATTAACAATCTATACGGTACTATTGTGCAATTTGTTGTTTGGAACTAATAATGCAATAGCCGAAGTTTTAAGTGATTATGTACGGCCATTTAACGACTTACCAGGATTTGAAAATGTAGTCATTGCCGAGCACACAGATAAAGAGCAAGAGCATAGAAAAGAAGATTTTCGACGATTTCGCGAGATATTAAAAGATACAGATAAATTAGAGGGACTATTTACCCTTTATCACAATCGGGATTCTGGTGAGATTTATTGGGAAATTCAGCCAGAACAGCTAAATAAAAATTACCTCTGCACAGTTACATTAGAATCAGGTGTGGGAGAGAGTGGTATTTATAGCGGATTACCTCTGCAAGATTTTCTCTTCTACTTCCAACGAGTAAACTATCACTTGCACTTTGTTGTTCGTAACGTTAAGTTCCGTGCCCAGCCTGGTGAACCAGAAGGGCGATCGCTTGCTCGTTCTTTTAGCGATTCAGTTTTGTATGCACTCGAAATAGCTAGTATCGATCCGTATACTAAAAGCATTCTAATTAAACTTGATGACCTGCTCATGCAGGATTTTCCTGGTTTAACTTCCCTGTTGAAATACTTTTTGCAGGCTGATTACCATTTAGAAGCAAAAAAATCATATTTTGGGGATGTCAACAGTTTCCCTTTCAACTTAGAGATTGACTCAATTTACAATTTCTCATCACCAGAAGGAGCATACTTAGTCACTTTACCTGACAGCAGAGCATTAACTCTCAAAGTACATTACAGTTTTTCCCAGCTACCTGAAAATAACGGTTATATTCCTAGAGTTGCTGATGACAGAGTCGGATATTTTATCACTGCCTTTCAGGATTTCTCTCACAATCACGATCGAGAACCATTTGTACGTTACATCCATCGCTGGCATTTAGAACCATCTGACAGTAGCGCACCCTTGTCTCCACCTAAAAAGCCGATTGTATTTTGGATTGAAAATGCTGTGCCATTTGAGTATCGCGACGCAATTCGTGAAGGCGTCTTGATGTGGAACAAAGCATTTGAAAAAGCCGGATTTCAAAATGCTATTGAAGTGCGGCAAATGCCAGATGATGCAGATTGGCAGCCAGCAGATGTGCGGTATAACACGATTCGCTGGTTTAATTCTTTAGATGCAGGTTTCGCCAGGGGGCCAGCACGTGTTAATCCTCTGACTGGAGAAATATTGGATGCAGATATAATTGTGGATGCCAACATGGTGCGTTCAATTCAGCAAGAATATCGGGCACTGATGGGAACAAATTCATTATTTATGGATGAATCCTTTTCTCAAGAGGGTAAAAACTTATGCCAAGCCTTTGGGGAGAAATACAAAGTAGATAGAAATGTTTCCATCCCTGTGCCTGATTCTGAATTTTGCTATGGTGTGGAGTCTTCAAATCAAGCAGCAATGGGGGCACTGGTTTTGTCATTGTTGCAAAACACTACACCTAGTAGTGATGAGATGAAAAAGTACGTGCATCAATATTTGCGTTCTCTGATTGCTCACGAAGTTGGGCATACTTTGGGTTTGCGTCACAACTTTCACGGCAGTACTATGTTAGCACCTCAGGAATTAAACAATACCGAAATTACTCACACCAAAGGCTTAGTAGGTTCGGTGATGGATTATTTGCCCGTGAATCTAGCACCTGTGGGAGTAGAGCAAGGCGATTATTTTCCGGCAATTATTGGCCCTTACGACGAATGGGCGATAGTGTATGGTTATAAACCTCACCCGCACTTAACAACAGAGGCGATCGCTCCTGAAACTGAAAAACCTTTTTTAGAGGAGATTGCTTTGGCTTCGCCCCAACCAGAATTATCTTATGCCACTGATGAAGATATTTGGAACATCAACCCTCTTGCCAATGTTTGGGATATGAGTAACGATGTACTGCTTTATTCTAAGTGGCAAATGGATAATGCCCGCATGATGTGGCAGCAACTTGAAAAGCATTATCCATTAAAAGGAGAAAGTTATAGCGATTTGCGTGTATTGTTCAATCGAGTACTCAAATACTATTTTCGTAACGCTTCCTTACTAACTCAATATATAGGCGGGCAATATTTTTGGCGTCACCACGCCGATAGCGATACTCGCCCCAGTTTTGTACCAGTTTCTTTAGAACAACAACGTCAGGTACTAACGACGTTACAAGAGAATGTGTTTGCTGAGGATGCTTTCAGTTTCTCAGCGCAATTGCTCAATCAGCTGGCACCATCGCGGTGGCAACATTGGGGGAACTATATACCCGTATCCCGCCTTGATTATCCAATTCACGAGCGGATTCTGCATTTTCAAAGTGGGATCTTACGATCGCTTTTAAATAGCGATCGCCTCCATCGCTTAAGAGATATAGAATTCAAATCCCTGCCAGGGGAAGCATTATCTATGCCTGAGTTATTCGATACTCTGCAAAAAGGTATTTGGACAGAAGTTTTTGGCTCAAGTCAGTCAAAGCCAATTTCTAGCATCCGTCGTTCATTGCAAAGAGAACATCTGAACATTTTGCTAGAGATGGTATTGCGCACTAGCGATGTACCTGAAGATAGCCGTACCCTAGCTTGGTACGAATTGCGCCAACTCCGCAAAGCTATTGATACTAGCCTTAAGCAACAGAATGACGACCTTGATATTTATACGCTAGCTCATCTAGAAGAAACAAGCGATCGCATTACTAAAGCACTAAATGCAGAATTGCACTCAAAATAGGACTAGATGTCAATCGAGCCACTACTTCCTTGGCTAACTGCGGAAACGTTTCTTGTAGCGCTTAGAGTTAGCAATTGCTTTAGCTTTGCGCTTGTTTTTTTCTAAAGGCGTTTCAAAGTGACGGTGTTTCCTTACGTCTGGCATAATTCCCGCCTTGGAAACTTGCCGTTTAAATCGACGTAAAGCTGACTCAAGTCCTTCATTCTCGCCCACTACGATTTGAGTCATTCGCTTGCTCCTTATGATCGGCTATAATTCAGTCAAAAAAGAATAAAAAAGGGCAGACACATACTCTGCCCAAGAGAATTAAAAGCTAAATTTTGTTTTCAAAATTTAGTAACGGCGAGAATATCCTCCACCATTATTTCCGCGTCTACCACCGAATGAACCTCCTTCTGACTTGGGTTTCGCCTTATTAACCCTCAAGTCACGACCCATCCATTCAGCACCATCAAGCGCATCAATAGCAGCTAGTTCTTCAGCTTCTGAACTCATTTCTACAAAAGCAAAGCCACGTACACGACCGGTTTCACGATCAACAGGCAACTGAACTCTTTTTACAGAACCATATTCTGTAAAAACCTCATTCAAAGCCTCTTCTGTGACTTCGTAAGAGAGGTTGCCTACATAAACTGACATAGATTTTCTCCAAAATCATGAGTGTGTGGAGATGTAGATTTCGGAGAAAAGCCTGCCAATATCAAAAGGTTAAAGCCCATCAATACCACAAACAAACACTATTACCGAATTCTATTCTCGCTTGCTATGTTAGTACAAAATTCAATTCTTACCCACCGTAATTTAGAAACTTATAGTGAAAATTTGCTACCAGGGTTTTGCTTGGGAACAAAGATCTGTCTTGAAAATAGGGTTGGGGGAATAGGGAACAGGGAGGTTAAAAGGGAGCTAACGGAGCACACCCGTAACCCATCTGTATGTATCTGTGTCTATCTGTGTGTATCGGTGGTCGATTTTTCATGCTCTGATTGTGGGCAGTCACCCATGAGAGTCTTGCACCGCCAGTTCACGCCAGGTGACGCCAGTCGCTTTATGCCAGGAAACCCAGCTCACCATTCTCAATCACCGTAGGGTGGGCAATGTAAAGAACGTAAACATAAGGGCTTAAAAGTGCCCACCTTACAGAGGCTGCTATATTGTCACTACTGTACTGTATAGCTACTCTTATGCCTAATATAAGGAGCCACACAAACGCTGAAGCTCAACTTCTGGTTGTCCAAAGTGTTGTTGGCGGCACAATAGAACCTGAGCCGAGCGGTATCGAAAGAAAAGCTGGTGGCTAAACCACCCTAAAGGAGCACCAACAATCAGACCAAGTAATAGTCCTGTCATTAAAAGAGGTAATGGATTACGTCTGCTTGGAGAAATATCTTGTCTAGGAGTAGTATTTTTAATCATATGGAGTGTTTCCTGCACCTGCTCGCCTTTCTTAAAAAGAGCAAAAAAGAAGGCGTATTGGCGTCTCTCCGTGTACATAATTTAGTCATAAGCGAAGTGATGGCTGGGTGTAGGTTTTACCCTAGAATTTAATGAAGAAATATGAAAGCCTTAATTCTTCTTTCTTGCTGCCAGAGTCATCACACATTCATGCAAGACAATAAATTTGTAGTTTATATTTTCTAACTAACCTCCAAAAAAATATTTATTTTATTTTTATTTACTTCACAAGATAGAAGATATAATTTTCATCCTGATTGCAAAATAATGTAATTATCATAAGTTTTGGAATTGAAAAAATAAATTTTAGAGTAATTATGTCCTATTATATCCCCGACTTCTCTAAGAAGTCGGGGATTTGTATTTTAAGAATGAGTTTGGGAAATTTACATAATTAGAAGATGAGCCATTGGTTTGTTTCTTCAACCTTGATAGGCGAAAAAATGCAAAGCTTCTATTCTTATATTTCATTACTTATAGCTAGAGTAATGATGAGGACTGCATTTTGAGTTCTTACTCCTTCTTATTTTTTGGACTGAGAATAATCTTGCCAAAATGGCAACCTAGTTTCGATACTCTCAGTTAAATTGAATAAAGATAAACGACTTCAAGGGTGTTGTTATCAGGGTGTATCACAATCGAAAATCTTGTGATGCACTCTCTCTAAAAACATATTTTCAGCAAATAGGAAATTTTTCCGCACATGATATAAAAATTGATTGTTGAACTTAATAAATAATAATTAGATTTGACATTTACTGCGCCAGGAATTTTAAGTGTGTAATGGCATTGTCGTTGTCCCACATTAGCCCCCTAAATAAATGGCAATGTCTTTACATATTCCTGTTCACTTCAGTAGTAAATGTCAGAGTGGGAGTGGAAAGCGACTGATATGCTAACTCCCACTTTTATTTTTATTGGCACAACTTCAAAAATGTACACTCCCAAACAAGGCGGGGCTGGGCGTAACAAAGCAGAGATTTACGAGCTTGTTCTAGCTGCTTGACAATACTCGGTTGCTGCCACTGCTGCCAGTAAGATTGCTGAAGATAATCAATTAACCACAGTTGTGCTTCAGTATCCAAAGCCTTGTCAATGTCTCTAGCTAGCTGCAAGGCTTGGATGTAGTTTTTTGGTATTTTGGTTACGGCTTGGAGTAGTTCTGGGGAAATCGCTTGCAGTTGTTGATAAGCAGCGATCGCTTCTCCCGGACTACCAGCGGCAATACTCAATACTGCCTGGTGTTGCAAAATTTCTTGATGACCGATACGTTTGAGTACCTCAGTCATTGCGGCTGTATCTAAACTATAAAAAGGAATGCGTTGACAGCGTGATACCAGTGTCGGCAAAATAGAATCTGGGGAAGGAGCGATCAAAATTAGTGTTGCCTGCCCTGGTTCTTCTAAAGTTTTCAGCAAGGCGTTGGCAGCAGCTTCTGCCATTGTTTCTGCCTGTTCTACAACTACGATCTGCCTTGGCGCTTCTAATGGTAGACGACTGAGAAATTCAGCAATTTCGCGAATTTGCTCTAGACGAATTACAGGCGGTGCTTTCCGCTTGAGTCCTTTCTCTGCTGCTTCGGTTGCTGTCAGACGTTGTCCTTGATATTGATATGTTGGTTGCACCCACAGCACATCAGGATGGTTGTCTTTTTGCAGTTTGGTGCGGATGACAGTAATAGCTTCAGATAAACCATTGCTGAATAACAATTCCATAAAACACCGTGCTGCCAAACCCCGCCCTACACCGTTTGCCCCTACGAACAAATAGGCTGGTGCAACTCGGTTTTGTTTAACAGCTTGAGTCAGTAACTCTACTGCTTGTGGTTGCCCTATAAGTTGTGCAAATGAGTCATTCATAATTGAATGTATAGCAGTTTCACTCAAGGCTTGTGTACTAGCACAAGCAATCTTAAAGTTAGAACTAATACATAGGAGTTACACAATCATGTTAGTACCAGCAGAAACAGTGAGAATCTTCCAAAACCAACCAGAATTGAGATTTTCTCCCGGTCAAGTTATTTTTGAACAAGGTCAGGAAGGAGATTTTATGTATGGCATCTTGATGGGAGAAGTAGAATTGCGTGTTGATGGAAAAGTGGTCGAAATTATTAAAGCAGGTGATGTTTTTGGTGAGGGAGCTTTAGTTCATCCAGCTCGAAATAGGGCATCCACGGCGATCGCCAAAACTGACTGCATAATTGCATCTATGAACAAAGATCGTTTCCTTTTTGCCGTTCAAGAAACTCCCATGTTCGCGCTACAAGTGATGCAGAGCTTCTCAGAGCGCCTGCGCCGCATCAAGCAAAATATATAACACTGCTTTTAACTTTTAACTTGCTTATATCCCCACCCATCCAGTTTTAAGAGCAAAATTTTCTGAATTGCCTGTTGCATTGCATTGACACTCACACTAGCATCTACCCTGACTATTCGCTCTTGGTAAGACGCAGCTAATTCTGTATACCCTTTTTGAACGCGACGATGAAAGGCTATATTTTCTTGCTCAATGCGATCGCCTCTGGCGGGTGCGACGGGGATAGCGGCAGCACCATCGCCATCGGCAATTGCTGAAGCTTGACGTTTGCGAGCTAGCCCCACCTCAGCATCAACATCCAGCCAGATAGTTAAATCGCTTTCTAGCCCGTTGGTAGCAATGGTATTGAGTTGAACAATTAAATTCATATCTAAACCGCGACCGTAACCTTGGTAGGCTACGGTAGAGTCAGTGTAGCGATCGCACAATATAATTTTTCCGTCTGCCAGAATTGGTTTAAGTTCTTCGACGTGTTGCGAGCGATCGGCAGCATATAGCAATAATTCTGCTCTGTCGGTAATAGGAAAGGCAGATGGTTCTGATGATTCTCCTTCTGCCTTTTGCAGTAATAAGCGGCGCAGATGCAAGCCTAACTCTGTTCCCCCAGGCTCGCGAGTAATTACTACAGGGATACCAAGGCTTTGCAGCCACTCACCACAAAGCTGGATTTGGGTTGTTTTGCCGCAACCTTCGACTCCCTCAAATACAATTAATTTACCCTTCATGCGTTTTGATTTTGCTGCTACCGTGCTGGGTAATTTGAGTCTACACTAGAATCCTCAAATATTAAGGAATGTAATATAACCTATTTTGACCTGTGGATCTAAGCCCATTGATACGGGGTAAGAGCGATCGCAGTTGGTGCTAAGGGTGGATGCTCGTGATTGTATGTGTATTTCCTTTGTCAATCCACTCCATACCCCTGGCAAAGTGGGCTGAAATACTTACAGGCTGCGGAGGCAGCCTTGGTTTGTATAGCGACACCCTTCTAGGGTGTTGGATTTTGGCGAAGGTATTGTTAGGTGCGATCGCCTTTCCAGTTTCAAATTAAATTACCAGCTCACGACTTTTTCGTTAGGACGCTGGATAATCGTTTCCAAAACCCGTCGTTTTGCTTTAGGATCTATGCCTACCAACCGCACATACTCGCCACTGTATTCGGCTAAACACGATTCTACAGTTGATATAGCATCCGACTCACTCTGAATTTGACCTAGCGCACAACTTTGCCAAGAACCAGTACGGAAACGCCGCTCATCTACGTGTTCAACGCCAATTTTATGACCTTGAAATAAAATATTACGTATTTGTTCTACCGTCTCTAAACTTAACTTAGTGTTAGTTTTTTCTTGTTTTTGGAAGCCGTTTGTTGTGCTTGGTTGGTTTGAGCCATTGCCTGAGTAACTAGTAGCAGGTGTTACAGGTTGCGGCGTCACGGCAGGTTGATAATGTTGGCGCATATTCCGGTTGTACTCCGACACTAAGCGGTAATCTTCCACTCGTTTTTGTTCGCCAACCATCAAGTTAGCCATCTCTATCAAGTGAGAAAGACTAAAATTAGGCTTTTTAAATTGTGGTGGCCCTTCTAAACTATTTACTACCCGTTGAGAAATGCGCTCAACTCCGATTTCATGAATGAAGTCGCGGATTTGTTCATCATAAATTCGGGAACGCAAAGCGCTAAAAAAGTCAATTGACTGATGTGGGAAAGTATCCACTAACTGCTCTACTTCCCGTTGCGAAAGCCCATCTTCACTAAAAATTCCGCCCACAATCCCGATCTTGTCGCTTCGATCTGGTTCCCAGTAGAATTTTTCCATCCGCCCGTCGCGAATCAAAGGCGCGTATAGAGTAGAAAAATCATTTCCTGTCACAATAATTGGCACGCGATGTAAAGGCGTTGGATCGTAACTACCAGGAAGTTGTACATCGGTGGGATTATCGGCAATATTCATCAGTGTGGCATTCACTAACTGAGTATTCACCGTGTACTGCGTACCTTCATCAAAGCGCCCCGCGCCCGCATCTAGATCGTTAATCATCAACACGCACATTTTGCCGCGTACCTTGATTAATTCTGCTGTTTCCCGATAGCGCAGACGAATCAGGCGTGCTGGATCTCCTGCATCCGGACTTTCTAATTCTCCGCCAGAAATGAGAGTAACTTCCACACCCATTCTCTCGAAGACTAACTCACATTGAAAGGATTTGCCTTCGCCCTTACGTCCATGAATACCCAAAATCAAAGGTACTCTTACACCAGGCAGGTTAAGGAAGTTTTTGGTAATAAAAACTGCTAATTTGTCCAGAAAGCGAGGAGCGATATAGTAACTCATGAACCTGTGGAATTGATAGCACTGCTTAAAATAATGTTAATTTTTTCTGACAACAAGCGATCGCTATCTTTTGACGGAAACTGATATAAGTTGAAAAAAACTGATTGATAAAAATGTTCAAGTCTCATGTACATTCCCAATGCCTTTCGAGAAGAAGACACTGAAAAGCTAGTCGCCTTCATGCGTGCCAATAGTTTCGCCACATTAGTGTCTGTCCACAATCATCTCCCCATTGCCTCCCATATTCCACTCGTCGTCACAGTGCAAGATAATGTTGTTAAGCTAACGGGTCATCTTGCCAAAGCAAATCCTCACTGGCAGGTGTTTGGAGAGATTGAATCACTTGCTATTTTCACCGGGCCTCATGCTTATATTTCACCATCTTTGTATGAAAAGCGTGAGAGTGTGCCAACCTGGAACTATATTGCCGTTCACGCCTATGGTGTGCCTGAAATTATTACTCTCAGCGACTCCAGGGAACTGATGGACAAAATGATAGACACAATGATTGATACCTATGGCTCGGATTACAAATCACAGTGGCACAACCTATCTGACAACTTCCGCGAAGGCATGATGAACGGTATTGTTGGTTTTGAAATGATTGTGACGCGATTAGAAGGGAAATATAAACTTAGCCAAAACCGCAGCCAAAACGAGCAATACAATGTTGCACACGCATTACTACAAAGTGCAGATCCAAATGCTCAAGCCATAGGTGCAGCTATGCAACAGAATCTTGAAACTAGCGAACAGCAATAGCTTTGGTAAAGGCGATCGCTTAACTATAACTTTACGCAAATGGTGATTCTGCACAAACTTTCAGATTTTATAGAATCTGCAATCAATAACCTATCTCCTAGTTATTACTATGAAGGGCGTTGTCCTCAAACAGGCAAACTACTAAAACTGCCCCGCACCCCTTTAGCAGAAGCAGTAGCCTATGGTTTAATGCGATACCTTGCCACCGATGAGCGTTATAATTCTGAGGGCAAGATGTATGGAGTATTGCTAGTTGAACTGCCTTCTGGCGAACAAAGAGTACTCAAAGCATTTTCCGGACTTTTGAATGGTAGCAGCATGGTTGAGGGCTGGGTGCCGCCAATTTCCGGAAAAGACGAAATTGCCTTAGACGAAGCCCGCACTTTGATACAATTAGAAGCTATCAAACAGGAACTTATTACCCTCAAGCAACTCCCCGAACGAAAGCAGTACGAAACCCTGTCTCGTGAGTTGGAACAGCAGTGGCAACAAATTAGCGATCGCCATCGGAATTGCAAACAGCAACGCCAAGAAAAACGTCAAATATTGTGTGAAACACTGACGGAAACAGCACTCACTGTTGCCCTAGAACAACTCGATGCCGAAAGCCGTTGGCAGGGAATAGAGCGACGGCAATTCAAACGTCAACGGGATGAGATATTGCAGCCCCTCAAGCAAATAATTGCAAACGCAGATGCCCGAATTCGAGAATTGAAACAACAGCGTCAAGCACTGTCACGCCAACTACAAACTCAAATGCACGCTGCCTACAGCCTAATTAATTTTTTAGGGCAATCAGCATCCTTGCAGCAATTGATGCCAGGAGGTTCCATGCCTACTGGCACGGGAGATTGTTGTGCTCCTAAACTACTCCACTATGCGGCAATAAATCGGCTAAAACCACTGGCAATGGCAGAATTTTGGTGGGGACAGCCCTCAAAAAATCAAGATAAAGTCCAAGGAGAATTCTATGGAGCTTGTGCAGAACGCTGTCAACCGTTGATGGGGTTTCTGCTCTCAGGATTGCCTCAACGTGATTTGACTGTAGAAGGCGCGATCGCACAAACGCTACCTATTATTTATGAAGACGAATGGCTGATTGCTGTCAACAAACCTCCAGGGTTGCTATCAGTTCCGGGGCGTTACCGCGATCGCCAAGATAGCGTGCAAAGTCGGTTGCGTCATCTCTTACCTGATGGGATGGCACTTATGGCTGTGCATCGCCTGGATCGAGAAACCTCTGGTATTCTGCTTCTAGCTCGCGATTTACAAACCTATCGTCAACTCACCCAGCAGTTTCAGCAGCGTCAAGTTCACAAAGTTTATGAAGCCATACTTTCTGGCTCTGTGGCGATAGAAAAAGGTGCGATCGAACTACCGTTGTGGGGAGATCCTCAGCAGCGCCCTTATCAAAAAGTTGATTGGCAGCGCGGTAAACCTAGTTTGACTCACTTCCAGGTAATCGCAACAGAGTCAAATCACACTCGCATAGAATTTATACCTTTAACCGGGCGCACCCATCAAATCAGGGTTCATGCTGCCGATCCCCAAGGACTGGGTGTGCCAATTTTGGGCGATCGCCTTTATGGATGTCATGCAGACACAAATCGATTACATCTACACGCACGGGAACTTCGCTGCAACCATCCCCAATCTGGACAAACCCTTTATTTACGGGTACAGACACCGTTTTGATAGAACAATTCAATTCTCATCGGATTTAGAATTTTGCAAAAGCCGATTACGAATTAATTGCAATTGTACTTGATTGTTAACAGGTATTCGTGGAAGTGGTAAATCTGTATTCGGCCAATCTGGTAAATCATTGCAGGGGCACAGTTCAGGTGGCATACCTACATTTCTTACTGGTACTGGCATTGTGCAACGTGCACAGCTTGTCATGTCCCAATTAGGACTCAAAAGTTCAGCGATAGTTTCCTGGGTACCCTCTAGGTAACAGTCGCCACTTTCCGGTGAGACAATTTTTTGCCAACACTTTTCAAATTCATCACTATATCTATCGCCTACAATTACCGATTTCGGCAACAAGGTTTCTGCACCGTTACCGATGACAACCTTCTTACCTAATTGAAACCAGTAAGCCAAATATTGTTTAACTTCTTTTTGAGATGCCATATTCCAATTGTAAAGGATTTAAATCTGGGAATCTGGAATAAAGAATTAAGAATAAATCATTGGTCATTTGTAGAGGCGGGTTTATTTAGATATTTCGTCATCCTAGAGAGATTTTTGTTAAAACCCGCCCTTACAGTGGTTAGTAGTTGGTTGTCTCCTTGTCCCCTTATCCCCACCTCCCCTTGTCCTCTTTCCCCCATGCTGGTAAAGGAGTACCAAGAGTGCTGAGATTGAGTACGTAACCGCCAGTAACAAGATAAACAGCTTCAGAAATTGCACCTAAGCGACGTACTAAATTCCCCAGGCGATCGCGAAAAGTTCGACCTACAGGATAAGCTGGCACCACACCCCATCCTGTTTCTTCAGCTACAAAAATCATATCGACTGTAACTAACTCAATCGTCTTTAACAAATCTTGCACAGTGTTTTCCCAGCTTTCTTCTTCCTCAAAGAGTAGATTAGCTACCCAAGTCCCTAAAGAATCAATCAAAATACACGTGTTTGCTTTGGCTTTGGTAAGGGTAGTAGATAATTCTACAGGTACCTCCAATGTGCTCCAATTTTGAGGACGGCGTTGTTGGTGTCTTTGAATGCGCTGTTGCCACTCGCGATCAGCAGAATTTTGAGTTGCTGTTGCTACGTAAATCACAGCTTTTTGTGACTGCATCGCCAAAGTTTCCGCCCATTCACTTTTGCCAGATCTTGCAGGGCCTGTTACAAGAATTACTTTACTCAAAGTTATTTCCTTAGTATCTTTAATTAACCGGGGTTGCAATTGATGACTAAAATTTTTTCTTTCAATAGTGGGATTTTTGACACTGAATAACTTTTATATAGATACAATTAATACTCAGCATCATTTGTGCAATGATTGGGTAAAGTCAAAAATCCTAAAAGCTGATTCAGCATCATTAAACACCACAAGTCACGATCTAGGCTAGAGATATATTTATGAAAGCAGGCTTAAAACGTATTGAGGCAACCCTACATGATTTAGGCAATCGCGATACTGCTGCTGCCGAATCGGGAGATACAAACAAGCGGTCTTTGTCTTTTAGGATTAGTGTCGGGACATCGGAACAAGCCACACATAGCGATACACAATCCCCAAATCAACCTCCTCAAACACTAGAAGAAGAGAATACTCAGTGCCAAAAGACCACCGTACAAACCTTTTCAGTTGAAGATAACGGTTGCAAAACACCAAGCCTACCCAAAATCAAAACTCCTAGCTTGACAAGTCATCGCAATGCAGCCAATCCTGGATTGGCAATGAACTTGTTGCAAGAAATACAAGAAATTGTTGCCAATTGGCAAGCAGAGCTACAAATAATTGTGCGGCAAATACAAGATGTTTATTTAGAAGGGCCAATTGTCAATGGTTGGTTAGAATCTGAAACTGCTGAGGAATCGCAAGGAACTGCTACACTACGTCATGCAGAAGTCGATCAACTGATGGACTATGTAGAAGAAATTTGCGCTCAACAAGCAAAAGTATCTTGTCAATCGTCCCGTGCTGGCTATCGTTTGTGTGGATTAGATGCTTCTGGTACGGTTTGGTCGCGTCCTTGTCCACCTGAACAAGTAGCCAGCGTCAGTATGGCTATTGCTCGTTATCAAAAATTACGTCAACTATTGGGACGCAAGCAATATCTAGAAACCCGTCTCGCACAACTAGCTGAAAGTCTAGTGGTATTACATAGTCACATTCAATCTCAGGAAAATTACTGAAGCTAGGGTATAGATGGTAGGGTGTAGGGTGTAGCGAGAATAATTTTCCCCACACACCACACCCTTATTAATAAAAATTATTTCCGAAAAAACTCGGTTGGTGAGTCAAGGTATTTTGGTATAGATTAGCACCAAAGCTAGTGAAGGTTGGATATTGTCACTAGTGACTTATCACATTAATTTTGTTGGCTAGCAGATCCCCGGCTTCTTATAGACACCCGGAGGGTGGCTTCCCGAAGGGTAGAAGTCGGGGATCTGAACACCTTAATTACTTATACCCTATGCCAGATACGCAAATCTCTGCCATTATCTGTACTCACAATCGAGAAACCTATTTAGGTGCAGCCATAGATAGCCTTCTATCACAGGATTTTGTCGGCGATTTTGATGTGGTAGTGGTGGATAATGGATCGAGCGATCGCACTCGTTCCGTTGTAGAACAAAGAGCCAGCAATCCTCGCCTGAAGTATGTTTTTGAACCCACTCTCGGTTTATCTGTAGCTCGCAATACAGGTGCTAAAGTTGCAAGCAGTGAAATTTTAGCATATCTAGATGATGATGCCGTAGCTTGTCAGCACTGGCTGCAAGTATTGTATTGTGCTTATCAAAATAACCCCAAACTAGCGATCGCTGGTGGTAAAGTTAGCTTGCTATGGTGTGATGGAATCCAACCACCACAATGGCTATCTAGTGGATTAGCAGCTAATTTAGGTGCATATGATTTAGGCGGCAACATAGTCTACATTGATAAACCAGGTTTAACCCCCAGAGGTTTAAATTACTCGATACAACGTAGCTTTCTCCAAGAAATTGGCGGTTTCGATCCTCATCTTGGGCGTGTAGGCACAAAATTACTATCTAACGAAGAGCTACAAATGACGGAAATAGCCCTGCAACGGGGTTGGCAAGTCGCTTATCTTCCTGAAGCTCATGTGTTTCATCATGTTGCCCCTGAACGTCTCAAACGTTCTTGGTTTTTAAACCGAGGCTGGTGGCAAGGGATTAGTGAGTGTTATCGGGAACAAATAGCAGGCATAGCGATTACGGAGCAATTGCGACGCGGTAGCGAACGTTTTTTACGTGGTATCTATAAGGCTTTAAAACATATTTCCGATCCAGCCGAGCGATTTGACAAGCTTGTGTATGCCTACGGTCAAATTGGATATTTAAATGCCGCTATTCAGGGTTTAAAAATAACAAAATAATCTTCAATATTTATATTATGTCACTATCTAAAATACCAGTTTCTGTATTAATTCCAGCAAAAAACGAAGAAGCGAATTTACCAGCCTGTTTAGCTAGTCTTGAAAGGGCTGATGAAATATTTGTAGTGGATTCACAAAGTTCTGACCAAAGCATCGAGATTTCTCAAAGATGTGGTGCGAAAGTTGTACAGTTTAACTTTAATGGACAATGGCCCAAAAAGAAAAATTGGTCATTAGAAAACCTTCCTTTTCAAAATGAATGGGTTTTGATTGTTGATTGCGACGAGCGCATTACTACTGAGTTGTGGGAAGAAATAGCCCAAGCAATCCAAAATCCAGAACATGATGGTTACTACCTCAATCGCCGCGTATTTTTCTTAGGTAAATGGATTCGCCATGGCGGTAAATATCCTGATTGGAATTTACGTTTATTTAAACACAAACAAGGTCGTTACGAAAACCTTAATACCGAAGATATTCCTAATACTGGTGATAACGAAGTTCATGAACACGTTGTTTTAGAGGGAAAGGTAGGGTATCTAAAAAATGACATGATTCATGAAGATTTTCGTGACCTTTATCATTGGTTAGCAAGGCATAATCGTTATTCTAACTGGGAAGCTCGTGTTTATCTAAATTTGCTTACAAACCAAGGTAATAACGATACTATTGGTGCGAGCTTATTTGGTGATGCAGTGCAACGTAAGCGTTTTCTGAAAAAAATTTGGGTGCGGTTGCCATTTAAACCATTTTTACGGTTTGTGTTGTTTTATATTATCCAACGTGGTTTTTTAGATGGTAGAGCAGGTTATATTTATGCACGACTTTTAAGCCAATATGAATATCAAATTGGTGTCAAACTTTATGAATTACGCCACTGTGGCGGCAAGCTCAACACAAAATCAACTCCAGTGACAACATCACCATCTCTCTCTCAGGTAGTTAAGCAGACAGTAATTTAATCAAGGGAGAGTTGGCTAATAGCTAATAGCTAATGGTTAATGGCTAATGGTTAATGGTTAATGGCTAATAGCAATTAACAACTACTCAATACTCACTACTGTAATTTTTAACCGAAAGACAATCAACAAAACCCGCCCCTACTAAACCCCTATTAACTATTAACTATTAACTAATGACCAATGACTCATTTATAGATTTACGCAAATATCACCAATCTTGGTTTGACCGGGGTCGTCCAAGCTGGTATGTTTTGTTGTGGTGGTTTGTGCAGGCGATCGCCTTTCCTCTGACGCTTCACCCGTTTAACAGCCTGCGTTGTGCTTTGTTGCGTCTGTTTGGTGCTCGCATTGGTAAAGGTGTATTAATTCGCCCTACTGCTCGCTTCACATATCCTTGGAAAATCACAATCGGTGACTACAGTTGGATCGGAGATGATGTGGTTTTATATAGCCTTGACTACATCCATATTGGGGAACACTGCGTAATTTCCCAAAAAAGTTATTTGTGTACTGGCAGTCACGATATCCACGATCCAAGCTTCGGTTTGACAACAGCGAGCATCAATATTGGTAATGGAGTATGGATTGCGGCAGATTGCTTCATTGCACCAGGAGTAAAGATAGAAGCAAATGCCGTCATTGGTGCGCGCAGCAGTGTTTTTAGCGATCTACCCTCTGGGCAAGTGTGTTGGGGTACACCTTGCAAACCTCACTATCCCAGATAAAAGCAAACTCAGGGTAAATACCGTCGGAGAATCTAGAAGCAGAGGAATGAAATCCGTATATTTACTATTTTCATATGTATATGAATGCCTGTAAAAAGAATGAAATGTATACAGTAAGAGCGTTAGCCTGATAACCAAAGGAGGGAAATGCGGATCTCTGGTTAAATCCTTAGTCCACACTCCCTCCTGATTCCTTTGTATAGGTTTTTTTGATTGATTTTTAGCCTAACTTTATCAAAATACAATTGTTAGCGATCGCCTTTGATAATCAGATTTCAAGTTAATAACGATACATATAAATCATGTAAAGACGTGTCATGGCACGTCTCCACAAAATGTATGCTTAAGCAGCTGATTCTAACAACTTAATGTTAGAAAAAGTAAATTCCTGAATTGAAGGTTTTGCTCCTGTCTCAGTGCGAATTTCCCGCCGATTCAAAATAAAGTAGTCACCAACCTTTTCGTACTCATCTACAAATTCACTCCTACCACCTTTTTGCTCGCCTGTTTTGGGATCGTGATATACAGAGTCGTAGGTGTGGGGAAGGTAGCCTTCCCCAGTATCATGAGTGCTAAAGGTGTTAATAGTGACGACAACACCGTGAATATGACGGTGAACAAGGCTAACTACGTTGTTATGGACTTTGTATTTGTCGCCTTCTGATTTACCGCCTAAGATAATCTCGACTGCGCCTGTCTCGTCGGTACTACCATAGCTAAATGTATTCGCACCATGAGTTTCCTCAAAACTGCGACGAATGCGGTGAATTGCTATCTCCCACGCTTGATTGTGAATCGCCTGCTTTGCTTGCTCATCTTCAATCTCAAAAACTTCAGCTTTGAGATTGGCATTAATGCATATTCTGCCTGTGAAGATCTGCCCATCCACTTTGTATGTAATATCTGCGGTGTAGCCAGGAAAATTGCGATCCCATGTGTAACGGTTCTCATAAGCAGCCCGAAAGAACTCTTGGGCAGAAATTTGTGTAGCAGTCATTTTTTTCTCCTATATTCGCCAGTTATGTTAGCTTTTTACCTTTAGTGCTATTAGTTAGCATAGAAGTAGTTGTCAAGTCCCGCCTAGTCCCCAACTGGGTACACTTATGAGTACACTGTATGGCTCGTTCTCTTCATGCCCTGTTTAATGCGATCGCCAATGCCCACAATGAGCAAGAACTACGCCTAGCTGTGATGAACACAGTTGGCGAGCATTTTGGTGTGGAACGTGGGGGTTTATATTTGCTGGATGAGTGTTCCCCGGTAGATATTGAAGCGCAAACCATCCCTGATGTTTGTTTAGAGGGCAACCCAGTCGGGCGCTATGTTGTTGAGCGTCATGCTCCCGCCCACGAACAATTAATATTGGCTCCGGGAGACTGGAAAGAAATTTGTCCACGCCAAGATCACGCTCACGTGATGAGTGGGCCTATTATATGCGATGGTCGTGTTGTTGGAACACTCAACCTTGCTCGTGCTAACGGTACTCCTGCTTTTGATGCTAATGATTTAGCAGATTTAAGTGCTTTGTGCCTCCATTTATCAGCCAAACTCGCCACTCTGAGGGCAAAACCAAAAACATTCAATTCGCCGTTAGTTAGTCGCCTCACTCCACGAGAGTTAGAAATTGCGGAGTTGGTGGCGCAGGGGTTAACCAATACAGAAATAGGAGAAAAGCTTTTTATTACACAAAATTCGGTTAAGCAAGCATTAAAACGAATGTTTCGCAAGTTAGGAGTTTCAGCACGGGCGGAGATGGTAGCAAAATTACAAAATGGTTTATCTTGAGATATACAAAATCAAAAAATAAATCGGCGTTGCTGATTTAGGCTATGAAAATAATTTTTCGTAATGCCAAAACCCCTGCCCAGACGCGATATATCGCGTCTCTACACATCAAATTCATACCGCGATTCAGCAACGCCAATAAATCACTTTCTATGCAAGCTTTTCTGCCTATGTATTTCCAGAGGCAATTTCTTCCAACTTCTTGGCATCAAGTATAGTGATTTTGCCACCCCGACTATAGGCAACTGTTGTTTTCAAACTTTTAATTAAACGCACGCATTCCTCATAGGTAATACCGATACCGCGAGCAATGCGATAATATGGCAATTTGACTTTTAATGTCTTTCCTTGTTGGTTTAATTCTGTACCATATTCAACAGCAAAATATTGAATTAACCTTGCCAACCGAACAATCGCTCTTTCAGAAACTAATCCGTGAACCGTTTCATGCAACTGCTGAATCCGAGAATTCAATACCATTAGCATTCGCAAGGCAACATCAGGATTGTGCTGGATGGCTTGGAGTAGAGCATCTCTTTCGACTGTCAGAATCTCGCAGTCAGTTTCAGCCGTGACTGTGGCGGGAGAAATACCATTTCCTAAAAGTGCAGGCGCAGCAAACATTTCCCCAGCAAACAAGGTGCGGAGAATCGTTTCTTTACCTGTAGTTGCTGTTTTACTAACTTGAATTGCACCACTAGCCACAGTAAATAATTTGGCTGGTAGGCGATCGCCCTCGTGCAGAATAATCTCTCCTTTGCTGTAGCGTTGTATGTGTGTGTGAGGTTGCAATTTCATCCTGTCTGTGGGTTCTAAATCCGCAAACACGATTATTTGTGAAAGTTGTTCAAGGGTTGCCTGCATCTATCGAGTAGGGAACAGGGTACAGGGAACAGGGTACAGGAAAATTAAACTCCCATACCCTATTACTTAATTTGTAGCAACTGCCGGGCGATGCTGAATCCAAGGTAAAAGTGCTTCTAGTTGGGCTGCTAAACTAATTAGAGTCGCTTCTTGTGCAGGTTTACCAACAATTTGCACGCTAATTGGTACACCTCGCTCGTCAAAGCCAACAGGAAGAGCGATCGCTGGTTGTCCAGTAGCATTAAACGGCGGACAAGGGGCAACCCAATTAATGATATTTTGGAATGTTTCTTCAGGAGCAAGATTTGCCCATTCGCCCACCCGGATAGGAGAATGCATATAAACTGGCAGTACTAGTACATCTACGGTGTCAAAAAACGCTACGATTAATCTTGATACCATCTGCATTTGATAAACTGCTTGGAGATATTCCCCAGCAGAACCAGTTCTTGCAAGCAAAAACCGATTCACGGGTTGCAATGCTTCGGCTGGAAGTCCCGATGCCGCAACACTTGTTTGCCATACAACTTGAAATGGTTCTACTAAGCCGCTAAAGTCCGGGCATTTTTCTTCTACTGTATGTCCGCATTCTTCTAATAACTTCACTGTTTGCAAAACACCTTGCTTACAGGTGGCATCAGCTTCGCCAATGGGAGGAATACTAGTAGCATAAGCTACTCGCAATCTACCAATTCTTTCCTTGCTTGCGGTTAGAAACGATGGTTCAGGATCGGGCAACCAATAGGGATCGCCAGTCACATAACCGGACATCACATCTAAAAGGGCAGCCGCATCAGCGACTGTACGAGCAATCGGCCCGTTAGTAGCAATGCCACTAAGGCGATCGCCCACTGGTGCATGAGTTACCCTTCCCCGCGCTGGCTTAATTCCAACCAAACCACAGCACGCTGCCGGGCCGCGAATTGAACCACCTCCATCCGAACCTTGAGCGATCGCACACAATCCTGCTGCCAGTGCTGCTGCTGCACCTCCACTAGAACCACCGGGAGTGTATTCTAAATTCCACGGGTTGCGGGCTGGGGGAAAACCCGTAGGCTCTGTGTAAGGAAATGAACCAAGCTCAGAAGTAGCTGTTTTACCCAAAAGAATAAATCCAGCTTGTTTAATCCGCGTTACTACACCATCATCAAAGTCGAGAATATTGTTGAGTAACGCTGGATTGCCAAAGGTACAAGGCACACCTGCAACTGGATTGAGATCTTTAATTGAAATCGGTACGCCAAAAAACAGAGGCAATTCTTTACTAGTTGTCAACATTTCTGTTTTGGCTTTCGCGTCAGCTAGGGCTTGCTCTGCCATTACCGTAAAATAACTTCCCAGTTGGGGATTTAAGCTTTGAATCCGTTTTAAATATATCTGCACCAACTCCAGTGGCGACACTTCCCGGCGACGAATTAACTGTGCCTGTTCCAGGGCTGGGGCAAAGGCTAAGTCAATTTCATTCATGTGTAATTTGTTAGCTAGTTTTGTCTATTCCTAGCATTTTTTAGATAATTTTTAACTTGACTTTGCTTGGAAATTTAGCCAGTTTTGCTCTTGCAGACGTGACATTGCTTTACGAATATGTTCGGGTTTAAAGAGTTTGCGTTTGCGTACACCGTTCGGCGTTGAACGTAGCCCTACCCTGCGGGTAGGGCTTGCTGCAAGCATCGCCTCCTCGCTGTCTAGTGCTGGGTTTGGTGAAACATCGAAGGAGAAACCTTGAGTCAGAGATATTTTATGAATTTTGCGGAGATAGTGAGTACCAGAAACCTATACAATTAACTTTTCTAGGTGATGACAATCAGCTACTGTTTAATATATAACATTTTTTGAATTTTATTTATTATTACGGTAAATTTACAAAAGCAGTGCGAAACGATATTATGTTGACATATAGCATGATTTTGTTGAAGTTTGTTGAAGTTACTTATTGATATAAATTACTTATTTATCAACTTTTGTTTATTAGTTGGTTATTGTAAGAGAATAGCTTCTCAACGTTCTGATATATAGTTGAGGTAATTAATATGGTTGTGCACAAAAAAACAAAAGAAAAGACTAAATTTCGTCAAATAAAAGGTGAGGTTTCAAATCCACACAATTTAACTAGATTAAATGTAGAAAAACTTAAGGAGGTTCTGTCTTATTTCTCCTATTTACATAATAATAGAGAAATTAATGATCAAGCTTTTGAATCCCTAGTTCGTTATGCCTGTTCGATTTTTATCGAACAGGAACTTGAGGTGAGAATACAAGAGACTTTAGAACGTAAGCTTATGCAGTTTTTATATTCTAAATTTTCTGACTCAACAGAAGATATTGAAGACTTAGAAACGGCTATATACTCGCTAGATATATCTCGTTTAATAAGGAGTAAATAGAATGTCTGAGCTAGAAAATGAATCTACACAAAGCTCAGATAAACAGCGAAAAGAACAAGAAGAGGAAGGGGGAAATTTTTCTAAATTTCCTGAGGAACTAGAAGACTTACCTCCACAGCTAAAGAGAATTGTACAAGCAACGCTCTCTATGCAACGTATTTCTTCTTCATCCTTGATTTCACCTATTCAGGACAAGATCAACGAACAGCATATTTCCCGAATCTTAGATATTGTAGAAAAAGATGATGACAGAGCTTTTGCTGATACACAATCAGCTAGATTATATAATCTAATTACAATTATTATATTTTTGGTATTTTTTGGATTTTTAACTTACTTTTTGGTAAATAAAGATGTAGTTGTATATCAAGACATTTTGAAGATAATTATCATATTTGGGGGTGGTTTCGGCAGTGGCTTTGGTTACAAGGGGTACATAGATAGAAAACGAAAATAAGAATAATACCATTTGTTATACCGTTTCTCTAAATTCCGACAACATCGGTGTTACTCCGCCTGCAATAACCAAAAACCGCTGTAAGTTAAACCCGAATCATCTGGCTGCACGAGTAAAAAGTGCAATCCGCGGCTTTGCTGCTTGCGCTGTTCGTAAGCCTTAGCCGCTGCTGCTACTTCTGCATCTTCAAAGGTGGCAACAATCCATCTATCTACCAAACCAGCTTCTAATACTAAACCATCGGGCGCACCTGCAACATAATTTAAGGCCACAGGGCGTGCTTGTTGCAACCACCGTGCCAAGCGCATCGATTGTTTTCCCCCATAAATTACCACACCGGGAACCGACACCGTTGATGCTAAACCCAAATTAATCGGCAACAGAAACTCTGGCATTACCAAAATAGGAATGGGAAGCTCTGCAAACGCCTCAACTAAGTTACCTGCTGACATTGCTGCAAAACGCCATTCTTCTCCCCAAAGATTTTCTGGTAATGGTGCAGGTGGTGGTTTGTCTACTACAGTTGGATAGCCTTTTGCCTGCAACCACTGCTTGAGAGCAAAAGTACGACGGGTAGGCTCAACATTAATACCCAAACTGCGCCCAGCTTGTTCAATTAAACCCAAAGACTGAGGGCGAAACACTTGAATTACATTTGGCAGCCCTTCAACAGTTGCTGCTAGTTGCAGTTGAGACGCAACCCAACTGGAATTCACCTCAGATTGGGGACAGTTCGCTTCATACTGAAAACTACGATCGCGATCGCAAATCAACAAATCCCACAAAACTTGCTCAGACGCATCCTGTTGTGGGCGACGATAAAAATCAGCTTGCCAAATTTTCATAGCAGTTCCAGCTTTTGCGATACAACCATCTGACTCTCGTCACTTGGCACAAATGATACCCCATTCCTGTTCTTTTTCCGACTGGTTTGATTGTAAAGAACGGGTTGAAAATATGTTCTTGAATGTTGAGGCATACCTAGCCTGTTATCAGCGATCGCCTACCAAAATCTTCAACTTGCCCTAAAGCTCGCATTGCGTTCATTTAAGACCACAAATTTTACTAACTTGATTTGCTGGAACATTCTCAACGCGCTTGATTAGCCAACTTGCTAATCCACAAGGAAAATGCCAAATATAAATAAAAAAGACCTCGATGATAAATCGAGGCCTTTATGAAATTCTCAAAATCAGACTCTAATTACAGAGCGTTACCACGAGGCAGAACTT
>NZ_AJLN01000055.1 GCF_000317285.1 Chlorogloeopsis fritschii PCC 6912 | reverse complement strand
GGAACAAATCTCCAAATTTTATAAGTACAGGTTTTTCCTCTATATATAGACTGCCATCTTTTGACTGCCTATAGACAGACGATAAACTGGATTGTCAATCCAATTTACAAATTTTTACTTCTTCTAATCATATTAAGTGTTCTTCGCTAATTTTTCCAGTTTTTTTTTAACTTAACTTAATCTTTGAACGTACTTTCAACCAAATACCCATCAAGAAAATTTACAGAATTAGCTGTGAATCATAAGGTACAACTGCCAAACTGAGTACAAAAATTCTAACTATCCACGCCATTAAACTGGATAATGACCTCTATGTGGCTACCTGGGTTAAAGTGTTTACCATCGGCAAAGCTTTCCACTCACCACTGAGATTCAGCTTGCTAAAGTTAGAATTAGACCAAAAGTTAAATTAAATTAAGGCTAGATGTTTACCATTGATTTAACCGTAAAGAACACCCCTTTCCCAATCTCTGTGCAGCGTAAGACAACAGAGGATGCTGAAGCTGTTTATCAGCTAATTCTGGCGGCGATGAGTTCTGGCAAGCCAGAGATTGTGGAACTCAAGTGTGAGGGCAAGACAGAGAAAAAAATCGCTGTCCGTGCCAGTGAAATTTCAGGGGTGCAGGTTTCACAGAGGGATGGTGTAGCCACTGGTAGTGGAAGACCACCTGGTTTCTTTGCCCTAGCCTCTGAGTAAGGTGCTGGTGGTGTAGAAATGGCGGAACCGGGCATCAAGGTACAAGATTTAAACTTCAGTTGGCCATCAGGTGAAAAAGCGATCAAAGCTTGTTCTTTAGAAGTACCTAAAGGAGAATTCTGGATGCTTTTGGGTACAAATGGCAGTGGGAAATCAACATTGCTCAGGCTGCTGGCAGGGCTATTGGCTCCTCAATCTGGCGAAATAGGAATTTTGCATCCCGTTGGTTTTGTTTTCCAAAATCCCGATCATCAACTGGTGATGCCTACCGTTGGTGGTGATGTGGCTTTTGGGCTGGTGGAAGAAAAATTACCACCAGCTGCTGTGAGAGCTAGAGTTGAGGAAGCTTTAGCAGCAGTAAATTTACTGGGATTGCAACGACGCCCTATATACGCCTTGAGCGGAGGACAAAAACAGCGGATAGCGATCGCTGGTGCCTTAGCTCGTCACTGTGCAGTTTTACTACTAGATGAGCCGACTGCATTACTCGATCCAGATAGCCAGTTAGAATTGGTGGCCGGTGTCCGCAAGTTAGTCAAAAGTCGAGGTATCACCGCTCTTTGGGTCACACATCGTCTTGACGAGTTAGATTACTGTGACGGTGCTTTTTTATTAGAGAGAGGCTCATTGATAGATAAAGGAGAAGCTCAACGTCTCAAACAACGATTGATGCAGTTGGATAAAGAAAGTTCGTAGAAGGGACTAGGGGCTAGGGGTTAGTGGTTTATCTAAATAGAAGTCAGAAGGCAGAATATTCTGAATTCTGTATTCTTCTTCAATACTTCCCTCTGCCCCCTGCCCCCTGCTCTCTTGTCCCCTTGTCTCCCTGTCTCCCTGCCTCCGCGTCTTCTTCCCTAGCCCCTTTTTTGAGCAACTATTTGTAGAGCGAGCACTTTTTTGCTTATGTAACATAGTGTTACAAGGGATGGTTGAATTACTATAAAAGTTATGAATGAATTTTGTTAACTTTAGAAAATTGTGATTCAAAACCATGCCTCGTTCCTCATCTACAGCCGTTTTGCTTGTAGACGGCTACAACATAATTGGTGCTTGGTCTTGCCTTAAAAAGACTCGTGACACTGCTGGATTAGAAGCAGCACGTTGGGAACTGGTGGAAACTTTGATCGGTTACAGTGCTTTTGTGGGCTACAATACGCAAATTATCTTTGATGCCCAATATCAAAACTCCTGTAGCAATAAAGAAACTATCACTGAGCTTCTATCTGTTCATTATACTGATTTCGGGCAGACAGCAGACACATATATAGAAAAAGTCTGTGCATCTGTTCGTTCTTCGCTGGCTCAAGCTTTGTCTGCTCGTATGATTGTTGCAACATCAGATCGCGCACAACAATTAGTAGTACAGGGGTACGGCGCTGAATGGATGTCAGCACAACAGCTGTGTTATGAGGTACAAGCTACTGTTTGTCGAGCGCGGCAAAAGTATCAACCACGCAAAAAATCTAACGGTAGATTTTTAGCTAATTCTATCGATGCCAAGGCTCGGCAACGTCTGGCTGAACTGAGAATGGGATTATGAGTAGGTTCAGACATACTATTTAATTCTAAAGAACTCTTGAGCTAGGTTCAGAGCTAATCAGCACTGCGAATCATAGAGTTAAACTGCTATTCAAACATTTTTCCAAAATTTTTTTTAAAGTACTTGCTATTTATTTTTTTTGGCACTAATATAAGAAATCGCGGCGTTCCTCAGTAGCTCAGTGGTAGAGCGGTCGGCTGTTAACCGATTGGTCGCAGGTTCGAATCCTGCCTGGGGAGTTAAACAAAAGATAAAGGTCAAAGGATGAAGGATAAAGAAAAAGTTTCATGCTTCAGCCTTAAGCCTTCACACTTTAGAGATTTGTGGTTGCTTGACCAAAAAGTCACGTTTCTCAATCATGGTTCTTTTGGGGCTTGTCCAAAAGCAGTGTTAGCAGTTCAAGAACGGTTGCGATCGCAATTAGAACAAGAACCACTACGATTTTTTACTAGGGAATGGGAACCGCTGATAGATGAAGCCAGAAGTAAATTAGCGACATTTGTGGGTGCTGATGCTGAAGATTTAGTGTTTGTTCCGAATGCAACTACTGGTGTAAATTCGGTGTTGCGTTCTCTTGTCTTCCATCCCGAAGACGAAATACTCACTACTAACCACGAGTACAACGCTTGCCGCAATGCTCTAGATTTTATTGCCAGTCGCACGGGGGCGCGGGTGGTTGTTGCCAAAGTTCCTTTCCCGCTTGAGTCGTCACAACAGATTTTCGAGGCAATTCTAGAGCGAGTTTCATCAAAAACACGGCTGGCACTGTTGGATCATGTGACGAGTCAAACTGGGTTAATTTTTCCCCTACAGCAACTGGTACAAGAATTGCAGGAGCGGGGTGTAGATACGCTTATAGATGGCGCTCATGCACCCGGAATGTTAGCTCTAAACTTGCGAGAAATTAATGCGACTTATTACACGGGGAATTGCCATAAATGGCTGTGTG
Organism: Chlorogloeopsis fritschii PCC 6912; assembly: GCF_000317285.1. Lineage (GTDB taxonomy): Bacteria > Cyanobacteriota > Cyanobacteriia > Cyanobacteriales > Nostocaceae > Chlorogloeopsis > Chlorogloeopsis fritschii. The sequence continues at coordinate 30,529 of NZ_AJLN01000055.1, read as the reverse complement.
CGCCAAAGGGAGCAGCATTTTTGTATGTGCGGCGGGATAAACAGTCAGAAATTCGTCCATTGACAATCAGCCACGGTGCTAACTCACCGCGTACCGATAAAAGTTGCTTTCAATTGGAATTTGATTGGATGGGAACAGACGATCCCACAGCATATATGTGCGTACCAGAAGCGATCGCATTTCTGGGAGCGCTGCTACCGGGTGGTTGGGATGAATTGAGGCAGCGCAACCATCAACTCGTGTTGGAAGCGAGAAAGCTACTTTGTGAAGCGTTGGAAGTATTGCCACCCTGCCCTGATGATACGATCGGCTCAATGGCGGTTATACCGATGCCTGCTGCCTTGGAAAACCGGAATTTTATCTCTGTACGCGATGAATTATTTGATAGGTTTAATATCCAGGTGCAAATAGTTCCTTGGCAGGAAACACCAAAATTACTAGTGAGGATTTCAGCGCAGATTTACAACACGATTGAGGAGTATGAGTATTTAGGGAGAGCGATCGCGCAACTTCTACAAAGGTAAATAGAAAATATGGAGCTAACAAAAATCACCTATAAAGAAAGCCGTGATATTGATTTGCACAGCATCCTGACATTGTACAAGGCAAATCACTGGTCTTCAGCCGACAAGCCGGAGCAACTCTACAACGCCCTAACAAATTCCCACTCTTTAGTTTCGGCATGGGATAAGAATAAATTAGTCGGACTTGGAAACGCTATTTCTGATGGTTTTTTAGTCGTTTACTATCCTCATTTATTAGTTTTGCCAGAGTACCAAAAGCGAGGTATAGGCAGACAAATTATGACAATTTTAATGTCTCGCTATCAAGATTTTCACCAACAAATTCTAGTTGCAGACAAACAGGCGATCGACTTTTATCAAAAGTGTGGATTTGAGCGAGCGGGAAAAACCGAAGCATTGTGGATCTATGCAGGAAAAGAACATTGATGAAAATGACACGTGCAACATCAAAAATAGTTTTATGATGCCAAGTTTACCCACTGTAATGTTGCTTGCACAGAGTTAACCAGCCGCCTATCTGCCGTCCAAAACTGGCATTCTAATCTTTGAGCAAGGGCGAGATAATGGGCATCGTAAGTAGCGGGTAGTCTGAGATTTCTCGCTAAAATAAGGGCTTGTTGGTGTAACTCTGCATCACCATAGAGCCTAATATTCAAATTCATTGCCTCTACCAAAGTTTGATCTGCTTCTTCTGGTAAGATTTGTCCTGCAATAACAGAGCGATGTAAGGCATTGCTGAGTTCAAAGTAAATTAACGTTGGTGCCACTATTGTATAGTTCAGATCTAACCACTGATTCCACAATTCCCTAACCCGCAACGCTAACGTACTTTTAGATAACAAAAGCACAACTAAGTTTGCATCAACACAAACTGTATCTATTGTCATTTCACCTCAGACTTTGGAAAGCAATTACGTATCAGTTCATCATGCTGTTCGTTGCGTTCCTCTCTGGTTTGTCGGATATAGTCTTCTAGCGGTGGATCAAATGGTTTACCGCCACGACGAGCGTTGATTTTGTCCCCCAACTCGATTAGCCTTTCAAAGGCTGCTCGCCCATCTAATTTTTTGAGTTTTTCTTCTAAAAGTGCTCTTTCCTCTTGAGATAGAGACTGGATAATTTGCGCTAGAGCTTCTACCAGTTGCGTGTTCATAAGCTTTACCAGGCAAAATAGCTTTATTCATATCCTACAACCCAAGTTTTATTCATCTCAGGTGAGTTCGCAGCAAGAGCGAGTTACATATTTGATAACAACTTTTATAACAGCTTGCGATCGCTAATGGATGACAGCACCTTGATGCTGGTGATATCTTCACGCAAAAAACTGGGAGAATACGCTGTTCACCTTTTAACAAATCATCGCTGGTGGCAGTGGCGATGGTTGAGGTGATACCATTTTGGATTTTGAAACATTTATTGAATCAGCGTTCCAGATTTCCATCTGTCGCAATCATTTTTCAAATTGGTATGACTTGGGAACAGGTAAAGGATTTGCTGCAAAAAGTATTGCGGGGATAGGTATGAAAACTCGTGCGCGAGTATCAGAACCTCGTCATTGAGTCTTTGAGCTTCATCGTCGAGTCTTTGAGCTTCATCGTCGAGTCTTTGAACTTCGTCAACGAGTCTTTGAGCTTCATCGTCGAGTCTTTGAGCTTCGTCAACGAGTCTTTGAGCTTCGTCATCGAGTCTTTGAACTTCGTCAACGAGTCTTTGAGCTTCGTCGCCGAGTGTTTGAACTTCGTCACCGAGTCTTTAAGCTTCGTACTCTCGTTCCCAGGCTGGAGCCTGGGAACGCAATTTTAGAGGTTCTACCTCTGGTAAATCTGGGAGGCGGAGGCTCAAAAACCTGCATTCCTTGCCTCTGGCAAGGAACGAGTCACGCAAACTTAGGGAACAATCTCAACAACCGTACCTACCTGCACCCACTGATACAATTCATCCACATCTTTGTTCTTTAGGGAAGGGCAACCCAAAGTCCAATTTGTGCGCTGATCAACGATTTCATCTGCTCCTTGGGGAACACCATGAATACCAATCTCACCACCAATAGGAATATGCCAAGCAAGTTTGCCTGTTAACTTTGCCTGAAAATGCTTTCTCCAAGAGTCGGGATTGGGATAGTCAAGCCATAGAAATTTTGACCATTGAGGGTGAGAGTATAAATTACGGATGTGCAGAATACCCTCTGGAGTTTTTTTGTCACCCTCTCTGTATTTATCACCCTTGGGGTTACTTCCAAAAACGACTGCGTAAGATTTCAGCGGTTTTAGATCGTAGTAAAGTGTCAACCTATGTTTAGATTTTTCAATTAAAAGAGAAAATTTTTGTTTATCGTATGTTGCTCCAGCTAACTTTTCAATCGGTTTGTCATAATTTAGCAACTGATTTCCTGCTGGAGGTGTATGAAGCTTTTGTCTTGCTGAACAACCTTTAAAACACAATACTTCCGGAAGTTCTGTTAGTGGAAACATCAACTTTAATTTAACCAGAAGTAAGTAAAATACACAGCCACTTATGGACAATAATAAAATTGTTAGTATTTTTTTCCTATTCCAATTAATTCCAGGAAAAAATTTGGTCATAGTTTTAGCATCATAAAATGTATGTGTCTGATAAATTTTAAGCTTGCCCAATTCCCAATCCCCAATCACCGATCCCTAGTTCCCAGATAACAGGTAGTAGAAGAACAATTGTATTGATTAACCCTGCGACTGATGAACCACCGCCTTTGCTCTGACTTATTGGATTGGTAGGAGTAATTTTGCAGGAGCAGGAGTAATGCAAATACAGCTTAAGCCAATCAATCAGCAAGTTGTCGCCGTAGTTGGGGCTTCTAGTGGTATTGGGCGAAATGCAGCTTTGCAGTTTGCGAATCGAGGCGCAAAGGTGGTAGTTGCCGCCCGCAGCCAGCCAGGATTAGAGTCTTTAGTGGAAGAAATCCAGAAAATGGGTGGTGAAGCTACTGCCGTAGTCGCTGATGTAACGGTATTTGAGCAAGTCAAAGCGATCGCAGATCGAGCTGTCGAGCAATACGGGCGTCTCGATACTTGGGTACATAATGCCGCTGTGGAACTATATGCTGCTTTTGAGGTGACAACACCAGAGGAATTTAAGCGCGTTATAGATGTTAATTTGATGGGGCAGGTGTATGGTGCGATGGCAGCGTTACCCCATCTCAAGCGGGAAGGGCGTGGGGCGTTGATTCATGTGACGTCGATAGAGGCAAGGCGCAGTCTACCATTGCAAAGTGCCTACGCTGCATCAAAACACGGTGTAGATGGCTTTTTAGAATCTCTGCGCGTTGAGTTGATGCATGAGAAGCTACCTATTAGCGTTACGAATATCATGCCAGCTTCTATCAATACACCCTTGTTTAATAAGGCGCGTACCAAATTGGGAGTCAAGCCGATGGGAGTACCGCCAGTTTACCAACCTAGCTTGGTTGCTAAAGCTATTGTTGAAGCTGCTGAACGTCCAAAACGCGATGTTGTTGTTGGTGATGCTGGCAAGGCAATCCTTGCGGCGCAACGAATTTCGCCAAGTGCGGTTGATGCTTATATGGTGCGTACTGCTTTTAGTGGGCAGCGCACAAATGAACCAAAATCAGAAACCGCGCCGGATAATCTTTATGAACCAATTCAAGGTTACGACAAGATAGAAGGTGATTTTAGCGAGCAGGCACGCTCTTGGAGTTTTTAGATTAGTAATATTTGTTGAAGCGATCGCGCATCGAACTGTTACAGCAAGGTGCGCGTTTTTTAGTGTCACCAAATAAATTACTACTTTGGTAAGTGGATATATCCATCTGAGGGTCTTTGCAATAGTGACAAAGCTAACATTACTCTAACTAAAGAAGGATAAAGGCATTAAGTCATATCTATTAACAATTACTAAAATTTTTAAGTTGCAAAAGGGTAATTAAGTGAGTTATAAATTCACAGAAAAACAAGTTCACGTTCAGGAGCAAAGTATCTTTTATTTAGAGGGAGGAATAGCTAATAATTCTACCCCAATACTTTTCATACATGGCTGGGCTGTCGGTATCGATCCTTATCAAGAAGTTTTAAATAGTTTATGCGATCGCCATCATTTAATAGCACCTTATTTACCAGGATTTGGTAAGTCAAGTGGTTCTGTTGAGGATTGGAATTATCAAAATTATGCTCAAATTTTAATTGAATTTTTGCAAGAATTAAATATTAGAAAAGTTCATGTGATTGGGCATTCACTAGGAGGTGGCATAGCTGCGACATTAGCAGCATTAAAGCTAAATCTAGTCAAAAGTCTAATATTAGTAGATAGCACAGGTATTCCTGTCGAGCCTGTACCCTTGGTACTAGCTCAAAGGGCTATAGAAATGACTGCTCAAACTCCGCAAATGAAATTTCCCCAAGTTCTACAGATTTTTCAAGCTTTTTCCTACAATTTATTGTTTAGAAGTCAAAATACTATCAAAGCTTTAATGCTCTCGTTAGAAAAAGATTTAAAAACACTTTTGCCGCAAATTCAATCCCCCTGTCTACTTTTATGGGGAGCAAATGACCTCACAACCCCATTAAAAGCTGCACAAGAATTTTCACAACTAATTAAAGGTTCTCAACTGATAATTGTGGATGGAGTTTACCACGAGTGGAGCATCTGGTTTGTGGAAAGATTTACCAATTTAGTGTTTGATTTTATTAATGAAATTGAATCTCAAAATTAAAGAGGGGTAAGATATATCAGTAGTGCTGACTTTATAACTATGACAGCCACTTTACCTGTTGCTTCCCAAACAGAACCCTTTTACCCCAGTGCTGATGGTGAACCAGTGGCGGAAACTTACGATCACCTTTATGCTTTGCTGACTACTCTGGAAGTTTTGAAACAATATTTAGCAGGGCGTCAAGCAACTGTATTGGCAAATCAATTTCTCTATTATTCTCAAGGTTTTCCCAAGTTGCGAGTTGCCCCCGATGTGATGGTAATTTTTGATGTTTCCCCAGGCGGTCGGGATAATTATAAAATCTGGGAAGAAGGTCAAGTTCCTAGTGTCATTTTTGAAATGACTTCCCCAGGAACAAAAGAGCAAGATGAGGTGTTTAAAAAGACTCTTTACGAACAATTAGGTGTAAAGGAATACTGGTTATTTGATCCCAAAGGCGAGTGGTTGCAAGAGCAGTTACGCGGCTATCGTCTGCACCGGGGAACCTACGAACCCATCGAAGATAACCGCAGCGAACCATTGCAGTTGCGGTTACAAGTTGAAGGGCAATTGATTGGGTTTTATCGAGAGGATACGGGAGAAAAGTTGCTGCTCCCAGAAGAACTTACACAGGCTTTGCAGCAAGAAGTTTTGGCAAGACAACAAGCAGAAGAACGTGCTGAACAAGAAAAACAACGCGCCGAGCAGGAAAGACAACGTGCCGAACAAGAAAGACAACGCGCCGAACAAGCAGAAGCCCAGGTACAACAGTTAAAGGAAAGATTACGTTCTCTCGGTGTTGATCCTGATGCAATTGAGTGAGGCTAAAATTTAACTGCGGTACTGAGAGATAAATTATTAATGGCGTGGAGGTTGAACACAAAAAGAAAATTCCGATTTGGAGTTTTCCTGCTACTGGTGGTTGTCAGCGCGATCGCTATTTTTCTTCTTCACTCTCAAAAACAGCAGGCAATTTACACAAAAGAAAGCAATTACGCTATTCACGCCCGCCAAAGCTTTAATCAACCGCAATACTACCCCATAGAGCAAACACTTCCTTCGCACTATCAACCGATCGCCAACTGGGTAGGAAGGTTAATTTTGCCTAACGTACAACAGATCCGCTCAGGTGCAGACTGGGTGTGGCTGGAAGTGCAACACGCACCACCAGCAGCAAAAAATCTGATTGGCAAAGTCGTGCGTCTGGAATGGAAGCACACGCAACAGATACAGCCTTACGTAAGAAGAGTAACGCGAGATGTTAATTTTACACCTGCTACCAAAGACAGCGAACGTGCCGGGAATATTCATCCTTCTCGTCTTGATGGACGTTTGAAGGTGGGGGCTTTACAATCTCTTGCGGGATTTCGACCTAATGATGATGTAATTGTTACTCTAGATCATGTTGAAATTATAGAGCAGGGAGATAGTCAAATACTCCTGCAAATTGAGCAGGAACCTGTGCTGGCAACTGGGCGGTTTTATGGTTTGGTAAAAATCCTCAAAGCGGAAGCACCCAGAAGCAGTGAATTTTTCCGCGTGCGCCATTACAATCCTGCCTCTGGTAACTTTGATAGTGCAGAAGAAATTATTCGCATTCCCCAGCAGGCAATTGATACGCGAAATATACCTCCATCTACGCCACAACAAATTGAAGCCTCAACCGCAGGTAAGACAGGCTGGTATATTTATGGTGCTAAAGATGCTAAAGATGTATTCGTAGTTCAAGCATTAGCACCGCGATCGCTCTTTCAACTACAACCGGATGACATAATTTGGGGTACTGAAGCAGGAATAAATTACATCAAATATGAGAATTGGCAAAATACAGAAGCAAACAAAGGTAAAATCCGCAAAGCTTTAGTCGTTCCACAAACCACACAACCATTATCAGAATGGCATGAAGGGGATAAAGCCATTGTTTTACATATCTTTGGTGGCATTGGTGGTAAAAAAGGTGAGGTGTTAAGCATACCCAGTACTGTTACTGGGCATTTTGCCTTTGGAGTGGTTGAAATAGTTCGCGATCGCTTTACCAACGAGTTACAGTTTGCTATCCAGTATCACCAAATTTACGCTCACAATCCCGACGGAATTATTTCCGGAACACACTCCTGGGCAAATTATATGGGCAACTTACAGTGGGGATGGCTGGCGACTCGCCCTGTTACGGATATCTTGATCAAATTTGATCCGGTAACGCAAGACTACAATTTTGACGGTATTAAACTTTCACCTCTACAAGAATTTATCCGCCAATTGCAGATCATGATGGCTCGCTATCGAGTCGGTGACGGTACGGGCAGCGCTATGGTTACACCTGCTATTTCTTGCGTTCAAGACTCCAATCAAGCACTCTACGCTGCCATCAAAGCGATCAAACAGCAAGTTAGTTCAACCCCAGCCATCCAAAAGTGGCTCAAAACTCATCCCGAAGACAGTCAAACTTTACGCTTTCAGCAATTAGTCTCTTTAGGATCGTCTCTTGAAAAAGAACTGCTGCCTCTTGGTATAGTTCGTGCTGACTGGGAAAGCAATGCAACTGCTGTAGCAGGAATTGATGATGGCAAACAACCATTTAGAGATCCTAGTATTTGGGCAGGGCTGACAAGTTGGCGAAGCACTACGCCACGACAGGCACACGACGAACTTGCTGCCTTATTTTTAAAACATGGTGCGAAACTGTGGTTTTTGCAAAGCAATCAAGTCGGGGGATGGAATCCAGATATTATCCCTGTTGCACCCACACCATTCTTTGGACAGATTAAGATACCCTTTACCCAAGTATCACCTATGCCTATTATTCTCAATCGTGTATTAGCATCTTTGGCGATTCCGGAAGTTCGAGATTGGCTGGTTGTAGGTGTGACACTGCTAATGTATGGCGCGATCGCTCTACCCTTAGGTTTTTCCTCTGGATTTTTGCAGTTAAATTTCTGGTCTGAGAGCTGGATTAAACTATTCTCAGTGACATTAGGTGGTTTAATATTTCCAGCCTTAAGTGAAGAATTGGTATTCCGCGTTTTGCTACTACCCCACCCCACAGAAGTAGTAAACTGGGGCAATTGGGCTTTATGGGCAGCGTTAAGTTTGCTGCTATTTATCCTTTACCATCCGCTAAATGGCAAAATCTTTTCACGGTTTGGATTACCAACCGCTTCTAACCACCCTATTTTTCTGACTCTAACAGGATTGTTGGGCTTGGGCTGTACCGTAGCCTATGCCCTGACAGGTTCTTTGTGGGCGATCGCAACCATCCATTGGATTGTAGTAGTTGTGTGGCTGATATTTCTAGGAGGGATGCACAGGTTGCATCTAAAATAAAGTAAATCATTAAATAGGTAAAGTTATAAGTGTTTAGCTACTTAGATCCCCAACTTCTTACCAGAAGTCGGGGATCTTGCTGTTCACGAATGATTTAGAACTGCTATATTAATCAAACTCTTGCTGTGCCAACGCTAGCAATCTTCCGGTACTCCTCTGCTGCCTGCCGACAAACTCTGGCGCATTTTTGGCAGTGTTCTAAGTTATACTTTTCGCATTCCTTAGAGCAAGCTTCGCAGATGTCAGCACAAGCTCGTGACAGGTGGGAAATGAAGTACGAGCCACGAACCATGTAAGTCGCAAGAGTTTGGCAAACTTCGGCACAATCGAGACACATTTGCGCACATTTCACCATGTCTGGATGACCCATGCAGGCTTTGGCGCAGTGTTCGCATTCTACTGCACAATGCATGGCAGTATCGAAGCTAGATTGGTATCCTTGTTGAACTAAAAGCATTGAAATTCTCCTTATATTACAGATGCAATCGTGGATGATTCTAAATGACTGATAGCTAACTTGCGACTGCTAGCCCCGCAGCCTTCCAAGCATTCCACGAGCCAGGAACATTAATAACTTTGTCAAAACCGTGTTTTTGCAAGAGACTGGCAGCAATTGAAGCACGATAGCCACTGCCACAGTAAGTTGCGATCGCTTTATTTTTATCTAACTCATCCAGGTGTTCTTCCAGATGCGGTACGTAGATATGTGTAGCTCCAGGTACTCTGCCCTGTTGAAATTCATCATCACTGCGCACATCCAGCACGGTTAAATTCGGATCTTCTTTATGTTTGTTTAATTCATAAACTGTCCACTCACCCAGATGCTCTAGTGGCAAGCCTGCATTTTGCCAACTTGTCATGCCATCGTGCAAGTAGCCGCCTAAGTTATCGTAGCCAAGCCTGAATAGCTGTTCTGTTACTAGTTTAACGTCGCGATCGCTCTCGATTACAAGCAACAGTGTTTTCTCTGGTTCAATCATCCAACCAACCCAGTTAGGAAATTCCGCTCGTAAGGCGATGTTGATGGCACCTGGAATATGTCCCCCACCAAATGCAAGAATTGAACGCGTATCGATAACGATAGTATTTTTGTCTGCCATCATCTTTTCAAACTCTTGCGGTGAGAGTGGTTGCAAAGTCGGCACGCAACCCATCACCTTTGCACCTTGAGCGTTGACTTTTTTGAGACGAGCATAGAATTTTGGTGGTTCTGGCATTCCCCTCAATACCCACTCAACAAATTCCTCTTCGCTACGTTCTTGCAACGCTGGGTTAAATATTTTCTCGTTGCCAATGGTACTTTGCCTGCGATCGCCAATCGATTTACCGCAGGCTGAACCAGCACCGTGGCAGGGATAAATTTCCATGCGATCGCCTAATGGCACAAGTTTGTCGAAGATTGAGTGATATAGTTGCGCTGCCAGCTTCTTCTCAGTGCCACCACCTAGCAAGTCTGGTCTGCCAACATCTAAATTAAATAAAGTATCGCCAGTAAATATGCCAAATGGTTCCTTACCCTGCTTGGCATCAAAAATCAAAAACGAAACGTGTTCCGGTGTATGCCCTGGTGTGTGCAAGGCGCGTAGGGTAACGTTACCTATTTTCAATTCGTCACCTTCACTGAGTTGGTGCAAATCGAATTGATAAGCATCACTCTTACCTCCGTAAATGGGCGCACTAGTTCGCACTTGCAGTTCGTGGGAACCAGATACAAAATCTGCATGGATGTGGGTTTCAATAATGTGAGTGATTCTGACACCCATCTCCCGCGCTCTTTGCAGATAAATATCTACGTCGCGGCGGGGATCGATGGCTGCGGCAACACCTGCCTTGTCATCACCAATAAGGTAGGATAAGTGTGCTAGCCCCTCTACGTTTATTTGCTCTAAAACTAATGCCATAGGGCTTTTTCCTCCGACTGCTATTTGCAGATCAATCTGAAGAACGGCTCTTATAGTGATAATTCAACTACTGCGGCATTTCCTCTATCTTCAGAAACTATGGAAATATTTTTTTTAGCTTGCTTTCGAGTGCTTAGAGACATATTGCTCAAAAAACTCTTTCATCTTTGGATTAGCACTGCAATCAAAGCCGATTTCACCAGCTTTCCCAAATGCCTGCTCTGGTGTCATTCCTTGGCGGGTTGCCACATTCATCAACGCCATTGCCCCTGCACGCATCGCCGAAGCACAGTGGATTAAAGCTGGTTTTGGGAGTTCGTCAATTTGCTTGAGTATCTCTGTTGTCTGTTCTTCAGTTAAGTTATCAACCTTGACGGGAATATTTATATAATTCAGTCCTAATGCTTTTGCTTCCTCTTCCTCTTGATGCCAGTAACCTTTTTCATCAGGCGATCGCAGATTCAAGATTGAGCTAAATCCTTCTTGTGCAGCCTGCTGTAACTGTTCTGGCGTTACTTGCCCCGATACAGTTAGCTGCTCGTTAATCTTTTTGACGTTTTCCATGACTTTATACTCCTGCGTTGTCTCCAACCGCTCCAAACAGGAAAACTAACGTTATTTCGCAATATTATTACTCATTACCCTTATTCTCATAACTCTCAAATCCCCAATTTGGACGATTTGTGGAGTCTATAAATATGGTTATAGACAAATAAAATGAGGAACTTGTGAAGACATGAATTCTCTAAATTCGCATAACCACACCTCAATGGACGGACTACACTACCGCTGCAAAGATTAAAAATGCTTAACATTTCGTTACGATAGAAACATCAAGAGGTAAAAGAAAAAACCTCTAGTGGCTGAAATCAAAGGTAAACACCATGAATGGCACAATTCGCGTAGGCAACCTCTTTGGGATTCCCTTTTATATTCATCCGTCCTGGTTTTTAGTCTTGGGTTTGGTAACTTGGAGCTATAGCAGTGGACTAGGTGCCCAATTCCCCCAATTGGGTGGGGGATTAGCTTTGCTATTAGGATTGATGACAGCGTTACTTTTATTTAGCTCTGTTGTTGCCCATGAATTAGGACACAGCTTTGTCGCCATTCGCCAAGGAATTGATGTCAAATCAATTACATTATTTATATTTGGTGGGTTGGCAAGCTTAGAAAAAGAATCAGAAACTCCAGCTGAAGCCTTCTGGGTAGCGATCGCCGGGCCTTTAGTTAGCTTACTGCTGTTCGCTATCTTTACAGCCATTGGTTTTGCTACTGCTGCAACTGGCCCCTTGGCAGCAATTCTGAGTGTGGTAGCTTTTGTTAACTTGGCATTAGCGCTGTTTAACCTTATTCCTGGCTTGCCTTTAGATGGCGGGAATATACTGAAAGCTTTGGTATGGAAAATTACGGGAAATCCTTACAAGGGTGTTGCTTTTGCCAGCCGAGTCGGACAAATCTTTGGTTGGGTTGCGATCGCTTCTGGTTTAGTGCCACTACTGTTATTTGGCAGCTTTGCTAACTTCTGGAATTTATTAATCGGTTTCTTTTTACTGCAAAATGCTGGTAATGCAGCTCAATTTGCAAGGGTGCAGGAACAACTCACAGGTTTAACCGCAGCCGATGCCGTAACTCTAGATAGCCCGGTTGTATCTGCTAATCTTACCCTGAGGGAGTTTGCTGACGAGCAGGTTTTAAATGGGCAGAACTGGCGTCGATTCTTAGTTACAGATGATAACGGGCAACTATTGGGAGCGGTAAGCGTTGACAATCTGCGTTCGATTCCGACAGCATTATGGACAGAAACTCAAGTTAGAGAAGTAATGCAACCAATTGCAGATTCCGGTACTGTAAAATCCGATCAACCTTTATTGGAAGTAGTGCAGCGACTCGAACAACAAAAATTATCTGCACTTGCCGTGATTCGTGACAATGGCGTGCTAGTTGGAATTTTAGAAAAAGCTGCAATTATCAACTTACTCCAGAAAAGAGTACAAACAAACCCTGCATAATGCCTTGAATCCCAAAATTAGAGGATAATTGTCATTCTTCTGAAAAAGAGTTGAGTAATCCTTAGGCTTCAACACCTACTAAATTACTCAACTCTTTTTTTGGGTATTTTGGCGGATATAGCATTGCCAAACTAAAAGCGATCGCATCATTTCTGGGTTGTGCTTGTTAATATGCGATCGGAACTTGCATTTCTGGCGCACTTTGTTGTTCTAAGTAAGCTTTTACTTGCTGGCGTTGTTGTGGGTTTAGCGCAGTTGCAATTTCTTGATTAGTTTTGCTAATAATACTAGCAGCCTGCTCTTTTTGGCCATCACTGATATTTGCATCCATCAGTGCTATATCTAGTCTTGTCCCAGAGTTCAGATCTTGTTCAAGTCTAGCTCGTTGCGCTGGAGTCAGAACCAGTTCAATTTGACGGCTTCTGCGAGAGAGGATTTCCCAAATTTGTTGCTTTTGTTGATCGGAAAGATTTAACTGCTTCAAGATTGATGTAGAGCTATCTGGGGCACCAGAAAACTCTGCATTTGTTGGCTCGGAGGTGCCATTGGGAGTTTCAGGTTCTGCCAATACCATGCCACGAACTAATATTATTAAGGCAAATGCACCGATAAAGATTGAAGTGCGTTTAATAGTGTTAAATTTCATATTCAGAAACTCACAAGTTGTAGAGGTTGCTTTAAGTTGAGGTATAAGCATCAACTAAGCAGTCATCATTTGCACGAGAAAACGATAGGCAATTTTGCAGATTGAGAACTAATAGTCCCCCACGCAAATTATCAGAGGTTATAAAACCCCTATGACTTGTCAAAATTAATTTTGTAGAGAACTAATAGCTCTCAAATAATACAGTTGAAAAATAAGAGACTCGTAGTCCAAAAATAAGGCAGTAATAAGAAATTGATTGCAACCAGCCTAAAAGTTTCTGCTAGAAAGTAGTTACAGGATTTGTGTCAGAAGATAAAATTCGCGAAAACTTACACCAGTTTCGTGTACTCTGTATACAGAATCGCCAAAATATTTGTTTACTCGCTTAGTCTTAATTTATACATATAAATGCTGACTTTTTAATGTCCTCACATGGAGGTTTTCCTTATGGCAGAGACTGTTCGTGGAACATTCACCGATGTAATCTGGCCTACTTTGCCTCTGAGAGAATGGCAGGATACGTATGAAACTTTACATATGTGGACTCAGATTGTCGGTAAGATTCGACTGGCTTTGTCTCCCAAACTCAACCACTGGTGGCAGTCTACTTTGTATGTCACACCTCGTGGACTAACAACCTCTTCAATTCCTTACGGAACGCGCACCTTTGAGATTAGCTTCGATTTTCTTGAACACTACTTACAAATCGATATTAGTGATGGCACCACTAAAAGAATCGCCCTTGCTCCTCGCTCTGTAGCTGATCTTTATCAAGAGATTACGGACACACTAACTGGGAATGGCATCGAAGCTCGGATTTGGACGATGCCCCAAGAAGTTGCCGAGCCAATTCCTTTTGAGCGCGATCGCAAACATACAGCTTACGATCCGGAATACGCCCAGCGAGTTTGGCGCATTCTCATGCAAACAGATCGGATCATGAAAGAATTTCGCTCACGTTTTATTGGTAAATGCAGCCCTGTCCACTTTTTCTGGGGAAGCTTCGACTTGGCTGTGACTCGTTTTTCTGGGCGTCGTGCCCCAGATCATCCAGGCGGAATCCCTAACATGGCAGATTGGGTAACGCGAGAAGCTTATTCTCACGAAGTCAGCAGCTGCGGTTTTTGGCCGGGTGCTGGAGCGGTTACAGAACCCATTTTTTATTCCTACGCCTACCCAGAACCAGAAGGCTTCAAAGATTACCCGATCCAGCCCAAGGAGGCGTTTTACAGTTCCGAGATGCGAGAGTTTGTCTTACCATATGAGGTAGTACGGCAGGCTGAAGATCCAGATGCAGTACTCCTTACCTTTTTGCAAAGCACCTACGATGCAGCGGCAAATTTAGGAAATTGGGATCGAGCAGCATTGGAACGTGTGCCAGTCTTATCAACATAATTAAGTTAACACTGAGATAACCGAAGAAAGATGAAGGATGAAAGATTTTATTAATTCATACTTCAAATTTTTGCTGGACTTTTTTTATGAACTACCTTTATTCATTCTGGTAAATTACGCTTACTAGAAAAAATACCTCCCCTCAAGGCTGGTGATGGGTAAAATTACTATCGTTATTGTCATTTAATTTTCCATTTAGATTAAAATAAATTCTAAAGGTAAAGATACCATAAGAACTTAATAAGACAATCATAAGAAATAAGTAAAAATAAAACTACAATAAAGGAAAAATCAGAAATACTTAAGAAAAAAAAATGAGAAATAATGCCTTAATCTACCCAAAGGAATATTTTCAGAATTGGCGAATGCAAATAATCTGTTACTAACAGTTTTTCGGCTGTAAGTATGAATTCCTTCTGGGGTTAAAGAGCATGATGATTGCATCTACCAATTACCAGTTTTTTTGCGTAGATTTTTGGCTTCCCAGTGATTATAAATCCGAGAGAAATGGCGAGACTTTTATATTTGCTTACGATGAGAGTTTAGATTTAAGCATTGCAGAGTTCTCCGTGAGTAATTATTGTTTTGCTGAAAAGGAAAATCAGGTATGGAGCCAATACAAAAGCCTTTTAAAGAATTTGACCTTTCCATTAGACTTTTTTGGAGAAGCAGTTGATTTTTTACATCTCAAGAGTGCTATTGTGCTATTGGATGAAATATCTAACAGGTATGCTTGGGAACTTTCTTGTTGGCTGCGAAATTACATCCATCCCTCGTGGGAGCACCGAGAGAACATAAATATACCTCGTGTTACTGATTCTTATACTCTCTTTCAATAGGAAGGTTGTTTAAGTATCTGCACACCAAAATATTCCAAAGCTGAATGTCATTTATAAGCCATATGTATGATAGACACACAGAGCTTTTGATGACAAACAGCTACTTTTAAATTCAGCGAAACTTAGCACATTTTTCTAAAAATTAAAGCTCAATCTTACTGACATCAAACTTAAATTAGCAAGCAGCTAAGTCAGTCTCTAAAACTAATTTTTCCTTTTTCAATACTGAAGCTTCAATTTCCAAAAACAAATACAAAGTGCAATATCTGCTACTTTGTAGTTTTCGTATGTTGATTTGTTGTCAACTGGAATATTGATACTTTCTGTAAGCAGTAGAAAAAAGCAAATAATATGACTAGAAACAAGGAACTATACACTCAAATTAAATCCCACGACGACCTATGCTTGCAATATATCCGCAATCATGGTGGCAGTGCTCAATTGTGTGATATCAAATTTAGTAGTGACATTGTTCAAAGATTAATCAATCGCAGGTTGGTTAAAGTTACCAATACAGGCAAAGGCTTTTACCTACAATTAGAAGATTGATGAAAACGAAGGAATCTCACGTAATGATTGTGCTGTCGTTCTAATCAGCTCGCAATTCAAGCGATCGCTTCTATTGTTTAATCACAATTTGGCTCGATATGGATATCGTAATTATGGTTTCGTGTGCTGAAACATCGATATCTATACATGAGCCAAATTTTTTTGTGACTTAGACAAATGCGTCGTAAGTTTGCGTGCGATCGCCAAATCTGAAAATGTCTAGTTAGGATTGTATAGGTACCTTAAATTATATGAGATTAAAAAGTTTCTGCTATTACTCAAGGTAATGAAAACTCTATTTACACTCTTTAGCGAAGAACGCAATCAACTTCAGACAGAAATTGACAAGGCAACCAGTATAGAGGAAGTAATTCAGCTGGTTCACAACCAACTCGATCGCCTGGAAAGAATTTACATTAGCGAGTTAAGTATAGCTCAAGTACGTCTGGCTTCCTTTTTCTTGGATACGCTGCGGCAGTCTATTGCTACTCTGGCTGCGGCTACGCAAATTCAAGTTACTCAACAACAGCAAATCATTCAAGAAGCGACAACGTTTGCTCCCAACAGGTTAATCTTGAAATTACTCAAGGCACTAATTTATATAGGTATTTTAGGTTGGTTGTTCCATTTAACCGAAACTACCCCAGGTGCGTGGATGGCTCTTTTGCTAGCTTCTGTGCTTGTAGGGCTGGAAGTTGTGCTTCAACTAGACAAAAATAACCAGGAAAATAACTTGCCCCAGCGATTGGAATTACCTCAATCGATTCTACGGGTTGATAGTAAAGTTCTTTTAGATCATCTTGCCGATGCACTGCACACTATTGACTTAGCAGTTGCTAGAGTTGAAGAAGGAAACCAACCTTTTGCCGATCGCGGTATAGAAGAATTACCAGAACTATTACATTTTTTGCAAAGGCTAATTGGTGCATCGTTTCTTGCTCAACCGCAAATGGTGTTAGAGCTAGCGAAACTTCTGCCACAGATTTTAATGGAGCAGGGAATTCGCGCTCAAATGTATCAACCAAACCAGCCTCATAGCGATCGCGAGAATTTTGACTTTGAGCCAAGCATCGATCCTACCACCAAAGATTACGTGACAATAACTCCTGCTTTGGTGAAAGGCGATCGCTTGCTGCGGCGCGGGCGGGTAATTGAGCCAGCGTACTCCCAGGCTAAAGAATAACAGACTATATAGAGTATGAAAATTTTTGAGACAATCGGTTTTGATTTGGGGCACGGTGAAACAGCTGTCGCCAGAGCAATAGTAGAGAGCATCGAACCTCCCCAAATGTTGGAAGTGAATAACAAAAAGAACCAAGTCACGGCTCTTGGTTGGCATCCCCAACTCGGTTATCTTGTCGGTGAGCAAGCCTTAATCCAAGCTGGTGTTACCAGACTGCAAATTTCTTTCAAGCAAAAACCAAACAACGATCCAAATTATAGGGAAACAATCAGCACTTTTATTGCCACCTACTACCGCAAACTCAAAGAAAGCAAGCAAATTGAAGGTGGGGAAAGTAGCTACTTTTACGTTGGTTGCCCTTCTGGGTGGACAATAAGCGAAAGGGAAGAATACCAAAAACTACTTCAAGTAGCTGGCATTCCTCTACTAAGTGTTATACCTGAATCGCGAGCTGCTTTTATGCAAGCCAAGGAAGCCGGCAAACTAGAGTATGAAAAACTCAAATCATCGGTGTTAATGATTGATATTGGCTCTTCGACGACAGATTTTACTCTAGTTAAAAGCTTGCAGGAAATTCCCATCGATTTTGGAAGTAATGCTTTAGGAGCATCCCTAATCGACAAAGCCATTTTTGAGCGCACCCTTGCCCAACACGAGCGATCACAATTACTCGAAAAAATATTTACAGAATATCCCCATCACCAAGCTCGTTGTGAACTTGCTTGCCGCAAAGCCAAGGAAGATTACTTTTCTAACGAACAGGTATACAGCGATCCTCAAACCTTTGCTCGTGGCTTCGAGTCTATCAACGAACAAATTTACTTTATCCCCCAAGTTAACAAATTAATTATGGAGGAAATTTTGAACCAACCTTTGCCCCAACTAGGGCAAAAAAGTTGGCTTCAATCGTTTCGCGAAGCTGTCAGCGAGGCAAAACAAAAGCTAGACAAAGAAAATATCGTACCGAAACTCGTACTGATGACTGGCGGTGCATCTCGGATGCAGTTTACCCGACAAATCTGTCAGGAAATCTTTAGCGATCGCGAAACTCTGCTTCGCCCAGATCCAGAACCTGAACGGTGTATTGCATTAGGTTTGGCGCGAGTAGGGCGATGGGATTTGCGTGCCACTGCTTTTAAACAAGAAGTCGATACCCTGTTTGGCTCCAATAAGCTTCAACAAATAATTGAAAAGCATATTCCGGAGTTAATCGCATCGTTAACTAAGCCGCTCGCGGATAGCTTGCTTGAAAACGCAGTCAAACCAGGTTTAAAAGACTGGCAAAAAAACCAAATCCGAACTTTAGCCGAATTGGAAACATCAATGAAGCATCGGGCAGAGCAATGGTTTAAGGGTACGAGCGCTCAACAAATAATTAACAATCAATGCATCAGTTGGTTTAACAACAAAATCCAACCCAACTTAGCCGCCCAAACCGATCCGATTTGTCGAAAGTTTCACATACCGAGAAGCAGTTTAAGGTTTGAAGATAGCATCAACCCCGAATTTGTCCACCCAGAGTTGCGAATTGGAGATGCTATTCTTGCCGACACAGTGGCGTTTATCGTCAATGTAGTTATTGGTGGAGGCACTCTTGCTAGTATCATCACTTTAATCTTAACCGGACATTTAACCTGGCCGATCGCATTAGTGTATGGAGCTTCTGTGATGGCAGCAGGCATGGAACTAAATCGCAAAGGCGTGCAAGAGGCAATCAAGACAAATGTGGATATTCCCAGTTGGATGCGTTCTAGTTTTTTAAGCGACAAAAAAATTGCGGATATTTGCGAGCAAATTCAGCCTGAGTTAGAGAAGGTACTGCAAGAACAACTAATCGCAAATCAACAGGCTTTTGACAAACTGACAGAGAAAGTTTGGCAAGGGCTGCAAAAGGCTCTGGCTACTAAGGTTCAAGAGGCGATTATTTTAATTCAATAGCGCTGTGCTGAAATTTTTGTTGAGTCTACTTCAGTAGACTTTAGCTATTAGCCTTGGAATTGATTCCAAGGCAGGATAGCAACGAAGCGAGAGATTTAAAAAATGTGGGTAACGACAAGGGCTTTAGAGGTCATTTATAAAGTAAAAATAAAATTACTATAGTAGCGTGACAAGACTAAATTTGTGCATTATATTTTGTAGGTTGGGTCGAGTGTACGAGATGCAACATTTTAGCTGTGTCAGCCCACTACTGGCTATGGGTGAATTAAAAAATTCCCCTAAATATGAATTTTAACATTTACTTGTAAGTTAGTTAAGCCTGCTACCCTTTGACTATCTTTTGAATTCAAACGAATCTTTACTTCTACTACCCTAGAGTCTACTTCTGCGGCTGGATCGGTAGCTAAAATATCTTTTTTCCCAATTTGTAAACCAATTAAATCTACTGTTCCTTGCAATTCTCCTTGAAAAGCATTGCTGGTAATAGTAGCTTTTTGACCGAGACGTAATTTAGTAACATCTGTTTCATACACTTCTGCAACAATGTACATTTGCTGTGTATTGCCAAGTTGGAGAATTCCTTGTTGAGTAATAGTTTCTCCTGCGTGGGCAAAAATTTTGAGAATCTGTCCACTTCTTGGTGCGCGGATAATAGTACGCTCTAAACGTGCCTTCGCTAAGTTCAAATTTTGTAAACTAGACTCTACCAAAACTTGACTTCGAGAACGTTGTAAATTAGCTTGAGCAGATTGGATTTGAGTATTGGCATTTAACAAATTAGTTGCGCGTTCTTGAGTCAACTTTGCTAATGTTGCTTTAGCGTTATTTAGTTCTTCTTTCTTACTACTAAAAGCTAATAATTTTTCATCTAATGTTTGTTGAGAAATAGCTCCTTCATCCTTGAGCTTTTGAAAGCGCTCTAAAGTTGTTTTTGCATTTTCTAATTCTAATTCTAAGCGTTTAACACTTGCTTGCTGTGCTTCAATTCCTAAAAATTGTGGTAACTTTACTTGTTCTAGACGCGATTGTGCTTCTTTAATTGCAGCATAGCCAAGATTAGTTTCAGTCTTTAAACGCTGACGAGCTTCTCTAAGTTGACTAGCAGTAACTTGTTTTTCTGCTAGTCTTTCTTGATAACTTTCTAAATAGGCGATAATATTACCTTTAGTTACTTGCTGACTTTCTTTTACCACTAAATTACCAATACGTTCTCCTAAAGGCCCGCCAACAATAACAACTTCTCCTTGTGGTTCTACACGCCCAAGAGCAGCTATTAACTTACTTTCTTGGAACTCATTACTATTAACTTCTTGAGAATATTGTTGGTTGGCTCGTGTGCGCTCCAAAAATTGGTAAGTACCAAAACTGAGACAACTCAAAGATAACAAACTAGCGATAGTAATCACCTTCTTAGCTGAAGGTTTTAGCAAAGATTCTTTCCTAAAATCCGCAGGCATTTATGATTGATTCCATGATAGTAATAACTAAGGACAAAACAGCTAAAATTTGATATTTAAAATGTGCACATCCCTGATTTAATTTATTGTCAAGAGACTCCAATTGCCTGATTTAAAGTCTCTAAGACATCATTAACTATTGCTTCCGCTGTATTGGGAGACATGAGCGGTACACCAAACATAAAATTAAATGTTGCTTGTCCATTAAATGTTGTGGCAGCAACACCAATACCTCCTCCTGGAAAAGCATTACCAGCAACACAAAAATGTAGTGCTTCTAATTCTAAAGTGCCGTACTTTTGAGGAATGTCTAATTGTCCAAGATTAGTGACACAGGTTGCTGATAGAAAAAACTGATTGGCTTGCTGCGCTAATTGTAGAGGAGTAATCTTTTTGCGTAACAGATTTTTCTGTAACATTAACGTTGCAAATGCCTCACCTTTTTCTAGCAAGCGAGCAAGATTATTTTTGACTTCTCTAGCTATATCCCAAACAGGAGTGTTGTTCCCAACTTGGTGAAATGTAGAAATTCCAGAAACGTATAAACCTATTTCATCTCCTATCTGAGGAGTTAATAAATTACGTATATTAATAGTAGAAAAACAACCGAGAGCAATCAATTCTTTTTCTGTAGCTGAAATCCTATTTGCTACCGCCTTTAACATCAAAGCACAAATCAAACCATGAACAGAAGTATTTTCTCCTTGACAAGATTTTTTCATTAATTGTGTAATCTCTGGCGGCAAAGTTTTATGAATTATATAAGTACGTACTTCTGCAACTGGCACATCTTTTTCCGGAGGAATTTTTTTGGGCTGTTTAGTTAACATCAACCCTTGACGTAATCCTCCTTCTATTACATTAAATGCACCTTTAATGCCTTGGAAATTAGCTGGAATTAGTTCATCACTAGGAGGCCTTTCGGGTAAAGGTAGATGACTTTTAGCAGTACCATCAATTATGAGTTCGCTCGCAATTGATAATAAATCACGTACAAAATAAGTACCTGCTTTTGCATCACCAATAGCATGGTGAAAGGTAACAAGAATAATCTGCTCTTGCTGTGCTTTCAACCACACTAATCTTACCAATGGTTCCTGTTGCCAACAAAAGGGAAGATTCATTTCGATGTTGGCTTGTTGAATCCAATCATCGGCACTGTTGAGTTCAAGAATACGTAATGGAATTTCTGGCGTGCCTGCGGAAACAAATTGAGGAGTTTCTCCAACCAACTCAATATGTACATCCAAAAGAGGATGCTTTTTTTGCATCAGTATCAGCGCCTGACGCAGAATTGGTTCTGAGAGAAAACCACTGATTTTAGCGATGATCACAAAGTTATTAGAACCAGCTTCACTAAGAAGCCATACAACTCTTTCGGATATACCTAATTCTCTTTGCATATTACTTTAAATACTATTTGTTTCTTTTAGCCAAGCCATAGTAGGTGCTAATGCTTCTCGTGCCGAGCGGAAAGAAATTCCCAATTCTTTTGTAGCCTTGGTATTATCCATAAACCAAAATCGCGTTGCATAAGGCACGATGTATGGATTATACGGAAGTGGTAAATGTAAACTACAGGCTACTTTAGTTAGAAATCTAATAATTGAGTTGGGAATTTCGATGATGTTTCTTTTTTCTCCTAAAATCTCAAACATCAGTTCTGCTATCTGTTTTACAGTCACATTTTCGCCACCCAAGATGTAGCGATCGCCTGGTTTACCTTTTTCGAGAGCAGCAACTATTCCTGCTGCGACATCATCGACATATCCCACGCAAACTCCACCCACAGATACTAAAACAGGCGATGAATTATACCAATTAATTAAATTGCGAGAAGTAATAAAATCAATATCATTAGGGCCAAAAGTTTCTGGAGGACAAACCACCATCACAGGAGCGCCCGCAGCCGCAGCTTGGTAACACAGAACTTCTGCTTCGCGTTTAGCCTTAACAAAAGCAAACTCATCCAAGTTTAAGGTACATGGTGTATCCTCATTTTGCAAAATCGGTTTAGGTGTACCGTTAACTGCAGAGATAGTACTGATGTAGACAAAACGTGGTTTACCAACTTTGAGAGCAGTATTGAGAACATTTTTTGTGCCGACAACAATCGATTCGTGCATCTTAGATGAGGTAATTTCCATCCAGTCTGAGATGCCTGCCAGGTGGATGACACCATCGCATCCGCTCATCCCAGCTTCTAGTGATGCACAATCATGCATATCACCTAATACCCGTTCAATCGGTAATCCATCAATGCGAGACGTGTTACTTGAATAACGTAAAAGACAGCGTACTTGATGCCCTTTCTCAATCAGGCTCCGTACAACTGCTGAACCTAAAAAACCATTTCCACCTGTGACAAAAACTCGCATATTCCTTATATCTTGTGTAGTGCTTGCGTCATTACAGTAATTTGTCTCATACAGTGTTGATTACACCACCGCAATTGTCATTTCCGAAATTTATCCAAGTTTGCGTGTAGACAATTCCAGACTGCACATCAGAAGTATCTCTCAGTATATTGATGTAAATATAAATTAACTTACTGCTCCTCGCTTAAGGAAATATACGTTAATCAAAGATAACATTTACATCATCGGAATTTGTGAAAACACTTAAATTAATTCAGGAAAATTAGAAATGACAATTGCTACACGCGCCACAAAGACTGTTCCCAGCCCTCCAACACGGGGATTTTGGGGTAATCTATCGCAATTTCAAACCGAACCTTTTCGGTTCTTGAGCGATGTTAGCAGTCAATATGGCGATATTGTCAAATTTCGGATGGGGCCAATAGATTTTTACTTCCTCAACCATCCAGACTATATCAAACATATCCTGATTACGAATCGCAAAAACTACCATCGCGATCGCAAGTTTTTAGCAGAGGCTACACCATTTTTGGGACAAGGCCTGCTGACAACAGATGATGAAGTATGGGCACGCCTGCGTCGCATCGCCCAGCCCGTCTTTCATGCCAATCAAATGGCAAATTATGCTGCCATGATTTCTGAAGCGACAGCAGCTTATATCAAACGCTGGCAAGTAGCAGCTAATACAAATCAAGTCTTGAATCTCAAAGATGAAATGTTGCATTTGACACTAGACATTGTAGCTCCAACTTTATTTGGGGCAAATGTCACAGATGAGTGGCAAACCTTCATTCATACAGTAGATGTTCTCCAAGCAGAAGTAGCAAGACGCTTGATCACACCCATAACTTTACCTTTATGGGTGCCAACTTCAGGCAATCTCCAAACCCGTCAGGCTCTACAAACTTTGGATCGAATGGTTTTTGCAATGATTGCAGCATACCGCCAGCAGCAAAAACAGGAAATGAATTTAATGAATGCTCTAATTCAAGCGCGTGATCAAGCCACAGGTGATTCCCTTAGCGATCGCGAAATTAGAGATCAAATCCTGACACTTTTAGTCGCAGGTTACGAGACTACAGCCAGCGCCCTTTCTTGGCTATTTTACCTCCTGTCACAACATCCACAGGTAGAAGAGAAATTGCGGTGCGAGGTGGAATCCATGCTTGGAAATGAGCCGCCAACTTATCAAGATATTCCTCGAATGAAGTATACGCGCATGGTAATTCAAGAATCGTTACGCTTGTATCCACCGATTTGGATCTTTGCACGCAGCCCTCTTCAGCCAGATAGATTGGGAGATTACGAGATACCTGCCAATACTGTAGTCTACATTAGTCCTCTAATTATGCACCGCCATCCTGAGTTTTGGTCAAATCCCCACGAGTTTAAACCAGAGCGCTTCGATCCCGCGCTAGAGTCAACACATTCTGAATTGGCTTATATTCCCTTTGGCACAGGGGCACGTTCATGTATTGGTAGAAATTTTGCAATGATGATGATGCAACTCATAATTCCAAAAATCTTACAAGAATACCGTTTTCATTTAATACCTGACTTTCAGGTGAAACACCAATTTGATATTACTTTACATCCTCAAGATGGAATTTATATGCAGGTAGAAAGTGTTGGTTAATTAGCATAGTAAATTTCAGCAAATTTACTATACTAAAATTCTTAAATTCTAGAACTCATTTTTATTTTTGAAACATACTGGTGTGAAAAGGCTAAACTAGTGTATTAAACCTATTACACTCATTCTATTTTTAAACAAATCGACCACAGATGGACACCGATAAACACCGATAACATCTGTGTCTATCTGTGGTTGTAATTAATCTAGATCGTGATTACTGCAAGAAGTTTTTATATTAGTAGTCAAATTCCGATCATAGGTTGCTACGAGCCTTTTCTATCGCATCATTTTAGTCTTGTCACGCTGGTAACGCACCAAAGTCTTCTTAGATTTTTTCAAAAATAAAATCGGATTGCTATATATACATAAATATGGTAAGGATGTTAAGAAAATGTGGAAGATGATACCTGTAGCTTGGCTGCAATTAATGAGTCAAAAAACCAGGTTATTAGTAGTATTAGCTGGTATCGCTTTTTCAACTCTATTAATATTTATGCAATTGGGGTTTCAAGTTGCTCTTTATGATAGTGCAACTGAAATACACAAAAAACTACACGCAGATTTAATTCTAATTAATCCCCGTGTAGAAAATTTAATAGATGTTACTTACAGACTACATTTTCCGAGACGTCGTCTTTACCAAGCTTTGAGTGCTAATGGTGTAGATTCAGTTAACTCTCTCTACATACGTTTTTCAGATTGGAAAAATCCTAATCAACCTCGCAACCGTGCCATCCTAATTTTCAGTTTTAATCCAGATGAGCGAGTTTTTGATTTACCAGAAATGAATGCAAATCTTGATAAAGTTAAGCTACCAGATATGGTGCTATTTGATAGAACATCGAGACCGGAATTTGGGCCAATTGTTGCAAATTTTGAACAGGGTAAAGAAGTTTCTACCGAAGTTAATTTCCGTAAGGTGACAGTAGCCGGATTATTTACTTTAGGAGGATCTATCTTTTCCGCAGATGGCATTTTAGTGACTAGTGATTTAAACTTCATCCGGTTATTTAATGAATCTTTAGAAAAGGTGAGTATAGGTTTAATTAACCTCAAGCCTGGTGCGAATATTCAAACCGTGAAAGCAGATTTAGTGCAAAAATTGCCCAAAGACGTCAAAGTACTAACTCATGAAGAGTTTATCAAACTGGAAAAAACATATTGGGCTAATAGTTCAGTGATTGGATATATTTTTGCTTTAGGTGCCTTGATGGGCTTTATTGTTGGTGCTGTGATTGTATATCAAATTCTTTACACCGATGTCACCGAACACTTGGCTCAGTATGCAACACTAAAAGCCATTGGGTATACGCACAATTATCTGTTGAGTTTAGTTCTACAAGAAGCTTTCATTCTAGCAGTTTTGGGTTATATTCCTGGATTTTTGATTTCCAATATTTTATATGAACTGACTAAAAGTGCCTCTCGCTTACCTATGAATATGGACTTTAGCCGAGCCATATTTGTATTACTGTTGACATTTTTAATGTGCTTTGCATCCGGTGCGATCGCAATGGTAAAACTCCGAGATGCCGATCCAGCAGATGTTTTTTAAGGCTAGAGGGTAGGTGTGGGAGAATCTCCCCTAGTTCTCCCCGTTTGTGACTTAAGCTAGAAACCAGTTCTCTGGAGGAAGATTGCCTCCATCCCACAAGCAAGCCTTCAGCAGCCTACCAATCTTCGTTGCCAGCTTCAACCTAGTAACGAGAATTAGAGCAACTGGCTCTTGTTTGAGGTAGCACTAGTTATCTCAAGCTGGTTTTGATTCCGAAATCTTGCCGATCTACTTTGTAGACTAAATAAAGTAATAAAAATTACTTTATTTTTATATCTGTCATAGTAACTATACTTAATTTTTATTGTATAATCGTAACCATTAAAACTTTACATGAAACTCTCACTTATAGAAATTAGCCGTAAATTTAAAGCTTAGACATTCTTGCTAGATTACTTTGCAAATTATTTTTTGCAATAAAATATACTTTCACTGTCAAGCTGTTTCGAGTAAAAATGCTTAGACAATTTATTCTAAATACTACAGTATGATTGTGATTATTGTAACTTTGTATGACATTCTCACCTATAGAAAATAGCCTGACACTCGAATCTGCAATTCTTGCTAGACATCAAGAGTTAGATAACTTACAACTAGAAATTACTTTTCTTTGCTCCCATATGCAGCAGTTAGCTGAACTTAAACAACAGCAAATGCAGGAAAATCTAAAGCTAGAACTTACACAAAGAATAGAACAACTAGAAGCTTTAAGTGATATTATCAACGCTTTAAGTTATCAACTAGAAATTGAATTAAATAATTTTAAAGAAATTGCTGTAGAAACAAATAAACTCTACCAAAAAATGCAGGATAATTCAGAATTCCGAACAATGGAATTAGAAAGCTCTAAAACTTATCGTCTCAGCCCTCGTAGTATCTGGCAAGTACATTATTCATGTGTTCCTCAAATTATGAAGAAAATAGATTGTTTTATACTCACTCACAAAAACATTGATTTATTTAAGCAAGATGATAAAGAAAGAGAATGTCAAAACAAATTAGAAAATTCGCAAAATTGTGAACATGATTTTTCAGAGTTTTTAGAAAAATCACACAATATTTAAATAGAGTGAGTCAAGTCAAAAATCCAGAAATTATTTATCTATTTACTTAAATTACTCCAACTATATAAAAAAGATTAGGACGAAGTAAATATGGTTTTGCATACATCAGGAAAAATTACTGAATTTAAAAATTGGATTGAGTTATTAAATTTTAGAGTTCAATCTGAACCGAATCAAACCACATATACCTTTCTTGGAGATGGAGAAAATCCATCAGAAAATTTAACTTATGCAGAGTTTGAAAAACGGGTACAAGCAGTTGCAGTTCATTTATCAACACTCTGTCAAAGAGGCGATCGCATTTTATTAATGTTCCCTCCAGGCATGGATTTTATTGTCGCCTTTTTTGGTTGTCTTTACGCGGGTGTAATTGCTGTTCCTGCCTATCCGCCCAGAAAAAATCGCGGTTTGCCTCGACTACTCTCGATTGTGGAAGATGCATCTGCCAAAGCCGTACTTACAGACGCAAACACAAAGGCGATCGTGCAACCGATGGTAATGCAAAATGCCGACTTGCAAGATTTACAGTGGATTGCTATTGATGACATTTCTGAAGTACTGGCGAGTGACTGGCAGTATGTTGATACCTCTAGCGATACAGTAGCATTCTTACAATATACTTCTGGTTCTACTGGCAATCCCAAGGGTGTGATTATTACTCACGGTAACTTACTGCATAATTCTGAAGTAATTCGCATTGGTTGGGAACATTCCCCAAGCGATCGCTTCATTTCTTGGCTGCCCACCTTTCATGACATGGGTTTAATTGGCGGGATGCTACAGCCACTGTATGTAGGAATGCCCTGCACATTTATGTCACCTACAGCATTTCTACAAAAACCTTTGCGATGGTTGCAAGCAATTTCTCGTTTTCGGGGTACTACCAGTGTTGCACCTAATTTTGCTTATCAACTATGCATTGAAAAAATTACAGAATCACAACTGGCAGAACTAGATTTAAGTTGTTGGAAGACAGCGGGTTCGGGTGCAGAGCCAGTACGTAAAGACACTATAGAAGCATTTGCTAAAGTTTTCAGTGCTTGTGGTTTTCGCAAACAAGCATTTTATTCTTGTTATGGATTGGCTGAAGGCACTTTATTTGTGACAGGCGGTAGCAGGGATGAATTGCCAGTTTATATAGATGTTGATAAAGATAGCTTAGAAAAAAATCGGATTGTCCCCATCGGTGACAATAGCCAAACTAAAGCCCATACTCTAGTTGGTTGCGGTCACGAAATTCTAGATCAAAAAGTAATAGTTGCCAATCCAGAAACTTTACATCGTTGCCAACCGGATGAAGTCGGAGAAATTTGGTTTCAAAGCCCTAGTGTTGCCAAAGGCTATTGGAATCGCCCAGATGAAACGGCTGCAACTTTCCATGCTTACCTAGCTGATACTGGTGAAGGGCCTTTCCTGCGTACTGGGGATCTTGGATTTATGCGTGATGGTGAACTTTTTGTCACTGGACGCTTGAAAGACATCATTATCATAGCAGGTCGCAACCACTATCCCCAAGATATTGAACTGACTGTAGAATCTAGCCATTCCTCTCTTCGTTCTGGAGGTGGCGCTGCTTTTTCTGTAGATGTCAACGGTAAAGAGTGCCTTGTTATTGTTCAAGAATTAGATTTTCGTCAAAAGCCTGACGTGAATGAAGTGATTGGTAACATTCACCAAGCCATTGCAGAGATTCACGAATTGCAAGCCCATGCAATTGCGATTATCAAACCTGGTAGCATTCCCAAAACTTCCAGTGGCAAAATTATGCGTCGCGCCACTAAAAAGCAGTTTCTCGAAAATCAACTGGAGGTTGTAGGCGCTTGGCAATCTCTAGTAGAAACAGTCAAAACTTCTGAACATACTTCATCACCCCAGGTAGCAGACACTTCCGAGTCATCTATAAAATCACCGCAACAATCAGTAATTGAGACTTGGCTTGTCGAGCAAATCGCCAAACGGCTGCATCTAGAGCCAAAAACAATCGATGTTACTCAACCATTTACACGTTTTGGTTTATCTTCGATTGACTCTGTAAATTTATCGGGAGAACTAGAAACTTGGCTGCAACGCTCAATTCCAGCAACTATTGTTTGGGATTATCCTACGATCGCCGCTCTTGCTCAACATTTAGCTGATGATACCCCGCAACAAAGTTCTACTGCGATCCCAGAGAATTCTAATTCAGAAACTCATACTGAAGCGATCGCAGTCATTGGAATGGCTTGTCGTTTTCCTGGTGCAGCCGATGCAGAAGCTTTTTGGCAACTGTTAAGCCAGGGTGGTAATGCCATCACTGAAATACCACCAGAACGTTGGGATATCAATAGCTATTACGACTCGACACCCGGCACGCCAGGGAAAATGAATACCAAATGGGGTGGTTTTCTTTCAAATCTTGATGAATTTGATGCAGTCTTCTTTGGTATTTCTCGTCGTGAAGCTACACGCCTAGATCCCCAACAAAGATTATTGCTAGAAACAACTTGGGAAGCACTAGAAAATGCAGGTATTCCACCCCAGCAAATTGCAGGTAGCGCCACGGGAGTTTATATAGGTATTTCTACACAAGATTACTCCCTTGCCCAGTTAAATGACATCTCCGAAATAGACGCCTATGTCGGCACGGGTAATGCCCACAGCATTGCTGCCAATCGTCTTTCCTATACCTTTGACTTGAAAGGGCCTAGTGTAGCAGTGGATACAGCCTGCTCTTCATCATTATTTGCTCTCCACCTTGCTTGCCAAAGCTTGCGTTCTCAAGAATCGCAAATGGCGATCGTTGGTGGTGTCAACGTGCTGTTGCAGCCACAGCTGACGATTAATTTTTCTCAAGCGGGTATGATGTCTGCCACAGGTAGTTGCAAAACCTTTGATTCTGGAGCTGATGGCTACGTGCGCGGCGAAGGTTGCGGTGTAGTGATTCTTAAAAGATTATCCGATGCCATGCGAGATGGTGACTATATACTAGCAAAGATTCGGGGCAGCGCTGCCAACCAAGACGGCAAATCGAATGGAATCACAGCTCCCAACGGTCCAGCTCAACAAGCAGTCATGCAACAAGCCCTCAAACAGGCTAATGTCAAACCCGATCAAATTAGCTATGTAGAAGCTCACGGCACTGGTACACCCTTGGGCGATCCGATTGAAATGCAGTCTATCCAGGCAGTTCTCAACCAAAGCCGTACAAGCGATCGCAAATGTTTTATCGGTTCTGTCAAGACAAATATTGGACATTTAGAAGCAGCCGCTGGTATTGCTTCTTTAATCAAAACGATATTGGCGCTACAACACAAGCAAATTCCACCAAATCTGCATTTCCAAAATCTTAATCCTCATATTTCCCTAGCAAATACTTGCTTTGATATTCCCCAAACTTGTCTGCCTTGGCAAACAGGTTCTCAGCCGCGAATTGCAGGCATTAATTCCTTCGGCTTTGGAGGTAGTAAC
>NZ_AJLN01000054.1 GCF_000317285.1 Chlorogloeopsis fritschii PCC 6912 | reverse complement strand
GCGTCAACGTTATTGGTACGAACCGAAAAACCAATTGCCTAAGCCAAATCAACTTCATCCCCTCATCGACGAACAGATAGCGATCGGAGCAGCATTGGTAAATTCGCAAACTCTTTGTTACCAAAAGCGACTGACACTACAGGGTAATTACTTATTACAAGCACACCAAATCTTAGGAACGAGTGTACTTCCTCTGGCTGCATATTTAGAAATGATACTAGCAGCCCAAAAACACACTCAAGGTCAGATTGGTTATACATTAAAGAATATTGTGGCGTCTAAGCCTTTAATAGTTAGCGATCGCGCTGAGGTATTAGTACAAACTCTCCTAGAACCAGAAAATCAAGAAACTTCTTTTAGGGTAGTCAGTTTGCCCAAAAAAGACCACAATTGGACACAGCATTTCAGTGGTACTCTCACACCCATAACACAACTGACGGCTATAGAGAGTTTAAATATTACCGAGTTGAAGCGCCAACATCCTTGCTCTTCCCTAACACCTCAACAAATGTATGCAGATTTCTGTTCCTTAGGAATGATGTATGGAGCAGCACTGCAACCAGTAAAAGAAATTTATACTAGCTCCAGCAGTGTATTGGCTCTTTTAGAATTACCTCAGATTTGGTCAAATCAACAAGAATATATATTGCATCCAGCCATAGTAGATGGAGCATTGCAGACTATTGCTACCTTGGAATTTAGTCAAGAAAGCAAAGAACAGCATCCTTACCTACCTTACTGTATAGAACAAATTCAAGTTTTTAGAGAACTGCCCCAGCGGGTGTGGTGTTGGACTCAATTATCATCTCAGCCTCAAAATAACGCAGATATCTTAGTTGCCGATATTATATTGTGCAATGAAAATGGTCAAATCTTAGTCACCTTCAATCAAGTGTGTGCTAAACGAGTGACTCAAACACACAGCTTTGGGCAAACTCCAGTAATTCAACCCCCAAGTGCTAAGGATTGGTTCTATCAAATTCAGTGGTTGGCGCAACCAAGAGATGAAAAACGGTCTTTACCCAAAGGAACTTGGATATTATTGACTGATGAACTAAATATTGGCAATACCCTCAGCCAAAAATTAACGTCTCAAGGCAATTGTTGCATCCAAGTGAAGCCTGGGAGAAAGTTTCAGGTATTGAGCAAACACAAGTACATCATCGATCCTGAATCAAGTGCCGATTACGATCGCTTGCTAGCATCAGTCAACAGTCATTTTTCTAACCTCAAAGGCATTTTCCACCTTTGGACGTGTACTGCTCCTGAATTTGAGGAATTAACCGTTGAGGAAATTGAAGCCAATCTGCAATTTGGTGCTTATAGTTTGCTCTACTTGACGCAAGCGGTAGCAAAGTTGCCTCCCCAGTCGTTGGAACTATGGGTTCTCTCCACCCATGCTCAAAGTGTCAATAACGCTGATGCCCATATTGCGCCCGATAAGGCGTCTCTGTTAGGTGTGGCAAGAGTAGTATCTAAAGAATTACCTTTTATCACCACACGCTGCCTCGATTTGCAATTTGAAGGTAATACGAGCGAAACTCTAGCTGAGACAGTTTGGGAAGAATTTCAGACGCAGCCAACTTCTACAGCAGAGATTGCTGATCGCAACGGGCAACGTTGGGTTGCACATCTTGCTCAGTTGCCCAGCGAACTCTCCACCCCGACTTGGACACCCCGCCCAGATGGAGTATACCTGATTACAGGTGGACAAAGTGGTCTGGGAATGGAAATAGCCAAATATTTAGCAGCTTTTGGTCAACCCAAACTCATCTTGGTAAATCGCTCTCCTCTGCCAAAACAAGAAGAATGGCAACACTGGTTAGCACAAAACGATGCCGATCACCCAACAGCCAAAAAGTTGCAGGATATTTTATTGTTACGTAAGCACGGAGCAGAAGTATACCCTGTAGCTGGTGATGTCACTGATGAAACACAAATGGCAGCGATCGTCAAAGACATCAAGGAAAAATATGGTGTTTTACACGGCATTGTACATTGTGCGGGTGTACTAGAAGACCGAACATTGGCACATATGGATAGCAGCACCTTTGAGATGGTGTTGCGTCCAAAAGTACGAGGAGCTTGGATTTTACACCGCTTGCTTGCCGATGAACCACTAGACTTTTTTGTCCTTTTCTCCTCAATGGCAGCGATAATTGGTTCGCCAGGGCAGGCAAATCATGTGGCGGCAAATGCCTTTATGGATAGCCTCGCCCACTACCGCAGGCAGATTTACGGTTTAACAGCTATGTCTATTAACTGGGGCTTTTGGGGAGAAACAGGAGTCGTATCAACGCCCCGATATCACGAATTGTTGAAACAGAAGGGAATTGAGCCGATTACTAATCAAGAGGGTATTTGGGCTTTCGTTCAAGCATTGCAGATGCAGCTTGCGCAAGTTGGCATCGTCAAGCTGTCACCGCACCAGACTGTCTTGCCCTTATTAGGAAAAACAGAAACAAAAACTGCTTCTGAAGATGGGTGGCAGCAGGTAGTGCAACACATCCAAGCCGAAATTACCAAAGCCTCCTCAGCATTGGCTGATACTAGCAAATTCCAAGCGATAGATCGCCTTGCCGTCTATTATTT
Source organism: Chlorogloeopsis fritschii PCC 6912 (assembly GCF_000317285.1). GTDB lineage: Bacteria > Cyanobacteriota > Cyanobacteriia > Cyanobacteriales > Nostocaceae > Chlorogloeopsis > Chlorogloeopsis fritschii. The sequence goes on along the minus strand of NZ_AJLN01000054.1, from coordinate 4,481 downwards.
GCAAAAATTACTGGGACAGTGGCAGTTGTTTACTCGTGCAGGTGAACAGCATACCCTAACAGAAATTTCTCAATCAGGGAGAATTTTGCCTCAGTATCAGCTTGTAATGCAACGTTTCTTGCAGATTTTGGTAGCTGATGGGCTACTGAAACTCCAAGGTGAGATGTACGTTGCCAAACAGCCTCTCACCCAAGATTTAGATGAAAAAGCGATCGCTGAACTGATTAACCGTTTTCCGGAAGACAAAGCTCAATTGCAGTTAATCCAACGTTGTGGTAACTGTTTAGCCGATATCCTAGCGGGGAGAGTTGAGCCACTGCAAGTTTTATTCCCCGATGGTTCGATGGAAATCCTCACGGATTTGTATGAACGCAGCCCTGTTGCCCAGTTCTACAATCACTTGGCTAGCCAAAGCGTACAAGAAATTATCAAGCATTTACCAAGCAATAAACGTCTGCGGATTCTCGAAATTGGCGCTGGCACTGGCGGTACAACTACGGCGATATTACCTGCCTTGCCTGCTGACAAAGTAGAGTATTGGTTTACAGATTATTCCGATGTCTTTCTCAAAGTTGCCAAACGCAAGTTCGCCGACTATCCATTTGTACAATATGCCCGCTTGGATATTGAAACACCAGCAAACACTCTAGACTTTGAAGCAAATAGTTTCGACCTGATTGTAGCTGCCAATGTACTGCACGCAACCAGTAACATCACATCCACCCTCGCCAATGTTGCCCATTTACTCCAGCCTAACGGTTTCTTAGCGTTAATTGAACTCACACACCCGCAGCGTTGGTTAGATTTGACTTTTGGCTTAACAAAAGGCTGGTGGTTATTCCAAGGCAACGACTTCCGGCAAGGGACACCCTTATTAACATCGCAACAATGGCGTAGTGTTCTCCAAGAACAAGGTTTTCAAGATGTTTGTGTTTTTCCTAGTGAAAATACTGCTCTCTCAAAAATTGGGCAAAGTTTGATACTAGCCAGATTGACAGCAAAAAGTACAAAAAAATCTCTCACTGCTAATACTCCTGTTGTCCAAAATCAGGAACAATTGCCACCATTGCCCACCCCAGCTCGTCTCCAAACTGAAACTACTGGAGTGCGATCGTGGTTGAGTTCCCAAATTGTGGAAGTCTTGGCACAGGTGATAGGCATACGGAAAGAAGAGGTGAACTTGCATTCTACCTTTGTCGATCAGGGCGTTGATTCTCTCATGGCAGTGGAAGCAGTGGGTAGATTGAAGCAAGTATTTAACCTGCCTGCCTTCAGCCCAACGGTTGTATTTGAACACCCAACGGTGACAGCCCTAGCCAATTATCTGTTGGATGCCCACAGCGAATCAGTACAAAGCTTGTATGCCCAGCACTCACCCTCACCAGCTGTCACTAAAGTCGCTGCCACTACTCCCAACTTAGTTACACCATCTGCAGCAGAACCCCAGGAAGATGATACCGTAGCTGATACAGATATTGCGATCGTGGGTATAGCCGGTCGTTTTCCTGGTGCTGATTCTATTAACGAATTTTGGGAACTGTTGCGTCAGGGTATCGATGCAGTCACTGAAATTCCCCCATCTCGCTGGAATTGGGGCAATTACTACCACACTCAGCCGGGAACCCAAGGTAAATCCTACAGTAAATGGGGCGGTTTTCTCAGTCAAATAGACCAATTCGATCCGTTGTTTTTCCGCATCAATCCCGCAGAAGCCCAAAAAATCGATCCACAGCAGCGCCTGTTTATGGAAGTAGCTTGGGAAGCTTTGGAAAATGCAGGTTACGGAAATAGCAAGCTGCAAGGCTCGAAAACAGGTGTATTTGTAGGATGTACCAATTCCTCCTACAAAGAAGCTGGTGCAAGGACACACCTACGGGGCGATTTTGCCGGGCTGTTGGGTAATGCCCTCGCCTTGATTCCCAACCGCTTCTCCTATTTTATGAACTTCCAGGGGCCATCCCTGTTTGTAGATACATTGTGTTCTTCTTCTTTAGTTGCCCTACACTTGGCTTGTCAAAGCCTGCGGCAAAAAGAATGCCGGATGGCGTTAGTTGGGGCAGTAAATGTTTTACTCGATCCTCAATATTATGTTGGTTTAAGTGGTGGTCGAGCACAAGCACCAGATGGACGCTGTAAAACCTTTGACCTTCATGCTGATGGTTTTGTCAGTGGGGAAGGTGCTGCTGCCATCATACTCAAACCCTTACGCGATGCCCTCAGCGATCGCGATCGCATTTACGGCATAATCAAGGGTTCGGCTATTAATCACAATGGTAGCTCTAATGGTTTATCTGCACCCAACCCCCGCGCCCAAGCAGATTTGATTCTCGACGCCTATCAGTACAGTGGCGTTAATCCCGAACATATTACCTACGTGGAAACTCATGGCACAGGAACTTCACTAGGCGATCCGATTGAAATCCAAGGCTTAACAGAAGCATTTCGCACCTACACAAACAAATCTGCTTACTGTGCCATTGGTGCAGTTAAAAGTAATATTGGACACCTAGAACCAGCTTCGGGATTAGCGGGTTTGGTTAAAGTACTACTGGCAATGAAGCATGGGCAAATTCCTCCCACCCTGCACATCCAAGAACCCAACCCTTACCTAGATTTGGAAACAACGCCTTTTTACATTAGCGATCGCTTGCGTCCCTGGCAACCCGCAAATGGCAAGAAGTATGCTGCCATTAGTGCGTTTGGTATGGGTGGAACCAATGCCCACGTAGTTTTACAGGAAGCACCAACACCGAAGCTAGAGCGCTCTCCCCAAGATAGACTTGCCCATATATTCACCTTATCAGCCCGTAGTACAGAGGCTTTGCAGAATTTGGTAGGACGCTATCTCACATTTCTAACCACAGACACTGAAACAGATCTGCGAGATATCTGCTTTACCGCTAACACAGGCAGAACTCACTTCCGCCATCGCCTTGCGGTAGTCGTGAATAGCAAAGAGCAGTTGTTAGATAAATTACATAATTTTGCCAGCAAACAAGAACAAACTAGTTTGTCAGCAGCACAAATTTTCACAGATAGCATTGCCAACAACACTGCTCTTGCCGAAGTCATAGCAAAATTGCAGCAATTACCAACTCCAGCCCAAGCATTACTATCTCAATGGTGTCAGGGAAGCTTTTTTACCGACAACATCCTACCGCACTTAGCAGCAGAACTAAAAATCGAAGCAAATCAAGCTCTAAAATTGGCTGAAAGTGAATATGGAGAACTATTTGCAGTACTTGCTCATCTTTACTGCCAAGGAGTAGAGGTAGATTGGGATGCAGTAGAGCAAGGTTTTGTCAGACAGCGAGTAGCATTACCCACTTATCCCTTTGAGCGGCAGCGCTGTTGGATAGAAGAAGGCACACCACCGGAAAAACAAATAGTAGCATCGCACCTGTACGAACAGAAATGGGAAGCAAGCCCAATCATCAGCACAAATCAGCAACAAGAAACCCAAAAGCCACGACTACTGCTGATTGAACGCGACAGCATCGGCACTGCCCTCGCCCAAAGCCTGCGCCAAAGCGGCATCCGCGTCATTACAGCATACCCCAATAGTGAATTCAGCACCGATAACCAAGACAACTACAGCCTCAACCCCACTCAACCCCAACACTGGCAGCAACTAGCCACCCTTATTCAACAGCAACAAATCCAAGAAATAATACACCTGTGGACAGCTACAACCCCACCAGACACCCATAATCTTCTCAGCCTCGAACAAGGACTAAATCAAGGACTAAAAAGCTTATTCTCCCTGGCTCAAGCACTAGTCACTCAACAATACCTGCCCAAAGGCTTGAGATTGCGCCTGATTACTGCCAACAGCCAAGCACCAAGTCTAGTTAGCGCACCAGAACGCGCAGCCACTTGGGGCTTACTCAAAACCATCGCCCTAGAAATACCCCAACTACAAACCCAAGCCATCGAAATCCAACTTGACACTCAAACAAATCTTCACCAACTCGTCGAGCAACTACACCAAGAAATCACCTCACCCATTACCCAAACTCAAATCGCCTATAACCAAGGACAACGTTGGCACAAAGTTCTTAAACCAATTCCCAACTCAGCATTAACCACTTCTTCTTGGCAAGTGCAACCACAAGGAGTGTATTTAATCACAGGTGGATTAGGTGGAATCGGCTTAGAAGTTGCCACGTGGCTAGCGCAGCAATGCCAGGTGCAATTAATCTTGACCACACGTTCCTCTTTCCCAGCACCACAGCAGTGGTCACAATGGCTACAAACACACCCAAAAGATGATTCTACCAGCATCAAAATTCGTCGTTTGCAGACAATTATTTCTTTGGGCAGCTTTGTGTGTGTGGAACAGGTGGATGTTGGTGATTTTGTGGCGATGTCTGGGTTATTTGCCCGCGTTTATGCTCAACACTCACATTTGCAGGCGATTTTCCATGCTGCGGGTGTGACAAAAGATGGACTTTTACGCTCCAAGTCACACCAAACTTTAA
>NZ_AJLN01000053.1 GCF_000317285.1 Chlorogloeopsis fritschii PCC 6912 | reverse complement strand
CTGACTCATCTGGAACAGGCATTGAGCTTGAGGAAAGTTCAGGTGGCGATCGCTAAATTTGTGCAGGATGGAGAACCAGTAAAAGAAATCACCGAGCCAGAGAGCGTCCATCCCATTCCTAAAGCCGAAGTTACGACTACTCAACGACACACGACTGCTGCTGAAATTGAATCTTTATTGGTGGAAATTCTCAGTCAAAATTTGCAAATTCCCCCACAGCGAATTGATATCCACCAACCATTCCTAGAAATGGGCATTGATTCGGTCACTGCCCTGCAATTAGTGGAGATACTAGAGAAGAAAATCCAAACTTCTCTACCCAAAACACTATTCTTTGACTACGCCAGTATCAAAGATTTGGCTCTGGGGCTAGTCAGCCAATACGACTGTTTGATAAAGGTTGAGGAACCACCACCACAATCAACAGCAAATTTTACAGTCTCGGATGAAATACAAGAGACTATCAGCGCACCCCAACCTCAAATTAACTGGGAAAATTCGACCTCTGGCAGTGAACCTATAGCCGTGATCGGCATGAGCGGGCGTTTCCCCGATGCTGCTGACTTGCAAAGCTTTTGGGAACTTCTCCGTCAAGGGCATGATGCAGTCAAAGAAGTTCCTCGCCATCGTTGGGATATTGACAAATACTATAATCCAGACGCACAAGCTGAAGGCACAAGTTACAGCAAGTGGGGTGCATTTCTCGATCGCCTAGATCAATTTGATCCGTTGCTGTTCCGGATTTCGCCACGGGAAGCAGAAGCTATAGATCCCCAACAGCGGATTATGTTGGAGTTGGTGTGGGAAGCTCTAGAAACAGCGGGATATGCTGACGGTAAACTGACAGACACAGAAACAGGTGTATTTATTGGTGCCACCTACTCCCACTATTTACGCGAGAATGTGCCTTATCTTCATGGTGACGCCTACTCTAGTTTGGGTAACAGTAATGCCATCCTTGCCAATCGTATATCTTACTTTTTCGGCTGGCGCGGCCCCTCCCTGACAGTAGACACTTTATGTTCATCCTCACTGATGGCACTACACTTGGGAGTACAAAGCCTGCGTCGGGGTGAGTGTGAATATGCCTTAGTGGGTGGGGTGCATCTGGGTATGTCCCTCGACTATTACCAAGCCCTGAGCCGTCTGGGTGCAGTTTCTTCCCAAGGACGCTGCCGGACTTTTGATCGCCAAGCTGATGGTTATGTTCCGGGTGAGGGTGCAGGAGTAATTTTGCTCAAGCCCTTATCTAAAGCTTTACGCGATCGCGACTATATTTGGGGAGTAATTTTAGGCAGTGCTGTCAATCATGGAGGTCGATCAAGCGGTCTGACTGTACCTAATTCTAATGCCCAAGCACGTTTAATTCAGCGTGCATTGCAAGATGCCAATGTGAGTGCAGATGATATTTCTTATCTAGAAGCTCACGGTACGGGAACTTCCCTCGGCGATCCGATCGAAGTCAGGGGACTAGTGCAAGCTTTCAAAACTGATACCCAACGCCAACAGTTTTGTGCCATTGGCTCTGTCAAATCAAATATTGGTCACTTGGAACCAGCAGCAGGCATGGCAGGATTGTTCAAAATTCTTTTAGCGATGAAAGCCAAACAAATACCACCAACATTGCATATTACCGAAATTAATCCCAACATCAATTTTGAACAAACTCCGTTTTACGTTAATGATCGCCTGCGAGACTGGAAAACCAATGGTTGTCCCCGACGGGCGGGCTTAAGCGCCTTTGGTATGGGTGGAGCCAAT
>NZ_AJLN01000052.1 GCF_000317285.1 Chlorogloeopsis fritschii PCC 6912 | reverse complement strand
CGTCAACGTTATTGGCTAGAACGTTCTCACCAGGAACAACACAGCTCGCCCATCGTTGCTCCTCCCCTCAATCCCATGCTCGATCGCAAGGTAAACGGGAGTATTAGCGATCGCAGTTCACAACCAGTGCATATCTTTCTCGATCGAAAAATCCCTCTCACACATTTTTCGCACCATTAAATCAACCAAAAAGAGGTATCAAAAAGTATTCCATGCAAGGAGCAAATACGCAATTGTTATCTATAGTCCAGGAACCCACCTGCTTTGAAAAAACCTTTGTTTTAGAAAAAGAAAGGGTACTCAGAGAGCACCAAGTTATGGGAATGGGAGTGCTGCCAGGAGTCGTTTATCTAGAGATGGTGGTGGCAGCCACTCTTGCCCTGCAAGGTAACTTTCCGGTTGTGGTGCAAAACCTCACTTTCACCAAACCAATGATTGTGGCACCGGGGGAACCTATACGCGCTGAATTGTTGTTAGAACCACAAACTCAGGTAACCAAATTTAAAGTTACCAGCCGACAGGAAAATGGCAAAGTTGAGCTGGTAGAACACGCGACAGGTTTGGTGGCAACGACGCATCCCGTCGAGGTTGCATCTTTGGATCTCGATACAGTCCGCACTCGCACCAGCCAAGTACTCCAGCCACAAGATATTTATGGTTGGTATAGCAACTTGGGGATTGAATACGGTTCTGGGTTTCAGGTAATTCAGTCGTTGCATATCAATGACAGTCAAGGGTTGGCAGTATTGGAGGCACCAGCCTCATGGCAAGAAGCGGCAGCTTGCTACTTGCACCCAGCCCTCTTGGATGGAGCGTTACAAGCTTGGGGGGCGCTGCTTGGTTTAGGCACAGCTAACCAGACAGATTCGCTGTATCTACCATTTGCCATTGAGAAAGTCACAGTCTACGGACAAGTTCAGGGACGGGTTTTCGCTCATGTTCGCCGCAGCGAGACAGAACAGAAAAATTCCAATGTGGCTCGTGGTGAAGTGTGCATTGTCAGTTCCGATGGCAGGGTTTTAGTAGAACTGCAAGGAGTCACCGCCCTGCGGAAACCCAACACTGCCCAGGCACCTGTATCTAATAAAGATTTGTATAAATTTTGCTATCAATTGCTTTGGCAACCAGAGCCTGCTTTCGTCAATTTAGCTAACGAAAAGCGCACCTGGTTAGTTTTTATGGATGAAATCGGCTTGGCAGCAGCTCTTTGCCAAGCTCTACAACAAGCAGGACATATATGTATAAACGTTAAAGTTAGTACCGAATTTTCTCGTATAGATAAGCAAAATTTTTCTATTGCTCCTGGTCAAGCGTCTCACTTTCAGCAACTATGGCAAGCTGTTTATCAAGATTATCCGGAAATTTCTGGAGTCCTTTATCTTTGGCCGCTCACAAATAAAGATTTTCACAATACCGAGCTTTCCCAACTCCAGGCTAGTGTACGGCAAGATTTGGCTAATCTATTAGGGATTACCCAAGCAATAACCCAACACCAGCAACCCTTAGATTTGTGGCTAATTACTAATGACTCCCAGCCGGTAACTGATAACACCCAGGTATCGCACCCCGATCGGGCAGCCCTTTGGGGTATGGTACGGGTGATTGCCCGCGAATATACCCAACTACGTTGTCATTGTGTAGATTTATCGTTACAGGAAGCGAACGCCACACTTGTAGAAGCACTTTGCCAAGAAATACAACTTGCCAGTTCATCCCATGATGTCGCCTACCGGGGAGGACAACGTTGGACGCCCCAGATGGTAGCGATCGCTTTTTCCCAAAATCAACCCTTACCCCTCCACTCTCAAGGCGCTTACCTAATTACAGGTGGTTTGGGGGGCTTGGGTGGTGAAGTTGCCAAATTACTTGCCCGTGCCGATCGCCCCCACCTTTACCTACTTGGACGCAAACCCTTGCCACCAGAGTCTGCATGGACTGCCTGGTTAGCAGAAAATCCCGAACATGAGGAAACATCTGTTCGCATCAAGCAAGTTCAGCAACTCCAATCGCTGGGAGCGCGAGTTATTCCCGTTAGCGGTGATGTGGCAAATTTGGCAGAAATGACAGCACTGATCCAGACGATTTGTGCTCATCACGGCAGACTGCACGGTATTGTTCATGCTGCTGGTGTAATTCAAGATGGACTGTTGCGTCACAAGTCAATCAGCGCAATGGAGGAAGTGCTGCAGCCAAAAGTACTGGGTGCATGGGTTTTAGCCCAAGCTACCCAACATTTGGATCTAGATTTTCTGGTGTTTTTCTCCTCCCTCGCTGCCCTAACTGGCAATATCGGTCAAGGTGATTACGCCGCTGCCAATGCCTTTCTCGATGCCTATGCTGCCTACCTGCGTCCCTCTCGCCCTGCCTTCAGTATCAATTGGGGGCCATGGAGTAATGTAGGTATGTTAAAAGCAGTTGCAGATGAGCGAATTCAGGCAATGGGGCTAGAAGCGATCGCACCAGAAGAAGGACAGCAATTGTTTGATTTAGCCTTACGCCAGAACTCAGGACAATGGGTAATTTTTAAGCAGGCTCCCGATCGAAATCTTGGCTCAGGTACAATTCCTTTAAATCAACTCCGTCCCAGTCATACACCAGCTACTACACCGCAACTTCAACTCGCCAAAACCCAATATAGCCCTGAACTGTTGAAGTTAATTCAGTCCTACTTACTCACTAAAATTGCCCAGACACTGCGTCTTGCAGAGGAACACATCAATCCGCGAGAAAACTTTATGGAGTTAGGATTTGACTCCATCATGGCGGTACAAGTCAAAAGCTCTATTGAGAAGGACGTTAACCTGACTCTAGATGCAACTCTATTGTTTGAATTTCCTTCAATTATCGAGCTAGCCGAATACCTGGCTAATCGGCACAGTGAAGCTTTGACAAAGTTCCTGTTACCTGATGACCCTAATCCGGTAAATGCATCGGTTATCTTGAATTCACAACCGCAACAGCCTGCGCCCTCAAACACCACCCTCAAAGAGCAATTCGACACCCAGACAGCACAACTGTCCCAACCACTTGCTTCTCGCCCAACTCAGGAAGACACAACTCGCCAGCAACCTGACAGAAACGAAAACACAGACATCGCAATTATCGGCTTATCTTGTCGCTTCCCAGGAGCAGCCAACCCAACCCAGTTCTGGCAAAATCTCCAGTTAGGGGTAGACGCAATTACTGAAGTACCCGTAACACGTTGGGATTGGCAAAAATTCTACCATCCAGACCGCTCTCAACCTGGTAAAACCTGTAGTAAATGGGGTGGCTTTATTGAAGGCGTCGAAGAATTTGATCCAGCCTTCTTTGGTTTATCCTGGCGGGAAGCACTACAAATGGATCCGCAGCAACGCTTAATGTTAGAAGTAGTCTGGGAAACTTTAGAAATAGCAGGTTACTTACCAGAGCATCTGAGCAAAGTCCGCACAGGAGTATTCATTGGTGCTGCCGGACAAGAATATGTCAATGTTCTCAAGGGCGCCCATCGCTACCACGATGCCCATACAGGTTCTGGTAATGCTTTATCGATTATTTCTAACCGCATTTCCTATTTATTTAACTGGATGGGGCCAAGTCTGACAGTAGATACGGCTTGTTCTTCATCTTTAGTGGCGCTGAATTTAGCATACCAGGCTTTGCGTCGCCAGGAAGCAGATGTTGCCCTTGTTGGCGGCTCTAATTTAATCCTAACGCCGGATGGAGCAATTATCTTTGGTCAGGCAGGAATGCTGTCTGCGGATGGACACTGTAAAACCTTTGATAGTAGAGCGGATGGATATGTACGTGGTGAAGGTTTTGCAGCCGTTTTACTCAAACCTTTAACAAAAGCACTACGGGACAAAGACAATATTTGGGCTGTAATTAAGGGCGCAGGAGTGAATCACGACGGACATTCCAAAGCCGGCTTGACTGCACCAAATCCCAAAGCCCAGCGTCGCTTGTTAGAAGATGTCTGGCAACAAGCAGGTATCCATCCATCTCATTTAAGTTACATTGAAGCCCACGGCACGGGTACTTCCTTAGGCGATCCGATTGAAATTCGCGGACTGGTAGAAGCCTTTGGTAGCTATACGAACAAACGCGGCTTCTGTGCCATTGGTACTGTTAAATCTAATATTGGTCATCTTGAACCAGCTGCTGGTATTGCTGGCTTGTTAAAAGTGATACTAGCTCTAAAACATCAACAACTACCACCGACACTGCACTTTCACAGCCCCAATCCCCACATTATCTTTGAAGACAGTCCATTTTTCGTCAACGACAAACTGCGGCAGTGGGCACCAGGAGTAGATAAACGCCTGGCAGGGGTAAGCAGTTTTGGTTTTGGTGGCGCAAACGCCCATGTAGTTGTTCAGGAAGCACCAACACTCCAGGTAGAAAGACCTCTTCAAGATCGCCCCGCCCATGTGTTTACTCTTTCTGCCCACAGCCCTGAAGCTTTACAACAACTAGTACAGCGTTATTTGGAATATCTTGACCAAGAAGATGGCACAGATATCCGCGACATCTGCTTTACGGTGAATACGGGTAGAACCCACTTCCAGCATCGGTTAGCCGTGGTTGTGCGCTTTAAAGACCAATTAGCAGATAAACTCTATATTTTCTCGCAAACTCCTGAAAAAATGTCGCGGCGATCGCTAATCTTCAGCAACACCATCGCGGCAGAGGAAACGATTCTCACTTCCATTGTGGCACGACTGCAAAAACTATCATCTCCTGCCCAGGCAGCACTTCAGCGCTGGTGCCAAGGAAGTTTGTTTGCCGACAAGATTTTGCCGCACTTAGCAGTAGGTGCAGACTTGACTGGCAATATTGGTGATGATATCTACGTGGAACTACTGACAGGACTAGCACAACTTTACTGCTTAGGAGTCGAAGTTGATTGGGAAGCTGTAGACGCAGGTTTTGTTAGAAAGCGTGTTGTTCTGCCCACTTACGCCTTTCAACGCCAGCGTTGTTGGCTGCAACCAGTTACAGAAAATACCGTCTCCACCAATGGGAAAGTAGAAATACATCCACTGCTAGGGCAACCACATTCAAGTCTGGAAGGAGCGGTATTTGAACAACATTGGCACGAGCAAAATTCTCTGCTATTACAGCATCACCAAGTCAATAATCATGCTGTGTTACCAGGGGCAAGTGCTATTGAATTTATGGCAGCAGCAGCACAGTACTTGCAACCACATCAAACTTATCGCTTGTCACAAATTGTCTTCAGCCGACCTTTAACTTTAGCAGCATCTGGAGAAGTTTGGACTCAAGTCCTAGTACAAAAAAATACTCATAATTTAAACTTCTACTTACGTAGCTCTCAGGAAGAACCAAGCAAACAATTCCATGCTTGGACAGATCATGCGATCGCTGTCTTGGCAGAAGCCACATTCACCAATCCTGCCAAACTTGATGTTGCCAGCATTGCCGCTCGGTGTCCCCAATTATTGTCAGGGGAACAAATTTATCAGGGTTTTGCCACCGCAGGCTTAACCTACGGATCAGCACTACAAGCTCTAACTGAGGTTAAAGTTGGACAACAGGAAGTATTAGCTGAGTTGCAACTACCTGATACCTGGTTGGCAACTGCCTTAGCTTATCAAGTGCATCCAGTCTTGGCAGATGCTGCCCTGCAAGCCTTGGCAGCATTAGTTGTGCAACCAGAGCGATCGCAAGTTCTCTACATTCCATTTGCGATCGATGAAGTTCGCATTTACAATCGTCTCCCCGAACGCATACTCAGTTGGGGGAGGTTAAATTCTGTCCACAACTCCCTTCAAGAAAACCTGATAGCAGATGTTACTTTGGTTACTTCCGAAGGAGAAGTATTGGTAGAAATGAAGCAAGTTCGCCTGCGGCGAGTTATGAAACAGCCAGAATCGGTGAGCCAAGCCCAAACCCAAAATGTCACAACATCGCACCTGTACGAACAGAAATGGGAAGCAAGCCCAATCATCAGCACAAATCAGCAACAAGAAACCCAAAAGCCACGACTACTGCTGATTGAACGCGACAGCATCGGCACTGCCCTCGCCCAAAGCCTGCGCCAAAGCGGCATCCGCGTCATCACAGCACACCCCAATAGTGAATTCAGCACCGACAACCAAGACAACTACAGCCTCAACCCCACTCAACCCCAACACTGGCAGCAACTAGCCACCCTTATTCAACAGCAACAAATCCAAGAAATAATACACCTGTGGACAGCCACAACCCCAACAGACACCCATAACCTTCTCAGCCTCGAACAAGGACTAAATCAAGGACTAAAAAGCTTATTCTCCCTGACTCAAGCACTAGTCACTCAACAATACCTGCCCAAAGGCTTGAGATTGCGCCTGATTACTGCCAACAGCCAAGCACCAAGTCTAGTTAGCGCACCAGAACGCGCAGCCACTTGGGGTTTACTCAAAACCATCGCCCTAGAAATACCCCAACTACAAACCCAAGCCATCGAAATCCAACTTGACACTCAAACAAATCTTCACCAACTCGTCGAGCAACTACACCAAGAAATCACCTCACCCATTACCCAAACTCAAATCGCCTATAACCAAGGACAACGTTGGCACAAAGTTCTTAAACCAATTCCCAACTCAGCAAGCCCTAGTTCTGGTTGGCAAGTGCAACCACAAGGAGTGTATTTAATCACAGGTGGATTAGGTGGAATCGGCTTAGAAGTTGCCACGTGGCTAGCACAACAATGCCAGGTGCAATTAATCTTGACCACACGTTCCTCTTTCCCAGCACCACAACAGTGGTCGCAATGGCTACAAACACATCCAAAAGATGATTCTACCAGCATCAAAATTCGTCGTTTGCAGACAATTATTTCTTTGGGCAGCTTTGTGTGTGTGGAACAAGTGGATGTTGGTGATTTTGTGGCGATGTCTGGGTTATTTGCCCGAATCTATGCTCAACACTCACATTTGCAGGCGATTTTCCATGCTGCGGGTGTGACAAAAGATGGACTTTTACGCTCCAAGTCACAACAGACTTTGA
>NZ_AJLN01000051.1 GCF_000317285.1 Chlorogloeopsis fritschii PCC 6912 | reverse complement strand
GGCTGCGTTCAAGGAAGCGTTAAATTTACTACCTAGCCATCCTGTTGTTGCAGTTTTAAACCAGAATCCACTCCAATCAGGAGAACCTGCCCAAACTGCGGCACATTACAGTGAAGTCATAACGCCAGCAGTAGAAGTTAAACCAGAACCTCCAACACAAATCGCTATTACTAGCAACCTATCGCCCCGCTTGTTGCGCCAGCAAATTCAAGAGCAAGTAATTAACGTGATGGCGACAGTGCTGGAAACTCAACCAGAACGTATCGATCCACAGCAAAGCTTTCTGGAAATGGGTTTAGATTCGATTTTGGCAGTACGGGCTGTGAAAGAAATTCAAGAGCGAACTCAGAGTTCTTTTCCTGCTACGTTACTGTTTGACTACCCTACCGTTGAAGCATTAGCGGCATATCTGTCAGAACAGCCGAATGCAGGTGTGTGGGGGCAAAATCAAAACTATACTCCCACACCCGCCCAAAGCGTACCAATAACTGTAGAAAATGGTACTCAGCCAATATCTTCTGCACCAGAATCTCTACCACCGCTCGGTGTTCCCATTGTTGACAACTTGGGGATGCAAGTTGTCAAGCAAACTCCCTTGGGACTCTCTGTGATTTTGCCTGCGAAACCAGAAAATCTTAACCATATCGGTACAATTTACGCTGGGGCACTGTTTGCTCTGGGAGAATCAGTAGCAGCGATCGCATTGATGCGGGCAATATCTAGAGATGACATTAACTTCGTTGTCTTGGGTGTACGCATCACATATCAAGAGATGGCGATTAATGAAGTGCAGTGCGATGTTTATCTGGAGGCGGCACAAATCTCGCTCTTGTTGGAAAAACTGCACCGTGAAGGAGAAGTACGTTACACCTGTCCCGTTCCCATTCAAGATAAATGGGGCAAACTCGTTTGCCAGCTAGAAGTAGATTTCCTGTTGCGTGGTAAATCTTCCAACAAAGTTGCAACCAGTTTACCGCAACATGAAAATTTACAGGAAATGTTAGCTGCGAGTATAGCAAGTAAGAACGGCAAGACACCAAAACAAACATTATCAGTCGGGCAACTCAAACCCAAAGGGCAGATGACGGAAATAGCAGACACCGATATGGCAATTATCGGTTATTCCGGACGCTTTCCCAATGCCCAAAATTTAGATGAGTATTGGCACAATCTCGCTAACGGCATCAACTGTATTCAGGAAATTCCCTCTCAGCGATGGGCGCTTACCGACTACTTCGATCCCGATCCCCAAGCTCCAGGGAAAATGTATACCAAGTGGGGCGGGTTCATGAAATCAATCGATGAGTTCGATCCCCTTTTCTTCGGCATCTCGCCACGGGAAGCAGAAGCGATGGATCCCCAACAGCGCTTGATTCTGGAAACAGCGTGGGAAGCGATGGAAATGGCTGGTTACGCCAAAGATACAGTCGGCGGTAGTTCAACTGGGGTATTCATCGGTGTGAGTTCGGCAGAATACGCTCGCACTCAGTTGCATTCCTCAGAACAAGTAACTGCTGCTGTCGGCTTGGGGAATTCCCTATCTATTGTTGCCAACCGTGTTTCCTACCAATTTAATCTCAAAGGGCCAAGCTTAGTAGTAGACACAGCTTGTTCGTCTTCCCTGGTGGCTCTCAATATCGCAGTGCGTAGCATTCTCCAGGGAGAATGTGAAACGGCTCTGATCGGTGGTGTCTATGTGATTCTTGCACCAGAATCTTATATTTTCTTCAGTAAAGGGCGGTTTATGTCTCCCGTGGGGCAGTGCAAAACTTTTGATGCCAATGCTGATGGTTATGTGCGGGGTGAAGGTGCAGGTGTGTTGATGATTAAACCACTCAAAAAAGCACTGCGCGATCGCGACACAATTCATGCAGTAATTAAAAGTGTGGCAATTAACCAAGATGGCAAATCAAACGGATTGACTGCTCCCAATAGTCGCTCTCAGGTAGCTGTTCTCAAGAATGCATATAAACAAGCAAATGTCAATCCTGACACCATCTCTTATATAGAAGCCCACGGTACGGGTACTGACTTGGGCGATCCGATTGAAGTTAATGCCCTCACAGAAGTTTTCCGTGAATATACTCAGCGCCGTCAATTTTGCGCGATTGGTTCGGTGAAAACCAACATCGGCCACTTAGAACCAGCGGCGGGGATGGCATCGTTAATTAAAGTTATTTTGGCGCTCAAACACCAACAAATTCCACCAACGTTAAACTTTGCCACCCCCAATCCTTACATTACTTTTGAGGACACTCCCTTCTACGTCAATACTAATCTCAGATATTGGCAACCAGTACAAGGTGTGCGGCGTGCTGGAATCAGCAGTTTTGGTTTTGGCGGTACTAACACCCATGTCATTCTTGAAGAAGCACCGACAACTTTGTCTAGTGACAACATCGTTGAGCGCCCAGTCCACATTTTGACATTATCCGCACGCAGTCAAAACTCTCGTCGGGAACTAGCCCAGCAATACATCTCCTACTTAGAAAAAAATCCAGATACTAAGTTAAGCGATTTGTGTTTCAGTGCTAACTGCGGTCGTTCCCACTTCATCTACCGCCTAGCGATTACCGCTAACAGTGTCCAAGATTTGCAGGCTAAACTTACAGCTTTCATCTTAGACAAACCCACGACTGGTATAGAAATTGACAGTTGGGAGTTGCGAAAGCGCCCGCCCTTAGTATTTCTTTTCACTGGTCAAGGTTCGCAAAAAATTCAAATGGCGCGGGAACTGTACGAAACACAGCCCGTATTCCGCCAAACTCTAGACCGATGTGCGGAAATTCTCCAACCTTACTTGCAGCAGTCTCTACTCTCAGTCATTTACCCAGAAGTAGGCAAAGAATCAGTTTTAAATGAAACAAAGTATACACAACCTGCTTTGTTTGCCATAGAATATGCCTTAGCGACTTTATGGCGCTCCTACGGAGTCGAGCCAGATGCCGTATTAGGGCATAGTGTGGGCGAATACGTAGCTGCTTGTGTCGCTGGTGTATTTAGCTTAGAAGATGGGTTAAGATTGATTGCACGGCGCGGACAACTGATGCAAAGTTTACCGCAGACTGGCGGTATGGCAGCGGTATTTGCGGATGAGGCAACAGTCAGTAAGTTCCTCCAACCCTTTAGTATGCAATTGGCGATCGCGGCGGTGAATGGTTCCCAAAACACAGTCATTGCAGGCGAAAGTCAAGCTCTAGAAGCTGTTTTACAATCCTTAGAACAGCAAGGTATTGACAGCCACACCCTCGCAGTCTCCCATGCCTTCCATTCACCGTTGATGGAACCAATCCTAGATGAATTTTACGAGTTTGCTCAAACCATCACCTATCATCCACCCCAGATTCCGTTGGTATCCAACTTGACAGGTCGCTTCCTAGAACGCACTCAAGCGATCGATGCTAGCTATTGGCGCAATCACATCCGCAAACCAGTTTTGTTTGCATCTGGGATTCAAAGCCTTGCCTCACAAGGATTCCGCGTCTTTCTAGAAGTCGGGCCGCATCCTATTTTAAATAATATGGCGCGGCAAATTATACCTGGTGACACAGCAGTGTGGTTGCATTCCTTAGAACGGGGCAAGAGTGACTGGCAGACGATTCTCAATTCCCTCGCTCGTTTGTATACCCTTGGCACACCCGTAGACTGGGAAGGATTTGACAAAGATTACATTCGTCAACGGATTGCTTTGCCAACCTATCCTTTTAACCGCAAGCGTTACTGGCTCAATACTGAGGACAGCGATCGCTCAATTTCATCTGCACCAAAAAAAGTAGAAATTCCCAGTATTCCTCTCAATAGCTTTGTAGAAATTCTGGAAGAGTGAAAAGTGGGCTTGTAGTAGCAATGAAAGCGCAACTACAAGCTCTCCTCTTCCCCACGCGCAAAAGTTTTCACTATTTAAGCAATCAACTCAAATAAATTTTCATCACAAGGAAAGATTATTAATGACAGCTCAGGCAGATGTACTCATCACACCAGAACAAGTACAAACAACTCTTTGTCAAATCCTGGCAGAAGCGCTCAAACTAGAATCTTCAGAAATTGATATTCATATGCCCTTTCTAGAGATGGGAGCAAGTTCTCTAGTGCTTGTGGATGTCTTTCGGGTTGTCTCCGAAACTTTTGGAGTCAGACCTTCGATGCGGAAGGTGTTTGATAATTACACTAATATCAAGTTGCTATCTGGCTACATTATTGAATTACTACAATCCCAGACAGCTACATCTGGTGATGATATCGAGAACCTTGTTGCAGCATCGGAAAAATCTGCTCCTCAGGAATTCACCCAGATGCCGCTAACGGAAATGCAAAAGCAGATCTGGTTCTTAGCTCGTTACTCAGAGGGAGCTTCCAGTGCCTATCACGAAACAGCAATTCTAAAACTTGATGGAGCTTTAGATTGGCAGGCATTACAACAAGCATTTCAAACTGTTGTGAATCGCCATGAAGCTTTACGCACAACTTTAAGCCTTGATGAGGATTCGCAGCGCATTGCCTCAAGCGTCAATTTTGAAGTACCTCTGACTGATTTCTCTGACTTTACTCCTGGGGAATTGCAGCAACAAGTAGCTAGTTGGCTGGCTCATGAAGGTAAGCGTGCCTTTGACATGGAAAAATCCTTATTCCGGGCAAGCGTTTTGAAGTTGCATAGCAATGTTCACTTGCTAGTAGTTACAGGTCATGCTCTCATTGTTGATAAACGCTCTTTGACTTTGGTCTTGTCAGAAGTTGGTAGCCTCTATACAGAGAGAATTAATGGTACACCAGTAAAACTAGAAGAACCAATTCAATTTCGCAACTATACCGAGCTGCTCAAAAAACAGCAACTATCGCCAGAGTTTCAAGAAGCAGAAGCTTATTGGCTCCAACAGTACCGCGATGGCATTCCCAATTTAGATTTACCTTTAGATGCACCACGTCCAGCAGTCAAATCTTACCGTGGTTCGCGCTTGGTGATTCCTTTTGATGCCTCCCTGGTATCCAGCCTGAAAACTTGGAGTTCTCAACACAGCTCGACTCTGTTTATCACATTTTTAGCTGCTTTCAATGTCTTTCTCCATCGCCTGACACAGCAAGATGATTTTGTCGTCGGCGTCTTTAGCCAAGGAGGTTCGCTCCAAGCCAGTACCGAAAAACTTGTTGCTAATACGATTAATCCTCTGTCTTTACGTACCAAGGTTGATGATTCTTTGGCGTTTTCAGAATATCTGGCAACCTTACGTTCGTCAGTTCTGAATGCTTTCGATCGCCAAGACTATCCTTTTGCCTCCTTAATTCAAAAGCTGAATCCTGATCGCGATCAAAGTCGCTCAGTAATGTTCACGGTATCTATGGATATGGAGGCTCCTGCTGCACTGCCGCAATTTGGAAACTTACAGGTTGAAACGGTAACAACACCAATTCAATACACTCGTTACGACCTCAGTTTGTCACTTGTTGGCTCAGAAGAAAACCTCCAACTCCAATGTGATTACAGCACAGATTTGCTTGATAGTAAAACAGTGCGGCGTTGGATGCTCAACTTCAAAACTCTAATCAAAGCGATCGCTCAAGACTGTGCAGATCCAATTTACAAACTGCCATTGCTATCTGAGGCAGACTATCAGAAACTGCTCTTTGAATGGAATCAAACTGACAAAGTTTATCCTCAAAATCTGACTATTCACGAGTTAATTGAACAACAGTGTGAGAAAACATCCGGCAGTACTGCTATTATCTTTGGTCAAGAACGCTGGACTTATCAACAACTCAATCACCGCGCCAATCAAATCGCCCGGTATTTGCAAGCGTTGGGTGTTCAGCCAGGAACGATGGTTGGTATTTGCTTGGAGCGTTCTGCCGATCTAGTGGCAGGATTGTTGGCGATTTTAAAGGCAGGGGCTACCTACGTGCCTCTCGATCCCGCCTATCCCAAACAAAGACTTTCGTTTATGCTGGAGGATGCTGGCGTATCTGTGTTGCTTACCCAAGCAAAATTAAGCAGCCACCTGCCAGAGCAATCAAGAGCTAAAATCATCTGCATTGATACGGAAGCCAGCGAGATTGCTAAATATCAAGCAGACAATTTACATCAGCAAGTATCACCTGAAAATCTGGCTTATGTAATTTATACCTCTGGTTCAACCGGCACTCCCAAGGGAGTTGGGATTGAACATCGCAGTGCGGTAAATTTCTTGTTCTGGGCAATGGAAACCTTTGATGCCCAGGAGCGTAGTGGCGTGTTGTTCTCTACATCTGTTTGCTTTGACCTTTCTATTTTTGAGTTATTCTTCCCCTTGGCTTGTGGCGGTAAAGTAATTGTCGCAGAAAATGCTTTACATCTGGCTTCTTTGCCGGCAGCTACAGAAGTAACGCTAATTAATACCGTGCCGAGTGCGATCGCTGAACTGTTGCGACAAAATGTCATACCCAACTCTGTGCGATCGGTGAATTTAGCTGGTGAAGCACTTGCGAATAATTTAGCCCAGGCAGTGTACAACCAAACTTCTGTAGAGAAAGTCTACAACCTCTACGGCCCAACCGAATCCACCACCTATTCCACATTTACATTGATTGAGAAAGGAGCGACAGAATCAACAACAATAGGTCGTCCTGTAACCAATACCAAAGTTTACATCGTCGATAAATATCTTCAACCAGTACCAATTGGAGTAGCCGGGGAATTACTCCTTGGTGGTACAGGATTAGCACGGGGTTATCTCAATCGCCCAGAAGCAACAGCAGAAAAATTCATTGCTAATCCATTTGCGCCTCACATAAGTTCTCGTCTTTACAAAACAGGCGACTTGGTACGCTACCTTGAAGATGGCCGGATTGCTTACTTAGGTCGTATAGACCATCAAGTAAAAATTCGTGGTTTCCGTATTGAACTAGGAGAAATTGAAAGCGTTCTGCTCAACCATTCAGCAGTTCAAGAAACTGTGGTAGTAGCGCGAGAAGGTGCATCAGGCGACAAAAAACTAATTGCCTATTTAGTTATTAATCAGGATCGCTCCACCACAGCGAATGAGTTGCAAATGTTCCTGAAAGAAAAGCTGCCAGAGTATATGGTTCCGGCATCTTTTGTCATCCTCGAACAAATGCCGCGTACACCGAATGGTAAAGTTGACCGAAAAGCTTTACCTATACCAGATAGCCTCAATCAGATGGGTTTGGGCAATACTTATGTGCCACCTCGCACCCCTACTGAGGAAATCTTGACACACATTTGGGCAGATGTTTTGGGAATTGAAAGGGTAGGAATTCACGACGATTTCTTTGCATTAGGCGGTCACTCATTATTAATGACACCACTTACCCTGAAAATTAGGCAAATGTTCCAAATCAAGCTATCGATGCGGGAATTTTTTGCCGAACCGACTGTGGCAGAACTGGCGAAGAAAATTGACAAGCTACGTGAAGAACAAGCCGCAGCAGCTACCACTGTTAACCCTCAAATCTACGACCAAACAGGCCCTGCTGTCCAAAAACGCTTCCAGTTCCTCAATCAAGAAGCATTACTCGACCCAGTAATTAACAGTGGAGGGCTTGTCTATGAACCGAAACCAACTGCGGATAAAATCTTCCTTACCGGAGCTACAGGCTTTGTAGGAGTACACGTTCTCCAACAGTTCCTCAAGCAGAGCAAAGCAGATATTTACTGTTTAGTAAGATGTACTCAGCCACAGGAAGGCAAAGCTAAAATCATCAAGAGCCTGAAACATTTCCACCTTTGGGACGACAGCTACGAGTCAAGAATTCTAGCCGTAAAGGGAGATTTGTCTCAAGAGGGTTTGGGAATTGCTCAAAACGAATGGGAATTCCTTTCTCAAGATATTGACATGATTTTCCACAATGGTGGAGCGGTAAACTTTATTTATCCCTACCAAGCTCTCAAACCTATCAATGTCAATGGTACACGGGAGATTATTAAGTTAGGATTCAAAAACAAAATCAAGCCTGTTCATTTTGTTTCTACAGTAGCAATTTGGCCAATGGGCGCTCATCGTGTCTTTGCTAACGACAGCAGCATTGACCATAATCTGCATTTAAATATGGCCTATGATGAAACAAAATGGGTGGGAGAAAAGATGCTACTCCAAGCCCGCGATCGAGGATTGCCAGTTACTATTTATCGCCCTGGTGAAGTATCAGGACACAGTGAAACAGGAATGTGCATTCCCCAGCACTTTATCTATGCAATTTTGGCTGGCTCAATTCAGATGCAAGCTATGCCGATCGCTAATTGCTTGATTGACCTCACACCAGTAGACTATGTGGCAAAAGCCATGTCCTACTTGAGCTTGCAACCACAATCCCTTGGTAAAGCATTCCACATCACCAATCCTTCGCCCATCCACAGCACGCAGATCTACACTTGGTTGCGGAGTGTCGGCTACCGATTTGAAGAATTGCCTTTAGAAGAGTGGCGTCACAAACTGATGAGTAGTAGCAACTTTGCCGAGAATGCCCTCTATCCCTATGCCGCAGTGCTGGAAGAATTCCATGAAGTGCATCTGAACTTCCCCAGATTTGATTGTCAGCAAACCCTGCAAGCACTAGATGGCAGTTCAGTTCAATGCTCTGAAGTTAATGAAAAGCTACTTTCGACTTACAAGGATTTCTTTATTCGTGTTGGCTTCTTACCAGAACCACAAGCCTTGCTTGTCTAATTTTTAAGTTGCTGATAGTGTCTCATTTATTTGATTAGGGATGCTTGAAAATTAATCATCCCTAATTTTTCTTCTCCCCCAGTTCTCCCCGATTTATGTGTAGAAAGGAATGAAGGGAAATAGAGCTTAATAATACAAAGGAGAAAATAAATAAGCGCTGAAATAATTTCACTTCCGCAATATTGGCAATCCTCTAATATTATGTCCGAGAAATTACTGATTCAATAGAACTCTTGCAAAAGTCTCGATTTTTAACTATTTCTCTGCGCCTGGTGCGTCTGGTGCGTGAGGTAAAAAATTATTTATGCAAAAATTCTAATGTCGATAGCTACTTGTTGTTCATAGCTATTAGCTATTTGCAGCTTCATCTCTAGGAATAGGTATTCAATCAGATATGATGTTAATTATCTAGATAAGGTTAATATTAAATTTACTTTTTCACAAACTCCACAGAAATCTTCATCATAACTATATAATTCAGAGTCCTTCAAACTTTTCGTTTATAAAAGAGATAGTTATACTAATGGTAGTTTTTGCTCTAATTTCTCTTTTATCAAAAACATTAATATACATTTCCCAAAAAGCTTATGTCGGCTATGAAATAACAACAAGTGAAAGTTTTTTTGCTGATTTTATTGGTTGTCGCTAACTAATTTAATTAAAGGCAAACAGAAGAGAGATCGCTAAACCAAAAATCAAAACTTATATCTTCAATCTGCGGAATAGTAGTTGAAATGAGTGTATCTCAAGCTATAAAAAGGATTTCTTTAAATTTATGCATCTAAAAATTAAAGCCCCAACATTGGGATACCTAGTGTTGGAGGAAGAACAATATTTTTCTCCTTTATCGCTTCTTGCTAATTCTCAAGCTCCTATTTTCGCTTATCTACATCCATCAGGCACAGTTCGCTTCACTTTTACAGGAAGATTTATCATGGGGGCAACCGATCCTCTTCCTAGTAATGCTTGCCCGGTGGTAGGTTTACTTCCTGCTTTGGCTCCCCATGATTTAGGCTGTCCAACTTTTCTAGATACCCATGCAGTCATGTATGCCTATGTCGCAGGAGCAATGGCTGGAGGTATTAATTCCACAGAGATGGTAATCGCGATGGCAAAAGCGGGAATGCTCTCTTTTTTTGGTGCTGGTGGACTGGACTTAAATCGGATTGAGCAAGCGATCGTCACAATTCAAGCGGCTATTCCAGGACAAGAAAATTATGGCTTCAATCTTTTGAGTAATCCGATCTCACCACAAATAGAGTGGGATACTGTCAATCTTTATCTACGATATGGGGTGTGCCGAATTGAAGCTTCCGCATTTACACAGATCACCCCAGCCTTAGTCTATTACCGTGTCAAAGGTCTCAAGCGGGGTGAAAATCAAACTGTCATCGCCCAAAATCACATTTTTGCCAAACTCTCCCGTCCAGAATTAGCACAGCAATTTATGGAACCCCCGCCATTAAGAATTCTGGAACAATTACTAGCTGACAGGTTAATTTCACAAGAAGAAGCAAAACTAGCTCTAGAAATTCCTCTAGCAGAAGACATCACAGCAGAAGGTGATTCTGGAGGACATACAGATAGAATGCCGACTCTAGCACTGTTGTCTGCGATCCAATCTGTTCGCGATGCTGTGATGGCACAACGCAACTATACCCGAAGGATACGAATAGGTGCAGCCGGTGGCATTGGTACACCAACGGCAGCAGCAGCAGCTTTTACTGCTGGAGCTGACTATGTTGTGACTGGTTCGATTAATCAATCTTGTGTTGAGGCAGGCACTTCAGAGATAGTCAAGGAAATGTTGGCTGAGGCAGAAATTAATCAAACTGAAATGGCACCAGCCGCAGATATGTTTGAGTTAGGCGCACAAGTGCAAGTACTAAAAAATCGCACTCTGTTTCCCAATCGCGCCAAAAAACTCTACCAGATCTATCGCAACTACCCTTCCTGGCCAGACATTCCCCAACAGGAACGTGAAGATATAGAAAAACGCTATTTTCGCTCTTCCTTTGAGCAGGTTTGGCAAGGGGTACAAGAGTACTTCAGCCTTAGAGATCCCAAACAGCTAATCAAAGCTGCTGAACAACCAAAACATCAGATGGCGCTCGTATTTCGTTGGTATTTAGGTTTGAGTTCTCGCTGGGCACAACAAGGAACAAGCGATCGCGCTGTTGATTTTCAGATATGGTGCGGCCCTGTTATGGGTTCTTTTAATCACTGGGTAAAAGGTTCTTTCATGGAAAGTCATAAAGAACGCTACGTGGCGGTTGTCGCACTCAATATTTTACACGGTGCTGCTGCGGTAATTAGAGCCAGGATGTTATCTATGCAAGGAGTGTCTTTACCGAAAGAGGCATTTCAATTTGAACCGCGAAGATTTGAAGTTTAAGCTCTTTAACTTCTATTTTTCTTGGATTACTAACTAAAAACTACTTATTTCAAGAGGTAAACAATGGTTAATTACGTACCCACATTTCTTGGTAGTGTACAAAAAGCGATCGCCTGCACTCCAAATAATAATCCGAATACCGAAGCATATACTCAAGAAGTTTTACCGGCAGCACGTAAAATTCGCCAATTAGCTGAAGAACTCGGAAAGAATCAGCCATCAACCGAACAAATGAAAGAAGCCATATCGTTGCTAGTAAAAATTTTTGAAGTTAAGCAGGTAGATATGGAAGAACGGCGTGAACGTTTAGAAGAAATTTTGAATATTCATCAGCTACAAAACACATTTCCGGAAATCATGTCCTCGTTGAAAGAACCGATTTTAATTTAAAGGAAACTAATTGTACAGGTGCTCGTGATTGGGGATTAAGAAGAAAGTAGAGGGGAAGGGAAAATTATCTCTCTTCCCCTCTTCTCCTCGCTGCGAACAGTTTATAAATTCAGCATATTTATTTTATTCAACCAATGCTAAGGGAGCCTATTGTCACAATTCAAAATCTCGACCATTACTTTGGTGAGGGAGGACTAAGAAAACAGATTTTATTTGATATAAATCTAGAAATTTATTCAGGTGAAGTAATTATCTTAATGGGACAATCAGGTTCAGGTAAGACCACTCTACTCACCTTAATAGGAGGATTGCGGTCTCCTCAAACAGGAAGTCTTCAAGTTTTAAGAAATGAACTATATGGAGCCAAGGAAAAACAATTAGTAAAAATAAGACGAAACATTGGCTATATTTTTCAAGCTCACAATTTACTACCATTTTTGACTGCTTGTCAGAATGTGCAAATGGCACTAGAGTTGCACAAAAAATTTTCTTATCAAAAAGCTCAAGCTATATCTAAAGCTATGCTAGAAGCTGTCGGCTTAGAACATAAAGTAAATTACTACCCTAACGATCTCTCCGGTGGGCAAAAACAAAGAGTAGCAATAGCTCGTGCTTTAGTCAATCATCCACAATTAGTCTTAGCTGATGAACCAACTGCTGCTTTAGATAGCAAATCAGGTCGGGATGTTGTAGAACTAATGCAGCATTTGGCAAAAGAACAGGGTTGTACCATCCTGATGGTAACTCACGATAATCGCATTCTTGATATTGCTGACCGTATTCTTCACATGGAAGATGGACATATAGTAGATCAAGAAGTTTCTATTTGAGAAACCGCCTCTAGTTGGGAGGCGGTTTGTCTAACTTAAAGTAGGTAGAGAGTTTTTAGTAATCAAAATCGCCACCCATGCCAGCACCAGGAGCAGCAGCAGCTTTAGTCTTGGGTTCTGGTTTATCAACCACAATGCACTCGGTAGTTAATACCATACCTGCAATAGAAGCCGCGTTTTGCAAAGCAGAACGAGTCACTTTAGCTGGATCGACGATACCAGCTTCAAACATATTGATGAATTGATTGGTTACTGCATCAAAGCCAACATCAAATGGTTTTTCCTTCACTCGTTCAGCAATTACAGCGCCATTTTGTCCGGCATTTTCAGCAATTCGCCGCAGAGGAGCATAAAGGGCACGGGCAACAATCATCGTACCGATGAGTTCATCACCAGTTAGGTGTTCTGCTGCCCAATCTTCCAGTTGGGGAGCCAGATGTAACAGGGTAGTACCACCACCGGGAACAATACCTTCTTCTACTGCTGCCTTGGTTGCGTTGATCGCGTCTTCTAGGCGGAGTTTTTTGTCCTTCATTTCCGTTTCGGTAGCAGCGCCCACTTTAATCACTGCTACACCACCAGCTAATTTAGCCAAGCGCTCTTGCAGTTTTTCTTTGTCGTAGGAAGACTCAGTTTCTTCCATCTGACGGCGAATTTGTTCGCAACGAGCTTTCACAGCTTTTTCGTTGCCTTCTGCGACAATTGTAGTGTGGTCTTTTGTAATGGTGATCCGTCTTGCTCTGCCCAACATCTCTAAGTGGGCATTTTCCAACTTCAAGCCAGCCTCTTCAGTAATTACTTGCCCTCCCGTCAGAACAGCAATGTCTTCTAACATGGCTTTGCGGCGATCGCCAAATCCAGGAGCCTTGACGGCAGCGACATTCAAAACACCCCGTAGACGGTTGACTACCAAGGTTGCTAAAGCTTCTTTCTCGATATCCTCAGCAATAATTAGCAAAGGCTTGCCAAAACGAGCTACTTGCTCAAGTACTGATACCAAATCTTGTACTAAAGTGATTTTTTTATCAGTCAGCAGAATGTAAGGCTCATCAAAAATTGCCTCCATCCGCTCTGGATCGGTAGCAAAGTAAGGAGAAATGTAGCCTTTGTCAAAGCGCATCCCTTCGGTAATTTCCAACTCGGTAGTCATTGACTTCCCTTCTTCTAGGGAAATCACGCCTTCCTTGCCTACCTTTTCCATTGCATTGGCGATCATATGTCCGACTTCTTCGTCGTTTCCGGCGGAAATTGCCGCAACTTGGGCGATCGCTTTAGACTCTTCCACTGGGCGGGCGTGTTCGGCAATTTTCTCTACCAAGAAGTGGGCTGCTTTATCAATTCCTCGCCTCAAGGCAATAGCGTTTGCACCTGCTGCTACATTGCGCATTCCTTCTCTAACCATGGCACTAGCTAGAACAACCGCCGTTGTTGTTCCATCACCAGCAACATCATTAGTTTTAGCCGCCGCCTGACGAATTAGAGATACACCAGTGTTTTCTACGTGGTTTTCTAATTCGATTTCTTTGGCGATAGTGATACCATCATTGACAATTTGGGGAGCGCCAAACTTTTTCTCTAAAACTACGTTACGACCTTTTGGCCCCAGAGTGACGGCTACTGCTTCAGCCAAAATGTCCATACCTTTTTCTAGGGCACGACGAGCCTCTTCGTTATAAATTATTTGTTTAGCCATAAATATCCCTCCTGTATAAAGGATTGGGGATCGGGGCTAGAAAATTAAAAATTAAAAATTAAAAAGTAAAAATTTTGAATTAATTGATCTGTCCCTAGCCCCTAACTCCTACTATGTCAGTGTCGCAAGGATGTCTTTTTCTGATAAAAGTACGTAATCTTCCGTACCGATTTTGATGTCAGTTCCAGCGTATTTGGAATAGAGAACTTTTTCCCCTACCTTTACTTGCATTGGCTGGCGTGAAGCGTCTTCATTCCACTTGCCAGCACCAACAGCCACTACTTCTCCTACTTGAGGTTTTTCTTTGGCAGTATCCGGAAGAAGAATTCCACCTGGAGTCTTCTCCTCTGATTCACCTACTTTAATTAAGACGCGATCGCTTAGTGGTTTGACAGTAGAAACGCTCAGAGATACCTGCGCCATATCTAATCCTCCAAGCATTATTTATTGAATTTACAACTCGTACTAATTTGAAAAATGATTGTGACAGATGGATTGCCCAAAAACTGAGTCTAGTAACTCTTTTACAATCCAAAACAGTATCAGGAAGTCAAACGTTTACAGCATAAGACCTGTACGATTAGGTGATGAGTGAATTAGCACTCTCACCTTTCGATTGCTAATTTAGTTAAGCAGACATAACTACAGCAACTCAGTTTGGGTGTGGTTTCCCGAACTAAAAGAGTGTAGAAAACTGAACTTTTGAAACATACACTTTATTAAGCCACGCCCTCGCGTTGGCGTTCTGTAGGAGCTTTTATGAGCGGACGGTTTTTTGGAGTCTCAACGAGTACCGAAAGCAGAAGCGCACAAAACCCAATTAATTGAAAGACAAAGCGTGCTGCGTGCGAGTATTCCCATTGATCGCGCCACCGCATCCAGTCTGCTGGAATTGTATCAACTGTCCATTGTCTAACTTGGGCATTCACAGGCTCAGTGAATGCAAAGAAGATGACGGGGAAAGCTATGACTAGACAAATCGTTCCTAGCAGCGTGAAGCGAAAGGCTGTACGACGTTTGCGGACGAGGAAAGTTAGTACGATCGCCGCCAGCAGGGCACCAACCTCGACAAATGCACCAATATTAGGCGGGCCAAAAGCTACATACAGAGTTTGATGGAGCGTCACCCAAAGGGAACTATCATAACCCATTTTGGCTGGTAGCTCCAATGCATGACACCATGCCATCCCCATGCTCAGGGCGACGAGAGTAATAGTAATAAAGCGCCAAGTTCTCACCAGCATAACTATCTCCTTATTATTTAAGAAGCACGAACAGCACGGTAGAGAACAGCAGCCAAGAGCTAAAAATTCTTTAATTACTATCAAATATATCAACAATCAGTCAGAGCAGGGCAAAATAGAGACAGTTATAAATCATCAACCGATTTGATTAATCCCATAACAAAATACTTTATGAAAATCTCTTTTCCCTAGCCTCTAGCCCTTAGTCCCTATTTCCAGGTGAGTCCTCAACATGAGTTATTGCCTTAATCCCAGCTGCCCCAAGCCTCAAAATACAAGTAATAGTAAATTTTGCCTAACTTGTGGTGCCAAGTTATTTCTCAAGGAACGCTACCGCGCTATACAACCCATAGGACAAGGTGGTTTTGGCAGGACTTTTTTAGCAGTGGATGAGGATAAACCCTCCAAACCACGCTGCGTGATTAAGCAGTTTTACCCGCAAGCACAAGGCACTAGCACTGTGCAAAAAGCAGTGGAGTTATTTAACCAAGAAGCAATGCGGCTGGATGAATTGGGCAAACATCCCCAAATCCCCGAACTGTTGGCATATTTTACCCAAGATGACAGGCAGTATCTTGTCCAAGAATTTATCGATGGGCAAAACTTGGCGCAGGAATTGGCAGAAAAGGGGACTTATGGTGAAAAGCAGATCCGGCAACTGCTAAATGATTTATTGCCAGTGTTGCAATTTTGTCATGCTAGGCAAGTTATTCATCGCGACATTAAGCCAGAAAATATTATTCATCGTGACAGCGATCGCAAACCAGTTTTGGTAGATTTTGGTGCTTCTAAGGTTCTGACTAACACAGCCCTCAATCGCACGGGTACAAGTATTGGTAGCCCAGAGTATGTTGCACCCGAACAAATTCGCGGACAGGCGATTTTTGCCAGCGATATTTACAGCTTGGGTGCGACTTGTCTGCGTTTATTAACAGGGCGATCGCCTTTTGAATTGTATGATCTCAACAACGATACATGGCTTTGGAGACAATATGTGAAATCTCCAGTGAGCGATGAGTTAAGTCGGATTTTAGACAAAATGCTAGAAAGCATTCCGGCTAGACGCTATCAAGCAGCAGATCAAGTCCTGATAGATTTGAATCAAAATTCGCAAGCGATCGCTACACCTGTAATACCAGCCCAACCAGCTGCAAAATCACCGCCCACTTCTACACCACCATCAGCAGGAAATCCAGTAGAGAAAGATTTAGAAGAGCTAAAGACTATATTTCTTGGTGGTAATAAGCCCCAAAATCAAAAAGCAAAGCCATCACCGCCACCAACAAATCAATCTACTGGTAATAGCAAAATCGATGAAGAATTAGAGGAATTGAGAGCTAAATACTTGGGCGAATGATAAATTCTCAAGCTATTTTCCCATTACATTACAACCATATTTAACCGGAATTAGCTTGATTTTTAGACGTAGTAGTATTTGAGATGAATGAAGTTCAACATTCAGCCCAAATGAACAAATGTTAGCTACTGGCAGCGTTGATGGTACTATCAAACTTTGGAAACTGCAAAGCCAACAAGAGATTTTTTGTTTTGTTCAGGATTTTGATTACGTCTACAAGTTACATTTTTAGCCACATCATTAAATAAGTGATTAAGCAAAATTAAAGTTACGGGTGGAGTCCGAGAATAGGAAATAGGGAACAGCTTAAATAATTTGTAATTATTTTTGTTGAAGTACTTACTTGCTAGTGCAGATGGAAATAGAAAAATACTGAAGCATCTAATTAGTGTTGATATAGTTCATGACTATACATCCATAGCAGTAAGTCCGGATGATCTTCTCTGTTGAGAGAGCGGTTTAATCACCCATTTTTTGTTCATCTTGCGACTGCACAGATAATCCTCGGATCAGTTCCCGAATCACATCTGTTGCTGGCCTGCCAGTTTGCTGGCAATACTTTTCAAGTTTTTCGGCTTCACTTGATGCCAGATTAACCGTAATTCGTTTAGTTGCCCATTTTTTGTTCATCTTTAAGGAAAGGTTATATGTATTTTGCCACAGGTTAGTCTACACATCTTTGAATCACTATTGGTAGAAATAAACTACTCTCCATAGAAATTTAGTTTTTTGCGAAAGAAAAATCTCTCTCAAAGAGAATCACATAATTATTCTATTTTTAGGAGATTTTGCCTAGAAAATAACTTAATTCAAGTATAAATTACAAAAAAATTATGTGTGAGTAGATAAAATATTCTAATACTAGAATTTATCAGCATTTCTGAATAAAAAATTAATAATTTACAGAAAGAAAGTCCAGTCAATTTATATGCAATTTTCCTGCAACGTCATACAACAATTCTTGGCATCTTGAAAAATGCCATTGGAAATGGTAGTTGGAGGATGCAGTAGATAAACTTTTGGCAGGATTAGTAGTTTGTGCCAACGAAGAAAAAGTCTTTAAAGAGGTAAGGCAAGCTATTGATGAAGGGAAAGTAAAAAAGAAAAAACCGCCAGAGTAATTTTACTCTGGCGAAAGGTAGCATACCAATGAGGTTCATCTAGCACAAGGAACTGTAGATAAGAATTACAGAAAAGTATGGTTTTATAAAGTCAAATACAACTTTCATGCAACACCTCATGACTGTTGGTGCTGTTAAGTATAAGGCAGAAGGGAATTGGGATAGGAGGAGACAAGGGGAAAGAACATACCGATCAATTCTCCTTGCCCCTATTTCCCCGTGTTTCCTTGTCCTCTTCTGTACGCAGTTCACAAAGGGCTATTTAGTGTATGGATGTAGTAAAGTCGAGATGCCTTTAATATCACCGATCGCTAATCAGCCATGATAGTTTGTTGCTAAAATAAGCTTTGCTTGATTGCAAAACGCAGTAAAAAAGCCAGTGTGAGAAATACCACTGGCAAGAGATAGTGCAAAACTAAAATTAAGAATTCCAGAAAATTTTGATTTTTTAAAGTCAAATACAACTTTTGTGCAACTTTTGGTGGAAAGATTTTTATAACAAACCTCGTTT
Source organism: Chlorogloeopsis fritschii PCC 6912 (assembly GCF_000317285.1). Taxonomy (GTDB): domain Bacteria; phylum Cyanobacteriota; class Cyanobacteriia; order Cyanobacteriales; family Nostocaceae; genus Chlorogloeopsis; species Chlorogloeopsis fritschii. The sequence continues at coordinate 164,253 of NZ_AJLN01000051.1, read as the reverse complement.
ACCATTGGGGCGTACTGTCATCCAATTTATCTTTGCTAGTGTTAGTTGTTCTTCAGAAAGTTTTGCACCAGTAAGATTAGCACCACACAAATTGGCTCCTCGGAGGTTAGCATTTTGAAGATAAGCATAGCTGAGATCTGCGCCCCGTAGATCGGCTCCTTCTAAATCGGCATTACCAAGAAAAGCTTTGCTTAAATTCGCATCCTTGAGATTAGCTCGATTCAGACTAGCTTGCCCAAAATCACTACTGTGGAGATTAGCTCCTTGAAGGTTGGCTCTTTCCAATTGAGAAGAATGGAAATTTATTTCTGATAAATTCGCACCTTGCAAATTTATCAGACTTAAATTGTGAAGGGCAAAATCTCGTCTACCTTTTAGATAAGCTGTTAGTAGGCTTTGGTGATCTAACTGTCGCATTACTTTAGACGGTTGCTGTTGGGAATCACTGCACTTGCTAGCCAAAGTAGAAGCTTTGGTGGTTACAACTCGTTGCTGTGTCTTCCCGATATGCATAGTACCAGTACCTTCTGCTGCTTTGGCTCGTCTGGCGCGAATTGCGGCAGCTATCTGCGCTACACTTAAACCAGAAATATTAGCGCAAGAGTTGCTAGAATCTTCCGGATGTTGATTTGCTTGGTCTTTCACATCACCAGAAGATTGAATCATCATACTTTTCGATAAACTTTCTAAGTATGGTTCAAGATCTAGTGCTCTGAGTACTTCTTCGGCTGTTTTGTAGCGATTGCGTACTGAAATTTCCAGCATTTTCCGCAGTACGTCTACGAGGTGATCGCTTACTTGCACATAAGATTCCCACATCATTTCACCTGTTGTGGGATTGTATTCCAAATCCTTAGGAGATTTACCAGTTAGTAGATAAATACACGTCACCCCTAAAGCATAAATATCACTAGCATAGACTGGACGCATTGCCATTTGTTCTGGAGGTGCAAACCCAGGTGTACCAATTGCATATGCAGTTAATGCCGTTTGTTCTGATTGATTGACGCTTGCTTGGGTGACTTGATTTTTGACAGCTCCAAAATCTATAAGAACTAATCTACTGTCTTGAGTGCGGCGAATGATATTGGCTGGCTTAATATCACGATGGATCACCTTATGCTCGTGTATATATTGCAGTAGTGGCAGTAGCTCACTCAAGAATTGCTTAACTCCAGCTTCACTAAGTGTTCCACTTTGTTTGACCTCTTGCTGTAAAGTGGCACCACTGATATATTCCTGAACTAAGTAAAATTGTTGATGATCTTCAAAGTAGTCTAGCAGTCTGGGTACTTGGGGATGATTACCAATCTTGCCCAAAGTCACAGCTTCTCGCTCAAATAGTTCGCGTGCCATTTGCAAAACGTGGGGTGTGGTTCCCGACGGACGTAATTGCTTAATCACGCAACTCGGTTCGCCCGGTAAAGCTTCATCAAAGGCAAGAAAGGTTGCCCCAAAACCACCTTGCCCTAAAGCTTTCTGAACTCGATAGCGATCGCACAACAACAGTTGTGAGCCACAAGACTGACACCTATCGCTATAAGCTAAATTTTCTGGATTGGGACAGTTAGGATTTAAGCAGTAGCTCATGCACTGTCAACTCGCTGCACGAAAAATTACGGGTAGCTCTACACCCTAATCCAATTATTGAAATCAAAAGTTACTTTAACCAGGTAATTTTCGCTGGAAATGCTTTGAAGAGTTGCTAAAGTTGCGCTAAGGTTGGGTGAAGCAAGAGTAAAATTACGTAATTTAGCCTATTTCCTCGAAGAAAAGGAAATTGCGACACTAAATAAATAGTAAATTCGCTTTTAAACTCATCCCCGGCTTTTTGTAAATCCAGAAGCGGAGCGAAGTTTAACAAGCTGTTGATTTCGAGTCATTGGTCAATAGTCATTTGTCCTTTGTACCAAATGACAAAGACGGCAAGCGACTATTCATCCCATTCCTAGAATTAATGGACTTTCTCGCCGTCTTTTGGTAATTTTAATTTTTATTACTTAAATATATGAATAACTGTTCATGTATTGTAGTTTAATGGCAGGAAGAAAAGGAGAAAATTATGACAACCGTCACCCAAATGAAATGTGCTTGTGAATCTTGCTTGTGTATTGTGACTCTAGAAGATGCTATTCAAAAAGAAGGTAAATATTATTGCTCAGAAGCTTGTGCTGAAGGCCATAAAACAATGAAAGGTTGTGGTCACGGTGGTTGTGGTTGTTAAGCAGTTCCCATGTTTGCCCTGATAAATTTTCAACTCCGCCCATTATTTGGGCGGAGTTGCTATTCTTACAGAAATAGTGGCAAATTCACTGACAATTTCCTAGATAGCAGCAGGTTAGAACTGCAATAGATGCGTCACAAATTAGACATTACATCTCTTGCTGCTTCTAAAGTCCGGTCAATATCTTCCTCGGTATGAGCTAAGGAGGTAAATCCAGCTTCAAACTGGGACGGTGCCAGGTAAATGCCACGCTCTAGCATCCCACGATGGAAGCGAGCAAACTTGCCCAAATCCGACTTTTTGGCGTCTTCGTAGTTATGGATAGGGCCAGATGCAAAGAACAAACCAAACATAGCACTAATCTGACCACCACAAGAAGCGTGACCAGTTTGTTGAGCTATTTGCAATAAACCGTCTGCTAACTTCTTAGTAATCCGATCTAAGTACTCATAAGTACCGGGTTTTTGTAGCAGTTCCAGCGTTTTAATGCCCGCAGTCATCGCCAAAGGATTACCAGAAAGAGTTCCTGCTTGATACATCGGGCCAGCAGGGGCAACCATAGACATAATATCCCGACGACCGCCATAAGCTCCTACAGGCAAACCGCCACCGATAATCTTACCTAAAGTTGTGAGATCGGGGGTGACACCAAACTTCTCTTGAGCACCACCGTAAGCAATGCGGAAGCCTGTCATCACTTCGTCAAATACCAGTAACGCCCCATGTTCGTGGGTAAGTTCTCGTAACCCTTCTAAAAAGCCTGCATCGGGAGGAATAAAGCCAGCATTACCCACAACAGGCTCCAGAATCACCCCAGCAATTTGGTCGCGGTTTTCTTCAAACAAGGCTTTTACAGCTTCCAAATCGTTGAAAGGCGCAGTTAAAGTGTTGCTTGTTACTGATTTAGGCACTCCAGGGGAATCGGGCAAACCAAGGGTAGCAACACCGGAGCCTGCCTTTACTAGGAACATATCAGCGTGACCGTGATAGCAACCCTCAAACTTAATCACTTTTTCACGCCCAGTGAAAGCTCTGATTAGCCTTAGCACTGCCATACAAGCTTCTGTGCCTGAGTTCACAAATCTTACCATTTCGATGCTGGGTACGGCATCAATGACCATTTCAGCTAAGACATTTTCCAGCAGGCAAGGTGCACCAAAGCTGGTACCTTTCTCTAAAGCTTCATGCAGTGCCGCAATGACTTCGGGATGGGCATGACCGCAAATAGCTGGCCCCCAAGTTCCTACATAATCAATATATTGATTGCCATCTACATCCCAAATGTATGCGCCTTTAACGTGGTCGAAAACAATCGGTTGCCCTCCCACAGATTTGAAGGCACGAACTGGGGAACTTACCCCTCCTGGCATTAGATTTTGAGCAGCGGCGAAGATTTCTTGTGATTTGGTAGTTTTAATCGTTGTATTTACCAAGGTTCTCTCCTAAAAGAGTGGGAAGTAAAAAGCTATATCCTAAGATAGGAGTCAAGTCTTCTCAGAACTTCTATCGTATAAAATTACCTGAACCAAGAAAATAACAATATGTTATACAAGTCCAATCAAGACTTGCCTGTTGAAATTCGCACTCGCTTATCCGATACTGACCAAGATGTTTACCGGGCTGCTTACAACTCGGCGCTTGATTGGTATGGTGAAGAGGCTAAAGCTCATAAGGTAGCTTTGAGTGCTGTGAGGATGCAGTCTGTCATACATAAGAGTTCTGTAGTTTAAGATAAGACTAGATTAAAAACAAGATTAAATTAGAAGATAAATTTAGAAAATTATTTTAAACATCATATATCATCTGCTCTAAATAGAATGGTATCGTGAATCCATGAGTCATTCTCGCTATCTTTAAAAGCAGCTGGTATGTTTTTTTCTGCGACTAATTCACAACAAAATGCTATCCCTATTGACAAAATTCGCTACGATGAACGCGGTCTTGTCCCAGCGATTGTTCAAGATTATTTGGATGGCACTGTTTTGATGATGGCGTGGATGAATCGGGAGTCACTACAAAAGACTTTAGAAACAGGAGAAACTTGGTTTTGGAGTCGTTCCCGTCAGGAATTTTGGCATAAAGGTGCGACTTCGGGTCATATTCAAAAAGTTCAGAGTCTTCGTTATGACTGTGACAGCGACGCATTACTGATTGGAGTAGAGCAAGTAGGAGATATCGCTTGTCATACTGGTGAGCGTAGTTGTTTTCATCGGATAGACGGGAAAATTGCTCCACCACCTGGTGATACTCTATCGCAATTATTTCAAATAATTTGCGATCGCCGCGATCGCCCGAATGAAAGCTCATATACCTGTGCATTATTTGCAGGTGGTGATAACAAAATTTTGAAAAAGATTGGTGAAGAAAGTGCGGAAGTAGTGATGGCATTTAAGGATGACGATGCAGAAGCGATCGCATCTGAAGTCGCTGATTTGCTGTATCACACTCTCGTCGCTCTTGCCCATCATCAAGTTGATTTGAAATCAGTGTACCGAAAATTGCAAGAGCGTCGCCGCTAAAGAGAAAAACGAAGTGTAGAAAAATAGACGATCGCAAATAACTAGTTAAGTAGGGAGTCAAGGGTAGAGGTATTTTCAAGATACTTCCACCCCTGTATCTGTGAACGGAAGCTATTGACTACTAACCAACATCCGATTCAGATAAAGCAAAATTGCCAGGGTGAGCAAAACACTCAAGGCTAACCCCAACCAAAAGTAATTTACTAATAATTTTGATTGATCTAATGCCCAACCTCCAAGCAAAGGGCCAATAAAATAACCAATTGCCCAGCACAGGGAGTTGATGGAGAAATAAACGCCGCGTCTTGATGCAGGTGCTAAGTGGGTGACTAGGGAATAAGCAGAGGGTGTGTATGAGACAACAGCAGCTGCCAATACTCCCAATGCTAAAGTCGCCCAAAATAGATGCCCTGTTCTACAAACACCTATAAACCAGATCGAACTAAATCCAATTGCCCACAAAATGGCCGAAACTGCAAGTGCTTGGGGCTGAGAAAAGCGTTTGACAACTCTAGCAACTGGTAGCTGCCCGCAAATCGCTACTATCAAGTGCCAAGCGAAAAGGGTACTGATGGTGGTTGCTGTAAATCCTGTTGCCGAAAACCCAACTGGCACAAAATTTTTGAGGTAGAGGGGAAGGGTGCTGTGCAATTGAGAAATATAAATTGTGAAGATAATATTGACTGCAATATAAGTGAGAAATCGGCGATCGCGTAATGCCCAAATCCAAACTGCAAAATGAGAAGTCAATTCTGTTTGTATCGGTTGTGGTTGATAATTTTCTGCGATCGCTACATAAATCACGGCAAAAAATACAATAAATGAAATGGCATCAATGATAAATAGGGTGCGGAAATTCCCAGTTGCATTAATTAAAACTCCGCTGCAGACAATTCCCATCCCCAATCCTAAGTTGTCTGCCAGTCGGGTAAGGGCAAAAGATTCATGACTATTTTCAGGTGGTGTTAGATCGGCAACAACTGCTTCAGTTGCAGGCCAGTATAAACCAATGCCTAAGCCACTAATTAACTGACCGACGATCAAGATGAAAAAATTGTGGGTTGCAGCCAAAACTAAAGCAGCCAATGCTGAAATTGCCGTTGCTAGTAATAGAGTACGACGACGTCCTATTTGGGGAGAATCTGCTAAGGAGCCACTTAAAATTCGTCCTACTACCCCAGAAACTGAGGCGCTACCCAAAGCAAAACCAACCGAAGTTGCTGATAAACCAATTTCATTGACAAAAAAGATGGGAGCATAAAACAGTGTTAAACCGGTGCCAATAGTTGAGAGGAACCTACCGAGCATTAAGATCCAAACTTGGCGATGAATGAGGGAAAACCATGAAAATATTTGGGATTTAGACACAAATTTCCTTGGCAAGGAGAAAGTTCTTCCTTGTCTTTCCCATCTCCGCCACTCCCCTAACACTTATTTTGAAATTTTTATCATTTTGTAATTCTTATCATTTCCTGAAATTTTCCTCACTGATTCCACAGAGTTTCCACAAGCACTTTTGTAGTTTTCCACAACCACTTGTTGATCCCATAAGCTCTTGCTGAATTACTGGGGATTTTTTATTTACATCTGTCAGGGGTTTACAAGACTGAGTTTTTGTTAAGTAATTTTACAAAAATACTTCTATAACCCTTATAATTCCGTAAATGTGTATTCTTTATAAACCATGTCTTAACATTTCGCAGCATTGACAACCCCACCCCCTTTTGACGCACAATGATTCGGCTTGCCTTTGTAGTCTGCACTTATGGGTGTGTAATAACCCCACTTTTTGTCACCGCAGATTGTTGGGTTGACAAATGATTTTGTATTCCCCTGAGAGCTTTGACTACAAGCAAAACTTCCCTATTGATAGCCTGTAAAGGAGAAAAATCTCATGAACGCAACAGTAAGCATCTTTACAGAAATTCCTGAAACACTACACGAATCGCTCAAAACTTACTTAGAAAAGCATCCAGATTGGGATCAAAACCGAGTTTTGACAGCAGCACTGTCGTTGTTTTTACTTCAAAATGGAGATAGCGATCGCCGTGCAGCTCGTGTATATTTAGAAACGTTATTCCATCACTGTTAAGCATAAATACGCTGCCCCGATTCATGCCCAATTGCTCATCCATTAGACACCGTAGTTATAGGTGTTTCTATGTGACGGTGTTATTTTGGTTAATGCCCCATTAGGGGTACGGCATGATATCCGCCGTACCCCATCAATAGATTTCTATGTAAGAATTAGAACTAAACTTGAGAATGCTACCAACAAACCACGAGTTTCTAGCGGATTTTTGATATTTCAGTCAAGAATATAAAAATGCTATTTTGATGGTAGATGCCGTATTTAATATAGAAATTAACTGTAGAGGTTTTTTGGCGCTTACCCAAGCGATTTATCTGATGAAACCAACTATGGAGCTTGCTGGAATTTATACCATTTTCCTAAAGTTTGGCAATACCTCTATTCCCGCATCTTTCTGCCTGGTGAGTCTGATGCGTCTTCATGTGATTCCTTTTTGAATTGATACTTGGCAAGTTACGTCCAAGGTATCCCCAGCTCATAAGCCAATAAATTACCAATCAAGCAAAACTAAATTTTGATTTAAGCGGCGACTTTTGCCGCTTGCCATATTCGCATTAGTGACGTTGTTTGAAACAACTGCATTCATTTGTCTGGAAGAATTGCAGTTTAGTTTTGGTTGCCAATGCATTGAGTATTGAAGATTGGCTACTGCGGTTTGTCGGAGTGCTGGGAGGGAGTAGTAGGGCACTCAAACTTATAACCAACGCCACGAACAGTCTGAATTAATGCTGGCTGGCTAGCATCAATTTCAATTTTCTTGCGAATTTGTCCGATGTGTACATCTACAACTCGTTGGTCACCGACATATTCATAATCCCATACTTCCTGGATCAGTTCTGCTCTACGCCACACTCTACCTGGATGGCTAGCTAAAAAATGTAGCAAGTCGAATTCCAGAGCCGTTAAGGGTACAGGTTGACTGTTGAGCGTTACTTCTCGCCTGACGGGATCGATCATCAGCTTTTCAAAGACAAGACGTTTTTGTTCTGCTGTGGTTACAATCCGTTGACGCCGCAAAATTGCTGCTACTCTAACTTCTAGTTCTCCCAATCCAAAAGGCTTGGTGAGATAGTCATCAGCACCTTTAGAGAAGCCGCGAATCTTATCAGCTTCGTCTGCACGACTTGTCAACATGAGAACAAAAACACCATTGCGGCTTTGCATCTCTTGACAGAGGTTAAACCCAATCACATCTGGTAAATTGACATCTAAAATCACCAAATCCGGATTAAATTGCTCAAAAAGAGCCAGGGCTGTCTTTCCATCTTCGGCAGCCTCTACCTGGTAGTTCTGCTTTATTAAAAAGCGTTGGATTAAGTTCCGAACTGCAGGGTCGTCATCAACTACAAGAATCTTGGCAGGAGCCATGACCATCACTTTGCACAAAAATTTATTAGGATTAACTTACGGGTTGCGTCAAAAACGCAGTTTCCGTTTGACAGGAAATCAAAATTTACAAGGTTGAGTTAAAAATTCCCTGATTATCTAAAATACTAGTTTAATCTGGAATTTCAGCAACTAAAGCGCGATTAATTTATATAATGCCACTTTAATCAGTTTAGGCATGGGAATTGTTAACCCTGTATCTAGTGGGCAGATGCTCTTACCGCGCCGCTACAGTTAAGTAAACCAGGAGGCTTTTTACTCCTATTACTTAAGTAATTCAAACGCTTTTATTTTAAATCTACAAGCGACGGATTGGAATGAGAAATTTTGAAGCTGGCTCAGTAAAACCTATTTAAAGCAAAGTCAACAGCCAAATCCGAAACAGAAAAAGATAATTTTTTCATAAAAAAGCCTTTTAGGTATTTTTAGCTTAAGTTCTAGAGTAAAGCTCTAAATGGGGAACGGCATGAGGGGATACACGGAGTTCTAACCATATGTTAGAGTGTCTATAGTTAAAATTATCATGTCGATTGTGTTTACCCCTGCTAATATCCAGGTAGGATGTAACATCGACCAAAACATTGGTTCTCACCAAAGATAAATCCTAAATTTATTATTTCTACAACAAAAGACTGCTGCCGATTTTAGGCTAGACAAACAAATTCCCATGAGCGAGCAAAATCCCTACGAAAAACTTGGGGTACCAGAAGACGTTAGCTTCGATGAAATCCAGGAAGTTCGTAATCGCCTCTTACAACAGTACAGTGGCGATGCTAAACGTCTAGAAATGATTGAAGCTGCCTATGATGCGGTTTTGATGGATCGTTTGCGGTTGCGCCAAGAAGGTAAGATTAAAGTGCCTGAACGCATCCGTTTTCCAGAACGTCTTGTACAAGCACCTCCAAAAGAAAATCCAGCCCCTCGCGAGCAGTCACCTGCATGGCTGCAAAGAATACTGGATAAACCAACATCAGCAGATGTGTTGTTACCTGGTGCTTGGTATTTAGGTTTGAGTGCCATCAGCATATTTTACCCAACTGGAGCAGATCAAGTTCTACAGTTGGCACTGGTAGTTGGAGTAGGTATTAGTATTTACTTTATCAATCGTAAGGAAGGTAGGTTTGGTCGAGCGGTTTTATTCACTCTGAGCGGTTTAATTATAGGTTTAATTGCTGGAGGATTAGTTGCTAATTGGGTAATACCGCAAATACAACCATTGATTCCTCTGACGCAAAATCAGTTTTCTACTGTAGTGACGTTTGTATTGTTGTGGCTAATAACTAGCTTTTTGCGCTAAGTCGATTATAGTTAATAGCTAATGGTTCATAGCTGATTTCTTCAAAACCATTAGCTATTAGCTATTAGCTATTTATCTGGTTGGTTGCAGTGCTCGCTCCAAAATGAGATTAACAGCTACGCTAAAATTTGGAACAATCATGTCGGGTTGATAAAACTTTAACTGTGCCCGATCGCGAATACCACATTCAACGGTAATTGATTTAATACCGTGCTTTTTAGCCGCTGTAATATCGGCTTCGGTATCGCCTATCATCCACGTATCTGTAGCGGCTGGTAGTTCCTTTAATGCGCGTGCCATCAATAAAGGCTTGTCATCAATATCGCGGGTTTTGACATAATCGTTACTCAAACAGTAGCAGCGATTCTCTGGGAAAAATTTGCCTAAATCGTACTTTCTAAACGCGTAATCTAGTTCCCGCACGCGGCGCATAGTCATTACTGCTAAATCAATGCCAGCCTGTTGAATTTTTATTAATGCATCTACAGCGCCATCAGCAAGGCGATCGTACTCAAAGTAAGGTTCTGTATGTACTGTTTGCCGCCGCAATTGGGAAAATTCTTGTGCTTGAACTTCATCTAAACCGGAAATTATACCAATTTGTTTTTCGGCTACACGCGATCGCTTCATTTGCCAAAACTCTGCTTTCGAGAGTTCCCGTACTTTTTGGTTTGGACGTCGAGTTTTTTCTAAACAGAATTGATAAACACGGTAATATCGTTCTGAAACATCTATAATAGGGCCGTCAAAGTCTGTAATAATCCTTAACATTTTCTTAAAACGTAATATTTATTTACAGACTAGCTTAGATATCACTGTATATTAATGTGTTTAAGTTTTAAATATTTGATAGGTGCGTTTTAGATTACTAATTTGACAATAGTACTTGAAGTTGCTAGCAAAGGCAGTGGCGTATGCAAGCCTTTAGTTTTTGGTTGTGGCAAGAGCTTCTTTTAAACCCACTTGCCAGCGATCGCCTATTCTGTGAACATCGAAACAATTGCAATCATTTACTAGAAAAGCTCGGAAATTACGGCTTAAACCCAAATTTCCCAGCATTTTATTAACTCCTAAACTGTATTGTTTATTAAAATGGCTACTTAAAATTTCTATAGGAACATAGTTGTTGGGGAATTTACTCATTAGGGTAGTAATTATAGCAACTAATGCCTTTTCTAAATCTGCTTTAGAAGTAACCTCTTTTTTCAGTGCAAAATTATTGTTATTTAACTTATTGAGTTGAGGTTTTCTAAATAAAGCTACATATGCTTCTGGATTTTCTAATGGTTGATAGATAACAACATCAGATTGATATTTAATCAAAACATCCTTTGCTGTTTTCCCCGGATAGTGATGAGATGTAACTTCATTAATGTCAAGATTATATTTATGCTGATATATTTGCGCAATTTGAGATAACTTAAACCATTGATTAGAAGTGGTTTTTTCTTCAGATATAATTATGCCTTGAATTTGTTTAATAAATTTATTAAAATCAGGTATTTCTAATATGCTACGAATGTGAGTTTCACCAGTGTTACTGTTCAAGATTTTGAGATGATTGCCTTGCTGACTAACTCGATAAACTATTAATCCATTTTGCTGTAAATGATTGCATAGATTAGTCATCACTTTGTCTGAGGAACAGACTAAAACTTCTTGAACTTGTGGGTAGCGTTCGTGAATAGATGAGCCGAAGGCTATCATTTTACCATCAGCGTTGTCTTTACCAGCAGGTACATGAATTAAATCATAGCTGCGTTGATGGAATTCAAAATCTTGTTTACCCATACTGCACCAATTAGCAAAAGCAATTTTTACGTGCAGAGGACAATGACAAACTGTGGTTAAAAACTTTTCAGTTTCGGCATTAAGTTGGATGTTTTCTGCATCTAGAAGTAAAATTGCGATTCCAGTTTGCTGTTTTGATGTAGCGGTTACTGTTGGTAAAAATTTCTTGGATGAATCTACTTCTAGACAATGAGATGATTTATTTGATTCAGATTCTGAATAAGATAATTGCCGAATTGTCTCTAAAAATTTTATTAATACAGGTGAATCAAAAGATTCGGGAGTAAAAAGAGCTTTAAGAAAACACTGTAAATTTTGAAGCAATGTACTTTGGTCTTGAGCTTGGCTGAGTAAGTTTGTTAGTTTTAGACTCAGCGCAGATTGGTTGCGGCTACTATGCCAGTTTATATTTCTATATTTATCTAGCAATAATTCAGGTTGCTGTTCTTGAATGGTAATAATTACTTGATGAAGGTTGTAGCTGATTTTATTAATAAGGCTAGTATCATTGCTACTCGACGGCAGGTTATCATTGGGCATAGCTCAAACACAACAGTAAGGCATCCTAGCTCAGACGATCGCCAAAGACGGTGATTTACAAATTTATACCTAGATCGGCAATGATTTGGGATCAGTAAAACTGCTGAGGAAAAGCAACATTAATTTTGGCTTTTTCTCTGGTAAGATGCACGAACTGACAGTTTTGGTGGTTAATGATGACTAAGCTAGATCCTCACAACCCGATTTCTTCATCAATTGGATCGCTAATGAAATAATTCATTAAGCAATCAAAACTTGTACTGCTTCAGGTGGTAATTTAGGCTTTGCCGAATCGCGGTATTCATCCGGATGTAGAGGCGCGATATATCGCGCCTCTACTTAACTGTCCAACTATTTAGTTAAGTTGGATATTACTTTTAGGGCTATGGGCAGTACAGGACTCGAACCTGTGACATCCTGCTTGTAAGGCAGGCGCTCTACCAACTGAGCTAACCGCCCGTCACACACAAGAATTAAATATAGCAAAAAATTTCGTGTCGCGCTAGTATTTTTGGGAAATATTTTTGAAAATTTTTTAGAAAGTCTCAATGCCCTCTGGTCAAACGCACGATCGCATTACTCTGTGGGCTTTGCCGTTTGTTGCTGGTTTCACTTTTGTTCAGACTCAGAGCGGCAACCTGACTTTGTTGGTGGCTGGTGGATTTATGTTTGGTGGGTTAATGTTTGGCCCTGACTTAGATATATATTCTCGCCAGTACCAACGCTGGGGTTTATTGCGTTGGATTTGGATTCCTTATCAAAAAAGTCTGCGCCATCGGTCGTTCTTATCTCACGGACCAATTATTGGTACAACTTTAAGAGTGCTTTATTTAGGCATTATTGCTGTAACTTTGGCAATTTTAAGTGTGGTAGTTGCCGAGAAATTAGGTCATAGAGCGTGGAGTTGGCAGATTTTAAGTGAAAATGTAGGGCGATCGCTTATAAGTTACAGCACCGAGTCTCTGGCGCTGTTTTTGGGATTGGAGCTTGGTGCAATGAGCCATTCCTTGAGCGATTGGGCTAGTTCGGCATACAAGCGTTTCCATTCATCCGGTATTCGCGGTTTGCTACCGCGTGCGAAAATGAAGAAACGTAAAGCGAAAGCTCGCAGTCGTCAGTCTGGCTCGAAAACCAGTAAAAGCCGGACAAAGTAATAGTGATAGCTTCTTAATCAAAAAGTTTTTATTAGTTATTAATTATGGAATTTCATCAAAACCAGAATCATGCTGAAACTCTGGCGGCGTTACAAGAATTAATTGATGTGGTGGCAAAGTTGCGATCGCCCGAAGGAGGTTGTCCGTGGGATTTGGCGCAAACTCCCCAAACGCTGACGCCTTACGTGATTGAAGAAGCCTATGAAGTCGTAGATGCAATCAAAAGTGGAGACAAAGAAGCGATCGCAGAAGAATTGGGGGATTTGCTATTACAAGTTGTTCTGCAAGCACAAATTGCTAAGGAGTACGAGCAATTTACTCTTAAGGAAGTAGCTCAAGGTATTGCTCAAAAATTGATTCGCCGCCATCCGCACGTATTTGGCGAAGTTTCGGTACAAAGTGTGGAAGAAGTACGGCAAAACTGGGAACAAATTAAAGCGGCAGAAAAAGGAGAACCGTCTCCAGAGAGTCAAAAACTCAGTGCGAAGTTGAGTAACTATGCCCGTAAACTTCCCCCTTTGATGGCAACAATGAAAATTTCCCAGAAAGCGGCTGCGGTAGGATTTGAATGGGAAAATATCGACGGGGTGTGGGATAAGTTTCACGAGGAGTTACAGGAGTTTCAGCACGCCCTAGCCCACGAAACACCAGCACAACAACAAGCTGAATTAGGTGACTTGCTGTTTTCTGTTCTCCAGCTTGCCCGTTGGTATAACCTCGATCCCAGCGAAGCATTACAAGGAACAAATCAACGCTTTATTCAAAGGTTACAAAAAATGGAGGCTTTTGCCGATCGCCCCCTTTCCGATTACACTCTCCAAGAGTTAGAAGCCTTATGGCAGCAAGCTAAAGCCCAACTGAAGAAAGGATAATTATGCTGTTTGCAGTGGAATAATGCCTCGATCAAAAACACGGCGATCGGTACCAATACCGCTAATCTCGATTCTATCTGGATATACTTCATAGGCTGCAAAACTTAACCTCTCAGCAGAATACTCCGTCCATTCATTTTTTCCGACAGGGCGAGTACCTGCACCACCACCACAAATTAAATAAGTCGTACCATTAATAGAACGGGTGCGTTCATAATGATGTTCGTGACCATTTATATAAAGTTGAACGCCATATTTTTGAAACAAGGGAGTAAAATTTTTAATAAACTGTGGATTACTGCCATAAGCACCCGATGCATAAATTGGATGATGACCAAAGACAATTTTCCAAGGGGCATTACTGCGGCTTAATTCTTTTTCTAGCCAAATCAACTGATTTTTCCAATCAGCATTACCATTAGTATCCAAAGCAAAAAATTGTACTTTGTCTTGGCGAAAAGTGTAATAACGTCCCTTCATATTAAAGCCGACATATTTTAACTGTAAATCGCCATTGGCAGTACGAATATCGTGATTGCCTAAAACAGCTTGAAACTTTACACCTCGTTTGAGCAAAGAAGCATAAGGACGCTCAAAAACTGCACCAATTTTCTCAATTTCGCCATTATTGTAGATATTATCGCCAGCTAAGACAACTAATTTGTAGGGATTTTTGCTGTGATAATTAGTCATTGCCCTAGCGACAGCATACTGCCCTCCTGCACCAGTGCCTGTATCTGCAACAGAAACAAAGCGTAGTAACAAGTCTTTTTTAGCTGGAGCGGCGGCTACTGCTGTTTCTAGTTCATCAGTATTGTTACTAGCATAACGGCTGATAACACCTAAAAATCCTATACCAAAAGCACTGAGGCTACTTAAAAATAAAAATTGACGGCGTTTTAGCTTCATAATTGTATCCAAATCAATATTTTGATAAGTTTAGCCGAAGCAATGAAGTGATACATTAAGGCAGGGGAGGCTGAAGCAGGAATTTAATATGTATGTTTTTGATTAGCTGCTCTGGGTGAAAGTTCCATGTCACAAGACAATCAAAATCCACAACCATCTTCTTCCCCAGAACCGGAGGAAAATCGACTTCGGCAAAGACAATACCAAAAAGCTCAACCTTTTTGGAAGGCTAAAACTATCCAAATTCTCAGAGGTGCGATCGCTCTTTTAGAAACAACGGTTGAAAAGTTGGAGACAGAACCTCCTGGTGGTACTGAGGAAACCTCCAGTTTTTTGCAGCCGCTTCAATCTGGGTGGAGTGGATTATTAGCCAAAATCCGCTCTTTGTTACCAACAAATTTGTCTGCTAATTTATCCGACACTGTTTTGACGGGAGTTATTGCTGTTACTACCGTAATTTTAATTTGGACAACTTCAAATATTTTTACAAGTAAGCCAACAGAAGTAGCAACAATTCCGCCTACTTCCCCTACTCAAGAAACTCCTCTTGCTGAAGAAGAACCTTCACCAACCATAACGACTTCACCAGAGTCATTAACAACACCAACGCCATCAGCAGAAGAAGAAGCCGCGCCGCCAACAGAAGAAATTACTCCTCCCTCAACACCAGAGCCAGAACCCGAAGTAACCCCCACGCCGACACCAACACCGACACCGACATTAGTATTAACGCCAGAACAAACTTTGATTGCGGCAATTGAAAATCAAGTGGCACAAGTAAGCGATCGCATTGCCTCCGGACTCATACAATCAATTCAAGCCAACTTTCTCACTAGTACTCTCACTATGAAAATTAGTGATGATTGGTACACTCTCAAAGAATCTCAACAAAACAAACTAGCCGCTGAGATTTTACAACGTTCTCAAGAATTGGACTTCACTCATCTAGAAATTACCGACTCTCAAAACAGGCTGGTGGCGCGTAGCCCGGTGGTTGGTAATGAAATGGTAATTTTTAAACGAAGATAATTAATAGCAAATGTTCTATTAACTCTGAATGTAGGGCTTTTGACTGCAACTTTGCCCTCAAAAACTACAGTTAGTTTTAGTTACAGTGCAAATGCTTTTAATTCGTCCTACTATCTCATCTGATGTTCCTGGCATACTGAAGCTAATAGCAGAAATTTACGCTGAATATGGCTGTGTTCTGGATGCTGAAAAAGAAGATACTCATCTGCTTAATCCAGGAGATTATTTTCGTGCTAACGGTGGAGAATTCTGGGTGATTGAAGAGAAAGGAAATATTTTGGCAACGGGAGCTGTTCTGCTTCACCCTGATGATGCTGAGTTGAAAAGCTTATATGTACATCCCTCGTTACGCCGACAAGGTTGGGGAAGACGATTGGTAGAAATAGCGATCGCTCATGCCCGCGGTGCAGAGAAACTCCGTCTCATCCTCTGGAGCGACACTCGTTTTACTGCTGCTCATCAACTTTACAAGCACCTTGGCTTTCAACGAATTGGAATGCGAGAACTGCATGATTCTAATTGCTCTGTAGAGTTTGGATTTGAGATGTTGCTGTTGTAATTCATCAGCTACCTTGTACTCCTGTGCATGACTCTGCGTTTAAAAATAAACTCAACCATTTGGGATGCTCCCATACCCAAGACTCAGTATTTAAGATTGTATAGATAATCTCTCACCAAATAATCGATCCCCGTTATCGCAGTGCCAACAACTACAGCGTATGCTCCTAAATCAATTGCCCTACGCGCCATTTGAGGAGAAGAAATACCGCCTTCACAAATTACGGGAACTTGTAGCTTTTCCACCATCTGAGTTAAAAGTTCCCAAGCGGGGGGAGAAAGATGCTTGGTTGCAGCAGTGTAGCCACAAAGAGTAGTTCCTACCATATCTGCACCAGCGTCTACAGCTAATTTTGCCGCTTCGATTGTATCTACATCTGCCATGACTGGTTTGGCTAATTTCTCATGAATCTGGGCAATAGTAACTGCTAAATTTTCACTACCAGGGCGTTTTCTAGTCGTCGCGTCTATGGCGATAATATCCGCTCCCGCTTCTGCAACAGCAGCGGCATGGTGAAATTGAGGAGTAATGTATATATCATATCCAGCTATGACTTGCTTCCATAGTCCAATGATTGGCACTTGAACACGTTGACGTACAGCATATATATGCGCAGGCGTATCAATACGCACTCCAACAGCACCGTTATTGACAGCAGCTTGTGCCATTGCTGCAATTACGAATGGATTGTGGAGCGGTGAATCTACAGGGGCTTGACAGGAAACAATTAGTCCGCCCTGTAAGCTTTCAATAGGCATAGAGGGAAAGAAGGGAGAAGAGTGAGGGAGTGAGGGAGTGATACCAAGTTGCGTTCAAACATATTAGTTTTGGCAGGCAGGGGGGCAGGGGAGCAAGGGAGCAGGGGGAGAAATACTACCTATGATTGCAACTTAGTATGACAAACTACCAACTACTAACCAATGACTAGTGACTAATGACTAACTCAAAACTGGCTCTGGTTGGATTGGTATCCATACAGTAAAAATTGAGCCAATGCCAACAGTAGATTCTACTTCAATTCGACCTCTATGTAGTTCTACAAGTTGTTTTGTTAATGCCAAGCCAAGCCCTGTACCTTCGTAAAGACGGCGGTAGGGTGGATCGAGTTGGTGAAATTTCTCAAACAACAGTGGTAATTTTTCTTCAGGAATACCAATGCCAGTATCTTCCACTTGAAACACGGCGGTATCGTCTTCCATCCATAGCCGTAAAGTGACATTTCCACCTTCAGGTGTAAATTTGATCGCATTGCTCAAAAGGTTCCACAATATTTGCTCTACTCGCCTGGCATCTGCAATAAAGCGATCGCGTTGTCGATCCAGGGGTAAATCCAGTCTAAGATTAACTTGCTGACTTGTGGCTTTTGCTAAAAGCGATGCTATTGTAGCCTCTGCTATGTCCACTAAAGAAAATTCTGTAATATTTAAGACTGCCTTTCCTGCTTCAATTTGGGATAACTCCAAAATATCATTAATCATTTCTAATAAATGCTCTCCACTATCATGGATTGTTTGCAGATAATCCCGTTGCCGCTCGTTCAATTCTCCAAACGACCAGCGTAGTAAAGTGGAAGACATACCAATCACATAAGTCAAAGGTGTGAGTAATTCATGGCTGATGGTAGCAAGAAATTCACTTCTGAGGCGGCTGGCGGCTTCAGCAGCAACTAAGGCATCGTGCAGCGCTACTGTACGCTCAATGACTCGTTGCTCTAACGTTTGTTTTTCCTGAGTGAGCGATCGCGTTAACTCAGACTGGTGAATAGCGATCGCCAATTGTTCGGCAATAGAAGTTAGCAAACTTTTTTCACTCTCACTCCATGAGTGTGGGGCATTACACTGATGAGCAATCAAAAGTCCCCAAAGTTTGTCCTCGAATACAATCGGAGCTACAAATTTTGCCCGAACTTGTATATTCCTTAAAAAACTCAACAGACACTCTTCTAAGGCATAAGTTTTTTCAACATCATCCACAGCTAAAGTAAAGCCTTGCTGATACTTCTTCCAGCATGAAGAATTAAGCGTAAAGCAATTGTCTTCTTTACTCATCAATACTGAAGGAATAGCATCACTAGCACGGGATTCGTAAATAACACAGCCTGAGTGCGAAAATAAGCTAGAAAAAGATGAAAATTCTAAAATTTTGTTAACTTCACCAAAATTGGGAGTTGGGGAGGAAGACTCCATACTAGGTATTGGTGATTGGTTACTGGGAAAAGCCTCTTTCTGTATTCTGGGTAAGGTGTGATTGATTGTATTTGGTATACCCAAAACAGGGCTACTTTGTGAACTACCTTGAAGCGCTGGGGGATTAAAAAACTCAGAAGGATTGAAAAGCTTAACTCCTTTTAAATAAGGTAGTTTACAGATTACCAATCGATCTAACTCCAAAAAATTCCGTACTTGCTCAATTGCTGTTACCAAAATCACAGATATGTCTAAACTTTGCCGGATTTGAGTTGTTACCTGGTTTAACAGCCGCTCTTGAGCAAGTTGTTTTTGCAGGGCATCTTCCACTGGCTGACAAATAGAAACAGAACAGAAGGTAGGAGGATTTATAAGTTCTGAATTTGGCTGCGGCAAAAAATAATTTAACAACAATAGCGTAAACTGACTTTGGAGCCTACCATCATTCGGAGCGAGAATTTGACGATAGCGTTCAATATTGTGGTATGTCTGAGAGTCGCACTCAAACAAATCCCTCAATTTCACAACAAAAGAGGCGATCGCCTCAGTATCAAATGTTAATTTTACATTTAACAAAGACTCAGAGAGAGGTTGCCATCCAGGGATTTCCATTGATGCTGTCAAATCCGCAGGTTCTTGATGTTGTAAGTGTGCTCTGGGCAGATTTCCTCCTACTTCTTTGAAGTTCACAGCCTCCTTTGGAAGAGCAACGCTTTTGGAGGAAGCCTCTGCTGTGACTTCTTTGTGCCTCTTACCTTCTGCCTTTCCCTGCTCTTCCTCCTGTGGAGAACCCACCATCAACACACTAAACCCTTTAGAAATGACAATCGCAAATCTTTGTTTCTGCCACTCCTGTGTGATATGAATTCTGGCAAGTACAGCTTCCGTCAATACCAAAGCTCCATTTTCCACTGCTTGAGCCATCTGTTCTAACAATTCGCCAAGCTGATTAAATACATCCAAAGGCAAGGTTCGAGAAAAGCTCAAATCAGGAGAATTAAGCATATTCAAGGTATGAGGGGCTGTACCCAGTTAATTAAAATTTTTCAATGTGTTCTAATCTACAGTTTAAGACGGTAATACAGCATTATGCATCGTATTAGTGCCATATCGGGAGGATGGAGTCCTCAATCGGAAGGCGTTAAATATTTAGAACAAACTCCTGCTCCCATTGTATTTCTTACGGCTGCTGATACCGATATTCAAACTTTGGCAGCGGCAGTTCCTAAGTTGCCTACTAATTTCCCTGCATTAAGAGTTGCAAACCTATTGAGCTTGCAGCATCAAATAGATATAGATACCTATGCCGAGCAAGTTTTGGAGCTTGCCCAAGTAATTATTTTGCGCCTATTAGGAGGACGTTCCTACTGGGCTTATGGTTTAGAAGTGGTACGAGAAATTGTCCTACGTCATGGTACAACCCTAATTGTAATACCAGGGGATGATGCTTTAGATCCCGATTTAGTATCTCACTCTACTCTGCCTTTGACTACTGTTAACAAAATATGGCGCTATTTCATTGAAGGTGGCGTAGAAAATATTGTTAACGCTCTCAAATTTATTGCCGATACTTGCCAACTTAGTTCATTTAATCCACCACCTCCACAGACAGTTCCTCGTGTCGGGTTGTATGAATGGCAGGGAAAAGACGCAAAGACAGAACAATTCTCCGTGTTCTCTTCTTCCAGTTCCCCCTGCCCTCAAATTGGCATCCTCTTCTACCGTGCCCATTATCTCGCGGCAAATACTAAAGTTATTGATGCTTTGTGTGCAGCGTTGGCAAAGCGGAATTTAGAACCAGTGCCAGTTTTTGTTTCTTCTTTGCGAGAAGCCGATGTTCAAGATGAGTTAAGCGAGTTTTTTCAACCCAAAGACTCTGAACAAATAGCTCTGCTGCTGAATACAACCAGTTTTTCGCTGGCACGCCTAGAAACAGAAACACCCCAAATTGCCCTATGGCAAAAATTGGATGTACCTATATTACAGGCGATTCTCAGCAGTGGTTCGGTACAGCAGTGGCAGTTTCAATTTCAAGGGCTTTCACCCCGCGATATCGCCATGAATGTGGCATTGCCAGAAGTCGATGGACGTATTATTAGCCGAGCTATATCTTTTAAGGCAGTGCAAAATCGCCATCCTCACCTAGAAACCGATGTGGTTGTTTATGAACCTGTGCGCGATCGCATTGAATTTGTCGCTGAACTGGCAGCCAACTGGGTGCGCCTGCGTTCTAAGCCGCCCCAACAACGGCGCGTTGCTTTGATTTTGGCAAATTACCCCACGCGTGATGGACGTCTGGCTAATGGTGTAGGACTTGATACACCAGCAAGTTGTGTAGAAATCCTTAAGTCTTTGCAGTTGGCAGGGTATCAGGTGGAAAATATACCTGAAACGAGTGATGAATTAATACACTATCTCACTACGGGCGTGACAAACGATCCAGAAGGTAAGGAATTACGTCAAGTGCGACAAAGTTTTTCTTGGCAAGAGTATCAGGAGTATTTTGCTTCTTTACCGGAAGTTGTGCAGCAGAGTATCTGTGAGCGGTGGGGAAGTGTTTTTGAAACGAACCACAAAGGCACAAAGGACGCAAAGGAAGAAACAAAGAAAGAAAATAGTTCTAATCTCTCCCACTCTTTCCCCATTCCCGGTATTCAACTTGGTAATATCTTTGTGGGGATTCAGCCGGCGCGTGGCTATGATGTCGATCCCAGTTTGAATTATCATGCACCGGATTTGGAACCAACTCACGCTTATTTAGCTTTTTATTATTGGGTGAGGGAATGTTTTGGTGCGGATGCGGTGGTTCATGTGGGGAAGCATGGCAATTTGGAATGGTTACCAGGTAAAAGTGTGGCGCTATCTGGTGATTGTTATCCAGAAGTTGCTTTGGGAGCGCTTCCCCATTTATACCCGTTTATTGTTAACGATCCTGGTGAGGGTTCACAAGCTAAACGTCGCGCTCAAGCTGTAATTGTGGATCACCTGACGCCACCACTAACGCGAGCAGAACTATACGGTGGTTTGCAACAGTTGGAAAATTTAATTGATGAGTATTATGAAGCAGAAAGTTTAAATCCGGAACGCTTGCCTGCAATTTGCGATCGCATCCGCGAACTAGTTATTAAAGAAAATCTTCATCTCGATTTAAAATTGGCTAATAGTCAAGAACAATTAACAATTAGCAATCAACCATTAGCCATTAACAACATTGACGGTTATCTTTGTGAGTTGAAAGAAGCTCAAATCCGTGATGGTTTGCACATTTTTGGGCAATGTCCAACCGGAAGACAACTGCGTGATTTAATTGTGGCGATCGCTCGTCATCCCAATCGCCATCAAATCGGATTCACCCGTGCTCTAGCTCAAGATTTAGGCTTAGATTTCGATCCCCTCACAGCAGATTTCAGCACAGAATTATCAGCAATTAGCCAGCAAGTTTTACTCGCAAAATATCAATGCCCCTGTCGCACCGTCGGTGACGCAGTTGAAGTTTTAGAAGCACACGCTGCTGAACTCGTAGAAAATATATTATCTCCCACTTCAGGGCGCTCCCAAGGCACTGCCCCTACCCCCCCCCTCTCTTCCGCCCTCAACTGGATACGCTCTCGCCTAATACCTTCGCTACAAAAAACAAACCAAGAAATCACTCACTTATTGCGCGGGCTGGATGGTAAATATGTTCCCAGTGCTCCTGCTGGCGCACCGACGCGGGGACGCCCGGAAGTCTTACCTACAGGTAATAATTTTTATTCAGTAGATATTCGTGCTATACCGACAGAAACGGCTTGGGATGTTGGCAGAAAAGCTGCTGAAACTCTAATTGAGGTTTATACACAAGAGCATGGTGAGTATCCAAAAACACTGGCTTTATCGGTGTGGGGAACTGCTACAATGCGGACTGGAGGTGATGACATTGCTGAAGCACTAGCTTTAATAGGTGTACAGCCTGTTTGGGATGGTGCCGCACGACGAGTAGTAGATTTTGAAATTTTGCCACTTTCAGTGTTAGGACGTCCCCGCGTAGATGTTACTTTGCGAATTTCTGGTTTTTTCCGGGATGCTTTTCCAAATTTAATTGACTTATTTAATCAAGCAGTGGCAGCAGTAGCAGCATTAGATGAACCGCCAGAACAAAATCCCCTAGCAGCCCAAATTCAAAAAGAAACAGAATTTTGGACAACACAGGGTTTGAGTCAACAAGAAGCCCAAGCGCGATCACACTACCGTGTCTTTGGTTCTAAACCAGGTGCCTACGGTGCCGGGCTACAAGGCTTAATTGAATCGCAAAATTGGACAGATGAGGAGGATTTAGCACGTGCTTATATTAACTGGAGTTGCTATGCTTACACCTCAACAAGAGGAGGAGAAGGAATATCATCTCCAGAAGCGTTTGAGAAGCGATTGCAGCAAATGCAAATAGTACTGCACAATCAAGACAATCGCGAACATGATTTACTCGATTCTGATGATTATTACCAATTTCAAGGAGGTTTAACCGTAGCGATACGTTCTGTACAAAAGAAAAATCCCCAAACCTATTTTGGTGATCGTTCTATTCCTGCCAAACCGCGAGTTCGTCAATTAAAAGAAGAAATCGCTAGGGTATATCGTTCTCGTGTTGTCAATCCCAAATGGATAGCTGGTGTTATGCGTCACGGTTACAAAGGTGCATTTGAAATGGCGGCAACAGTAGATTATCTATTTGCCTACGATGCTACAGCCAAATGTGTAGAAGACTATATGTATGAAGGAATAGCCCAGGCTTATTTATTTGACCCTATTGTCAGTGAATTCATTCAGAGTAAAAATCCTTACGCTCTGCGTGATATTGCCGAAAGACTGCTGGAAGCATTCAAACGTGGTTTCTGGCAGGATGTCAGTATACAAACCTTGGAAAATTTGAGAAACTTAATTCATCAAGCTGAAGCAGTTATCGAACAAAAATCCGTGGTGTAGGAAACATCATATGGACAATCTTGCATATTTGTACGTAGCTTCTGCCTACGAAGAACCCTTGTCGAATGAATTGATTGATTTCAATTCTTTGTTAAAGGGCACACCAGCACCTGATTGGAGACGTCTTTCTGGTAAGGCTTGGAAGTATATGCTGCCCTTGCTCGTTACCCTGTCTACTCTCAGTGCTGTCACCAGTGTTTTAGCATTAGAAAGAGGAGATCAAGGCCCTTCTGTCCGTTCTTTGCAACAACGACTAAAAAATGCAGGCTTTTATCAAGCTCCGATTACACAAGTCTATGACTTCGATACCGAAGCTGCTGTCCGTAGTTTCCAGAAGGCAGTCGGTTTGCAAGTAAATGGTATTGCTGGCTCAACAACTTTACAAAAATTAGAGAACTGGCAAAAAAGTACGGTTAAAGCCCAAAGCAAAAAAACCAATACTGCGAGTACTCAAATTCAAAAAGTCAATAATGCCACTACCCAAAGTAAAAAAACCAGCACTGTAAAAACCCAAAGCCAAGTTGCTAGAACTGTAAGCAACCAAACTCAAAGAGTTAATGCTCTGAATGCTTCTACTCACAATAAGCGCCGTAGTCCCAATTTATTACAAAAAGGCGACGAAGGTGAACAAGTCAGAATTTTACAAGAACGTTTGCGAGTTGCGGGTTTTTATTTTGGTCAATCCACTGGTATATTTGGGCCGATTACAGAAGAAGCTGTCAAAAGATTCCAAATAGCTTACAAATTAGATGTTGATGGTGTTGCAGGGCCAAATACTCTCCGCAAATTACCACCATTGGGTGTTGGTGGTACACAAGAAGTTGCCAAACCAGTTAAACAAAGAGATAACCTCAGCCAAGGCGATCGCGGTGAGCCAGTTAGGGTTCTTCAAGAACAGTTAATCCAAGCTGGTTATTTACAAGGAGAGCCAAATGGCTACTATGGCCCTTATACTGCAGATGCAGTCCGACGTTTTCAAGCCGATAACTTCCTAGCAGTAAGTGGTATTGCCGGGCCAACTACTAGAGCCAAATTACACAATGCCGTCAAAACTGCTGCTAAAAGCGAGTTTGAAGTTTTGGAAATACAAAGACGACTGCGCGATCGCGGTTTTTATAAAGGTGCTCTCAATGGCGTGATGGGAGATGAAACCAAGCGAGCCATTAAACTAGCTCAAGAATTTTATGGTATCAGCTTAAGTGATGTTAGAAGCGGACGCTTCTAACACCTGCACTCTGTGTTGGTAACACTGCTTAACAGCTTGCCTACCTCCATTCGCCGTTAGTTTTAGACTGCTCAAAAACTTACCTGTATAATCAATATCAGCACTTGCCCCAGTAATCTTACTTAAGTGTTACACAGGCATCAAAGACCTTTGGCACTTTGGACAAATTGCGTGAATTGATAATTGGCAATCAAGCAGGTGATAACCCTCTTTTTGAGCAGTTTTCGCACCAATTTTTAAAATGGAGTCATTTTTGAACTCGATAGTTGTGTTGCACCTGATACAAATCAGGTGATGGTGATGATGGGGGTAAGGCTGGTTTAATTCATAATGTTTATGACCTTCTCCCAACTCTAGTTCCCGCAAAATTCCCATCCGTGCCATCAACTTCAAAGTTCGATAAATAGTTGACAGACTGATTCCTTCTCCTTTGGTTTCTAGTCGATGGTACAAATCCTCTGCACTGAGATGTTCTCCTTGCGGAAGATCCTGGAAAATGTGTAGAATTGTCTCTCGCTGGGGAGTTAAACGCCAGCCTCGTTCGTTTAATTCTGCCTTAAGTGAAGTAGCGCTGTAAACCGTCATACAAATTTTTCTCAACAAACCCTGTCAGCTGAGAATATAGCAAAACTTTAGACCAATTTGCAACAAAGAATGCTTATTGCAAACATTTACTAAATATGATGGTAGAAGCGATTGAATATTGATTAACAACAGATTAAGATACGATCCCCGTACTCAAAATATCTTGAGAGATACTAACTTTTAGTTTTGCTTGACTCAGATGTCAATTATTTGCTACAAACTGATGAGAAACTTTGGGAACAAAGATTTAGTAAAGCAATCAATTAATGATTTGTCCATAGTCAACAGTAGATAAATGAGAGTTTGTTCACTGTTGACTATTGACAATTGAGCATTGACCATTTGTCAACTCAAAGATTCCAAGTAGTCGCGAATCAGGTTACGGCGCTTGGGTTGGCGTAACTTCTGTAGTGCTTTAGATTCAATTTGACGAACTCTTTCCCTTGATAAGTCAAGAGCACGTCCAATTTCGGCTAGCGAGTAAGGATGTCCATCTGCCAAGCCAAACCGCATCAAAATTACATCCCGTTCACGACTGGTTAAATCTGCCAAAAGGTGCTGCAAGTCTTTTTGTAAAGATTCTCGCATTAACATATCTTCTGGCGTTACACCATCAGTTTCGAGCAATTCGCCCAATTCTGTATCCTTATCCTTACCAACTTTGGTTTCTAAAGAAACAGAGCGGGGAACTCTTAACAAAACTTCTCGCACTTGGGCAGGTGTCATTTCTAATTCTTGTGCCAAGTCCTCTAGAGTTGGAGTGCGACCTTTTTCTTGAGCAATTTTACGTTGAGCTTTTTTAATTTTGTTTAACTTTTCTGTAATGTGAACTGGAAGACGGATTGTGCGGCTAGAAGTAGCGATCGCCCGCGTGATACCTTGACGAATCCACCAATAAGCGTAAGTGCTGAAGCGATATCCCTTCGTTGGATCAAATTTTTCGACAGCTCGCTCCAAGCCCAAAGTGCCTTCTTGGACTAAATCTAATAATTCCAAACCGCGATTTTGATACTTCTTAGCAACTGATACCACTAGGCGGAGATTGGCTTTAATCATGTGCTCTTTAGACTGAAGTCCATCACTTTGAATTTTCTCCAGTTCTTCCACAGTCAACTTAGCCACTTCAGCCCAGCGACGTTTTCCCTGCCCTAAAGTTTGCTTGAGCTCGAACACGTCCACACCAGCAGCACGAGCCCACCGTTCTATAGAAGGACGATGTCCTAGTTCCGATGCTAAACGCTCCTGAATTTCAATGATCCGCAGATACGGTGCAACTATTTCATCTCCTTGCTTGGCGGCATTAGACAAAACTATCCGCAATCGCAAATAGCGCTGAACTTTTTGAGCTTCTGAAACTTCTTCATCTCGTCCTAACAGTCTAACCCGACCAATTTCCTGAAGATATAGACGTACCAAGTCTGTGCTGCGACGGTTAACGCTGGGAGCGAAACTAGCCGGATCGGTAGAAACCATCTCCAACTCTTCCAGATCGTCTAGCGGCAGTTCACTCTCATCAATTGTGATATCTGGGTCAAACATCTGGGGTGACTGTTGGGTTTCGTAGGCGGCGTCTGCGTAAAAAGATGTTGCTGGCATAAGGATCGTCTCAATGGCTCCAGGTAACAATAGATTGCGGTTAGCTAATCAACTGTTGCTATTGTTCCCGTGATTTACGAAGAACTAACATTGTTTTGAGTGACCTTGAGGTTTTTTTTCAAAAAACCAAATAGGTGTTATTTATTACGTACATGAAAAGTGTCTGCTATTGCTTTCGTCCGCATTGAAGTAAAGCGATTCAAAGCCTTAAGTAGACTTAAAAGTATTAATTCTTTAGTTAATGTTGAAGCCTTGATTTCTCATGTTTGTTAACTTTGTGCCCTCGTATAAATACATATCAGTAAGACACTTGTTTCTCACAAGCATAGTCATATCTACATAGTTATGTGAGTAATTTCCTGAAGGTTTGAACAATTTTTCGTCAGGGATTCTTGGGAATTGTTAGTAGTTATTGGTTAGTAGGGGAGGCAACGTGCCCTTAGAGGTTTTCTCGTTGAGTGCGGTTGCCGTGCGGGTTTTTTAGATATTTTGTCATCCTAGAGAGATTGTTGTTAAAACCCGCCCGTATAGTAGTTAGGGAAAAATAACCAAAAAATAACTACTGTAAGGAGGGTTTAACTAAATATCTCAGTGAAATGACTAAGATATTTATGTCAATCCGCTTTACAACTACCAGCAATTTACTAGTGATATTCCGGCTTGATGTCTCGCAGCATGAGTTCTTCAAGCGCTTGTCGGGGAGTAACTTCACCCTGAAGTAAACGATAAACCTGCTCGGTAATTGGCGTGGAAATGTTTTGCTGTTTGGATCGCTGCATTAATACTTTAGTCGTATTGATGCCCTCAGCTGTTCCTTGCAAGTGAGCGAGAATTTCTGTCAAAGTTTTGCCGCAAGCTAGTTGGTAGCCAACTTGATAATTGCGGCTCAAAGGACTGTTACAGGTGGCAAGCAAATCGCCTAAACCAGACAAACCGTAAAATGTTTCCTGCTTTCCACCCCAATGCAAGCCGATGCGAACCATCTCTGTTAAACCACGGGTAACTAAAGCAGCTTTAGCATTGGTTCCCAACTGCAAACCATCACACACACCGGCAGCGATCGCAATCACATTCTTAAGTGTTCCCCCTAGTTCTACTCCTAAAGTGTCCGTATTGGTATAAACGCGGAAACGATGAGAAGACAAAACCAGCTGCACATCCTCAGCAGCACTGATAACGCTGCTAGCAACTACCGTTGCAGCTGGTAATTTCTGTTGAATTTCGGCAGATAAATTCGGCCCGGAAAGCACCACTATTGGATGATGGGGAAAAGCTTCTTGCCAAATTTGTGAAGGTGTGCAGGTGGTTTGAGGATCTAAACCTTTCGTTGCCGTGACAAAAATTATTTCTGGAGAAAGGGATAAAGACTTCAGCCCAGAAACAACATCTCTTACACCCTTCATCGAAACTGCTGAAAGGATAATTTCAGCACCCTCTAATACCTCTGCCAAAGTTTTGGAACCCCGACGCGACCAAACATGGACTTTGTGACCATTCGTTGATGCCAAAGTTGCCAAGGCACTTCCCCAAGCACCCGCACCCAGAATTACTACTGATTTGGAATTAGTCATTGGTCATTGGCCGTTGGTCATTAGTCATTGGTTAGTAGGGGCGGGTTTATTTTAGATATTTCGTTATTTTGAGAGATTACTAATAAAATCCGCCCGTACAGTGGTTAGTAGTTAGTGGTTAGTAGTTGGTTGTTCTCCTCTGCACCCCTGCTCCTCTGCTCCTGGTGCTTTCTTGTCCCCTTGTCCTCTTCTACGGGGGTAACGTTCCATCAATTCTCTGACTTGTTCTGCATGATAGGAGCTTCTGGTCAATGGAGAAGAAACAACTTGTAAAAATCCTAATTCTTCGCCAAATGCTTTCCAGGCAGCAAATTGATCTGGGTGGATAAATCCATCTACTTTCAAATGTTTTTGGCTGGGTTGGAGGTATTGCCCAATCGTTAAAATATCACAATCCACCGATCGCAAATCTCTCATGACTAGGCGAATTTCTTCATCAGTTTCGCCTAGTCCCACCATAATCCCGGATTTTGTATAAATCCACGGTGCCAGTTGACGGGAACGCTCCAGTAATTCCAGCGTGCGATCATAATTACCTTGGGGACGCACGCGGCGATACAAGCGCGGAACCGTTTCTGTGTTGTGGTTGAGAACTTCTGGCTGTGCTTGCAAAATTAACTCCAACGCTTCCCAATTACCGCACAGATCGGGAATTAAAACTTCGATGGTAGTGTTGGGTGAGATGGCGCGAATTCCTTCAATACAACCAACAAACTGGGATGCACCTCCATCCGGCAAATCATCGCGGTTTACAGAAGTGATGACCACATGATTTAGCTTCATGCGGCGCACTGCTTCCGCCAGTCGTGCAGGTTCCGTCGGGTCTAGGGGTTTGGGTTTTTTCTCAAAATCTATATCGCAGTAAGGACAAGCACGCGTACAAGCCGGCCCCATAATCAAAAATGTCGCCGTACCAGCATTGAAGCACTCACCAATATTTGGACAAGACGCTTCCTCACAAACCGTATTTAGGGCTAAATCCCGCAAAATCTCCTTAACATTACCCACACGCTCCCATTGAGGCGCTTTTACCCGCAACCAGTCTGGCTTTACAGTCACAATTTGCCTTCACCACTTAAAGTTAGTTATCAAAGTTAATGGTAGCAAGTTCCGACAAAAGCGGAGCTGATGTCTGAAGTATGAAATAATCTTCTGTTCCCTGTTCCCTGTTCCCTGTTCCCTGTTCCCTGTTCCCTGTTCCCTGTCCCCTGTTCCCTGTTCCCTGTTCCCTGTTCCCTGTCCCCTGTTCCCTATCCCCTGTTCCCTATCCCCTTCCCCTATGCCCTATCCCCTCATTTGTAATTTCCCCTAGCCTGTGATATTCTCTATTTATGTTGGCATTACTGTGCCGGGATGTAGCGCAGCTTGGTAGCGCACTTCGTTCGGGACGAAGGGGCCGCTGGTTCGAATCCAGTCATCCCGATTTTTGTGCAAAGCGACAAATTATTTGTCCGTGACGACAGAATTATTTGTCAAAAAACCTAAAACGACAAATTATTTTTAATCTCCACTATACACAGTGTCGGAGTTGTCCCTAACTAAGTGCGCCCTTCAACTCTTCTAATTGAAATAAATATCTCACCTAGTAACAACACAAATCTTCTTTCAACCACCCCTAGACGGGATGGTCGTTGAAACCTTGTGAAAAGTCGTAGGGGAGTTCAAGGGTTATGGGTAAAATTGCTGTAAGACTTGTATAATATATGTCCTGAAAGTTTTTGAACATTGATTTCTCAGTCTTTGTGAGAAATCCAGGTTTACACCTACATCAATCTGAAAGTTCAATCTAGACTTGGCAGTCTTAGATTGGAGTAACTATGTACGGTTTTTTAACCGTGATTTAGCACTCAACGAATCGCACCCTCATTTCACCTTCTAGGTGCAAGATAGGAGCCAAGCCATTAATATTAAAAATCCCACAGTAAAGCTAAATGTTCGAGCAAACTTTTAAAAATATTGATGATGTTCTCTGGAAAGAGGCAGGTTGTACTACAGAGTTAGATTACACGGAGCAAACCTCTTGGCTACTGTTTCTAAAGTATTTGGATGATTTGGAGCAGGAAAGGGCGCTAGAGGCAGAACTAGTAGGTAAACCTTATGAATTTATTATTGATGAGGCGCATCGCTGGTCGTCTTGGGCAACACCGAAAAAAGCGGACGGTACATTGGATCATGATAACGCGCTGATAGGCGATGATCTGATTGATTATGTCAACCGCAAATTATTCCCATATTTACAGAGTTTCAAGCAACGTTTTCTCAGGGAAAACCTTTAACTCAGGGAATGGCAACTCAGAAAATTTGGTATTACCAACTCGATCCGGGGCGTAGTTTGGGGAAAACGAATGCGCTGAATGATGAGGATTTGCGCGAGTTTGTAGAGTTACAGGCTACGTTTGCACTATCAGAAAAATCTTGGCTGGTGGATATTGCTGATGTCGATCGGGAGACATTTGATTTGTCGGTGAAGAATCCAAATAAAGCTGAGGAATCGACGTTACGAGAACCACAGGAAATTCTGGATGAAATTGCGGCTTTGGATGCGGAGAGTGCGGAGATTTTGGCGGGAATTATGCAGTTGACAATGGACAGTTGACAATTAGCAGATTATGTTACGTTTTTTTTGGATATCCAATTAATTTAGTTGATGTAACTATGAAAAATATCAAAATCATTGTGGAAAAGCACCCTGATGGTTATGTTGCCTATCCTTTAGGTATTCAAGGGGTTGTAGTTGGTGAGGGTGACACCTATGAAGAAGCTTTAAATGATGTGCGATCGGCTATTTTATTTCATGTCGAAACTTTTGGAGAATCGGTGCTAGAATCTGATTCCCCAATACTCGAAGCTTTTGTGGCAGAGGCAAACGTTTAATGGCAAAGTTTCCTGTTGATGCCCCTAAATCAAAAGTAATTAAGGTGCTTGAGGGTTTTGGATTTTCAATAATCAGAGAAAAAGAACATATTTCTATGATTAGACAAAATTCTGATGGCACAAATACTCCTTTAACTTTGCCAAATCATAAACTAATTAAAGGTTCTACCCTCAGAAGTATCTGCACTCAATCTGGGATTTCACGGGATGATTTTATTGCTGCTTATGAACAAGTTTAGAAGTATAGCGGTTTTGGATGCGGAAAGTGCAAAGATGTTGGCTGGTATTGAGGGGATGGTATGCAGTTGAGAGTTGATAGTGGACAGTTGCCAGTGGGTTGGGAAATCAAATATTTAGATAAACTTTGTGAAAATCTAGATAGCAAACGAGTACCTATCACAAAGTTTTCAAGAAAATCTGGCAACATTCCCTATTATGGTGCTTCTGGTATTGTTGATTACGTTGACAATTACATCTTTGATGAAGATTTACTTTTAGTGTCTGAAGATGGTGCGAATCTTTTGGCAAGAAGCTATCCAATAGCATTCTCAATTACAGGTAAGACGTGGGTAAATAACCACGCTCATGTACTCCGCTTTAAAGAAAAAATTACACAGAGTTTCATCGAATATTATTTAAATTCCATCTCCCTTGAGCCGTATGTAAGTGGTATGGCTCAACCAAAACTTAATCAAAAATCACTAAACTCAATACCCATTCCATTTCCACCACTGCCTGAACAAAGGCGGATTGTGGCAATTTTGGATGAGGCGTTTGAGGGGATTGATAGAGCGATCGCAAACACCGAAAAAAACCTCGCCAACTCCCGCGAATTATTTGAAAGCTATCTAAACGCCATCTTCACCCAGAAAGGCAACGGGTGGACAGAGACAAAGTTAGGGGATGTGTGTGAAAAGGTAGAATATGGTTCGTCTGCTAAATCCCTGGCAGAAGGAGAAATTCCTGTATTAAGAATGGGAAATATTCAAAAGACCCTTATAGAAAACTATCCCCACCATTCTCACCACCTCCCACAAGCTGTCCACTGGGGTTGATGCCCGAAACGTGCGTAACATCGTGCTGATGCGCCCCATCAACTCGATGATTGAATTTAAACAAATTATTGGTCGCGGTACTCGCCTATTTGAAGGGAAGGACTACTTCACCATTTATGATTTCGTCAAAGCCTACGAACACTTCAACGATCCTGAATGGGATGGCGAACCCCAATCTTTTAGCCAGTAATAATTTCCGTCTTAATCGAATTATCATCACCTGTGCCGAAAGTTGATGACCTCCGGATTACTACGGTTATATTAAGAGCGATCGCCTGTGGACAAATGTGAATCGCTATCTTAAAAGTATGCTATCCACTCAACCTCAACTTCTGCGAATTTCCCAAGGACAACTTAATCTTTTAGAACGTTGTCCCCGCCAATTCCAACACACCTATTTAGAACAACTTCATTCTCCCGCCGATCCAGAACGCGAAGAACACCAAACCTTGGGGAGCCGCTTTCACCTGTTGATGCAGCAGCGAGAAATGGGTTTATCAATTGATGGTTTCTTGCAAGCAGATCCACAATTGCAAACTTGGATGACAGCTTTTGCTAATGCTGCACCAGAAATTTTAATGCCTGTTGTCGATAGTCAAATTTTTCGTGAAAGCGAACACTATCGCACGCTGCAAGTTAAAAATTATTTACTGACAGTTGTCTACGATTTATTAATAGCAGACAACCAGCAAGCACAAATTTTTGATTGGAAAACTTATCCCAAACTACCAAACAAACACAAATTAGAACAAAATTGGCAGACACGTCTATATACTTACGTATTGGCTGAAACCAGCGATTATCTACCAGAAAATATTTCCATGACTTACTGGTTTGTCCAGTCTGAAGGTAAACCGCAAAGTATTAAATTTAGTTATAGTACTGTTCAACACGAGAAAACAGCTAAGAAGCTTACACAACTATTAAGTAAATTAAACCAATGGCTAGAACGTTACCACCAGGGAGAAGATTTTCCGCAAGTACCAGAGGGTAACAAAGCTTGCGAGTATTGCCAGTTTGCAACGAGATGCGATCGCGATCGCACCAATTCTGAACTGACATCTGTGACAAATTCTTCTCCCAATGCAGTGAACCTTAACCTACTGAATCTCGCTAACATTCAAGAAGTATCACTGTAAAGGGACTAAGGACTGGGGACAAATCAATTAAAAATTAAAAATGTAAAATTAAAAATTTTTACTTTTTAATTTTCTAGCTCCTAGCCCCTAGCCTCTAACCCCTAATCCCTACTATTTTATGCTTCCACAAGAATTTGATGCGGTTTATGTCCGCGAATTAGGAATTGACGATATAGCCCCCGTTTATCATTTAGGAGAAGAATTATTTACTAGTGATTTATATCCCTATCTATACCGTTGCTGGGATGAGTGGGAGGTGATTGGACTTTACAATACCGATCCAGAATACTGCCTTGTTGCCGAAATCGACGGGCAATTAGCAGGATTTATTTTAGGAACTATTATTACTAAGGCTTCTTGGACTTACGGGTATATTCTATGGTTAGGAGTTAGTCCCAAATTTCAGCGTCGCCGAGTAGGAGACAAACTTGTTGATACAGTCATCGCCCGCATGATTGAAGATGGGGCGAGATTCATGTTAGTAGACACCGATCCAGAAAATGATTCAGCAGTCAAGTTTTTTACCCGCAAAGGTTTTGGTAATATTCGCCAGCATATTTTCTTGTCGATGAATCTAAGCAGACATGAGCATTATGGCAGACTCATTGATTACGAGCGCCAAAAAGCTGAAAGGGCTGGTTATAAACGCTCTCGCCCAATCCGCACTCGCAAACCCGAAGGCGTTGCTAGTGAAGTTGCCCTCAATGCCTTAATCAGTGAATCTCACATCACTGATGAACAAACGCCTGTTTAGTTGGTAATAGCTAATAGTTAATTGTTAATAGTTAATTGTTCATTGCTATTAACCATTAACCATTAACCCTTAACCATTAACTATATGCAGTGGATTCTTGCATCAGATGAAAAACCACCGGAGTGGTTCTTACAAGCGATTAAGCAGTATACACCTACATCAAGCGGCTATTTTGCGGCGCAGTTGTTATGGCAACGAGGTATACGAGATGCTTCGCAGCTAACGGCTTTTGTCAATCCAAAAGCTTATCAACCAGCAAGCCCATTTGAGTTTGGGCAAGAAATGCAACTGGCGGTGGAACGGTTGCAAAGGGCATGGAAAACTGGTGAAAAAATCGCGATTTGGGGAGACTTCGATGCTGATGGCATTACTTCCACGGCTGTATTGTGGGATGGTTTGGGGCAGTTTTTTGCTCAAAATACGCACTTAATTTATTACATTCCCAATCGCCTGACAGAATCCCATGGCCTTAACTATCAAGGCATTGATAATTTAGCTAAACAAGGCTGCACGTTAATTGTGACTTGCGATACGGGCAGCACAAATACTGAGGAAATTACTTATGCTCAACAACTAGGTTTAGATATTATTGTTACAGACCATCATACCCTGCCAGCGGAACGTCCTCCTGTAACTGCCATTATCAATCCCCGCTATTTACCAAATGACCATCAATTGTTTCATCTTTCTGGAGTAGCAGTCGCTTATAAGTTGGTGGAGGCTTTGTATCAAACCTTGCCAAATGTCCCGCAACAATCTTTAGAAGATTTATTGGATTTAGTAGCTGTGGGACTAATTGCTGATTTAGTACAACTAAGTGGAGATTGTCGCTATTTGGCACAGTTGGGAATTGAGCGACTGCAAGAAGATTTTAAGCAACCTCCGTCACTGCGGCGGCGTCCGGGAGTAGGGCGATTGTTAGAATTGTGCCAAAAAAGTGGCGATCGCCCCACAGATATTTCCTTTGGTCTTGGGCCGCGCATTAATGCCGTTAGTCGTATTCAAGGCGATGCCAGCTTCTGCGTAGAATTACTGACTAGTCGTGACCCCAGGCGTGTCAATCAACTGGCAGAAGTCACAGAATTAGCCAACTCTCGCCGCAAGTCTCTACAAAAAGAAGTGGTAGAGCAAGTTAAGCAAAAGCTCAACCAAATGGACTTATCCACGACTAGTGTCATAGTCTTATCAGATTCCCAGTGGGCTGTTGGTGTTTTGGGCTTAGTCGCAGGGCAAGTAGCACAGGAGACAGGAAAACCGACAATTTTGCTGAGTACAGAAGGGACTGGGGACTGGCGACTAGGGACTAGGGAAGATGAAACTAGCCCCCAGCCCCTAGTCCCTAGCCCCTCTATATTGGCGCGTGGTTCTGCCCGCTCCATCAACTCAGTCGATTTATACCAACTAGTAAAAAACCAAGCCCATCTTTTGCATCGCTTTGGCGGACACCCCTATGCAGCAGGTTTAAGTTTGCCAGTTGAGAATATTCCTTTGTTTACAGAGGCCATTAACCAACAACTGCGGCAAACTTTGGGAGGCGTCACTTTAACATCAACAATACAAGCAGACTTAGTGGTGACAGTTGCAGACTTGGGAAAAGAATTATTTTTAGAACTAAAACTGTTAGAACCTTGTGGCATGGGTAATCCTGTGCCAAAGTTACTGATCCAAAACTGCTGGTTTGAAAATGCTTGGCATCGCAACCAACAAGATTGGCAGGGGAAAAAAGTGCAGTACATCAAAACTGAGTTTGATATTCGGGATAATTCGACAAAAAATCCTTTCCCTGGGGTATGGTGGGGACACCATAAAGATGAATTACCATCGGGGCAATGTGATTGCATTGCAGAGTTAGACTACAATACCTTCAAAAAACGCTACGAAATTCGATTGATTACTGTACGTCCTAGTGAACAATTTACCCAAGTAACTCAACCATCTATACCAATCTTGGACTGGCGTAATATTCCTACTCTTCCCCTCACTCCTTCACCCCCTCACCCTCTCCTCCTCAAAGAATGCCCCACCAGCTGGGATGATTTACGGGCATGGTTGAGGCGATCGCTTCACAATCAGCAACCTTTGGCGATCGCATGGTCAAAACCCGAACGCCAACCACCAGAGCAAATTTGGCTAACGCTTGTAGGAATTGCCAAATATCTCAGCCGCACTAATCAAATAGTCACGCGTGTCCAACTTTTACAGAAATTAGGAATCAGCAACTCCAGTTTGCTTTTGGGTTTCAAAGCCTTAAAATATATAGGTTTTACAGTCCAACGACAAGACCTCTATTTGCAAATTAGTCAGGATGCAAACGCTGAATCAACTCTTGCAGAGGTTGCCATTGACCAATTTTTAGCAGCTGTCCGCGAAGAACAATTTCAGCGCCAATATTTTGCTGACGTGCCTTTATCGACAATTTTGGCGATCGCAGTTCAGCCTACTTTTAATCAAGGTAATTTCTAAGTTTGAAAGATGATCCAATTTCCTTGAGAATGTAAAAAACTTGAGATAATCCTCAACGTTATTCAACAATTCAGCTTGATGAAAATTATTGCTCTTTTTTGTTGGTTCTAGTATTAGTTAAATTTCCCTGCCGTTCACAGTGAAAACCCCGATACTGCCAAGCTTCTATATTCACATCTTCTAATCTTTTCACTTCCTGGCATTGGGGCTGAATAATCTGACTCAGTCCTGCCCAAAACAAGCTGCGAGTGACATCCAGTCCAGTTTTCACCCCAAACTCTCTATTACCAGGGATTCCACGTTCTTGGACAATCTCTGTTTCCATCCAAATCCCATGTGCGCCCAAAAGAATCTGTCCCAGCCACTTAGCTCGTGGTAGGTGGGTTGGAGAAGTAATTAACATGACTTTATGCACATTCCAGCGACGCAGAATCGGGATACCATAGTAAAAATTATCAAAAGTTGAATCAGCGCACTTCTCCAAAGTAACATTCTTCATGGAAGCCCCTTCTTTCTGAAAAATCAGCCAAATACAGGGTTCTGGAGAACCCTGAGAAATTAAAATTTGAGATTTGGGGTACTGTTTTGTTAATTTAGCAACATAAATTTCCCTACGAATACTACCACCAAGTACAAATAAGGCATCCACTGGCTTGGAAGATGCCAAAACTAACGTTATAGTGATAAACACTAGCCAAATGCTAAGGAGAAGACCCAGCCAAATCGCTATTTTCTGTAAAAATCCCCACTCTTTACTTAGTAGGATTTTGCGACGGCGAAATTGATTACCTTGAACTTTACGGTTCATGACGGATTTATATAAAATTTAAGTTACTGAAACTTCTTAATCTTTAGAATTAAGTTAGCCTAGTAAAATCTACTATTAGGTAATAATGAGTGCAAATATGGCACTGATGAAAGTGTTATACAAATACAGTAAGCTGAC
The DNA here is from genome assembly GCF_000317285.1 of Chlorogloeopsis fritschii PCC 6912. Taxonomy (GTDB): domain Bacteria; phylum Cyanobacteriota; class Cyanobacteriia; order Cyanobacteriales; family Nostocaceae; genus Chlorogloeopsis; species Chlorogloeopsis fritschii. Next base: position 126,528 of record NZ_AJLN01000051.1, on the reverse strand, counting down.
TTGCAAGTTGACGAAGACAAGGAAACTTCTTGAAAAATTACGCACTATTTTCAGAACTCTTTAAAGGAAAAAAGATGAAAAAATTTATAGCTCAGTAGGAAAACTTATAAATTTCCAAAAAGCTTGATTGCTAAATTGTCAACCACACAATTATTCCAGCTAATATACATGAAACAATCTACAAAACGGTACTCGCTGCTGCAAGTGGCTTTGATTGGAGGGGCGATCGCTTCTACGGCTACTTTATCTGTATTTGGAACAGTTTGGTGTCGTTCTGTTCGTGCAGCACTACAAGATAGCCCCAAACAGGTAGTTGACCAAGTATGGCAATTGGTAAATCGTGAATATGTAGATGGTTCGTTTAACAAAAAAAATTGGCAGGCAATAAGAGTTAGTCTTTTGAGCAAAGACTATACTTCCCGCGAACAAGCCTACACTGCCATTCGCGAAGCTCTACAACAGTTAAACGATCCATACACTCGGTTTATGGATCCCAAACAGTTTGAAGCCCTGACTAGCCAAACATCTGGGGAAGTCTCTGGCATTGGCATCAGGATGGAAATGAATGAAAAAACCAAGCGACTAACCGTTGTAGAAGCTTTGGAAAATTCGCCAGCAATGAAAGCGGGAGTCAAGCCTGGAGATGAGATTGTGGCGATTAACGGTAAATCTACCCATCAGATGAAAATCGAAGATGCTTCCAAGTTGATTCGAGGTAGGGCGGGTACAATCATAACCTTGCGCTTGCAAAGGGATGGGCAAAATGCTTTTGATTTAAAGCTAACACGGGCAACTATAGAAGTGCCTACAGTACGTTATGCTCTCAAGCAAGAAGGTAATCGCCGTATTGGTTATATCCGCTTGCGGGAATTTAGTGGCCATGCTGCAGATCAAATGCGCCGAGCTATCCGCGATTTGAACAGCAAGCAAGTCAATGGCTTTGTATTGGACTTGCGCGGCAATCCTGGTGGTTTGTTGCAAGCGAGTATTGAAATTGCTCGGATGTGGCTAAATGATGGCCCAATCGTTCGCACGGTAGATCGAAAAGGTGCCAGCGATCAAACCAAAGCCAATCAAACTGCTCTAACCAACCGCCCCCTTGTAGTGCTTGTGGATAATAACTCAGCTAGTGCCAGCGAGATCCTAGCAGGCGCACTCAAGGATAATAAACGAGCGACAGTAGTTGGCACTCAAACTTTTGGCAAAGCCCTAGTACAATCAGTACATGAATTAGCAGATGGTTCTGGCGTAGCAATCACCATCGCCCATTATTACACCCCTCAAGGAACAGATATTAGTCAGAAAGGCATTGCGCCTCATATAAAACTAGATTTAACAGAGGAACAACAGCGTCAGTTAGCCTCTAACCCAGATTTATTAGGAACTCAAAACGACCCTCATTATACCCGTGCTTTGGCAATTCTTTCTAGCAATCACTTTGCCAAGCCTTTACAAAATCAACCATCCCAAAAACCAATCAGCGCTCGCGCCAGGGATTTGCGATTGTAGATTCGTTCGAGATTAGGAATTGGGAATACTAAAAACGAAACATCAGGTTAGTGGTTAGCAGGGGCGGGTTTATTTAGATATTTCGTCATCCTAGAGAGATTGTTGTTCAAACCCGCACGGCAGTCGCACTCGACGCGCTTAACCCGCAAGGGCGCGCTGCCTCCCGTACAGTAATTAGTAGAAAATTCCACTAAATACTAACCACTAGCTGCTAATAATCCCAAATCCAAAAAGTTGAATTTATGAATGAACTAGTTCATGCAACTACCAGTGATGCCTTTTTACCAAGGGTATCACTGGTTATTCCTATTTATAACGGTGAAGCAGATTTACCAGAGTTAATTAATTGCCTGCTGGCTCAAACTTACCCAAAACAAAAGCTGGAGTACTTGTTGGTAGATAATAACAGTAGCGATCGCACTGCTGTTATATTGCAAGAAATTGCCACAAAATTTCCCTCGCTCATTCGTATAGAGAGCGAAAATCAAATTCAAAGTTCCTACGCCGCCCGCAACAAAGGTATTCGTGCTGCCACTGGCGAGATTGTAGCCTTTACTGATGCTGACTGTCGCCCCCAGCCAAAATGGTTAGAAGTATTAATTGCACCTTTTATTAATCTTGATATAGCGATCGTTGTCGGTGAAATTACGGCATTATCTCCAAACAACTTACTAGAACACTTTGCCGCTCGCCAAGAAACTCTATCACAAAAACATACCCTTGCCCATAAGTTTTGTCCTTACGGTCAAACTGCAAATTTAGCAATTCGACGACAAGCACTACAAAAAGTGGGTTTATTTCGTCCCTATCTTGATTCTGGTGGCGATGCCGATATTTGTTGGCGAATTCAACAAGAAAATATCGGGCGTTTGGAATTTGCTCCTGAAGCGATCGTGCAGCACCGACACCGAAATACACTTAAAGAATTAGAAAGTCAATGGCGACGCTATGGACGTTCTAATCGCTATTTGCATGAGTTACATGGCGTGGAGTTAATGCGGGACATCACACTTAAAGAATGTGGTTATCGGTTAGCACGTTGGTTATTCAAGGAATTACCTACAGATAGCATCAAATCTTTAGCTGGCAGAGCCTCTCTTGTAGACTTATTAAATACTCCTATTGGTTTATTTACTGCTAGGGCACGTGCAGCAGGACAAAGGGAAGCCAAAATACTAGAAACAGCGAAGATAATTGAGACGCTGTGAGCAACCCGCACGGCAGTCGCTACACTACGGGGAGAACCCACAAAGGCGTGCTGTCTCCCCTACTAATCATCAAGGGCGACTGGCTTCCAATGTTCATAAATAGTTAGTTTTCTGTTTGTCTGCTCAATTGCACCACTGTTCAAGTTCTCTAAATAATCAAGGATAGTCTGAATCAGGCTTTCAGTTTGTTGAAATAAAGCTGCATTTAAAATACCTGATGCGATCGCTCCAACTTCGATAGCAAAACCATTTTCACACAAGGAATTTAAAAAGGAGCTATCTTTTCCTGGCTCAACCCAGCTATAAACTTTTATAGATGGTTCTATAGCAGTTAGATATGCTGCTAGTTTCACATTAAATAATTCTGATTGACTAAAATGAGCGAAACACCCATATTAGCAGTCGTACTGTGCAAATCCAAAATAAAATTAACTTGAAAATTACCTTTGAGGTCGAGAGTCTATTCAGAAATTTGGCTTGTTTTTCTTCTAAATAACAAGGGCTATCATTTTGTAAATCGGCAGTCGCAAAACAGCGATTTAAATCTTTATCAATATATCTTTTGACGGTATTAAAAACCCATATATTAGCAATTATTGTTTGTGTTTTAAAACTTGGTCTTTGAACTAATTTCGGAATTTTATTAAACTTATTAATTAGATATACACCTGTAAACTCGTTCCCATGAGTTCCTCCCACGATTGCTACTCGGTTAATATTTACCATCTTATTGAAAGTAAATATACTAAAAGGTGAATAAGATAAATACAAAATAGTTCACTCGTAGTTATTATCCCTCTAATGGGATAGTTAGTAAATACACATTCATTCAAATCTATAATGCCAGTATTATTCCAATATTATTATTGCCATACCTCTAATTTATAAAAAAGCTATAATTTTTAGAAATGTTACAACCATTTAAAACTTGGTATCGACTGGAGTCAAATAATAATGTTTTGGGCAGACCATATTGGTTTACAAAGATTCTATAAAGGTTGGAAAGTACGAATAGGTCGCAAACCTACCGACATAAAAGCCCAGTTGGCACAATCCTTGCAAAAGGAATTGCAGTGGGTACAAGAGTATATGTCTGTAGATACTGTTACGTTTCTACTACCTGTTGAAGGTCAACAGAATTTATCTGTTTATGCCACTATAGGACTTGAGGAAGAGATTTCACAGCAAATCCGTGTTCCTATAGGACAGGGCTTTGCCGGTCATATTGCCGCAAGCATGAAGCCTATGGTAGTTGATAACTTATCAAAGGTAGAGGTTGTAAGTCCAGTTCTGCGCCACAAGGATCTTAAATCACTTGTTGGCATACCAATACCGATCAAACAGGGTATGGTCGGAGTTCTGCACGTTGGTACTTACCAGTCCCATAATTTCAGTGAGCACGATGTACACCAACTCCAACTAGTTGCACATCGCATCAGGTGGATGATCAAAGATGCAGGCATTTTCAATTTTGAGTGCAGTTCCCACAACCAGGAAGGTTGCTTTGACGTCTTTGGCTTGAATGTTCGTCTATTGTTTGCATTAAATTACCATACTTTGAAAGCGCGAGTACTGAGACTAGCAAGTTTTGCTCAAAGTTGCAATGGCTCCAAACAAGGAAAAGTTCAATTTGCTCATCCATGAAAGATTTTTGAACAAACTAAAGTAATTTAAGATTGTGGGGGCATTGTATGTCCCCAATTGATGACAAAAGTTTATAAATATTTACTTAAAAGCATTTGAACCAATTAGAGTAGAGTTTATTTGCTTTTACAACAGCCTGCTTATTTTCGCTAGATTGTAAATAAAGTTGAGGAAAGGAAATTTTTAGATGTCAGCACAACTGTTACTGGTAGATGATGAACCGGGATTGCGTGAAGCAGTGAAAGATTATTTACAAGAAAGCGGTTTCAGCGTTCAAGTTGCCAGTAACGCTCGTGAAGGCTGGGAATTGATGCAACAAAGTTTACCGGATCTTGTGATTTCCGACATCATGATGCCTCAGGTGGATGGCTATCAGTTCCTTAAGCAGATGCGCGAAGATCCTCGTTTTCAGGCACTGCCAGTGATATTTCTAACGGCTAAAGGCATGACAACTGATCGCATCCAAGGTTATCAAGCCGGAGTAGATGCCTATTTGCCCAAACCCTTCGATCCCGATGAATTAGTGGCAATAGTCGAAAACTTGCTTGCTCGCCGCGCCACCAAAGCTCAAGCCGCAACTGAAGAGGGTGAAACGCCCGATATAGCCGATCTAGCCAATCAAATTGCCCAAATCAAAGCACTATTAACTCAAAAAAACGCGCTTGCTCAATCTCCACCACCTTTCACAATTGACTTAACCCCCAGAGAACAAAGTGTTTTAAATTTGGTAGCTGAAGGGTTGATGAATAAAGAAATAGCTAGACGCTTAGATACTAGCGTTCGCAATGTTGAAAAGTATGTTAGCCGCTTGTTTAGTAAAACTGGTACAAATAGCCGCACCGAATTGGTTCGTTTTGCCCTCGAACACGGTCTGGCTAAATAAAACATTTTGTCTATCATAATCAGTGTGGCTTCTAACCACAACACTATTCACGATTGTGGTGGTTAGAAACCGCACTGAGGTGATAACAGGGAAACCACTGTAACTATACTCACCTTCCAAGATATTACTATCTGTCAAGTTAAAATTGATAGGTCAAAATTGACTTGATGTAATTTACAGAGAATTTACAATCCAAAAGTCAGAATTTAAAATTCCAAGTTTTAAGTACTGTGGCACCCTTTGTTTTTACTCAGCAAAACAGAAATCAGTCAAAGAAGCAGAGTCTGTAATAACAATTGTTAATAGCTAATACCTCGGCAATTAGAAACAAAAGAACTGGTTCTAGCAAATACCTGGAAATATAATTTCAAAATCTGAAACCTTTGAAAAAATAACAACGAGTACGCTTTGTTAGTCGTTTGTCCTTTGTCTTTTGTATTACAAATGACTAATGACTAATGACAACCCTCACGAGTAAAGGTGTAAATTCCATACGTAGCAGCTTAATTACAGGTTTCATCATTAAGCATTCTCATTAAAATTTCGCAGACGCATTAATTGACGTCGCATTTGTGGTGAAGCTTTAAGTTCTGAAATTTCTTGCGTTTTTACAGAAGCTTGTAGGGTTTCTAGAAAGTCATCGGAACCTTCTGTTAAAGCATCTAGTAGCACTTGTAACAATTGATCGCGATCGCCCAATAAACTTTTTTCTTCAATTAGTCGGAACTTCAGATGTATTTCACACTCATAAACTCCTACTTCGATATTGTTGATTTGACGTGGTAAAGCTTTAGAACTCATAGCTGTTAGGATTCCTTTACTTTATGTTGATTGAGGTGGAGGAGCTATATCTACAAGCAAAAATTCTTTATGTTTTTTTCGGAACTAAAATATTTGAATTAACCCTCTTTTTTTGTGGAACAAAACTTGTATTCCATTTTGCCTCTCCTGCGTATTGTTTATAGCTAAACTTTACTACTGTCAAGTTTTCCGATCAAGGTTCAAATATTTCAGCATTAGCTGTGTTTGAACCAAGCCATAACCATTATTCAGTTTTTAAGATTGTATACAATAAAGTTTCTGTAAGAACTAGTTCTAGCTTTTTAAAGGTTTTTACATCAACTTTATCTCTACGTCAATAACAGTTTGAGTTTTTACTGAAAATTTAGTATTTTTACGTAAGTAAAATCGCTGATTTTCTCTACATTAATGAAAGCTAGACGTTATTGTGTCTAAATTACGTAAAATTACTAGATGTACTAATTTTTCTTTTGACAGACAAGCAAGATTTATAGACATAGTCAGCAAAAAGTAAAAATTCTTTTTGGGAAGACAATTATAGACATGATTTCAATGATTCGCCAAGTATCTCACATTAGTTCATTGCCAATCGCAGGAGTAGATTATGAATATGCATGAACATTTACATTAGTAGAATCACTTACTGCTAAAGTAATAAGGCCATTTTTTGCTTATGTAAAGATGAAAAATTGTAGGCGGACAAACTTTAGCCATTATTGCTAGTACAACCCTCTATCACTTTCAAGTCCAGTGCGAGCAAAATTACTATGCCCTCAGAGCTTGGTGCAGGTAGAACGTATCATCAGGGTACACAAGTGTGTGCAGTCCTTTTTATAGGCTGAGATGCCTCAAGAGCAACTTCCCGTTTTCCTGGCACGTGGCGTTACAGAGAAGCCAGACAATCTTCATGATGTAATTAATCAATTGGTTAACCACACGTTTAGTTTGGTAAAATATACAGTCTCAACCCCCAAAAGTAGACAGATTAATAATTGACGCAGGCAAAATAATTACCCATGCTGACAACAAAGGCATTGCCTTTTCCTTATTAGGGGTTTTGGCGACCATCTTAGCCGAAGATTCAAGGGGATTCAAGCTGATCCACAGCATCTGCAACAATTTCAGTGTGAAGATTTCGTTTCATGTCAATCCTCAATAGGGATTAAGATAGAACTATCCCCTAATCAAAAAAGTAAAATCCCGATTCGGTATTAGGCTGCCCATAGCATCTGCTGACTGTTTGCTTGTATTCTATTCAAACGAGAAACTGGATCACCCTATTTGACACTGTTATGGACGACAACCCAATGCTCCTCAAGTCCACAACCCGACATATCCGTATTTTTGCGGCTGAACTGGATCGGGATGGCGAATTGGTTCCCAGCAATCAGGTTTTAACGTTGGATGTTGACCCAGACAACGAATTTATCTGGGATGAAGATGCTCTGCAAAAGGTTTATCATAAGTTTGATGAACTAGTGGAAGCATATAGCGGCGCAGACCTAACAGACTACAACTTACGTCGTATTGGTTCGGATTTGGAGCATTTTATGCGATCGCTCCTGCAAAAGGGCGAAATTAGCTACAATCTTACTTCTCGCGTCACAAACTACAGTATGGGGCTTCCCCAAGTTGCTCCTGAGGATCAACAGAGTTATGGATTAACGAAGTCATGAAGAATGACGAGTTAGTTGAGTTAAAAGTTATAAACTATAAATTTTTCACTCCTAACTCCTTTACAGGTAAAGCATGAGATGGATCTTGGTATTAAACCGATAAATTATCGCTCAATTGCTTTGCTCGTACTTTCCGTAACCACAGGCTGTTTGGCTACTGCCGCAGCCTTTTACTTGTTATTAATTAGTGCTCCACTCTCATTGGTGTGCTATCGAATTTTCTAGAGATGTCGTCTTAAATAGTTAATCTCTAAATTGGTAAACATCTTTCAAGCTTGAATCCCCAAAGCTTTGTAAAAACAAATAATATTAGTTAGATTAGTCGTAAACTCAACTTGTCCATTGTTAGGGCCTTTTTGAACTAAGAATTATGAGTATATTTCCTAACAATTTCCGAGCCGAAGAAAATTGGTGGTAAAAATAATAAAATAAAGTATAGTTAAGTTGATTTTTGTTACAGAAGCGAGTATTTAATCTCTAAATAATATAGATTAGCTCGTGATTAATGCTAATAATTATACTGATACATATTGATTGTATGCTCAGACAAACTGAAAATAATAATTTTATTTAATTAAATTAGAGAATTTAGAAGAGAGCTATAGATTTTATTTATGTTAATAGAGTGTGACCACACTTTGCCTTTGGTAGCTTCCAAGCGCCGTTTTTCGACGCTTGGAGTTAAGAAACCTGCAATAGCTCAGTGAATTCACTATCTCCCCTGTCGTTAGACGAGAGAAATTATACTTTGATAAATTTTGATTTTTCTTTCTGCCCCTAACCTTATCCTCCAATCTCAGGTTAAGTTACTACCACCACTGCCGATTTCCTTCTTCATCAACTCGTGCTTCTCGAATCACGTCTGATATTTCTTCAGCATCTTTAACATGATGTAACGCTTTTTTTTCACCATCCGGCTCTTCTACAACAAAGTAAGTCGGGACTTCGATCTGATCGCCGGTGATATCAGGAGCATTTACCGCTTGTTGTTGGGATTTTTCTTCGATGCTTTGTGGCTGTTGAGAAATTACATCACCAGGATTGGCGGTGCGATGAATTTTTTTTTCTTTGTTATCTTCCATTACACTTTCACAGATGAGATATGTTAAATTTGCAGTTAAAGTAGTAGGCGAATAAACTTAAATACTCTAGCAGTAACAGATTGCTACCAATTGAAGACTAGCTTTTTAGCTGTCTTCATAAGTTTATTACCATCTACTTAATTAAAAATTAAAAGAAATACCAACCCATTCTCTTCTTTCTAGAGGGGTAATTATTCCAAGGAATCTAGTCATGGTAGCTTTATGGTTTGATAGCAGGTTGTGAATTGAGCCGGTCTGATGGTGGAGTAGCCCATAGAGGAAACTTCAGGTGGACTGAGGACATTGTTTAGACCGACCTTAGCACCTAGCTTCTTTTGCAAGTTAAAATCATGATCCAAAGTTGGATAGATCTAGTTAAGGAAACATTAGCGGTTGAGAGTGCCGCTGCTATTAATGTTGAAGAAATTGCCAATTGCAGATCGGTGGGAAAACTATGGAAAATGATGCGGCTACGCTCTACTGCCCAAATGAAAATTGTCAGGCTCCCAATCCTCTTACCCACAACTTCTGCCAGCGATGCTCTACACCCTTACCTAAACGCTTCCTTTGGGCTGTCACAGATGGTATGAGCTTGGGTGAAAAGGGAGATATATTAGACGATCGCTATTTAGTTATAAATAAATCTATTCTTTTAGATACCAAACCTGGTTTTTTACCTCAAACACCAGATCCAGAAAAATTACAAGCTATTAGACCTTATTTAAGATTAATTTCTTATCGCTTGCATATACCGCAGGTATACGGAGTCTTGCCTATTTTTGATGGGCAGCAAGAACAAGAAATACTACTGTTAGAAAAATCTCCAATTAAAATTACAGATATTGCAGCCTTAAGTGAAGTAGATTTATGTAGCGAGTTTACCTCTGCTTGGCGTGATGCTACATCAATGCGCCAACTAAATTGGCTTTGGCAGATAGCCCATCTGTGGCAACCTCTTGTAAGTGAGGGCGTTGGTTCTAGTTTGCTGAACTCCCATTTACTAAGAGTGGAAGGATCATTAGTACGATTGCTAGAATTTCCTTCTCAGGATGCTGCGCTCCCAAACTTATCTGAATTAGGTGAATTTTGGCAACAACTGCTGCCAGGAGCAAAACCAGCGATCGCAGAATTTGTAGGCGAAATTTGTCGTTGTTTAATTGACCAAGAAATCAAAGCTCCAGAGCAATTAATTAGAGTTTTAGATAAAGGACTGGCAGAACTAGGCCAAACCCAATCTCCCAAAATTACGATTGCGACTAAAAGCGACACAGGGCCAAGTCGCCAACGTAACGAAGATGCTTGTTATCCTCAAAGCGGTAGCATCATCAGTAAACCACCCCACACTAGTGCTTTAACAATAGTTTGTGACGGTATTGGTGGACATGAGGGTGGAAATGTCGCATCAAATTTAGCGATTGAAACTATTCAACACCAAGTACAAGAACTAACCAAAGTTCCTCACGATCATATAGATCCCATTCTTCTACTAGAGGATTTACAGCGAGCAGCAGCTGTTGCTAACGATAAAATCAGCCAGCGCAACGACAGTGAAAGTCGGCAAGGACGACAGCGGATGGGAACAACTCTGGTGATGGCTTTACCTGTTGGACATGAAATTTATATTGCTCATGTTGGCGACAGTCGTGCCTATTGGATTACACCTTACGGCTGCTATCAAGTAACCCTCGATGATGATGTTGCTTCTCGTGAGGTACGGTTGGGTTATGCCATTTACCGGGATGCCGTGCAACAAGGTGCCTCCGGTTCTTTGGTACAGGCATTGGGGATGAGTCCTAGCAGTTCATTACATCCCTCTGCCGAACGCTTTATCCTTGACGAAGATTGTATTTTCCTACTTTGTTCTGATGGTTTGAGTGACTTCGACCGTGTTGAACAGTATTGGGATACAGAAATTTTACCGCTATTGCAGGCAAAGACTGACATAGCAAGCATTACAGATCGGTTAATAGAGATAGCAAACACGGTGAATGGACATGATAATGTCACTGTTGCTTTAGTACACTATCAAGTTCAATACTCCGAACCAGAAACCAAGCTAGCAGAAGTATCGCCTGAGCTTTTTAACATTCCAACAGTTAGAAATTCTTTATCTCAAACTTTACAAGTTAAGCCAGAGAGTTTTAGCTATAACCAAAAAACTCAAGTAATGCCCGATACCGCTCCTAGCAAGCGTTCGCAAGTACCACTACAGTTAGTTATTCTTTCAGTCTTAGTACTCCTTGGTGGTTTTTTCGGATACTTGTTGCGCCAAGGAGGATTTTTAAAAGGGAAAGTGCCTGATTCTCCAACCATCACAAGCACTAATCCTCCTGTTACTGTCACGCCTCCACCACCTGTAGCAAGCGATCGCCCTGAGATAATTCAGGCTAAGAGCGAAATATCATTTAGTACCACCACATCACCTCCAAAAGCGGTGCTTGTTCCTGCTGGTAGCATTTTGCGGATTGAACAACCAGGTATAGAACAGACAAATCCGAAATCTTGGATATACTTACGAGTCTGCTCCTTGGGAGCCGAAGAAGGAACTTTATCTACAAATCCATCCAATCCCCTATCAACTCCCATAGCTAAAAAACCTTTGGCGAAGCACGGAGATGTTGTCAGGATGCAATTAGCCAACTTTAATTCATTGCAGAATACCTCTATATCTACACCCACACCTGAAGGTATCAATCAATGTCTGGCGAGCAATACTGCTGTCACTTCTGGGGAAAAACCATCCATTGAATCTAATCCTACGCTTGTGCCTGAGAATAGAGTGCCACCATCAAGATAGATACTAGTTCTGTTAACAGCAGTGAGTCAAAAATCGATAAACTAGTAAAAGCCTAAAGTTGTATAAGTAAAAGCTAAAATCAGTAACTTAAAATAAGACAAATTTTTGCCTTATAAAATAATTATTTGTTATTTGAGTTATTTGAAATTTTTCATCTTACGCTTTTTATGTAATGAATCCATCTCTGAACTTGGCGATTACACATCTTGTCAATACCGGCCCTGACAATTTCGCCATTTGCGTTTTTGAAGCTCCTTATCCTAGTGGTCGTGTGATTCATGATTGCGTTTGGCATCCGGGCTTAACCCATGCATGGCAAGAGTGGCAACAAATGTTTGCTCTTCATAGCCGCTTAGACATTTCTTTTGGAGTCACACCTCAAACCCAAAACATACCCCCAAGCGAGTTGCTTTCTCTTAGTTCTAGTCAGACAACCAATTACACCAGTCGTCTGATGCAATATTTAGGCATGAGCCTATGGCGCTGGGTATTTGACGGGCCGATCTTGGGCTGTCTGGAACGCAGTTCTGGTATCGCTATGGGTCAGAATACACGTTTGCGCTTTCGGCTGGAAATTCGCGATCCAAGGTTAATTGCCTTGCCTTGGGAAATTATGCAACGCGAAGCCGGTCAGTCGGCAATGTCACTGTCCCAAAATATTTTATTTAGTCGTACTACAAGCGAAGTTGAATCTCTACCGCGTTTACGTCCCGACCGCGATTTAAATATTTTGCTGGTTTTGGGAGAAGATGAAAACCAAAAACTCCAGCTAGACAAAGAAGCTGCGATTTTAGAGCAATCCCTTGCCAATGGCTCTCTGCTTGGCAGTAATTTTCAGGGATGCGCACCTTGCACTGTCAAAACACTTTTGCAACCAACCCCACAACAGTTAATTAAAGAGCTAGAAACTAGAGCAGCTTACAATATATTCTTTTACGCGGGGCATGGTCTACCAGGCCCTGATGGAGGATATCTATTTTTGCACCCCGAAATGCGTCTCAACGGTATGGAATTGGCGCAAGTATTAACTCATACTGGTGTCAAGCTGGCTGTTTTTAATGCTTGCTGGGGGGCGCAACCTGCTGCTGTTGAGGGGCAAGCTATACCCTCCAGCAGTTTGGCGGAGGTGCTGATTCGCAATGGTGTGCCCGCTGTTTTGGGAATGCGAGATCAAATTGCCGATCAAGAAAGCCATTCGTTTATTCAGTCCTTTGTCCAAGGTTTACGAAAGCGGTTGCCAATAGATCACGCTGTCGCAGAGGCAAGGCAACATCTATTAACAGTTTATAAATTCAACCAACCTGCTTGGACTTTGCCGGTTTTATATCTACACCCAGAATTTGATGGTGAATTGCTCAGGAGTTATGAGGAGGGAATTACAGAACTACCAGAAACTTCTATACCTGGGATTGGCTCTTTATTTCCTGCTGCCTGGTTAAAGTCGGCTGGTAATACTTATACACTCCAAAGTGGTGTGACTCGGATCGGCCGCACGGCAGACAATGATATTGTCATTCCCGAACCATCGGTGTCTAAAAGTCATGCCGAAATCTTATGCCGGAATACTTTCACAGGAACTACTCCCGTGCGAACCTATTATCTACAAGAAAAATCTACCTACGGTACAACCTGGATTTTACGCCCTAATGGTTGGCAGCAAATCCATCGCCAGGAAGTCCCCTTAGAACCAGGGATGCAATTAAAGTTTGGTAGCATGAGAAGTCATTCTTGGGAGTTTACAATCGAAGACTCCTAAACTTTTCAATACTTAAAACGTGTTATTTGCAGTTGTAGTATCCAGCAGAAAATATCAGATTTATCTCACAAATTTAAATTTCCCGTGCGGAAATTATGTGCCAGCAGTTGTAGCTGTAAATACCACAAAACAATTGATTGGGAGACGACACATGAATAACAAAATCAACGGCTCAGATGATTTCCAAACCCTACCATCTCAAATGCATTTAGAATTTTTAGAAGCTCTGTTGCAAGTTGAAGATGCTACTTATCCTTGGAATCCATCCGAAGAGCAGTCTGAAGAATATTTTATCCAACTCGAAGAGCAGTTTGCTCTCAAAGATGTGTTGGAAGATGAACTTACTGTCCGCTCGCAAGCTTTTTACAGCCAGCTAGATACGCTGTGGGCTGCTAGCACAGAAAAATATGGTTGTAGCATGAATCAAAGCATAGCTGCTAAACTTCAAGAGAGTTTGCAAGCTAGTTTTGCAGCACGTGTACCACAAGAGTGGTTGAGGGCGATCGCTCAGAAAACAGCTCAAATTATCAACTCTAAGCAATCAATGGCAGAGCAGTTAGTGGATTGTGTTCAGAGTTTACTGCCTAGTTGGGGAGAAGAGGATTTATTAGTACTAGCTCGTCCTTATGCCTATGCCATGCGCAGCAACGATCCACAAAAAACAGCAGAAACTGTATTTAATAACGTTGGCGAAGGCGAGTGGACAAATTTATCTGAAATCGAGCAAGCAAGAATTAGCTTGGCGATCGCTTACTATGCACTTCGCAAAATCAACACTCTTCAAGGAGAAGCCTAAACTCAAACTCCACCATATCTGGATCAATTACATTCTTTTGGTCAGTAGTTCTGCCTGCAAGTGGCGCTTGTATTACTTTCAGTAGCTATTTGAAACATATTTACTAGTTATAAAAGCGCCATTTTCTTTAGTATAAAAAATTTGATGGTAATTCTATCATCGCTCTACCTACAGACAAAAAATATTATTTATTTCTACAAACTAGTCACTTGTAGGTAAGCTACTGCCGCTAAAGTGTATTCTATAACCTCTACCCTGTCACCTAATTACTTAGGGCCAAGAAAGCGAGTAGCAAAATTGTGTTCGCGTGTGGGTGATAGTGCCCGTGCCTTGAGAATTGCTGCCATCAAAAAGGCATAAGATAATACACCTACAACTACCAATAACAAGCCATTGAGAGTTCCCGTGGCGTTCCATAAAGCATGGAGTCCAGAAGCAGTTAAGTAGCCAATTAGCAATATTTGCCAGCTTTTTCTGGGTTTGAGAACAGCTAATCCAATAAAATAGCCGAGATAGCCACTATAAGCCATATGTCCTGCCACAGAACCTAAAATACGAGGAATTAGCAGTTGCAATCCTGCCAATTGACCGGCACCATCTCCCGCTTGAATGGCAACATTTTGTGTAATTTGTGGTACATACTGCCCTAGTGTTTCTAATAAGGTAAAGCCTACAGCAGAAGCGGTTCCCAAAAGAATGCCATCCAAAGGCTCCCAGACACCGACACTTTCTCGCCAGGGCGATCGCACTCCTTTACCGATTGCATATGCTAACAGTATAGGTAATGCTTTGATCAATTCCTCCATCAAACCCGCACCAAAAAAGTAGCGGATCAGCAATTCTGTAAAGGTAATAGATTCCTGATCTGAAGGCAAATTTCCCGGCAGGATACCGCGAAATATAAAGATAAAAAAATCTAACAGCGGACTGAGCAAAATGATGATTGTTGTCAGTGCTGCACCTAATAAAACCCACCAAGGCTTACGCTTTCCACACAATTGGTAAATAAAGTAGTAGGCAGCGAATGCAATATAAGATCCGACAATAACTTGGTTCGCTTGTGGATCGCCTACGGTAGCAAACATTAATACAACAAAGACAACCGTGAGAACTCCCGGTATTAGATAAGCTTTACGAGTTAGGTCTTTGCCAGTAGAAATAATTGGAAACAGTTGTGTGAAACTGACTGAAGAATCAGGGAGTGTAGGTGGTTGATATCCTGCTGGTGGTAATGATGTAGCGTCAGAAACAGATGAAATTACAGTATATTGCTGGTTAATTGTGTACTCAAATACAAATTCTGGCCCGTCATAGCCAAGAGTAATGCGATCGCCCGGCATTAATTGCTGACAACCTTGCAAGCGTTGTCCATTTAAATAAGTACCATTGGCGCTATTGAGATCGCAAATAACCCAGTTAGATTCGCTATCGATTGATGAAGAGAGAGGACGAACCACCGCATGACGACGAGATACCATGCGATACATCATGGCATCTAAGACAACTTGACAGCTGGGATCGCGTCCAATTACTACTTCTTTACTGGGAAACAGCGAGTAGCGAAATTCTGATCCGTAAGCTGTTACATTACCAGACACTAGCCGCAGAAATGCATTTCGTCTTGCGTTTTTGCCCGTCATTGAGTTGCAGGGTAGTAATAAATATATCGAAACAATAATTGGCAGTAGGACTTAACCCTAGCCACATCAATAGCAGCGTTGCTAAATACAACTATAGCTTTACTCTCTGTTGAGAAAATGGAAATTAAAGAAATCAAAATAAAAATGTTATTAAGGTTATTAACTATCAGTTTCTGCTTTTTGTTAACTGTTTACTACTAAAAGTTATGATATTGGCTTAAACCTTTCCCCCGTTCATACCTAGTTGCGTTCAAACATATTAGTTTTGGCAAGCAGGGGGAGCTGGGGAAGCTGGGGGAGAAATACTACCTATGATTGCAACTTGGTATCAGGTGCAAACTGTAGTGTGAGCAAGGAAATGTATCAGTAATAGCCGATACAGTTCCTTTAATTTTAGGAGCTTGCAGCCTTAGATGGGCGATCTGAGATCTTGTTGCGCTATTCTCAATAACCGTAAGGTGGGCTGCCTAACTTTCCTCCAACCCTTATTTTGACGTTGTGGACAGTGCCCACCCTACAAAAATTGCTTAACTTACTGCTGCCATTTCGAGATGCTCAATCTTCGTGCCGAGTAGTTTGAGGAATTCTGCCAGCCAGCGAGGATGAGCAGGCCAAGCAGGGGCAGTCACCAAATTTCCATCAACTATTGCCTCGTTTGCTGGAATTTCTACGTAGGTGCCACCTGCACGACGAACATCCGGAGCGCAGGCAGGATAGGCAGTACAGCTTTTTCCTACCAGCACATCCGCAGCCGCCAGGATTTGCAAACCGTGGCAAATCGCAGCGATCGGCTTGTTCGCTTCGGCAAAGTGACGAGTAATTTCTAATACTTTTTGATTCAACCGGATATATTCTGGTGCACGTCCTCCAGGAATAACTAGAGCATCATAGGTGTCAGCTTTTACTTCTGCAAAAGTCGCATTTAAAGTGAAGTTATGACCGGGTTTTTCACTATAAGTTTGGTCGCCTTCAAAATCGTGAACTGCGGTTCGTACTTGTTCGCCTGCTTTTTTATCAGGGCAAACAGCATGAATGGTGTGTCCTACCATTTGTAGCGCTTGGAAGGGAACCATCACCTCATAATCCTCTACATAGTCCCCAACAAGCATCAGAATTTTCTTGGCAGCCATATTTTCATGTCCTCGATTTGATGCTAAAAAATTGCTGATACAAAAGTTATATTATCTTTGTATTTCTATATTTGTGTATTTTTTATATGCTTTTTATTAATTTATAAGTAAATTACTACTTATTTAAATTATGCAAATTTTTAATTTCTGAACTATGCTTTTGCAAGCAGATTGAATTCCTTTAATGCAGGTACAAAATTTTTATTCTCGTGTCCAGAACGGCTGAGTTTAATCAAAGCAAAACGTTGTAATGGAGTTAAGTTTGCCCATTGTTCAGTTGTAATCATAATACCTACTTCCTGAGCTTTTTCATGAACGCTCGTTGGAACAGTCCGAGCATCCATCCACGCAGGATGAGACTCAATAGGCAATTCACCCACTGGTGTACCATTGCGTTGTAAAATCAAATCTTGAATATACTTTCGGTAAGCTTGAATCTCAGATTCTGTTGAGCAAGGTAATTCAACTAAATTTTGGCGTTCCACTTGAGTCATGTGGTTCCAATCTGATAATTTCAGCTTAATTCCACAAGTATCTAGTTTGCAACGTACCTGCATGGGGATACAGCGCAAGGACTCAACAAAATCTGCTTCAAATTGGAAAAACTCTGTCATAAACCAGAAACAAAATAGAATTAGTAAAAAGTAACAGTGACTTTTTATATAATCAACTTGCCCTTGCAAATTAATGTCTGGCATTCGTGCTACGAATAATCCAATAACTAATTGATAAAGCAAGTATGGCTACTCCTAGACCAATAATATCAACACCTGATACTTTCTCTAGGTCAAGAATAATAATTTTACGAGCCACTGCTATCAATGAAGTTACGATTACTAATTCTACTTGCAGAACGTGTTTTTTGAGATAACCTGTGATATTTTCTAAAATTTCTAAAGCTATTAAAATATTTAAAAATAAACCAAATATTTTATATAATGTGGTATTGAATTTTCCGTATGGCGCGGTAAATAGCTCTTTAAAAAGAAAAAAACCTAAATCTCCGATCGCTGTTAAAATTACCAGCACCATAAAAAGAGAGAGAACTTTAGATACCAGCACCTCTATATTTTCAATGAGGTGCATGAACTTCTCATCTTTGCTAGTTTCTCTGACTTGCTTAAAGAGTTTCCGCATCTGCTAGACCCCGTTTTTAAATGAAAATATTTACTCAGTTGGAAGGGGTGCCTTTAGCAGCTTATCATTAATAGGCGTTTTACTAGACCATGAAATTTGCTTGTAGCTATGCAAAAAATAGTAGAGTGCGATTGCCTCTTGCCAAAGTCTCGATTTTTAACTCTTTCTCTGCTCCTCTGCGTGAGGTAAAAATTTTTATGCCAGAAGTTTAGTAGCAGAAGTGAGCGAAAATAAGCCAGAAGCCCGAATATTCTGAGTTCTTTCTTCAAGAAATTTGTTGATAAACGCGCTGTGAAATTTCCCCAACTGTTAGCTCAACAGTAGCTGGTACTAGTTGTACCGCACAGGCTTTTAATTCCGGTTGTAGGGAATCAGGGCAAGATTCTGGATGGGTGAGAGCGTTGGCTTCTGCATTGTCTGCCCACAGCGCCCCCCAATGCATAGGGACAAACACCGTACCAGGAGCGATCGCCTTAGTAATTTTGGCTGGAAACTTAGCTTTGGAGCGGCGCGATCGCACTTCTACAAATTGGTTATCACTAATTCCCAAAACAGCGGCATCACGGGGATGAATTTCAATAAACGGTTCAGGGTGCATTTGACGAGTTTTTTCAATTCGACCGGTGCGTGTTTGGGTGTGCCAATGTCCGTAAAGCCGTCCAGTCGTCAGCACAAAGGGATAATTGGGATCTGGTGGTTCCGCCAGTCCTCGCGAGTGATATGCTCCAAACCGAGCACGTCCATCAGGAGTGTGAAAGCGCAAGTCGGTGTAAAGGCGCTTACCAGAGGGGCTAGAGGCTAGAGGCTGGGGGCTAGTAGAAGATTCTTCCCTAGTCCCTGCTTCCGGATGCGGCCATTGAGTAGGGCCATTGATCTGTAATTGCTCGTGGCTCAACCCTGTCATATCGCAAGGGCGATCGCGAGTTAATTTAACAAACTCCGCGTAAACTTCTGCTGAGTTAGCAAAGGCAAACTCGCCCACAAAACCTAACCTGCGTCCAACTTCGGCAAAAATTTCCCAATCTGGTTTTGCTTCTCCTGGCGGTCGGCGGAATGCTGGACACAGTGTTACTGTTCGCTCAGAATTGGTCATCACGCCAGTTTTCTCGCTCCATTGCGCTGCTGGCAACAAGACGTGAGCGTAGGCAGCTGTTTCTGTTGGGTAATAGGCGTCTTGGTAAATGGTAAAAGGCGATCGCATCAACGCTGCTTTCGTTCGTTTCAAATCCGGCATACTCACCGCTGGATTGGTAGCAGCAATCCACAATAAGCCGACAGAGCCGTTTTCCAACCCCACAATCATGTCCCAAGCGGTCATGCCTGGAGTAGGTGAAATCTGTCCTCGCTTCAGTCCCCAAACATCTTCAACTTCGGCACGGTGCTGGGGATTTTTTACCAATCGATAACCAGGCAACAAGTGGGCTAAACCCCCGGCTTCTCTTCCTCCCATGGCATTTGGCTGACCTGTGAGCGAAAAAGGCCCGGCTCCTGGCTTACCGATTTGTCCGGTCATCAGATGCAGGTTGATAATTGTTCTCACCTTCGCTGTACCTTCTGAGGACTGATTCACACCCATTGACCACAGAGAAAGTACCCGCTGCGATTCACCCCAGTACCTAGCTGCTGTTTCTAAATCTTCAATGCTGATGCCGCATTGATGGGCTACCACCTCTGGAGAGTAGTGCCGAATTACCTCAGCATAAGCAGAGAAGTTACTTGTACATTCATCAATAAAACCAGCATCAATATGACCCCAGCGCATTAACAAGTGAGCAATGCCATTCAACAAGTCGATATCTGTACCGGGGCGAATCGCTAGATGTAGATCGGCTGCTTCTGCGGTGGGTGTGCGACGGGGATCGACCACAATCATTTTGACTTTGCGATTCCTTTTGTGGTATTTCTCCAGTCGGTTGAAAACGATGGGGTGACATTCCGCTGTGTTAGTACCAATTAAAAAGGCGCAGTCAGTTAACTCCAAATCCTCATAACAACAAGGAGGCCCATCCGCACCAAAGCTTTGGATGTACCCAGCCACAGCGCTAGACATACATAGGCGAGAGTTGGCATCAAAATTATTGCTGCCTAAGCATCCTTTCAAAAGCTTCTGGGCTATGTAGTAATCTTCAGTCTGAAATTGACCGGAACCATACATACATATGGCTTCTGGCCCCTGGGTGAAACGCACGGTTTGGATGCGCTTGGTGATGAGATCAAAAGCTTCTTCCCAACTGACACGCCGGAACTCCCGATCCAAGGACTCTCGTACCATCGGGTATTGCAGTCTGTTTTTGTCTAAAGACTCGGCGATCGTGGCACCTTTGACACAAACCATACCTTGACTGGATGGATGGCTTTTGTCGCCCCGCACCCGCCAAACAGGATTTCCTTGACTATCTCGATGAGTTGCTTTGCCTGGTTGTGCTGGTGGGGAGACTTCTAGACCACAGCCGACACCACAGTAAGGACAGAGAGTTTTGGTAATTTCAGTCATGGTAATCGCACCATGTTCCTTGCTTGATTATTGAAATATTAAAGTCAAGATTTGGAGATAAAAGGTTTCAGCAATTGCTGTATTTCTAATGCTTTGTTATTCAATTCAATTTATTTAAAAATATCTTGAAAACGCATTTAAAAAACTTGATTGTTTTAAGAACTCAATTGGCAAATTTTCAGTTTATTTAAATGGGGCTTAATTGCTTGCAAAAGTATATTTACTTAATTAAAGGGTAAGTTAAAAACATAAAATGTTCCCTATGATACAATTTACGACTTTGATGTAAATTTTTTGTCTGAATTTATGTTATTTAATTTATAAAAATTCGTTATGAATCATTGTTAAAAAATATATTACTTACTATATGAGAATGCAAAAACTAATTAGTTTGGATAAAATTAAATAATAATCTAATTTGCTGATTTTTTAGATAGCTATGATTAATTATAATAAGGTAAGCAGATGTAGTTAAAAATAAATGTATATTTATGTAAAATTTATGTTTGAAACTCTTGTGTAGAAAGGTGATCGGTCATTAGTAATTTAAAAATAATTTAAATTTTATTTATTTATATCTAACTTAATAGTTAAAATTTAATGACAACTACAACGTGAAGAGTGATGAGTTATTAACTAAGAAATAAGAAGAAATTTTACAAAATTTTCTTGATTTAATTAGTTGCTTTAAAAAATTATTTTTTGTAGTTTAACTTATAAAATTAATATGACAAGGAGCAAATCCTAAGTAAATTTCAAAGAATTTTAGGGTATGCCCCATATCATATTAAAGCTGAAAATTGACGCTTTTACCTTACTTTAAATCCTCATTGAAAACGGGGAGCCTTTCTGCTGCCAGTTCAGGTGCTTCGCCTTCATGATGTTCAGCAAAAGAACCCTTTGGTTCTTTAAGAAAGAACCAGCACAAGAAAGTAACAATCAGCGCAGCAACTCCCAAAGTTTGGAAAAAGATTCGATTGCCAACTTCACCAGGAGGTAAAAAGCTGTATAAGGTGAGGTAAGCCACGGCTCCCACATTGCCGTAGGCACCGACGTTTCCGGCAATTTGACCAGTAACTCGCCGCTTAATCAGAGGTACGATCGCAAAGGTTGAACCTTCCCCAGCTTGAACAAAGAAAGAACAAGCCATAGTCAGAAGGATTGCAAAGGGTAGCCACCAATTGCTATTCACTCCGCTCATCAGCAGATAGCTAATCCCCATGCCAGCAGTCAATACAGTCATTGTCCATCTGCGACTGCCTAAGGTATCAGAAACCCAACCACCACCAGGGCGTGCAAACAAATTCATAAATGCATAGCTAGCAGCAATCATTCCTGCCACCACTTTGTTGAGGCTGAAGCTTGTCTCAAAAAATCCGGGAAGCATGGAAACAACTGCAAGCTCAGAACCAAAATTGACAAAGTAAGTTAGTTCCAGTAAAGCAACCTGAGAAAACTCATAGCGATCGTCAGGAGAATAACGCTTCTTACCTGCCATCAATTCATGATTTACATCCCAGCACTTATAGGCTTGGAACAGATACAAACCAACTAACAGAAGGTAGACAATCAGCAATTGACTTTGACTGAGTAAGCCAATTTGAGCAATCCGCCAAGCTAAAACGCCTAAGATGCCGACGAGGGGAATATTCATCAACATCAGCAGCCAAAAACTTCTGCGGCTAGTTACTTCCATCCCACCGTGGCGTTTAGGGCGTTGATAGACCTTGCCAGAGGGAGTATCTTGGGCATTGAGTAGATAAATAGCTCCGTAGATAGCGGCGATAATTCCAGTCAGAGCGATCGCTAAACGCCAGTTAATTTGTCCGGCAGCCAGAAATGCTGTTCCCATAGCAATAGAAGGCAAGGTAAAAGCCGCGGCGGCTGAACCAAAATTACCCCAGCCACCATAGATTCCCTCAGCTATGCCAATCTCTTTTGGTGGAAACCATTCGGCAACCATACGAATGCCAATCACAAAACCAGCACCAACAATACTCAATGCCAAGCGGCTAATTACCAACTGGCTGAAGTTCTGTGCCATTGCAAAGGCAAGACAGGGAATAGCTGCATACATCAGCAGCAGCGAGTAAGTAATTCGCGGCCCGTATTTATCTAAAACCATACCAATTACTATACGTGCTGGTACGGTTAGAGCGACGTTACAGATAGCAATAGTTCTAACTTGTCCTTCAGTTAGGCCGATCGCTTCTTTGACTGCTGTTTGAAATGGAGCAAAATTAAACCAAACTACAAATGATAAAAAGAATGCAAACCAAGTCAGATGCAAGATACGGTAACGGCCTTGAAATGACAATAATCCTTTAAGCATGAAAGCCTTCCTAAGTGAAGAAATACACAGGTTTATTTAGGAGCGATAGAGCAATTACCCTAGCTGCATAGTAGATGTGTATTTAAAGTTACATTTTTATTTCAGAAGCAAAGCGTAAAAATCCTTAAAAATCGTTAAAACTACTACTCTTCGGGGTGAGCGCAGCGGCGATATAGAAAGTCAAGGGCATAGTTCCGCAGGTTGTAGTATTGGGGATCTTCCATGATGCGGCGACGGTTGCGGGGACGGGAAAAGGGAATCTCCAAGACTTCACCGATATTAGCAGCAGGGCCGTTAGTCATCATCACAACTCTGTCTGCCAGGAAAATAGCTTCATCGATGTCATGGGTAATCATTAATACTGTAACTTGATGTTCGCGCCAGATTTGCAGGAGTTCCTCTTGCAATTCTTCTTTGGTAATGGCATCTAATGCCCCAAAGGGTTCATCTAGAATCAAAACTTGGGGACGGATTGCCAGGGCGCGGGCGATCGCGACTCGCTGCTTCATCCCCCCAGAAATCTGATGAGGTTTGTTGTCAGCCGCTTCTGTCAGCCCCACCATTGCTAAATGTTCTTTGACGATCGCTCGTTTTTCTGCCTGGGTTTTTTTAGGAAATACAGAATCAACAGCCAGGTAAACGTTCTCAAAGACACTCAGCCAAGGCAGCAGGCAGTAATTCTGGAATACCATCATTCGATCTGGCCCTGGTTCGGCGATCGGCTGCCCTTGCAAGCAGACTACACCTTCGGTAGGTGTATTGAAACCAGACACCATGTTGAGCAACGTAGATTTACCACAGCCAGAGTGACCAATAATACAGATAAATTCGCCTTCACTAACCTTGAGGTTAACTCCATCGAGTACTGTATGAGGGCCGTCCGGAGTTGGGTAAATTTTGGTTACACCCTCAATCTCCAGAAAATTTCCTGCTTTCTGGATGGGCTGTTGATTGATTTGAGTATTTTTATTGATGATTTGCATGAGGTAATTTGTTGATTGTTGATTGTTAATTGTTAATTGCGATTAACTATTAACCATTAGCCATTAACCAATGACTAAATAAATACTTCTTCAACACGGATCTGACGTTTAATTTCCAGACTGTTGAGATACTCTATCGGCTTGGAAGGGTTAAAAACTTTACCATCAAACAAGTGAATGGGGTCATCTTGTCCGATATCGAGCAAGCCGAGCTCGCGTGCAGCCGCTCCAAATACATCTGTACGGCAGACTCGTTCAATCACTTCCACCCAGTTTTTAGGAAAGGGTACTAAGCCCCAACGCGCCATTTGGGTAACCATCCACAGCAATTCAGTACGGTTTGGATAGTTGGTTTGATTGAGATAAAACTGGTTGTATGTTCTTAGTTCCTGCGGTTGTGTGCCATCGCCGCGATCGTAGGGATCGGTAAAACCAGGACGAGCGTAAGCAGGATTGATATCAAGGTACTCTGGACGGCAAATTAATTCCAGAACTTCTTCGCGGTTGCGGAGATCGTCGCAGTATTTGCAGGCTTCTATCAGTGCTTTAACTAGAGCGATATAAGTTTCTGGGTATTTCTGCGCCCAATCTTCTCGTACTCCTAGCACTTTTTTCGGTTGTCCCGACCAAATTTCCAAAGCGGTGGCGGCAACAAAACCCACATCTTCATGAACAGCAAGAGAGTTCCAAGGTTCTCCAGCACAGTAACCGTCAATAGTTCCGGCTTTGAGTTGCTCAACCATTTGCGTTGGTGGCACTATTGTTAGGCTGACATCGCGATCGGGATCTATACCACCAGCAGCTAGCCAGTAACGCAGAATTAAATTCTGCATTGCCGTCGGATGTACTATTCCTAAAGTGAGAATTTGATCGGGAGAGGCGTTAATCGCGGCTTTTAAGTCAGCTAGGGTTCTGACACCTTCGCTGTACAGTTTTTTGCTTAAGGTAATGGCGTTAGCATTGCGGGAGAGATTCAGGGCGTTGACTACGGGGATGGGTGTTTTGCCACCAGCGCCTAAAGTCAGGGCAAGGGGCATACCAGCAAGCATCTGAGCGGCATCTAATTTACCAGTAGCAACACCTTTGGCGATTTCCGTCCAATTGGCTGCGCGGTTGAGGGTGACTGTTTCTAATCCATAGGCAGCCAAGAAGCCCTTTTCTTTTGCGACGATTAGGGGTGCAGCATCAGTTAGAGGCATAAAGCCAATTTCCAAATTGACTTTTTCTAAACCGCTAGAGGAGATGACTGCTGGTGCTTGAGTCTGCCCAGCCTTACGTTTCTTGAGGAGTTTTTGCTGGTTGAGGAAGTAAATCATTTCGTTCCGCAGATTATAGTAGCTGGGATGATTGACTACTTCCAAACGCTGACGGGGGCGAGGGATAGGCACTTCCAGAATTTGCCCGATATGAGCCTCTGGTCCATTGGTGAGCATGACGATGCGATCGCTTAATAATAGTGCCTCATCCACGTCATGTGTCACCATCACACAGGTAACGTTGTGTTCATTACAAATTTTCATTAATTGTTCTTGCAAACTACCCCGTGTTAAGGCATCCAATGCCCCAAAGGGTTCGTCTAGCAGTAACAACTTGGGACGTGTGGCTAGGGCGCGAGCGATCGCCACCCGTTGTTTCATTCCACCAGATAACTCGCTGGGACGTTTTTTCGCTGCATGACGCAGCCCTACCATGTCGATATGTTCTTCGACAATACTGCGGCGATCGCCCTTTGGCTTATCTTGATATACCTCATCCACAGCCAGGGCAATATTTTCCCGAACTGTTAACCAAGGGAGCAAAGAGTAGTTTTGAAATACTACCATCCTGTCTGGGCCTGGCTCTTTGACTTCCCGCCCCTCTAAAGTCACACCGCCAACACTCGCTTGATCTAAACCTGCGATGATATTGAGCAAAGTGGATTTACCACAACCAGAGTGCCCAATCAGAGAAATAAATTCTCCTTGTCGAATTTTCAGATCAATATTTTTTAGAGCGATATATTTCCCACCATTGGGAATATCAAATACACGATCAACGTGGTCAACTTCAACAAAAGTAGTCATTGGTCATTAGTCCTTTGTCATTTGTCCTTTATCATTGGTCATTGGTCATTTATTTTTAGCTAATGACTATTGACTAATGATGACTATTTCTGTTCTGCAGCTACCACTTTGCTAGCGATAAAAGCGACTAATTTATCTAGAAATAAGCCCACTAAACCGACATATATGAGAGCTATGATAATCTCGCTTAAATTGGTTTCTGTAGTCGTATTGTAGGCATCCCAAATAAATGAACCAATTCCTACACCACCAACTAACATTTCCGCAGCCACAATTGCTAACCAAGATAAACCGATACCAATTCGCAATCCTGTGAAGATATAAGGAACAGTGGCGGGAAAAACTATTTTAAAGAAATACTTGACTCCTTTGAGTCGTAACACTCTGGCAACATTGATGTAATCTTGGGGAATGTGTTGTACACCTACTATGGTGTTAATCAAAATTGGCCAAATTGATGTAATGAAAATCACGAAAATGGCTGAAGGATTTGCCTGTTGAAATGCTGCCAAAGAAATAGGCAACCATGCTAGAGGTGGTACAGTCCGCAAGACTTGGATGATGGGATCTACTGCATTATTGAGTAATTTATTAGCGCCAATCACAATTCCTGATACTATACCGACAATTGCTGCTAACGAAAAGCCCAAAGCAACTCTGCCGAGGCTATTAAGTATTTGCCAACCTAAGCCTTTATCGGTTTCACCGTTATCGAAAAAGGGATTAATTATAAAAGGGTCCCATGTTTCTGAAATTGTTTCTATTGGCCCTGGTAATTTAAAGTTAGGGTTTAAGCATAGTAATTGCCAAATTACCAGAAAAACAGCGATGGCTACTAAGGGAGGAATGATTTTTCTAGATACTAATTTATTAAAATTGCTACGGTTCTTTTTTCTGATAGTCCGACTTCCAAGAGTAGCAGCCATTTTCCTATTTCTCCAATTGCGATCCAGTGGTCTTCTTGAGATATTTTTACAAACCAAAGAAATTGGCTAGGACATTAGTAAATATGCTAATTTTCTAGCCTTGAAAGTGATAATTAGACTTTCTTGATTTTCAAGCTTTTTAAGTATGCTTCTGGTTTTTCTGGATCGAATTTGACACCATCAAAGAAAGTCTCTACACCGCGAGAACTACTGGTAGGAATTTCTGCATCAGCAACACCAAGGGCTTTAGCGGCTTTCTTCCACAAGTCCTCTCTGTTTACCTGGTCTACTATTTCTTTAATCTTGATATCTTGTGGTAAATAGCCCCAGCGAATTTCTTCAGTTAAAAACCAAGTATCGTGGCTCTTATAGGGATAAGAGGCATTATCTGCCCAAAACTTCATCCGATATTGGAAGTTTTGTTGCTTGCGTCCATCGCCATAGTCTATATTGCCTTTAGCCCGTTCTAAAATATCTGCGGCAGCAACATTAAAGTATTTGCGATCGGAGCAGATTTTGCACATCTCCTCTTTGTTCTCACTGGCGTCGCACCACTGTTGAGCTTCCATAATTGCCATCAACAGTGCTTGGGCGGCATTGGGATTTTTATCAACCCAATCTTTACGCATAGCAAAGGCTTTTTCTGGATGGTTGTTCCACAACTCGCCTGTTACTAAGGCTGTATAACCCAAATTTTGGCTCACTAATTGGGCGTTCCAAGGCTCTCCCACACAAAAGGCATCGACAGTACCGACTTTCATATTCGCTACCATTTGTGGGGGTGGTACTGCTTCCAAAGCCACATCTTGATTGGGATCGATACCGCCAGCAGCAAGCCAATAGCGTATCCATAAATCATGGGTGCCACCGGGGAAAGTCATGGCAACTTTCATGGCTTGTTTATTAGCTTTGGCTTGATCGGCAGCTTGTTTTAGCGCCTTGCTCTGTAAACCAACTTTCAAGTCTTTCAATTTATTGGCAACAGATATAGCCTGACCGTTAGTATTTAACCGTGCCAATATATATATCGGCACTTTATCATTAATGGTCATCAGGTAGGGCATGGGGCTGAGGATGTGTGCGCCATCAATGCCGCCGCCAGCCGAGCCGATTTTTAAGTTATCACGGGTTACAGGCCAGGATTTTTGCTTGCTCACTTCGACATCTGTCATGCCGTACTTGGCAAAGAAGCCTTTTTCTTTGGCAATAATCAGGGGAGCAGAATCAGTGAGAGCGATAAACCCTAACTTAGCTTTGGTTGTTTCTACTTTGGGAGCGTTAGCTACAGCGGTTGAATTAGCAGCGGGTACAGCAGCAGGTGTTCCATTACCTGTTGTACCTGAGTTAGGGTTACTGGAGGAGCAACCGTGAGCTAAAACAGAAGTTGCTGCGGCTGCACCTGTAGTAATAAGAAATTTTCTTCTCGAAAAACTGCTCATTTGTGTTGGTGGGTAGTGGATAGTGGGTAGTAGGGGCGGGTTTTGTTGATAATCTTGCCGTTCAAACTGATAATTTATCTTTATAAATCCGCCCGTACAGTGGTTAGTAGGTTGTTAATAGTTAATAGCTAATTGTTAATTGCAATTAATCATTAACCATTAGCTATTAGCTAATGACTCACCAGAGCTTCTTGCCTGGGTTTCGCCGCAAAGTGCTGAATGAGTAAATCTCGCAATACAGGCTGTAAGTCTTCGCAGGGAATGCCTTTTTGCACGCAAGTTCCTAACTGGGCTTCTTTGCCAACTTTACCGCCCATGTAGATGTCAACCCCTTCTACTGTTTTGCCATTTTTACGGACTTTGGTTCCCATCAAACCAATGTCTGCTACTTGGGGCTGTCCACAAGAGTTAGGACAACCTGTCCAGTGAATTCGCACCGGATGAGTGAGTTCTAACTCTGCTTCTAAGTCTTTAATCATTGCCAAAGCACGCTGCTTTGTTTCAATGAGGGCAAAGTTGCAAAATTGTGCGCCGGTACAAGAAACGAGCGATCGCGTTAATTGTTTGGGGGTAATTGAAAACTTCTCTAGCAGTGGCTCCGTTAAAAACATCACCAAACGCGAGTCAGAAATATTGGGAATAATTACATTCTGTTCGACAGTGAGGCGGATTTCACCGTTACCGTACACTTCTGCTAGACGTGCGATTTCAAACATATCATCGGCAGCTAACCTACCCACAGGAACGTGCAAGCCGACATAGTTTAATCCTGGTTGCTTTTGCTTGTGTACTCCAATGTGATCGCGTTTTTCCCAATCAATTTCGTCTTTTGGTGCTGCGGGTAATAATGACTTACCCAAGCGATTCTCGACTTCCAGGCGAAACTTTTCTAAGCCCCATTCATCAATTAGCCACATGAGGCGAGATTTTTGGCGATTGGCGCGTAAACCGCAGTCGCGAAAAACTTCCAACACTGCCCTACATAAGGCAACCACATCTTCTGGCGATACCCATGCATTTAGGGGAATAGCTGCTTCACAGCGTTTGCCAGAAAAGAAACCTCCGACTAGAACGTTGAAGCCAAATACTGGGGATTGGGGATCAGGGATTGGGGATTGGACATTGCTCCTCTGCCCCTCTGCCCCTCTGCTCCCCTGCTTTTCCCTAGTCTCTAGTCCCCAGTCCCCAGTCCCTTCTTTAAAGGCTGGCACGAAAGCCAAATCGTTGATTTCCGCGTGTACGGAATTGTCTCTTCCACCGGTAATGGCAATGTTAAATTTCCGTGGTAGGTTGGTGAATTCTGAATTACCTTCGCCTTTGTTGGTAATCATGTCTTGAATTTGTTGCACCAACTCGCGAGTGTCGAATAACTCATCCGCATCCAATCCCGCTACTGGATCGCCGGTGATGTTGCGGACGTTATCCATCCCTGATTGCACACTGGTTAAGCCAACTGTATGAAATTTGTTAAAGATTTCTGGTAGATCTTCTATGCGGATGCCTCTTAATTGGATATTCTGTCTAGTAGTAATGTCAGCGCTGCCGTCATCGCCGTAACGCTGTACTACTTCCGCTAACACTCGCATTTGATGATGAGTGAGAATCCCGTTGGGCATCCGCATCCGCATCATAAATTTACCTGGAGTGACTGGGCGAAAGAACACACCCAACCACTTCAAGCGATGATCGCGATCGGTTTCGTCCATTGCCTCCCAACCTAAAGAGGCAAATTTTTCAATCTCAGCCTTGACGGCGAGTCCATCTTTTTCTGCCTTAAATTTCTCGAACTTATTGAGGCTGGCTGTAGTAGTTGCTGCGTTTGTCATGAGTAGATTCTCATTGCAATTTGCTGCTTCCAGAAAATTCTTCTGGATTTTTGACTAATCATCGATCAACCTTTTGCCTCATATCTTCCCGGTGATTTAAATTTAGGAGGTATAAGGAAAAAGTTATATTCACCCTGCCCCCTAAGATGAGGGAAGTTTGATCAATCTTTAAGTTTGAATATTGATTTTGTGATGACTTACATTTGCTTAAGTTAAACTTAAAGTTGTAAATACATAAATTTCGTATACGTTGTTACGGAATGTAAGCAAAATTGCATAAAATGCATCATAAAAATGCGTTTAATGCATAAAAATAAGCTAAAAGATACAGCTAACGCTTTTGATTACAAGCGATCGCAGATATTCTGAAGTTGGGCATAAATTTGTAATCCCTCAAATTTTTTATTTAAATTGGCAAACCATAGAGTAAACTTCCAACAATCCACCTTGGGATCGCAGGGAATTGGACAAACGGTGAGTAATTTCCACCAGCTTTTACTGCAAGCACAGACAGCATATGATGCAGGTGAGTGGCAGTTGCTAATTCAATGCCTGCAACAGCTGGTTTTAGAAAAGAATTTAAAAAATCCAGAAGAATTAGAAAATCGGGAAAAACTGCTAAATTTATCACTATGCGTCCTTGCAGTTGGAGATTTTCAGCAACGCTGGGAGATTGCCAAATTATTTGTACATCTGGGAACGATCGCTATACCTCCATTAGTTGAGATTCTCAGGGATGAAGAGGCAGAAGAAGAATTACGCTGGTATGCAGCACGTGTATTAGGAGAGTACCAGCATCCAGAAGCAATAGCTGCTTTGATCGGATTGCTGAAAACAGA
This sequence comes from Chlorogloeopsis fritschii PCC 6912, assembly GCF_000317285.1. Lineage (GTDB taxonomy): Bacteria > Cyanobacteriota > Cyanobacteriia > Cyanobacteriales > Nostocaceae > Chlorogloeopsis > Chlorogloeopsis fritschii. Next base: position 95,567 of record NZ_AJLN01000051.1, on the reverse strand, counting down.
AGAAGATGAAGAACTAAGAACTATAGCTACAGCAGCATTGGGTCAAAGCGGTACACTTGCGATTGATGCCCTAACACAACTGCTAGCAGAAGAAAATACACGTTTGTTGGCAGTGCGATCGCTTTCCTTAATTCGACATACAGAAACTATTACACCACTGTTGAGCGTAGTAGAAGATCCACAAGTAGCCCTTCGTGTCGTTGCGATTGAAGCTCTCAGCAGTTTTCACGATCCCCGTGTACCACCGATACTTTTACGCGCTCTGGATGATATTGCTGCCTCAGTCAGGCGAGAAGCAGTGCTGGGTTTAGGTTTTCGCCCTGATTTGCGCACCTCGTTAGATTTAGCGAACAAACTCAAAACCAAGCTTTATGATTTTAATCTTGAGGTTTGTAGTGCGGCGGCTGTAGCCTTGTCTCGAATTGGTGGTAACGATGCTGCTAAGTACTTATTTGAAGTGCTGATATCTCCCAATACACCAGAAAAATTGCAATTGGAAATTATCCGCGCTCTGGGCTGGATGGAGAGTGTTAAGGCTCTCGAATATCTTCAAATTGCACTTAATCAACTGGGAGCGGTGACACTGTGGCAAGAAATCGTTACAGTTTTGGGGCGAATCACCAAGGCGCAGTTAACCCCAATCGCAGCAGAAATATTATTGACTGTCTTGCAACAGAAACACCCAGCACTTGAGATTGCTCCAGTTAAAAAAGCGATCGCACTATCTTTGGGACAATTAGGCAAACAAGAAGCTGTTGAACCTCTGATTCAATTTGTGGCAGATACAGATGCGCTGGTAAGACTGCACGCGATCGCTGCATTAAAAAATCTTGCCCCAGAAACAGGACGACGAAAATTGCAGCAGTTAGTAAATAGTGCTAGTTTGGCACCAGATTTGCAACAAGCTGTCTTCGCTGCTTTAGCTGAGTGGTAGAGGAGGGGATAGGGGATAGGGAACAGGGGACAGGGGATAGGGAACAGGGGACAGGGGACAGGGGATAGGGGACAGGGGATAAGAAGATATGTCTTGGTGTTCGCTTCTTCTTCCTCTAACTACAAAATGTTATGAGATGATAAGATTTCAATATTCATTTTTATTTTTTTTTAGAAATCATCACAAAATTGTTGAGGATAAAACAAGCCAAAAATCCCGCTCACACGCGAAGATTGCTCTTTCAGCATATATGTAACTTAAAATTAATGCCCTGCGAGAACCAAGTAGATGTAACAAACTCTACTAAAATGCTACAGGAAATACGTTAAGTTAGTTCCAGCCATAAATGTAATTCAGGCTACACAAAAATGCGACTAGAACAGTTGCAAGCCTTTTTGGCAATCGCGGAAACCGGTAGCTTTCAAGGGGCAGCAAGAAAATGTGGTGTTACCCAATCGACTATCAGTCGCCAAATCCAGGCACTGGAAGGAGATTTGGGATTGGAGTTGTTTCACAGAACCAGTCAGGCTAAACTGACACTAGCTGGTGAACGGTTGCTTCCCCGTGCCCGCAAAATTTGCCAAGAGTGGCAGACAGCTACGCAGGAAATAACAGATTTAGTAGCAGGAAAGCAGCCTGAATTGTGTATAGCTGTAATTCACTCACTGTGTGCTTATTATTTGCCACCAGTATTACAAAAATTTTGTCATGACTATCCAGATATACAATTGCGAGTTACATCATTGGGCAGCGATCGCGCCCTAAAAGTCCTTAAAGATGGATTGGTGGATATGGCAATTGTCATGAATAATCGCTTTTTAACTGTCGGTAAAGAAATAGTGGTGGAAACCCTATATGATGAACCGATAGAAGTCTTAATGGCAGCCAATCACCCGCTAGCGCAAAATGAACGCGTTCCTTGGCAGGAGCTGATTCGCTACCCACAAGTGGTTTTTAAGGATGGTTATGGAATGCAACGGCTGGTACAAGATAGATTTGAACGACTGCAAGCTACACTGCAAGCAGTTTTGGAAGTAAATACTCTAGATGCTTTCCGAGGAGTAGTGCGTCAGGGAGAACTGGTAGCTTTATTACCTCATTCAGCATTAGTAGAAGCACGTAAAGATCCTACACTTGCGGTTCGCCCCCTCGCTTGCAATGGTGGAGTGCCTGACAATTCTGCTTTGACTCGGCGAGTTGTGATGGTGACGACTCAAGATCGGCTGCAAATTCCTCCGATTCAGCATTTTTGGCAATTAGTGCGAGAAAATATACCACCACAAGTTTCTTTGGAGCGATCGGCTTGTTAAGTAATTAGTCATTAGTAATTAGTCATTAGTCGTTAGTCATTTGAATTTACCAATGACTAATGACAAAGGACAAATAAACCTATGAGTGATATATTTCGGGAATTACTAAAAAAAATAGGCAGTGGTAACCATACGGGAGAAAATTTGACTCGTGCGGAAGCTGCGACGGCAACTAGTATGATGCTGCTGGGTGAGCCGACACCAGCTCAAATTGGAGCGTTTTTAATTGCCCACCGTATCAAACGTCCAACTGGTGAAGAGTTAGCAGGAATGTTGGATGCTTACGATCAAATCGGCCCTAAACTGCAACCAATTGACTCACCGCGACCGATAATAGTATTGGGTATACCTTATGATGGCAGAACCCGTACTGCACCAATTAGCCCGATTGTAGCTTTGTTATTAGCTGCAGCTGGGCAACCTGTACTGATGCATGGAGGCGATCGCCTACCGACAAAATATGGCTTACCCTTAGTAGAAATTTGGCACGGTATAGGAGTTAACTGGACTGAGTTACCATTGGAAACTACCCAGCAAGTATTTGAGCAAACGGGTATTGGCTTTGTTTACACACCTCGACATTTTCCTCTCACCAAAAGAATTTGGGAGTACCGCGATCAACTTGGTAAGCGCCCACCTTTTGCCACAATGGAATTAATTTGGTGTCCCTATGCCGGTGACGCTCACATTATAGCAGGATTTGTTCATCCTCCCACCGAAGCAATGTTTCAAGCTGCCTTAGCAGATCGGGGAGTAACAAAATTTACAACAATCAAGGGATTAGAAGGCAGCTGTGAGTTGCCGCGCGATCGTACTGCCATTATTGGCTTATCTATGCTCGGTACTACCAACGAAGAGACAGTAGCACCCATTGAAAGGTTACATTTGATGGCTCGCGACTACGGCTTTAGCAGCAAAAATGTACCCTTGCTTGGCATAGAAGAACTCATAGCACAGATGCAAGAGGTATTGCGAGGTATACCTTCAGAATTAACGCAAACAGCTTTATGGAACGGTGGATTTTACCTGTGGCGTTCCGGTATTTGCGATAGTATGCAATTGGGCATAGCCAAAGCCGAAAAATTACTAATTGAGGGTGCGGTAGCAGCAAAGCTCCTACAACTTACTCAAGTAGTTCAAAGTCTTTCTTCAGTTCATAATTCAAAATTATTGACTGTTGAAAATTAATGACTCTCACCAACAACTAAAGTTAAACCTTCACGAGCAATTAAACCTCCAACAAAAGCAGATTTTATTTCCATTTGGATGTGATCGAGAAAATCATCATGATCGTCTGGATGATGGTGAGATATTACTAGTTGTTTGGCACTAGATGCATGAGCCAAATCTACAGCAGTTTGCCAGTGTGAATCGCGATCGGTTCTGTAAAACTTTTGGGGGGTGGTAGGATTGGCAATCAGTAAATCAACTTCTTTGGTAAGCTGTTGAATGCATTTTTGCTCAACTTCATTGGCATTGTCATGTAAATCCGTCACGTAGGCAACGCTATAGTTCTGCCAGTCAACTCGGTATCCAATAGATTTCTGAGTTTGATTAATTAATGCTGTTGTCACTGTGAGATCATCTATCTTGATTACTTTACCTGGCGTCAAATTGTGGAAATGCAATTCAGACTGCATTTCTTGTAAAGGGTAAGGAAAATGTGGCAGTAGCATTTGATCGCACAAACATTGCTTAATTGAGGCTCCATTTGAGGCAGCTATCCCGTAAATATGAAAGCTATTTTCTGGGAGAAATGCCGGGCCGAAAAATGGAAATCCTTGAATACGATTTGATTGGGAATTAGTAAAAAATAAATGCGCTTGTAAAGGCTGTTGCAGTTCTAACCAACTTTTTCCTAGAACACGTAAACCAGTACCTCCATCAAAAACCAAACGTTTATCAGCTACTTGCATTTCTACACAGGCAGTATTACCACCATAACGGTTGGTTTTGTTGCTTGGGGAGGCGATTAAACCCCTTACACCCCAGAATTGCACTATAAATTTTTTTACTTGGTTAGGAATAGGTCGAGTTTTGTTTTCACTTACGTTAATTTGCGGGGGTGAAAGCTTAAAATTTGACATTATTTTTCTGATCGCTAAGTCGTACTGAGCAGATCATCATAACGCCGAACCTCTAAAATTTGGTTCCGATCGTCCACAATGACAACAGTCGGTGAGTAATTTTTTAACTCTTCCAAACTTAACTGCCCGTAAGCCATTATAATCAGGCGATCGCCAGTAATGCCTAGACGTGCAGCAGCTCCATTTAACTCAATCGCTCCTGAGTGGGCTGGAGCCGGGATTGCATAAGTAATAAAACGCTGACCATTGGTAACGTTTACTACTTGTACTTGTTCATAAGGCAATATACCAACTTTATCCATCAGGATTTGATCTATACTGATGCTACCCACGTAGTTAATGTTAGCTCCTGTAAGAGTACAGTTGTGAATTTTTGCCAAAAGAAGCGTGCGCTGCATTATGAGATTCCTGTGGAATAGAGGGTGTCAAAAAATAAATCATAGAAGTTTATAGACGCCCACCTAAAGAAAGGCGGGTTCCCAGAAAATAGAATCTAAGGATGAACTCAAAAAGACTTGCTGAAAACATCTAAATTATGTATCTGGGAAGGAAAACAAAGACACTGCACCCCGATTTCAAGTTGAGTTCATTTTGATAGATTTTTTTCAGCTTAACCTAAGGTAACCAATCCTTGCAGGCGTCTGTATTCTTCAACTTTTAGCCCTCATATTAAGCTGATGGAAATTAATTAGCTTTGCTGATTTTTAGCTAAGTAGCCGTGATGAACTGCGTACAGAAGAGGACAAGGTGACACAGAGAAATGGAAGGAGAATCATGATTTACATTCTTGCCCCTTGTCTCCCCTTCCCCTTGTCCTGTTTTGCCTTTTATTTATAAGCTTTGATGCATTTGTCAACTAAAGGCATTACCCGATCCACATCTTGCCAGCCAAGAATTTCCGTTACTTTTTTCTCAAGATTTTTATATGTACGGAAAAATTCGGCAATTTCTTCCAATCGGTGAGGAGCCACATCTTTTAGAGATTTAACGTGGGTGTAACGAGGATCTTTGTCAGGGACACAAAGAATTTTCTCGTCGCGATCGCCACCATCTATCATCTCTAACATCCCGATTGGCCGTGCAGCAATTATACAGCCTGGAAAGGTAGGTTCATCCATCAGTACCATACCATCCAATGGATCGCCATCATCAGCCAAAGTGTTGGGTACAAAGCCATAGTCATATGGATATTGTACCGATGAATAAAGCACCCGATCTAGAGCAAAAGCTTGTAATTCTTTGTCAAATTCGTATTTATTTTTGCTCCCGCCTGAAATTTCGATCAGAACGTTAATCAAACCCGGTTTAGGTTGGGCAGGAATACGGGATAAGTCCACAACAACACTCCTGAGTTAACAGCGAAACATCAAGAGAGCCACAATCTTTGGCTCCCCGTGTAGAATTTTAGGGCCAATAGGGACATATCCCCAAAAAAATCCGCCTGTCTTGAAAGTGGGGGCTAGGGGCTAGGGACTAGGGACTAGCAAAGACAGTTTTGATTTCCTGGTTGTGTGATGTATCACATATCTAGCTTGAAAGAGGGTGTAGGGGAAGAAACCTATAAATAGAAAATGGTGAGGAGCTTTTTATCCTCACCATTCTCATTGTTTTTTAGACGGTTTTTATTTTGCAGTAATTAAAAAGCCTTTCAACTTCTGAAACTTACAATTCTTTTTCCTACTTGAGAGCTATGTCTAATGGTAGATTTTCGCTGCAAACTCATAATCTATTCTTTACTTGTTTTTAATGTTATGGACAATGGGTACCTGGTTAATCGGAACATTATTTGAAGAGAAATTGGCAATCACAAACAAAGGTAGGGTTAAGGTTAATAAGGCGATCGCTGTTCCTGCAATGTCTGCCAAACGATGGGGGTAAGGGTCTGGTGAATTGGCAGATTGACTGTTTGAGTCCATAAAAAATCAATTTCATTAAATTCAGCTGTAGTTGGCTCTATAGTCAAGAGCCTAGTTACTATTTTAGCTATTTTTTAACCGTAAATTCTTTAATAGTCAAGGATGAGAACCAGTTTTACAACTGTCCCGATGATTTTTTACTACTGCAACTTTTGATACTAATTTTTCTCAAATCTTATGTTTATAAATTTTTAGCCTCTTCAATCTAAGGATGCTATAGAAAGCCTTTTATCTATAAATCTACACCGAGTAAACACAGATAAAAGCTCCGCCTTTAATGATAAAATCAGTGATTATACCCAATTATTAATTGGCAATCAAAATAGTAAAAAAGACTTATATTATGTAATTTTTTGAATTTGTCAATCTATAATTGGGTAGATTAAAAACTACTTTTTTGAAAAACTAGCTAATCAAAACTAAAAAAACCGCCGCTAGTAAAATAGGGCGGTCTGGTTAAGCAATCGGAGGGTATTTAAAGCTTACTCTGCTAAATTTGAGATTGTTGTAGCGGAGTTTGCACTTATAAATAGCTTGTCATGTTCTCATCTTGTTAGCATATGAGAGTTGGGTGGGTGATAATTTTTTTGAATTTTTACATCTCTCATTCAAAAATAGACAGGAGGCAATTAGCGTCTACCATAGGCACTCATTGGTTCCTTGATAAATCTAATGTAAAGATGTTTGAAGGTAGACTTAATCACGCGCGGCATACCAAAATCGATAGGAACTAACTTATCTGGTAAGCGCCAATCGTCTATCTGGAGCAAGTCTGGATGTAAATGAGGATAATCAATGGCATCTAATTCTGGACAAACTCCCAGATGCATAGATGCGGCGATGGTAGGCACTTGGGCAGGTGAAACGTTAAGTATTTCTACCATCGCTCGATCTAGGGCAAATACATCTGCTGATGCTCCCAAAATTCCCAATGAACGTGGTTCACCACCGCTTGGGCCATTTCCTTCATGACCGACGATACCATCTAGTATGGTTAAGTCGGGGTTAATTGCCCTTGCAGTTTCTACCAACATTTCTCCAAATCTGTTGGCATCTTTTCCAGCTTCCATATGCCACCAGGCTTTCATCTTGCCAGGAACGCAACCAAAAAGGTTTTTAACTCCCAAAGTTAGCACAAGTTGGACGTGAGATTTTACTTTAGGTAGATTAATCACTACATCTGCCTCGATCGCCTCTTTAGACAACAGCAGATGATTAAAGTCTGCGCTAATGGTTTGGTAACGCTTTCCCTGGAAATCGATAATTGGAAGATTAAGTTCTTCTATGATTGGCAGATAGCCATTTGCTATAGCTACTCCCTTAGCGCTACCAAAAGCCGGACTATCGCCCAAAAATGGCTGTCCACCAGCCTCCATAACCATTTGTGCTACCACGTAAACCAATTCTGGACGGGTAGTACACTCTTTACTAGGACGTGCTCCTGTAAGCAAATTGGGTTTCAGTAAAACGCGATCGCCACTTTTAACAAACGCCCCTATTCCCCCCAATGGTTCGAGTAGCGTTTGGATTGACTCTCTTAAAATATCTAATTCGTAGGAAGTAGCTCGAATTAAGCTGACAGAGGGTGTTTGAGTTTGCATTGTGGTTAATGGCTAATAGCTAATGGTTAATGGTTAATGGAAGACTGGCAATTAACGATTAATTATTTTTATTCAAGAGGTACAATTTGGCTCATTTGCTGGAGATTTAACACTTGAGCTAATTCTTTTTCACTCATCAGTCCTTTTTCCAGTACAATCTGCCGCAGGGATTTGCCTGTTTCTAAAGATTCTTTTGCTACTGCTGCTGCATTTAAATAACCGATGTGAGGATTTAGTGCCGTTACTAAAGCTAAACTTCCTTCTGCATAAGCCAAACAACGTTCTTTATTGGCGGTAATTCCTTTTATGCAGCGTTCCGTAAGTGCAGCAATGGTATTGCCGAGAATTTCGATGCTGTGAATTAAGTTATAGGCAATGAGAGGCATCATCACGTTTAGTTCTAATTGTCCAGCTTGTGCCGCTAATGCGATCGCACTGTCGTAACCCATCACCTGAAAACAAACCATTGATGTCATTTCTGCCATGACTGGATTATACTTCCCTGGCATAATTGAGGAACCTGGTTGTACTGGTGGTAGTTGAATTTCTTTTAAACCAGTTTTTGGCCCCGAATCCAGTAATCGCAAATCGTGAGAGATTTTGACTAAATCTTGGGCTAAGTTACGCAAAGCACCAGAAACATTTACAAATGGTGCCATACTTTGCATGGCTGCCATCAAGTGGGGTGCAGGTTCTAATGGACAATCAATCAACTCTGAAAGTACGCTGACTACACGAGCGCGATACTGAGGATGGGTGTTCATCCCCGTACCTGCTGCACTTCCTCCCAAACCTAGCACCATCAAATCCCCACTAGCAGTGTAAATTCGATTTTGATGCTCGCTTAGAATGTGTGCCCAAGCCCGAAAATTCTCGCCCAAGCGTACTGGCACGGCGTCTTGCATATGAGTTCTGCCAGAACGAACAATCTCTTGAAATTCTTCCGCTTTCGCAAACAGCGCTGCTGTTGCCTTTTCTAATGCAGGATGTAATGTTCTAGATAAAGCCAGTAAGCCACCAATGCGAATTGCCGTTGGAATCACATCGTTGGTAGACTGACCGTAATTAACGTGGTCATTGGGATTAACGCGCTTGTAGTTACCTTTTTCATCGCCGAGAATTTCTAATGCCCGATTTGCTAAAACTTCGTTGACATTCATGTGGTGGGAAGTACCAGCACCGGCTTGATAAACATCTACCACAAACTGATCGCGAAACTTTCCGGCTAAAACTTCGTCTGCTGCTTCGACTATCGCTTGGCTTGTCTCTTGGGAAATACAACCTAGTTCGCCATTCACAATAGCTGTAGCTTTTTTTATTAATATACAAGCATCTACGTAAGTAGACAAAGGCTTAATACCGCTGATTGGAAAGTTTTCTGTAGCTCGAAGTGTTTGGATACCGTAATAAACACTACTAGAAATTTGGCGATCGCCCATTGAATCGCGTTCTATTCTGTATTGATAATCTTTTTGTTGAGTCATAGGGATTTAAATTGAGTTATTGTTGGTTGTTAATCTTTACTAATAACCACTGTAAAGGCGCATTGCACTGCAATCTTTATGACTATACCTAATTGGATTACTTTCTCCCGTCTTTTAGGATTGCCATTTTTGCTTTACGGTTTACATGATCCTACGCCAACCAGTAGGTGGGTGTGTGTGGCAATTTTTATCGTTGCTGCTGGTACTGACTGGTTAGATGGTTACTTAGCGCGAAAACTTAACCAAGTTAGTGACTTGGGTAAATTTCTCGATCCCTTGGTAGATAAATTACTGGTACTCGCGCCACTCCTAGCTTTAATTGAACTAGGACAAGTTCCTGCTTGGGGGGTATTTTTGATTCTGGGGCGGGAGTTAGCGATCGCTGGTTGGCGTGTCAGTCAAACTCAGATTAGTGGAGCGAATATTTGGGGTAAGCTCAAAACTGTTAGCCAAATAGTAGCGATCGCACTTTTAATTGCGCCCTTACCACAGGAATGGCAATTGCCTTCTATTGTTGCCTTCTGGATTTCTGTTGTACTGACATTAGTATCTGGAGCAATTTATCTGTTGCCGCAAACAACTAGCAGCACTGTCTTAGATCGTCAATTAGACGTTAAACAAGAAAAAAATTAATCTTCAAAAGAAGCCAGAATACACAAAAGAAGCCAGAATACAGAAGTCAGGAGTCAGAATCAATTTTTGTTTAGAATTTAATTTGAGCAAAAAAATAATTTTGCGAATATCATTTGCTACTACAAAAACCAAGTCCATCTACGTGGACTAACGGAAAATGAAGATTTGCAAACCCGCGTCGGCGGGTTTCATCTGTATAGCCGCGACTTCTAGTCGCCAGGCTAAATCGAGATCAAACCATCTTTGCGCTTTTCCCAAGCTAGGGTTGTATACACAATTTGATCTAAGTCATTATATTTAGGTTGCCACCCCAAAACTTTGCGGATTTGCTCGGCACAAGCCATCACGCACGCTGGATCGCCAGGGCGGCGATCGCTTTCAATTACCGGAAAATCCACCCCAGAAATTGCTTTCACTCGTTCAATAACTTGCCGCACACTGTAGCCTTGCCCATAGCCACAGTTGAGAATTTGACTTTCTCCACCTTGCTCTAGGTAACGTAAAGCATCCAAATGTGCTGCTGCCAAATCTTCTACGTGAATATAATCCCTGATTCCTGTTCCATCTGGTGTGGGAAAATCAGTACCAAAAATCCGCATTTCTGGTTTGCGCTTGAGTGCCGCATCACAAGCTGCTCTAATTAAATGAGTTGCATTTGGTGACATTTGTCCCAATCGCCCACCCGGTTCTGCTCCCGCAACATTGAAGTAACGAAGAATTACATAACGTAGAGAAGATGCTTTGGCGTAATCTTGAATGAGCCATTCGCTCATCAGCTTTGAGCGTCCATAGGGATTAATAGGCAAGGTTGGGGTAGACTCAGTCACAGGATTTTCTTGGGCTTCTCCATAAACTGCTGCCGTGCTAGAAAAAATGAATTGGTTGATGCCCATCACACTACAGCAACGAAGCAAGTTCAGAGTATTGCGGGTGTTGTTAGCGTAGTAGTCGAGGGGACGAGCAACAGATTCTGGCACAATCAAGCTGGCAGCAAAGTGTAGTACTGCACTAAATTCATGTTGAGCTAGTATCTGGTAAAGTCTGTCTACATCAGCTAAATCGCCGATAATCAACTCTCCATGTAGTACTGAATTTGGTGAACCAGTTGAACAATTGTCAAACACCACTACGTCGTAGTCTGCCTCGCCAAGCTGACGGACAACATGGGAGCCAATGTAACCCGCTCCACCAGTTACTAACACCTTTTTTTTCATCTACCTTTGTCCAACAAAATTACTCGGATGGTTTTGAAGGCGATCGCCACATCTTCAGCAATTTAAATTAGAAATACAAAGCTAATTTTTCGCCAGCATCTTTAACAGATACACCATAAGAATATATCAGTTGAATCCAACCGATGATACCTGGTTGATAATATTATCGCTACCCGACAAGTTACCACCTAGATAAGCAAAAAAGGTATGAGCTTGGACTGATAACTGATGTTTTTGATACCAAGCATAAGCATTATCTGCAACTATCTGTGCCTCTGATAAGTTCATTATGCGTTCATACTTATCTCCCAGCCAGTAATGCTTCCCTGCTTCCAAACCATCTACATTTTGCCCTTTGTTCCACGTACCTATAGGCAGCAATCTGTGAGCGCAGTAAGCAGCAAAAATTCCTGATTTTGTTAGGTATTCAGTATGGTAATTAAAAAAACCTGCCACAGAGCTTAATAAAAAACTGCTGATTTCGCTAGCCGATCGCACACCCAACTTGACAACAGGGATGCCATTTATTGATTGAATCTCAAAATCCAAAGCAGGGCCGATATCTAAAATTTCTTCAATTCCCAAATCGCGACAGGTTCGCTGCAACGCTAATTGTGACTGCTGATAAACACGAGAACGCCGCCCGCGACCACCAAATACTACCAAGCGCCGAGGGCGTTCTGATAGAGGGGTGAGATTTTTTGGCTCACCTACATTAGAAAAAACTGGTAAAGTCGGAATTTGAGAGTGTTTTCCTTGACTTAATTTAGCGATGATTTCCGCATATCCTTGTTTGCTGGTAAGACAGCGATCGCTCAAACGCACCAGACGAGTAGCTAAATTTCTTTGTAGCGGTGATGTCCAAAACTGACTTGTCCAAATCGGGCCAAAAGCATAGATTTCATGAAACATCGTCACCAAACTGTGGGAAGTCACAACTTTGCGCCAATGCTCCAAGCCTTCTACCAACCAAACCGGACAACCACGCTTGGCATAACCATAACCCACATAGTGTAAAAGCACTACCCTTGTTGAGTACTCGTGACTAGATAATAATTGTAATAAAGCTTGACTAGATTGCTCCTTAACCTGTTGGACTGGAAACCCCTCTACAATAGCTTCGCCAGACCAATTTGGATCTCCAATCAAGAAATTAGTATCGACGCCAAAATCTTGACGCATTTGTTTAGCTATATTCAGTCCGTAATCTCCGACTCCATTCACAGCCGGAGGTAAGCGGGGGACAATTGCAGTAATGCGAGTTGTAATATTTTGCACTTGGATTTGTATATGAGATTCAGTAGCGTTATAAAAATATCACTAATTTTCTTGAGTATGAACTATTTTTCAGTAAAAATGCTATAGCTATATACACTTATGAGTTGCATTTATGCCTAGTACTCGAAAAATTCTCTCTATTGGTCACTCCTATGTAGTCAGGTTAAACCGCCGATTAGTTAATGAAATCGCTCGTTTAGGTCAACCGACATGGGAAGTAACAGCTGTTGCTCCTGCATTTATGCACGGAGATTTGCGATCGCTGCATCTAGAATCAGACTCCAACGAACTCTGCCACCTCGAAGCTGTACCTGTACATAACAGCCAACGCATTCACTTTATGACTTATGGCTGGCGACTGCAAGAAATTATGCAGCAAGGATGGGACTTAGTGCATAGTTGGGAGGAGCCTTACATTTTAGTTGGTGGTCAGATCGCATGGTGGATGCCAAAAAATACTCCCTTAGTTTATAGAACTGCTCAAAGCAAATCTAAGGAATATCCATTCCCTTTTAATTGGATAGAAAACTATGCTATGAGTCAGTCAGCAGGTTGGATATGTAGTGGACAAAAAGTAGCAGAAGCTCTAAAAAATCGGCCAGGTTATTCACGTCCCATGCGACTGATTCCCCTTGGTGTAGATCTGAAATATTTTTATCCCTCTGCTAGTGCCAAACAAGAGATTCGCCATATTCTTGGTTGGGAAGAACAAGGAACACCTGCGATCGGCTATCTAGGGCGCTTCGTTCCCGAAAAAGGATTAGACTTATTGATGTCTGTGCTAGATAGTTTACAAACTCCTTGGCGAGCCTTGTTTGTCGGCACAGGAATTATGGAATCATCATTACGAAGTTGGGCAAAACAGTATCCCGAACAAGTGCGGATTTGCACAGATGTCAAACACAACCAAGTCCCCCAATACCTGAATGCGATGGATATACTTGTCGCTCCCAGTCAAACAGTATCTAACTGGCAAGAACAGTTCGGACGAATGTTGATTGAGGCATTTGCCTGTGGTGTTCCTGTCATTGGTAGCGACAGTGGCGAAATTCCTCATGTTATCAAAGGTGCAGGAGTAGTAGTTGGCGAAAAGGATAATCTTGGGTGGGTTGCAGCCATCTCAGAACTACTCAACAGTCCCGATCGCAGACAAGAACTCGCTCAAAAAGGTTTAGAACGAGTACAGACAATGTATGCTTGGCCGATTGTTGCCAAACAATATTTGCAGTTTTTTACCGAACTGTTAGATTGTCGTTGTCTATAAAGTTGGAAGTGGTTTTTGCCAAATCATCGCCGTTTTTAAACCGTTTGTTGATTGATGAACAACTGACCAATCTTGAGGAATCTTGAGTACATCTAATGAATTCCACTTATTAGTATCATCAATCAGCAAATATCCACTAGGTTTAATTTTGCTTAGGCATTTTCTGGTGCAGTTAGTTCTATAGTGACCATCAACAATTACAAAATCCAAACTTTCGTCTTCAAATTCATCTAATACTGCCACGTAATTAGGGCATCTTTCGTAATTTTCCTGTTCGGGTTCTGATGAAGGATGGTTCAAGAGAATTAATCGCAAATCCACATTATCCAAATTCGCAGTTGCTATTTTTTTCTTTACTGATTGATACCAGTCGGCATTGTATTCAATACTAGTTAAATTAGCTACACGCTTACCAAACCATACTGAACTTCGACCACTTCCAAATTCAAGTACGGACATTGAGTGAGAAAGATATTTTTTGCAGAATTCTACAGTTGCTGGACACATCCAAGGAGCGTCAGGATGAAGTTTTTCCCAGATCCAATATTTAACGCGATACAGCATTGCCTTTGGTCTTTTTAACCAATAGACAATAGTTTTTGCCAACATAAATTACACTTTTGATCCATCTCGTAAAGTTTGTGCTATATCTTACACACGATGAAGATAAAAATCAATTAAATACAGAAAGATTTTATTTTATTTGTAATATTTTTATCATCAACAATGATAAATATGTAGCAGTTTACCGTAGAGTCAAGCAACAAACTAAATTTTTACAAAAAAATAAAAAATTCAAATCAATAACATGGCTCAAATGCACCTTGCAATTATCTGTGATTACCCAGAAGAAAACTGGCACAGCATGGATCTGTGTGCTCAGATGCTACTCAAGCATATGCAAACTGAACAAAACGTATCTATTAGAGCTATACAAGTCTGTCCAAGCTTTAAATGGCGTTGTCAAAAAATTCCCTGGATTAGTAAAAAGCACTTTGCTTATAATTCAGATCGGCTACTCAACAGATTTTGGGACTATCCCCAGCATCTCAAGAACAGAGTCAAAGATTTTGATTTGTATCACATTGTCGATCACTCCTATGCTCAGTTAGCCCATGTCTTACCACCAGAACGTACAGGAGTATACTGTCATGATATTGATGCCTTTCGCTCTCTTGTAGAACCACAACAAGAACCTCGTCCAAGCTGGTATCAAGCTATGTCTCGCAGAATATTACGTGGTTTGCAGTCATGCGCTATTGTATTTTATTCCACCGCAGAAGTCAGGAAGCAAATAGAGTTTTACCAACTAGTCGAACCATCCCGCCTCGTTTATGCTCCCTATGGTATTGCTCTGGAATTTGGCATGAATTCTGAGAATGCTAGTATTGCTGACCAAAAGATATTAGACAAAATAGGTGCAGTACCTTTCCTATTGCACGTTGGTAGTTGTATTCCCCGCAAGCGCATTGACATTCTGCTAGAAGTATTTGCCCAACTACGAGCTATCTATCCAGAATTACGACTTGTCAAAGTCAGTGGTGAATGGACACAAAGTCAGCAACAGCAAATAGCTCAGTTGAATCTCAGTGAGTCGATTATTCATTTACAAGCTTTGCAGCGCTCAACCATAGCCAGTCTTTACCAAAAAGCATCTGCGGTTTTATTGACAAGTGAAGCAGAAGGCTTTGGATTACCTGTGATTGAAGCTCTAGCCTGTGGAGCGATCGCTGTTGCTAGCGATATTCCGGTTTTGCGTGAAGTAGGAGGACAAGCCGCAGTATATTGCCCAATTGGGGATGTGTCAGCCTGGGTAAAGACTGTAGAGCAACTATTAGTAAATCCAGCAAGCGCTCCTGCTTTGAATCTGCGCTTGAGTCAGGCGCAGAAATATTCTTGGTCTGCTCATGCCCAAATTATTGCTAAATCTTATTTACAACTAGCTAATTGTTG
Source organism: Chlorogloeopsis fritschii PCC 6912 (assembly GCF_000317285.1). Classification (GTDB taxonomy): domain Bacteria; phylum Cyanobacteriota; class Cyanobacteriia; order Cyanobacteriales; family Nostocaceae; genus Chlorogloeopsis; species Chlorogloeopsis fritschii. Next base: position 79,893 of record NZ_AJLN01000051.1, on the reverse strand, counting down.
AAACTGCATGAATATTGTCTTTGTCAATCCAGTCGGAGCTATTGGTGGTGCCGAGAGAGTTTTGCTGACTATCTTTGCTTCCCTCTTAAACTCCCAACCCGACCTTCAACTGCACTTAATTGTGGGTACAGAAGGGCCTTTAATAGAAGCGGCTCAAAAATTGGGAGTGCAGGTACAAATACAAACACTGCCAGCAGCAGTAAACCAACTTGGTGATAGTGCCTTAAAAGATAAGAATAAATTTGTGACAGCATTCATATTACTATTACGACTAATAAAAATCTTGCCTGGAATCAGCACATATCTATGGAAATTTCACCATTCTTTGTCTGAACTAAAGCCAGACATAATCCATTCCAACGGCATTAAAACTCACTTACTAATTGCATTAGCTAAACTCAAGGGTGTACCCGTTATTTGGCACATTCATGATTTCTATGGATCGCGACCATTAATGGCACAGGTTTTAAAATGGATAAGCGCCACCGCCAACTTAGGAATTGCTATTTCTCAAGCTGTTGCTCAAGATGCTAAAGCTACACTACCAGGTTTACCAATAGAAGTAATTTATAACGCTGTGGATGTTAATTACTTCTCTCCGATTTTACCCAAATTTGCATCTTCTCACCTTCCGCTGCGGGTAGGTCTAGTAGCTACTTTTGCACGTTGGAAAGGACATGATATTTTTCTAGAAGCAGCAGCTTGTATTTTGAAAGCACACCCTCACCTTAATGTTCGCTTCTGTATTGTTGGTGGAGCAATTTATAAAACTCATGGCTCCCAATTTTCTGAGCAAGAGTTAACAGATAAAGCCTTACATCTTGGGATAGCAGACAAGGTTGATTTTCTTGGTTTCCAGCAAGATATAGCAGAAATTTACCGCTCGTTAGATATTGTAGTTCATGCCAGTACTCAACCAGAACCATTTGGTTTGGCAATAGTAGAAGCTATGGCTTGTGGTAAACCTGTTATAGTATCCCAAGCAGGTGGAGCCGCTGAATTATTCACTCACAATTATGATGCAATTGGTGTACCGCCCAGTGACTCTACTGCCTTGGCAGCAGCTATTCTTGAATTACTAAATTACCCCAAAAAATGCCAAATCATCTCAGAAAAAGCACGGCAAACAGTCACAAAAAACTTCAGTCACACACGTTTAGGAGAGCAAATTGTTGCAGTTTATAGCTCTGTCTTAAATAGCAAGTAAAATCCTTGCAGCAGTTTTATTTAGAGAAATGATGTATGTAATAGCTAAACTTACAAAAAATATTACTAAAGACGAAATGATTAAAATTAATGGTGATAACTGAAGGTTGATAATTTTTGGATATAACTTAATTAGTATTGGCATAAATCCAGCAGTAATTAAAGCATGGTATAAATAAATGCCAAAACTCAAGTAACCCAATTTCATTGTTAGCCACGTCATAGTTACATACTTAGAAATTAAATTAGATATTAAAATACTATAAATCAATGTTAAATATGGTATGAATAATCCTAAAAAACTGATTTTAGATATAAAAAGAGCAAAAATAAGTAATGGAATTAAAAATATTATTAATGATTTTGTAATTGTTCTTTTTTTAATTTTTAAGGATAAAGTATAGAATAATTTTTGAATTTCTGTCTTGTGAATGATAATACCGAATATTATGTATGGCATACATCGAATTATCCAAGCTAAAATAACAAATATTATTCTAATAAATTGATACATCCAATAGTTAGAAATCTGCAAGAATGAAATATCAATTATTTGTTTAAATGCAATGCCTTCTCCTAAAAGAAAATCGTTTCCAGAAGCAGCAACTAAATAATAAATAGCTATACTTAGTACAAAAAATAAAATTAATAAATTATTTTGAATTTTTCTAGAAATTCTGATTATAGGAATTGCAACAACTGTACCACAAAATAAAAGTGGTAAAAAATATAGATGAACAGCAGAAGCGCCAAAAAATATCATATTAACTGGATCTGATATTAATCTATAAAAAGATTCTTTATTTCCGATTAAAAAGCCCGCAAGTCTTGCTAATAAATAAATTAAACTCCAAGCTAAGTAGGGAACTAAAATTCTTTTCACTCTAGTTTTTAAGTAGCTTATATTGGTTTTGAATAAAAGCAAATAGCTACTGAAGTAGAAGGAAGTTGCCAAAAAATAAGGAACACAAAAAGCGACAAAAAATTTAGATATAAGTAAAGCATTTTCATCCCTGGGTAGTTCTCCAAGTCCATGAATGAGAACTACTCCATAAGCAGCTATACCTTTAAACAGATCAATTCCTAATAGCCTTTTGTTTTGAGAACTATAGTTTTGTAAGTTCATAACCACAACAATGCTAAAAATCGTTTGTATAAGCGGGTTGAGCAGATATTATTTCGGATTTAACTACAAATTAAACCCGAACCTGCTCTTCCAATCTTATGGAGTCTATTGATCTGAAAATGACTGTAAAATTCCAGATTGCTTCTTACTGCTATTGAGTTTAAATTTCCAGTTATGAAAACGAGTAAAAAGCCATAGATTATATAAATAAAGAGTATTAATATACTCAAACTTTACTCTTTGCATAGTTGCCATAGTGATAATCGCCATAATATTTTTGTTTATCAACAACACCATTAACAGCTATACCTAAAACATTCTGACCAGCTTTTTCTAGAAGTTCTTTAGCGAGAGAAGCACTATCAGCATCAACTACTCCGGGTCTCACTACCAATAAAATTCCATTTGCCAGTTTGCCTAATATAGTTGCATCGGCGGCAACTGTGAAGGGTGGACTATCTATAATCACAAAGTCATATTTTTGCGCAACTTGAGCTATAAATACAGCCATTTGAGTGGAATTAATAAGTGCTGATGGATTATTAGTTTGTTCACCAGCAGTTATAACTTGCAAATTAGATGTAACTTTAGTCATAGCATTATCTAAATCTAACTGACTTTTGATAACATTGGTTAAGCCAGCATGATTCATAATATTCCAAATTTTATCTTGACTAGGTCTGCGGAAATCTGCATCTACTAGCAATACTTTGCGTCCTATTTGTGAGATCGAGAAAGCTAAGTTAGCAGCAATTGTTGATTTCCCTTCTTGAGGTACGGCACTGGATACGACAATGACTTTGATATGCTGCTTAGAATTAAAAAATCTCAAGTTGGTTTGTAATATCCGAAAAGCTTCGCTGACAGGGGAATCAGGTTTATTTTTGACTACTACCTCTGGAATCGGACTGTTATTGGTAAATGGTGGAATGTAACCCAATAAGTTATACCCTAGCAATTCTCTAGCAGATTCAGGTGTTTTGATAGTTTTGTCCATTTTTTCCAAAATAAAGGCAGTGGCTACACCTAGCAAGATTCCACCAATAAATCCTTGCAGTAAATTTATATACTGGCGGCTCTTGATTGGCACTGTAGGAATCAATGCGGGTGTAATCACTCTAGCGTTACTAACTTGCAGATTTTCTGCTACTTGTAGTTCTTGATAGCGAGCCAGAAGGGTTTGATAGCTAGATTCAGTGGCACTGATTTCCCGCTCTAACTGACGTTGCTGTAACTCTAACTGAGGTATGGTATCAGCCCTTTGTCTATAAGATTGAATCATTTCTGCTAAAGCTTTTAGCCGCACCTGCAAACTGAGACGTTCTGCCTCTGCGCTAGCATAATTTGTAAGAAGTCCTTGTTGCAGCCCCTGGGGTTTAAGTTGTACGATACTTTCCGAATCTTTGCTTTTATTTAAACGTCCTGCTTCACCTATAAAACTTTGTTCTATATGTCGCTTCAGTTCTTGTTTGAGAACTGTTTCCTGTTCTTTGAGGTTAATCACCGTGGGGTGATTGTCTGTCAAACGGAGTCTAGCCATTTCAATTTTTTGTTGAGTCTCTTTTAACTGTCCTAAAACCAAACTTGTTGATGGCGACTCGCTCGCGAAACCTGCTACTACAGCTTCTTGGGAATTCACACCAAACAATTGCTTGATGGATTTCATCTTTGCAGTTTGAGATGCTAGCTCAGATATAGTTTCAGCTACTTGTTTTTCTAAATCAGTAAGTATGGTCACACTTGATGTAGCTTCGGATTTTAGGTCTAAAACCTTGTATTGTTGTTTAAAATCTTGCAACTTTTTTTCGGCAGCTTGTAATGCAGCTTTACTCAATGGTAGCTGTTGAGCGATAAAGCTTCTAGCAGATCTAGTTTGAGCGCGGTTGATATCGATATCATTTTCTATATAGATTTTCATTAAAGTATTAACAATTGAAGCAGCCATTCTGGGGTTTGTATCTGCATAGGAAATTTCCAAGATATCAGTTTGTTCAATATTTTTTACTTGCAGCTCTTTTAAAAAAACCAAGGGGTTTAAATTCAGGCTAAGAGCGTTTATTGTCCGTTCAGCTATAGGCAAAGAGCGCAGAACCGCTACTTCGGTTCCCATCGGTTTACCGCTAACTGAATTCTCCAATTGTCCTAATTGGCTACCTACGCCTGTAAGCGAAGAGGTTGCATTCTTTTTTAGTACAAGTTGAGCGGTTGCCTGATAAATGGGCGTCTCTAGTAAAGTTTTCACTATACTCAATGCCACTACAGTAAAGAAAACTATAGAAACAGGTAACCACCGACGCTTAAAAATCAACCAATATTGCAAATATTCTTCCATACAATATCCACCTAGCTATTGTTAGCTACTTAACAACTTGAATAGTTTCTTCTTCTCTAGTAAGGAATAAGAAAATTTTGAAGATAAGATAGCTCCATCCCGTACTAGTTAAAGTTGATTGTGGTTCATTTTACTATAATCTTCTCAAAAGAACACTGATTTTTCTCAGTATAATTACGTAAATAGCAGAAAAAAACTATCATTTCAGTAATTACACTAGCCGCTAATTTGAGACTTGTGAGGATTTAAGAATAAAAGTAGCTAAAAATAAATTGCAAAACCTTATTTACAGGATATTTATTGATTTTAGATATTTAAGTGAAAATACTTAAAATAGATTCAGCACTATTTAAAAATTAACTTCATAAATTGGAAGAAATGCTTTTTAAATAAGCTGTATAAGCTAGAACTCAATGAATGTTGTTTTTGGTGCTGTTCAGAAATGCTCCAACCAACAATGCGATCGCCCGATCAAAACGGCAAGATGACTGTCATGACAACATAAAGCAGCAATCGACCTCTGCAACTATCTTGCGATTACATATACCTGGTGAGCGATCGTAATGTGTAATATTGCTGTTTTAATAAATGACTCGGAGGAAAAGTTAAGTGATATTACTGGTTTACAACTTGAATTTATTAGAATAGTATACATTAGACTTATAAGCTACTGAGTAGTAGGAGTACATTTTTCACATAATCTTAAGTGATATCACTTTGGATATTATGCTGATTGTTGCCGTGCAGTCATTGCAGACATCTGCTGAAGATTGGATTTACATTTTTTTTGCAACAAGTTTTCGTTTTAATGCAATTTTGTTTAAAGGTAAGGTGTGTTGATGAAACTAAATCGTATTTTTCCCCTTGTTTTGGGTTGTTGTAGTGCTGTTGGCGTCATTGCCAGTGCATCTCCAGCACACGCTCTCACCTGGAGTTGGAGTTACTCTGGGGCTGGGGTGGCTGCTAGTGGATCTTTTACAACTACTACAACCTCCAGTGGGCAACTTATTACAGCAATAAGTGGGACTAGAACGCGAACAACAGCGCCATTGTCTACCTTCGCGATCACTTCTACTGCCCCAACAACCTTTAATAGCGCTGATAATATAGTATCAGGCACATTTCCGCATCTCACTACTAGGGGTTTCTCATTCCGGGTGCCGATCGGATCTGTTTTTGCTCCATGGAATGTCAACATAAGACGCACAGCCACAGGTTGGGAAGAGTTCAGGACAAGAGGAGGCTCTACAGCAATCACTGCTGTAAATTTCTCTGCAACACCAATTCCTTTCAATATCCCAGGAGGCGCAACAATTCCCAGTGTGGGAGGGCTATTTGCTTTGGGCTTGATGAGAAAAATGAAAAAGAAGATAGCATCAAATACCTGCATTGCTAATCCTGTAACTAAGGTAGTTAGCTAGGATAAATTATTCCACCTCCTGAGTTGGGATTTTTGATAGCTGGCACTAACTCTAAAAAAAGCTGAATACCATTGTGTCATACCATCTTCTGTCAGGTGGTCATTAGTTTCATAATTACTGAAACAATACACTATAACGAGGATTTGTAAAAAACTCAGCTCAAAATAGCTAAGGCTAAAATTTGCTATGGCTTTTACATTGATGATTGCTTGACTTGAGATGTAGTTAAGTTTCAGGCTTTTTGCCTCATCTACAGATTTCCCTTTTCCAGCATGAGTTTCAGGTACTGTATACAGCAGAATACCCTACGGGTAGACACGTAGACGGACGTAGTCCGGCTTCTCGTAGAGTAGTGGCTTCTGTACACCGTTGGGCAAAGCCCTTCCCACAGTCTTTGGTGTTCCCGTTCCCCGAAAGGGGTTCCGTTGGCGTAGCCGCCCTGAAAGGGCTAGGTAGGGTAAGTAGCCGCTGTTGCGTTTACCGCGTCTACAGGAGCCAGAAGTCAGAAACCAGAAGTAAAATAGGCATTACATATGACTTAGAGACTAAGGTTTTGTACTTGATCAACTAGAAATCCGCTGTACTTCTAGCAGTAAAAGTGTTAGTGAAAACTATTAAGCAATTGTCTAGGAAAGCGAAACATAAAAATCCTAGAAGAGTTTTTGTTGAAATCTAAAAGTAATGATGAAAAAAAAACGAGAGACATTACTTATCAAAAAGCCAATAGAAATAACAGAAACTATCGAAAAAAGGTCATTTGCCTTATTGCATTTCGTAGGCTATATTCTACTCATATTTTCCTGCATTGATTATCTTGGCATTCTTATTCCTCCTCGGTTAACAGATCCTAGCTGGGAATTTCAAAGTATTGGACAACTTGTAGATCATGTGTGGGCACCTTTGCTAGGGTTAACATTTTTATTTTTACAAAATAAATCTAGCATTGTTGGTACCAAACAACTCACAATTTTACAAGTTTTATCTTGGTTTGCATTGCCAATTGGAATACTTTATCTGCTGTTGTTACCTTTAGGAATTAATAATAGCCTTACGCTCTATAAGAGTATTAATAATCAGTTTACCATTCAACAGGCACAACAACAAGAGCAAATTCAAAAAATAACAGAATCATTAAATCAAATTACATCAACTCAAGAGTTAAACAATCTAGCTATTAGTTTAAATATTCAAAACGAAGCCATAGTTGGTCAATCTCCAAAAAATCTTAAAAATCAAATATCTCAAGCAATTCAAACTGCCGCTCAAAATGCTTATCTTACGGCTAATGCAGCCAAAAGAGAACAAACGAAAATACTAATTAAACAATCTGTGAAAATCAACGTAGGAGTAATAATATCAGGCATTTGCTTTATTACTATATGGAAGCTGACTCGTTGGACACGTATGATTGATAAAAATGTTAATCAATAGTCAAAAACTGAGCCAAGCTAAACAAGCATTATTACTAAGAGCGATCGCTTTAACTCAAACGCAGTGGTTTTACTTGTTTAGTATTTTTACTACTTTAGCTGTTTTACATCTAGACATAATTAGAAAGCACCCAATTGAAGGAGGGGAAGTTACATATTATGCACTTTGCTGGGTAGGAATTTTATTTATATCTTGGCAAAATCGTCATCAAGAATATACTATAAATTGGATTTCTAGCTGCTTGGGTCTAGGATTGCTATTTATCGCTATATTTCGACCCATATATTTATGGCATTCCGACTTAATTTTATTTAGATTTGCTCCTATTGTTGCTGGTTTGGGTTTAGGGTTACTATCATTTGGATTCTCAGGATTAAAGCAAAATTGGCGCTTATTTTTGTTATTATGCCTCATGCTTTTTCCCTTTGGTTACATCAATGAGTTGTTAGCTTTTCGACTGCATTTTAGTGAGTTCACAGCAACTATATCTGCTTTTTCACTTCACTATTTAGGATTTAAAGCTACTGCTCAAGGCACTTTTGTCATACTACCTACAGGTCAAGTAAAAGTTATTTATTACTGCACTGGTGGTCTTTTAATTGTATGGCTACTCAGACTTAGCTTTTTAGTTATAATTGTTGTCTTTCCCTTAACTTGGCGACAGGGATGGGGATTAGTTATCTCTGCTATAGCCACAGGCTTTCTAATTGGTTGTTTTCGTGTAGCTTTATTAGCCGTTGTCGTCAATAACCGTAGTATGTTTAGTTATTGGCACAGCCACACGGGCAGCTCTATTTTTATGGCAATTACAACTATTACTTATGCTGCCTTATGTAATTGGATACTGCCACTAGAACTTGTATCCCAGACAAAAGCATATAAACCTGCTACTACAGTCACAGTTACGTTAAAGCGAGGTTTTTTTCTTGTTGCTACTTGGATGGGAATTATATTATCTGCTATTTATTTAATGACCAACAAATTACTGCCAAATGTCTCTATTCTGCCGGATAAACTTGCTGTAATTAACTGGCAACAAGTTAATGTCAAACCTCTGGTTGAGCAAAAAAAAGATACTCAAAATGCTATCAAGTCTGCTGTAATGCTATCTGGGAAGGATTATAGCTACCTGAAAAATAATCAGCAGTTGAAATTGCAAATGCAGTATGTCGTTAATACAAGAGGTAAGTCAAATCCTTTTTTGGAGAAGCAAAGTGAAAACTTAGTTAAAGAAAGCCAGAAACAACCTAGATATGTAAAAGGAGTTGGCTACTATACGCTCTACAGTGACAACAATCAAGCTTACCTTACAGCTTGTATTAATCCACGTGGGGGTAGTACTGTGACTTCGACTCAATTTATGCAAAATCGCTATAAATATGACGTGACTTGGAGTCGAATATTACCTTGGGTTTTGGGTAAGGAAGTACTGAGAGAAGATAGTTGTATATGGACTCAGTTATCTGTCCCTTTGCAGGGTGTAGCAGCTTCTAATATTTACCCAATTTTGGAATTGATTTGGAATGAGAATTACATTGCATGGCAATCTCTTTTTACTAATAAATAAAGGTACTTATTTTTGACACTATTAAATTCTTTTGGATTTATTAGCCTATCTATTCATATTTCCAACTATTAGTTATGGCAAAAATAGTAAATTACCGTATTGCTCACTTATCTAAATATTATCCTCCAGACAGAGGAGGCATAGAAACTCACGTACAAACTCTGGCTCAAACTCAAGCTGCTTTGGGTGCAGAAGTCCAAGTATTTTGTGTGAATGGATTTGATGAACAAGGACGTGTATCTACCAAAACAAAGACCGTGTTTGAGATGGATGGTAATGTAAAAGTTACGCGCATTGGTCGCCTTTTCTCGTTAGCGCGATGTGATGTTTGTTTTGGGTTATGCCAAGAACTACGTCGATTGATTAATGAATCAAAACCAACTATATTTCATCTGCATACTCCTAATCCAACAATGCTCATGGCTTTAACGATGCTGGATAGGAATATACCTCTAGTAATTACACATCATAGTGACGTAATTAAGCAAAAGTTTTTGAAGTATGCACTGCGTCCTTTTGAATATTTAGTTTATACTCGAAGCTCGCAAATCTTAACAGATAGTTTGCAGTATATTCAAGGCTCAAAATTTTTGCAGTTTTATCATCATAAATTGAGCGACCTTCCACTGGGTTTAAACCTTGGAATCTACAGTAACCCCAATCAAAAAGCATTTGATTTTAGCCACAGCTTCAAGGATAAATATGGAGAAACAATTTGGTTAGGAGTTGGTAGGCTTGTCTATTACAAAGCATTCCATATAGCGATTCAAGCTCTTACTTTGGTGCCAGGAAAACTGGTTGTGATTGGTGTTGGCCCCTTAGAAGCACAACTAAAAGCTTTAGCGCAAAAACTGGGAGTAGAAAACCGCATTGTTTGGTTAGGTCGTGTAAATGAGGATGAGCTTGTCGGAGCTTATCATGCTGCAACAGCTCTTTGGTTTCCTTCTAACTTACGTAGCGAGGGATTTGGATTAGTTCAGGTAGAAGCTATGGCTAGTGGTTGTCCTGTAATTAATGCCAATATTCCTGGTAGTGGTGTTCCTTGGGTGAGCCGAGATGAAAAGGAAGGTTTGACTGTACCAATCAACGATCCATTTGCTTTAGCTAGGGCTGCGAAACGCCTTCTTTCGGAACCGAATCTACGCGATCGCCTGGTAAAAGCAAGCCGCAAACGAGCTGAGTATTTTAACCATATGAATATGGCTCAAAGAAGTTTTGAAGTCTATGACAAGGTTCTAAGTCAAGAACGTAGCTATGGGGTTATACCAAAACCAGTGGATTTGTGATGAAACGCTTGCATATTTATACAGGAAATCTGTTTGGTGGCATAGAAACTCTGTTGATATCACTGGCAAAAGAGGATATTTTATGTCCACAGATGCACGGTCACTTTGCTTTATGCTTTGAGGGTAGATTGGCAAATGAACTGCGAAGCTTAGATGCCAAGGTTCATATTCTAGGTAACGTCAAAATCAGTCGCCCTTGGACGGTATGGAGAGCTAGGCAGCGCCTCCAACAACTATTAGAGCGAGAAAAGTTTGACGTTGTGATTTGTCATTCTTGCTGGCCGCAAGCAGTTTTTGGCCCGGTTGCGAGAGCAAACCATCTACCTCTAGTATTTTGGTGTCATGACGTACCTAATGGCAAACATCCTTTGGAGCGTTTAGCTAAGTTGGTGCCACCAGATTTAGTCATAGCTAACAGTCGTTACACCCAAGCTGCTGTGCCAAAACTCTATCCTAAATCTCACAGTAATGTCCTTCACCATCCTTTAGCCACTCCATGTCTTGGCAATGATGCCTCGATTCGTCAGACTCTGAGAACCGAACTCAATACACCTGAAGATGCAATAGTGATTATCCAAGCATCCCGTCTGGAGCGATGGAAAGGACAAAGTATGTTGCTGTCAGCTTTGGGGCAATTACGCGATATCCCTGGTTGGATATGTTGGGTAGCTGGAGGAGTCCAACGCTCCCATGAGGCTGAGTATCTGCAAGAATTAGAAGTGCAAGCACGGGAACTTGGTATTGCCGAACGAGTGCGCTTTTTGGGGCAACGGGCTGATGTACCGCGTTTGTTAGCTGCTGCGGATATTCACTGTCAACCAAATACAGGAGCAGAACCTTTTGGGGTTGCTTTTGTACAAGCTCTTTATGCAGGTTTGCCAGTGGTGACGACAGCGATGGGAGGGGCTGTGGAAATTGTTGATGATTCTTGTGGGCGTTTAGTTGCAGCCAATGATATCAAAGCCTTGAGTGAAGTTTTAGCTTCCCTGATTTCTAATCCCACTGAAAGAGCAACTCTAGCATCTGGTGGCAAAGCACGGGCTGACTATCTTTGCAATCCGCAAAGGCAACTGAATCGGCTTTATAGTCTGCTTTGTCGAGTTGTTGAACAGGAGGCTGTGGCATGATTTCATTTGATGGTGGTAAGCAAATAGCAGTAGAAAATATTGAAAACAGGGCACGACAAAGCCTTGGTAGTAGTAGCGATCCTGTTTACCAAATGGTAGCCAGAGCAGTAGCACAACGGCATTCTGGTGGTGGTGTGTTGGTAGATGTTGGCTGTGGTAAGGGTAAGCTTTGGTCATTTGTGAGCGATCGCTTTGACCGTTATGTTGGTGTAGATGCTGTGCGCTATCCTGGCTTACCAACCCAGACAGAATTTATTCCCTTGGATTTAGATATCGGAAAAGCACCTTTACCAGAAGATTTCGCTGATGTAGTCTGTGCGGTTGAAACTATGGAACATCTAGAAAACCCACGGGCTTTTGTGCGAGAACTAGTCAGGTTAACCAAGCCAGGAGGATTGGTAATTGTCACCACACCCAATCAATTAAGCTTATTAAGCAAGTTAACCTTAATTTTGAAAAATCAGTTCAATGCATTTCAAGAAGCACCCGGTCTTTATCCAGCACATATAACAGCTTTGCTAGAAATTGACCTTTTACGTATTTATACGGAGTGTAATCTTACTGAGATTCAAATACAATACAGCAACTGTGGACGTATTCCTTTTACGCCCTGGCACTGGCCGGAAAATCTAGGTTTTCGCGGACGGGTATTTAGTGACAATATTCTTTGCGTAGGGCAAAAAATCAAACAGTAAAAATCTACTGTTGCTCATACCAATTTTGGATTTTAGATTTTGGATTAAAACCATTGATTCATAAGCTATTCCAGGATTTTGAAAAAGGTTAACCATATGAGACTTGACGTTTTCAAGCCAGAATACCTTTACCAGCCTAAAATTGCTTTACAAAGGTTGTTACCTTTTCAACCAATATCAACAGCTGAATTTGTTGAAAGAAAGTTACCCTGGGGTATGAATATTAGAATTCGTCCCCTTGAAGAACATGGACAAATTCTTTCTAAGTTAGGAGTCATCGACCTAGCAGTTACAGAAACTCTTTGGCGTTTAACTGAACCAGGAGAATTAGCAGTCGATGTTGGCGCTAATATCGGTTACATGACAGCAATTTTAGCTGACCGTGTTAGTTCTATCAAGGGTGGATGTGTTTGGTCGTTTGAAGCTCACCCAGAAATATTTGCAGAGTTAAAGTATAACGTTGAGAATTGGCAAAAGCAGTTCAAAGATACAAAATTTGTCATCCAAAATATTGCTGTTTCTGCAGCACGGGGTTCTGTCAACCTAAGAATGAATGAATCTTTTTGCAGCAATCGCGGACTAGCTTTTGTTGTTACCAAGCCAGAGAAAGAAAATGAATTATTGGCAAAAAATATCCAAGATTTGCGTGTAGAATCATGCAGCTTAGACGAAATTTTTATAAATCAAGAAATAGGAGTATTAAAAATAGATGTAGAAGGTCATGAACTGCAAGTACTTAAAGGAGCAATAAATTTATTAAAACAAGGTAAAATCCGCGATTGTGTATTTGAAGAGCATCGTGATTATCCTACTCCTGTAACTGAATTATTTGAAACAATGGGCTATAGGGTTTTTAGAATTCATAGATATTTGACAAAACCTGGTTTATTAGCTCCTAACTCAAAAATTGCACGCACGCATTGGCAACCTACAAGTTTTCTTGCTACCCGCAATGTTGAGCGTGTCATGAGTAAGTTTCAGAAACCTGGTTGGCAAGTTTTAAAGTTAATGAACTAGGAATATTTTTAAATTAAAACGAACATAGATGAGGGTCATACAAATTTTAAAAAAGTTTTTAGGTAAATTCAGTGATTCTAAAAGCAAGTCAGGACTTATCAGATTCTTCCTCGATAAGGACAAAATTAAATTGGACATGGGCACACACCTTTATCCTGCTACAGTTTATCCTGCAAATATTGCTGTTGTTTCCGCAAATCAGTATTTTACGTATGCCGATGCGGATTGCCTCTTTTGCCCTGGGTCTGTTGTTATTAGTGAGATTGCCTAAAGAACATCGCAGACACCCCGCCACTTATCCAGCATTTATAGTGATGGCAATCATGCTGTTACAGTTCTGCTTACATCCCCATATTAATTCTGTTACAGCAGGGGCTGCTCAATGTGCCATGTATCTTGCCATTTTCAGTCCGCTATTTTGGGTGAGAAATTTAAAAATAACGCCCTACAGTTTTGAGAGCTTAATGTTTCTTCTGTGGGGTATTCACACTTTAAGTGCAGGCTTTGGGGTGTTACAAGTTTACTTCCCAGGAACCTTTCAGCTAGCTCTATCTACAGTTATTCAAAACAGCACTTTTGGTGGAGAGCAATTATTAATTACTTTAGCTAACGGGCAGCAAGTCTATAGACCCATGGGCTTAACTGACAGACCGGGAGGAGCAGCAGCAGCAGGTTTTTATGCTCTTTTGTTTGGTGTTGCGATCGCACTCAAACACAAAAACCCCATTTTACGAATTGCTTGTCTGGGTAGTGCGGGTATTGGTTTGTTTTGCATTTATCTATCTCAAGTGCGTTCTATTTTGGTATTAGCTGCTATTTCTATAATTTTTTTCGCAGTCGTTTTACTCAGAACCGGACAAATTGCCCGTCTGATGGTCATGGCTTCCGGTGTGACAGCCTTATTTGTGGGAACATTTTCTTGGGCGATCGCCATTGGCGGACAGTCTACACTCAAACGCATATATAGCTTGTTTACCGAATCTCCTGAGGAAGTTTATCAGCAAAACCGAGGGCATTTTTTGCAGCACACGATGGAAAATCTACTGCCTCAATATCCTTTCGGCGCTGGCTTAGGGCGTTGGGGAATGATAAATAACTATTTTGGCGATAATACTGACTTGGTGTCTCAGCCTATTTGGGTAGAAATCCAGTGGACTGGATGGCTTCTGGATGGAGGAGTACCGCTGATATTTGCCTACATTATTGCGCTACTCTTAGCGTGCCAAACTGCTTGGAAAATAGCTGTTAATCGCAAATTGGGCAACTTTGCTCTTTGGGGTGGGTTGATTTTTGCTTACGACATTGGAACAGTGGCGATTACATTTAACTATCCTATATTCATGAGTCAGGGAGGAATGGAATTCTGGTTACTGAATACTGCACTGTTTGTGGCTGCTGCCAATAGCAAGATTCTAGATAACAAACCATCAAGAACTGTTCAGCTATGAAGTCTTATCTGCTGGTAACAGGTGATTTTGTCAAAACAGGTGGCATGGATAGAGCCAATTTTGCTTTAGCTGACTATCTAGCAAGGCAAGGACAACAGTTACATCTGGTAGCCCATCGGGTAGCTAATGAGTTATTGGCTTTTCCGAATGTCAAATTCCATCATGTACCCAAGGTAGCTAATTCTTATCTATTCAGCAGTCCTTTGCTCAAATGGATAGGACGCTTCCAAGCGCAACATCTTGCTGCCAATGGTGGTAGAGTATTGGTCAATGGTGGTAATTGCCAGTGGGGAGATGCTAACTGGGTGCATTACGTTCATGCAGCTTACCGCCCTAATCATCAAGCTGGGTTATTGCGTCAGTGCAAAGGATCTGTTTCTCGTCAAATGTTTTTGGATGCAGAACGAAAGGCATTCCAATCTGCACGAGTAATCATTGTTAATTCAGATAGCACAAAACGAGATTTGATTGAGAAACTGGAAATTCCTGAGCACAAACTGCACGTAGTTTATTATGGAATCGATCCACAAGTTTTTCATCCAGCTACACAACAAGAGCGAACTGTACTTCGCCAAAAACTGGGATGGGCAACTGAAAAACCAATTGTAGTTTTTATTGGTGCTTTAGGTGATCGCCGCAAAGGATTCGATACACTGTTTGCAGCTTGGCAACAGTTATGCACCTCTTCAGATTGGGATGCTGATTTGGTAGTAATCGGAGTTGGAGCAGAACTAAAACTATGGCAGCAACGTGCAGTTGTTGCTGGTATTAATACCCGTATTCACTTCTTGGGATTTCGCTCTGATGTCCCGAATTTGTTGCGGGCTGCAGATTGCTTAGTTGCTCCCACTCGTTACGAAGCTTATGGTTTAGGAGTGCATGAAGCCCTTTGTTGTGGTTTGCCAAGTCTAGTCAGCGCTAGAGCTGGAGTAGCCGAACGCTATCCCCCACAGTTACAAGACTTGTTAATTTCCGATCCAGAAGATGCTGCTGAACTAGCAGAACGACTGCAAAAGTGGTGGAGGAATAAACACCATTACACTAATTTAGTATCTTCTCTTTCGCAAGAATTACGAGATTATACTTGGGATACCATGGCAAGCAATATTTTAAACAAGATTGAATAAAATTTTTAAGTAGATGAAATCTCTGCGAGTTCTATTGGTAATAAATTCACCACCTCTACCGTTTGGAAATGCTGATGCTAGGTGGTATTATGTTTTACTTAAAGAATTAGTTGAAAGAGGACATCATGTCACTGCATTTACAGCTTGTAGCAAAATAGAAGACATCACCAAAGCTCAAGCTCTTTTTCCAACGCCTGATTACGATTTACGCTGCTATCTGATTCCCAACCGAACGAATGGACTGATAGCAAAGATGGAAACCATACGGCAACCTTATTCCTATATCTTCAGTCCAGAATTACGCCAAGATTTAGCATCAGAACTTGCCAAGCCTTACGACATACTTCATCTCGAACAGCTTTGGAGTGGTTGGCTAGGACTTGAACATAGGGAACGAGCAATTATTAATATTCATTATCTATTTTCGTTAGACCGCGCATTTGAGCATCAGAAATCTTTAGAATCTCGCCTCAGGAAGTTTTTCACTGATCGAGCAGAACAGAAACTGCTGAAGGCTTTTCCTAAGATAGCTACATTATCAGGGCGTCTAGCCAAACATATTAATCAAATTAATCCTCAAGCTTCTATTTATACAGTTCCATTAGGTATAGATTTTTCGCTTTATCCATTTCTAGAACAAAAGCAAATAAACCAGCAACCAATAGTAGGTCTTATTGGCGGATTTAACTGGTCACCAACCTATTCTGCTGCTGAAAGACTTTTAACTAGGCTATGGCCAGAAATCAAACGCCGTGTTCCTAATGCCAAACTGCAAATTGTTGGCAGATCCGCTAAAGATGCACTTGCAGTATTTGCAGATATAGAAGACTTAAAAATTCATCAAAATGTACCAGATACTCTACCTTATTTTGCTAATACAGATGTGATGTTGTATGCACCTATCGCTGGTAGCGGCATGAAAGTCAAGGTCATGGAAGCTTTTGCTTTAGGTACACCAGTAGTAACTACATCTGATGGTGTAGAGGGTATCCCAGCTTGTGATGGAGTTCATGCTGGCATTTGCGAGGACGATCGAGGTTTGATTGAACGGACTGTGGAATTGTTAAATAATCCATCCTTGCAACAGGAGCGACGGCTAAAAGCAAGGCACTTACTCAAAAACTATTGCAATCCACAAGTAACAGTAGAACAAATTGAAAGAATTTATTATGAGTATTAAACAAATATCTTATTGTGACAAAGTAACAATTGTTTTACCAGTACATAATGAAGAAGCTAATCTGCTAAGGCTGATTCAGGAAATAGATGCTTGTTTTCAATCTGATGCTGAAATCAGGACGCTTCCGTATTTATTGTTCGTTGATGATGGTAGTTCTGATGGTTCACTAGAATGTATCCGCACAGCCATTTCAGAACGAGGTCATGCTAGCTGCTTGCGTTTCTCTCGTAACTTTGGACATCAAGCTGCTGTCATGGCTGGAATTTCTTACGCACCAGAAAATTCCATAGTTGTGGTTATGGATTCTGACGGTCAAGACCCTCCAATTATTGCACTAGATTTAGTTCATCATGTTATGAATGGAGCTGATGTTGCTTATGGTGTTCGATGGCGGCGAGAGGGAAGAAACTGGATAAAAAGGTTTGCTTATTGGAGTTTTTATCGCCTACTTTCTTCATTATCAATTATCAAAATTCCTCTGGATGCTGGGGATTTTTGTGCTTACTCTCCTAGAACTATAAAAATTCTTTCACAGCTGAAAGAAAAGCATCCCTATATTCGCGGCTTAAGAGCATGGATTGGTTTGAACCAGGTTGGTGTGCCATATAAACGTCCTGAACGCTATGCAGGACAAGCTAGCTATAATTTTCGAGGCTTATTTAAACTGGCATTTGATGGAATTTTGAGTTTTTCTGTTAAACCCCTTAGGCTCTCAATTGCGCTTGGTTTTATTACTTTTTTCATATGTTTATTTTTAGGGGTATTCTACTTAACTGCATATTTTTATGATTGGCATTTCTCTGGTTTGAGAATGCGTGATATTCCAGGATTCACCACTCTGATATTAATGATTCTTGCTACTAGTAGCTTACAGATGCTAATGCTAGGAGTAATTGGTGAATATCTTGGTCGATTATTTGAGGAAAGTAAAGGAAGACCTTTGTTTATTATTGCTGAAACATTAGGAAATTTAAATCGAGGAAAATCACAAGGAAATGACTAATCAGATTGTTACACTTAACAACCCCATGACTGTTAGTATGGCTGATTCTTGGTATGAACATACCAAACTAGATCATTTCTGGATACGTCATCGCAATGCTGTATTAGATAGGCACTTTGGCCAGATAATTCGCCAGTCAGAAGCAATTGGAGAGGTAGGTTGTGGTAATGGATTAATTCTGACTCATATCGCCAAATCTTATAAAAAAGCAGTTGATGGATTGGAATTAAACTTATCAGCTCTTCGACTTTGTCCAACAGTTCCAGGAACACTATATGTCTATGACATATTAACGCTCAATCCAAAGATGGTAAATAAATATGACTTGCTTATGATGATCGATGTTCTTGAACATATTGAGGAAGAACATAAGTTTCTTTTAGCTGTTCGTGAGCATCTCAAACTTGGTGGCTTCTTGATTATAGGTGTACCTATGAGGCAACATTTATATTCAGCTTACGATCGCGCGGACGGTCACTATCGGCGCTATTCAACTAAGTATTTTAAATATTTAATTCAAGCTTCAGGATTTAAAGTTCGGCAGATGGTTCAGTGGGGACATATTTATATTCCCTTATTAATGTTACGTAAATTTATGCTTCAACAACAACCTCATATCAGTCAAGAAGAGATTATTCGCAAAGGTTTTGCAATCTCGGATACTGCCAACTTTCTCTTAGGTATGTTGAGGTATTTTGATGTCATACCAAACTTCAATCTAACTGGTGCATCCTCATTCATACTTGCACAAAAATGTGACTTTTAACATTACTCACAAAAACTTAATTTACATAAATTTTGCTTATGTTAAAACAAAAACTGAGTTTGCTTACGTTAAAACAAAATTCAGCAAATATACACGAATCTATTACTTTGAATCAATATGATTTTATCGCTATATTTTTAGCAGTTATTGTTGGGATTATATTGTCTATTATGCCACATATTTTGTGGTTATTTAAAACAGGGGATTTTACCTGGATTGCAGATAATGATGACCTTCTTTACCTTTCAACTGCCAGTACTGCCTATCATAATCATATTATGTCTCTGGGCGATCCTGTTGTTATCACTGGTGGCTCAACTGTATATCCTTGGATTCAACTTATACCTGGAGTTATTCTCGCAAAACTATTTGCTTTAAATCCTATAAACATCAACTTTATTTGGCGTATTTGGGCAGGAATCAGTGTTTCCACAGGCTGGTATTTAGTTACTAGAGTATATCTCAAAAACTCATGGGTTGCCTTGGGAGTTACTGTAATTTTTATGACAGATATTGGTATTAATTCTTGTTCGCTAATTTTTAATCATTTTATCACTGCTACTAATATTGCTGTAGGCAATACAGGTGGTCTATTACAAACCAATCCAAAATTACTAGATCAGTGGCGGCTCATAACTCCAGGTATGAGCATGGTATATCTACTAGTTCATATTTGGTTATTTCGTTTAGCTTTAACTAAACCCACGCGGAATCGCATTATATTAGCAGCAGCTAGTTTTGGTGTACTTTTTTATGTTTACTTTTATTTTTGGACAGCTGCAACTTTTGCTTTATTAATCGGAATCTTACTAGATGACAATCATCGCAAAACATACTTAAGCACAGGCATACTTGGTATAATATTTGGTTTGCCTCAAGTAATTATCAATGCTTTAGTAAAAAATAGTTCTAATAAAGAATGGTTACCTAGAATTGATTTTTTTCTACCTATTCCACATTTTAGTGAGCTTTTAATTCCAAAACTAGCTTTATCTTTACTGTTTTTAACCTTTTTGTGGGTAATTTTTCGGCGAAAAGATTTGATTCATTTATGGGCATTAGCAGCCTCTGCGTTGCTGTTAACAAATCATCAAATAGTAACGGGGTTACAAATACAAAATTTCCACTGGAACTATTGCTATGGGCCAGTTATTTCACTCTTACTTATAGTTATTGTTACAGAATTAATACCGTTAATTAATTTTTGGAAGAAGCCATTGTTACTATGTGGAATCGCACTTTCTTCCCTGTACATAACAACTGGAATTTGGCTGAGATCTGTGGAAGTAACGCAAACCAAAGAGTCTGTTGAGTTAACTAATAATTATCATAAATATTATCAACAGAGATTTAAAGATTCAAACTTTCGCCTGGAGCCAAGAGCGGTTGTGGCTGGAAAAAAGGAATTTGTTGACTTTGCCGTAATTATGGAAAATCAGCGTCTCCTCTCTGGCTATTCAGTTATGGTGAGTCCAACTATTGATAATGCTGAATGGGATGCAAGAATTGCTCTGAATGCTTACCTTGAAGGTATAGACCGTTCAAGTTTTATTGTACAACAAAAGATAGATCTGATGGCACATAAGTTTGGGCCTTGGAGACGCAATAAACAAATATTGGAAGAGCGTGTTCAAAGTCGTCAAAAATACTTTGATGAGATAGTTGCCGATCCAGTAAAAGCTTTCAAAAAATTCCAAGTGAAGTATGTAGCATTGTCACAAAATGCCAAGTCACCAGAATACCTCAAGTTAGGCTGGAAACTCCAGCAAAATGGAGCGTATTGGCAGGTTTGGGAGAATAAACTATAGACTGATGACGGTATGAAAGCTAATACTAAATAACTCAGGATATCGTAGTTCCAAAGACTAAAAGTCACACAATAATTGAACAGTGAATGAACCTACAGTTAACTGGGAAACAAATTAAGTAGATTCGTAAGGAAATACTATTATGAAAGGTCGTCATGCTGTTATCACAGGTAGTCTGCAAGCGGGAAATGTAGGAGATAATGCTTTAGCGCAGGCATTTGTTAATCAGCAAAGGAAAAATTACCAAAAGCTAACTATATTAGGTGTTCCTAATCAAGATTTATTATCTTTGGGTGAAAGTATTATTCCACCACCAAATATGGCTATTGGCTATCGTTTTTGGAAGGGACACCAACAAAGAGTACAGACACAAAAAATAATTAAAGAACAAATGCCATCAGGTATCCGACATTACATTTGGTTAGGTGGGTTGTTGGGTGCAAATATTTACCATCTAAAATTTCGTTATCAAGAGTTGCATTGGGCATTCAAATTTTGTCATAGGTTAATTTATTATTTTGGTGATTTTGAACCTGATTTTAACCATTCAACAGTAGAAAAAAAATTAATTAATAAATTTAATAATTCTAATGTATGGATTGCAGTTAGATCTATTACAGCTGCGGATTTATTAAGAGAGGCTGGTTTGCGTCAAAAAATATATGTAGGAGTTGATGCAGCCCTGTATGAACGTTATCAGTGGTGGGGTATTCCATTTAAACGCAGGTGCAAAGATGCAGGTGCTGTAGCAATTATTGTCTGTCATTATCATTCGGAAAAATATTTACCAATTTGGCAGGCAGCCGCAATTGCAGCTATAAAAATGGGAATGAAAATTTTATGGATTTCGCTGTGCGATCGCGAGGATATGACTCTATGTCAAAAAATGTATCAAAATTTTTCTGAGCAATATCCACATCATCCAATGGAAATCATTTCTGAGGTTAACGGAGAAGCTAAAATTGCTGAGGCTTCTGTTTGTGTTGCCACACGTTTTCATGCAGCAATTTTTGGCATCACATCTGGAATCCCTACAATAGCTGTTCCTTATGGTAAGAAAATCAAGCGACTATTCCAATTTTTAAAACTCGAAGACTGGATAGCAGATCCTATATTGAATCCTCAAAAGGATGTTGACTGGAATTTTACAATATATGAAATGTTTCATGCAGCGCTAGAAGGTAAATTTCAGGTTGACTATACTGCATTAGAATCTAGTATCAAAGCTCATGAAGAAGCTTTATCTGATTTAGATATATTCATCACAAACTAAAATCATATATTTTTGTGAAAGTTATTTTCAAGGCTTGGATATTACTCTCTTCCCGTTACAAAATTACCTATTTTTTTCTTTGTGTTCTTGTGGTTAGTTTAATTGATGTCTTGTGATATCTTGTACCTGTTGCAACAGCCACGAGGCAGCAGCCCACAAACTCTTGTTACCAGGTTCAACCTGTTAACAAGAACTAGAGCAAGAGTGCTCTTGTTAATCTTGGTATAATTTATCAGTTAAAAAAACTTCCCAGTTCGATTAGGTATTCTTCAAACGAGAAAGGAGTAAGCTTTACCAAACTTAGAGATGAAATTTTTATACGGTCAAATCTTTAATAGTAGAGTTCTCATCATGAGGAGAAATATTAATATTTGGTTATCTACCTTCAAGCAACTCAGAAGGGAAAAATTAAAGTAATCTCAATATGATTTCAAACTTGCATATCGGATTCGATGCTCGTCATCTCACTTCCAAAGTGCTGCGTGGGATGGATCGCTATACAGTCGGTTTAGTGAGCGAACTTGTCAATCAAGGGGTTCAAGTAACTCTCTTTCATAGAGCTTGTGAACCATTAAACCTTGCTCATATCAAAAATTTGAGATGTAACATTGTTGGATTAAAGGATTATAGTGGACTGCATTGGGAACAAATTGTTTTGCCACTAGCCTTGTTAAAAGGCAAGTTTGACTTGTTTCATGCACCTGCTGAACGTGGCGTTCCGTTATTTGCCCCGTGCCCTGTTGTCTTTACTATTCATAGTGTGACTGGAAATAGCTACTACAACCTTGTTCAGAGTGGGTTACTTCCAGGTTGTGTTAGTGACTATCTTGGTTATGATTTTAATCCATCCAGTTATAGTTTTTGGAATCATCTCTTCCGACTTCAACTTTTTCGAGCCAATTATATTATTACCCCTTCCGATTTCTGCCGAAGTGAAGTTATTCGCTTTTTGAATGTCCACTCCAGTCGAGTGATAACGACACATTTAGCTGCCCATCAACAATTTGAAAAGCCTGCTCGTCCAGAAAATGAACGAGATACTCTTTTGAAATCCTTAGGGATAAAAAAGCCATATCTACTATACGTCGGTGGGTATGAACCTCATAAAAATGTTGCTGGGCTTCTAGAAACTTTCGCAATTGTGAAAAAAACTCGTTCTGATTTAATGTTAGTAATAGCTGGTAGTAAATTTATTCCTAAGTCTTTAAAACAAAAAGCTTTAGCATTAAATTTAAATGCTAATGATGTACTTTTTTTAGTCGATGTAACAGATGAATTAACTGACTTATATGACTCTGCTGAATTATTTGTAACGTTGTCATGGCGCGAGACATTCTGCTTACCAGCATTAGAAGCTATGAAACGTGGTGTACCAGTTATTGGTAGTCAATGGGGAGCTTTTTCTGAAGTTGCAGGTGACGCTGGACAAGTAATTAACCCCAATGATTATACAGGTGCTGCCAATACAATTCTCCAGATGTTAAAGCCAGAAAAAAGGATGTTTTTATCTGACTTAGCTTACCAACAGGCACAGAAATTCAATTGGAAAAAAACTGGAAAAGAAACATTAAATATATATAAAATACTTCGAGGAAAATGTAGGCAATAGCAAATAAGTCTTTACGACAAAATATTTAGGTAACTAAGAGTGAAATTTAATCGTACTGGTCGCTCAATCAAAAATTTTGCTACAGGAATTTTAGGGTACTCTATAACTTTGAGTGTGAGTGTATTCAGCACACCATTACTGATAAAATGGCTAGGAGATGAGCGATATGGAGCATTTAGAACTGCAAGTAATTGGGTAAGTTATATCGGTTTGTTAGAATTAGGAATAGGTCGTTCTTTATTGCCTCTACTAGCTAAATCTTTAGGAAAAGATGACAATGAACTTACTCGCTTAACTCTGATTACGGGAATTAAAGCCTATTGGCAAATTTTAGCAGTCATGCTTTTGGTTGGAATTGGACTTGGCTGGTTTATTCCTAATTTAGTCCATGTCCATGACGCGCTAAAAAGCGAACTGCAAATAGGATACTGGCTAGGATTAACTGGTTTATTATTTGTACTTATTACACCATTCCGAATGCTAGCAGATGCTAGTCAACGCAGCTATTTAATCCATGCTTGGTTGACTGTTCAAGTAATTGCTATTACTGGTTTATCGCTGCTATTTGCATGGGCTGGAATGGGAATACCCGGTCAATATTTGGCTGTAATTCTGGGTAGTATTCCGTATCAGTTTTTAATTTATTGGGATGGAGTACGTAGCTACCCAAATCTGTTTGCCACTGTTGTTAAACCACAGGCTATAGCTGATATTAAAAAGCAAATTTGGCAGTTAAACTGGCCTATATTTGGTCTTAATCTTTCAGGTCAACTAAATTTATTTACAGATAATATTATTATTTCTTATATATTAGGCCCGGCAATAGTTGTGCCGTTTTTTGTTACGCAACGTCTGGCAGCACTAGCACAATCTCAAATACAAGGCGTCAGTAATGCTACTTGGGCTGCTTTGGCTGAACTTTATGCGAAAGGAGAAATGAAGAGGTTTAATGCTCGTTTAATTGAACTGACGCGGTTAGTAGCGGTGATAGGATTGGCTTTGATGATTGCGATCGCTGCTTACAACCCTTACTTTGTTAGCTTATGGGTGGGACAAGATCGCTTTGGTGGTGAAACACTTAGTTTACTTACTGCCTGTAATGGTTTTTTGTTAGGGCTTTTGACTCTCTGGCGCTGGTGTTTTGGTGGTACTGGAATGCAAGCTAAAATTCTGATGGCTGCAATTGTGGAAACGGGAATCAATGTATCTGTTAGTATTATTAGTACTTACCGCTTCGGGATCATCGGGCCTGTTTTGGGTACTTTTGTCGGGATTGTAACCTTTAGTTTTTGGTGTTTTCCTGTATTACTACGCAACGTTTTTGGCACTTCTTTGAAACAGCTTTTCTTTGCAGTCGCTAAACCCTTGGCAGTTGGTATACCTTATGGTTTAATCGTTTGGTACATTGCCAGAAGCCACACTCCTTGGGGATGGTTGGGTTTAGCTACTGAAATGGCTGTGTCTGCAATCCTCTACCTTATTATGGCATGGTTGTTAGTACTTAATAAAACTGAGCGCAGCCAGTGGAATAATCGTTTACATATGCTGTTTTCAACCATTCGTCTCAGGTTCGGTTAAAACAATCTTTTAATACATCACTCATCGGATGTTCGCGATCGCAAAACTCTAGTGAAACTTCATACCTAGTTAATGGGAAAGGTTCCAAAAATGTACCTTTGTCCCAACTTTCGAGTTGCCACCAAAGGGTTTGTATAGCTACTTGCTTGCCATCAACCACTTCAAAAGTAATTTCACCGAGATTATTTAATCCGACAATTTCTTTACCGCATCCCCGTCTACCATGATAGTCGCGATAATTTTTAGCCATCGCTAAATATTGCTCTAAATACTCCTTGCGCTCTTCTCCAGGTAAAGGAGCAGTTATATATTGAGGTTTAACATAATCCGAATTTTGTGGCTCACGAACTTGTTCGTATTTTCCTACTAGAAAATCAATTCGATACCACCATTCGGGCTTTTTAGTAATTTCTAATAATCTATGCCAACTGCGTGCTTGAACTAAATCTACCTTAGCTGGTGTACTCTTGATTCTCCAAGGAAGGCGTTGAAATATCTCATCAGCTAAAAAATCTATGACACCAATTTCTAATTCCTTTTCTTCTTGATTGTTCCATCCTAAAATTTCTGCTGTTGGCAGATGTTTAATTGCTTCAATTGGGAAAAAACCTTTTTTATGTAATGAATGGCTACCACCAGTTCCACTCACTTCATTCTTGAAGGAACTACTAGTAAATTGCACAACAATCATTTCTGCATTGCAATTGTGTGAATGTTGAAAAGGATTTGTTGCTGCATATTGCAGGCGAGCGGCAAAACCATAATGTACATCGCCAGATAAAACAATTACACGTCCTTTGTTTGCGGGTGATGCTCGTAAAGCCAAAGCAGCAAGTAATCTTTCAAAAGCAGTTGCTTCCAAACCCCAAGCTTCTGGATCGAAACCCCAAGCCGCAGAACCAATTGTTTCAGCGAAAGCTTTGGCAGCTTTTTGGATTGTCTCCAAAAAAGGTACACCAATAACAGGCCCTGGTGAAATTACCAAAGTCACCTCTGCATCCTTGGGAGGAATCACCGATGATATTTGCCGATCGCAGCCTTCCTCGCTCAAAAGTCCAGGAAAATCGAAGTCTTTGCCTGGGAATGCCCGCCAAGTACGAGTATCAAGCACTAAAACTTCATATCCCGGCCCGGTTACAGTATAGTGCCAATTTAAAGAATCTTTACTATGGGATACTTGCCTGGGATTACTATTGCGAATATTGGCAGGCAATGGTAAACCAATCAGCCGAGTGATCTCATCCTCGGATTCTGGGTTTTGCCCGTGTGAAGTTGCCCATGCTTCAGCAGCTTGTAGCAATGCCGCTCCTGGTTTACCCTGTTCAAACTCATCTGGTGTATTTCCCCAAGCTTGGCAGATGCCATATGCTAGTAAACCATTTTGCAGAACTCGCCTACCAAGAGGTTTGCTGAGAACGCGATCGCACCAAGCCATGTTTAGATACCAATCATCGGTAATTTCGTGGTCATCAAATATCATGTAAGTGGGAACATTAGCCAAAGCACGTCTGATTTTTTTGAGTGTTTCCCGAAAATGTTGTAAATGTTTCAGTTCTTTTTTAAATTCAGCTTCACCTCTTGCAAATTGTGATGAATTAGGATGCACATCTGCAAAAGTTGGCAAATCTTCTAATTTCGGCCATAACACATCACACCAGGCAAATAAATACATGACACAGAATTCGCCAAATGTGAATAAATGGCTTTTAGCAATATTAGAAATTCTGTTTATTTTATTAATACTAGCTGTTAAACCAGCCACATAAGTTGCTAAATAATTACGCTTGCCAGGATTTAATTGTTCGGGATTTGTGACAACTGGCAGTATTTCTAGCCATCCCAAAAGTGTTTGGCTGCCATCCATTAACATGAATAGTAAAGCATCAGCCACATCATCTACGTAGATTTGATCCCCTGTCAGAAAAAGTTGATGCGGTCGTTTTTTCGGATCTTTTACTAAAGCTTCTCTAATCATCTTATCCACAGTAGCCAGCGCATCTATGCTTTCGCCGTGGGGCTTGCGACAAGAACCGTGAATAAGGCGTAAATCTTTTAAATTATTTGGTACAAGTGCAAAACTGGGCAATTCATACCCTGGATAAGTAATCTCTGCTATTGAACCTTCTAGATTTAAAACACCTGCCTGAGCCAATGTTTCTCCAGGATCAAAAGCTAAATTATAGAGATAATTTTCACCATACAAAAGTGCAGCATGAGAAGACTTGGCAGTAACAGCAACAACATGCAAATTCACCCCAAGTTGTGTTGTCTTCTTTCTGCCTGTAATTAATACTTTTTTATTAGTATCAAAAATAACTAAAGTAACAGTGCGACTTTCTTTTAAAGCAATCCAGACAGTAACGGCATTAGGTTCGGTACGTCGTAAAATAGGCCCTGCAAGAACGAGTGGTATTTGGTTAATTCGTTCTCTTAACGGTGTCCACCCCATACCACTAATGCTATCCAATAGTACATTTCGAGTATATTTGTTCAGCGAGTGATGTCAACTCTCACAGCATAATTCTTTTTCATGCCCATTTCTATCGCTTTGGCAACACAATCAGCTTACCCCCTCTCTTCTCTTCTTACCTTTGTGTCCTACCCTTACGGGAAGCCCTACGGGTTCGCAGTCGCTTCAAGTCGGCAAAGCCGCCCAACGCGCTGCTCACCGCTCCGCGTCTAACGCGTCTTTGCGGTTTTTTTCGCTTGCTCTCGACTTTCACATCCTACCAGGCAAGTGATACTATTTCTTTGCTGAAGTTAGACGCTCAAAGATATGCCTCAACCAGGAGAAAAAGCACCTGATTTCACCGCACCCGATCAAAATGGTAACTTGGTTAGTCTCGGTGATTTCCAATCAAATTGGCTTGTCCTCTACTTTTATCCCAAAGATGACACTCCCGGTTGTACAACTGAAGCCAAAGAATTTACTGATTTTTCTCAACAGTTCAGCACCCTGGGAGCTAAAATTGTCGGTGTCAGTCCCGATTCAGAAAAATCTCATTGTAAATTTATTAACAAACACAACCTGTCGATCCAGCTATTAAGCGATCCAGAACACCAAGTATGTGAAGCTTACGGTGTATGGCAGTTAAAAAAATTTATGGGCAAAGAGTATATGGGCGTAGTGCGATCGACCTTTTTGATTGCCCCTGATGGTAAGTTAGCTTATGCTTGGTCGAATGTGAAAGTCAAAAATCACGTTCAGGTTGTGCTTGCTAAGTTGCAGGAATTACTCAACAATACCTAAAGCGTCTTTTGCATCTGCAATTGTTACCATCAGCGTCATCGTTGCAACAGGTGAAGGGATAAAACCGCATTTTAAGTAAAATTGTTTTGCTTGTTCTGAAATAGCGTGAACAAGAATGGCTCTGATGCCAGCAATTTTAGCTGCTTGCAATGTGCGAAGCACCGCATCACGTACTAAACCACGCCCAATTCCTTGAGAGTGCCAATTACAATCTACAGCTAACCTACCAATCACCATTACAGGAATTGGATCGGGCATATTACGTCGGACACGACTAGGTGCTTGGGTATTTACTACGCTTCCATTTGCCAGACAATAGTAGGCAATAACTTTTTGTCCAACAGTGACAACGTATGTTCGGGAAGCGCCACTTGCTTCATTCTTGAGCGCACGTTTCCTCAACCAATCGTTCAATTCAGAACTACCAGAATCAAAATCTTCTAGTTGATGCTCTGGTTTTATGGGTTGAGGTGGTTGTAATCTTTGATTCTGTTCATTGACCACCTTTAATCCCACGGTGCTTTTGTTGACAGCAATTTACGGAGATTTTCATTAGCAGATGGTGGTGCATCAAGGAGTTCTAAAAATTGTTGGAATTTATCATCATCTACTATAAATAGCCGCCGCTCTAATAAAACCGCTTCGGCTTCTCGGCAAGCTGTCTCTAACATAAAATCGGAGCGGCTCTTACCGAGAGCATCTGCCGCACTGTCGATTAAATCACGTTGCGCCTGGTGTACCCGAATGTTAATTGTGACATCGCGGTTTCGATTAGTTGGCTGTGGCGATCGCGCTTCCATTGTTCAACAACTTTTAATGTCCACACAATGAATATACATTTTTTGTATATTCATTGTCAACACAGGCAGTAGGTGTGGTACTCAACGAGGAACAGTTGTTTACTAAGAGTTTCTTGATGCTTGATCAAGAAGTTGTTGGCGATAATCATCTAAACTTTTAGAGTCGCAAGAGATAGGATGAACTTGGATCAAGTACCTCCAATCATTTACATCTTGGTCATCGATTAACATATTTGGCTTGGGTAAAAAGCCTGTAAACAGGTTTAAGATACCAAGTTCCTCTGCAATGAGTCGTGCATAATCTGCTCCTCCAGAACTCCAGCAGTAAAGCGTAGCACCTTGCTGTTTGAGTTGTTGAATGTGATTTATTGTTGCTGGAATGCGAATACGCTTATTACCAGAGGTACGCACGAGTGTATCATCCACATCAACATAAATAGTGAACTCTTGCATACACTTAATGCTAAACAATTAGCCAATATAATACTGTATGGCTAAACAAGATTTAAAATCTACAACTTCCAGAAGATGCGCTACTACACAGGTTTTAGATTGTATTCATTAAAAATCTAAAATTCTGTAAGGTGGGCACTGTCCGTAACGTAAAAATAAGGGCTTAAGGAAAGTTAAGCAGTGCCCACCCTACAATAATTGCTTACTAATCAACTCCGCCCCTTACTGCCTATTCCTTATCAACTATTTCTTCTTTCTGCCTCCAGCATAGCTGCCTTTTAATTCTCCCACCCCAAGGAAGATTTGCTAGCCTAATAATAATGGAAATCGCATGAGGCGCGATCGCACAGGTACGTGATATCTGCTAGGCAGCAAAACTTTATTTAAGTAACTAAAGAGACAGAACTATGACGGCATTTGATGCTAAATCCACCCCTTCCTATAGCCAAGAAGATGTACAGCAAATTCTCAAGCTGGCGATCGCTCATCAATCTAAAGATCAAGAAAAAGAATTTTCTTACGAACAACTGTTGGAAATTGCTGCGGAGCTAGAAATTTCCCCAGAAATGCTTAAACTAGCAGAACGCGATTGGCAAGTGGCTCAGGGAGAAATTCAGCAGCGACAAGCTTTTAACGCTTACCGTACAGAAAGATTCAAAAAGCGTTTTGGCAAGTTTAGTATTGTCAACGGTGTTTTGCTGCTTGTAGATTTAGTTGGTGGTGGTGGTCTTTCTTGGTCACTGTATATTTTGTTATTCTGGGGACTGGGTATAGGTCTTGACGCTTGGAATACTTTTCAAACTAAAGGCGAAGAGTACGAAATCGCTTTCCAAAATTGGTATCGCAAGCATCAACTCAAACAAACTTTCAATAGAGTTGTGAATAAGTTTCTAAACGCGTGGCAGAGTTAGCCAACATAGATCCCCGACTTATTAGAGAAGTCGGGGATATTACAGTTCCAATACCTAAATCTTGATACCCCCCCAAGAGGTTATTGACTCCGTAGACTTCACTAAATGCATTCCTGCGTCGGCAAAGCGTTGAAAAGCGGCGTTGGCTTGGTCGGTAAAATCTACTACACCTGGAACAACTACCGGAGAAGTGCAATCCTCCAAGAGATAAACTTTTTGGGCTAGTTTAGGATCTTGAGCTTGAATTTCTGTTAGCAAGTCATCTATCGTCCAAGCGACACAGTGGCTCTTTGCCTGCCCAGCGATAATCACTGCGTCAAATTCTAGTAATTTTTGAATAAAGCGGGTATTTTTCTCGGCAATAGGACGACCGTTTACATCATCTAACACCTCTGGACACAGTACGGAGTAATTTTCTGTGAGCGGATTACCGCCTTTAATCTCAATATTGGTTTGACTGTGGCGAGCGATCGCATGAAAGAAACAGGCTTCTTCAACTGCTGACACCAAAGCGTGACCAATGCCGCCCAGCATAGAATGATAAGGCCAAATAGTGAGTGGGTACTTGCCATCTTTACTCAAGCGTTGGGTGTAATGCAGAGCATAAGATTGCAATCCCATGTAGTCACCTTGAGCAATACTGTAGGCTATTGCTGGATTCACCTGCCATTTGCCCTGTTGCACATCAGCAAAGGAAATCATCGTCATCGGTGCGGGATGCTCTCCGGCATCGTTCACCCAGAAAACAGGGTGAAAAATTTGCATAGCTGTGTGAGTATCCATTGTTGGGGCAATTTCCGTAATTACATTTAAATTGCGATAAATGAACTCACATAACCGCACGTTGTCTTCCACCGCACCTATACCAGAGCGTCCACTGACGAATAGCTCAAAATCAGGAATGCAGAAGGTATTTTGCACATCGATCGCCATTAGCAAAATGCGAGTTTTATCCTCAGCAGCAGGTTGGAGTTGGTGCCGCTTTGCCCAATCTTTTGCTTGTGCTGCTCTTTCTTGGTAAGGAACGCGCCAGACTTCGCCAACACGGCGGGCATCGAAATGACTGGGAATGGGAAGTTGGGTAATAGTTTGAGCGCTCATGGGTATATTTGTGTCTTGAAAATAGGGGCTAGGGACGCTTAGGCTAGGGGCTAGAGAAAAAGAGTTTCATTCACTTATTGTGTAAACTATTACATCACCTTTTAGTATGCAAAGATTTTTAACAGCAGAATGCTTGCAAAAGTAGCTTTAAAGTTTGACTCGACTTTAACTAAATTAGGTAGCGTAGGCAAGTTGATTTAACTGAATCACGACGATAAACGCCAATCATAGTCATTGGTAATTAGTCATTAGCTTTCCCCCCTGCACCTGAAGTCCCTCTGCCTAATTCCTACCTTCTGCCTTGGCGGCTTTACCCTTTTAACGTCTTTGCAAACAAGTAAGCTACCCGTTGCGAGGCAGGCGATAAATCATCGGGCGAGATGCGAACATCAAGGATGCTAAAAGTATCACTCTCACGTGCTAGGTGAAATGCCTGACGAAGTTGCTGGGCTGTTTCGATCACAAAGCCTTGACCGCCTAAAATCTTGGCGAACTCCGCGTAGTTGATACTAGAGATATTGACAAAATCTGCATTCTGGTGACCCATCATCCGCAGTGAGGCAAACGAACTGTTGTTAACGACAATTACAATTGGGTTCAACTCCAGTCGTTTAGCTGTCAGCAACTCCATGCCAGTCATCTGAAATGCTCCGTCACCCACTAGAGCGATCGCCCGCCGGAATGGATCTGCTAGCTGTGCGCCAATCGCGCTGGGTACTCCGAACCCCATACTCGCATAAAACGCCGGGCATAAGAACGATGTACCCTCTTGCGTTTGGATGTCATCTGCCGCAAACAAAACATCTCCGGCATCTGTCACTACCACTGTATTACTGTCAATGAATTGATTGAGTTCGTAAAGCAGACTGCTCATCGACATCTTGCCATTGGCTGGAGCGACTCGCGGCTTCATGGGTGTGATGCCAGATGGATTATGATGCGGTAGTTCCTTGCTGCTGCATAAGGCTGTAATGAAATCCTCCAACCGCACATTTGGATATTCGTGATGTTTGATGGCAATACGCTCAGAGGTGACGTAGATTGTGCTGGCGGGGTTGAGGTGAGCACTAAACAGACCTAAATTAAAGTCTGTCATAAACGCACCCAGCATCAGCAGGCAATCTGACTCTTCAACGATATTCCTGACGTAGGGATGTCCCACCTCACCGTTATAGACGCCGATATACTGAGGATGCCCTTCCGGAAAAACAGATTTTCCCAACATTGTGGCGCAGACTGGCACACCTAATTTCTCAGCCAGCATCACAATTTTCTCCTGCAACCAGAAGCGGTGAACTTCAACACCAACAAGCATGACTGGTGATGCCGCTCGGTTTAGCATCTCCAGTGTTTCGGCGATCGCTTCTGTCAGTGCATCTGAGTCTGTACGCTTAATTGGGGGTGGTTGATGTTCTGCCTCTTCAATCTCCGCGTAAACCATGTCTCGCGGGATTTCCAGATAAACAGGACGCTTAAACGTGATTGCGTAGTCAAGAGCGCGGTGGATGTCGGCATCGGCTGTGGTGGGGTTGTCTAGCGTCTTGGCATAAAGGCTGACTTCTTCGTAAACGCGCCGCTGTGTATCAAAGGTTTTTACCTTGTGGTGCAGCAAGTCTCGCTCTCGTCTTTCCCGCACACCGGGGCTGCCGCTCAAGACAACTAAGGGCGACTTCTCAGCATAGGCACCCGCCACAGCATTTACCATGTTCAATCCACCGACGCTGTATGTGACGACAGCTAATCCTAAACCACGGATGCGAGCATAGGCATCAGCAGCGAAGCCAGCACATGGCTCGTGAGTCATTACAATTGGTTTAATTTTGCTCTCTGCCAGCGCATCGTATAGCGTTAGTGCAAAGTCGCCAGGGATGCCAAATGCGTGTTGTACGCCCTGGTTGTGTAATAGTTCAAATATATGCGGCGCTAGTTGGGGCATTTTTACTTACCTCCCGAATGCTGTCTGCAAGTAAACTATCGAGTTTAATTCAAAATACAAAATTAATAAGAAAATTAATTTTGAATTAATTAATTTTGAGTACAAGCTCTCGCTAAATTTTGATTCAGCAGCCTACAATTAGTGGTGCTTTATTGCTCCCACTGATTGTAATTTTGAATTGATTTAACATCTATGCCTTGACATAACTACCACCTAACATAAGATAAGTACGTCTGTTTTGTACTTTGCCTTCATCATTGAATGTAAAGAAATCAGCAAAGCTTACCTTTTTAGGTTTGCCATCTGCTCCTTTGCCCCTAAATATTCCTTCCACAATGGCAGTTCGACCTATAATCCAAAGGTTTTTGATTTCATGATGCCCTGTGATTTTACGCTCATTTTTATAAAAGTTCTCAAGCGCCTTTATTCCACTAAAAACTTCCTCGCAACGTGCATAGGATGCAGTTTCAGAAAATAAATTTAAGACTTCATTAATCTTTTGCTCATCTATTAGTTGATAGTAGTTGAGAACGATACTATGCAAGGAAATTTTTGACTCTATACTATATTTATATACAGATTGATTTTGGAGTTTCATAATTTCTATACTCCATTAAATTTTTGATAAAAATCTTAAGTATAGCCACACAAACACATAGACCTTCGTAAGCTGATGTTAATTGTCAGCTAAATAGTCAATGTAAAGCTTTATATTTACTACTGTAAATATTTTTGTTTCAGATTAAGCTAATTATATTTGTCGTGATGCCAATATCACGTATAGTATTTTGGTTCTTAAATTTAGACTGATATCTGTTAAACTTGAGTCTCAAATAACTACCTATATAGGTATCTTTCCACTCCACTAATAGTTGACAATATTCAACTTTTGTGAAGAAAAGACATAATATTTATTACAATTTATTCACATCAGTTTAGTACTTGGTCTAGTAATTTATGTCTATTTACTAATATTTTATCTTAAAAAATAAGAATGAGCCTTGACTAAAATATCTTCATACAAGAGCAATAAGAAAACTGGCAGCTAGGAGTAAGTGCCAGTTTATAGGGTATTGTGTTGAGCAAATGCGTTATTCAATTTTGGATTTCGGCGATACTATCCACCAATCATTAACCGATAATCTTGCGATCACTCGCCTTTTGTTGCCCTTGATCTTGTGTCTGTCGAAATTGGGGCGTACCGTACAATCGTGGTTCGGGTTGAGCGGGTGGTGTAGGTTCTGGCCCTAAAGGTTGGGGATGTTTAACGTACTCAAACTCGCCTTTGCCGTCCATTGAAGGGCCTTTTGCCCAGCGTCCTTCAGCACTTTCAGTTCCTTCAGAATGATTCCAGAACTGGTAAGCAAACTCGCGCTTTTCTAATTCCAATGGGAAGGCACTGGGAACGGGAGTATCTTCTAGTCCCTCTGCTTTCAAATCTTCAATAGCTGCTAGCCACTGGTTTTGATGCATAGTGTCGCGAGCGATCATGAAACTCAGGGTATCTTTCACACCCGGATCGTTAGTCATCTCATACAGACGTACTGCTTGCAAACGTCCCTGAGACTCTGCATGGAGATTTGATCGGAAGTCTGCCATTAAGTTACCACTAGCAACGATAAAGCGACCATTCCAGGGAAAACCAACGCTATCAGCTGGCATGGCACCCAAACCAGAAACGATGGCGTGTTGGGGATTCATCGCCGCCGCCATTACATCGGTAATTATATCCCGTGGATTGCTACCGCCCATAACCGCACCCACGACTGGGTCTTTAGCACCATCTTCTTGCAGTTTGATTGGCGCTTTATCCAACAGGTGAGCGATCGTTGTGGCCAGCATCTCAATGTGACCGATTTCCTCAGTACCGATATCGAGGAGCATATCCCGATATTTTGCAGGGCCTCGACAATTCCAGCCCTGAAACAGGTACTGCATCATCACGGTCATTTCCCCAAAGGTACCACCAATGAGTTCTTGAATCTTCTTCGCGTAGATCGGGTCTGGTTTTTCTGGCGGTTTGAAGTACTGTAGCTTCTTGGTGTGGTAAAACATTATTATTCCTTAATTAATTACAATCAGGGCTAGCACAAATACAAGCTCTTAGGTTTGTGCTGCCTATTCTTTATAGGAAACCTACTAAATCGTTGCTTTACATCATTCTCTAGTTACATAAAAAAATACGTAAAAATAATCATCCTGACTGAGGTTATTTCGCTTTTTGGCTTTGTCAGAAAAAACGCAGATCCCCGACTTTGACTAGAAGCCGGGGATCTTACAGCGCACATTTCACAAGTTAATTTTCATCTCGTCCGTGAACTTGGGCAGGCGGACTGGTTGCCTCTACGGCAGTGAATGGTTCTAAGATTTTGTAGGTGTGAGAAGCTCCTTTTGGCACTACCCAAGAATTCCCTGTTTCGAGCAACACTGTTTGACCTTCAATGTGCAATTCAGCACGCCCCTTAATTACATAACCAACAGTTTCATACTCTCGTGCTGTTTGTTCTTTTGGTTCGCCGGGTTGTTCATCTTCCCAAAGACGCATAGAAATAGATTTGCCAGAGGCGAGATATTTTTCTCCATGTTCACCTTTGGGAGAATGAGCAGAGTCAATCTTTGTAACAGTTGTATCAGGCATATTTTTTCCTCTTGTTTTTAAATTGCGTTCATCTAACTACATGACTGGCGGGCCTGGTATTTGCCAATTTCGCAACCGCAAAGCAAGAATTAAGAGCGTAATGCCAAATATAATTGCGTAAGCTCCTATCCCCCAGAGAATTGCTAAAGCACCTGCACCAGGCCAAATTGCCGCTAAAATGCCAAAGAGTACCGAGGCAATACCAGCGATCGCTAACAACCACTCATTCTCAATTTCTTTGCGCAGTTGAATAGCAGCAATAATTTCGAGAATGCCAGTAACAATAGCCCAAGCAGCAATGAAGTAAAGCAGTATTAAAGCCGTGATTCTAGGCCAGAAAAAGACCAACACACCAGCGATAATCCCTACTATTCCCTCAAACAACAGTAGCCATTTATTTTCTTCTGGCTCTCGACTCCCTAAGGCGGCGATTACAGCCAGAATCCCGCTCAACAGCACAAAGAAACCAAATAACGCTACCAGCACAGCAATGGAAATTGCTGGCCAAATAAAAACTGCCACACCAAAGAGAATTGCCAACACACCACGTAATGCTAGCGTCCACCAATTGCGAGCTAGCAGAGTTCCAATTCTGCGGTTGGGGGGTTGCCTCATGGTTTGAGCACTACTTTAATACAGTTGTCTTTTTTGTGCTTGAAAATCTCGTAACCGTGAGGTGCTTGTTCTAGGGGTAGGCGATGAGTAATCACGAATGATGGATCGATATCACCTTTTTGAACGTGCTCTAGTAAGGGGCGCAAGTATTTGTGGACGTGGGTTTGTCCCATCTTAAATGTCAGCCCTTTGTTGAAAGCTGCACCCATTGGAATTTTGTCAAGGAAACCACCGTAAACACCCGGAATCGATACATGACCGCCCTTGCGACAGGTAAGGAGTACTTGCCGGAGTGCTGTTGGTCGGTCTGTTTCCAGGCGTACTGCTTGCTTAACCCGGTCGTAAAAAGCATCGAAATTGGTACCGTGTGCCTCCATACCGACTGCATCAATAACAGCATCAGGCCCGCGCCCGCCAGTCATTTCTTTGAGAACTTCCCCTGGATCGACCTCTTCATAATTGATAGTTTCCGC
Source organism: Chlorogloeopsis fritschii PCC 6912 (assembly GCF_000317285.1). Classification (GTDB taxonomy): domain Bacteria; phylum Cyanobacteriota; class Cyanobacteriia; order Cyanobacteriales; family Nostocaceae; genus Chlorogloeopsis; species Chlorogloeopsis fritschii. The sequence continues at coordinate 42,716 of NZ_AJLN01000051.1, read as the reverse complement.
ACCGCTATAACTCTCAGCTAAACGCAAGCGTTCTGGAATGCGGTCAATACCAATCACACGTTCTGCACCCAAAAGAAAAGCACTTTTGATGGCAAATTGTCCGACCGGGCCGCAACCCCAAACTGCAACAATGTCTCCTGGCTTAATGTGGCAATTTTCTGCTGCCATGTAGCCAGTGGGAAAAATATCAGTGAGAAAGAGTACTTGGTCGTCTGTTAAACCATCGGGAATTTTGAACAAGCCAATGTCAGCAAAGGGTACGCGGGCATATTCTGCCTGTCCGCCTGCATAGCCACCCAACATATGAGAGTAGCCAAATAAACCCGCCGGCGAATGTCCCATCAGCTTTTCAGCCATCCAAGCATTGGGGTTGGAATTATCGCATAGCGACCATAAATCGCGGTTGCAAAAAAAGCAATTACCGCAAGAAATAGTAAAAGGAACGACCACGCGATCGCCTATTTTTATATTCTTGACCTCGCTACCCAGTTCAACGACTTCCCCCATAAATTCGTGGCCAAGGATATCGCCCTTTTCCATCGTGGGGATAAAGCCGTCATAAAGATGCAGATCGGAACCACAAATCGCTGTGGAGGTAATTTTTATAATTGCATCACGGGGATTTAAAATTTTTGGATCTGGGACAGTTTCGACTCGAACATCCTTGGCACCATTCCAACAAACTGCTTTCATAATCAATATGTAAATTTCAACATTTGACCCCCCTGTTCTAGCTAAGGTGTACACGCAAATCCCTTTTTTCTCTTTCCCAGGCTGGAGCCTGGGAAAGCATTGATTTAGGCTCTGCCTGATGAAGAGGCGGAGCCTCACAGTTTTCATCACCATGCAGAGCATGGTAATGAGAAAAAATAGACTTGTGTGTACACCCTAGCCTGCTCTAGCGGAGGTACAGTAAAGCTGGGGGTATATATTATATAGACCCAACTTCATTCAGAAACGGCATTATTTATCGAGTGGTTTTTGGTAATATCTTGGATCTCGATACTCTTGCCGTTGGGAATAATCTGGTTGATTTTGCCCACCAGTTAATGACTCAACTGCCTCTCCAACTTTTTCTTTGGCTGACTGGATAAAGTCTTTTGTAGCTTTGGGTGCTGGCTCATCAAGATTAAGGCGATCGCGAACGTTCTCAGCAGTATCTTTCAGATTTCTTTTCGCACTATCTAACACTTGATTGGAAACGTTTTCATCTGGAGTACCTTTGTAATAGTAGCCATAGGGAGACTTCACAGTTTCACCACTATTATTAAGACTACCTTGTGAATATCTATCGCTACGTTCTAACTGTTGATTATCGTTTCTGCCTTGATTGAAAATGTTTCTATCTCGGTTGGAAATATTTCTGTCTTGATTGAAAATATTTCTATCTTGAGTAGAAATGTTTTCATCAGGTGTACCTTTGTAATAATAACCGTATGGAGATTTCACGGTTTCATCAGCTAGAGCTTGCGCTGTGTTACCAAAAGCCTGCATGATAAAAACAGCTAATCCTAACACAAAAATTGTGAGAATTTTATGCAAGCGCAGATTTTTTAGTACAGAAATTAATTTGTTCATAAATATCCTCCGATTAAATCGTTTAATTGTTAGTAGATAGTAGATAGTTGTTGACTGCTAATTGTTAATAGCTAATAGCTAATTGCAATTAACCATTAACTATTCACCATTAACAACCAACCAAATCTGTTTACGGTTTCAGCAGAACTTTGATGCAGTTATCCTTTTTATGTTTGAAAATTTCAAAGCCCTGCTTCGCTTCTTCTAGAGGTAAGCGATGGGTAAAAACTTGCGACGGATCGATTTTGCCTTCCAAGACATAACCCAATAACAAGGGCATATACTTCTGACCGTGCATTTGCCCCATTCTGAAAGTTAAAGCCTTGTTGAAGGCTGCGCCCATTGGAAGTTTATCTACAAAGCCACCATAAACTCCCATGATTGAGAGAGTGCCGCCTTTACGACAGGCAAGCATCATTTGCCGCAGTACGTGCGGGCGATCAGTTTCCAGTCGTACCGCTTGCTTGGCTTCATCGTAAAATCCTTCTAAACCTGTGCCGTGAGCTTCTAATCCAACTGCGTCAATACACGCATCAGGGCCTCGTCCTCCCGTCATTTCTTTAAGGGCTTCCCCTGCATCTATTTCCTCATAGTTAATGGTTTCCGCTTTGGCAAAGTCTTTGGCCATTTGCAGGCGTTCGGGGAAACGGTCGATACCAATCACTCGTTCTGCACCCAACATATAGGCACTACGCATGGCAAACAATCCCACAGGGCCGCAACCCCAAACCGCTACAATATCTCCAGGTTGAATATCGCACAAATCTGCTCCCATGTAGCCGGTGGGGAAAGCATCGGAAATGGGCAGCAATTTTTCATCAGAAATCCCTTCTGGAACTTTGATTGCACCGAAATCAGCAAACGGCACGCGCACGTATTCTGCAAAGGCTCCTGCATAACCACCAAAGGCGTGGGAATAACCGAAGATACCTGATGTTCCAAACCCATAAACATTTTCTTGCATCCAAGCGTTGGGGTTGGAGTTATCACAAAGCGACCACATTTGATGTTGGCAATAGTGGCATTGACCGCAGCCAATAATTGAAGAGACAACAACGCGATCGCCCTTGTTTAAAAGCTTGACTTCACTGCCAATATCAACTACCTCTCCCATGAATTCGTGACCGATAATGTCACCAGGTTGCATTGTTGGGATATAGCCGTCATAGATATGCAGGTCAGAACCACAGATAGTTGCTGATGTAATTTTGAGAATAGCGTCACGCGGATTAAGAATTTTCGGATCGGGAACTGTTTCTATCCGCACATCATTGGCACCGTGCCAGCAAGCTGCTTTCATATCAATTTAGACTCTAGATTTTGGCTGGGGACTAGGAATGTATAGGGGACAGGGGACAGGTTACAGGTTATAGGGAAAAACTGTCACCTGTAACCTATTCCCTATTTCCCTGTTGGCTGCCCTTCGGTTGTAGCGATTTCACCTGCTTCCATCAGCATTTTGAAACGGCGTAATTCATCACCAATCTGTTGTTCTGGTTCTTCACCAAAGAGTTTGGCTACAGCGGCTCCCAACGCTCCGCCAGGTGGATTATATTCCATAACAACTTTTACTTCAGTGCCGCGATCGCCTGGTGCTTTTGTGAAGCGGACAAAACCAGAGTTGTCAACATCTGCCCCTTCTACCGATGCCCAAGAAATAAACTCGTTTTCACGGTCTTCTAGAATATCTGCATCCCACTCTACGCTTTGACCTAAGGGTGCATTGGCTATCCAATGAGAACGCTTATCGTTATACACTTTTACAAACTTGAGATGTTTCATGAATCTAGGTAGATTCTCGAAATTGTGCCAAAAGCGGTAAAGTTCATCTGCCCCTTTATTTATTGTTACCGTCTTTTCAACTCTGATAGCTTGACTCATGCCGATTGCTTCCTGCACTTGTTTTGCTGTGCTTTGTTTAGTCGCACCCTGATAAATTAAACCTCCACCCGCCAGTGCCATCAATGCGCCCTTGAGCGATCGTTCTCTTAAGCCCATTAGCACCAAGGCACCACCACCAATTAAAGAAGCCCAACGTTCGGCTTCACTAGCTTCACCTTTACCACCGCTCAACTCATTTCCAGATGTTGATGTCACTTGTATATCTCCTTCACTAAGCGAAAAGGGTATCGGGGATTGGGAAGAGGACACGGGGAGATGGAGACGCGGGGACGCGGAGAATTCTGATTCACGTTCTAGCCCCTAGTCCCTAGCCCCTAGTCCCTACCTAGCTCACCGCTGCCCCTGTAGTAGGCTGAGTCGGCTTCACCTGTGCGCCCATTCGTGCCCGATACAGATCCGCTAGACGCTGCTCGTACATCAACAAATCTTGGTGAATTTCTGTGAAAATCCTAGTTGATACTGGATCGGTAAGTGCTGCACATAAATTGCCAATATCACCTATACCAGTTTGCAAATCACCCAAGGCGGAACGTAACTGATAAATATCGTCACTACCTGTAAAAGTAGTTTTCACCTTGGCATACTTGTCAGCAATATTGGCAGCTAAGGAAGGTTTTTCTCCAAGTTCGTTCAGTCGTCCTTCCAATCTTTGGATATGACGTTGTCTCAGTGGAACCATCTCTTGAAACAGAGATTTTACTTGTGTATCTGATTCTTTTTCAATGTATTTTTCTAGTGCTTCTAGTGCATAGCGTTCACCAGCTAAGGCAGTATTCAAAGCTTTAGTTATCTCACCTTTGGTAGAACCACCCCAAGCATCAGCCAGTTTCCACCATTCTGCTGTTTGGTCATTTTCCTGAGGTAATGCAGCTTCTTTACCGCCATATCCCAAACGGCTCAAAATAGCTGTGGTAAATATAGCTAAGTCTCCAGGTTGACGAGATGTAATTAAGTTACCGTCAATTACCAAGGGTTCATCTATGTAATTCGCACCAGCGTTGATCATGTCCTTGCGAATTGCAATGAAGCCAGTAGCTTGTTTACCTTTGAGCAAATCACCTTCAATTAAAAGTTGCGGGCCATGGCAAACTGCGGCTACTAATTTTCCTTGCTGCATCGCTTCTTGGACAAAGCGTACCATGTTGGGGTTCCGTCGCATTTTGTCGGGAGCCATGCCACCGGGAATAATGACAGCATCAAATTCAGCAGCCACTGCTTCGGTTGCCGTTCCATCAGGCTGCATGGAAACTTTATTGTTTTTTCCATGATATTTTTCGTTCATGCGGGAACCAAGGACAACTACTTCCATCCCCGCCTGTTTGAGCGCATTGTATGGTACTTGAAATTCTGAATCCTCTACACCGTTTTCAATGAGGATAGCGACTTTTTTCTTGTTGGAATTGTTAAGTGCCATTGAATTTCCTTGTATTTTTTTTACAACTTGATATTAGTTATTTCAGTAAAGGTTATTGACCTCTAGTTACGAGTGATACTGTATTCATTCCAAACTCATAACTTCTTCTACGGGCGACTTGACGTACTTTGTAAAAAGCTTTGCAGAGTGCGTCTAAACCCCTACTTTTATGCAGGTAGTTCACTACTTGGAGAAATAGGAAACAGTTCTGCATAATCTTCTGAAAAATTATGTTGAAAATCAGCAAATTCGCCAGGTGTGACTGCATCTTGTAAGACTGTGAATACAGAGCGGATATGTATCACTGCCGCAGTTGGGTCAACACCTTCTTTTTCACTTACCTTAGATATAAAATCTTGCATAGAAAATGCTTGACCACTCTCACCTTCTCGACCACGTAAGTATCCTGCCAACTCTTCTGGTAACTGCGCAGCTAAGTGATTAGCTTCATCGCCAACTATCCGCTCTCTAATTGTTTCTAGTGTTGCACGGGTAGCACGTTCTGCCTCTTCACGAGAATTTAATTGAGCAACACTTTCAACGTGTTTAACAAACTCGTCATATTTCACCTTTCTACCTCCGCTAACGATATTAAATTAATATTTATTTGTTAGCTGTTTAGTTTAACTAGGATACTAAAATTAATTTTTATGAATTTGACAATATCTAAAATTGATACAACTTTTTTAGAAAGATAGATGAAAATAAAATAATAGCTGTCTCAATTAAAAAATGGCTAGAATTTATAAAATGAAGCTCTACTACATTCTATTAAAGATTATTTAATTGAACAGAGGAGACTCCTTTTATAAACCCTAGCTCAATCCTATGTGACTTGACCATGAACTCTTAGTTATACAAACATTTTGGATTTTGATATTTTAGATTTCTTCATTCAATAGAAATATTCATTAATATGAATTTGATATGTCTTAGGAAAGAAACAAAAAATATTTTTGCTTGAAGTCTAGATTAAAAAAATAGTTATGAGCTATGATTTTTCTAAGGCAAAAGAAAAATAATTTATGCCTGTGTTTCATAACTCATAACTTTAGATGAAGTGGCTATAGCGTGGATTCACTCTTTTAAGGTTATGCAGAAATTTCTATTTGCTCTTCGCTCCAAAGAGTGAAATTCTTTTCATCCTAAAGGGATAGAACTTTAGGACGACAAACGTTGGAAAATAAAGCGTTATCGTGAGGGTGCAGAAAGGACAAGTATTTATGGTAAATCCACAATCTCAACAAGATTATCAAGCTCAAGAAGATTTAGAAGCTCAACTCAATCAAGTAGATCCAGACAAGCAACCCCAACAGGAAGATTTGCGATCGCAAATTTCTGACTTACCCCAGGAAATTACAGAATCTTACGGCACTGGTGTGAAGGATGAGCCAGGTTATAACATAGGCGATCGCAAACAACGGTATCAGACACAGGGGAACGCAGAAGCTAGCCCAGAAATAACAGGGGGTGATATAGATGCAGCTTGGGAACTAGAGGCAGACGTAGGTGATGAAGCAGTTGGTGGCACTGCCCCTACTCCCGATCAAGATATTGTTGATGAACTTGGTGCTGCTGTCGGACTAGAGATGGATGATAAGGCATTCCTGCGAACAAACGAAATTTTAGAGCAGCGCGACGACAGGCGTTGGGAATTAGATCCTACATCTAGCGAAGATTATGAGAAGCGAGGGGAATGATTGACGCGGGGAGGGTGAGAGGCGGTGACGCTTGTGAAGACGCGGAGAAATTATCAAACATATTTCTCCGTGTCCCCGTGTCCTCTTTCTGCCTACATCCGTGACTGTGTTTCCTTATTCTCCAAACCTTCGCGAGAATGATCGAGGCGTAATTCACCCTTTGGTTCAGAACGCAACCAGAATGGAGTTTCTTTGCCAACAGCTCCTTTGGCGACAGTGACACCACCATCAGCTAGCCATAATGCACCCGTTACGTAACTTGCTTCATCAGAAGCGATAAAAGCGTAGACATTTGCCATTTCTTCTGGTGTACCGCGTCGCCCCATTGGTGTGGCTTGAATGAGAGTCTTTTCCATCTCGGTGTTCATTGGCCCTTCTTCTTTGTGTGTCCAAGCAGTATCAATTGCGCCAGGGCATACACAGTTAGCTCGAACACCATGTTTGGCTTGTTCTACAGCAACACCCTTCATAAATGAATGCATCCAGCCTTTGGTGCCGCCGTATGGTGTATTGTATGCTAAACCATTAAAGCCTGCTTCCGAACCAGCCGAGACAATGTTACCCCGTGTTTTTTGCAGGTGTGGCAGTGCGTATTTTGTCATTAAAAATGCTGAACGTAGATTCATGCGGATGGTTTCATCGAATACCTCAACAGGATAGTCTTGAGTTTCGGCTGTAGCGAGAAATACTCCAGCATTGTTAATTAGAATATCTAACTTACCGTAGGCGTTAATTGCTGTTTGCACGCAGTTTTGAGCGTGAAATTCTTGTGAAACATCACCTGCATAGGCGATCGCTTTGCCGCCATAATGTTTAATTTTTTGCGCCACATCTTCAATTGGATCGTCTGCTAGTCCATTGACAACAACAGAAGCACCTTCTTTGGCAAATTTATGGGCAATAGCCTCTCCAATACCAGCACCAGCACCTGTGATAATAGCCACTTTGCCTTCTAAACGTCTATCCATCATTAATCACCTTATGAATATTTAGCTAGCGATGTGATTGCTAATAGCAAATTATTTATTCTCATTAGTCATTCACCATTAGCTATTAACCATTAGCCATTTTTATTTTTCAATTGTTCTTCTCTTTGATTGAGATACATCTGTCTTCAGTAGGGTTCGATTTCAAAGTCTACTTTGATAACTTTGCTAGTAGTGTTAAGTAATGTAATTGCAATCGGAGTTCATAATGACATTTACTCAATCTAACGATCCAAATATTCGCGAACACGTACAGGCTTTTCAAAATTTACCAGTAGATGAACAGCTAGCATTGTTCTGGTTTATCTACAAAGAAATGGGTGATTCTATTACTCCTGCTGCTCCTGGTGCTAGCACAGTTTCGCCAGAAGTTGCTGAAGGTTTGTTTAATCAAGTTAAGGAATTATCTCATGAAGAACAACTACAACTTCAGCGAGACTTGATTAATAAAGCAGATAATCAATTAGCTCGTGAGTACGGCTCTTTTAGCGACACTACCAAATTACTATTTTGGTATCGCCTTGCCCAAGGAATGGAGAACGCTACAATCATTCCAATGCCTGCTAATTACGAACTTTCCTCACAAGCTCAAGAACTTTTTAACAAGATTAAACAGTTAGATTTTGGTCAACAGATTACTCTTTTCCGCGACTATGTATCGCCGATGGGTGCTCAACCAAAAGCAGGTGCTGAAATTTAAAAATCTTGGTGAAAGTTGTAAAATTTTCGTTGCTTCCTAAACGCAATCATCAAACATATTGAATACAGGGGGAAAACTTATGTTTTCTTCCCTGTATTATCTTTTATAAATTGCTGATTTATTGTTTGGTTAGATTAAAATATTGCACAATTCTCAATAAAAGGTGGGCACTGCCCAAAATCTAAAAATAGGTATTTCAGACAAGTTAGACGGTGTCTACCCTACAAAAATAGCTAATCGTAACTACAAGCAATGGGTTAATTTAATATTTAAGAACACAATTTAATCGGAATCTATTTCATTTATAAATGGCGATATCGTATTTACAAACTCAGTTGTAGACTCATATGGTAGAATATTTCGACCAGGAACTTTTTTCCCGCGCCCTTGAGGTAAAGCTGTGAGATAGTCAGCTAACCACTCATCTGCTGTAAGTTTTTTCCCTTCTTGAGAAATACTCGATACTTTTTCACCTATAACTACCAATGTTGGTTGCTGAATAGAGACAACTGCACTACTATAATCCTTTAACCAAAAGCCAGCCAAAAAAGAAAAAACTGCATAGCGACTGGTAATATCTTCTGCACCTTTACGTAAAGTATCTAACCATTCTGAATCAATATCATCGGCAGATTCAAATAACTGTTTAGTTGAGAAATCACGTAAAAATTTCTCTCTGCGGGCATAGCGATAAAAAAGATTACCCAAAGGAGAATTTAAAAAGTTCCAAACACCTTTTTTTTGCCACTCTGGTGCTTCTTTCTTAATTAATGGCCAAGCAGGAGGAGTAGCAAGTACTAATCCAGCAATTAAATTTGGTTCTTTTTTAACTAATTCGATTGCAACTGCAAATAAAGCACCTTGTACTACGACAACTACAGGTTTTTGTACTACTGTTTGTAAAAAATGTTGTAACTGTTCTGCCCAATCAGTTGGAGTACAAGCGACATGGGGTTTCTCGCTCTCGCCGCAACCGAGTAAATCAGGATTATAAATTTGATTGCTATTTCCTTGCTGATACCATTCCCGACAAAATCGCTGCCAAAATTGTCTTGATAAACCAACACCGATAGGATGAATTAACAGTAAATGAATACCCGTAGGTGTTGAATTGCTTGGATTATAAACTTCATACGCACAATAATAATTATGCCAGGTATAAAACTGAGTAGAAGATGCTAGTTTATCTTGAGTAATCATGGGAATTTATCGGAAACAACTGTCATTTTATCTTAGAGAAAAGCAGAAAGTACTTACATCATCTCTAGCTTTAATGACTGATAATGTCTTGATGGAAAAAGCTTCAGATTTATCTGTGGGATAAACCAAAATCTGAAATTCTGTTAGCGGATGACTAGCTAAAAAGCATTTGTGGATGAATAAACTTGTATCCGGCTTCTTTTATTTTTTTATTTGACACTTTAGCGTTATAGGAACGCTTACTGCTTGGGGAAGAATCCCATGTAACTTTGGGTAGATTGTGGATTTCGCACACGCGATTAGCAATTTCACCATTTGTGAGATTGTCGTCATCCACAAGATTATAAATACCTTGAAAGCGGTGGCGGCGGGCAAACTCGATCGCAGCAACAATATCATCAAGATGAATCCAGTTGGCTGGTTCATTACCACTACCCGGACGAGTTGTACCAGCAAGTCTTTGATATATTTTTACCAGTTCTCGACGAGGGCCATAAATTCCGCCTAAACGTAGGATACAAATGCGGAGATTTTCACTAGATGCCGAAAGCAGTACTTGCTCAGTCTCGCTGAGAATTGTTCCACTAGGAGTTGTCGGTGCAACTGGCGTTTCTTCATCTACCAATGCGCCGTGTTGTTCACCATACACAGAACAACTACTTGTGTATATCAGTTGCTGAACGCTTGGTGTCTGCTTTAAGACTGAAACTAACGCCTGGGCAGTCTGTAAATAAGTTTCTTCGTAGGTGCCACTCCCTTTTGTAGCAACACTCAAAAGTACAGCATCTTGATTTTTTAAGACTGATTTTAGCCCTTCTGAGTCACTTCCTTGGACTGTTACAACTCGTTGAGCTAGTGATTGTAATTCTGGAACTCGTTCAGGAGTTGTTGTGGTAGCAGTGACAACTAAAGTCATTTTTTGTTGCCAATGACGAGCAACAGCAGAACCTACATAACCACAACCAATGATTGCAACGTTCATGGGAATTTATACAAAAGAAGGATATTTAGTAGAGATGCGCGTGTCACGTCTCTACAATTAACCATTATCCTTGTTCACCTTCCCTAAGTTGCTTTAACACCTTCAGCTTATATTTGTTCTAAGCTACTTCTCTTAATTGTGGCTTTTCATTCAGCTCTGGAACATTTAAAGACAGTTGTTCAGCTTGAGGCACTGCTGCTTGTTCTAAAACTTGTATTTCAATATTTACACTTACCAAATAACTGCCTGTGTCAGCACCGACTGCTTCAGAAACTAATTTTGCAAGATCTGGGCGCTTGGCAGTCAGTGGATCGCGTAAAATACACCGATCCCAATCGTGCTTGGCTGTCGGATTGAGGCTGAGAATATAGTGCTTTTTCATTGAACAGAACCCTTGAATCTATCTTCCAGAGGACTGTCACAGAGCCGCTTTATACTTGAGCAGGCTCTGTAGACGCTATTTTTCTATTATAGTACAAAAGTACTATAAAGATAGTAGATAGTGGTTAGTGGACAAGAGAACACTCTTGCTCTAGTTTTCGTTACCAGGTTCAACCTGGTAACGAAGAAAACGAGGAAAGAGCTGGTTACGAGGGTAGATAAGGGTTTAGTTTGTGGGCTGCTGTCTCCCCCACCACTAACTAGTTTGTCTTTCCATCAGCTTGAGATTTGAGCAGGTGAGCATCATTTACCCAGACAGTTTGTTGTGGTACAGGAATGGTTATTCCAGCTTTGTCGAAGGCTATTTTTAAGCGTCGGCGGAATTCGCGTGCCACATCCCATTGTTTGAGTGGCTGTGTTTTAATCCATACACGAATCAATAAACCGCGATCGCCAAAATTATCTATTCCCAAAACTTGCGGTGTTTCTACAATTGGAAGTTGCCATTTCGGATCTTGATCCATTTCTAGGGCAACATTTTTGATTAATTGCAAAGCTTCGTCAATATCAGCTTCGTAGGCAACCGGAATAGTTAAATCGGCTCTCGACCAACGACTAGAAAGATTGGCAACTATTTTAATTTCACTGTTGGGGATAGTAATTAAGCGTCCTTCCGAATCTCGAAGTTGAGTCATGCGTAGATTCAAATTTTCTACCAAACCTCCCACATTGCCCACGTTAATTACATCACCAAGAGCGTATTGATCCTCTAAGATAATTAGAAAACCGTTAATTGCATCTTTAATTAAGCTTTGGGAAGCTAGAGATATAGCTACACCCACTAAACCAGCACCCGCTAGCAATGGAACAATATCTATACCCAAAGAGATGAGAGCAAATAAAGTACCAACTCCTAATAAAGCAACCCCAACAATACCTTTAGCGACTCCAGAAATGGTAGAAACTCGTAACTGCAACCTTTCAGAACTTTCTGGAGTTAGCAAAGCACTACTACTGACAAAAGCAGAAGTGAAGCGATCAATCAGGGCATAGCTAAGACGGATAGCTACATAAGTTCCAATTCCCACAGCAGCCAATTTTAAAGGAATTTGTAAACCGATGAAAATTCCTAATTGCAGCGATCGCGTATAGGGAAATAAGCCAAGTATGAAAAAAGTTCCTCCTCCCCAAAGCGTCGTTTGAGCTAGCTGATGCAGCCGTCTTTTTACTTCTTCAAGATGTTGATGATGTTGTTGATTGAGCTGGGAAGTAATTGGTCTAGCTGCGCTTGAAGTCGGGGAGGCTAGCTGTAGTGAATGCCGTTTTGAGCGTTGCCGCCACTGATAAAGCCCCCAACTGATGACGATCACGCCGAGTCCAGTCGCGGTAGCAATTGCGCCTTGGCTAAGTAGAAACTCAGTTCGTCGTTCCTGTCTCGCCTGTTTTAAGTCTTCCTTTAAAATTTCGGAGATTTGGTTTGCCGCCGCCAAAGGATCTACCTGTCGCAGATTGGCATCTTGGGCAGTAACAGTCATTAGATATTGATTATTGACTGTGATGATAGGTAGTCCCTTGGTAGCGTCGATGTCTACATTGACTTCTTGGGAAGACGAATTCAAATAATTTTGGGTTGCTCTGTACAAATTACTCTGGATACTCTCCAAACGCTCAGTAAAATTCGCTCTTGGAGCGGATACCTGAAACAAGCGCCTACCATCCAAATAAACCCATCCTGTAACTATTCTGCTTTCTGGATCGGCTGGTCTTAAAGCAGGTGGTTGTAGGTTAGGGATAAAAGGAAACTGCGCTGTAGCTTTTGGCATTACTCCAATAGTTATAACCATTGAAGAAAAAGCGATCGCTACAAATTTAGAGCGCAATGGGCACCTCCTTGAGCTTTACAATACTGGGGATAGGGTACAGGTTACAGGGGATAGGGTACAGGGAAAAGGAATAAAGGATTCTCTTTATCTCTCATACTCCCCCACTCTCCGCGTCAATTATTCCCCGACTCTCCCTATCTTTACTAGTTCATTTCAATCCATGCTGGCAAATCAATTTAAGTAATTGTACCTGCCCATAGTCGAGTGTCTGTTAATCTTGACTTTAGAAAAATTTATTAAATTTTTCTAAATCATTAAAATTATCAAGCAATGTTTGTAGGGTGGGCACTGCCTAAAATTCCTCAAACCCTTATTTTTACGTTGTGAACAGTGCTCCGAAGTTCCCTGGGCGTGGGAAACCCTTACTTACGTTTATCCGCCTACCCTACGGGAACCCCTTCGGGGTACGGCGTCTACGGCAGTTGCTACAACGCTCTTAACCCGACGCCAGGTGCTACAACGGGGGGAACCCCCAAGGGCGCACTGGCTCCGCAACGCACTGCCTCACTGCAGGACTTCTCTCCACCTTACGGTTCTTTCCTCTGCCTTAAAGATGAATTTTAAGAAAGAAGCTTAAATCTTAGCTGAGTTTGCCAGTCTTAGAATAATCTAGTAGAGTGCGTAAGCATTTACGCAAATTTTTTACTTTTTTGAGGAACTATTTGATGACTGCAACATCTCCCCGATTAAAGCACGAGGTTAAAGACCTCGCCCTAGCTCCCTTGGGAAGACAGCGCATTGAATGGGCTGGACGCGAGATGCCTGTTTTGCGGCAAATTCGCGATCGCTTTGCTCAAGAAAAACCCTTTGCGGGTATTCGTCTTGTTGCTTGCTGTCATGTCACAACAGAAACAGCAAATTTAGCAATTGCTCTTAAAGCTGGTGGTGCAGACGCTGTATTAATTGCCAGCAATCCCCTTTCCACTCAAGATGACGTCGCTGCTTGTCTCGTCACTGATTATGAAATTCCTGTCTTTGCCATCAAAGGTGAAGATAACGAAACTTACAGCCGTCATGTTCAAATTGCTCTAGATCACCGTCCCAACATCATTATTGATGACGGTTGTGATGTGGTTGCTACCCTAGTCAAAGAACGCCAGCAGCAACTTGCTGACATCATCGGCACCACCGAAGAAACCACTACGGGAATTGTCCGGCTACGTGCCATGTTCAAAGATGGCGTCCTCACCTTCCCGGCTATTAACGTCAACGACGCTGATACCAAGCACTTCTTTGACAACCGCTACGGTACAGGACAATCTACACTCGATGGGATTATCCGCGCTACGAATATCCTACTGGCTGGTAAAACAGTTGTTGTTGTTGGTTACGGCTGGTGCGGTAAAGGTACTGCCCTGCGCGCACGGGGACTCGGCGCTAATGTGATTGTCACCGAAATTGACCCCATCAAAGCAATTGAAGCAGTGATGGATGGTTTCCGCGTCCTACCAATGGCAGAAGCAGCACCTCTGGGTGATTTATTTATCACCGTTACAGGCAACAAGCACGTTATTCGCGGCGAGCACTTCGACGTAATGAAAGACGGTGCAATTGTCTGTAACTCCGGCCACTTTGATATCGAAATCGACCTTGTGGCTCTGGGTGATAAAGCTAAGGAAGTAAAAACAGTACGTCCTTTTACTGAAGAATATCGCCTGCAAAATGGTAAATCAGTTGTAGTTCTGGGTGAAGGACGCTTGATTAACCTTGCTGCTGCAGAAGGACATCCTAGTGCAGTAATGGATATGAGCTTTGCTAACCAAGCTCTTGGTTGCGAATACCTAATTAAGAATAAGGGTAAGTTGGAACCCGGTATTCATGCAATTCCTACAGAAGTAGATCAAGAAATTGCACGCTTGAAATTGCAGGCAATGGGAATTAAAGTTGACACCCTGACGCCAGAGCAAATCGAGTACATGAACTCTTGGACTTCTGGCACCTAATCTTTACCGAGAATTTAATTACGGCAATAGGATAAAAGCTTAAGCTAGAACTAGGTTTTCTAAGGCTATTGCCTTGGGATAGGTTAATCACCTATCCCTTTTTTTATTTGTTTGCATTCAATCTCATCAGACGAATGAATCTATAGCAATTCAATTATTTTGAACATAGATTTTGTAAGAGTCTCAGATTTGTATCGGTGTGAACCAAAGTCATAAAATGTGAACTGGAGAAGCTATTTTCACTTCATCAATGATATAGCCGCATATTAGCCATATCCGAACTTAGAAATAATTTATAAACTAAACCTCAACTTGTAGAGTTGTTAAGTATAAGGCAGAGAGCAGAGGGCAGTAGACACGTAGACGCGTTCGCCGTAAGGCGTTGCGTTAGCTAGCGGCTTCCAAAGGTAGTGGCTTCCAAAGGTAGGCAGAAGGAAAAAAGTTTATATTATCTAGTTACTGGGCATAGGCATTTTACGTTTATTTACGTTTAATTATGTTCACCTACTTCAGCATTGCTTTAAGGCACTGCATTTCTGGGTGCGTTACTATACTTACTCCAAAATTCTGCTCATAGTGATGAAAATATAGTTTGGCTGGGGAATACTGAAATCAGGCTTCAATACACTCAATCAAAGCTATTTTGAAACATCTGCAAATCAAGAGAGTTAATAATTAGCTCATCTCATCTGCGGTGTGGATACATCCATGACTGAATATTAATATGTAAGATTATGATTTTATTAAAAAATAGAGGTTTATCTCTCCAGATAAAATTTATCATATCGATTGCGATTAGTTTAGTTATTTTTATGAGTATAGGTGCGGGTTACATAAACCATCTCCAAACTCAAATCTTTGAGCAGGAAGCACGAACCCGCAGCGAATTAGTTCTTCAATTTGGAGAAGCAAATCGCCTTTATGTTAATGAACAATTACGCCCATCAGTTCAAAAATATACCAAGGAATTTGTTTTAGAGGCAATGTCTGCCGCTTTCGCAACCAATAATATATTTAAGTATTTTAACAACCGATTTCCAAAATATATTTACAAACAACCCAGTCTCAATCCTTTGAATCCTCATAATCAAGCTGATGAGTTAGAAATTCAACTTATTAATAAGTTTAGAGATTCTCAAAATATTAAAGACTTGGTTGGCTATAGAAAGATAAATAATCAAGAACAGTTTTATGTTGCTCGACCAATTAAGGTAGAAGCAAGTTGTTTAAAATGTCACAGTAATCCTGAAACTGCTCCAAAAGAAGTTGTAGAGCGCTATGGAAAAACACAAGGCTATCATTGGCGTGTGGGAGATATTATTAGTGCTTTGAT
Source organism: Chlorogloeopsis fritschii PCC 6912 (assembly GCF_000317285.1). Taxonomy (GTDB): domain Bacteria; phylum Cyanobacteriota; class Cyanobacteriia; order Cyanobacteriales; family Nostocaceae; genus Chlorogloeopsis; species Chlorogloeopsis fritschii. The sequence goes on along the minus strand of NZ_AJLN01000051.1, from coordinate 26,714 downwards.
CATCTATATTCCCACTCAAGATCTGCGAATTCATCAAAGGGCAATGTGGGTAACTGTGTTGATCGTATTTTTGGGTTTGACAATTATTTTGCTTGGGTTAATCTCTATTCTGTTCGAGAAATTGGTGAATCGCCGGATTCGTAAAGTCGCAATTATTATGCGTCAAATCGGGTTGAATCCCAATTCAAATCTTAGAATTATCGATAGTTCTGCTGATGAGATTGGCACAATGGCGAAAGTCTTCAATCATATGTCAGATACGCTTGCAGACTCTCATGCCCATCTAGAGCAAAAGGTTGCGGAACGAACAGCAGCGTTAGAGAATGCTCTAAATGAACTTAAAACGACTCAAACTCAACTTATTCAAACTGAAAAGATGTCATCACTAGGACAACTAGTGGCTGGTGTGGCTCATGAAATTAATAATCCTATTAATTTTATTCATGGCAATGTTGCCCATTTAGATGGGTATACTCAGAATCTTTTAGAAATAATACAACTCTATCAATCTCAATACCCTCATCCTATATCCACAATAAAAGACAAAATAGCAGAATTCGATCTGGCTTTTATGAGTGAAGATTTGCTGAAGTTACTTTCATCAATGAAAGTTGGCACAGAACGAATTAGAGAAATCGTCAAATCCCTGAGAAATTTCTCCCGCTTGGATGAGGCTGAAATAAAGGAAGCTAATATTCATGAGGGGATTGACAGTACATTATTAATTCTACAAAATCGTCTTCATCAACCAGGCTGCTCGCAAATTGAAGTGATAAAAAATTATGGCAACCTACCACTAATAGAGTGCTATCCTGGTAGTTTAAACCAGGTATTTATGAATATTTTGGCTAATGCGATTGATGCTTTGGAAGAGGCGCTAGGGACTAGGGACTGGGGACTAGGAAGAACTTTTCCCAATCCCCAATTCCCAGTACTTAATCCCCAAATTAGCATTCAGACTGAAATGCAAGGAAATTTTGTATCGATCCACATCGCTGATAACGGGCAAGGAATGACGGAAGAAGTTTGCAAACGCGTGTTCGATCCGTTCTTCACAACAAAACCTGTAGGCAAGGGAACAGGTATGGGTTTGTCTATCAGCTATCAAATTATTACCAAAAACCACAAGGGCAGGTTGGAATGTTTTTCCACTCTTGGTGAGGGAACTGAGTTTGTGATTCAAATTCCCATCTGCCAAAGAGCCTCTGAGCCTTTAAGATGAGCGTGATTGGTAGGCTTGCAATTGCGCCCGCAGTTGGGCGATTTCTTCAGCCATATCTAATACCATTGCGGCTCCCACTAAATTGAGTCCTAAATCTCGGCGCAAACGCAAAATTTGACTAATCCGAGCAATATCGCGCGATCGCAACATGGAATTAATTGGTGAAATCAATCCTAGTGTGGCAAAGCGTTCGATCAGCACAGTTGATGTTTGTGTAACTAAAGCCGCATATTCAAATGTGTAGAGGCGATCGCCTTCTTCGGAGACAACCACCCGTGATAGCCCAGCTGAATTCATAATTTCACCTCTTGTAGAGCTGCACGCGGATCGAAACTGCTAGTGTCGCGAATTTTTTCATAGCACTCGCGTTCCACCTGGCTCAAATCTTTAGGAGATACAATCTGTAGTTTGATAATTAAATCAGTGCGCCCGTTTTTGGGCTGTTTCCATCCTTTACCGCGCAACCGCAAAGATTGTCCAGAACGCACGCCCGCAGGAATTTTCATCGTGACGCTACCATCGGGCGTAGGTACTTTAATTTCTGCTCCCAATACGGCTTCATCCGGTCGAATTGGAACCTCACAAGTGATATTATCGCCTTCAAATCGAAAGAATGGATGGGGCAAAACTTCAATTGTTAAATATAAATCTCCCCGTTGTTGAGAAAACGGGCTGGTACGCCCTTTGCCCTTGATGCGGAGGCGACTTCCGGGTTTAGCACCAGGAGGAATGCGCACAGTAACCGTTTCCCCATCGATTTGCAACCGCTTCTGCGTGCCGTGAAACGCTTCAGAGAAACTAAGGGCGATCGCTGCTTCTGTATCCGGAGCAGGTGCTTCAGTGGCAACATTTTCATAAAAATCGCCAAACCCAGGTTGAGCGTCTGTATAAGTGCGATAACTGTAAGTTCTGCCACCTCTACCAGCGCCACCAAAACGACCTAGCAGCTCGTTGATAAAATCATCAAAACTACCGTATTGATCGAAATCAAAGCCGCCAACATCTACTCTTGTACCCCGACTGCGCGGTGCTGCTCCAGTTGTCGCTGCTTGCTGCCAATATTGTCCAAAAGCATCGTATTTTTGGCGTTTTTCTGGATCGGAAAGTACTTCATTAGCTTCATTGATTTCTTTGAAGCGTTCCTCCGCTTCTTTATTTCCAGGGTTGATATCGGGGTGATACTTACGTGCCAGCTTGCGGTAGGCTTTCTTAATCTCCTCCGGTGTGGCATTTTTGCTCACCCCTAGAATTTGGTAATAGTCCTTGAAGTCGCTTGCCGCTGGCATAGCTGTTTTATTGCTGAATCGAAAAACCTGACTTTAGTTTAATTAAAGTATGGCTGGTAATAATCTGTCGTCAGTATGGCATTATCAATTTGTCAGAGAGTTGGTAAATGCGATCGCTTTATTGAGCAAAAGATACCATCCACACTAAAATTCCTAATATTAAATCTACTGGAGGAAGGAGATAATCTGTTAAATCAATAGTGACAGTTTGCTCTATTAATTGAAGAAATCGCCACGCAGTACCGTTAGTGACACTGCCATAAAATGGGTGGACATCTTGTCCACCCACAAGAGTTTAGTCTCATGTCAATATGCAAACTAAATGTTTTTCAGCTTACCTACCCTCAAACAGATTTTCACCCCACAAAATCGGCATCAATTACATCTTCACCGTCGTCACGCGTACCAGTAGTACCAGTAGTTCCGGTAGTTCCAGTTGTACCACCACCAGCTTGGGCATAAATAGCGCTACCAATTTGCATCATTGCCTGTTGCAAGTCTTGAGTTAGCGATCGCATCCGATCATAATTTTCTTGATTGATGGCTTCACGCAAATCTCTAATCAGCGCTTCTGCCCGGCTTTTGTCAGCAGCAGGAACTGTATCACCCAAGTCTCGCAATTGCTTTTCGGCTTGATATGCTAAGGAGTCAGCGTTATTCTTGGTATCAATTTGCTCGCGGCGTCTTTTATCTTCTTCAGCGTGAATTTCTGCATCCCGCACCATGCGCTCTACATCCTGCTTATCGAGAGTAGAAGCGCCAGTAATCGAAATTGATTGTTCTTTACCTGTAGCCTTGTCTTTGGCAGTGACAGAGAGAATGCCGTTGGCGTCGATATCAAAGGTAACTTCGATTTGCGGTACGCCTCTGGGAGCAGGGGGAATACCATCCAAGCGGAAATTTCCCAAGCTCTTGTTATAGCTTGCCATTTCTCGCTCGCCTTGCAAGACATGAACTTCTACGTTCGTCTGTCCGTCAGCGGCGGTGGAGAAGATTTCCGATTTCTTGACGGGGATAGTAGTATTGCGGGGAATAATTTTGGTCATTACACCGCCGAGAGTTTCCACGCCCAAAGATAAAGGTGTAACATCCAATAGGAGAATATCTTTGACTTCCCCAGCCAAAACACCTGCTTGGATCGCCGCTCCTACTGCTACCACTTCGTCGGGGTTGACACCCTGATGAGGCTCTTTACCCGTCATGCGTCGTACTAGTTGTTGGACGGCAGGCATCCGGGTAGAACCACCCACTAATATTACTTCATCGATATCTGCATTGCTCAATTTGGCATCGCCGAGAGCTTGTTCCACAGGGATGCGGCAGCGATCCAACAAATCCCCACACATTTCTTCAAACTTTGCCCGCGTCAAGGTTGTGTCAATGTGTTTCGGCCCTTCATGAGTGGCGGTGATGAATGGCAGGTTAATATTAGTTTGAGTAGCGCTAGAAAGTTCAATTTTGGCTTTTTCGGCTGCTTCGGTGAGTCTTTGCAGTGCTTGCCTGTCTTTACGCAAGTCTACGCCTTCGCTGCGCTGAAATTCGTTAGCAATCCAATCTACAATCTTTTTATCAAAGTCATCACCACCCAAGTGAGTATCGCCACTGGTAGCTCGGACTTCAAAAACACCTTCACCCACATCTAAAATGGAAACGTCGAAGGTTCCACCACCAAGGTCAAAAACGAGAATGGTTTCGTTAGTCTTTTTGTCTAAACCGTAGGCTAAAGCTGCTGCGGTGGGTTCATTAATAATACGGAGAACTTCTAAACCTGCTATTTTGCCAGCATCTTTGGTAGCTTGGCGTTGAGAGTCGTTGAAGTAGGCGGGAACTGTAATCACAGCTTGAGTAACTCTTTCTCCCAAATATTTGCTAGCATCATCTGCTAACTTCCGCAGGATTTGAGCAGAAACTTCTTCAGGGGCAAATTGTTTGCGTGCAGTTGGACAATCAAGCTTCACGTTACCATTACTGTCGCGCAGAACTTTGTAAGAAACTTCTGTGAGTTCTCTGGTAACTTCATCATACTTGCGCCCGATAAAGCGTTTGACCGAGTAAAAAGTGTTTTCTGGGTTCATGACTGCTTGGCGTCGGGCAATTTGACCAACCAAACGGTCACCTGTTTTCGTATAAGCTACAACAGAAGGAGTAACGCGTTGCCCTTCAGCATTGGGAATGACAACGGGTTGTCCACCTTCCATCACAGCAACACAAGAGTTTGTTGTTCCTAAATCAATTCCAACTACTTTTGCCATAATGCTCAACTCCTATCATTTTGAGCAAGCAAAAATAGGACTGACAGCACAATTTTTTGTAGAGATTGTCCTGTCAATCCTGCTTTTAATTGTTCTGATGCTATTACTAGTTTAATCACCAGAAATAACAGCTAGACATAAACTTCAGCAATTACAAAATTTAATTAAATTAACTGGTTGGAGATTGTAATTGTTGCCCAGATTGTGATTGTTGGTTGGATTGTAATTGCTGTTGAGTTTGTCTGTCGTAATCTCCAGCGATCGCCTGAGTTTGTTGTCCGCCGAGGTTAACAGTTACAACTTTATTTTTTTCTTCCTCAGCTTTAGGCATTGTCAGGCACAAAACGCCATTCTTAAATTCTGCTTGCACCTTATCATTTTGGATTCTAGTCGGTAAAGGAATTATCCGTTGGAATCTGCCATAACGAAATTCCGAACGTCTCATTCCTTTTTCTTCAGCACTAGTTTCAGATCTACGCTCTCCAGTGATTGAAACAGCTTCGGCTGTAACTTTTACATCTAAGTCTTTTGCTTCCATACCAGGAAGTTCAACTCGCAGTTCTATGCGATCGGGATTTTCATGCATTTCTGCTGCTGGTATAAAAGCATAACCAGTCATTTCGCCACTCTCGCCGCTAGTAGTCATCATGCGATCAAACAGGCGATTCATTTCGCGTTGCAAGCCAGAAATTTCTCGAAAAGGATCCCAACGTTCCATTTCTCGGAATGGATCCCAACGCGACATCACCATACTTCTACCCTCCGATATCTATCCAATGCAAGATTTATAATTCTCTTGCTTCAATTTCAACCTATCAAAGGGATAAAGTCTCCTCATCAGCCAAATGGATGACCTTTGTTTTCAATAATTAAAACTGCTGAATCTTTGTGCTTAATCTATTTGACAGAGGTCATAAATCTATCGGGTTGTAAATATGGAAATGACTTATAAAGGTGGAAGGTTAGAGGTAGGTAAAATGGCTAAAGTAAATCCGATTCAACTACAAAAACATTTGAAAGGCGTTGATTATCCGGCTAACAAACAACAGTTAATTGAACGCGCACAACAGCAAGGCGCTGATGAGAATGCTATCTCTGTCTTGCAGCAGATTCCTGATCGCGAGTATCAAGCTCCAACTGATGTTAGTGAAGCTGTAGGTGATATTGAATAAGTTTTAGTAGTGTTTTGCCAAAAAACTACTAAAAAACTCAGAATACACTGCGGGAAACTGCCTTTGGCGTCTATAATATGTCAGAACTCAGAATATTCTCAAATTCTGGATTCTGACTTCTGAATTCTGACTCCTTATTGATAATAATCTCCTGATTTACCCCCAGTTTTACTGATTAATTGAATTGATTCTATTTGAATCGACTTTTCTAAGGCTTTTGCCATATCGTATAAGGTAAGGGCGGCAACAGAAACAGCGGTTAAAGCCTCCATTTCCACACCAGTTTCGGCTTTGGTTTTGACTGTAGCCTGAATTTGATAACCAGGTAGCTGGGCATCCGGTGTTAAAAGCACTTCTACTTTTTGTAATGGCAAGGGATGGCATAGGGGAATTAAATTAGCCGTTTGTTTAGCTGCCATGATTCCCGCTAGTCTTGCCGTTCCCAATACATCGCCTTTGGGGGCATTACCTGCTTGGATGGCTGCAAAGGTTTCTGGCAACATCCGCACTTGGGCAGCAGCTACAGCTTGTCGAACTGTGGGTGTTTTTTCAGAAACATCCACCATTTGAGCTTGCCCCTCGCGATCTAAGTGAGTGAGATTGGCAGATAAAATGTGAGAATTTTCTTGTGTCATTTGGTAATGTTATGTTAATATAGACTCTTGTGACCGATAAGGGCGTGTAGCTCAGTGGACTAGAGCACGTGGCTACGGACCACGGTGTCGGGGGTTCGAATCCCTCCTCGCCCGTTATTTATAGAGACGCGCAGTTGCGCGTCTTTGTATTTTTTATCTTTAGATTTTGTTTAAGGCGTAAGCATCTTGAGCACGCCCGAAGGCAAAGCGGATTGAGGTGACTAAGTCTTTGCTGGATTTAGTAACAAAGATGAGAATGCCAAGTGCGGTTAAACCTGCGGTAATACCAAACATATTGCGGTAACCGACTTGTTCGGCAAAAGAACCAAGAACAGGCCCGGCGATCGCTATTCCCAAATCGAATCCAGCTATGCAAACAGCAAAAATTCGCCCTCTTTCTTGAGGAAAAGAGCGGTCTGCCATCATAGTAGAAATCATGGGAATCAGCGTACCACCTCCTGCACCTTCAATCAAGGCAGCTATTAAAAAAGTAGTGCTATCGTTTGCTAGCCACATCAATGCCATTGATACAGAGTACAAAATTAAGCCAATGGTGACAAATAATCCCCGACCGAAGCGATCGCTTGCACGACCAATAAATACCCTGCCACTAAAACTTGAAATTGCTGCAACTGTATAAAACAATCCAACATTCAAGTCAACTTCGGTTGATTTGATGAATAAGGGCGCAAAAGTATGCAAAGTTCCCACAGCCAAACCAACCACTAACATTACTAAAGCTGGTACTCTCACTCGTGGACTGATTAATATACGCCAAAAATTAGTACTTTGAATTTCGGCTGGTTGATATGTTTGAACTGGTGGATTAACTATCGGGACAACACATAGTGCCCCCAACGCACCCAATCCCGCAGCTAATAAAAAAACAGCAGTATAATCAACCATAGCTTGTAAATAACCGCCTAAAGCAGGCCCAATCGCCAAACCGATCGGATTTACTAGAGTCATGTAGCCAATGATTTCACCGCGATGCTTGGGAGGCGCTAAGTCTGCTATGAGTGCCATGTAGCCAGTGGCAAAGGCAGCGATACTGATGCCATGAAAAGCACGCAGCACCATTAACAGAGGGATGGATGTGACTAGCTCGTAACCAATAGGAGCGATCGCTTCTACTAAAATACCAATCAGCAATACAAGTTTACGACTACGTTTGTCTGCTAATTGCCCTAGCCACGGACGGAACACTAACATTCCAATGGCAAAACTGCCCATGACTACCCCGATTTGTTGCTTACTTGCACCCACATTTTCCAAATAAAGCGGTAAAGTAGGCAACAAAGAAGACAAACTAGCCCAGAATAATAAACCTGCTGCAAATAAAATCAGCAGGTTATGCTGCAGTTGGGTATCAAATGTGCGAAATACTTTCACAGCAGATGCCAGTTAATTTTGATGTTTTCTCATCAGCAAAATTTAACCAAGAAATGGATTTCCTGGCTGATAGCTCAAGTCTACTCAAGTAGATTGCTTATTTTTGTCAATCTTTATGAGCGAACTCGTGATTGTAGCCTGAACTTTTGTTTAGAAAAATATATCTCATCTTTATTGTTACATTACTTAACAATATTTGACTACCAATTTCTAGAGGAGGCAGGCTGGTAAACAGAGATCTTGCACCTTTCTCAATCACCGTAGGGTGGGCATTGCTTCGATTTGACTCAAAACCTTATTTTGACGTTACAGGCAATGCCCACCTTACAAAAATCGCAATCAAACAACTGGTGCAAGATGTGAATAAAGAGAATTCGCGGTTACACATACCAATCCCATCTGCAGCGCTCTGGTGTAAAGCCTTCTTTCTAAATTTGGGAAGTGTCAACCATTCTTCTAGTAAATAGCTAAAATCATAATGTTCATTTCTTGACATCTAGGCTGTGGATACTGCTACTTGCCCTCGCTGTCATCAAAAAGTTAGCCCGCAGGCTATCACCTGTCCCTATTGTCGTACTCAGCTAAAAGCTTACGGACATCCTGGTATTCCTCTGCACCGCGCTGGCAAAGACGAATATCTTTGTGACAGTTGTACTTACCATGCTGACGACACTTGCAATTTTCCTCAGCGCCCCTATGCTAAAGAGTGTACGCTGTATCAAAATATAGAACAGAGCAGGTTAGATTTGCAGCAGATTCGAGAAGCGAAAAGCTTTAATACATCTGTAAAAACTTGGATTAGACGCAATCAGACCTTGGTTCTACTACTTGCTTTATTCTTGGTGTGTTTGCTGATTACTCTGTTAAATTTCAGTTAGTAGTGAAAAGTTATCAGTTATCAATCATAGAAGGCTGATAACTGAAGACTAAATATCTAATAACTTCAACCTTTAACTTGCCGAAATAGTGTGTGTTTCCGTAACAGATTCAACAACAGTCAGTTTTTCTGGCACTGCTGTTTCTTCTTCAAAAACTGCCAAATCAAACCAAAATGTTGTACCTACACCGACTTCACTCACCAAATGGACTTTACTATGATGTTTGTCTTCAATAATATTTCTGACGATTGATAGCCCTAAACCAGTGCCTTCTAAGGTGTGAACGCGATTTTCTACGCGGAAAAAACGGTCAAAAATAGCTTTTTGATCCTCTGGGGCAATGCCAATGCCTGTATCGGAGATTTCTACACGGACACGATCCGGGCGATCGCTTTTGTGGGAATGCGGTGTGAGCTTATAGGCACGAATCGCAACTTTGCCCCCTGCTTTGGTAAATTTGAGGGCATTACCAACCAAATTAGCTAGAACTTGCAGTAATAAGTCATAATGGCCTACTACTAGAGGCAATTTTGGTTCTACTTCCTGAATGATTTCAATACCCTTATCTTTGGCATTGAGTTGGTAAGTACGTAAAGTTTGTTCAATTGCTTGTCCTAGATCTACTGCATCTAAGTTGTAGCGCCGCCCAGATTCTAGCCTAGACAAATCTAAAACATCGTTCACCAAGCGGGCTAGGCGATCAGCTTCGTGATTGACAGTTGCTAAGAATTCCTGCCTTTGATCTACACTGAGTTCTTCACCGTAGTCGTGCAAAGTCTCGATAAAAGATTTGATGTTAAACAAAGGTGTGCGCAGTTCGTGGGAAACGTTACTAATAAATTGGCTTTTTGCCTCGTTTAATTCTACTTCGCGGGTAATATCTTGCACAGTAATGGCAATGCCTTTGACATTTTCCCTTTGCTGATCGAGTACTGTTGTCAGGAGAATGCGGATCGTGCGATGAATCCCTTGGGTGAGGTGAATGCGAAACTCCGCGCTTTCACAATCTCCTGTTGCCATTTGGTACAAAGGACGGGTGATTTCAGCTTGCACCGCTGACGGCAAGTGGTGCAAAACATTCTCGCCCACTACATCAACTCCTTCCCAGCCAAAAATGCGCCGCGCTGTCGGGTTGACTAAAATCACCTGCATATTATTATCGATTAAAACTGCACCATCAGCGATCGTAGAAACCAAGGTTTCCAACTTGGCTTTTTCGGCAGTCAGCTCTTCTATATTTTGTTCTTCATACCGCTCTAGACGCTCTGCCATCTCATTAAAGCTGAAAATTAATTCTTTGAGTTCACCTCCAAATGGCAAGTCAATACGCTGCTTAAAATTCCCAGCTGCAATCTGCTTAACCCCTAGTAAAAGTTCTTTAATTGGCTTAGTAATTGTCAAAGCGTTAATTACCCCCCCCAAAATCACCATTACCCAAATTGAGATAAATACAGCAATAGTGACATCACGGGTGAAATTTGTAGAAATTACCGCGGCTGGATTGGGGTTGATACCGATCGCCAAAACCCCCAGATACTTTTTATCAACCGTTAAAGGCACAAATACATCGGTGACTATGCCGTCTGGAGATAGATGTTGCCGTACCATCGGCTTGTCGGCATCACTGGCATAATCATCTGGCAGTTGTATCCGCCGTTTAATTGTTAGTGAAGTTTCCACTTCTGGTTCCCAAAAGGGAATGCCGAAAAATATTTTCCCAGTTTCATCAGCATAGAGCATATAACGCACGCTCGAAGTGCTGCTGTAGAAGCGTTGGGAGAATTGTGCCACCTCAGTCAGATTATGATCGGCAATAAGTGGGGCAACGTTGGCTGCAAGCAGCAGCCCCAAGTCACGACCGAAGCGAGTATCATTCAGACGTGCATCCTGCTGAATTGTATTTACAGCCCAGAAGGTCAGACCGCTCATCACCAATGATACCACCAAGGTTACGGCAGCCAAAAGCTTAGTCTGGAGGGTAAACTCTGACCACCAATTAGCGATCGCTTCTCGGATTGTTTTTAAAGGAGCCAGCATTTTAATAAAAGGTTGTTATGGCGGTAGTCGTTGGCATCAAGTACGAATTTGTTTAAGTAAGTAAAGTCAAAGTATATAGTGTACAATTTACCAAACACCCGCCCTAAAGATAAGGTAAAGCTCAAAACCTGTAGGATTTTCATTCAACTCCAAATTTAAGGATTAAAATCGCCCCGTCAAGGAGAGCAGGGGACTTTAGGGGCACCAGGAGATGGGGAGAAAGGGGAACAACAAGACAAGGGGAGTATTGAAGAAGAATACAGAATATTCTGGCTTCTGGCTTCTGTAGACGTAACAGCGGCTACTTTCGCTTATCCACTACTCTACGAGAAGCCGGACTACGTTCGTCTACGTGTCTACCCGCAAAGTATTCTATTTAGATAAACCAGTACAGGCGGGTTTAGAAGATAAGTTATCTGTTTAAACCCAAAGATCATCGGCAAACCCGCCCCTACCAATAACTAATGACCAATGACTATTGACTAACTACTAACCATTTCTAAATGCCTTGACTCGATGCCCAATGTCTCTTCGGTAGTATATTCCCTCAAAATGAATGCGCTCAATTCCGGCATAGGCTTGGGCTAGCGCTTGCTCAAAGTTTTCCCCTGTTCCTGTAACATTTAGTACTCTACCACCATTTGTGAGCAACTGTTGCCCCTCTAGTTTAGTACCTGCATGAAATACAATTGCTCCTGAAGCTTCAGCTTCTGGAATTCCTGTAATTACCATACCATTTTCATAAACTCCAGGGTAACCTCCTGAGGCAGCAACAACAGTGGCAGCTGCTCCTGGTTTCCAGGTAATGGGTGGCATTGCTGCTAAACGCTGCTCTACGCAGGCAAGCAGTAATTCCTCTAAAGGAGTTTCCAACAAAGGTAGAATTACCTGCGTTTCTGGATCGCCAAACCGACAGTTAAATTCTAGAACTTTAAAATTGCCATCGGGAGTAATCATCAATCCGGCATAAAGTACGCCTCGGTAGTCAATTTCCCTATTTCTTAAAGCCGTGATCGCTTTTTCTAATACATCTTTTTGCACGCGTTCCATCAATTCTGGAGTCGCGATCGGTGCTGGAGCATAAGCTCCCATGCCGCCAGTATTTTCTCCTGTGTCGCCTTCACCGATACGCTTGTGATCTTGCGCTGGCAACAACGGACGAATTGTTAACCCATCGGTTAAAGCGAGAACAGAAACTTCTTGCCCCTTCAAACATTCTTCAATGACAACAAAATTCCCAGCACTGCCAAACTGCCCTTCAAAAATCGCCTCGATTGCGGCGATCGCTTCATCCACTGTTTGGGCAACCGTAACACCCTTACCTGCTGCTAATCCATCCGCTTTGACAACAATCGGTGCCCCATGTTCTTTGACGTAGGATTTTGCCGCTGTTGCTTGCGTAAATACCGTAGCATGAGCAGTAGGAATTTTTGCTTCTTGCATCAAAGTTTTTGCCCATGTCTTACTCGCCTCAATTTGCGCTCCTGCTTTGCTTGGGCCAAAAACTCTAAGATCACTATTTTGGAGATAATCTGAAATTCCCCTAGCTAAAGGCACTTCTGGCCCTACTACCACCAGAGAAATTCCTTCCTGTTTGGCAAATTGGCTGATTCCTTCAAAGTCATCTACTGCTAACAACAAGTTACGGCAACTTGACATAGTTGCTGTACCGCCATTACCTGGCACACATATAACTTGCTCAATTTGCTTTGATTGCAATAGCTTCCAAGCAAGGGCGTGTTCCCGCCCTCCATTACCTACAACTAAAACTTTCACGCTTTTTCCTCGTGCGTCCCTTGCAAGTGAGAGTGCCCTATGGCTGCTCGCAGTTCAAATTTTTCAATAATTCTAATACTTAAGCAATTCTACTGTTATTGTGGGGTTGATTGGCTATTTGTTAGTGAAGTAGCACCAGCCACGCTCAGGATTTGTACAGATTTTCCTGTTGGGAAGCAAATCAACCGATAATAATTATCTATACAAATTATTTTTGTTCTGCTGGACATGAGAGAAAACATGATTCATCAGTCCTGTTTGTTAAAACAGTAAGAAAAACTAATCATCTTTTTATCTTCATATCACGTGCATCAATTCTACATGAATATAAATACCATAACTAATTGAAATATAAAATTGGTTTTAATTTTTTTATACAACACTTAGTAACACACTTACGTCAAAAATAACGTGACTATATTAGCTTTCTAACTGCTGGGTATTTTATTTATGTGCTGCCAAAATATAACTTGACATCTTAAAAGTTTTGCTTGCGCAACAGATAAACATTAACCGTACCATCTAAGTAAAAAAATGCTATCTGCCTGTTTCTTTTAGATATTACTTGTAGCGGGAATCATTAAATTTTTATAAAAATGGCAGTTTTTTTCATCATATTTCAGATGTTTGCGATATTCTATATAGCAATTTGCTAGAGATAGTGGTATCTCTAGCTTGCAGAGTTTATTTTTATCTTAACCACCTTTTATCAAGCCCTCTTTCAAACTATGGGTTTGTCAGATAAAGCACCAATGCAGGAAAAAACACAAGCAATATTTTGCAAGTTATGCCGAAAACATAATATATTTTGTGAGCAGCGACTTCATCAGCACTCAGAAGGAATGAGACAGAAGACACAAAAGCTTCAGATGTACGGGATAACGTAATTAACGATTCTCCCCTCTCTTGCCTATGCTCTTTTGCTCACTTGCCTATAGCTACCTTCTTTATCACTCATGACCATTTTTGATGAGTACCTGTAAAGACAGGTAGACCCAATTTGAAAGTTTTGGTGGTGATTACCGTACAAAACCGAATTTGAGAGCAACTAAGTAGAGTTGGTTATGATATAGTAAAGTGGTTAAGACTTGCTTTACCAAAGTAATCTACTCTACGCATAAGCGATAACTTCCACGCGGAAAGCAGTTTTGATTAAGTATTTTAGGAAACCAAATCTGAATTAAATCGAAGTTATGAATCAGCAAGTGATTCACCCAATGGTGAAATTGCAGCGTAACGTGCAATCACTCGTAGACTCAAAAATTATCAAGCCAACTGACAGTATCTGGAAAATAGCTTTGCTTTACGGCAATGAATGGCAACACTGGAAACAGGAATTATTAGATTTTGGGTTTAGTATGCAAGATCCAGTTAGTGAGTTATTGGCAGTAGAAGCTTGGGACGAAGAGTAAGAGTAGATAGTAGTTGTTAGCAAAGCCAGCGCGCACTTAGAAGTTTATCTCAACTTCAGCATTTTCTGGCTTTGCTCGGTTATCGCAAACGGTATCGTGTTTCCCTGGTTGTAGTATCCAAGGTGTGAGTTTAACTGGATTTTTAGATCTATGATGTCTACTGAAGAATAACTAGACCCACTCATGAATTAAACAACCAACTACTAACCGTTAACAAATGGCCAATGACTATTGACAACCTGCTAATGCTGCTGCTAGCTCTTTAGCAGTTTGATAGCGATCGCGTGGCAGTGGTTCTGTGACGCGTTCTATTACCTCTCGTAGTTCGGGAGTAATGGTGGGGACTTTCGTCAAATCAAATCGGAAGTTGCGTCCTCGTTGGCGATAAAACTTAAAAGGATTTTCGCCAGTTAGTAGATAAATTAGTGTTGGGCCGATGGCATACAAATCTGATTGCGTTAAGGGCTGCCCCCTTTCTTGTTCGGGTGCACAATAACCTTCTGCACCAATACGAGTACCAGGTGCAGTACCAATTTCTTTGACTGCCCCAAAATCTAACACAACTATGCGATTGTTAGAATTTCGTACCATAAGGTTAGCGGGTTTAATATCGCGGTGGATGAGTGGAGGATCTTGACTGTGCAGATAATCTAAGATGTCACAGGTTTGGATCATCCAAGCGATCGCAACAGATGGGATGACAGGGCCTTTGAGCAAAATCAATTTTTCTAAGTCCTGTCCATGAACTAATTCCATTGCTAGATACTTCTTTCCGCCTTCTACAAAGAAATCGTAGTACAAAGGAATGCCTGGATGGTGAAGAGATTTGAGGGTGTGCGCCTCCCGCTCAAATAATTCGCGGGCTTTGGCAATTTTAGCCATATCAGCATTCATTTGCTTTAAAACCAGCAACTGCGGATGTCCGGCGATTTCTCCTGTCTTATCCCAAGCTAAATAGGTTGTACCCATACCTCCCTGTCCTAGCGTTCGTAACACCTGATAGTTGCGGATTGTCTGTTGCACAGATATGGGTTGACCGCAATGGATACAAAATAGATTGTTGGGAGAGTTTCCTTCGTGAGTGCAACTGTCGGATGAAGTATTTGTTTGGTTTGGAGATGTTTCCTGCTCAATTTGAAATTTTAAAATTGGGCCTCCCCGCGCCAGCTGTAGTAAGGAATTATTCGATAAAGGACTTTGAACTACCAAAACCTCATTCAGAAAAGTTCCATTTGTACCTTTACTAATTACCTGCCACGAACCACCATTTTGGGTAGAGCCGAATTGTCTGATCTCTAGATGGTGACGAGACACTAGAGTATCATTTAAAACAACATCATTATCCATAGAACGACCAACTCGGATGACAGGTTCGTTCTCAAAGTGCCATTGTTTGAGAGGCGTTTTTTTTTGCGGTTCTAGCAGGGTGAGAATAACCACATTACTGAGAATTGTTAGTAGATAGTACTTAGTAGATAGTAGGGGAGCCAGTGCGTCCTTGCGGGTTTCCCGCGTTGTAGCAACTGGTGTGTGGGTGTTGTTGACGATCTTTGGGTTAAAACCAATTATCTTCTCAACCCGCCCGTACTTAGAGGATAGTAGTTAGCAACATCACTAACCCTATGAAAAGCAAGGCTACGTGCGTTTACGGCTACTCTTCCTTGAACCCTTGTGCTGAACGCAGTCGCCCTTAGAGGAGGGCAGTATTGGCTCTCCAAGGGCGACTGCCTGATCATATGGCTGCCCCCATCACGTGCATGGCACTTGTGCAGTGGCTTTCTTCCTGCTTTACCTTGCTTACCATTCACGATTAACCAGTAACTATTTCCTTTTGACTTTCCAGAGCGGGGCGTACTTTGGCCCGTACAAGCACAACGGTGATGTTATCATGACCATTGTAATCGTTTGCCACATTAATTAAATCTCGGATGCCATCCTCTAAATTCACACCCGAACTAAGCAAGGGAAGTAGATGATTCTGCCAATTAGTTTCTAGTAAATCATTATCCGACAAACCGTCTGAAGCCAGGACAAACAAACTATCTTCAGAGATTTCAAAAAATTTAACATCAGGAATGATAAAGTTTTCATCTCGCGGCCCAAGAGCTTGGGTAAGCTGGTAAGCATCTGGACGAGCATAAGCCACGTTAGGTTCTACCCCGCGGGAAATCTCCCGTTGACCTACTTCGTGATCCACGGTTAATTGTTCTAAACCTCTTTTGCGAGTTACGCAGTAGAGGCGGCTATCACCAACATGAGCCACCGCTGCTTGAGTATTTTGGATTAAGAGCATGATTAAAGTAGTACCCATGCGTCCGATACCAGAGCGGGCATCTTGTTGGTTGACATCGTAAATTGCCTGGTTAGCTTGTCGTATTGCCTCGCGGATTTGGTCTTCTGTAGGCAATTCGCTAGCAATCCAATTAGTTTTAAAGTATTGGCGCACGGTGTTTACTGCTAAAGCACTGGCTACCTCGCCACCAGCGTGCCCTCCCATCCCATCGCAAAGAATGTACAAAGCACGTGCTTGTAAATTGCGAGTATTGGGCAATTCTAGCTTGGCAATTTTGGTGTCGATGCCAAAGTAGTCTTCGTTGTGATGTCTTTGCCTTCCAACATCGGTAAGTCCAGCGTGTTCCAGGCTGATTAACTGCATTGGCAGTACCACCGTTGGCAAGTCATCAATAAGTTTTGTGGCAGTATCCTCTTCTTGTTCATTTAATTGCAGAATTGGCGGTGAGTCATGATCTTGATTTGCCGCAGATGTCATATTTGGTTTGTTTGTACTAGAGGGAGTTTGCAGTTCAGAAGCGATCGCCTGCAAACGTGATTGTAATTCTAGCAAGGTCTGAATATTGCCAATCTCTAAATCTCCTAAAAGTTCTAATAAAGAGCCAAATTGAGTACGTTGAGACTCTTTAAAGAGTTTCTGCCAAACACGCCCTAAAGTTTGGATGCTGAAATCTTCTCCAGATGTGGTGTTTGTTAATGGAGTTGCTGGGGTATTTTTTAATGGCTCCACATACAACATTTGTAATGCTAGTGCTTGGTCTTCATCTAACCGCAGATTCGGCAACTCCAAAAGACTTTGACGGCAATTAAATGGTTCTAGTAATGCCCAGAGTCGGGTCATCTGATACAAATAGTTAACGAGCTGCAAAGAACTCGTTTTGTCATCGCGCCACAAGTCGAGTAGATACAACCAGCGATCGCGATCTTCGAGCAGTACTACCTGTATATCCCCCTGCTGCCATGCATCGTGAATTGGGGGTATACCTTGGTTTGTGTAGGGTTGGAGGGCAACATAAGCTTTAGCAAGGTAAGGAAGACTAACAGCCGATTGTGATGACGTTGCTAGTTCCTGATACTGATTTGTTGCCATTGCCTCTAGGAGTGAAATTTGATAAGGCTGACAGTCTAATACCCGTACACACCACTGAGTATTAGCAGGCATTTCCTCCAAATTTGGTAGCAGTTCTAGCAATTTATAGCGTTGCTGTAAATCTAAGTAAGAACCTTCTGGGAAAGAAGATGAGGCTGAAGTAGACACCGAGACGGGGGGAGTAGGTAAGGTGGGAACATTTTCACTCTCCAGTTCTTCCTCCGGCTTCATTACTTGCCCGCCACTCTCTGGCTGCAGAAGCTGTTTCCCATCTCCCACGGGGGAAATACTTTCTGAATCTACGTTCTCCGGACACGCTTCGTGAATGCCATCGAGCGCAAAAAGCGAAGATTCTGGCTCATCTTGTCTTTGTTTCTCGATATTATCAAAATCTGCTTCCCCGATGACAAAATTCTCAACTTTGGCAATAATAGCCCACCAAATTGTGCCACATTCTGCACCGCAGTTATGACAAGTTTGTGCATTCAAAGGTACATCAGCATTGCATTCAGGACAGACCTTGTGGGTTAGGGACGCCCCACAGTTTTGACAAAATTTGTTAGTATTGGGGTTTTCAAATTTACACTGAGGGCAAATCAGCATTGTGGAAGTTCCTTAATTCCCGCTCCAAGGTGCTTTTAACCACTACAATCTAAGGTGCCACAGTTGACACTACTACTTGTCGTAGATCTACAAATGATTGTAGTTTCATAAGTAGGTTTTTGTGGCAGTCTTAATTTTTACGCATAGTCTAGTTAGATTTAGACTAGACAAGTTCTTACCGATAATTGTAACCACCTCTGGAGTTTGGGACTGGATTGTAATATTTATTGGTGAGGCTTTATTTTTTAAAAGCTTCCGCTCCTATTGGATTCTCACCTCAAAGTGGTAGTTGCACAGTTAGACAGGTACAGTTTGACCCACTTTGAACCTCTATTGTTCCTCCTAAATACTTAGTAAGCTTTTGTACCAATGCTAGTCCTAATCCTGTTCCTCCCTGTTTCCAAGGGTCATTACTGGGAATGCGGTAAAACTTTTCAAAAATACGCGGTAATTCAGATGCAGGTATTTCTACACCATAATTGCTTACTTGTAGTTGAATGCTATTGAATTTTGCTTGGGCAGCAACGATGATTTCTGCATCTGGTGGACTGAATTTACAAGCATTAGTCAGTAATTCTATCAAAATGCGTTCTAGACTAAATGGATCGCACAGTAAGGGAGGAAGATTGGAAGCAATCTTCAGGTTTAAATTGTGTTTACAGCTATTGCGGTTACGTGCTTTATATAGCTCCACTACTCGCTCCAACCACTCATTGACTTGAATTTTTTCCAACACTAAAGGTTTAGTGGTGGTATCTAGACGCTGTAAATCTAGAAAGTTATTAATTAAATTGATTTCTCGTTCGCATTCATTATTTAAAATTTGGAAATAACGAGCAAATTTTGAGCGTTCAGCATATGGCTTTGCCATTTCTAATAATAAATTATGTTCTTTATCTAGTGCAATTCCCATCATTTGGATCGCCATTTTCATGTTAGTTAGAGGTGTACGTAATTCGTGGGAAACTGTACTAAGAAATTCATCTTTAAGACGATTGAATTTTTCTATTTCTTCTAATTGTTTTTGTGCTGCTTTTTGGCTTTCTTTCAAAGAAATTTCTGCTAACTTACGTTCTGTGATATCAATTGCAGACCCTATGTAACCGATAAAATTACCACTGGAAGTAAACCATGGAACACCTGTATTTAAAATCCAACGATACTCTCCATCTATATGCTTTAAGCGATGTTCTATATGAAATTTTGCACGTTTATTAAATGCAGATTCAAAAGTTTGCTTACAAAAGTCTTTATCTTCAGGATGAACTTGCTCTAACCAGCTAAATTCTTGTTGCTGTTTGCTAATTCCGGTGAAGTCTATCCATGATTGATTTAAAAAATTGCATACACCTTCACAGCCAGCCACCCACAACATTACTGGTAATGTATTGGCTATGACGTGCAGGTGGTGTTCATTTTCTTGGCAGCCACGATCAAAAATTTTCTCAGCAGTGATGTCTTCAAATAACATTAGGATCTGTTGATTATCCTTTCCAGAATCTAATATCCGCGCTACCACTTTTGCCCATTGCATTTTACTGGCAGGACAGTTCAACCGAAATTCCCAATTAGCTTCACTCTCTGGCGCTCCCTTAAACAATCCCATCAAAGCATGAAATAACCTCTGTTGTTCAGACTGAGCGAATAAGTTAAAAACAGGCTTTTGTATTAGTTCTTCTGGGGAATAACCGAGGCTGTTTGCACCCAGCTTGTTCACAGATAAAATTATCCCTGTTCGATCCAAAGTTAAGTATACGCAAGGAATATTTTCATACAAATTCCGATACCAGAAGAGTTCCTCTTGAGTGCGACGCCAAATTTCTGCTGTGCAAAGTTCTACATCGGAGGCTCGTTCAGGTACAAGTTCCAAGCGTGCAGGTGGTACAGGCACTATATTATGTTGTTCTTGGCAGGAATGATGCCAGCTAGATGGCTGATTAAGGCTCATAAGACTTAAACTTGCACCCAAGCGCTGGTGTTAACTAGGCAAAAAAAAGAGAAAATCATTATACTGCTTATAGCGTAATTTTTGGGCAAAATCATGAATAAAAATTTATGTAACGAACATAATCTCTTATTTCCTGTAAACTGCTCTAACTAGTAACTCCAAACATTAGATTTCAGGTATTTGACAAATTGCATTGATTTTGAATTTAAAAAAAGAATAGTTAACTTTATAACTTTTACTATCAGTATTTATGCTTTTTTAACAAGTGACCTGAAAACATCAAATTCTGTAACAATTGTGATTCTCTGGAGGTGAGGTCACGCCATTGTCCTGGTTGGAGGCCATCTATTTGTAAGTGAGCGATCGCTACCCGCACAAGTCTTAAGGTTGGAAATCCCACAACTGCGGTCATCCGCCGCACTTGCCGATTTTTCCCCTCTGTCAATTTCATCTCCAACCATGCTGTCGGTACAGTTTTGCGAAATCTAATTGGCGGATCGCGATCGCTTAAGGAAGGTTCTTCGCTCAAAAGTCGCACCTTTGCGGGTCGAGTGCGGTAATCTTTAATTAACACACCTGCTTCTAACTGTTTGAGAGCAGCTTGATCGGGAATTCGTTCAACTTGTACCAAATAAGTACGTTCATGTCCAAACCGAGGATCGCAAAGGCGATGTTGCAATTGTCCGTGGTTTGTCAGCAGCAGCAAACCCTCACTATCCCAGTCCAAACGCCCCACAGGATACACATCTGGAACTTGGATATAGTCTTTTAACGTCCTACGAGTCGGAGTGTCTTGAGTAAATTGGCTAAGGACGCCATAAGGTTTGTAGAAGAGAATGTATCGATAGTGGTTAGTCATTGGTCATTGGTCATTTGTCATTGGGTAGAGACGCAATTAATCGCGTCTGTAAAATTTCTCCCCCTCTCCTTGTCCCCCTGTCCCCTGTTCCCTGTTCCCTGTACCCTGTTCCCTGTCCCCTCTCCCACTCCCCCCTCTCCCCATTGCTGTCATCTTGCTTCCACATTGACAGAATTAGCAAGGGTTTAGGTATTTCAATTAAGACAATCGAGTGAGAATTTATATTATGGCAATTTCCAAGATGTGCCGTCGGTCTTTCCTGTTGTTAGCAGGTGCTGGTTTGGCTAAAGGTTTCACAATGTTACAGCCAGCGGCTGCTAAAACTATACAAGTAAATAAGGGAAAGATTAATGGTATCTCTTTTTATCGAGTGATTATTGACCTCACCGATCCCAAAACCTTTATTACTATTGGTTTAGCTAATAATGCAACTTTTGCTAATTCAGCACAACGTAGTAATGGTGACGAGGAGTTTAGTCGAATGGTAGCTCGCTCTCGTGCTGCGGTTGTTGCTAATGGTACATTTTTTGCTAAAAGCTCCCGTAAAACTGTCATGGGCAACATGGTGGCGGGAGGAAGATTTCTTAAGTATAGTAAGTGGGAAAATTTTGGCACGACTTTGGGCTTACGAGTAGGAAATAAACCGGAAATGGTAACAGCACGGGTTGATGGCAAACCCAAATGGAAAGAACATTGGTTTTCTATCACTTGTGGCCCTCGATTGCTAAGACGCGGAAAAATCTGGGTGAAACCAAAATTAGAGGGTTTCAAAGATCCCCATGTTTTAGGTATAGCTACACGTGCAGCGATCGGATTTCCGGCTAGTGGAAAAAAATTGATATTAGTACATTTCGAGAAGCCAATTACTTTAGAGCAAGAAGCAAGAGCAATGAGAGCAATTGGTTGTTATGAAGCGATGAACTTAGATGGAGGAACATCTAGAGCTTTAGCCGCCAGTGGTAAAATTTTGATTCCTGCTAAACGCCGTCTGACAAATGTGATCGTAGTTTATGATGCCAAGCATCCAGCCCCTACAGCCCTGCGGCAGTCATGGGAAAGGTTTCAGAGAGGTCAGCGCCCTGTAGTACCTGGTGGTTAAATAGAAAAGCGATCGCTTTTGTAGTAAAAAAGCTTGGTGCTCCCATCATCACCTCTTAATAATTTGTTAACATCCTTGCGCCCAGCCATAAACAAAGTGGTACAATCACTACCATGCTAGGGGTGCCTCCTGCATTTAGAGGCTGAGATTACACCCTTAGAACCTGAATCCGGGTAATACCGGCGAAGGGAAGCTGTATATTGAGGAAAGCAAATATGCGGACAGAATGGGTCGCCAAGCGGCGCGGGCAGAGCAATGTCAGTCAAATGCACTATGCCCGTCAAGGTGTGATTACCGAAGAAATGCACTATGTAGCCCAGCGGGAAAATCTTCCCGTTGAGCTAATTAGAGATGAAGTAGCGCGGGGACGGATGATTATTCCTGCGAATATCAATCACACCAACTTAGAGCCAATGTGTATCGGCATTGCCTCCAAGTGTAAAGTCAATGCTAATATTGGTGCTTCTCCCAATTCTTCTAACATAGAAGAAGAACTGGCAAAACTGAGACTGGCAGTGAAATACGGTGCTGACACCGTGATGGATCTTTCTACGGGCGGCGGTAATTTGGACGAAATTCGTACCGCCATCATCAATGCTTCCCCCGTTCCCATTGGCACAGTGCCAGTCTACCAAGCTTTAGAAAGCGTTCATGGCAAGGTTGAAAATCTCACTCCTGATGATTTTCTCCATGTGATTGAGAAGCACGCCCAGCAAGGTGTAGATTACATGACTATCCATGCTGGGATTTTGATTGAACACTTACCCTTAGTAAGAAACCGCATCACTGGCATTGTTTCTCGTGGCGGTGGCATTTTGGCAAAGTGGATGCTACATCACCACAAGCAAAACCCACTTTATACTCACTTGCGCGACATCATTGAGATTTTCCAGAAGTATGATGTCTCATTTAGTTTAGGTGACTCACTGCGTCCTGGTTGTACTCACGATGCTTCCGATGAAGCACAGTTAGCCGAACTCAAAACTCTTGGACAATTGACCCGCAAAGCCTGGGAATATGATGTACAAGTGATGGTCGAAGGCCCTGGACACGTGCCAATGGATCAAATTGAGTTTAATGTCAAAAAGCAAATGGAAGAGTGTTCAGAAGCACCTTTCTACGTGCTGGGGCCATTGGTGACAGACATCGCTCCTGGTTATGACCATATCACCTCCGCTATTGGCGCAGCGATGGCTGGATGGTACGGTACCGCAATGCTGTGCTATGTAACACCAAAAGAACACTTGGGTTTACCTAATCCTGAAGATGTGCGCAATGGATTAATCGCCTATAAAATTGCAGCTCATGCAGCCGATATTGCCAGACATCGCCCTGGGGCAAGAGACAGAGATGATGAACTCTCCCATGCTCGTTACAACTTCAACTGGAATCGGCAGTTTGAATTAGCACTCGATCCTGAAAGAGCTAGGGAATACCACGACGAAACTCTGCCAGCAGATATCTATAAAACTGCTGAATTTTGTTCGATGTGCGGCCCCAAATTCTGCCCCATGCAAACCAAAGTTGATGCTGATGCACTGACAGAACTAGAAAAGTTCTTGGCGAAAGAAACTGTAACCCAAAGTTAACCTTTTACAGCAGTTTTCTGTAAGGTGGGCATTGCTTACCAATATCTCCAATGTTTACCACATGGGCTTTAACGACAATGCCCACCCTACGATTTGTTGTCTAATCATTTGAAAAACGCTGTAAATAACGTAGAGGGATAGGGAGAATTTCTCTGTTAACCTCTGCGTTTTTAAGGGTGAGATTGAGCATGACAAATATTTTAATAATTGGTGCAGGTATCGCTGGTTTAGCAGTTGCTCGCGAACTTTATTCTCATGGTTTTTCAGTCACAATTTTAGAAGCTCGAAATCGTATTGGCGGTAGAATTTATACTAATAAAAAATTTGGTTTTCCTGTCGATTTAGGTGCTTCTTGGATTCATGGAATCAATAAAAATCCGATTACTCAACTAGCGCAAGATTTTAAAGTTCGCATTCAGCATACTGACTTTGAAAATATTCCTGTTTACGGCAGCAATGGTGAACTTGTGGAAGTAAAAGAGTTAGAAAAGGCTCGTTTACTGTACAAGCAAATTTTTGGGCAAGCTAAAGCTTTAGGTAAGAATTTAAAACAAGATATTTCAGTCGCTGAAGCAATACAACGTATATTAATAGAAAAAGAATTTTCTCCCCTACAAAAAACTCTAATGAAATGGTTTTTTACTGGGCGAGAAGTACAAGAAGGAACAGATTTAGACAGTTACTCGCTTTGGGAATGGGATGAATACGCAACTTTTTCAGGTGGTAATTACCTAATTACTAACGGATATGAAGAAATTATCCAGCGATTGGCAAAAGGTATTGACATTCGGCTACAACAAAAAGTAATTGAGATTAAATATGACGATAAAAGTGTATCAGTAAAAACGGATTCTGGAACTTTTTCAGCTGATGCAGTTGTGATTACTTTGCCTTTAGGAGTACTGAAATCTGCTAGTGTAACTTTTTCTCCTCCCCTACCTGAAAGCAAACTTGCAGCTATCGATCGCCTGGATATGGGAGTTTTGAATAAGGTAGTTTTGAAGTTCTCGAAAGTTTTTTGGTTACAAAATTATGACGCGATCGGCTACGCTAGCCAGATGGCAAATGATTTCTCGGACTTTTTGAATTTAAGCCGATATATTAAAGTCCCTGTGTTAGTGGCTTTAACTGGCGGAAGATTTGCCCGCAGTCTGGAGACTTTATCTGAGGAAGAAGTTGGAGAGCGGGTAATGAAAGTGCTGCGTCGAATGTACGGGAATAATATACCCAATCCAGAAATAGTAATCAGAACCCAATGGGCTGCCGATCCTTTTGCTTGTGGTTCCTATTTAACAATGCCTATAGGCGCTAAAGCAAGCGATCGCGCTACTCTAGCCGCACCTGTGGCAAACCGCCTCTTATTCGCCGGAGAAGCAACTTCAGAGCAGTATCCATCTACTGTACATGGCGCTTATCTCTCCGGGCTAAGGGAGGCTAATCGGATCTTGAATGAGTTTGCAGTTTAGTTTTGAGTAGTTACCATCTACTTAAAGCTGTTTGTATCGCTCTTGTATTTCCTCAATCGTAAACACTGTCTGAAATTCTAACCCTACCGACTGGTAAAACTCTGCTCCACCTTGTTGGCGGTCTACCAGTGAAATTACCCGATTCACAGTATAATTTGCCGCTCTTAGTCGTTCAACTGCTTTCATCGCAGATTGTCCGGTAGTGACAACATCTTCCAAAACCACTACTTTTGCACCTTCTGGCAAATTCGGCCCTTCTATATATGCCTTTGTCCCATGTCCTTTAGCTTCTTTGCGAATAATCAACGCTGGGATTGGGCGATGTTCGTAAGCAGAAACCACACTCACAGCACTGACGATCGGATCTGCCCCCAATGTCAATCCCGCTACTGCTTGGGTATCAGGTGGTAAGAGCGAAAAAAGAATACGACCAATTGCCAAAGCGCCTTGGGGATGAAGCGTTACCTGCTTGCCATTGATGTAATAGGAGCTAGGTTGTCCGGAAGAGAGAACAAAATCGCCCTCTTGATATGCCAGTTGGCAAAATAAATCTAGTAATTTGTGACGCAGGGTTTTCAAATCGGTAGTATCTGCCCAAAAATCAGACTGAGTAAGGGTTTTGGCTTGATAAGTCATTACAAAAGTTTAAAAATTGTGTTAAACCAAAGGTTGAACTACTAAGTAAGAGGGTGTAACAAAAAAATCACTATGATGATAGCTAGCTATAAGTAGTTAGTTATCGCTATAGGCACTCAGATGTTCTGTGCGTGATGTTTCTCATCACAGTAGGACATAAAGCCCGACAGTAAATCATACTTTGTTTGCACCAGCCTTACCAAGAGTTCTGAGAATAAGCATAAGTTAAAATTCGTACCAACAAAGAGGAGTAATAAACATGGCTTTAAAATTAAAAGCCTTGGGTGGTTTATTGGTTATGTGTGCTAGCGCGATCGCTGCCCCATCTGTGGTGGCACAGGAGACGCAAACACCCAATTATGAATATGAAATACCCGCAGAAGTAATTGACCGAGCCTTTTTTGAAAATTCCCCCAATTTCCACAACGGTAACAACTTTAAAAGCGACATAGACTTGATACTCGGCCCTGGTTCGTTGTTGCGAAACTCCTTCCCAGAAAATAAAATTGCACGAGATGCTGAATTAATCAACATTGTCTATCAAGACGTCCTCTACCAACAGGTTAGTAGCGATCCTTATCTTCGTACACCAGATTTACCAAATCCTTATAACACTTCGCTGTTAATGTCTCCCCGTTTGAATGCTAATCAACTGAAAGTAGGAACCGAGTATCGTTTTGAGGAGATGCAATCTCGCCTCAAATCCGACTAAGAGAAGTCAGGAAAAACAGTCAATAGTTTACTGTTGAACAGATTTTACTGCTTTGGTTTTAAAAATAAGCTGGTTAAGGGGTTGATTAATCAAAGAGTTTTCGTCAATTATGGTGAAACCCTTGCGATTATTCAACTCTTCCATAAATTCCGGACTATATTTGTAGATATAAACTTGATTTAGTATTTTTTATAGTTCATGAAAAATCAATCCAGGGTGCAGGAGTTGAACCTGCCTAGGGCGAATTATGAGTTCGCTGCCTCAACCGCTCGGCCAACCCTGGTTACAACTCGTTGATTTTAGCATAATTTTACTACTTGTGTACCTCGAAAACAGCTCACCAAATTTTTAGAGTAGT
>NZ_AJLN01000050.1 GCF_000317285.1 Chlorogloeopsis fritschii PCC 6912 | reverse complement strand
CGCGCTAGTAGATAATTTAGATAGTGCAATAGCACAGACTAATACTTAGCTAAGTTCCCTTAAGAATTTAGGTAAGCTAAATTCAATACTTTGATATCAACCAGTATTCTTCTGCCATAGCTTGTCAGCAATGAGAATAAATTCTACTGTTCTTCTTACTTTAACTTTGTTAACTTTGATGTTGGGATCTGGCTCTGTAAGCGCATTTTTAGGATTTGATATAGGGAGTAAAGCACTCAAAGGTGTGACAACTCCAGATTCGCGTCCTACTACCAAGTTCAGCAGCGCCAAGACAGGCAGTTCTCAACATGGAGGAACGCTCTTAAAAGAGGAAGAAATCTTAAAAATTGTCAAAGCGCGCATCGAGGGCAAAACTCGTACTAAGTCAGAAAAAATAGAAGAAGAAGACGAGGAAATAGCTACTAACAAGCAAAAGCAAAAGCCGCAGGAAGAGATTAAAGAAAAACCCCAGGAAGGATTTCCGGTTACGGCTGAAAGTGGGGGTGTAAATTTTTCTGTACAATCTGCTCGCTATTCTGGCGGTGCTTTGCAGTTGCGAGTGAATATGCAGAACAAAGGAAAGGATTCTGTCCGCTTCCTCTATAGCTTTTTGGATATTACAGACAATAAAGGACGAACCCTCAGTGGTAGTACAGATGGCTTGCCATCGGAATTGCCTGCCAACGGGCCAACATTTTCTGGTACAGTGAGTATTCCCACTGCTTTGCTCGACGACGTTAAAAGTATCTCACTCTCGATAACTGATTATCCTGCTCAAAAACTGAAGCTAGAAGTGTCAGATATTCCTGTAGGTAAATAGGGACTAGGGACTGGGGACTAGGAATAAAGAAATATTAATACCCAATCCCTAACACCCAGTCCCCGATAACCGATCCCCGATCCCCGATCACCAATCCCCAAAAGGAGGCATTTAAACTAGCTTTGGTAGTGAGAGATTTTCTAAGTTTGAGTTGGACTGATGTGGAGCTGCGATTGTTATCAGTGCTGCTCCTGATTCTCATCAATGCCTTTTTTGTTACGGCTGAGTTTTCAATGGTGACAGTACGGCGATCGCGCATTCATCAGTTAGTTGAGGCTGGTGACATTCAAGCGCATACCGTTGAGGTTTTGCAACGCAGCATCGATCGATTATTATCTACAACCCAGTTAGGCATTACCCTCTCTAGTTTGGCATTGGGGTGGATTGGAGAAAGTACGATTGTCGTTCTAGTGAAATTGTGGCTGCAATCTTGGCCTTTACCAAGAGGCATGAGTGCTTTTATAGCTCATTCACTATCAATTCCAATTACCTTTTTTTTAATTGCCTATCTTCAAATTGTGTTAGGAGAATTATGTCCTAAATCTGTGGCGATGCTGTACTCAGAACAGTTGGCAAGATTTTTAGGCCCTTCTGTCAGAGCGATTGTACGCTTTTTTAGCCCCTTTATTTGGATTCTCAATCAATCAACGCGCTGTCTGTTGCGATTATTTGGTATAGAATATACAGGTCAAAGCTGGAGACCACCTGTTACTCCAGAAGAATTACAACTTATCATTTCCACAGAACGTGAATCTACTGGTTTGCAAGCTGGAGAACGAGAACTATTAAAAAACGTGTTTGAGTTTGGGGAAGTAACAGCACAAGCGATCATGATTCCCCGCACAAATGTAGTGGCTCTACCTCAAAATGCTACTTTGCAGACTTTTTTTGAGCAAGTGGCAGATACTGGTTACTCTGGCTTCCCTATTATTGGAGAATCTCTAGACGACATTCGTGGCATTGTTTACTTTAAAGACTTAGCCAAACCCTTAACTACAGGTAAGCTCATTCTAGACACACAAATTCAGCCTTGGGTGCATCCAGCACGATTTGTGCCAGAGCAAACGCCGTTGAACGAACTATTACCGATGATGCAGCAAGAGAAGCTAGGGATGGTAGTAGTGGTGGATGAATTTGGTGGAACTGTAGGATTAGTTACGATTCAAGATGTGATTGCCCAAATTATTGGAGAAACTGGTGCAGCAGAAAATACCGATGAGTTACTGATTGAACTGATAGATCGGGGAGTATTTCTGGTGCAAGCACAAATCAACTTAGAGGAGCTAAACGAAGTATTACATCTCGATTTGCCCTTGGGTAAAGATTACCAAACCCTTGGTGGTTTTTTGCTTTACCAATTGCAGAAAGTACCAGAACTTGGTGAAACCTTTTGTTATCAAGATTTGGAATTTACTGTCAGATCGGTTGAAGGGCCTCGTTTGCACCAAATTCAGTTGCGACGCTTAGAAGAGGGGATAGGGGATAGAGGACAGTAAAAACTGTAACCCGTAACCTGTAACCTTTTTCCTACTGTGCATAAACCAACGGATCTTTTAACCCTAGTTCGGCAAAAGCAGCAAGACGCAAGCGACAGGCATCACAAACACCACATGCTATTTCTTTGCCTGCGTAGCAAGACCAAGTTAGCTCCCAGGGAACTCCCAATCGGTTGCCAAGTTGGATAATTTCCGTTTTTTTGAGGTGGAGCAGGGGTGTGAAAATATTTATGGGTTTGCCTTCACGCCCTTGTTTTGTCCCCAAACGAAATACTTCCTGCATTGCCTGGATATAGTCGGGGCGACAATCAGGATATCCAGAGTAGTCCAAAGCGTTAACGCCGATGTAGATACGTTCAGCACCGAGAGTTTCGGCATAAGCGAGGGCAAAGCTTAAGAAGATGGTATTTCGCGCCGGCACATAGGTAACAGGAATATTTTGCGACATTTCTTCTAGGGAGCGCCCTGTGGGTAAATCAATTGCGTTGTCTGTAAGTGCCGAGCCTCCCCACTGTCGTAAGTCAAAAGTTACCACTTGATGTTGCAATACGCCTGCTGCTTGTGCGATCGCTAATGCTGATTGTAACTCTCGTCGATGTCGTTGCTGATAGTCAAAGGAAATGGTATAACACTCACAACCATCTGCTAGTGCTTGGTAGAGAACTGTGGAAGAGTCTAATCCCCCAGACAGTAGAATTACAGCTTTCATCTATCGATAATTATTTTATTTGATTTTCAATTTTTAATTACTGACTTTACTAGAGGTGACTTCTAATTCAAAATTATGAAGAATACTTTCTCAGTGTTTGGTAATTTAACAGACAAAAACCAATGTGGTTTAACTGGTATTTAGTCAAATTATTATACCGTTAAATCAGCTTTGTCAGTACGAAATGATGAGAATAGCACACTTCACACTTACTTTTTTGCAGTAAGCAATATGACGAAAAATATGCTACGTAGCGTTGCAAATAACACACTAAACTCTACTAAATATACAAAACAGAGGCTGGTGGTGGGAACTCATAACAAACTTTGAAATTCTTCATAAATAGAACCTCTATGTTACCATCTGGATGGTTTTAGACGACTCGTCACTGGCAATTAAAGTATCAAAGCCAACGACCGTAGCGTCTCTAAATTTGGTGGTTGAGGAGAGAATGAGAGTGCAAGATAGCAGCATGTCAGCAGGAGAACAGAACGGACACGGACAGCGCACCCAACCCCGCCCAATTCGCATAGGCGTCATCGGGGTGGGTAACATGGGTCAGCATCATGCCCGTGTCCTGAGTTCGATGAAAGACGTTGAACTGGTTGGTGTAGCAGATATTAATGTTGAGCGAGGATTAGAAACCGCCAGCAGATACAAGGTGCGTTTTTTTGAGGATTACTGTGACCTGCTGCCCCATGTGGAAGCAGTTTGCATTGCCGTTCCCACGCGCCTGCATTACGCCGTCGGCATTACCTGTCTTTTGGCAGGAATTCATGTTTTGATTGAAAAGCCAATTGCTGCAAGTATTTCTGAAGCAGAATCGCTAGTAAATGCGGCAGCTGAGTCTGGGTGTATTTTGCAAGTAGGTCACATTGAGCGTTTCAGTCCAGCATTTCAAGAATTAAGCAAAGTCTTAAAAACTGAGGAAGTACTGGCTCTAGAGGCGCATCGAATGAGTCCTTATTCAAATCGCGCCAATGATGTCTCGGTTGTCTTGGATTTAATGATCCACGATATTGACCTACTTTTAGAATTGGCTGCCTCTCCAGTAGTCAAATTGACAGCTAGTGGCAACCGCACTTTGGACTCTGGTTATTTAGATTACGTGTCTGCAACCTTGGGATTTGCTAATGGTATTGTCGCTACTCTGACTGCCAGCAAAGTTACTCACCGCAAGATCCGTACCATTGTCGCTCATTGTAAAAATTCATACACAGAGGCAGATTTTCTCAAAAACGAAATTTTGATTCACCGACATATTACTGGTAACTCAATAACGGACTATCGGCAAATACTTTATAAACAGGATGGCTTGATTGAAAAAGTTTACACTAGCAATACAGACAAGTTAGGTGCAGAATTGGAACATTTTGTCAACTGTGTGCGCGGTGGCAATCAACCTTCAGTTGGTGGCGAACAGGCACTCAAAGCTTTGAGATTGGCGAGTTTAGTTGAACAGATGGCTTTGGAGGAAAAAGTTTGGAATCCATTAGATTGGGAATCTGAACCGAGAGTGCAATCTTTAACACCCACTGTTTAACAAGAGTGGGCAATTCAAAAACTGGGAGAGTGGGAAGTAAGCAATTACCTTTCCCTTCTCCCTTTTTCTGTAGAGGTGGTAGTGGTTAGTCATTAGTCAATGGTCATTAGTCATTTGTTAGTGGTTAGTAGTTCTCCTCTGCCCCTGAAGCTCCCCTGCTCCCCCTCTCCGCGTCCCCTTGTCTCCCCTACTTCCCATAGAGCGATCGCTCTGAAATTTAGTAACTAGACTTTGATAGCAACTATAGGAATCTACTGAATGACGGATTGGATTAAAACGACTATAGAATCTTTAGGCTACGTGGGCATTGCTCTGTTGATGTTCTTAGAGAACTTGTTTCCGCCTATACCTTCAGAGCTAATTATGCCACTGGCAGGATATACAGCAAATTTACCAGGGGCAAAGCTTAATATTTACGGCGTGTTTTTTGCAGGGTTAATGGGTTCAGTCCTGGGTGCGTTGATTTGGTACTATCCTGGCAAGTTTTTAAGCGAAAAACGCTTGCAAGCATTAGCTGATAAATACGGCAGTTGGTTGGGAATATCTAACAAAGATATTATCCAGGCAAAGCACTGGTTTAATAAGCAAGGTAAAAAAGCTGTTTTGATTGGTCGGCTTGTGCCTGGAGTTCGTACTTTGATTTCTATTCCGGCAGGTATTAGCAATATGCACCTGCCATCTTTCTTATTTTATACAACTGTGGGTAGCGGATGCTGGGTAGGTTTGCTAACATACACAGGATACGTGTTGGGTAGTCAATATGAACTTGTGGACAAGTACCTCGCTCCTGTATCCAAATTTGTGCTTGGGGGTCTAATCCTGGCATTTGCGTTCTGGATACTAAAACGTAAGCGCAAAAGTAGGAGAAGGTAAAGAACTTGTCCCCTATAAAATTACAAAAACAGTTTTTTAGTGTAAAAAAGTATCGTTGCGAGGGGCAAACCTTCGCTATTTCCTTGTTCACTCACGTTACCTTCAATCCAGCAATTTGAAGTATAAATTGCACTAAGCTATTCAGTAATCATTGGTAAGTTTGCTGCCATAGTTGACACCACCAAGAATTTCTGATACACGAATTTTGTAAGATGAGCATGGTAACTTGTTAAAGCTAAGTAAGTACTAGGAGCTTTCATGACAGACCAACCAACTGCCGCCACCCCGATGAATGCCGCTGCTATACCTATGAATAGAGTTTCGGCATCTACTCCCATTAATGCCAATCCCGTAGTACCTAATAACTCAGCTACTGGGAAAAAAATTCTGAGTGTTGATTTAGGTAGAACTTCCACAAAAGCCTGCATTACCCGCGAGCCTGGCAATGTGATATTTATTTCTGCCAACGTCAAAGAAATGTCAATGGAACAGGTGCGGGGAGGTGTATTTGAAGCCCGTGCCACAGATCCCTTGATGGATTTATGGTTGGAGTATCAAGGCAGTGGATACGCTGTAGGTCAACTGGCAGCAGATTTTGGTGCCAATTTAGGAGTGGGTCAATCTAAGGTCGAAGACGCACTGGTAAAAACTTTGGCTTGTGCTGGTTACTTCAAGCTCAAAGACGAAATCTCTGTTGTGGTGGGTTTGCCTTACCTTTCTCAAGAGCAGTTTGAAAAGGAAAAAGCCCAGTTAATTAGCCAATTGGAAGGCCCCCATGTTATGAACTTTCGCGGCGAATCGGTGTCGCTGAACGTTAATAAGGTATGGGTGATGCCAGAAGGTTATGGCAGTCTACTGTGGTGTGAAGGCAAACCCCAAAAAGGTGCGATGCCCGATTTTACTAAAGTTTCGGCTGCGATTGTCGATATTGGACATCAAACTATTGATTGTTTGATGGTAGATAATTTCCGCTTTGCAAGAGGGGCTTCTAAG
Source organism: Chlorogloeopsis fritschii PCC 6912 (assembly GCF_000317285.1). Taxonomy (GTDB): domain Bacteria; phylum Cyanobacteriota; class Cyanobacteriia; order Cyanobacteriales; family Nostocaceae; genus Chlorogloeopsis; species Chlorogloeopsis fritschii. The sequence goes on along the minus strand of NZ_AJLN01000050.1, from coordinate 189,204 downwards.
AGCGAAGACTTCGGGATGAGCAAGTTTTATGAACTAGTAGCTGCCGAAGTTGAAGGATCTGATAGCCAATCTCTAGCCTTGATTGCTGCTGTGAATCGTCCCAAAGGCGATCGCTTCTACCGGCCTCGCGGTGCCAGCAAGCCTGCTAACTTAGATGATGTTCTCCCTAATCTCACCGAAATGTTTTCGCGGGAAATTTGCAGCCGTGTGCTAGCATGGCTACCAGAGCGCGTCACCGATGTAATTCTCACCGGCGGTGGTGGAGAGTATTTCTGGGAAGACGTTCAACGTCTGCTGAAAGAAGCAAAAATTAATGCCCATTTGGCTTCCCCATCTCGGCAGGCTAACGCTCTAGGACAATATATATACGCAGAAGCACAGCTTGCCAACCGCTCTCCTAAAGCTTAACTCGAATGTTCCAATGGTCAAAAAAGGTAGTTAAATCGGTTACGTTCAACCCAGGGGTGGCTGACGAAAGCTTGTTGACGCTTGTCGAAAGCCATTTGGAGAAAGAACCCGAAAAAACTTTCAGCGACCTCTGTAAAGAGGCCCTCTGGCAGTCTTTATGCGTACCGGAATCTGTACGACCAAACCCGCAGCCACCTCCGCCATCGACAACAATACCAGCAGCAGGGGGATTGGAACCGCAAATTGCCGATCTGCAAAGTCAATTGGCTGACCTGGAGGAACGTTTTTTTGCTAATACATCTCATCGATTGGAGATGATGGAACGCCACCTGATGCAACTGAGTCAACAAGTTGCGCAGTTAGGCATGATGGTCAATAAGTTGCAAGTCACCCAGACCTCGACTCAATCACAACCAGTAGTAGAAGTATTAAATAATACTCATACTAACAATACCACTACTACTGCTGCTGTCACACCTCCCCAAGAGGTAGACCCTTTGATTAGTCGTCTAAGCCAGTATCTGGATGATTTCTAGGAAAAAACTTACAGTGTGAGAATATTTTTCTACTGTGTATCTCCTTAGTAGTATTTCCTATTAAGGAGGTTTAATATATTTCATAATAATTAGAAACTACAGTGATACCATTTCACGTTAATTGCGATACATATGAATTTTGCCCAGACACGATATATCGCGTCTGGGCATGGTCTGTATTTGGATCAGATTTTTAGTATTCTTTTACTGTAATCAACATTAGTTTGTTGCTTGCATAGTACTTTGATACCCGGCTCATTTCTTACTGAGCTCCCTGGGTCAATGATAAAATCCTCCTTAACAGAAGTTGGGATACCTCGATGCCAGTTGCTGCTAACTCAATCAAATTTGGTACAGACGGCTGGCGCGGTGTTATTGGTGATGAGTTCACTTTTGAACGTCTAGCCTTAGTCGCGCCAATCGCAGCAAAAGTCTTATTTGAAACCTACGGAGACAAAGTAGGCAATCGAACGATTGTAGTTGGTTATGATCGCCGATTTATGGCAGAAGACTTTGCTTGGAAAGTTGCTAGTGTTGTATCTGCTGCCGGATTTGATGTGCTGTTTAGCGAGACTTATGCACCAACCCCGGCTTTTAGTTGGGCGGCAAAACAGCGTCATACCTTGGGTGCGTTGGTAATCACTGCCAGTCATAACCCCGGACAGTATTTGGGCTTAAAAGTTAAAAGTGCATTTGGTGGTTCTGCCCCGCCAGAAGTTACCAAAAAGATAGAAGCGTTATTAGTAGAGGAATTACCTCCTGCATCCATACCAGGCAAGATAGAAAGATTTAATCCTTGGGAAAATTATTGTCAAGAGTTAGCAAAAAAAGTTAACATCGCGACAATTCGCGATGCTATTAACTCTGGCAAGCTGACGCTATTTGCTGATGTGATGCATGGTGCAGCAGCAGGGGGGCTAGCAATGTTACTTGGCGATCAGGTTAGGGAAATTAATAGCGATCGCGATCCTACCTTTGAGGGTGGTGCGCCGGAACCCTTGCCGAAGTATCTTTCTCGCCTCTTTCAAATCATGCGAACTCATAGAAAAGAGCATCCGACAAGCTTAACGGTGGGATTAGTATTTGATGGTGACTGCGATCGCATAGCTGCTGTGGATGGTGCAGGTAATTTTCTGAGTTCACAAATTTTAATTCCGATTTTAATTGACCATTTGACTCTGCGGCGCAGCTTTAGCGGCGAAATTGTTAAAACCGTTAGTGGTTCTGATTTGATTCCTCGCGTAGCAGCATTACATAAATTATCAGTATTTGAGACAGCAGTAGGTTACAAATACATCGCTGACAGAATGCTAGCAACAAGAGTATTGCTTGGCGGCGAAGAGTCAGGAGGAATTGGTTATGGCAGCCATATTCCAGAACGAGATGCACTGCTGTCGGCATTGTATGTACTAGAAGCGATCGTCGAATCTGGATTGGATTTAAGTGATTATTACCGTCGCTTGCAGGAACAGACAGGTTTTACATCCGCATACGATCGCATTGATTTACCCTTATCTAGCATGGAAGTGCGAAATCGGCTTTTAGAACAATTGCAAAAGCAGCCGTTAAAAGAAATTGTCGGTAAACCAGTAATTGATTGTCAAACAATAGATGGTTACAAATTCCGTCTCGTAGATGATAGCTGGTTAATGATTCGTTTTAGCGGTACGGAGCCAGTTTTACGTCTTTACTGCGAAGCACCTACACTCGAACAGGTGCATCAAACTTTGGCTTGGGCTAAACAGTGGGCAGAATCATAAAAGGGCAGAAGGCAGGAGGCAGTAGGCAGAAGGAAAGAAGACAAGGAGAGGGGGAGCAGGGGAGCGGAGGGGCAGAGGAGCACCAGGAGAACTACTAACTAATGACTAATGACTAATGACTAAATTACTTGTAGTTGCTACAGGAAATCCAGGTAAGTTACGGGAAATGCAAGCTTACCTGGCTAATTCTGGGTGGGAATTAACGCTAAAACCTGAAGAATTAGAAATTGAAGAAACAGGGGAAACTTTTGCTGCGAATGCGTGTCTTAAAGCATCCCAAGTCGCACAAGCAACAGGTAATTGGGCGATCGCCGATGATTCTGGTTTAGAGGTAGATGCTTTAAATGGCGTACCAGGAGTTTATTCGGCACGTTATGGCAACACCGATACCGAACGTATTGGTAGATTATTGAGGGAATTGGGTGATGAATCGAATCGCCAAGCCCAATTTGTTTGTGCAATAGCGATCGCTCGTCCCGATGGTGCGATCGTTCTACAATCAGAAGGTATTTGTCGTGGTGAAATTCTTCATGCACCCCGTGGCAATGGTGGTTTTGGCTACGATCCCATCTTTTACGTACCAGAGAAGCAAATGAGCTTTGCTGAGATGACACCAGAATTAAAGCGCACAATTAGCCATCGAGGTAAAGCTTTTGCAGATTTACTTCAAAAGTTGCCAAGTTTAGAATAGAAGGCAGAAGGCAGAAAGTAAAGAAAGTTTTTTCATTCGTTCTATTGTAGACAGTTCATGACAGCTACTTAGCTAGTTGTTAGTTGTTAGTCGTTAATTGTTAGTTATTTCCCACTAACTACTAACTACTAACTACTAACCAATTTTCATTAGCTATTAACCAAATTCCTTACACCGCTTCTGTATTCTTTTCTCCAGTACGAATCCGCACAACTTGTTCTACGGGCGATATAAATATTTTACCGTCGCCGATTTCCCCAGTACGGGCAGCAGAGATAATTTTCTCTACTACCATATCCACTTGATTGTCCTCAACGACAATTTCCAGTTTAAGTTTTTGTAAAAACTCAACAGTATACTCAGAACCCCGGTAACGTTCAGTTTGCCCCTTTTGACGTCCAAATCCTCGGACTTCAGAAACAGTCATTCCAACTATACCAGCATTGACTAAAGCTATTTTCACCTCATCAAGCTTAAAGGGACGGATGATAGCCTCTACTTTTTTCATTTTTGTCTCCTGTTATTTTTGAGTAGCTTCTATTTATCTAATCAGATCCTTTGTCTAGAGTTTTAACGAGTAGCGCAACCCATATTTATTAAAAAGTATGATAAGTTACAAATTCTTTAAGTATATTTCTTACTCATTAAACAGTCCAGTCATCAATAAATAATACTTATGTATATTAATTGAAGTAGCAATTTGGGGGCAATTGGCGGAGCTACTATTTTTTAACAATTAATACTAGTGTTATCACTTAGGTTTAAATAAGGTTAGCAGCATCAGAAAGCCAATTTGTATAGTACAGATGTTGATAAGGAACTAACCAGCTTCACAAAAGGTTGAAAGCTAAAAATTATGCATGACTTTTGCTTGTCAAGGTAAAGACACTAACGAGTTTGGTTTGCGAAAAAAGGACGTACAACTAAATAACCGGCTCCAAAACCCAGAAATATTATTAATGCGATCGCTATCCACAACAACCAGTTATTGATTTCTCCTGGTTCTGGCTGACTGAAAGGATAAGCTACAACTTCCTGCCCTTCTACGAATATGGGTGCTGACATATAATCAGGAATTTCCATTTCTGTGTAAGCAACTGATGGACGTGGGCGGGGAGCTTGCTGACGGGGATGCTTGACATTCGCTTGACGTTTAGGATCGCTCTTAATATCAGGAGCAGAACGGGAAACTTGGTGATAATGACTTTGAGTTTGAGTAGGAGTATCAAGCAGATTTTGCAAGTGTAAAACAGACTGAACGGTTTTGGCAATTTCTTCCCGAAGTAGTTGATTTTCTTGCAGTAGTTGATGATTTCTGGCAGTAAGCGCATCCATCTTTGCCTGTGCAGCTTGCAACTCTGCTGCCAATTCCCGATATACAGATAGTGGCACAGAAGGTGAGTAGGCTTGGGCGGTTGTACTCTTGTTATGGGTATAAACAGAATTGTTTACTGTTCGCATTTGTAGTTCACGAGTAAAAATGAGACAAAAAAGCTAGAGATATGCCCAAGAATAATAGAAAAATACTCTAAGGGCAAAGGTTTGTTTATTTACACTTTCTAATCCGGGATATAAAAGCAAATATACCCACTAAAAACCTAATTTTTACTTATTTCCTCATGCCAAGTCTAGTCATAATAACGCATAAAAATGTCCAACTGGGCCTTGTCCTTTGCCAATATCTAAAGCGTAAGAGAGTGCATTGGTGACAAACTCCTTGGCTTGTCGCACCGCTGTTAATAAGTCATCGCCCTTTGCCAGATTTGCAGCGATCGCCGCTGATAATGTACAACCAGTACCATGAGTATTTTTCGTATCTACTTGTTTTGTTGTCAAAGTTTCCATTTTTTGCCCATCAAACCAGATATCTACTCCCCGCCCGTTACCCGGCATACCACCACCTTTAACTAACACAACCTTCACTTTTAGATTGCGATGAATGATATGGGCAGCAGCACGCATATCATCTAGGGTATTAATTTGTAAACCGCTTAAAATTTGAGCTTCGTAACGATTTGGCGTCACAATCGTTGCTAGTGGTATCAGGGCATCGCGGAGAGTTTTCACAGCGTCGTCATCAATCAATTGCGCCCCTGTACGCGACACCATCACCGGATCGACTACTAAATTGTTGATTTGTAACGCTTCCACCTGCTGGGCAACTGCAGCAATAATTTCTTTGTTGAGTAACATTCCCGTCTTTGCCGCTTGGATGCCGATATCCTCAACTACTGCCTGAATTTGGGCAATAACCGCTTCAGGTGGCATGGCATCAACTCGCATCACACCCAAAGTATTTTGGGCTGTAACACAGGTGATGGCGCTAGTACCGTGGACACAGTGAAAAGCAAAAGTACGCAGATCGGCTTGAATTCCTGCACCGCCGCCACTATCTGAACCAGCAATAGTTAAAGCAACGGGTATGGTAGATGTGATGTTGGTATTCATAGGTGTTTTGAAGGCAACAGGTGATAGGTTACAGGTTACAGTTTTCCCTATCCCCTGTTCCCTATTTCCTATTTTCTTAGCGATCGCTTCTAGTGAATTTGGTTGTAATTATCATGTTCGTCTAATTAGTTATAATCAACACTCGTGAAAACTCTCTGCGCCTCTGCGTGAGCTTTAATCATAATTGGTTAATTCACATCTTCTAGCTTGCTAAAAGTACAGCTTTGAGTATGAGATAAGGCTGTCAATCACTGAATGCGATCGCAACTGAGTATTCTTTCCTTCACAAAACGAAATGATTCGGTAAAATTAGGTAAAGCATTTTTGCAGTTGTGAAAAAAAGGCGTCAGCAATTCCATGCAGCTGAAACTCAGTGCATCTCGGCTTCCCCTCGCTCCCCTACTCCTAATCGCCCCATTCTTCTTGTGGGGTACGGCTATGGTGGCGATGAAAGGAGTTATTTCCCACACCACACCACTATTCATGGCGGGAGTGCGTATCTTACCAGCCGGGATACTGATTTTGATTGCAGCGGCAATTATGGGCAAACCCCAGCCTAGAGGTTGGGCAGCTTGGTTGTGGATTGTTTTATTTGCCCTAGTAGATGGAACGTTATTTCAAGGTTTTTTGGCAGAAGGATTGGTTAGAACTGGTGCAGGATTAGGCTCAGTGATGATTGATTCTCAGCCATTGGCTGTGGCTTTGATGTCTTCTTGGTTATTTCAGGAAAGAATTGGCTTGTGGGGATGGCTGGGGCTATTACTGGGCGTCACGGGTATTAGTTTGATTGGCTTACCTGATGAGTGGATTCTGGGTATTTTTTCTCATCCCACTCTTGCGCTCTCCCACTTTTTAGGGCAGGCACAAGGCACTTTAGGGCAAGCACAAGGCGCTGCCCCTACACTCCCACTCCTTGACTCCTTGTTTCAAAGCGGCGAATGGTTAATGCTGTTGGCGGCGCTAAGTATGGCTGTAGGAACAATTTTAATCAGGTTTGTTAGTCGCTACGCCGATCCTGTAACAGCCACAGGTTGGCATATGATTTTGGGTGGTTTACCTTTGTGGGCGATTTCATCAGTTACAGAATCGCAGCAATTGCCGAATTTAGTAGCATCTGATTGGCTCGCTTTGGCTTACGCCACAGTATTTGGTAGCGCGATCGCCTACGGATTATTTTTCTATTTTGCCTCTAGGGGCAATCTTACTAGTCTCAGTTCTTTGACTTTCCTTACTCCCGTATTTGCCCTGCTATTTGGCAATTTGTTGCTCAAGGAAATTCTTAGTCCCTTACAGTGGGGAGGGGTTGGTTTGACTTTAATCAGCATCTATTTGATCAACCAGCGCGATTCCTTAGCAGGGGCAAGTAAGAATGAAAGTGTACCAGAACAAATAATTACCAAACAACAGCAGCCTGTTTTAGAAACTTCTGGGAAAAAACTGAATTCTCTAACCGTACCCGTAAGAGAATCCGAACCAAAAATTTTACCCTAGAAGAATTTGCGATAATACTAATTGTGAAATATAGGGGCTGTATAGGATCGAGTGATGTCTGAACTTTCCCAAATAGCTTAGATGCTCTCTCCGTCAGAGGTTTCTTGAAAGCAGGCTACTGGCGTCGCTACCATCCTCTACAAATGGAACAAACAAGTCAAATCCTCTTTCCTACCTACGGTAGGCGCGCAGCGACTTCTGCAAGTAGCCGCTACGCGTCTACTGCCTCCTGCCTTGCTTCTTAAGAAACATTACTTGTCATTCTTTGGGATAAAACTTAACATTTAGCCAAATACAAGTTATTTTGCGGTATTTTACTGGCAATCCACTTTTGGATGAAATTTGCGACATGAGAGTATGTTCTCAATTTTGATCGTCATCGGCTTTACTCGCTTAAGTTTAGACTACATTCCAGCAAACGCAGCTATATCAAAACCAGCTTATGAATTCCTAAATCTTGCTCAAGCTAGTTTGCAAGACAGGAGCAAGCAGCCAATTCTCAAACTTGGCAGTACAGGGAATGAAGTCAAGACACTACAAACCCAACTCCAAGAATTAGGTTACTACGATGGTGTGATAGATGGACAGTACGGTACAGCCACGCTTGATGCTGTGATTAAATTTCAGCAAAACCGAAATTTGGCAGCAAATGGAATTGCTAGTAACCAAACTACGAAACTGCTGGAAGCAGAAGTAGAAAACAAATCTATTGTCGCCAATGTGACTCCGCAGGCTGCCCAACAGAAACAGGCATCTAAAAGGCACAGTTTTTTGTGGTGGTTGCTTGTGGCGATCGCTCTTTTGGGAAGTGCTGGCGCACTGTTATACCTTATTAAATCGCTTAGTAAAGTCAAAAAAAATGCATCCACAGACACTTCCGAGCCAGACACTTCTACTCAAGCTCAAACGAACTCAGTTACACAACCTTCACAAAAGTTAGAAACTACAGTTAATCAAGATTCTCCTAGCTCTAATGGCATTACTCCCCAAGCAGTTAATACACCCCAACCAAAAAAATTACTACCAACAGTAGCAACTCCCCAACTTGCCAAAGTCAATATTGTTGAGGAACTGATCAAAGACTTGAATAGCCCTGATCCGATAGAGCGAGCGAGAGCAATTTGGGATTTGGGGCAACAAGGAGATTCACGAGCAATTCAGCCATTGGTGGATCTGATGATTGATGCAGATTCACAACAGCGTAGTTTAATTTTGGCTGCTTTGGCAGAAATTGGCACTCGTACCCTCAAACCAATGAACCGGGCTTTAGCAATGTCCTTGCAAGACGAAAGTCCCCAAGTACGGCAAAATGCTATTCGCGATCTGACTCGCGTGTATGACATGATCGCTCAAATCAGCCAGATGTTATGTCATGCAGTGCAAGATTCCGACGCTGAAGTTCAAGCGACAGCACGATATGCTCTTGCACAAATGCATCGCATTCGTAGCTTGTCCTCTCAGGAAAATTTACCGGGAAGTTCAACAACAGAATCTCAAAATTGACACCTTGAGGATTTCAAGCTAACTCAAAAACAACTCTCTAATTCCTGTACTGCCAATTTCCACCGCCAACGCTGCTAAAAGAAAGCCTAGAAGTTGAGTAATAATTACTTCACCTTCTGCACCGATCCAATTATCAATAAAATTTGCCTGTCGCAAAATTAACCAACTGACGAACATGGCTGCGATAATCCCCACAACTACGCTAATATGCGGACTAGGAGATTCCGACATTAATAACATTACAGATGTCAGTGTGCCAGGCCCAGCTAATAGTGGCAATGCTAAAGGAGTAATTGCCACATCACGCTCTTTGTCAATTACTGGAGTATCCAATTCTCCTTGTAACATTTGTAAAGCAATTAATAACAGCAGCAGCCCTCCAGCTACTCGTAAAGATGCCATACTGACATCTAAGTAACTCAAAATGAATTTACCAGCACAGGCAAATAGTAAAAGCACTGCTATTGCCACTAAAATGGCTTTATCTATGACTTTGTTTCTTTGCTGTGCTTCCATACCTTTGGTGAGAACCAAAAGTATTGGTATATTACCGATCGCATCCGCAAGTACAAAGACAGCAACAAAAGTTTTAATTAGAACAGACGTGTCCACAGCAGATAGGATCTATCAGGGGTTTCTAACAACTTAACGTGAATCCTGTCCAATTTTCTAGCAGCGGTAGGAAGATGAAGGGGAGAGGCGGAGACAGGGGGACAAGGAGAAGGGGGAGACAAGGGGACAAGGGGAGGAATAGACAAGCAACCTATTAACTACTAACTACTAACCACTAACTAATGACTATTTGATAATCTATTTTGCATAACATTTGCTGAGTCTATGAAATCTTATTTAGCTGCTGCTATTCAAATGACAAGTGTGCCTGAGTTGGAAAAAAATTTGGCACAAGCTGAGGAATTAATCGATTTAGCCGTGCGTCAGGGTGCGGAATTGGTTGGGTTGCCAGAAAATTTCCCTTTTATGGGAGATGAAAAGGACAAACTTGCTCAAGCGGATGCGATCGCTCAAAAAACAGAAAATTTCTTGACAAAAATGGCGCAGCGTTATCAAATTACCATCTTGGGTGGTGGTTTTCCGGTTCCTGTGCAGGGTACAGGCAAAGTTTATAACACTGCTTTACTCATCGCTCCCAATGGTCAAGAATTGCTACGTTACCACAAAGTACACTTGTTTGATGTTAACGTCCCCGATGGCAACACCTATCGAGAATCAACTACTGTGATGGCTGGCACAGTTCTGCCCTCTATTTATCCTAGCGAAACATTGGGTAACATTGGACTTTCAGTTTGTTATGATGTCCGCTTCCCAGAAGTTTACCGCCATATGTCATCTAAGGGGGCAGATATTCTTTTTGTTCCTGCCGCCTTTACTGCATTTACGGGTAAAGATCACTGGCAAGTATTGTTGCAAGCTCGTGCCATTGAAAACACTTGCTATGTGATTGCACCAGCTCAAACAGGAGTAAACTACGATCGCCGTCAAACCCACGGACACGCCATGATTATCGATCCTTGGGGAGTAATTTTAGCCGATGCGGGTGAGAAACCGGGAGTTGCGATCGCCGAAGTTAATCCCTCGCGCATCGAACAAGTCAGACGTCAAATGCCGTCTCTCCAACACCGAGTCTTTCATTCATAAGGGAACAGGGAACAGGCAATAGGCAATAGATAATAAGTACTTAAGAGACGTGAGCGATCGCGTCTCTTAGATTTAGCTTTCAATTATAAAAAAAGTAGTTTTATAGCAGTAGGTATAAAAAATTGAACAAGCGAATTTGGAAATTTTACTTAATGGCGATCGCATCGTTATTAATGTGTTGGGCGTGTAGTACAAACGATCCGGCACAGCAAGCAACTACTCAATCTCCAGGTGGAGTAGCTTCACCGCCTGTTTCTGGTGCCAATACAGTTCAAGTAACCGTCAAGGAAATGGCATTCCAGCTATCACAATCAACAATCCCGGCAGGAGATGTAGAATTTGTGGTTACTAATGAAGGTAGACTGGCACACGAAATGGAAGTCATCAAAACTGACTTACCAATCGAGAAATTGCCACTGACAAATAGCGATCGCTTAGATACACAGAAGGCTGGAAAAAAAATTGGTGAGATAGGAGAAGATGAACTTAAAAGTGGCACAACCAAAACACTCAAAGTGAACTTAACTCCTGGTAAATATTTGATAGTTTGTAACTTACCAGGACACTTTCAAGCAGGAATGAGAAGCATACTTACAGTGGCACAAAATAAATAACCGGGGGCATAAACGCTTCCCGGCTGTGTCAAACTAGTGATAACAATTTTCAGGAAAATAGGGACACAGCTATTGGATGTCCCTATTTAATTTCCCAGGTTACAGAGCAACTGTTTTCTTAATCGCAGCGTTGAGTTCGCCCTTAGCATACTTAGCAGCAAATTCTTCCAAAGAAACTTGCTTAATCTTGCTAGCATTACCAGCAGTACCAAATTGCTGGTAGCGGTCAGCACAAACCTTCTGCATATACTTAATAGAAGGCTTGAGGAAGTGACGGGGGTCAAACTCCTTAGAATTCGCTGCCAAAGCTTCCCGTACAGCAGCGGTAATTGCCAGACGGTTGTCGGTATCAATATTTACCTTGCGCACACCACTCTTGATACCTTTTTGGATTTCTTCTACAGGCACGCCGTAGGTTTCGGGAATGGTACCACCGTACTGGTTAATCAAAGCAATCAAATCTTCGGGTACGGAGGAGGAACCGTGCATCACCAAGTGGGTGTTGGGCAAACGACGGTGAATTTCTTCAATGCGGCTGATTGCCAAAATTTCCCCAGTTGGTTTGCGGGTAAACTTGTAAGCACCGTGGCTAGTGCCAATAGCAACAGCCAAAGCATCTACTTGAGTTTGTTCTACAAAGTCTACAGCTTGGTCGGGATCGGTTAATAGTTGGTCATGAGAAAGCTTACCTTCAAAACCATGACCATCTTCTTTGTCGCCCATACCAGTTTCTAGAGAACCCAAGCAACCGAGTTCGCCTTCGACGCTGACGCCCAGTGCGTGAGCCACTTTTACCACTTCGCGGGTAACGTTGACGTTGTATTCGTAGCTAGCGGGGGTTTTAGCATCAGCTTCCAGCGATCCATCCATCATCACGCTGGTAAAGCCGTTCTTGATAGCAGAGTAGCAGGTAGCAGGTTCATTACCATGATCTTGGTGCATGGCAATGGGAAGATGAGGATAGGTTTCCACCGCTGCCAAAATCAGGTGACGCAGGAAGTTTTCGCCAGCGTACTTGCGAGCGCCACGAGAAGCTTGCAAAATTACGGGGCTATCTGTTTCATGGGCAGCTAGCATTATTGACTGAATCTGCTCCATGTTGTTGACGTTGAAAGCGGGGATGCCGTAATCGTTTTCTGCCGCGTGATCCAACAGCAGTCGCATAGGCACGAGCGCCATAGATAGTCCTCCTATTGTGGTTGTCAGCTAGTCTATTTGATATACAGCGTAAACAAACATTACGCCAATCTTAAATTATTGTGAGCTTATAGGAAATTATAACTAGTGATGGGTGTTTATGTTTAAAAAGTTTACGCCATAGTTCTTGAAGCTACAGTTCAAAAGGTACAAAACGAGATTTTGTTTTAGTATATTTAATTTCTTTATATGGGTCGCCTGGGATTCGAACCCAGAACTAATCGGTTAAAAGCCGAGTACTCTACCTTTGAGTTAGCGACCCGTCTAGCATTAATTCGCAACTTCACTAATATATCACAACGTTCTGTAGATTTGTAAAGGGGTTTAGAAAAAATTTACTGTGAGGCGAATTATTGCTGAGTGGCTAGCCCCTGGTTCTAGTATTGTCAGCTTTTCACCTGTATTGATGGCGTTGCGAGGAGCGTTCCAAGGTTCGAGGCAATAAAAGTCCTTACCTTTGACTGTCCAAAACACCAAGGTAGAGAAGAAATCGTCGTAGTCGAGAGTTAATTTCAACTTGCGGCTGTTGTCGGTAACAGTAGCTGATTTACGCTTGAGTTGTTTAAATGCTACGTCGATTTCATCGCTGTTGAAATCAAAGTTACCGTCAAATGCATGAATTTTTTTTGTAATCTGGTCTTGGTACTCGGTAGAGGGAATTTCAAACTCTAGCTGAGTTTTATCTCTAGTCAAAAAGTAAGGATGAAACCCTGCACTGAAGGGCATCGGTTGAGATGATTTGTTTGTGTAGTGCTGGTAAATTGTCAAGCTATTTCCTTTCATCTGATAAGTAAAAGTCAGCCCAAAGTCAAAAGGATAAACTGCCTGTGTCTGCTCACTTGAATGGAGACTGGCTTGAAGGGAAACTCCTTGTTCAGAGATTGAACCAAAAGCTTGCCAAGACAAATCGCGGGCAAAACCATGTTGTTTCAGGGTATACTGCTTGCCATGATAAGTGTAAGTGTTATCTGGTAGATTTCCACAGATTGGAAATAGAATTGGAATGCCACCACGTACACTTAATTCTGGGTTGGCAAAGCGTTCCCGATCCAGATAGAGAATTTCTTGCCCTTGGACGCACCAGCGAGTGATGATACCGCCACGTTCTGGTACAACTTCTAGCAGAGAGTTGGTGGTGCGATCGCAAAGAATAAAAGTTAAATATTGTCTCTGTTCTAGTGATATATCAAACACGACTTTTGAATGATGAATGATAAATGATGAATTATGAATTATGAAATTCTCTAGCATTCATAATCCATAATTCATAATTTCTACTAGTCTTCAGCAAAGATATAGCGGTACAATTCGCTGGGGCTGGGTTCGGGACTAGTTTCGGCGAACTTCACCGCTTCGTCAATTTCTTGCTGAATGTGACGATCTATCTGTTTTAATTCTTCATCTGTCGCCAGATTTTGTTCTGTCAGATAAGCAGCAAATTTTTTAATTGGATCGCGAGCAAACCAAAATTCTTTTTCGGTTTTGCTGCGCAGTTCATCTGGATCGGCTAAAGAGTGACCCCGGAAACGATAGGTAAGTGCTTCAATTAAAGTTGGGCCTTCACCTGCACGAGCACGGGCAACAGCCTCTTGAGCGACTGCACGCACAGCCATGACATCCATGCCGTCTACTTCCACACCCACCATGTTAAAAACGCTGGCTTTTTTATAAATTTCTGGATCGGAAGTTGCCCGCTCGTGAGCCATACCAATAGCCCACTTGTTGTTCTCAACTACAAATATGACAGGTAATTTCCACAGGGCGGCCATATTTAACGTTTCAAAAAATTGACCGTTATTACAAGCGCCATCGCCAAAAAAACAAGCTGTAACTTGATCGGCATTTGGATCGCCTAAAACTTCACGGCGATATTTACTCTGAAATGCTGCCCCCGCTGCAACAGGAATACCTTCAGCTACGAAAGCATAACCACCTAGCAAATGATGTTCAGCAGAGAACATATGCATGGAACCGCCACGTCCTTTACTGCAACCTGTGGCTTTCCCAAATAGTTCTGCCATTACTTCTTTTGCTGGTACTCCCGCGCTTAAAGCATGAACGTGATCGCGGTAGGTACTGCAAACAAAATCTTCACCAGGTCGCATTGCCCCTTGAATTATCCCACTAGAGACTGCTTCTTGACCGTTGTAAAGGTGGACAAAACCAAACATTTTGCCCCTATAGTACATTTCAGCACACTTGTCTTCAAAGGTGCGCCCTAAAACCATATCTTTGTACAACCGCAACCCTTCTTCTTTCTCGATCTGCGCGGTAGTGACGTCAAATTTGGGTAAAGTGCGTTCTTGAACCATTATTTTTTTACTATCCCCGTAGTAACACTTAAAGTTACCATTTTAGATAAGTTGCATTCTCACAAAGAGTCAACAATATCAAGTTATTGACTGCATACTGTTTTATCTTGTGTCTTGAAGGGTAAGGTAACCACCTTAGACCCTACAATACCAATCAGGATAACTTGCTTTCTGCATATTCATTAACAGATAAAAAAATATAACTTAATTATGTCCTTGTTTTTCTAATAACTAATTGTCATAACATCCTAATTATGTTATACTTCGGTTCGCTTGCCAGCAGCAGCAAATCTATACAAACATGGTGCTTCTGTGACTGGATGCTGGAACAAATTCCTCTGCTTCATTTGCAGAAACAGTTAAACCGTATATTTGGGCAAGAGAACAGTCTCACGTTTTTGCCAGCACGACAAGATTGGCATTGCCACAGGAAGGGCTGGAGAGATATAAGTGAAGTTGCAAAACACACTTGTAGTGTAAAACCAATCGGTTATTATTATGGCACGGTTTTACACACCTGGAATGTTCTGGGAGAATTATGTCGATCACGCTGCAGGGGAAGTTAAGCTGTGCGAATTCCGCTAGATTACTACCGAATTTTAGGGCTACCTTTGGCGGCAAGTGAAGAGCAATTGCGGCAGGCATACAGCGATCGCATTGTGCAACTGCCAAGACGCGAATATTCCCAGGCAGCAATTAACTCTCGCAAACAACTAATTGAAGAGGCTTACGTGGTTTTATCAGATCCAAAAGAGCGAAAAGCCTACGATCAAATATATCTTGCTCATGCCTACGGTTCGGAAAGCGATCGCAATGCAGCCGTAGCAACAGAAAACCGTGCCTTAAATAGTAATGGCAGTGTTGACTCTCAAAATCTCAGCATCGAAATTAACCCAGAAGAATTTGTCGGTGCTTTACTACTGCTGCAAGAGCTAGGAGAATATGAGCTTGTACTTAAACTGGGTCATCCATACCTAGTGAATAAAAACGGTACATTTTTGAGAGTCGGCACAAGTTCAGAAACTGACGAATTTGGTGAAATCACTACTGAAAGAGCAGACATTGTTCTTACCATTGCTCTTGCCTGCCTAGAAGTAGGTAGGGAACAATGGCAACAAGGACATTACGAAAATGCTGCTGTTTCCCTAGAAACTGGTGATGAATTGTTAGCGCGGGAAGGACTATTTCCCAATGTACGTGCCGAAATTCAGTCTGATTTATACAGACTACGCCCTTATCGGATTTTAGAGTTGGTGGCGCTACCGAAAGAAAAAGCTACTGAGCGTCGTCAAGGGTTGCAACTATTACAAGAAATTTTAGATGAGCGTGGCGGTGTTGATGGTACAGGAGATGACCAATCTGGTTTAAACGTAGATGACTTTTTGCGCTTTATCCAGCAACTGCGTAATTATTTAACAGTTGCTGAACAACACAAGTTATTTGAAGCAGAAAGCAAACGCCCCTCTGCTGTCGCTACATATTTAGCTATTTATGCTCTTGTTGCACGGGGATTTACTCAACGTCAACCTGCTTTGATTCGTCAAGCAAAGCAAATGCTAGTACGCTTGAGCAAGCGCCAAGATGTGCATTTAGAACAGTCACTATGTGCCCTTTTATTAGGACAAACTGAAGAAGCAACCCGTGCTCTAGAACTTAGTCAGGAGTACGAAGCCTTAGCTTTTATTCGAGAACATTCTCTCAACTCTCCCGATCTATTACCAGGGTTGTGTTTATACAGCGAGCGTTGGTTGCAAAATGAAGTGTTTCCCCACTTCTGCGATTTAGTACAAGAACAAGCTTCTCTAAAAGATTATTTTGCCGATCGCCAGGTTCAAGCATATTTAGAGCAACTACCAACAGAAGCACAAACGAATAGTGAAGAAGTTGGCATTAATCCCCCATCTTCCCAGACACAGGCAACTCGTCAAAGTTACCGCACTCATCCTAATGTGGTTTCTCGCCGATTCCCTCGTGATGGAAATACCGAACAAAGAGTTCCACAAACACCAAACTACAATAGACCAAACTATTCACAATATGCGTCATCCCAATTTTCTGCGTCGCCCACTCATTCTATGCCTGAGGGTGCAAATGTAGAAATGCCTGCAATACCCTCTGAAAATGGCGATCGCAACCTCAGAGGCGCTAACTACTACGTCAATGGTGCAGAACCATCTGTGGCATATCGGCGATCGCAACCTCAAGTCAGGCGCAGACGCAGTCCATATGTTAACTCAGGAGGACGTACTTCAGATCAACGTCCTATAGCTGGGCGTCGGCGGCGATATTTAGCTGTCGGCGCAAAAGCAAAAACACGTTTGATGTGGATGGTTTTGATTGGTGTTACAGGAATATTAGTTTTGTGGCTGTTGATTTCAACGGCTGTGGGATGGCTGCATAATTTATTCTCACCAGCACCTGCTTTACAAGGTGAACAATTGGTGATAACCCTGAATGAGCCTCCTTTTGCTATTCCAGATCGTAATAGTAAGGCACAATTTCCAGAAGGGCCTTTGACAGAAGCAACGGCAGCGGAAGTGATTCAAACTTGGCTATCAACCAAAGCCGCTGCTTTGGGGCCAAATCATGAAATTGATAGTTTGAAAGAAATTTTAGTGGGTTCGGCTCTGTCTCAGTGGCTACAAGTTGCTCAAAAGGAGCAAGCAGAAAATCGCTATCGCAAGTATGAACATCGACTGAAGGTAGAATCTTTAGAGACTAGTCCCATCGACAAGAATTATGCTGCTGTTCAAGCTTCAGTGACTGAAGCAGCCCAGTTTTATGAAAATGGTCAAATTAATCAACGCAAGTCTTACAACGAAACAGTAAGAGTTAGGTATAGTTTGATTCGCCAAGCGAATGGGTGGCGTATCCGCGAAATGTCGGTAATAAATAAAGTTAGTACGATACTTTAACAGTTGTCATTAGTCCTTTGTCATTAGTCATTGGTAAAAGTTAGGTTAAACAATAAGTCTTTGAGCGGGCATGATATCAGTGAAAACGCAGAGGGACGCTGAGTTTCTTTCACTTGGCAATTCTGTATGAAGTTGATTCTCAGGGTGTACTTTAGCGCCGCAGGATAGATTGCGTTACCATGACCAAATGGTCTACAAGTAGAGAATATGCTTTCTAATCCTGCCAGCAATCATGGGGACATTGGTAAAGTTTTACTGATTGGAGTTACCGGTGGCACGGGTAAAAATGTAGTCAAGGGCTTTCTCGAACAAAAAGTTACTAACTTGCGGGTTATTACTAGGAAAATAGACTTGAATCGACCTTTATTAGCAAAGATGAACGATGCAGGGGTGGAGCTAGTAGAGGCGAATCTAGATGATGAAGACTCACTCGCAAGAGCCTTCGCAGGAATTTCTACTGTTTATTGCCATGCCACTGCACCAGATTCTGCCAAGCCAGATCCACAAGAGGTTGAGAGAGCCAAGCTAGTTGCTCAAGTTGCCAAGAAGTCACAGATCAAGCATTTTGTATATAATTCTGCGGGTGGAGCAGATAGAAATTCCGGGGTTAGCCACATTGAGCAAAAGTACAAAGTAGAGCAGGTATTAAAAGCACATGGTTTACCAACAACCATGTTAAGGGCGTGCTTGTTTATGGAAGAATTTTGGAAGAAACATACGCGACCATCTATTCTAAAAGGAGTTTTTCCATTTTCCATTCAGTCGGACAAGCCCATACATTTAATTACAACAAAAGATATGGGTCGAATAGCTGCCCACATTATTAAAAATCCCTCTCAGTACATTGGTAAAGACATAGAACTTGCTGGTGATGTACTAACTCCCAAGCAGATAGCGGAGGAATTTTCCAAGGTGCAGGGAATTAATGTTGTTCACAAAGAGATTCCCGCCTGGATTTTCTTGCTACTGGGGCGAAAACAATTGTTTGATTTGATTCAGTGGTATCGCCAAAAGGGTTATCAAGCTGATGTTCAAGAGTTGCGGGAAGAGTTTCCTGGACTTTTAACCAGATTCAGTGAATTTTTGGCAGAAACTAATTGGGCAAATCCAGAATTAACTTATGAAAGTTTATGACATAGTTTTTTATGGAACAAAATATCAGCGAAGTTTTAGTTTTAGAGGAGGGACAAACGCCACCGCCGGGAACAACTATGCCACCGAGACAATCTCGATGGGATGACACATTTAGTTACATAGCGAATCCCGATCGCTTCTGTCGTGACAACTTAAGAAAATACGGGCCGATTTTTAATACAGGAGTTTTTGGCGGTACGACTATTTTTGTTGGCTCTGCTAGGGCAAATCAGATGGTATTTAACGGCGATCTGCAATATACCGAGATTGCCTTACCTAATACCACCATGGATATGTTTGGTGAGTATAGTTTGTTTCAACGCCCTGACTTGCACCGCCAGCGCAAAAGTGCCTTGCGTCTCGGACTGACTGGTCGTTTTTTAGAAGGATATATACCTTATATCAATCAAGCGATCGCGCATGGGCTTCAGAATTGGAATGTTCCTGCAAGAATAAAATTATACCCGGAAGTCGAGAAAATTTGCTTTGATTTACTTACTCCTCTACTTTTGGGTGTGAAGCTAGATGATAGCGATCGCCAAACTTTTGAGGGATTATCTTTATCTAGCAAAGCAGAACTAAAAGCTTTGTACAAAACCTACTTTGATGGTTTTTATGGCTTGTGGAGATGGAATTCTCCCTTGACTGCCTACGGTAGAGGAATGAAAGCACGGACAAAGTTGTTGGAGTTTATGCGAGCAGCGATCCAACACAGAAAATCCGCAGAAGAAAAAATCAATCCTACAACAGACTTTCTGGCGATGATGCTGGCAAGCCAAAAAGAAAACCCCAATGGGGTTTTTAGTGATGCCTTGATTGAAAATCAATGTCTTCTACAACTATGGGCTTCTGATTATGAAATTTCCGGATTAATATCTTCCTTAATCTATCAATTAGGACGATATCCAGAGGTATTAAAGAAGCTACGAAAAGAGCAGGTAGAGATCAAGAGTGAGCAGGGTAATTTCAGGAGCTTTTCAGTAGAGCAGTTAAAGCAGATGGTTTTTTTGGAAGCAACTATTAAAGAGACTTTACGGACTCTACCACCTAGCTCTACTGCTAAACGCCGCCTCACCAAATCGGTGGTTCTGGATGGAGTACTCTATGCCAAGGGCTGTAGTGTTATGGCTGAACCGCGACTAGCGCATATTATGGCAGAACACTTTCCCGAACCGGATAGGTTTGTTCCAGAACGCTTTTTAGCTCCGCGTAATGAAGGCAAAATGTACGAGTTCATCCCCTTTGGTGGAGGTGTACACGCCTGTTTGGGAGCGCAGATGGCGATGGTGGTAACTAAAATCTTTGCCGCTCATATTCTGCATTTATTTGATTGGCAACTGACACAAGAAGCAACTTTTGTGCAGTTTCCGCTCAAGAAACTCAAGGATGATTATGAAATTAGTCTGCAAAAATGCGAAAGCGTGACGTAAAGATTTTGGCGTTGCTGATTGAGCTATGAAACTCTTACTCTCTGCGTCTGTGCGGCTGTACGTGAAACAAAAAAATTTGGACGAGACTCAATCCCAGCTTTCACCATCCGTTAGCGGAGACAAGCCGTTTGAAGCATCTCTATACTATGCGATATTGTTGATCGCTTGGTTTACCGCCGCTGGTGTTTCATAGTCTTTGATCGGTATCTGCTTCAAAACCCGAAGAACTTTCTCATCAAAACCTTTTTCTTCGGCACGCATAATCAAGTCTTTTTTGCTGATTGGGTAGGCAACTTCATTCAAGTTTTTCTGTAGTTGCACCAGGTTCAAGTCTGTCATGATTTTTCTCCTTAGGGTACGACGCTGTGTACTACTAAAGGGAGTACGAAATCAGCCAGTTATTTGTAATCTCCTATACTATTTTGGAGATATATAGCTTCTTGACATCAGACTAAAGGTAGAGATTTGACTGAGAATCTAAAACCAGAGAGCGATCGCCCGTTATTTTGCTTTCAAGCGATGAGCAAGTGCTACCCACTCGTTGATTCGTTCACAATCAATCACTTCAAATCCTGCTTCTGTTAAAGCTGTGACAACATCATCCTCGCGATCGCTTGTAAACCCTGCGGTAATTAATAGTCCTTGGTGTGGATGAGAATTACGTAGCGCACGCTGAAAGTCACTAGCGAGGGCAATATGCATTCGTGCCAGAATATTGGCAACAATCAAGTCAAATGTCTCTGTAGCTTTGATTTTTTCTACATTGCCGATGCTATCTCCCCCCATCCAATGCCCAAAGTCGCTTCCACACCCCAGGCTACCTTCCATGACTGTTACCTGTTGTTCTACTCCATTACGACGTACAGCATCTTGAGTTGCATCCACAGCAGTACTGTCGTTGTCTAGCGCCAAGACGTTAGCTCCTAGCTTTGCGATCGCTACACTCAAAATACCTGAACCTGAACCCAGATCGAGGACATTCATGCCGGGGAAAACATACCGCTCAAGCACTCGGAGAGAGACAATCGTGGCTGGATGTAAACCGCTACCAAAAGACAGAGTTTTCTTCAATCTCAAGATGACTTCGCCTGCTACCTCGGATTGATAAGGAGTATCAGGAGCAAGGACAACAAATCGTTTGCCAATTCGATTCACAAGGGGATTATTTGCGTCTGTAAGTTTTTTCTCAACTACACTCATCTGCACCTGTGTTGTTAACTCAGTGCGGTGCAGAGGTGACAGTAAATTCACGATTTTTTCTACACGTGTTCTGGAAGTGACATTGTGGGGTAGATATATGTAAATCGTAAATGTCCACTGGGGGTGTTCTACATCCTGCTCAACATATTGTGTAATGTGAATATCATCAATATCAACAGTTTCAGCAAGTAGCGTACAAACCCAATCAACCGCCTCGTGTGTTGTATCAAGGCTCAATTCTGTCCACGCCATATTTTTTCCTAGTTAGAATTTCCCAAAATAAAAAGTTTTATTAAGCTATTGTTGCTTTCTTGATAAATATCTTGGTATTTTGTAATACTTTTGTTTACCAGTGGCAAAGTTTTCTATAAAGCCTCTATAAAAGCCTCAGCAAATCTTGATCTATCTATTTTTGGTTTATTTACTGGCTGTAATTAAAAGATAAAATGAATACTATAAACTTTTTGTTTAGTTAAGATATACCTTCCTTAAGTTAGATTAGGTATATATACTTTTGTATAGTAATATAAAATAAAAGATAAAAAGTAACTTTAAGTAAAGTTTGACTAAATTCCACAAAGCAGTATGGAAATAGTCGAGCTTGGATTTGTTGAGCTGAAAGAATGCCTGACGGCAGTTCTGGACAGCAAATTTTTAATTTTATAATGAACAGAGGTAAATAAGGGAGTGACTTCGCAAACCCTTACACAAAATAATCGACGCTACGATCCGGATGCGATCGCTCGCTACTACCGCTATCGTCCTTGGCTTGCTTTTGCACGAGCACTGGTAATTATCTGGAATTTTACCGGATTTATTTTCGGTCTCAAGTGGGATGAGTGGCTAAATCAAGTCGAACAGAACAAGTTAAAACGAGCTGTTCAGCTGCGACAGATGCTGACGCGTCTTGGCCCTACCTTTATTAAAGTTGGTCAAGCTTTATCTACGCGCCCGGATTTGGTACGTAAAGATTTCTTAGAGGAACTAGTAAAACTACAAGATCAATTACCGCCCTTCGATAATGCGATCGCCTATCAATTAATTGAAACCGAACTAGGGCGTTCAATACGGGAAATATATAGCGAGTTGTCTGAATCTCCTGTTGCTGCTGCGAGCTTGGGTCAAGTATACCGCGGTCGCTTGCACAGTGGCGAAGAAGTGGCGGTGAAGGTGCAACGCCCCAATTTACGCCCACTTCTCAGCCTCGATCTCTATTTGATGCGCTGGGCAGCGAGTTGGCTATCTCCTTGGTTACCTCTCAATCTCGGTCACGATCTAAGCTTGATTGTGGACGAATTTGGCATCAAATTATTTGAGGAGATAGATTACCTCAACGAAGGGCGCAATGCCGAAAAATTCGCCACTAACTTCCGTAACGATCCACGTGTCAAAGTTCCAGCGATTTACTGGCGTTACACTTCCACCCGTGTTTTGACACTAGAGTGGCTGAATGGCTTTAAGCTAACTGATACGAAAAGAGTGCGCGAAGCTGGTTTAGATCCGGAGTCTATTATCGAAATTGGAGTGACTTCGGGTTTACAGCAATTATTAGAACACGGTTTCTTCCATGCCGATCCTCATCCGGGCAATTTGTTTGCCATGCCTGATGGTAGGATGGGCTACATCGATTTTGGCATGATGGATCAGTTGGACGAAACCACCAAAGAAACACTGGTGGATGCGCTGGTGCATCTGATCAATAAAGACTATAACGATTTAGCAGTAGATTTTGTGAATCTGGGTTTCTTGACACCAGATACGGATATTCGTCCAATTGTGCCAGCCCTAGAAGCGGTATGGGGAGATGCCATTGGTAAAAACGTGGGAGATTTTAACTTCAAAACGATTACAGATAAATTCTCGGAATTGATGTATGATTATCCTTTCCGAGTTCCCGCCAAATTTGCCTTAATTATTCGTTCTTTGGTAACGCAAGAAGGTATTGCCCTTAGCCTCAACCCACAATTCAAAATTGTAGAAGTAGCCTATCCCTACGTAGCGCGGCGATTACTGACAGGCGAATCTCCTCAATTGCGCCGACGCTTGCTAAATGTGCTATTCAAAGATGGTAAATTCCAGTGGCAGCGGTTAGAGAATATGATTGCGATCGCTCGCACTGATGGAGACTTTGATGTATTGCCGACAGCTAAGTTGGGGTTGCAATATCTTTTATCTGATGAAGGTAAGTTTTTGCGCCGTCAGTTAATATTAGCTCTAACTGAAGACGATCGCTTGCATACCGAAGAAGTGCAACGTTTGTGGAATTTGGTGAAAGACGACTTAACACCAGATCGATTGTTGAATGTAGCGATCGGAGTTTTGACAGAATTATCTAGAGAAGGGGTAGCGGCAATCTTGCCATCAGTTACTGCTTTGACTTCTTTTCATAGTAAAACTAGCTAATAGATAACAGCTAATGGTTAAATAAAAAGGCAACGAGCAGTTAGCAATTAGCTAACTTAATCAGGAGATTCATGTACTACTATCAGCTACAACCACCGTATTTGCTTCTAGTTTTCGGTTTGTTTGTTGCCTTAACATCTGGTTTAGCACTAGCTGGAACACTAAAATTAATCGCAGCAAAATGGCAAAATAAGGGTGCAGAAACCTCCGATTATCAGTTGTCTAAAAGACAATTAACTTTGCCTTTTTTAGGCATAACTGGTGGTGTGGGTTGTTTTCTCTGTTCAGGGTTTGAAATATTTGGTTTCCCACCCTTGCTTTCCTACGGAATTGGCATACCATTGGCGATTGTGACTTGCTTGTTTGTGTGGTTGCAGTTGAGAAGTATGTTGGTTTATGCGGAAGAAAGAGGAATCGAATCTTTAGATTTAGATTCTTGGAGATAGAGTTGTAGCAAATTAAAGAATTCAGAATTCAGAATAAATTACTCTGGATTCTGATTTCAGATTGAAAAAATTAATACTGGTAGTAGTGTATATTCTTCATAGCTGTCATAATTAGGTAAGCTAAAATTAGAGAAGCTTTCAGTCCCTCTTGTTTTTCTATATGCTTCTAAGCGAAATTTTACCAACCGTCAGTCAACTTTCTCATCAAGATAAACTTCGGTTGATCCATTTTCTTCTTTTAGCAGTTGCAAAAGAAGAAGGATGTAGCTTAGAACCTGTTGCAGATATTGAATCAGAGAGCGCACTTCTAAATCAACTATCATCAACTGAAGCCGTTGTATTGTCTCCTCAAGCAGGGTCAAGGTGAAATATGAAATTATGTCAAATAAAATATATTTCAGTGCGATCGCCCCTTTTTCCCTCACCAATTAAGAAGCGCTATCAGTGGAAAATTTTATCCCTGAAATTGCGATACTTAAGTGTAATATTCCTAGCTTTTTGACTGAAAAAACTATTAGTATATCTTTGCAAGCGTACTGGTAGACTAGGACTAGTAAAGCTTTGAGGTTTAGATTCTGGAGACTTCAGATATCGATAATGTAAAAATGTATCTCTGTATGGTATATCAACATCTTCACCAGCACATAAACGTGTAAACTGCGATGCTGGTATGCTCATATAATGCAGATAAGTCAACCGACGCCCTTTATCGTATAAAACGTTGTCTATGACATCAAATTTAGAACTCCAGTGGTTGCCAGTTACCTGTTCTACTTCACGAACAGCAAAGTTATAATAAGCAATTTCACTGCGACAAACCATATAATTGAATAACGATTGATCGGGGCCTCCCAATGCCATAATATCAGCTTCACCAGCTTTTAATTTATCTAGTAAATCTGCTAATATAGGTTCAGAAAAAATATTCTTTTTAGCTGCAAACCAACCAGCACAAAATACTTTAAGCTGCAAATTATCGTCATTAAAAGCTTGTTTTTGAAGTTCGTAATTACCATCAAAAATATATTTCAAGTCAGACTTATATTGAAAATCATTGGTCACCCAATCATAATCATCTAACTTTTGATATATATAATCTAGAGGCCCCATTAATAAGGTATCGGCATCAAAGTAAATAAACTTGTCAAAAATACCATGCAGCGCACACAGCTTCCGGTGCATAGCTAGACGATAGACTTCCGGCAAACCTCGTTCTCGCCAAACTCTTTGCGCTCGATGATGAGCTTTCCAGGCTTGAGTGGCAAAGTTTTCCCAGTAATTTATTACTGCTAAATCTTCTAGCAGGGTTACATTACTTCTAGTTGCAACTTCCGCACGGATTTTGTCTAGGCGATTGTCATAGGGAATAACGCAAACAGGAATTTCTCTGCCAGCATTAACTTCTATGCTATTGAGCAAGGCAACTAGCTGATCGTAGACTACATCATTGGCTAGCGTGTAAATGCCATCTGTCATATTGCCCCTCCATTTGAGGAAATTAACGGCGAAACAGTCTTTGCAGTAAGGGAACTTTATCTTCCCTAACTTCGTGGAGATAGCGATAGTGTTCCCATAATTTCCAATAGGAGCCGCCAGGTTTGATTGGCGTGCCAGCCCAATGCAGATACTTTAGCCTGCGATCGCTATCATAAAGAACGTAGTCTTTCTCTTGAAAATGAGGGGAGCCTGCCCAACTACCGGGTTCTCCCTCCGGAGTTTTGACAAGATTACGACGTTTGGTAATGTGTTTGAGAACTAAATAGTTAAGAATAGGCTGATCTGTGACTCCACAAGAAAAATCAAAATACTCTTTATGCATTGCACATTCGCGCAATGTCTCTTCCATCATCTGTTGTGTAATGACTCCTTTTCTAGAAGCCCAAAAGCCACTATTGAAAACGTCTTGAAGTTGTTCTTCAGTAAAGATTTGCTGTTCTTTCACAAGTGATGAAAAGATATTCTGCAAACCCTCACTACGATGATGGTAATCGCAACAAAAGAAATCTACTTCTGCAAGTTGATTTAAGCTATCAGCTATTTTTTCAAAAACAATAATATCAGTATCAATATAAATAAATTCATCTAGAGGGCCAAACCAAACTGCCAATTTTCGCATTTTGTTGGGTAGAGCTAAAAAATCTTTCGGAAAAATTTCTCCTATAGTTTGGGTAAATTGCTCTAAAAATTCTAGATAGGGGAAAACTTGTACTTGATGGAAACGAGTGAGTATATTAGCTACATTTTGGTAATTTTCATTAAATGGGATGAGATAAACAAGAACTTTTTCGTCATAAAAACGAATACTATTAAGTAAGGCGATCGCATTATCGATAACACGGTCATTAGCAACAATATAAATTCCTCTTTGCATAAATAAATTATCCTTGATTAACTAATTTCAACTTTTTCAATGCTCTTTGTAACAAACTTGGTGGAGGAGCATTATATTTTTTGGCAGGTTTTGTAAATACTGGACATTTCTCCGGTTCGTGAAGATAGCGATAATAAAGGAATAAATCTCGATAGGGAAATTCGATATTTTCGCCAGCACACACTGCTGCCATAATCCGAGGAGGAATACCAATATAATGCAGGTAGGTGAGTTGGTTGCCTTTGTCATAAAGAATTCGATTTTTTTCTTCAAAATGATTGGAAGTCACACAACACCCTGTTTTCTGGCTATCCGACAGGTGATGGGAAAAGTTATAAATAGATAAGCCAGACTTCATAAACATATAGTTAAGAACTGGCTGATCGCCTGTAGAATAAAGGATTTCCCTCTCACCTGCTCTGAGATAAGATAATAATTCTGCAATTTTTTCTGGATTAAATAAGCCTTTTTTTGAAGCATAGAATCCAGAACAGAAGATTTCATTTTTGAGTCGTTGTTCGTCAAAAGTTTCTAGTAGCTTACTTGAATTTGTGTTATATACTTTTTCTGGATAGAGAAATTGAAAATCATAAACAATACAGTCGTATTTATCTAATTTCTCAAAGACAAAATCTAGTGAATTCATCACTAGAGTATCAGCATCCATATAAACAAATTTATCAAAAGGGCCGTCAAAAGCACAGAATCGCCGATGTCCGCCATATATTCTATACTTATCTCTGTTCATGCTAGCAGGGCTAGCCTCTAGCATAAACTCATCCCAACGATTCATTGATTCTTGATTATCGTAAATAAATACATTAGGACGCTTGTTTATTTCTTCAGTAATACGCTCTATTTGTTCATCAAAAGGATAGATACAGACAGGAGTATTTCGACCTAATATGACATCAATACTGTTGAGTAAAGCAATCAGTTGGTCGTAAACGCAGTCATTACCAAGGGTACAAATACCATCCATAATTTATGAGTTATTAGCAATAAATTTTGACAGCCAGTTAATGAGATTGAGTTCGTGTAAGATAATTTGACGGGCTTCTTGAATTGCTTCTTTTGCTGCATACCAAGCATCAGGAGAAGCTGTGACTTCTTTGATATAGGCAATGCCTTTTTCATCCAAGCTAGGCAATCGTAAAAAACTACCAGCAGGCAACAATTTATCAGCTGCTGATCCGCCATAATAAATTGGTAGACACCATGCCAAGAGTGCATCCCATAATTTTTCACTGACATACCAATTATTACTGCTGTAGTTTTCAATTGCCAGATTGTAATAGTAGGGTGCCATGCCATACCATTTATTACCTAATTCCCCCAATGTTTTTGCTCGTGCAGGTAAGCCACGCCCATACAAATCAAATTGAATTTCGCTAGCTTGCAATGCATACAAAAAATCTAACCGCTGGCGATGATTGGCAGTACGATTAATTCCAGAAGTAATCCAGCTGCAAGGAGCAACTTTTTTGGGTGGAGGCATTTCATTTAATTCTTGAAATGAATTAGAATGATACCAAATTGCAGGCATATAATCAGGATTGGGAGCAAAATCATCTGCGCCTGAAATGTAGCCACAATACTGCTGTGCTTGCTGATAATTGTATTTATTTATCTCAATAATTTCTTCTAAAGGTGGTTCTCGCAAAAGATAAATAACTCTTTCTTTGGGAACACTACGTAAGAGAGAGCTAATATTTACTTCTGATTGTTTTTGTTTGCCAAATCTTTTGAACCAGGATTGATGTTGTTTTTGATGTTTGGGAAAATCAAATTGATACATTACTAAGTAATCTGGCTTTTCTGCCAAAGCTTGTAATTGTATATTGTTCCAAATCCCAAATGCATAAGGGGTTTGTTGCCACAGCCAATCGGTTCTGTTTTCTAAACTGCGATAGCTGCTAATCATGCCAATAGTTTTAATAGTCATTTTTTTATAGATTAAATAACAAGTTGAGGGTGAAAAGACTCATCAACATAGCTGAGAATTTTTGCTGCTCTATTTTCCCAAGAAAACTGTTTGACAAATTCAATACTGTTAGCATAACCTTCGATTTTGTGGGGATGAGTTTCTAAAACTTGCCTCACGGATTCGGCAAATTTACTGGGGTGATTAGGTTCACACCAAGCAGCGATCGCCTGAGTATTTTTAAACTCTATTAAAGAGGGGATTTCTGTAGCCACAATTGGAGTGCCAGAGGCAAAGTAATCGAATAATTTCAAGGGAGATGTAAAAGTTGCTGCCTCTCCCAAACAATGAGGATGAGCTAAAATATCAGCTGCTTGGAGCAGAGATGGTAAATCTTCATGTAAGATGTAGCCGAGAAATGTAATGTTGCTAACTTGCTTTTCTTGAGCTAACTGTTGATAGTTTTTTACCTCTGTTTCATTACCGCCTGCACAGACAAATTGAATATTTGGCATTTCCCAAGCCACATCAATTAGAACATCAATACCTTTAAACTTTCGTAGCGCCCCTGCATAGACGACTAGTTTGTCTCTCCCATATTTGAGTAGTTTTTGACGCCATGCCGCTGCTTTTTCTGGTTGTCTTTCCATAAATAAACGATTGTAACCATTATGGAGTTTAATTACTTTTTCTGGTGGCATTCCATGTTGAATCATGGTGTCGCGAATGGTATCGGCAACTGTGACAGCAATTTGAAATAGCGGATGTTTAACTATTTCTTGTTCAAATGGCTTCTGTTCGTGGTGATGATGTTCGTAAATGGCTGGTACGCCATTTTTAATAGCAGCTTTGATAAAATTCCAGTTGCGACTATGAACAAGTTTAGTAGTAGGAAGTATATAAAACGGAAAATAATATTTTGTGGCGATAGTATTTGAATTAGTAAATTTATTAGGAAAATAATTAATAGGCCAAGGCATTGGTAGAGGAGAAACTTTTAGCTTGTCATGGAGGTTATAATATTTAATGAGTGTTTCTGGTAATTTATGAGGATAAAAAGGACGAGCTAAATTAATTGGATTAAGTGCTTTAAATCCTTTGTAAGGATATACCAAAACTGTTGAATAACCTAAGTTTGCGGCTGCATTAGCTGCATTTGTAGATTGTACTAAATGGGCTTCTGGCTTTGGTAAATCTTCTTGGATAAAAAAAATGTAGTGCTTTTTAAATTTAGTATATTTCATAATTTTAAATATTTAATTTTATCTTCAAAATTTTCTAGACTATTGAGTAAATGTATGGCAGATTTAAAAGCACTTTGAATAAATTGATTTTCTTGCTCAAGGCTTTCTGTATAATTGTCAGAAATTAAACGCATTAAATTTACTATTTCATTGGTGTCTGTACGAAATTCACTCGATATACTGCTATAACTTGGATAATTAACAGTAGCATCGGAATCTAGCTCTCCCGTAAGAGAGGGCTGCCATTTAATTTGCAAGTTAACGATGTCTTCAAAAATATCAAGAATATTAATAATACCTAAAGCAGATTTATAAGCATCTGTAATTAATTCCTGCCGTTCTTGGGGATTATCTTTAAAGTTATCAATTAATAATAGTAGGAAGCCAATCATTGAGTTTAGCCGCGTACGAATTTCGTGAGAAATACGAATTAAACTTTGCTGGCGTTTGCTGGCTGTTTCTTCTTGTTCACCAAATTGGATTGAGTACAAACGCGAGTAATAACCACCTTTTTGTAAAAGTTCCTCATGGGTTCCTACCTCTACCACACTTCCTTGATCTAATACGGCTATTCGATCGGCTTTTTGTACTGTGGAGAGACGGTGGGCAATGACTAAGGTAGTGCGATCGCGACTTAAATCGTCAATCGCTGCTTGCACTAAACGTTCAGAAACGGTATCCAATGCGCTGGTAGCTTCATCGAGAATAAGTATTTCTGGATCTTGTAGCAGTGCCCGCGCTATTGCCAGACGCTGTCTTTGCCCCCCAGATAACATAACGCCGCGATCGCCTATTAGAGTATCAAATCCTTGCGGTAACTTGCTGATAAACTCGTAAGCATTTGCTCTTTTGGCTGCGGTAATTATTTCATCTTGGCTAGCATCTGGTTTTCCATAAGCAATGTTATTCCGCACCGAATCATTGAAAAGAAAGGTATCTTGACTGACAATTCCCATTGCTTTGCGCACAGATGTCAGAGTAAATTCGCGTAGATCGATGCCGTCAATGGTAATCGAACCAGAAATCGGATCGTAAAATCTGGGTAAGAGATCTGCTATTGTCGATTTACCTGCACCAGAGCTACCTACTAAAGCTAAAGTCGTTCCCCGTGGCAAATATAAATCCACATCCTTGAGTACCAACTTTTCCCGCTCTGGATAGGCAAAAGATATATTGTTGAAATGGATACCTTGATTTAATTGGGTATAAGGGATATTACCCTCATTCATCCGAGGTTTATTATCCCAGCATAAAAAATCAACAACTAACTCCATGCTGGTAGATGTATTGGCAAAGTTATTACGAAGAGTATTTAACTGAGAAATTAGGGGTAGTAATCTTAGTAAAAGTAATAAATACGTTAAGAGTACAGTTGATAGCGAAGCAATTTGCTCTTTAAAAAATGTGCGACTTAAAAAGACAATCAACAGTAAAGCAGTAATTCCCATTACTTCACTGATTGGTGCGATCGCCTCTGAATTCATTTGTGATTGGAAATCTGCTTTTTCGCGATCGCGAATCAGCTGCTTAATCTTTAGGAATTCTTTCTCTTCATTAGCTGTTGCCTTTACCAGCCTAATTCCACTCAGAATCTCTAATACAGCGATTGAATATGCTTTTGACATTTCGCTGAGTTGTTTGCCAAATCTTCGAGAACGCCCAATCGCATATTGATTAACTAAAGTTACAAAAAATAGCAAAACCGTCGTCGCTATTGTCAACTGCCAGGAAATAGATAATAGCAAGCCTACAAAAACTAAAATCGTAATTCCTAAAATAATTAATTTTACACTATTGCCAATAGTACTGGCAGCACGTCCTATTTCTCCCCCCAGGCGATTGATTAAATCACCAACTTTCATTTTGGTGTAATAATCTAAATCAACTCTCAGTAACAGTTGTACACCTGTTTCCCGCATATCAGAAGTTAATCGGCGTGTTAAATAACTAGATGACAAAGTACTAGAGTAAATCGCTAAATTTTTTAAAAAAATTATCAGGATAATTGCCCCAGCCATTACCCATAATTGATTATTTTCCGGCAGTTTCTCAAAGGGAGACATAATCGCTTTGAGAATGGAAGGGGCACTGCTAAAATCTACTTCTTGTCCGACAATTTTTAAAATCACTGGCACAATTAAAGCTGTACCAACCCCATTAAATAAAGCTCCAGAAAATCCCAATATTATCGTGAGAAAAATTAAGCCTGGATAGGGTTTAGCAAATCTTAGTAGTAGCTTTTTGGTAAACATTGGGGACAATTATGACAGTTTAGTTATTCTTAAAAATATTCATCTTTGTTAGGCTCCATTCAAAATCAAACTAAAAAATTATCATACTAGTGAGCCGTGATAATATGTATAAATATCTATTCAGCTTGATTATAAAAACCAAGTGAATTACATCTAACTAATCTTTAATTTTCAATACTTTATATGTATGTTCACAACCGAGAAATTACCGACTTTAGGCTAGATGCCATTGCCTCTATGCTATATTTTTCAACACATCTTTCTCTGGCTTTTCTGCCAAGTTCGTTTGCGGCATCTAAATTTTGAAATATTAACTGAATTTGCTCGGCAATTTGTTCGGGAGAACTAGGTTCAACTAAATAGCCACTTTCACCTAAAATATCTGGAATGTCTCCTACCTTTGTTGATAATATCGGTTTAGCCATTGCCATTCCATCTGTGAGCTTGAGAGGAAATTGGGCACGAGTTTCGGGGGTATCTCGCTGTGGAACAACAATGACATCAGCAGCAGCTACCACATCAGGCATGACATCAACAGGATACTTTGGTAATTTGACGATCCACCGCCCCCACTGCTGTTGAAGTTCTTTGTCGTAGTCATCATAGGGACTACCACCCACGATCGCTAGTTTTAAATCAGGCTGATTAATTTTATCTAGCGCTATCAGAACATCTTCTAAACCTTTATATGGTCTTGGCGCACCAGGAAACATTAAAATTCGATATCCAGATAAACCATAGCGATTTTTACTAGCATTACTATCGTATTGAGCAGGATGAAATAATGAGGTATCCTTACCATTAGGGATAAACGTGCCTCCAAAACGCTGCTGTAAAAATTTTGTATTTACCGTCACCGCATCAGCTTTTTTTACCAAATTATCCATCCATTTTAGATACAAAGGATGATTGGGATTTCTCA
This sequence comes from Chlorogloeopsis fritschii PCC 6912, assembly GCF_000317285.1. GTDB lineage: Bacteria > Cyanobacteriota > Cyanobacteriia > Cyanobacteriales > Nostocaceae > Chlorogloeopsis > Chlorogloeopsis fritschii. The sequence goes on along the minus strand of NZ_AJLN01000050.1, from coordinate 156,347 downwards.
AAGCACCATCTTGTTTTAATACATCTCTCGCCAACTGTTTGAGTGTAGGACGATAATACCAATTATCGCCACCATGCCAACTCATTTCCCAGTCATCTATATCTACAATTACTGGTCGATGAGTATAGAATCTATTTAAAAGTGCAACTCCAAAACTGGCTGGTTGAGGCTTAATTGCATAAATAATATCTCCTTGAATATGTTTGAATAATTTTCCAACTGATTTAAAAAAATTGGGATAATTTGTACCTTCTACGGCATAGATACCAGTATTTCGAGGAATAGCTTCATATAAGTTTTTACCAAATAAAAAACCCAGAATTTCTGTTTCATGTCCCAGCTTTTTCAAGGCTGTTTGTAGCAAAGAAGCACGAATAAAACCGTCATTGGTTGATAAATTCCAGACAAGCAATGATATTTTTGATTTTTCTTTGTTTTTTACCATACATAATTCATTATTTTTTACGCCAGGGATTAGTAATTTGATTTGGTAAAATCACTTTAGCAAGTTTGTCAATTACTCTGGTATAGATTGAGTTAGTAATATCTTTGGCAGATTGAGGTCTATAAGGGTAAGTACAATGCAGCACTTTAATAGGCTCATCAATTTTTTGATAGCAATCCTTCCATTTATTAAGATAATTATAGGCAGGTGATAATATTTTAATTTTTGGTCTAACGGTAGCGATCGCAGAAGCAAAAGCCCCTTGATCCTTCAACAGCAATTTATCTTGATTGTTTTTAACAATTTCAAAGTAGTATTTAAATTTTTCAAAAAATACTTTAGTTGACTCGGTTTTTTTAAAAGCCATAAAACCACCATTATACTGAATGCTATCTTCTTGTAGTGGTAAACCTACAGATTGTAGAATTGATAGAACATTCGGTAAAGTATCTTCTTGTTTGCCTCGCACTAAATTTGTAGCTTTAACAATTTTAGGTTGTACATCTTCGGTTAATAAAAAATCGTATTTATCTAAAGAATCGAACACATCGTTAATATCAGAAAGTAAGCATATATCGGCATCTAAATAGATTGTTTTCTCAAATTCACTAGACGCTTCATACAAAGCTAGCTTTGCCAAGCGCGATGCTAAAACTGTATTTTCATTTGCAGGAGCAGGTTTGAGAATTACATTTTTGAAAACGGTAAGCAAAGGGTATAAAATCTTGGGAACACGGTCAATTAAAATAATTATTGGTTCTTGATGAAATTTTCTCACCGATGCTAAAAAATGAATGCAATCTTGAAAAGAGTAAAGACCTGTCAATATAGTAATAAATCCTCTGCTTTTTACTGTCATATATTTTTTAATTCTTAATTGCTAATGTGTCCATTCCCAGTAACTCTTACTCCAGTCTTCGTGATAGTGAAAAATACCCTGCCATTCATAAAATTGAACAAAATCTTTAATGTCTATATTTTTGTTGACATCCCTAATCATGTAGAGTGGACGCTCCCCATAAAAAGATGCCCACATAGTATAACTACTAGGAGGGCCAATAATATAATCACATTCAGCTAATGAATACAAATCCTCTATTATATGATTATTGCCAAATACGTAAGATAACTTCTGAAAGTGATGATGTGGTTGTTGTTCATTAGAACAAATCAAAAATGTGACTTTTTGATTGGGAAATAGGGCTTGCGCTGATTCCATCACCTTTACATACTGTTCCACTTCAAAAAAATATCTACTATCTTGATGCTGGCGATAATCTCCATGGCGGATATGAATGCCAATTACAATATCAGTTTCCTGACGAACAACAGATATTAGTTTTGATATGTTAACTTGATATTTTTTTAAAGGTTGGAAATATGTACGAATTGCTTCTTTATGCTTGCGAAGTTTGTCTACTTCAGCTACAAACCAACCATCACGAAATAACCATCCTTGGAAAAAAGTGAGCTTTCCTGGTTGCAATTTTTCTACTAAATTGAAAGTACTCCAATTAAATGGTTTATCCCGCTTAACATCGATAACTCTAAAATATTTGCTATCAACTAAATAACGGTTAACTTTATAGTATAAATTGCGCAGTAGTTTATTACCAAATACAGAAAACTGCGGAGTTGGATAGCAACACAATACATCTCTAGATGTACCTTCAAAAAAAGCAGCGTAATCCTCAAAAGCTGGATTTATAACTATTAAATTATTTTCCAAAGCAAATGCTATAAAATTAGCAAATAGTAACAGCCTATTTCCCAACTGCCCAGATTTTGCAGATATTACCAACATACTTATAACTTACAAAAAGGCTGTAATACTTTGATAAAAAAACTGAGCAATGGTGCGATTTTATCTTCTATGGTTTACCAATCAACTAATTTCAAACGACTCGTTTGCAGATAGTCAAATACACGATTAATTTGGCGACGGCTTTCATCACTCAGTTCACCATTAGCAAGTGCGCTTGATGTCAGCAAAATATGGTCTTTACGACTCATTTTGCCTGACGCAAGAATTCGATTTACAATTTTTTCAACAGCTAACTCTGCTTGGTCTTCGATAGTTTTATACATTAAATTTTGATTATTCATATGTTTCATGATGTATGTAAAAAAAATCATGCAAATATTTGCTCAACTTTTGCTTGAAAGAGAAAGTTATTGTCATAATAAAAATTATGGACATCAACATCCAATAGCAAATTATTGAAGCTGTTTAATGAAAATCTATGAGTAGATTTAAGGTACTCATAACATCATAAATTTATCTTTGTATTTACTTTTACACCCACAGAAGTTTTACGGATAAATTAATACAGTTTTACTGAATAGGACAAACCTTCAGTAAAATTACAGTTATAGGTTAATTTTTTGTAACAATTATGCGAGCTGTAGTCTCAAGAATATAAATCTTTCGTTTTTTGATCAGGGAGGCATAGCAAATGCAAGTATTTCGCCTAGAAGCACTTTCAGACAATTACATTTTTCTGTTGTGCGATCGCCAAAAAAATATTGCTGCCGTTGTCGATCCAGCACAAGCACAGCCAGTCTTAAAAAAACTTCATGAACTAAAGTTAAGCTTAGTAGCAATATTTAACACACATCATCATGCAGATCACGTGGGTGCCAATAAAGAATTGATACAACTGTTTCCGGATGTGAAAGTATACGGTGGAGCAGAGGATCGAGGGAGAATACCGGGACAAAAAGTATTTTTACAAGAAGGCGATCGCGTCGAGTTTGCAGATAGAGTCGCAGAAGTAATCTTTGTACCAGGGCATACCCGCGCTCATATCGCTTACTACTTCCCTCCCCAGAATCCAACAGAAACAGGAGAGCTATTCTGTGGTGATACACTTTTTGCTGGTGGTTGCGGTCGTTTATTTGAAGGTACACCAACGCAAATGGTAGAATCTTTAAGCAAACTTCGTTATCTGCCTGAGAATACACGAGTTTGGTGTGCTCACGAATATACATTAAAAAATTTACAGTTCGCTCTCACAGTAGACGGTGATAACGCCGACTTACAGAAAAGATACGATGAAGTGAAGGCGTATCGCAGCCGAGGAGAAGCGACTGTTCCTTCATTGATAGGAATTGAGAAACGTACAAATCCCTTCTTACGTTGGGAGCAGCCAGCATTACAATCAGCAACTAAGAGTAAAGATCCGGTGCAAACTTTTGCCCGCCTGCGAGGAATGAAAGATAGATTTTAGTCATTAGTCATTAGTCATTAGTTAAGAATTGAATTTTCTTGCAGCTATGGGTTGCGATCGCACCCTATATTTCGCTAGGATCTCTAGGTTGATTGGCTATAAGCAAACGCTCCTGGGGATAAAGCTACACTTGTTGTAAACTATCTTGCTGAACCCCAAGATATTGAGATTTTACAAGCAACAAAGAAAAAAGAAAAACAATGGCGAAACGCGTGCAGTTAGTTTTAACTCAGGATGTCAAAAAGTTGGGTAGATCAGGCGACTTAGTAGAAGTAGCACCCGGCTATGCTCGTAATTATTTACTTCCCAAGAGTATGGCAACTTTTGCTACTCCTGGTATTCTCAAGCAAGTAGAACGCCGCCGGGAGTTAGAGCGCCAGCGGCAACTAGAACTCAAACAACAAGCGCAAGAACAAAAAGCAGCTTTAGAGAAAGCTGGCACCTTCAATATTGCCAAGCAAGCTGGTGAAAAAGAAGCTATATTTGGTACTGTCACCACCCAAGACGTAGCTGATGTGATTCAACAAACCACTGGGATTGAAGTGGATCGGCGCGGCATCACCATACCTGATATTGGTATTTTGGGAACATACGAAGCAGAGATTAAGCTGCATTCAGAAGTAACGGCTAAAGTCAACATTCAAGTCGTTGCCAGCTAAAAATCTAATTTTCTAGAATAGAGAACACAGATAAATCTTGCGTCTGTGTTTTTTCAACTATTAAATTTTTGCAAACAATATCTTTGATGTGTAGAGACGTTGCAGTGCAACGTCTTTATATATTGGAAGTGAAAGTTATGCACTATAGGGGTAATAGTTCATTATCCTAGTCTAAAATTTTTATATGTCTGAAGAACTAAATTTTCAAGGGCTAGGCAGCGATCGCCTACCTCCCCAAAATATTGAAGCAGAAGAAGCAATACTCGGAGGTATATTGCTCGATCCAGAAGCGATCGGTAGAGTCAGCGATCGCCTAGTACCAGAAGCTTTTTACATTAGCGCTCATAAAGATATCTATCAAGCAGCACTGCGTCTCCACAGTCAAAGTAAGCCCACAGACTTGCTTGCGGTGACAAGTTGGTTAAATGACCACGATCTGCTAGCTCGTGTTGGTGGTAGAAATAAACTAGCCTCCCTTGTAGACAGAACAGTTTCAGCAGTTAACATCGACGCTTTGGCAACGCTGGTGATGGAAAAATACCTGCGGCGTCAGTTAATCAAAACTGGGAATGAAATTGTTCAGCTCGGCTACCAAACAGAAGACGAGTTACCACAAATCCTCGATCAGGCAGAACAGAAAGTTTTTGCGATCGCCCAAGAGCGCCCCCAGTCAGGTTTAGTTCACATTGCTGACACCTTAGTAAATACTTTCCAAGACATAGAGACACGCCATCAAGGTGTAGCTTTACCGGGTATCCCTTGTGGATTTTACGATTTAGATGCGATGACAAGTGGCTTCCAGCCTTCAGATTTAATTATTGTTGCTGGCAGGCCGTCAATGGGAAAAACTGCATTCTGCCTAAACCTAGCTTATAATGTTGCCGCTTTATATAAATTACCAGTTGCGATTTTTAGTTTGGAAATGTCCAAAGAACAATTGGTACAGCGTTTATTAGCAAGCGAAGCAGAAATTGAATCTGGTTATTTGCGCAGTGGACGTATTAGTCAATCTCAGTGGGAACCTTTAAGTCGTGCGATTGGTATGCTCTCAGAAATGCCAATTTTTATTGACGATACACCGAATATTACAGTTACAGAAATGCGGAGTCAAGCACGACGCTTGCAAGCAGAAGTAGGAACGAACTTGGGACTCATTGTGATTGATTACCTGCAATTAATGGAGGGAGCAGGTGACAACCGCGTGCAAGAATTATCTAGAATTACTCGCAAAATCAAAGGTTTAGCCCGTGAATTATCTGTGCCGGTGATTGCTTTATCTCAGTTGAGTAGAGGTGTGGAAGCACGTACTAACAAGCGTCCAATGTTATCTGATTTGAGAGAGTCGGGTTCGATTGAACAAGATGCGGATTTAGTAATTATGCTCTACAGGGACGAATATTATAATCCTGATACTCCTGAAAGAGGTATTGCAGAAATCGTCATTGCTAAACATCGTAATGGCCCAACCGGAACTGTTAAACTCTTATTCGATCCCCAATTTACGAAGTTTAAAAATTTAGCTAAACCAAGTAATTATTAATGCTAATAGTTAATAGCTAATGGCTAATTGCTTTTTTCTATTAGCCATTAGCTATTAGCTATTAGCTAACCTTCAACAACTCCACATCAAAAATCAGCGTCGCGTTGGGGGGAATCACACCACCAGCACCACGAGAGCCGTAACCTAACTCTGGGGGGATGATTAACTGACGACGCCCGCCTACTTTCATAGTACTAAGTCCCTCATCCCAGCCTTTGATCACTTGCCCAACGCCCACTTTAAAGTCGAAGGGACGATTGCGATCGCGTGAACTATCAAACTTAGTACCATCTTCTAAAGTACCAGTGTAGTGAACCGTAATCTTCTGCCCTGGCTTAGGTGTCGCCCCAGTTCCCTCAACTAAATCGATATACTTCAACCCAGAGGGGGTAGTCACGACATTTTCATCTGATGCGAACATGGCAATATTTGTAATGAGAGTTTTGTTTTCAGTTGTAGCAGTGGGGGCTTGTGTCGTTTCGGTAATCTGGGCAGCGATCGCAGATTCTTGTTTGCCACCGCCAACTTGCGCTAACACCAAAACCACAACACAAACCAGCATGAAACCCACGCTGAGTAAAATCGCTTTCAAAATCAGTCCTCCCTACTTAGGTTGTCTAGATATATATAGGATGACCTGTAGGACAAAAATTAGTTTAAATCAGAAAGCGTATCCTGATGGAAAATTTGAATTTTAGATTTTAGATTCTAAGTAGCATTGATGAACTGCGTACACCAGAACGGATGAAAAACTTTCTTCCCTACCAATGGATACGCCGCTAGCTAACGCAACGCCTTATGGCAACACGTCTACTGCCTCCTGCCATTTGCCATCTGCCTTCGACTGATTATAAATTGTTAGCGCCAAAGCTTATTTTCTAAATCACGCACTTGACGCTCCAACCTGTCAATTCTACCCCGCAGTTCGTCAACCTCCGACTGGCGTGCAACCCCTAAATCTTGCAGCATATTTCGCATCTGCCGTTGCATATTGCCTTCCCAGTTGCCCTGTTCCGATTTTAGCTGCTTTACCATATCATCCATCACTGCTTTGGCTTGCTCAGGATCGAGCTTGCCATCTTTCACCATCTGCTCGCTTGCTTCTCGTAGTTTGTCTGCCACCATAGAAGTTGTACCAATACCGAGCATCAATAACTGCTGCATCCAGTTGTTACTGTCCATACTGCATTCCTATCACTTAATCTATAAACCAGACGAACCTGATTTTGAAATCTAAGGCAATACACCAATACTGAAAGGATGATTACTCTAGATTACAGCTCTATTCTGACAGACGTATACAGGAAATAATAAGGTGTAATTATCGAACTTGAGGATGGAGGTAGAAGGCAGATGGCAGAGGGCAGCGCGTTGCGGAGGTTCCCTCCGTTGTAGCGACTGCGGAGAGGCAGAGGGCAGATGGAAAAATCCTCTTGCTGAATGTATTTCTAAGGTTAGTAGTTTAAGTTTAATTATGTCTACCTACTTACTTTCAGTTGTATGTCTTTTGTTTTTTACTAACTTTGTAGTAATAACCGTCCATAATTAGGCTTGCGATCGCAAGTCCTCTAGTAAGGCAAAGCAAATTTATATAAAGAAAGTTATGCTGTATCGCTTGTATAAGCCACTAAAAGCAAGCTTTTGATCTATTCTAAAGTAGAAATAATCCAAAAAGCGCGGTGAGTCATGGTTGTGAAGTTGCAACGACCGATCTTAGTGGGAGGACTGGGACTAACATTTACTCTCTGGATGTTACAAAGTTTGCATCATTCTATGGTGCAGCTAGGTGAATTTAGTGTGATGAGTTTGTTGCTAGTTGGTGGCGGTTTGTGGTTATTAAAGCAAAATCGCCCTAAAAGCGGTTCGCAAATGCTAGAAATGCCTGTAGATCGGGCAACAGTTGAAAATGCGATCGCTAAAGCCGAAGTTGTGGTGAGCCAACTAACAAGCGAAGCAGAAAATCACCAAGCTTTAGTAACATTGCGAGAAAGAATACCCCAGCTGTACTTGGAGTTAGACAGAGAAGATATTCTTGTAGCTGTTACTGGCGGCAAGTCAGTAGGTAAAACCACTTTGATTCAGGTTTTAGAGTCTAACTGGCATCCACAGATCCGGCAAACAGTCAGCTTGCAAGAGACACCGCCTTTGTTTGCACAAGCCGAAGAAAACTCAGATGCTGCTGCACTAGCACAAGCAAAGACAGCTGACTTTGTCTTGTTCCTGACAAACGGCGATTTGACAGATACAGAATTTCAAGCCATACAGCAGCTAAAAGCAGAATATCAGCAATTAATGCTGGTTTTCAACAAAAAAGACCAATATTTGCCAGATGAACGCGCTAATGTCTTGCTGTCATTAAAACAGCGGATGCTGGGAAACGTAGTGGCAACTGCTGTTTCTCCCCTGCCTGTCAAAGTTCGCAAGCATGGTGAAGATGGTTCGGTGCAAGAATGGATGGAACAACCAGCACCAGACATCCAGCAGTTAACACAGCAGTTAGGTGAGACTTTGGCACAGCAAGGGCAGCAACTGGTGTGGGCAACTGTGATGAGAAAGACACTGTCGCTCAAAGCCGAGGCGAAAAATTACTTGAATGAAATCAGACGCGATCGCGCCAACCCAGTGATTGAACAATATCAGTGGATAGCTGCTGCTGCTGCCTTCGCCAACCCAGTACCAGCACTAGATATTTTGGCAACTGCGGCAATCAACGCCCAGATGGTAATGGATTTGGGGAATATTTACCAGCAGAAATTTTCCATAGAACAGGCGAAAACCGTAGCTGGCGAAATGGGAGGTTTAATGCTCAAGCTGGGTTTAGTTGAACTTTCTAGTAAGGCGATCGGTACAGTTCTCAAGAGTCACGCTATCACCTTTGTTGCTGGTGGTGCAGTGCAGGGTGTAAGTGCAGCTTATCTGACGCGCTTGGCTGGACTTAGCTTAGTAGAATATTTCCAACAGCAGGAAGTAACTGTAAATTCTACCACTGGATTTAATGTGGAGAAATTGGGGCAAACTCTACAAAAGGTATTTCAACAGAACCAGCAGATTTCATTCCTGCAAGGCTTTGTCAAGCAAGGCGTGAAGCGTTTGTTGCCAGAAGTTGCTGAGGGTGAACTTATTGGTGCAGAGAAGGCGGTGGGATAACGAAAAATTTGTTAATGATATTTGGTATATAGATGTAGCAGATGGGTAATCTTTTTCCACAGATAACTTATTTGCTACATCTATTAACTGAGTATCATTTGTATGAAAAATAGCTAGGCTATGAATGCAATTCAGGGAAACTTACTCTCTGGGTTTGACTCTGTGATAGATGAGTCACTAAAGAGTGATGAGAAAGAAGTTCTATCTATGTCAGACGCTGATGTGATTTTCTATCGCAATTTTTTCAATCAGCAAGAGAGCGATGAGCTTTTTCAAACCTTATTTAACGAAATCAAATGGCGACAAGATAGGATGAAAATTTATGGTAAGGAAGTAAACTTACCGAGAAAAACTGCTTGGTATGGAGATAGAGACAAGTCATACACATTCTCAGGTATTCATCTTCAACCAGAGCCTTGGACACCTACATTACTACAAGTAAAAGAGAAAGTAGAGGAAATAGCAAAATTTAGGTTTAATAGCGTCTTGCTAAATCTTTACCGAGATGGAAATGATGGAATTTCCTGGCATACTGATGCTGAAGCAGAATTAGGTAAAAATCCTGTAATTGGTTCTGTTAGCTTTGGTGGAACAAGAAGGTTTATGTTTAGACATAAAGACAATAAAGACTTGAAAGCAGAAATTGAGTTAACACATGGCAGCTTCCTGCTTATGGCTGGCACAACACAGCATTTTTGGCAGCATCAAATTCCAAAAACATCAAAGAAAGTTCAACCAAGAATTAATTTAACTTTCAGGGTTATTGCTCATTCCCTTTAATAACATTTAAATACTATACTTCTTGCAAAAATCAGGATTTAGGTTAATTACAACCACATATGCACACAGATGGATACCGATAAAATCTGTGTTCATCGGTGTTCATCTGTGGTTGATTTATTTGAAAATAAAATGATACCAATTCTGTATGAAAATGCGCTAACGCACAAGAAATAAAAACAAACCACAAAGAACACATAGACGCGAAGCGGCTACTTTCAGAAGCCACTACCTACGGAAGCCGCTCTGCGTCTACGTGTCTACCCGCAGGGTAGAACGCAAAGAGAAGAGGTATAGAGAGAATTTGGCTTTCAATTTGATGGACTAACACATTGCGACTCCAGCCATGTTGTATGGCTTGTTGTGCGTACCAAAGCGTTCATCTGGTAACTTCAGCTAAAGTCGTCATAACCAAGAATATCAGAGGCACGAGCTTTTGATAGATTGCTTTTATCGTTTTTTGGCATCATGCAACTACAAGCAGCGGAAAAAGGCGCTAATATACATTAGTTTAAAACACACAATTCTGCTTGCCGCTTGTCGAATTTAACAATGAGCGATCGCCCCAGTATTTTCTCCTTTTTTGCTGGTTCGGGATTTCTAGATTTAGGCTTTGAAACCAGTGGTTTTAATATTGTTTATGTGAATGAAATTTCTTCCTCATTTATGGAAGCATACCGCTATTGTCGAGCTAATTTAAATCTACCGTTACCAGCATACGGATACCATTTCGGAGAAGAAGCAGATGTTACTAAACTCACTGAAAAATTACAAGCAATCTACTTACAAGAATTAGTACAAGACTGCCGCCAATTTAATAATATTATTGGATTTATTGGCGGGCCTCCCTGCCCTGACTTTTCAATTGGTGGTAAAAATAGAGGATACTTGGGAGATAATGGCAAACTATCAAATGCTTACATTGAATTAATTTGTCAACAACAACCAGATTTCTTTTTATTTGAGAATGTTAAAGGTTTGTGGAAGACAAAAAAACATCAATTGTTTTTTGAAGCAAAAAAACGGCAGTTAATTCAAGCTGGTTATTTATTAACAGAGCGTTTAATTAATGCTATTGAGTACGGCGTGCCTCAAGATAGAGATAGAATTATCTTATTGGGATTCAAAATATCTTTAATTAAAGATTTAGGGATAAAAATATTAAATTATAATCAATTTACTAGAGAAATTTTCCCTTGGGAAAAATACGTATTATTTAACAAAGAAAAAGTATTTACTTATCCTTGGAGTAAAAGTTCACCTTTTCAAGAAGATTCTATTTTGCCTTGCCCTCAAGATATTCCTGTGGAGCTAACCGTTGAATACTGGTTTAGAAAAAATGATGTGCTCCACCACCCCAATGCCAAACACTATTTTCAACCAAGGGCAGGTATTACAAAATTCGGTAGCATTGATGAAGGAGATGATTCCAGAAAATCCTACAAACGTCTGCACAGATGGCGTTACTCTCCTACCGCTTGCTATGGCAATAACGAAGTACATTTACATCCCTACAAAGCACGACGAATTTCTGTAGCTGAAGCCTTAGCAATACAATCTTTACCTGCAAAATTCGTTTTTCCAGAGAATATGTCACTAACTAATATGTTTAAAACCATCGGTAATGGTGTGCCTTATTTAGCATCTAAAGGATTAGCCCACACTATCTTGGATTTTCTAGTAGGTAGTAAGAGAAAAAAGTTATAATTAATACTTGAATCCTAGAAGATGTCTAGGCAAAATACATAATGGTAACAATGTTGGTATGGATAGCAATTACAACTAAAACTAAGCAAATCAGACAACTTTCAGGAAAAATCTTAAATATATAGTGGAGTTATTTATTAAAATAGTCTTAAGTTTATATAAAGATAAATAATCAATCACTATATAGAAGAAGCAATGGCAGCAGATTATCCAGATATTGATATTGCGCCATATATAGATCACTCCTTACTGATTCCAACAGCTACAACCGAGCAGGTGGAACAATGGTGTGAACAAGCAGATAGATTTCACTTTGCGGCGGTTTGCGTGTATCCTGCTCACGTGCGCTTTGCAGCGGAATACCTCTACGGTAAAAAGCCAAAAGTCTGTACGGTGATTGGCTTTCCTACTGGAGCCACAACTTCAGCAGTGAAATTGTATGAAGCTCAAGAAGCAGTGGAAAATGGCGCTACTGAGTTGGATGTGGTAATTAATTTGGGTTGGTTAAAAGCTGGTAAAACTGATGAGGTGCACAGGGAAATCGCAGAAATTTGTGAAGAAACTGGGCAAACAGTAAAGGTAATTTTAGAAACCAACCTACTGACGGATGCTGAGAAACGACTGGCTGCGGAAATATGTATGGATGCAGGGGCAGCTTTTCTCAAAACTAGTACAGGTTGGAATGGGGGTGCAACAGTGGCAGATGTGCGACTTTTGAAGGAAGTTGCTAAAGAAGCGGTGGGAATTAAAGCATCAGGTGGTATTCGCAGTATTGACCAAGCTCTTGACTTAATTTTGGCGGGTGCCACACGATTAGGCACATCTCGTGGTGTCGATTTGTTGCGACAGCGCGATACGCTGGAGAAAAGAGAGTAGTCATTTGTGATTTGTCACTTGTCCTTTGTCCTCTGTAAGGACTAACGATCAATGACTAATGACTAATGACCAATGACTAATAACTAATGAGTAAAACTTATAAAGCAACTGGAATTAATCTTAGAACCCAAGTTTTTGGCGAGTCAGATAAAATAGTTACGATTTTGACAAAAGAATATGGACTGATTCGAGCGATCGCCCCAGGAGCACGCAAGCATAATTCCAGCTTAGGTGGCAGGAGTGCAATGTTTGTGGTTAATGATTTACTGATTGCTAAAGGGCGATCGCTAGATAAAATTACGCAAGCCCAAACTGTAAAATCTTACTCAGGACTTGCAAAAGATTTGGGAAGGCTAGCAGCCAGCCAGTATTTAGCAGAGGTAGTGCTATGTCAAGGTTTAAGCGAACAACCTCAAGAAGAACTATATGAGTTAATTAACGAACATTTGAAGCGATTAGAAGAATTATCCAGCCAAAAAACACCCAGTGTTATGGCTCTTTTAACTCATGGATTGTTTCAACTTTTAGCTTTGGCAGGGTTTACACCAGAAGTACATATGTGTTGTTTAACTCAACGCCCTCTCATACCAGATTTTACAGACCCTAATTGGCAAGTAGGATTTAGTATTAGTGCTGGTGGAACTGTTTGCTTGACAGCTTGGGAAGACTTGAGGAAAGAGGACAAGGGGAGGAGCCAGCGCGTTGCGGAGAGAAGTCTGAGCGGCGGCTTCCGCCGATCAGAACTTCGGAGGGTTTCCCCCGTTGAGACGACTGGCGTGGGGAGACAAGGGGAGGGGGGGAATGTTTTTGATGGATTCTCCGCGTCTTCTCAAACCGCATCTACTCAAAGCCTCGATTACGAAACTATATTCCACAGGCAAGAAATGCCAGCACTTTCCAAACGTTTGAATGCAAGGGAATTAACTATACTCCAACAGCTGTCGCAATCAGAGATAATGCAAGATACGACCAAAGATCGTAGCTGGTTATCTGTAGAGCAAGTTTTGCGTCAGTATGCCCAGTATCACTTTGGTCACCCTATTCGCTCCGCTACCTTGATTGATTCTTACTTTAATGCCAACCATGATGCATCCCTCTGATTTGGATCACAAAATCCTGCCACTGTCACCAAGTCATATTAAAAAGCAGAATAGGGCATCAGTGGCTAAAGTACCCAATCACCTGAGTGCAGTTCCAAAAACTACACCCGATCCAGTTTATGCTGAAGAAAAATCTGCAAAAGACCTTTCTCAACCACTAAAGAGTGATTTTAAAACCGAATCTGAAAAAAATTCAAATCACCAATCGGGTAATGCTGAAGTAGATACTAAAGATGAAACCGATGGTCAAATTTTGCCATTAACAAATGGTGCTGTACCTGGAAAATCAGAGCCACAAAAGACTGATTCTAATGGCAAAGCAGTAGCAGATGATAGTAAAGAAAATGGGTTTTGGCCTGTTTTGAAAAATCCCAACTTTTTGGCACTGTGGGGAGGGCAAGTTTTCTGTCAGTTGGCAGATAAAGTGTATTTGGTGTTGATGATCGCCCTGATTAACACTCATTTTCAAATCGGCGATCGCACCATTAGTGCTTGGGTGTCAGCATTGATGATGGCTTTTACCATTCCCGCCGTCTTATTTGGTTCCCTAGCTGGTGTATTTGTAGACCGTTGGTCGAAAAAAATGGTACTGGTAGGAACAAACATTTGGCGGGGTATCCTGGTTTTAGCAATCCCCTTCTTACTCTGGCTCACCCATGATTGGCAACCAATCGGAGTTTTACCTGTAGGTTTTGCCATCATTTTGGGAGTAACTTTTTTAGTTTCCACTCTGACACAGTTTTTTGCACCAGCAGAACAGGCAGCAATTCCTTTAGTCGTACAAGAACAGCATCTACTTTCAGCTAACTCTCTTTACACCACAACGATGATGGCATCGGTAATTATAGGGTTTGCCATCGGCGAACCACTCTTAGCAACTGCCGATCGCCTTTGGTTTTTAGTTGGTGGTAGTGAGGGATTAGGTAAAGAAATTATTGTTGGTGGCAGTTATGCGATCGCCGGACTAATTTTGTTGCTGCTGGCAACTCACGAAAAGCCTCACGCACCCAAAACAGAATCTCCACATATATTTGCTGACGTGCAGGATGGTTTGCGTTATCTCAAAGACAATCCTCGGCTTCGTAATGCCCTGATCCAACTCATTGTCTTATTTTCCGTGTTTGCGGCACTAACCGTTCTTGCTGTTCGCATGGCAGAAGTAATTCCTAATTTAAAAGCCGAGCAGTTCGGATTTTTACTAGCAGCTGGTGGAGTTGGTATCGCTGTAGGAGCAACGATGCTAGGACAATTTGGACAACGCTTCTCTTATACTCAATTGAGTTTATGTGGCAGTGTGGGCATGGTTGCATCTTTGATTGGTTTATCAGTATTCACCCAACAACTATTTATTATCCTGGTGTTAGTGATGCTGGTGGGTATCTTTGGTGCATTAGTTGGTATACCCATGCAAACTGCGATCCAAACAGAAACACCTCCACAAATGCGTGGTAAAGTATTTGGTTTGCAAAATAATGTGATTAATATTGCTCTCACCTTACCATTGGCATTAGCAGGTGTAGCAGAAACCTTTATTGGATTGCAAGCAGTCTTTTTGGGATTGGCAGCGTTCGTCTTTTTAGGTGGTTTATTATCCTTGTGTACATCACAAGACTAAATAACTGTTCAAAGGGATTTTATGCATTCCCTTTGCACAATCAATTATTATCAAAAGCATTTGCTTTCATGGTAAACTTAAAAAAAATAAAAAATCCCATATCATTTATGTTAGGGATAAATCTTACGTTTAGCTAGAAATTATTTCTGGCTCAATCATTGTTTTTTGAGAATGACATAGTTCATTAACAACTTATAAATAAAACAAATAAACCGAGAATAGCTCTGGAGAACACAACATAAAGAAATTTGTTTGAAGTGGGTACTGGCTGTATTTTATGATTAGCAATAAGCCACAAAGTACAAAAAGCAAAACAGTACAGAAAAACAAAAACTGATACATTAAACCCGCTTTTGTAAATAGTTAATCAAAGAATGCATATAGCTTGGATTGGAAAAAAATCACCCTTTTGCGGTAATGTAACTTACAGTCGAGAAATTACAAATGCCTTACTAGAACTGGGACACCAAGTTAGCTTTCTGCATTTTGCCCAAGAAGAATCTGAACCAGACAACTGGCCAAATTTTCAAGAAGTTCCCCTACCTTTCATTTACAAGTCCCAGGTTTACACCATTCCGACTTTCAAAGCGACTAAAGTTTTAACTCAGTCTCTACGAAGCATCAAACCAGACATAGTCCACGCTTCCCTCACCCTATCTCCTTTAGACTTTGTTTTACCGGAAATTTGTGAAGAACTTAACATACCCTTAATTGCTACTTTCCACACACCTTTTGCAGGTAAAGGAGCAAAACTGGTATCGGGAACTCAACTTTTGGCTTATCAGCTTTATGCGCCTTTTTTGGGTAATTACGATCGCGTGATTGTATTTTCCCAAATTCAACGCGAATTATTGGCGCGTATGGGTGTCCCCCCAGAGAATATTGCCGTTATACCCAACGGGGTAGATGTCATTAAATATTCCCCTGGTTCATCTGACATTAAAGCCGACTTTGACGCCGATCGCTTATTTGTCTACCAAGGGCGATTAGCTCCAGAAAAGAACGTTGAAGCCCTCCTCCGTGCTTGGAAACAAGCGGAAATGGCTCCAGAAAGCAAGTTACTCGTAGTTGGCGACGGGCCTTTAAAATCTTCTTTAGAACCGTTTTATGGCCCTGAATACGGAATTATTTGGTTGGGATTTGTCGCCAATGAAAACCGACGCATCGATATTTTGAGGGGCGCAGATGTGTTTATTTTACCTTCATTGGTAGAAGGTTTATCCCTCTCCCTTTTAGAAGCAATGGCTTGTGGAATAGCCTGTATAGCTACAGATGTGGGTGCAGATGGAGAAGTATTAGAAAAGGGAGCAGGTGTAATTCTTAATCCTAAAACGGTGCGGCCTCAACTTAGAACCCTCCTGCCGCTATTCCAAGATCATCCTGAGTTAACAACCCTGCTAGGACAAAAAGCAAGAAAACGAGTATTAGAACGTTATACCCTCAGTAATAATGTGGCTGAATTAGAAATGCTTTATAAAGAGGTGATTCGGCAGCGAAGCGTGCAGTTTACTTGGGGTGCGTAAATAAGACGACATCAGTAGTGTCATTTATAGTATGGCAGTCTCTTTAAAAAATTTGAGACAAGCGATCACGTCACAGTACTATCGCCCTAGCGATTATAAATCGCCCGGTGCTTAACTTTTCCAAATGCGCCTGTTTAAATTTAAATCTTCTACAATCTTAAACATCAACTGGATAGTCTCAAAATACTCGCGCAAGGGCGCAAAACTTAGCATACTTCGGAATAAATTCGGCTCAAAAATGCCTTCTGGGTATTCTATAGCAATGTAGATGATGTCATCAACAAACGAAACATAAATATTTCTACGCGCTTTTTTGCGAAACTCAACCAGCTTTGCCATTAAGTTTGTAGATAATACATATCGTGCTTCTACTTGGTCTTCACTGTAAACTGTAAAATATTTTGTAAACTCTGGATCTTCTAGTTTCACTAGTTGTTTTTTTTCGTCAAGAAATGAATGAATATTAGCTTTGAAAAACTTAGGTTTGATAATTGTTACTGCTTTAGCAAACTTATTAAACTTTGCAGTGAAAAATAAGCCTTTAAAAACATGAGTATTGTAGGCTTCATTTCTTAATATTTCAACTTGAAAACGCTGATAATCTATATTTTGACCTCGGATAACTCGATTAAATACAAACGGGATACCTTTAATTAATCTAAAACATAGCAGCATAAAAAGCATAGGAATTAAAACTATAAATTGAGCTTCTGTAAAAGTTTCTGATACTTTTGATTTTGCTTCTTTAATCAAATAATTTATATCAAATATATAAGTCCAATAGTGGTTAACACCGATGCTTGCATCTATTGTTACGAACATAATATCAATATCATTGATCTGACCAGAAATTAAATTGTCGTGCTTAATATAACTAGGCTTAAATAATACATTAAAAATTTGACTATTACATAAAGTAGAGAGAGTATACTCTTTATCTTCTTCAGATGGTGTGATTGAGATATTAAAACTGCGATTTGTATTAATAAAATCAAATATTTTTTCTATTATTTTGGTATCAAAACTACTAACAAAAGTTTCAAATGCTGCATTATAGAATAGTGTAAAAGCTAACAAAATCATGAAAAATGCAACAATATACATCCAGGTAAATAATAATAGAATAACAATTTTTTCTGGTAATGAATTAAATAAAAATAAACCCGACAAGATGTCATTTAAATTATATTTGTAAAATTGGATTAAAAAATATACTAAAATCAAAAATACAGAAATCGATACAAAAACTGATACTCGGACTTGCTGTCTTCGTGCTTCAAATACTTGTAATTCATGCAATAAATTTTGCTGACAAAACTGTTTAAACTCGTCCAAAGTCTTTAGTAATAACATAATATATTCTTGATTGTTATCACCAGCATACAAACTGCTATTTTTTTGCCGAGAGAGTAAAATTACGGAAACTCTTATAAAGATGGTGATTAGTAAGTAGGAAGACAAGCTTTATTGCAATTTTTGTAGGGTGGGCACTGCCTAACTTTCCTCAAACCCTTATTTTTATGTTCTAGACAGTGCTCCGAAGTTCCCTGGGCGTGGGAAACCCGCCTGCAGGACTTCTCTCCACCTTACGGTTATTGAGAATGGTGCAAGATCTCAGGCAGGCTTATTTACCAAACATTGTTCAGCAGCTAAATAAGATTTGAAGCTATAGTGCGATCGCCTACTATTACCGGTTCATCTTTCGTGTATCTCGATGAAGCCAAGCTCAAATGATTTCGCCGCCAATTATTAGCTTGAGCAAAGCTCCACCGTAGACAGTTTCCTTGGCATGACACCAAAGCTCAGGAGCACAAGCTTTACCTCCAGCGACAGTGATCGCTTCTGAAGTAGCTCTTGCTTCAAAGGGTGCTGGGTATAAAAGAGGAGAGGGGGAGAGGAACAGATGAGGGAGATAGGAAAGATGGGGAAGAATTTACTTTTATCACTTCCCCAACTCCCTCAACTCCGTGTCCCCACCTACCCATGTCCTCTTCCTAGCCCCTACTTTTGCATCTTGGGGTAGAGGTCGTAAGGAATATACCAAATGATATATTCAAGAGATTAAGAGGGTCTTACGCAGTATAGTCCAACCGCCAGTAGAAATTAAAAGGTATCGGCACCATGCCTGCAATAGAACAGCCAAAGTTTGCAGAGTTGGTTCAACAAACAAGAGCGCGTATTGAACTCTCGCAAATAAAATTTGCATCGAAGTTAGGAGTTTCGTTTCACAGCGTTAACCGATGGGAAAACGAGCGAGCAAGACCTTTACCACTGGCTTTCAAACAAACTAAAGTGCTACTACATCAAATGGGCGATCACGGCAAAGATTTACTAGAAAAATATTTTCAGGGATGAGGAGTTAAAGACTGTGAACCCTGATGTGAAGGCAACTGTACCTGAAGATTTATTTGTAGGTGGCGGAGAGATGGGAGCGTTAATGCGATCGCACGATTGGTCGCAAACGCCCCTTGGTTGTGTCGAGAACTGGCCGCAAAGTCTCAAAACTGCTGTACGCATTATGTTAACTTCTCGCCAAGCTATGTTTGTCTGGTGGGGCGAGGAATTGATTAACCTTTACAACGACGCCTACAAAGCGATTCTTGGCGGCAAACATCCACAAGTGCTTGGGCAACCTGCTTCCTACGTGTGGCGTGAAATTTGGGATCAGGTCGGGCCTCGCGCCGAATCGGCTATGCTCACCAATGAAGGCACTTACGACGAATCGCTGCTACTGATCATGGAGCGCAACGGCTATCCGGAGGAAACTTATTACACGTTCTCCTATAGCCCGGTTCCCAACGATCAAGGTGGCACAGGCGGTATAATTTGCGCTAATACAGATGACACACAACAGATCATCGGCGATCGCCAGTTGGCAATGCTGCGGGAATTGGCTGCTAGGACAGCAGATGCGCGCACATTTGAGCAAGCTTGTATACTAAGTGCGAGTTGTCTGGAAACTAACCCCTACGATCTCCCCTTCGCGATGATTTATCTGGCAAATCCAGAGCAGCAGCGTGTCGAGCTAGCTGCAACTTGCGGGATCGGACGGGAACACTCAGCAGTCCCTGAAACTGCCGCTCTCGACACCGATGCAGTTTGGCCCTTTGCAGAAGTACTCAAAACCCATCAACCATGCTTGATTTCTGATTTAGGATCGTCTTTTGGCAACCTACCGACGGGTGCTTGGAAGCAGCCACCCCATCAGGCAGTAGCCGTACCAATCGCACCATCAGGACAGACGGGACGGATGGGAATATTAATTGTCGGGCTAAACCCGTTCAGGCTTTTTGACGACAATTATCAAAGATTCATCGATTTGGTTTCGGCTCAGATCGCGGCTAGCATTGCCAACGCTCAAGCCTACGAGGAAGAACGTAAACGGGCGGAAGCACTGGCAGAAATTGACCGGGCGAAAACTGTCTTCTTCAGCAACGTTTCTCACGAATTTCGTACCCCGCTCACCTTAATGCTAGGCCCCTTGGAGGATATTTTAGCTGCGAATGAAGGATTATCGAACCAAAACCGACAACAGCTAGAGCTTGTGCATCGCAATAGTCTCCGTTTGCTCAAGCTCGTAAACACCCTGTTAGACTTTTCGCGGATCGAAGCAGGGCGCATTCAGGCGATTTATCAACCTACTGATTTAGCTACATTGACTGCGGAGCTATCGAGCGTGTTTCGTTCTGCGATCGAGCGGGCAGGTTTGCGTCTAACTATGGAGTGTGAACCGCTCCGTGAACCTGTTTATGTCGATTGCGATATGTGGGAGAAAATTGTACTCAATTTGCTCTCGAACGCCTTCAAGTTCACCTTTGAGGGTGAAATTACGGTGAGCTTGTGTAACTCAGAAAACAATGTTGAACTAGTTGTGCGAGATACGGGTACGGGAATTCCTGCTGCCGAATTGCCGCATCTATTTGAGCGCTTTCATCGCGTTCAAGGGGCAAGAGCCAGAACATACGAGGGTTCAGGAATTGGGCTGGCTTTAGTACAAGAACTAGTCCGCTTACACGGTGGTAGCGTGCAGGTTGAAAGCATTGAAGGTGAAGGATCTACCTTTACGGTGACAATTCCCACTGGTACTGCTCATCTTCCACCAGATTCTGTTTTGGATGAGTCGAAGGCAGCCAATCGTGTCCAAACCAACTCAACTCAAGTTTCAACCGCACTTGGTTTTGCTCCCTACGTGGAGGAAGCCTTGAGATGGTTGCCAGAAGAGGAGGGGGAGCAGGGGAGAGGGGGAGACAAGGGGAGAAAAGAGGACAAGGAGACAAGGAGACAAGGAGACAAGGGGCAAGAACGTGAATCACAATTGAACTCCGTGTCCCCCGCTCCCCGCGTCTTCGTGTCCTCTTCAAGTGCCCGTATTCTCCTCGCTGACGATAACGCCGATATGCGGGATTATGTCAAGCGGTTGTTGAGTAGTCGTTATCAGGTTGAGGCAGTAGGCGATGGTATGGCAGCGTTACAGGCAATAAGCGATCACCTGCCAGATTTAGTTCTCAGTGATGTGATGATGCCTCGCTTGGATGGCTTTGGCTTGCTTCAGGCACTGCGGAGTGACGCTCGCACTCGCGAGTTGCCGATTATTCTACTTTCCGCGAGAGCCGGGGAAGAGGCACAAATTGAAGGATTAGAAGCAGGTGCGGACGATTATTTGATTAAGCCTTTTAGTGCTAAAGAATTGTTGGCTCGTGTTCGTACTCATCTAGAAATGGCTCGGCTGCGTCAGGAAGCAGCACAGCGAGAGCAGGTGTTACGCACAGAAGCTGAGACGGCTCGCGATCAAGTTCACAATATCTTAGAGAGCATTACTGATGCGTTTGTGGCGTTTGATCGCCAGTGGCGTTATACCTATGTGAATCAGGCTGCTGTCCAATTGTTAGGGCGATCGCCACAAGAATTGATTGGCAAACAAGTGTGGCAGGAAGTATTTCCTACAGAAGTTGGGAAAGTAGCATATCGGGAACTCCACCGAGCCGTGGCAGAACAAATTCCTGTCTGGTGGGAGGAGTTTGGTGAACCCATCGGGCGCTGGTTGGAAGTCAACGCTTACCCGTCTGCGGATGGAGTTGCGGTGTATTTTCGTGATATTACTGAGCGCAAGCAAATAGAGGAGGCATTGCGAGAAAGCGAAGCCCAATTTCGTCAGCTGGCTGATGCCATGCCACAAATTGTTTGGATTGCCAGAGCCAATGGTGAACCAGAATATGTTAGCCAACGCTGGATTGAGTATACAAGGTTAACGCTAGAGCAAACACGCAAGCGAGATTTTATTAAACAGGTGGTTCATCCAGACGATTTTGAGCCAACCTATGAAGTTTGGAATTCTTGTCTAACGACAGGAGCGCTTTATCAAACAGAATTTCGCTTAAAACGTGTATCAGACAATGCTTATCGTTGGTTTTTGTGTCGGGCAGTGCCAATTCGCGATCGCCAAGGACAGGTTGTGCAGTGGTATGGCACATTAACCGATATAGACGATCGCAAACAAGCAGAAGCAGATCTAAAGGCAAGTGAAGAGCGCTATCGATATTTGGCTGAATTAATTCCGCAATTAGTGTGGACAGCCAATCCAGAGGGAGTGCTGTTAGATGTCAATCAACGCTGGTTAAATTTCACAGGTTTAACGCTTGCCCAAGCACAAACCGAAGGTTGGCAAGCGATCGTCCATCCTGATGATATACCAACTCTCAGCCAAAATTGGGCAGCAGCGCAACAAGCAGGTACAAACTATCAAGCCGAAGGGCGGATACGGCGGGTAGATGGCGTGTATCGATGGCATTTACACCAAGCAGTGCCGCTGAAAAATGAACAAGGTAAGATTATCAAATGGTTCGGCACCGCAACTGATATTGAAGAACAAAAACAATTGGAACAGCAGCGCGATCGCATTCTGCAAAGAGAACAAGCTGCACGGGAGGAAGCGGAGGCAGCGAATCGGATCAAGGATGAATTTTTGGCAGTATTGTCCCATGAGTTGCGATCGCCCCTAAATCCGATTTTGGGCTGGGCAAAACTACTCCAAGCTGGCAAGCTCGATGAGGTAGCAACCCGTCGTGCTTTAGAGACGATTGTACGTAACGCTAAATTACAAACCCAACTGATTGAAGATTTACTCGATGTCTCCCGTATTCTCCGGGGCAAGATGGTATTGAATATTTCTCCAGTAAACTTGGCAACTACTATTGACGCTGCTTTAGAAACGGTAAGGTTGGCAGCCCAAGCCAAAGGCATTCACATTTACAAAAACCTTGGTACCGATGTAGTAATTGTGTCTGGGGATTCTGCTCGTCTCCAACAAGTTGTTTGGAATTTACTCTCAAATGCCATCAAGTTTACTCCCTCCGGGGGAAAAGTGGAGATTTGCCTAGAGTGCATTGATTCATCTGCTCAAATTACTATCAAAGATACCGGCAAAGGCATTAGTTCAGAATTTTTGCCTTACGTCTTTGAATATTTTCGCCAGGAAGACGGTAAAACTACTCGGAAATTTGGCGGTTTGGGATTGGGATTAGCAATAGTCCGTCACCTGACAGAATTGCATGGCGGAACGGTTGATGTAGAGAGTCGGGGTGAGGGAATGGGCGCGACATTTAAGGTGAGATTACCGTTAATGAAGGTTGTTGAGGAGAAAAACCAGGATAATCTACCCTCTATTCGCACCTTTGATTTTAGTCAACTGCAAATTCTTATAGTTGATGATGAAGCTGATATGCGAGACTTGGTACTCACCATTTTGGAACAGTATGGAGCGCGGGTGAGTGTTGCAGCATCAGCAACTGAAGCATTGACTCTGCTGGATCGCTTCCAGCCCGACATATTGATTAGCGATATTGGAATGCCTGATATCGACGGCTATATGCTGATGCAAGAAATTAGGAAGCGATCGCCCAAACAAGGAGGATTAATGGGGGCGATCGCTCTGACTGCCTACGCCGCAGAATACGATCAAAAGCAAGCTCTGCAAGCAGGATTTCAACAACATTTAGCAAAACCCGTCGAACCAGAGGAATTAGCTCAGGCGATCGTGGCAGTGATGGAAAGCATTGGTGGACAAAAAGAACGTGGCAATTATCTTAAGAAATAATTTTAATAGCCGCCTTCTTCTTCGTACTCTGGCTGTCTCTCTTTAACTTTCTTAGGAATGTTTATCGGTTTTGGCGGTTCATCATCCCAAGCGTCGCGATTGAGATCGTCGTCGTAGTCGTCGTAATCTTCGGCGTATGACTTCTTGGAAACCGGAGGTTCGTAGGGTTGTGCCTGATATCTGTCTTTACCTGTTGCCTCACTCCAATTGTCTTCTTCTTCCTCTTCGTAGCGAATCGACTCGTAGGCTCTCGCTTCCATTACTCGCCGTTGAGGAGGGCGTTCTTCTTCATAATAATCTTCGTCCCATTCTTGAGCAACAGGTTCGGGTGCGCGAACTTTCGGCTTAATTGGCTCGATTGGCACTCCACTTGGGAGTTGATTTGGTGGTGCAATTGTACGTGGAGCGTAGTCGTAACCTTCGACTTCTTCTCGATCCCATGGCGCTCTGCCGATCCCAAGACGCTCTAGTATACCAACAGTCAATTGGATGACACGCTCTTCGGCTCCTTCAAATACAATTAACCTGTTGGGGCCTGTACTGACAATCTCATCTACTGATAACTCGTAGGTACTCAAGAAAGAGTCAGGAATTTGCGGCACTCCCAAAGATGCAACGACAATGGAGTAAATCTTACCTGTTTCTCCATTAAATTTGAAACCCCGGACTCTACCTAATACTTCACCTGTTTCGGTAATAACTTCCCAGTTAATCAGGTTGCTGTAGGCTTCAACTTCTATGTCTTCGATGACATCCTCGTTATCAACCAGAATTACATCCCCGATCTGGTTGATGTTACTCAGGTACATATAACGCGGTATGCCAGAGACGGAGATCAGGCTGTCTCGCAAGCCAAGAGCCACAACCTCTCGCTGATCTACATCAACCCAGACTTGACTGACTATTCCCAGTCGCTTGCCATTGTCACGGGTGATTACCTGAGTATTTAAAATATCGGAACGCCTAATTACTTGTTCAGAGGTCATTCTATACGGAGTCCTGATCTCGAATCCGGTTTATCTATACACTATTATTAACAAAAACTCAAGCAGATGTATTGGAGGATTGTAACTTGATACCCAAAACTTGAGTAAAAGCTCCTCTCGCTTGAGTGACGCCTATTGTGCGTTCGGCTGATTCTATCATCGGGCGGCGCAAACTCACAACTATAAATTGTGCTTGTTGCGCCTGTTGTTTAATCATTTTAGCTAATCGTTCCACATTTGCCCCATCTAGAAACATATCTACTTCGTCAAACGCATAAAATGGCGATGGGCGATATCTTTGGAGGGCAAAAATAAAGCTTAAAGCTGTTAAAGATTTTTCTCCTCCAGACATGGAAGCCAGGCGCTGTACTGGTTTGCCTTTAGGGTGTGCTACTAAGTTAAGTCCGCTATTAAACGGATCTTCTGGATTATCAAGTTGTAAATAACCGTCGCCTTCAGAAAGAGTCGCAAAAATTGATTTAAAGTTTTCATTAACAGCGTCAAAGGCTTCTTGAAAAGCGCGTTGCCGTAAAGTGGTAAAATTCTCAATTCGCAGTAATAATTCTGTTCTTTCTGCTTCTAATGTCTGTAATTTTTGACTGAGTTCTTCTAACCGCTTTTGAGTGCGTTCGTATTGTTCTAACGCCAACATATTAACTGGTTCCATCGCTTGCAAGCGTTTGGAAAGCGATCGCAATTCTTTTTGCAATTCTTCTAAATCGACTTTATCTGGCACTTCTGGCAAGGGAGATGGCAAATCTGCCGCGACTGTTTGCAGTTGTGCTTGTACGTTTGCTAGTTCTTCTCGTCTTGTAATCTGAGTTTCTTGTAGTTTTTGCAGTTCCCACTCTAATTGCTGCTGACGCAGCAAGTTGGAGCGTAATTCAGCTTCTGTGCGATCGCGTTTTTGTTTTTCTTCTCCTAAATTCTGTTCCATCTGCGCCAAGGCAGCGCGAGTATGGATAATTTGCTCGTCAATTTTATTTATTTCACCACAGACGCGATTTATCGCCTCTCTACAAGTTGTTTGCTGTGTTTGATATTCTGCAATTCGCTGTTCGGCTTCTTGGATTTTCTCTTGCAGTCTTTGTTGTTGATTTTCCAGGTTTTTGAGGTGTTGCTCTGCTTCTCGTAATCTTTGCTCTTGCTGTTGCAATTGTTGCTCTTGAATTTTAATTGTTGCTTGGATTTGTTGCCATTCTTGGGGAGTTTGGGAAGCTTCCAATTCTGCCAAGGATTGACGTACCTGTTGTAATTGTTGCTCTTGGCTCGGTAATTCCCGGTCTAAAACTTCGAGACGAGATTGGGCAGTGGCAAATTTTTTGGTGTTTTGAGCCAGTTGCGATCGCGTTGTTTCTAATTGAGATGTCAAAGTTTTAACTTCTTTTTGCAACTGTTCTAGCAGCAGTTGCTGTTCCCGTCGTTTGCCCCGCGCTTCTGTCACCTGTTGCGATAATTCTTTCGCTCTAGTCGAAAGAGATGCGATCGCTTCAGTACAACGCTCTAAAACTCTCTCAATATCTACCAAACGCTTTTTCAGCGCCGCTACTTCTTCAGATTCTGCCGCTTCCACACTGCCAAACCGCAACGCCGAACGTTGGGTAATGCTACCACCAGTCATTGCGCCGCTAGTTTCTAGCAATTCTCCATCCAAAGTCACGATCCGATACAAGCCCAGATTGCTACGTGCTTGCTCCAGATTGGCAAATACTACTGTGTTACCAAAAACGTAATTGAATACGTCTTTATAGCGGCGATCGCAATCAACTAAGTTAACAGCATAATCAACGAAACCGTTAGCATAACGCAGCGTAAAATCTTGAGTAATTTTCGGGGCGTGAATCTTATTTAACGGTAAAAAAGTTGCTCTCCCCGCCCGTTTTTGTTTGAGCAATTCAATTCCGGCAGCAGCAATTGAATCATCTTCCACAACAATATGCCCCAACCGCGCACCAGCAGCAATTTCCAACGCCAATTGATAGCGGGGTTCCACCCTTCCCAATTGAACAACTAACCCGCAAATACCAGGCATTCCCGCTTGCAAGATGACTTTGCTAGCACCAGTTCCTTGCACTTCTTGCTGTGCTTGTGCTTGTGCTTCTAATTTATCCAACTGGCGTTGTTTTTCTCGCTGTTCTTGCAACAGACGTTTTTGAGTATCCTGTTGGATTTGCAATTCTTGTTCTGTGGCAGCTAAATCTTGCGCTAAATTCTGGATGGGTTCGGTAGCACTATTAAATTCCGTTTCCAGGTGAGTACACTCAGCTTGTTTTTGGGCTAACTGCGGTTCTAAAGTTTGTATGAGTTGAGTTTGTTCTTGAATTTGCTCCTGTAGCTGGCGATCGCGTTCCCGTAGTTGGGCTTGTTCAGTGCGTTGGGGTTCGACGGTTTGTAGTAAAGCTTCAATTTGGCGGTTGAGTGCTGTTTGTTGCTGTACCCAAGCCTCGGAAGCAGAAGCAATTTCCGCCGCTGCTTGGCGAGAACTTTCTAATACTTGTTGTGCTTCATCCCGTTGTTGTTGGTAAGACGCCACATTTTGCGTTTGCTGCTGTTGTTGTTGCGCCAGTTGTTCTATAGTTTGCTGATACTGTTGGATTTCTTGCTGAGTTTGAGCCAGACGCTTGACTGTTTCTTGAGAAGTAGTTTCTAGTTCCGATTGCTGACGCTGGAGTTGTTTGCGTTCTGCTTCTTGGTTAGCGAGGGTAGATTGTACCGCTAAAAGTTCATCTTCTCCCAATGCTTTGACACGGGCATTAAGTTGATCTAGTTCAGCAGTTTTTTGAGTAATTTCTGTATTTAGGGAAGTGAGTTGTTCTGTAAGTTCTGTGGAAGTGCGATCGCCTGTTTGAATTTGAGTTGCTAAATTTTCTTGTTGATTTTGCAGGGTACGCCACGACAAAACAGCTTCCCACTTTTGTTTTTCCAGAAATTCAGTGCGGAGTTTTTGGTATTTTTCGGCTTTAGTTTTGTCTTGAGAGAGGCGATCGCACTGAGCGGTTAATTCTGTCTCAATAATCCGACAGCTATCTTCTTTTTCTTTAACTTCTTCTAAAGTTTCTTTGGCTTGGTTAATTTTACGGTCAAATGCTGCTACTCCTGCCAATTCATCAATAATTTCTCGCCTCTCACGCTGATTCATCGAAATAATACTAGTAACATCCCCTTGGAGAACAACGTTGTAACCCTCAGGGTAAACACGCAGGCGTTCTAGTTCTTCATGTAACTCACCCAGTGTACAAGAAATACCGTTAATAGAATAATTTGATGTGTAAGTTCCTTGGGGAGTTACTCGCAGCTTCCTGGTAACACACCAGTCATTACCAGGTGTGGCGCGGATTTTCTCGCGGCGATTTTTTTCGTCTTCCGTCTGTTGCTGTTCTGACTCAGTTTCTTCTTCAGGGGTATCAATCTCTACAGTAGAGATAATTGGCTCGCTGTCTAAGAGTTCATCAGGCTCATGATCTGATAAATCAAACGTCACCGTCACACTAGCTTCAACAGTGGCACGGGATTTACTGGTTTGAGTAGTGTTAACCAAATCGGGCAGGCGATCGGCTCGCATTCCCTTAGAGCTAGCAAGCCCCAAACAAAATAGTAACGAGTCTAGAATATTCGATTTGCCCGAACCATTTGGCCCAGAGACGACAGTAAACCCCGGCAGTAGTGGCACAGAGGTAGTACCGCCGAAGGATTTGAAATTGGTGAGTTCAACGCGCTTTATATGCACCATAGGCGCTGTTTTTCTGGGCTAATGAGTTCAAGTGTACCAATAAAGATATCAAGCGGTAAGAAAATCAAGATTATAACGGTTTTAGATTTGGTTAAACATAGAGATTTTATAAGTACAAGGCTTTGTGCTTTTACAGCGTAATAGACATAGCCGAGAAACGCCAGGATTTTAAGACTTGTAAATAACGTTTGATGTGAATTAAAACGGCAAGCAAAAATCATGTTTTAGAAATCGAACACTGTCTTGGAAAGCTTTGAGCCTCGCTCCGCGAGGAGCTACGCTAACGGAGGAAACCTCCGCACCCTTCGGGAAGCCGCCTTCGGCGTCTACAAACTTTCCGCAGATGGACACAGATAAACACAGATAAATTATCCGTGTGCATCTGTGTTTATCTGTGTTCGTTATCATTTAAACATTGGTTTTTGCAATCAATCTATTATTTGGTGCGACTCAAGGTGAGTTCGGCTAATTCATATTAAACGCAAAAGGGATGGGGAAAGAGAATTGTTCATGCACTTGTTATGGAGCGATCGCCTTTTATTAAATCGCTCCTCACTCAGGCATAATAGTTTCGTCAAAATTCACGCCGCTCAAGTTAGCTCCTGTAAGATTTGCTCCCGTGAGGTTTGCTCCTGTGAGATTTGCTCCCGCCAAATTTGCTCCTTTGAGGTTAGTCCATCTCAAGTCAGCTTTACTCAAATCAGCTTCATTTAAATTAGCCCGTAACAAGTATGCACCACTCAGGTGAGCCTTATTGAGATTAGCTTTGTACAAGTTAGTTTTGTAAAGGTACGCCTCTATTAATTCCGCCTCATACAGATTTGCCTCGCCCAGATCGGCTGCAATTAAGTTAGCTGCAATCAAGTTGGCAAAACAGAGATTAGCCCGGATTAGCTTTGCTGCACCCAAATCTGCTTCTTTGAAGTTAGCGCCCTTTAACTCAGTTCCGATTAAATTAGCATTACCAAGCCAAGCACCTTTGAGATTCGCCTCACTCAAATCAGAACCAATTAGATTGGCATGAGTCAGATTTGCTTGTGTAAGTGTAGCACCGCTCAATTTAGCAACGCTCAAGTTAGCCGCACTCAAGTCAGCTTCAATCAAAATTGCTCTGTGGAGGTTCGCACTACTGAGATCTGCACCACTGAGGTTGGCTCGCACCAGTAAAGCATGATCTAAATCTACTTTGCTCAAGTTTGCTCCTTCGAGGTTTGCACCCCTGAGGTTATCTCCAGAGAGGTTAGCAGCACTTAAGTCTGGTTTAATTAGGGGATTTTGCTTTCTCCAGTCAATCCAGGTGACTGCACCTGCTTTGAGTAAAGCCAGATGCTCAAAATTTGCCATCTTCTCTCCTTTATTCCTGACGCCCACCCTGGGGATTTGTCCTACCTGCTACACTTTCAATTGCTGTTCGTGCTCCCGCTGCACCTGCAAGAATATCCCGTTCTTGCCCACCTAAGTATAGTCTTCCAAAACTGCCCACAGCTTGCACCTCAAGGATGTTAATCGCTGCCGCTTTCTCTGCTTCGTTTGCAGCTAGTGCAGCGTAAGCAGCAGGCTCAACTTCTAACACATACAGTGTTTGTCCTGCCAGTAGTAGCTGTCCCCTTCTTGTGCGATTGATTAATTGTGCTTGGTAAGCATCAATATTGCGGATAATTTGGCTAGAAACGACACGCGGTTTGATACATTCGTTTTTTTTGACTCCTAGCATTGCCAAAATAGCTTGACCAGCAGCTCGCGTTTCACCTTGAGAGCTAGAATGGACTTCTAGTAAGCCGTACAGTCTTTCTACTACCTGTACTCCGGGACGTACAGAAGCAGCTTTGAGTGCTACATCTGTAATTTTATTAATTTCGATCCCTGGAGAAATTTCAATCCACAGCGATGTATCCCCTGGCAATGGCAAGAAACCTTGAGCTACTGTTCCTATATATGCTGCGTGTTGAGGTTGCAAGCTGTCGAGAAATACGAAACTACGTAGTTCTATTCCCAAGGTTTTGCTCTCCAGTCATGAGGTTAAAAGTTAACAATTGCAATATATGAGTCTAACTTTTTACTGCTAGACATTACTATTGTTCAATTCCACTAGCCTGAGAATTGACTATATTTTAATTTACAAAACTTTATGAAACGTAGACAAGTTATTCAAAATGCCGCGATCGCTACAGTCACTACTGCTACCCTAGCATCTTGTAGCAGACCTGGTAAATCTCCTGGTGTGACAACTGGGCTGCCAAATGTCCGGTGGCGGATGGCGACAAGTTGGCCGAAATCTCTAGGTACTTTTATTGGTGCAGAAACTGTATCCCAACGAGTTAAGGAAATGACTAATGGACGTTTCCGAATTACACCCTTTGCTGCTGGCGAGTTAGTGCCAGGATTGCAAGTATTAGATGCCGTGCAAGGAGGAACAGTGGAATGCGGACACACATCCAGCTATTATTACATTGGCAAAAGCCCAGCATTAGCTTTTGCTACATCCGTGCCCTTCGGTTTAAATGCCCAACAGCAGAATGCGTGGCTTTATCACGGTGGTGGCTTAGAAGCTATACAGAAAATTTATACCAGCTTTAATGTCATTAACTTTCCTGCGGGTAGTACTGGGGCGCAGATGGGGGGATGGTTCAAAAGAGAAATCAAGTCTGTTGCGGATCTCAAGGGACTAAAAATGCGGATTCCTGGATTGGGAGGACAAGTGATGTCTCGCTTGGGAGTGAATGTACAAGTTTTACCAGGGGGCGAAATTTTCTTGGCATTGGATCGGGGTGCTATTGATGCAGCTGAGTGGGTTGGCCCTTATGATGATGAAAAGCTGGGTTTGAATAAAGCCGCGCAGTTCTACTATTATCCCGGTTGGTGGGAACCCGGCCCCACCTTAGATGTATTAGTTAATTTGAATGCCTGGAACCGCTTGCCCAAAGAATATCAAGAAGTATTGAAAGCGGCAACTTATGAAGCTAACGTCAATATGCTCACTCAGTACGATGCCTTGAATGGGCAAGTACTTTCAAATTTAGTTGCTAGCGGTACAAAGTTGGTTCCCTACAGTCAAGATATTCTGCAAGCGGCTGAGAAAATCTCTTTTGAGATATTTGCAGAAAATGCCAGTAAAGATGCGAATTTTAAACAAGTTTACGAACAGTGGAAAGGTTTTAGAGAGCAGATTTACAACTGGAATCGTGTGAATGAATTGAGCTTTGCTAATTTTGTGACATCTAGTCAAAGATAATGAAAAATTGCTCATCGCTTGTTGTTTTAGTTTCTATCCCGCAAACAGGATTGATATCAAATCTGTTGGCATCGAAATAATATATTCAGGACTTACGCAAAAACTCTCTAAAACTCTTATTTCTTTGTGCTCTACCCTGCGGGTAGACACGAAGTGGCTTCTGAAAGTAGCCGCTTCGCGTCTATGTGTTCTTTGTGGTTCGTTTTTCATTACTGCTACCTAATTCCTAATATTTTTTAACGCAGAGGAACGCAAAGGTGAGCGCGGAGGAACGCAGAGCTTTTGGACTCATATATTGAGTAATTTCGATGTAAGCGGAAACGATTTCATTTATTTAAAAGGCAAATATTCCGCTTTTACATAAAACTGGAAGATAGTTTCAATCCCGCGAACGGGTTTCATTTATTTGAAAGCTGTATCTCAAGCACTGATACATAAGATAAAGATAGTTTCAATCCCGCGAACGGGTTTCATTTATTTGAAAGTCGAAGAGTACCCGGAGGAAATTTTGCATTTAATTCGTAATTAGGTTTGAGCGATCACTTCTCCATATCAATCAGCTGTGGTTTTTGTTAGAATCTGCACTTATTCTTGCGGCATAGCCTATAGTTACGAATATGCCCAAATGCCAAGAGCATTGCTCCTGAAACTGTAGCCAAGCGCTCGCCTTCTTCACCTACGACTTCATGCCCGACAATTGCGGTTGCCATTAAAAGCCCCAACCCCAAGATGCCAAAGGCGAGTACTATTCTATCTTTGTGACGACGGCACCCCTGCGTCAGAGCCAATGCACTGATGGGAAAGACAAACCAGAGCAGAAAACGGTGAAAGCTTTCGTTACCAAGAGAAGTCGTAGCTAGTGCGGGAAGCATAACGATGAAAACTAGTAGGAATAAACAATGAATTGCACACGCCGTAGAAAGTGCGATCGCTGTCCTATCCATTAACATCTGCATTCTTCCGCTACGCACAAGTGGCACTCCTTGATATTGGTTTTGCAGTTAGGCAAAATTTTTTGGTAATAGCTTGCATTTTACCCCTTTTTGTTACTCACCCTCATTACCAGTAGTAGGGTGGGCATTACCTAGAATGTAAAAATCAGATTTTGAACCAATCCTAAGCATTGCCCACCTTACAAAAATTGCGATCGCATAACCGATGCAAGATGTGAATAATGGAGGTCAAAAAGCTTACTTCAAATTTGCCAAAACAGGCGTTACCTCAGGCTTTGCGATTTCAGGAATCAACACTCCATGAGCATAGACACCAGGATTCTCTTGCGAAATGATGGTGTATGATTGACGAACTTGAGCGTTCACCGCAACTGTCTTAACATCGTACATCTGCATTGCCATCTTAGGATATAATCCAATACCAATAATTATCACCAAGAAGCAGGCAGCGATAAACACTTCACGTGGGCTAGCATCTCTGTATATTGCCTCATTAGGCAATATACAATCTGTGCCGAAACAAACCGCTTCTTCAGCTTCCTGATTCTGCAAGCCTCCATCTGTAAGGTTACATTTCAGTTCTGCACCAGTGCCATAAAATACTTGTCGCAGCATGGACAGTAAATAAATCGGTGTGAGGATAACTCCTACGGCAGCAAGGAAAACTGTCACAGTGCAGAAGGTTGAACTGTAGATATCACTGGTTGTCACACCAAGAAAAACCGAGAGTTCGCCAGCAAAGCCGCTCATGCCGGGGAGAGCCAAAGAAGCCATTGAACCAATGGTAAACAGGGCAAATACTTTGGGCATGGCTTGCCCGATACCACCCATATTTTCCATTGCCATCGTGTGGGTGCGATCGTAAGTCACCCCTGCTAAGAAGAATAGCACCGATGCAATTAAGCCGTGGGAAATCATCTGTAACATCGCACCGTTGATTCCCAAATCGGTAAACGACGCTATACCCAGCAATACAAACCCCATGTGGGAAATCGACGAATAGGCTAGGCGGCGCTTCATATTCGACTGGGCAAAGGAGTTCAACGCACCATAGATAATGTTAACAACACCCAGAATTGCTAAAACAGGTGCAAAGTAAATGTGTGCATCGCTAAGAAGCTCAAGGTTGAGGCGTATCAGTCCGTAACCGCCCATTTTTAAAAGCACACCTGCCAAAATCATTGATACGGGAGCCGATGCTTCACCGTGGGCATCAGGCAACCAGGTATGCATGGGGAACACAGCAAGCTTAACGCCAAACGCAATCAGCAATCCCGCATAAAGCAGCAGTTCTAGACCTAGTGGGTAATCCTTCATGCCAAGGGCAACCATATCAAAGGTCATGATGCCGCCACCGTAGAGCGCCATAGCTAGCGCTGCTACCAGAATAAATATAGAAGCTGCTGCTGTATATAGTAAAAACTTTGTTGCCGCGTAGCGGCGCTTCTGCCCGCCCCAAATACAAACGAGTAGGTAGACAGGAATCAGTTCGACTTCCCACATGATGAAAAACAGCAGCAAGTCTTTGGCGACGAATACCCCTATCTGTGCGGCATAAAGCACCAGCATCAGAAAGTAAAATAGGCGAGGTCTACGATCAACTTGCCATGCTGAAAACATCGAGAGTGTCGTCACAAATCCTGCTAGCAGTACAAGTGGAACTGACAGCCCATCGACCGATAATGCCCAGTTTAGACCTAACTGAGGTATCCAGGCATAATTTTCCACGAGTTGAAAACTAGCACTGCTCGTATCGTAATGCTTCCAAAAGGCATAGCACATTAAGACAAAGTCTGCGATACCTACACCTAAGGCATACCACCGCACGCGCTTGCCATTTTTATCAGGCAGCACAGGGATGAGCAGGGAAGCAACTAAGGGCAGTAGGACAATCGCGGTAAGCCAGGGAAATCGCTCCGCTATCATGTCAATGAGAATAAATACTTACTTTTGTTAATAGAATCATTCTACTAGAGTTTGTAAAGAGTTGTGAATAAATATTTACTTCGTTAGGTATAGATAAATTTCTACTTACGATGGGCGATCGCTACTTTTCGCAAAAGTACCCAAAACAGAAAGTCAATGCTGCCGATGACAACATTGACTCTTAGCTTTTTTTGGAAGTTTCTTACTCCCTGATTGGCACCCTGAGCATGAGTGCACCTACCCAATCTGAGGTGGGGCCAGCTGGGAAATTGGCATGGCAGAGCGCACACTCCGCCCTGAAGTTGCTGAGGGGAATTGAGCGTCGATAGTACCATTGATCGTCCACGCGCTGGACGGATGTATATGCCTGCCCTGCCAGCGCTAGTTCGTTTGCTTGACGCTCGAAGTTGTCACGGGGGCGATCGCTTTCCCGGAGCGGATCGAGGGTGCCGACTAGCCGCATATCCCTGTTCTTATCGTTAAATATCAGCGATATGGACTCCTTGCCCTGCTCTACGTTATCCGGCGTAGTCTCATCGAACTCCTGCGTCAGCGCCGCGAATAAAGTGTTGAGCATCAGATCGCTCGTTTGTTGGGCAAACTCAATCTTTTCACTTGCGGGTGGATTCCCAGAACCACGAGCAATTGTCGTGAAACCGAACCCGATAACGAATACCACTACAAGAATCCCATAGCTGACTAGCTTTCTCAGACGCATTCTCAAATCCTTTGGTTTTGTATTTTTCCTTACTTAGCAACTCCACATCACAGATAGAATTTTTACCTTGCCTTTTCAGCAAAGCTCCAGCCTATCCAAACAACCCGCACTCAACCTTCACCAACGTATAAGTCACTACCACCTCTTAGTTCGCGGAAGCTTATATAATCTCTATCAATCCGCTATAAAAAGGAATAAATCTTCGATATCGTGGGAAAGAGTGTTTTTATTTTCTTGCCAAGCTTAAATTGGAAACTTTATATCCGTAATATTACCAATTTATTAGGGAAAATACAACTATTCTGTTTGTGTGTTTATATACAGCAATTAACAAAATACTCTTCTGTGGCGCTCACAATACAACACTTGTTTTTACAAATTCTTTAGTCTTGGCGGAGCTGAATTTTTACAAGGGTATTGAGCAACTTCTCTTAAGTATTCCGAGAGCAACTGGAAAATTTATCTGCGTATGAAACAGTTAAAATCTGGTGAAATCAGCAAAACAATTGCAATTTTGCTACCATCTCTGCTCGTGCTGATACATCCAACTTCTGAAAAATTCGTTTCAAAGTCTGCTTTACCGTATTTTGGCTAATCCAAAGTTCGGCAGCAATTTCTGCATTAGTTAAGCCGTTTGCAACTAAGGAGGCAATCTGTAACTCTCGCGGAGTTAGACAAGTCGCTTGTTGCGATCGCCTGAACTCTTGTTGTGTTCTCAAAAATGCTAGTTGTGCTGAAAAATGGGCACAAAGCGCGCTCAAATGCAATAAATCCACTGTATTGAAGGCTGTTATTCCACTGGTTCGGGCAAAATGAACTGTGCCAATTAGTTTTCCTTGCCCAACGATCGGCCCTGTCATAATATGTTCGTGGTCATATTTTTTACCACAACCGCTTTGATATAATCGGCTCTGTTTCCAAGCTGCCTCAGTAAAAATTACTTGCTCGTGAGCAGGTGCATGGTTTTCAATCACATACTGCATCACTGGATCGATAGCCGCACCAACACTTTGGTAGTAATCGATAAAGCTATCTGGTAAGCCTTTGATATCAATAGTAGTACGTTGTCCTTGGCTGTCATGCAAATAAATACTCCAGTGTTGGCAATTAAACAACTCTCCCACTGCATCCATGTAATGCAGGCGTAGTTGGAATTCATCGCGAGCGATCGCTATCTTGTGAATTAATGCATGAAAGCTTTCAGACATGGTGAAAAAGTACTCAACTGGGTAATTTGCAGTTCAGGTAATTAGCTTTAGGATAACTGTGTGAATCAAAGCATTTGCAATTACCTGTATGAATAATCAGCGCCAACACACTATTGGTTTAGTCATTTACCCAGACATGACCCAATTAGATATTACAGGGCCGCACCAAGTCTTTTGTTCAATGCCCAATACTCGTGTTTTATTATTGTGGAAGTCCCTCGAACCTGTGGTGAGCAATGGCGGTTTAACAATTTTACCCACCACCACTTTTGCTGAATGTCCTCAACTGGATGTGTTATGTGTACCGGGTGGAGTTTTTGGCACCGTCCAAATCATGGAAGATGA
Organism: Chlorogloeopsis fritschii PCC 6912; assembly: GCF_000317285.1. Lineage (GTDB taxonomy): Bacteria > Cyanobacteriota > Cyanobacteriia > Cyanobacteriales > Nostocaceae > Chlorogloeopsis > Chlorogloeopsis fritschii. The sequence goes on along the minus strand of NZ_AJLN01000050.1, from coordinate 119,534 downwards.
GGAAGTACTGGCATTTTTGCAAGCACATGGCAAGACAGCTAAGTATGTGACTGCCGTTTGTACGGGTTCCTTAATCTTGGCAGCAGCTGGATTGTTACAAGGATATCGAGCAGCTTCTCATTGGGCATTTCGAGAGCAACTAGAGTTAATGGGGGTACAAGTCAGTACAGAAAGAGTAGTTGTAGATGGCAACCGAATTACTGGTGGGGGTGTAACGGCGGGGATTGATTTTGCTCTGGCGATCGCAGGAATACTTTGTGGTGAGGAGACTGGTAAATTCATTGAATTGATGCTTGAGTATAATCCTTCACCTCCATTTGGGGTAGGTTCACCAGAAAAAGCAGGTGTCGAACTGGTACAAAGCGTGAAACAAGTTGGAGCATCATTGATAAATGCATCGTATGCAGCTAGTAAACGAGTAGCCTCAAGGTTATCTGTGGCGAACTCTTAGCGTGCCAAAGAAGGCAAAAAACCAACAATCCCCGGAAAAGCAATAACTAGCACCAGTACTAATAACTGAAGCAGAACAAACGGTACGGCACCGCGGTAGATATCAGTTGTAGTAACTTCTTTAGGTGCGACACCCCGCAAATAGAACAGGGCAAAACCAAAGGGAGGTGTAAGGAAAGAAGTTTGCAGATTTGCTCCTAAGACTACACCAAACCAAACTAAGTCAATGCCTAACTTCTGAGCAACTGGCACAAATAAAGGCACGACTATGAAGGCAATCTCAAAAAAGTCGATGAAAAAGCCAAGAATAAATACCACTGTCATGCTGACAATCAAAAAGCCAATTTCGCCGCCGGGAAGATTGGCAAGCACATCGAACATAAATTGATCGCCATTTAATCCCCGAAAGACTAAACTGAAAGCTGTGGAACCAAGCAAGATAAAAACCACCATACTGGTGATGCGAAGAGTAGAATCGCAGACTTGGCGTAACGATTCCAAAGTTAGTTCACGGTAAACAGCAGCTAGTGCGATCGCCCCTGCACAACCCACAGCACCTGCTTCTGTTGGCGTGGCAAAGCCAAAAAATATACTGCCTAATACCAGTAAAATCAACACTAAAGGCGGCAGCATTACCTGAATTACTCGTCCTGCCAAAGCTTTACCACCAATATCTCGCACATTAGCAGGCAAAGCAGGTGCTACCTCTGGCTTCAAGAAAGCTATAACTAAGACATGAACAGCATAAGCACCCGCCATCATCAAACCGGGAATCACCGAACCAATGAATAAATCGCCCACCGATATACCCAACTGATCCCCTAGTACAACCAACACCACACTCGGCGGGATAATTTGTCCTAGAGTTCCCGATGCGGCAATTACACCAGTAGCTAATTCTTTGTTGTAACCATAGCGCAGCATGATCGGTAAAGAAATCAAACCCATCGCTACCACTGTTGCCGCTACTACACCTGTAGTTGCTGCCAAAAGTGCCCCTACCAATACCACAGCAAGCGCCAGCCCGCCACGCAAGCGCCCTAATAAAATCCCCATCGTTTCTAACAAACTTTCTGCAATCCCAGACTTCTCCAGCATTGCGCCCATGAAGATAAAGTAAGGGATAGCAAGTAGGGTGTAGTTTGCCATGATGCCAAAAATCCGCTGGGGCATGGCAGTGAGAAATAATGGATCGAATACATCCAGTGCAATACCAATGGCAGCAAATAAAATCGCCACCCCACCCAGCGAGAAGGCTACTGGATAACCCAATGACAGCAATACCAAAGCACCCACAAACATTGTAGGGCCAAGCCACTCATAATCAAACGTCATGGCGTTCCTCCTGGGATTCGAGTTTGCCTGTGAGAATCGCTAAGTTTTTAATTGCCTCAGAAATTCCTTGAAAAATCAGCAACACAAAACCGACAATAATCATCGCTTTAATCGGATAGCGCGGCAAACCACCAGGATCGGGTGATGCTTCCCAAATTCGCCACGAAGCAATGATTGCATCCCAAGAAAAAATTATAACCATGATGCAGAAAGGTATCAGAAAAAATACTGTACCTACAAGGTCTGCTAGTGCTTTGCGCTTGCGCTGCCAATTACTATAGAAAATATCGACTCGAACGTGTTCATTGTGTTTTAGCGCGTAAGCTGCTCCCAACAAGAAAACTAAATCAAAAATATACCATTGCGCTTCTATGTAGGCATTAGAAGTAAGGTTGCTGCCGCTAAAACGTCCCAGCCATCGCCCGACAACATTCCACACGCCGAGTGTCACCATTACTAGCACCAACCAACTGGTATATCGACCAATGCATTCATTGCAAGCATCAATAATTCTTGATAGTTTTAGTAATCTCTCCAATGCACCTATTACCTCTTGAACTGTCGTAAATGTAGTTTACGGCAGAAGAGTAAGAGCTTTTGTTAAGGCGTTGCTGAATCGCAGTATGAATTTGATGTGTAGAGACGCGATATATCGCGTCTGGGCAGGGGTTTTGGCATTACGAAAAATTATTTTCATAGCCTAAATCAGCAACGCCTTTGTTAACTAGTGCAACTAGAAAATAAGGCAGGAGGCAGTAGGCAGAAGGAAAAATACTTTTCATTGCCTTGTGATTAAATCACATGGGTGTCTTGACTCAAAAAGAATGCGATCGCTTTGTGCTTAACCCAGAGAGGCTATAAGCCACACGGTTTAATCAATACTTAAATCACATACCTGGCAATTGGAAATCGCAGCTACACGAGACAAAACCCGTCTACGCGGGTTTAAGAAAATGAGATCAAATTTCACGCAATTATATCTTCATTGTGTTTGGGCAACCTGGGACAGATTGCCTTTAATTACACCAGGTGGGTTTTGTTTGTCTAGCCGCGAATTCTATTCGCCAAGGCTATTGCTCAAAAATCTCTCCACACACCGAACAAACATCTCCACACCCATCGCCAACACAGTCTCATCAAAATCAAACCGAGGATGATGATGGGGATACGCCAAATTTTTCGCCTGGTTAGCAGAACCAAGGAAGAAATAGCAACCAGGCACCTCTTGCAAAAAGTAGGACATATCCTCACCGCCCATCGTTTGACACTCTGGTACAATACCCACAGGCGTTTCTACCACTTCTTCGGCTACCGATCGCACTAATTCTGCCATCCCTGCATCATTAATTGTAGCTGGGTAAAGCTCGCAGTATTTAAAGTCATAATTTGCACCATAACTCTGACAAATACCAGCAATAATCTGCTCGATCCGCTGCTGAAAAAAGCCTTGGTAGGAAGGATTAAAATACCGAACAGTGCCTTTCATAGTTGCTGTATCAGCAATCACGTTGTGTGTTGTGCCAGCATGAAGTGCGCCAACAGTCACCACTGCCGAATCAATGGGGTTAACATTACGAGCAACAATAGTTTGTAAGGCATTGACTATTTGAGCAGCAACTACAACAGAATCTATAGTTTGATGGGGTATTGCCCCATGTCCGCCTTTACCAAAAATTGTGCAGTCAAATAACTCTACAGCTGCCATTAATGCACCTGCACGCACACCCACCGTTCCTAAAGGCAAATTATTCCACAAATGCAAACCGATAATCGCATCAACATCAGGGTTTTTGAGTGCGCCAGCATCAATCATTGGCTTTGCGCCTCCCGGCCCTTCTTCGGCTGGTTGGAAGATAATTTTTACAGTACCAGGGAAATCTTCGCGATGTTGCTGGAGATAATAAGCTGTACCAAGAGCGATCGCAGTATGTCCATCATGTCCGCAAGCGTGCATTACTCCATCATGCTGGGAGCGGTACGGTACTTCGTTGAGTTCCTGAATTGGCAAAGCATCCATATCTGCCCGAATTGCCAGAACTTTTTCTGAACCGGGTTTTTTACCTTCAATTGTGGCAACAATACCAGTTTTGGCAATACCAGTTTGATGCTCAATGCCCCATTCTTGCAATTTCTGGGAGACAAACTCAGCAGTCAGGTTTTCTTGAAAACTCAGTTCGGGTTTTTGGTGAAATCGTCGCCGCCACTCCACAAGAAACGGTTGCAATAAGCGAATCGAGAGGCGCACGCGAGATAAATCAACATTAGTTGAGTTGGGAAATGTCGAAACCATTGCTCACATTATTGTTGGTAGTTAGTAGTTAGTAGGTAGTAGGGGCGGATTTCGTTGATTATCTTTCGGCTAAAACCGATGATTTATCTTCTAAACCCGCACGGCAGTCGCACTCGACGCGCTTAACCCGCAAGGGCGCGCTGCCTCCCGTACAGTAGTTAGTAGTTGGTTGTTTACCACTAAACCACTATCCACTACCTCTTAACTACTAGTTAAGCGCTCTAGATCCAAATTGGATGCTAATTCTGCAAGTTTGTTTAAATCTGTGGGATTTTCTAAATAAGGCAAGCAGCCTAAAACAGGAATATTTGTTAAAGATTGAATTAAATCTGCTGGTGCCCAGTCAGTAATTTCAGTATCAGTACGGGGTTGTACGCAGTTAAGAACGATTCCCACTAGTTGCACCCGTGCTAGCCTCGCTAATGCCACATTCGCTACAGCTTGAGCGATCGCACCTAATCTTACTGGTACTACCAAAACTGTGGGTAAGCGCCATTCGCCTGCTAAATCTGCCACTGTCAATTCATCTGTCACGGGTGAACCTAGTCCTCCCAGGGCTTCTACGAGAATAAAATCTCGGCGTTGGCGCAAACTTGTCAAAGCTTGCCAGACAACAGCTAAGTCTACTTGACGATTTTCTTTAGCTGCAGCTATGGGAGGCGCTAAGGGTGCTTGAAAGTATAAAGGCGTAATTTCTTCTGGAGATTGTTCCAGAGAAAAAAGCTTTTGATACCACTCGCGATCGCCAATTCCCGATTGCAGTGGTTTCATGATTCCTAAACTGCGGGCAGAGCAATATCTTTGCCAATAGGCTGCCAACGCTGTTGTCAAAACAGTTTTGCCAGCTTCTGTATCTGTTCCAGTAATCAGTAATGCGTTCAATAGTAGTAGTTAATGGTTAATGGTTAATGGTTAATAGCTAATAGCTAATAGCAATGAACAACTAACAATTAGCAACCAACTACTAACCAATGTAATACATCGTTTGCCCACAAATCACCTAAAAAGAGGGGCGACAGGTTGGACTGTGGATTATGTTTCCTTCTGCCATCTGCCTCATACCTGATTGTCTACTAAGTTGGCCGGGTTTACCTTGCCTGTGGAGCTTGTGTCATCAACAGAAGGGTTGTTTTGATTTGGCTGGGGAGATATTGGTGGTGTTGTTGTGGGCAGATCTGTTGGGATTTGAATCGGAGTTTCTTGGGGAGATTCTGTGGGAATTGGGAGAGGAGTTTCTGTCGGAACTTCTAGAGGAGATTCTGTGGGAATTGGGGAAGGAATTTCTGTGGGAGCTTCTGTGGGAGTTTGTGTAGGTATGGGTTGAATTGGGTTTTCTAATTTAGCATTGAGACTATAATCACTTTCGGCAATTCCTTCGCTTACAGTTAGCTCAATAGTGTATGTATCAGTGAGTGGCAATGTCCCTTGATAGAAGGTAACTGCCTTAGCACTATTGTCAAGCGGTTCTCCATTGGCACCGGAGACTGTAAGTAAAACGCCGCTTTCTTGTGCTAGTAAGACTGTTAATTGCTGACCCTTTTGTCCTCTAAAAGTATACCGGACAATCTCATTAGCTTTGATTGTATCGTCAACTTTGAATGTGTTAGATGTATCAAAATTGAGGCGCTTAATTTTGATGACAGGTGTTGCAGGTGGTGCAGTAGTAGGTGTATCGGTGGGAGTGGGAGTGGGTGATTCTGTTGTGCCACCAGTCACAACTGGTGAAGGGAAAGTTTGCGGTGGTGCCTCTGGTGCCGATGATTGGCTGCGCAGAGAACGCACTAATGCCCAAGAACCAAAACCTGCCAGAATAATTACAGCGATGCTAATTGCTGCGATCGCCCACGGATTATCTAAAACCGATCTAGTAGTAGGTTCTGGAATTACACGAGTAGTTCTTTTGGGTGTAGGCTGTAATCCTTGATCGGGACGGCGAGCAACAGGAACTGTTTGGACGTTAGATAATAGTGGAAGTTGAACTGGTAGTGTGGCTTGTTCTGGAGATTCTAAAGCTTGTAATACTTCCCTGGCACTTTGGAAGCGATCGCCCGGTCTATAACTCAACATCCGATTTAAAATTTGAGTAAATCGCGGACTCACTCTCACCCATTGTTGCCAATTCCAACTCAGCTGATTTTCATCAAATAATTCTTGGGGTTCTTTACCAGTAAGCAAAACGATCGCCGTGACTGCCAGCGCATACAAGTCACTACTAGGATACGCTTGCCCCGTTTGCATTTGTTCGCTAGGGGAATAACCTAATTTTCCTACATAAGTTGCCGACGCTGTCGAGTTAGGGGATTGCAATCGCGTTGCTAGTTCTTTGACTACTCCAAAGTCAATCAAAACTGGCTTATTATCAAGCTCTCGCAAAATAATATTATCTGGTGAAATGTCCCGATGAATAATGCCTTGATTGTGAATATATTCTAATACTGGTAACAGCGAACATAATAATTGCCATACTTCTTGTTCTGTGAATATACCTCCAGAGGATTTGCGTTCTTCTAACAAATCGCGGTAAGTTTTCCCGGCAACGTAATCTTGCACCAAAAATAAGCGCTGCTCTTGTTCAAACCTTTCTCGGAATTGCGGTACTTGTGGATGTTGGATTTGATATAAAGTTGTCGCTTCTCGCAGAAAAAGTTCTTGTGCCTTCTGCCAAGCGGCAGGATCTGTGGTGTTGGGAATCAATTCTTTGATGGCACACAGTTCATTAAAACGCCTTTGATCTTCTGCCAGATAAGTTCTACCAAACCCCCCCTGACCGAGAATTTGAATCAGCCGATAACGATTTTGCAGAACAGTGCCAACTGAAATTGGTGGTTGCATCTTTTAATTAATTGAGTGTAATAGCATGACTCGAAGGAATTCACCCACAAACAATACTTCTGGCGGCATATGGACAATCACCATACTAGTACATAGTCAAAGCAAACCTTTACAGACTTAGACCACTTTAATTCTTACACCTTTCTCTCAGTACAGAGAAGTAAAAAAAGATGAAATATCACTTATTTAGGTAAGATACACATTCTCTCGCACTGACCACAGATATACCAGATGAAAGTGGGCATCAGCCTTGAGACGGCAACTTACAAATCAAGGTTCCAATAAAACTCTGCTTCTTTGCTAGCTAAGGAAAACAGATCACTGTCGTTTCCTAATCTCACCTCAAGCACAGTAGGGAACAGGGTACAGAAGAGGACAAGGGGCAGGGGAGAGGGAAAGACAAGGGGAGAAGACGTGAGTCGCGATCCTTCCCCTTGCAAGTCACCTTCCCCGTGCTCTTCCTCCTTGTCCTAATTTCCTTCTGCTTTCTTGTCTGATGGAAAAATAGAAAGCAAGTCTGCTAAAGTATTATTTTGTCACTAGTATCATAAAATATTGAGCTACTGCTGATTAATTACTTCATCGGTTTTTACTTTCACGAGTTACCAATTTGAGTATCACTGAAAATTTAAACTGGTCTGTTCTCTATTATGAATTACTTGCCAATGGGCAAGTAATCAAGCAACTCACTCAGTGTAGGTATTTTATCTCAAAGCAAAAATCTCAACTATAAGTGTAGTTAACGATTTAAATGCCAGTTAAACTATTACGAGTGTATTTGCTACAGAAACAAGAAAATAAGGAAGTTGTAGTTTCATGGAGGTATGTTTAAAGTTTTTATGAAAGCTTCAACAAAACTCACAGAGTTTTTTTAGGGCTATTTCTCTTAAATAATCTAAATATCTGATGATAAGATTGCCATGAATGCACATCGAGGAACTGCTGTGCTCAGTACTGCAACTTTCAAACTGCCAGCTGCAACAGGACTAACTGAAAATCACCGCTTGCGGCTTTTCTCTGGCTCTGCCAATTTATCGCTGTCTCAAGAAGTAGCTCGTTACCTGGGTATGGACTTGGGGCCAATGATCCGCAAGCGATTTGCGGATGGGGAACTTTATATTCAAATCCAGGAATCAATTCGAGGTTGTGATGTCTATTTAATCCAGCCTTGTTGTCAACCCGTCAACGATCATTTAATGGAGTTACTAATTATGATTGATGCCTGTCGTCGAGCGTCAGCCCGACAGGTAACAGCAGTAATTCCTTATTATGGTTATGCCCGCGCCGATCGCAAAACGGCAGGGCGGGAATCAATAACTGCCAAATTAGTTGCTAACCTAATTACTCAAGCAGGTGCCAACAGAATTCTGGCAATGGATTTGCATTCAGCGCAAATACAAGGATATTTCGATATACCTCTAGATCATGTATATGGTTCGCCAGTAATACTAGATTATTTAGTAAGTAAACAACTGTCTGACATTGTGGTTGTCTCGCCAGATGTTGGTGGTGTAGCGCGAGCTAGAGCATTTGCGAAAAAGCTTAATGATGCTCCCTTAGCGATTATTGATAAACGCCGTCAGGCTCACAACGTTGCCGAAGTTTTAAATGTCATCGGTGATGTCAAAGGTAAAACAGCGGTGTTAGTAGATGACATGATTGACACTGGAGGCACAATTTCTGAAGGAGCAAGATTGCTGCGCGAAGAAGGAGCGCGTCAGGTATATGCCTGCGCTACCCATGCAGTATTTTCTCCACCCGCAGTAGAACGGTTGTCAAGCGGTTTATTTGAGGAAGTGATTGTCACTAATACAATTCCAATCAAAGAAAGCGATCGCTTCCCACAATTGCAGGTGCTTTCGGTGGCTAACCTCTTGGGGGAAACAATCTGGCGGATTCATGAAGATAGCTCTGTAAGTAGTATGTTCCGCTAAACCCAGGAAATACTGTCATCACCGCTACTTTTATGCACAATGTCGCAGGCAAAAATAGCCTGCGCCACCCAATTTATTTATTACAAAATACACTTGTCTGCCCAAATTTAAGCATATAAAGAAGTCAACACTTCTAGTTCTGCTACTACCCGTTCTAATTCGTCAAAAAGCGGATTAGATCCTGTTTTTTGGAAGGCAATTACTAACGCTCGATAATACCAAAGCGTACCTTCTTTACCTCCTTGAAAGCGCTGCCAAACTGATTCGCCTAAAATCCGGTAATCTCGGAGAATAGATTGGGCGTTGTAGAGTTTATCGGCTGCACTCACAAGTAGTATCGAAGGTGAAGCAGTGGCGAGGTGGGCAATATATATTTCTTTGCGCGATCGCCAAGGTGGTTTGGGTGTAGTATCAGCATCGGTACAGCCATCCACAATTGCAGTTACATTTTCTCCAAAGCGACGGCGAATTTCTTCCCGTGTAGCAGCACCGCCCTGATCTTCTATGGCGTCGTGCAACAGAGCTGCTATGGCTTCATCTTCATTCGCTCCGTATTCTAGGGCGATACTGGCGACACCTAACAAGTGAGCGACGTAGGGAACCCCCGAACCTTTGCGAACTTGGTTCGCGTGGAGTTGCGTAGCGTAGTTAAGGGCTTCGGTAAAGCGTTGTGAGAGCATTTTTGAGATTAAGTTATGACTGTACACGCTGGTGATAAATATTTTAATTGCAGCCTTGGAAGCTCCCTTTTCCAATGTGCTCCTAGTTTATTTTCTTTGTTGACAAAAAAATTGTACCAGCGATCCGTCATTGCGAAACAGTAATTTCCGATTCATCAGCAAGATTTATACTACTTTCATCTGCCTTTTCTGCAACAGCCACAGTAAGTTTCAATCCCAAAGCATCGAGCCAGGTTCCCAGATGATAAATTGCTTCACTCCCGCGCTGAGATAAAATTTCTTTGAGTTTTTCTTGATGATATTTAGCCTGCTCTGATGTCATCCTGTGTTCACAAAGAGCCTCAGCTACATTACCTAGTGCTATTTGCAGTAACTCCGGCTCAGGATCTTCTTCTTCTAAAATAGCCTCAATATATAAAGCAGCATGACTGGGATCTTTTAGATGTGAAATTAAGTAGGGATGGTAGCTATCACTTGTTGCCATGAGTGCGATCGCTAGCTCAACAATAGTTTTGTCTTGGCTATGGTAGCCTCAAATAATATTTTCCAGTCATTTAGGTTCGCCAGTTATCCAGTCTTAAAGGGTAACCCAATGCTTGTATACGACTATAGTGAGCCAAATTACCAGTTACCAAGGTTAAATTACGTCGTAAAGCTATGGCAGCAATCATTGAATCCGGATAACCAATAGGTTGCCCTGTTCGTTCCAAATCAGCATAAATGCGCCCTGCCAATTCTGCATCTGGCAGTTTCAGTATCAAAATATCTTCAGTGGCAAGTGTAGCTAAAAATGCTTGAACTTTATCTTCTCGTTGACGCTTGTGCCAACCTTGGACAACTTCCATAACTGTGATTACCGAAGTTGTATAGCAGCCAAAAACTGCGCGATAAACAGTAGCTTTAAATATAACTTGTTGATTTATACATTTGAAAATTTCAGACAAAATGTCTGTGTCAAGTAATGCCTTGTTCAATTTTTTGATTGAATGAGTAGGAAGCCCGATTTTTGATAGCTTCTTCAATTATCTCATCTACTAACTCAGGCTCGTCTGCAAATAGTCCTACCCAAGGATATTGTGTCACTTTTGTCGCTGCTAAAAGTCTGATTACTTCTGTAATAAGTTCTGATAATGTACATCGGCGAGACTTTGCCAACTGTTCAGCAAGCTCAAGGGTTTGGGTGTCAAGTTGAACTTCTATTTTTCGCACGCTACCTCACCTTTTTCTGTCATTTTAACGTAATTTAATTACTCTCGTTTGTGCCTGCATGACTTGATTATAGATGTATAATTCTCGTTGATTGGTAGCCATTGCTCAATCTTTTTTTTAAAACTGAGTATTTGTATATGAGTTTATAGTATTTTATATACTGTCAGAATACTACTCTGTTCTAATCTACTCTTTTAAAAAGTTAAAATTTGTGTATGCGTCTGAGTTAAATTTTGGGTGAACTCGCGTGCAATGCCAAAATCAATTAACACAGCTTCCAACTTACCAGAACGCACCATAATATTGTGTGGCTTAATATCCCTATGCAGTAAGCCATTATTGTGAACTATAGTTAGTGCTTCTCCAATTTGTTGAATATAATGTAATGCTTCTGCTTCAGCTAAAAAGCCCCGATTTTCAACTAGGCTGCCTAAATCTTCCCCATCGATATATTCCATTACCATGCACCATAGTTCTCCCTCTTGAATTAGTTCATGAATTTGGACAATATGAGGGTGAGTGCATTTAGCTAATTTTATCGCTTCATTCAAAAAATCTTGCTAAAATTTGGCAAAGTCAGGACGAATTTGCAGATTATCATTTAGAGTTTTAATAACAACGTAGCGTCCATTATTATCTCTAGCGCGATAGGTAATACCAAAGCCGCCTTCGCCTAGTTCTTTTTCAATTATGTACTTGCTATCCTGTAACTTATGTCCAGCTGCCCAAGTCATTGCTCATTAATCAATAATTTTTGCGTTAATTTTGGCACAATATATATAAATTAAAATTAGGGTATGTACTGATGCAATAATAGCGGATATAGACAAAAGCCCATTCATAATCAAGAGTTATGTTCTGACAAACTGTTTTTATCCAAATCTATATAAATGTAATTAAATTGACTCTTTACCAAAAAATGCTAGAGTTATTGCGGAATGAATCTCTCTCAGCCCAGCATTCATTCCGGACTTACTCAACTCTTGACGTTTATATTGAATAAAAACCCCTTCGTGGGTATTTCTGGCGTTTTGAAGTTTTCCTAAGTCAATTTACATTAAGATAGAATTGTTAAGGCTTATTTACAGAATTTGCAGTTCCCCCCAAATTCTGTTAGAGCAGTTCACCACTATATATAAAATCCCCACTAGAGTACTGGAACGCGCTTATTATGACGCTCCCAATCCGTAACGTCGCTATTATCGCCCACGTAGATCACGGCAAAACAACCCTCGTTGATGCTCTCCTCAAACAATCCGGCATTTTCCGTGAAGGGGAAGACGTTCCGGATTGCGTTATGGACTCCAACGCCCTTGAACGGGAGCGGGGAATTACTATTCTTTCTAAAAATACAGCGGTTAAGTATAAAGAGACGCTGATCAATATTGTTGATACTCCCGGACACGCTGACTTTGGCGGTGAAGTAGAACGGGTGCTAGGCATGGTGGATGGTTGCATCCTCATTGTTGATGCCAATGAAGGCCCTATGCCCCAAACTCGTTTTGTGTTAAAAAAGGCACTGGAAAAAGGATTGCGCCCCATTGTTGTAGTCAATAAAATCGATCGCCCGCAAGCAGAACCCTACGGTGCAATAGACAAAGTATTAGACTTATTCCTCGAACTAGGCGCTGATGAGGATCAGTGTGATTTCCCCTATTTGTTCGCCTCCGGGTTGTCAGGTTACGCCAAAGTAGACTTGGATGATGAACCCAAGGATATGCAGCCATTATTTGATGCCATTTTGCGTCATGTACCGCCACCAGTGGGCGATCCCAACAAACCACTGCAACTGCAAGTTACAACCCTAGATTATTCTGAATATCTGGGGCGGATTGTGATTGGCAGAATTCACAACGGCATCATCCGCATGGGACAACAAGCGGCTTTGGTGACAGAAAAGGGTGACATTGTCAAAGCCAAAATTACCAAGTTAATGGGCTTTGAAGGCTTGAAGCGCGTGGATATGGAGGAAGCTTCTGCCGGTTATATTGTGGCTGTAGCTGGTTTCGCTGATGCAAATATCGGTGAAACAATCACCGATCCGAATGAACCTCAAGCTTTACCACTAATTAAAGTGGATGAACCAACATTACAAATGACCTTTTGGGTGAACGATTCGCCCTTTGCTGGTCAAGAAGGTAAATTGGTAACATCCAGACAAGTGCGCGATCGCCTTTTGCGCGAGCTAGAAACTAACGTTGCCTTGCGTGTCGAAGAAACCGACTCTCCAGACAAATTCCTAGTTTCCGGTCGTGGCGAACTACACTTAGGTATTTTAATCGAAACCATGCGCCGGGAGGGCTACGAATTCCAAGTATCTCAGCCTCAAGTGATTTACCGGGAAGTTAACGGACAACCCTGCGAACCTTATGAACTTCTAGTGTTAGACATACCCGAAGAAGCAGTTGGCAGTTGCATCGAACGCTTGGGACAACGTCGCGGCGAAATGCAAGATATGCAAGTTGGTGGTAACGGACGCACCCAGTTAGAATTTGTTATCCCCGCCCGTGGATTAATTGGTTTCCGGGGTGAATTCATGCGGATGACACGTGGCGAAGGTATAATGAACCACAGCTTCCTAGATTACCGTCCGATTACAGGTGACATCGAAGCCCGTAATAAAGGCGTATTAATCGCTTTTGAAGAGGGTGTTTCTACCTTCTACGCCATGAAGAATGCCGAAGATAGAGGGGTATTTTTTATCACTCCTGGTACTAAGGTCTACAAAGGCATGATTGTTGGCGAACACAATCGTCCCCAAGACTTGGAATTAAATGTCTGCAAAACCAAGCAGCTCACCAACCACCGTGCAGCGAGTGGTGATGAACTAGTGCAGTTACAAGCACCAGTAGAAATGAGCTTGGAGCGTGCTTTGGAATACATCGGCCCTGATGAATTGGTGGAAGTAACTCCCCAGTCTATTCGTCTGCGGAAGATGGCGAAGAAGTTAGCAAAACGATAAGTAAGGCGAAATAGCGAATAATTGGCTCAAAAAGCTCGCAAATGCGAGCTTTTTGATGTTTGAGTTACATCAAAGCCCCACAGGCTGAAAGCTTGGGGCTAAAAGAACAAAGCCTGCCTTCGCAGTCTAGAGTTCTTGTGAGTAAATTCGATATTTTACGAAGTCGCCGACAATGTCTTGGCTAGTTCCACGCCATATAGCTGATCGCATTATTCCGTGGCAGATTTAGAACACAATCATGTAAATACCATCCAGAACAGCAAAATCAACATCAGACTCATAAAACCGATGAGATGCTCAAACTGTTCAAGCATACGCGGCAGACTGAGTAATGAGCGTTGAAAAATTAAAAAATGCGCTAACCAACCAACAGCAATGATTGCGACTGCTTTTGTGATGTTTGCCATCGTATACGCCTGGTAATATAACCCACTTGTGATAATCAGCGCACCAATTAATAGTATTATCGGTTGCCAGAAACCGGAACGTACAATTTCTCTCCCCCCATGCGGCAGAAATATGAATTTGGCATACACTATTGCTGTACCTACCGCCCCAACATTCATGGCGATCGCTTGCCAGGATAGTACATTCTTCAGCGTTAACATCTTCGCTCCAAAGCCAATCAATATGGGAAAGCCGGAAATTGAGAGGCTAGCTATAACCAGGGCAACCCAGAGTGCAGTATTGATTGGCGTATTTCGCAATTCCTTGAAGTCTCGGCTGGGTAAGTTCCCCGCTATCATAAAGAGTGCCGATTTTGCCAATCCATGCGCCAACGCATAAAAACCTCCCGCGATTGGTGCAGCCAGAATCCAACCTAATTGTGAAATTGTACTCAAGGCCAGCGTCCGCTTGGTATCTTTTTCCAAGACAGCATAGCTTATTCCCAAAAACACTGTTCCAACTGCAAATATCCTAACGATAGGATCAACCTCTTCCACAATCAAAGCGCAGCGCAACAAGGGAAAAACACCAGTTTTAACCACGATTCCCGATAGTAAAGCTGACACCGGCGTATCCGATTCGGAATGAGTCAACGGTAACCATAATCCTGATACAAAAATTCCACCTTTTGTCAAGAGTCCTAAAAAGATGAGAGCAATCGCTTCAGTCGGTGCTTTGTGTAAACCTGCAAACGCAAAGGAGTTATTCACTTGATAGACCAACACCGCACCTACCAAATAAAATAGCATTGCCGTGTTGCTGACAAACAGATAACGCAAGCCAACCCAAATGGAGCGATCGCTCCGGGGATAGGCAATCAAGAGAAATGCGGCAATACTAATCACCTCTAGCGCCACATATAAGCTGATGAAATCCGCACACACAAAGGCGGCATTAACGCTACCATGCAAAATGACAGTCTGCGTATAAAAGAAAGCTGTCTTATCAGTATGCCAACAGTAGAGAATGACAGCGGCTGTTACTAGCGCATTTGTCAATATAAAATAGCCGCTCAACTGATCAATGACTAATGTGACACCAAAACTATCTAGTAATGTTAGTGTTAGTGATGACTGGTTGAAAAGTAGCTGTAACGCATATCCAGTAGAAACTAAGCTTATTCCCAGTGCTAAGTATTTGGCAAGTTTTGGAAACAGATAGATTACGAATCCGAAAAAAAACGGTAGTCCAATCCAGGCGATTGTAATAGTACTCATGGTGTGAGGTTATTTTCAAGAGCAAACCGAAAAATCCGCACGCTTCAACACGGTAACTACGTGTTGGCTAAGTATTGGTTACTTATGTGTGAAGCAGAAGTAAAAGTCGCTACCAATAAGTATTTTCGCCTCTTTCTGCACCTGTTTCTTGTAACTTGTATCTCATTTTCAATGGCAAAGTATTGATGTAACTCTATACCAAATTCAAAATATTGAGGATAGGAATATATGAACCTAATATTGCTATGGAATCGGCTGATAAGAGTGCGATCGCCTCCTCGGTTCACCCAATGGGATGAGTTTCGTTTTTAAGCATAATCTAGAAGCTGAGATCCCGACTTTTCTAAAAAGTCGGGGATCTGATATGCCCGGACGTCAAAAAGGGAATACTAAAGGCAATATCTTATATTTTTGCCTATGCCGCGAAGAAAGAGTTCCCTGGAAATTAGGAACTTTTACCATATTTACAATCGGGGTAATAATCGTCAAATAATTTTCTTTGAGCGTGAAAGTTATATTTATTTTCTTCGCTTGGTAAAAGAACATTTAATTACCAAAGCAATAGATATTATTGTTTACTGTTTAATGCCCAATCATTATCATTTTTTGGTCTACTTGAGAGATGAAACCTTGTCTGATGCAATGAAATCCCTTTCACTTTCCTACACGAAGGCTATTAATAAGCGTTTTAATCGTTCTGGGGTATTATTTCAGGGACGATTTCAAAGTATTCATGTTCAACAAACCGATTATCTAATCAACCTCTCACGTTATATTCATCTAAATCCGGTAAAAGCAGGACTGGTACAGCAACCTGAAGAATGGGAATTGTCCAGCTATTTGGAATATGTAGGAATGCGAAGAGGAACCCTGCCCAAAACAGAATATATCAAAACATTAATTCAGGAAGAATCAGCTTATCAACAATTTTTGACTGACTATAACCTACCTGATAGCACTGGTTTCAAAAGTTTGCTACTTGATGATTAGTTTGGGTTAGATCCCCGACTTCTAGAAGTCGGGGATCTAGTTTCCGACTCATTTTCTGATAATTGATACGATTCCAAAAGACCACTGCGAATTATTAATTGCGGCCAGATTAACAAGAAAAAAACCATCCATGTGAGTACAGGGATGGAGACAAGAATTGTAAGCCAAATAATTTTAAATAATATCCAGCTACCACCAATTAGCGTCAAACCCGTGAGCAAGATAGACCAAGGTTGACACCACCAGGGTTTATATTTCCACGGGCTTACAGACTTTTGTTCTGACATTTGCTTCAGTTATCAGTTATCAGTTATCGGTTATCAAAGCAGTGTTACTCACTGTTTATTGATTTAATTAGGTTTCCACTTTTCTAGTGATACATATTCGCCCTGCAAAATATCTAGAACTTGGATATCACCGCTTGGACTCAAGACACGAAACCAGTAAATTGTGTCAGTGTACTCTACATGATTTTCAAATACTTGCACTGTGTAGTAAGGTTCCTCTAGAGTAGGATGTCTATCGACGGCTGCAGCGACACGTATTGCTCCTTTAGAAAGTCGTTCAATAGTTTTTGCTTTGCGTTGCACTTGTGGCAATTTCCATACCAAATTCAAGGCAGTTTTCTCATCAATTACTTGAGTAGGTTGAGAAATTGTAGAGGAAGATAGAACTCTCGGAACTTGAGGTTTATGAGTCTGAGCAATGGCTGAATAATTGACTAATCCCATGAGCGAAACAGCCATGAATGGATAAGTTACCAATTTTTTGACAGTACTAGTCATCAGCATAGTTGTTTGCTTGCGATCGAGAGTTCTGAATTTTAGTTTGTAATATAACTTTACCTCTCAATTACCTCACGCACCAACTGTGCTAATTTTTCGGCACTATCAGGAATAGCGATCGCCTTTGCTTTTTCCCCCATCGCCTTCAACTGTTGGGGTGACTTCAACAACCGCAAAACTTCTGTTTGCAATACCTCGGCAGTTAATTCTGATTGTTGAAACATCAATGCCGCATCAACTGAAGTAAAGACCTTGGCATTATAAGTTTGATGGTCTTCAGCAGCAAACGGGTAAGGAATCAAAATCGCAGGTGTACCGCACACTGCCAATTCTGTTAAACTGCCGGCACCAGAACGACTAATAGCTAAATTTGCTCGCCGCAGCAATGCTGCCATATTGTTGTAAAATTGCAAAGAAATATACTGGGGATGCTGCAAACTAACCGCTTCGGGATCGTTGTCACCAGTTAAATGCACAATCCAAGCACCAGCATCAAACCAAGCTGTTGCACACTGGCGCACTAATTTATTAATTCCGACTGCACCTTGGCTGCCACCAAAAACGACGATTAAAGGCACATTCTCCGGAATAGGCAAATCCAATGTAGCTTCAATACCCGGTTCTAAAAATTGAGAACGTACTGGAGTACTTGTATAAATAGTTTTGGCACGCGGTAAATACTTAGCTGCGACTTCAAATCCTAGTGCCACTGCACTACACCAAGGGCCAAAAAAGCGTGTTACCTTTCCTGGTAAAGCATTCGATTCGTGAAGAATTACTGGTATACCAAGCGATCGCGCTGCAATTACACTAGGCCCGGCAATATAACCTCCCGTGGTGAATACTCCTTTAAATTTACCTTGTTTTAATATTTTCCTGACTTGGAGAACCGAACCAATCAGTTTACCTAAAGTCAACAGCGATGAAATTCCTAAACCTTTTTGAAACCCTTCAACAGAAATAACATTCAATTTATACTGTTGGGGAACTAGTTGAGTTTCCAGGCGGTTGGGAACGCCCAGCCATTCAATTTGATAATCTGGCAACTGCTGTGCCAGTGCGATCGCTGGAAATAAGTGCCCACCAGTTCCGCTTGCAGCTATTAATAATCGTATTGGTGTGTTTGTCATCTACCTATTAAGCTGAAAAACATCTAGTTTGCTATTGAAATGAGGCTAAACTCTTGTGGGGTAGACATCTTGTCCGCCCATGTTATGTAAGTTAAATGTGGAACAGCTTACCATGTCAGCCCTTAGCTTAATTAAGATAAAGCAATTTCCCTGTTTTCTTGCAGGCTGTTTGAGAAATTAATTTACTACGGTTTCTACTGTATGCGTTTTACTTGAGAACAGGGAATATTTTTTGTAAACCAAGCTAACTAATCACCTATGAGTAAACTAATCGCCTTGCTATTGAAACGCCAATCACGCTTTTCGCCCTCTCGTTGGCTAATTTTGTTAATGCTCGCATTTGGTTTAACAACTAGTTGGAAATCTGCTCAAGCTAACCCACCTAGAAACTCACCTAGCAATGTACCCAGCAACTCACCCAGCAATGCACCTGCTCAACTAAAAAATCTCCTAACACAAATCGATGCAGCAGCGAGTCGGGGTGATGTCAAAGCAGTAATGCAGTTCTACAGTCCCAATTTCGTGCATGGAGATGGCTTAAATCGCCAAACGATGGAACAAGCTTTAACTGGTTTTTGGAAGAGATATCCCAAGCTGCAATACACCACCCAACTGCAATCTTGGCAGCCTCAAGGCAACCAGATCGTTGCTACCACCGTTACCAAAATTACTGGCTTACCTGCCGCTAACAATGAGAATTTAGCTCTCTCAACTACCATCACATCTCGTCAGCGCATTGCAGGCGGAAAAATTATCCGTCAAGACATTTTGTCAGAACGCACTCAAATTACTTCTGGTGCCAAACCACCCCAAGTTGATATCAAATTGCCACAACAGGTAAAAGTTGGTCAAAAGTATAATTTTGATGCGATCGTCCAAGAACCTCTGGGAGATGATTATCTTTTAGGTGCAGCTTTGGAAGAACCCATTCAAGCAACCAAATATCTTAACCCTACACCCGTAAATTTAGAATTACTCACAACTGGTGGACTTTTTAAAGTTGGCAACGCACCTGCTAAACCTGGCAGTCAATGGGTTTCTGCGGTGATTATGCGTGGAGATGGTATGACAATGATTACTCAGCGTATGCAAGTAGTGAATAAGTAGTTATTAGCTCTTATTCATTATGTCCTTTGTTTTTTGTCATCGGGTTGTGACAAGTAACAAATGACCAATGACAAATGGCCAATGACTAAGAATTTAAAATGCTTTCTGTGCAAGACCAAATTGTTTTCATTACTGGTGCCAGCAGTGGAATTGGTGCTGCTTGCGCCAAAATTTTCGCTGGTGCTGGTGCAAAATTAATTTTAGCGGCGCGACGTTGGGAACGTTTGCAAAATTTGGCAGATTCACTCAACAAAGAATTCGCTACTGATATCCATTTGTTACAGTTGGATGTACGCGATGCTAAGGCTGTAGAATCCGCTATTTCTAACCTGCCTTCCGCTTGGGCTAACATTGATATTCTCATCAATAATGCAGGTTTAAGTCGGGGTTTAGACAAACTCCATCAAGGCAGTTTCCAGGATTGGGAAGAAATGATTGATACCAATATTAAGGGTTTGCTCTATCTTACCCGCCATATTGTTCCTGGAATGGTTGAGCGCGATCGCGGTCATGTGGTAAACATTGGTTCGATAGCCGGTCATCAAACTTATCCGGGTGGTAATGTCTACTGCGGCACGAAAGCAGCAGTCAAAGCTATCTCTGAAGGATTAAAACAAGATTTGTTGGGAACACCTATCAGGGTAACTTCGGTTGATCCTGGTATGGTGGAAACAGAATTTAGCGAAGTACGCTTTCATGGCGATACACAACGTGCCACAACAGTTTACCAAGGAGTAACTCCTCTAACTGCTGATGATGTAGCTGATGTTGTATTTTTCTGCGTTACTCGGCCAGCACACGTGAATATTAATCAAGTCATCCTGATGCCAGTTGACCAAGCTAGCACAACTCTGGTAAACAGGCGCAGTTAAAACTTCAAATTAGTTAGAGATTGATTTTGTATCATCGCGGCAGAGAATACTCCGCGATTTTTTTATCACAATTTCATCTATCTAAAAGATTTATTTTTTCAACAAGAAACACGACTCCAGATAGATAAATTGTCAGTTGCTGAAGAGTTAGTTATTTATATTAGCCCTGTTTCGATTTAGTATTGCTTGTCTTTTATTCACCTTAGCTAAATATTTTTAAATAGTTAAAAAAGATACTTTAAGTCGATTTCATACAGACCAAATGCAAGTAGGGAATATTCCTCGTTTGCAGCGAATAAATCTGCTTGTCCAGGGAAAGTTATAACAAAATAGCAATTTTCTGCAGGGTGTGCAGATACTTTAGTTAATGTTTGAAGTTAAAATGCAGCAGCAAGAAGTTTTCATCGAGCAACCCTCGAACCAAGCCCCTGGTGATACAACCTTCGTGAATCAGCCAAACATACCAGTAGGAGGTATGTTGTCAGCTTACTTAAGTTTTGTCTTCATTGCTTTAGTGACAATTTTTTGGCATCCCAACTTAAGAAAGGCTGTAATTGATCGCATTTTTACTGTTAAACATAATTCCCAAATTCCCTGCAATAAATGTAAGTATTTTAAAAATAACCGCTATCTTCAATGTGCAGTACACCCTACTAAAGTTCTCAATCCAGAGGCAATTGACTGCCCTGATTATCTACCTAAACAGAAGAAAACATAGGGTACTGGTCATTAGTCATTTATCATTGGTCATTAGTCATTAGGTCATTTGTCATTTAGTTAGTGGTTAGTAGGTGCGGGTTTTGCTGATGATTTTTCGGTTGAAACAGACAATTTATCTTCTAAACCCGCCCGTACAGCAGTTAATAGGTTGCGTGTCCTCGTGTCCCCGTGTCCCCGTGTCCCAATTCCCTTCTGCCCTCTGCCATCTGCCTTCTAATTACTACGGATTTTGCTGAGGCTTAATATTTTTGGCTTTGTAGAAAGTTTCCAAGCTTTCGCGATCGCCTACAAAACGCCAGTGCCAAGGTTCATAACTCACACCCTGCACGTTATCTTTGGGAAAGGACATTTCAAAGCCGAAACGAGCAGCATTTGCTTGTAGCCACTGAAAAGCTCTGGTATTTTCAAAACTAGGCACTAGATGAGTCGCTGGTGTTGCGCCATCCCCAATATCTATTGCATAGCCTGTATGATGCTCGCTATGTCCGGGAGGAGCACTCAGGGCAGCTCTTTGTGCTGGCGTTTGATTGCGTTGAGCACCAATCCTAAAAAATAACTGCTCCTGCTCTTTAATAGAGCGAAAACCAGAAATTGCAACTAAATTTACACCCTGACTTTGTGCTGCTACTACCATCTCTTGAAATTTTTGGGCGGCGGTTTTTCGCATCCTGATCCGTCTATTAGCGGAAATTGGTACAAGTTCTGACTCAGGTGCTTCGGGGTATGCCAAATGTCCTAAAACTTGGTTTTGAGAAGAACTTCCAGACTGTGGACTAGCAGGAGTTGAATTTGTGGAGGATAGAGAATCTAAATCTTTTTTTGGTGTAGTCAGGGCAAAGAACAAACCGCTAATGACAGCTAATAGAATAAATCCTCCTACGGCGGCGATCGCTAAAACCAACAGACGAAAACCTTTCCTGGATTCTGCATCCGGAGTTTCGCGTACAGCTACCGGAATCTCTTCTCCAGAGGCAGGCAATGAGTTTCGCGGTTTTCCAGAAAACTCAGCGTTATTCAATGGTTAACTCCTGCTTTGTCAAAAGATTTATAACAGATTGTAAACTGGAGGGAAATAAAGCTAGTAAGTATCATTTTACATAATTAGTTCAGGGTGTACTTTTGACAAACCTCATAGAACTATACGTCAAACTGGTGGGCTTAGTATCGGTGGGGTTTTTTCTGGGACTCAAACTACCTGCCACTGTTCCCACCCGTTTAGGGCAGTTCCTATTCTGGGTAGGAGTACCGTTAAGTATTGTCACTTTCTTACAAAAAGCTGACTTATCCGGACAGATTTGGATTGCACCTCTGATTGCTCATTTAGCTATTTTACTAGGGGCTTTTTTAGCTTGGATTGGGGTGAAATGGCAAGCCCTCTTTGCAAAAACAATTCCCCAGCAAGCAACTCAAGCTAGTACGATTTTGGCGGCAATGGTAGGTAACACTGGCTATTTAGGTTATCCCGTGATTTTAACAGTGGTTGATACCCAGTACTTTGCTTGGGCATTATTCTACGATCTGCTGGGTACAACATTGGGCGCTTATGGCTTAGGTGTAGTACTAGCAGCGCGTTTTAGCACCACCGTCCAAAACTCTAGAGAAATTTTTAAGGTAATTTTAATCAATCCAGCTTTATGGAGTTTTGGTTTTGGTTTGCTGTTAAGGCAAGTAACAATTCCTGCTAGTATTGGGCTATTTTTGGAAATATTGGCATGGACTGCTGTAGCATCATCATTGCTGTTAATTGGAATGCGGTTGAGCAAGCTTAATTCTTGGCACAGTCTACCACAGGCGGGATTCGGCTTGGGAATTAAAATGCTAGTAGTTCCCCTGATATTAGGTAGCACTTTACCACTTTTTGGTATAACAGGGGCGGCAGCACGAGTAATAGTTTTACAAATGGCCATGCCTCCTGCTTTCGCTACGCTGATAATTGCCGAGACTTTTAATCTTGATCGCAACCTCGCAGTAACTGCCTTGGCTGTGGGAGCGATGGTGTTATTAGTTACTCTGCCTTTGTGGTTATGGTTGTTTTAAAAAGAAGGCAGACGGCAGTAGGCAGTAGACGCGGTAGACGCGAAGCGGCTTCCGAAGGTACGGCTTCCGTAGGTAGGAAATTAGCAATTTTTGTAGGGTGGGCACTGTCTCAATTTCCTCAAACCCTTCTTTTTACGTGATGAACAGTGCTCCGAAGTTCCCTACGGCGGGAAACCCGCCTGCAGGACTTCTCTCCACCTTACGCTTGGAGACTCTTAATCTTGACAAGCGTCTAAAATCTTGTGAATACACTTCTGAGCATACCTAAGACTTTACATATAGAATTGCAGAGAGCGCCTATCGAATCAGGAGTTCTAGTAGGGCGACGGTAAACTACCACAACATCATTATTGCGGAGGATGGGGTTAGTTTGGTCGTTAATACCAGCAGCAAAATCTATTTTGATTGTATGTTTGGTGACAGAGCTATTAGAATTGAGGCGAATCAAATCTACAGTAGAACTACTAGCTCTAACATCATTAAATCCACCAGCTGCAAGTATTGCTTGATTCAAAGAGCTATTATGTAAAAGCTCTACTTGTCCCGGTTTTTTTACTTCACCTATCACACCAACTGATACTCGTGGAGGAGATAAAGTAGTAGCTAATTGAGTAACTTCTGCTGAATTCTGTGCTGTGGCAGTGGGAATGACAATCCTATCTCCATCTTCTACAATGATCTCTTGATTTGTGTCACCGTTTCGCAATAGGTTCCACAGAAGTTTCCACAGATCAATGTTAATTGTTTGTTCTGTGCCACTTCTTGTCGGGCGACGAACTACAATATTACGAATATTAGCTTCTGGTTTAATTCCTCCGGCAAGTTGAATTACTTTTGACAAAGTTAGTTCACGATGATTACCCGCATCTGTTAGTGAATTTAGAGTGTAAACTCCTGGACTTGTCACCTCTCCTGCAACAGTAATATTGATTGGAGGTGCTAGAAGATTGACGGAAATCATGGGACGCTTGAGAAAGCGAGAATATTTTTGAGAAATTTTGTCAGCGGCTTGTTTTGGTGTTAGCCCTTGTACTAGAACGTTACCAATCAACGGTAGGTTAATTGCTCCACTAGAAGGAATTATGTACTCGCTTGTATTTTTAGGGACTTCAAAGATGTTGACACGGATGCGATCGCCTTCACCTAATATATAGTTCTTATCTACTTGTGTAGATGGCGCGAGTATTGGTTGTGCTTGTTGAGCAAAACTATTGCTGGGACAAGCTATAGAGAAAGCAGTTAATAATGCCATACCCACAATAGGCTGGCTGATAATTTTCAGCAAATAAGTATTAAGCATACATTCCTCACACTACAACCATGAGCTAAAACGCTACATCTCCATTAGCATGGTTGACTCACTTTCTCTACAAGTTCGGCTGGATTCATTAACTCGTATGGTTCAAAAGGTTGATGAATCCAAGGATTGTCAGGTAAATAATCGACGTAGTAATCAGGTTTTATTACTGAACAAGCTTTGTACCAAAGTACAGCCGTGCGAATTTCCTCGATGGGAAAATCAGAATAAGTCTGAAGCCAAGGTATAGTCTCTTTGAGCGTTACTCCAGAGTCTACCAAGTCATCTACTAAGAGAATACGCGAACCTAACTTTTCAGTAGTCATTGTCATATGCTCTGAAAAGATTAGTTTTCCTCTTTCTTGCTTACCAGACCCACTGTAAGATGATGTTGCTAATATTGCTAGTGGTTGCTTGTAAATACGGGAAAGAATATCTCCTACTCGCAACCCTCCTCTGGCAAGACAAACTATTTGGTTAAATTTCCAACCGGATTTATATATTTGCGCTGCTAGTAGTTCAATCTTATGGTGGTAATCTGACCAAGAAATGTAAAGGTCTGGCATAGGAAAATATTTATAGCTAATACTGGATGGCAACCAAGCTTTTTATTTTAATATGAGCGCGAGGCAATATGAGCAATTCTGCCCCTTCAGATGATCCGCAACAAAGTACTGATAGTGACAAACTAGATTTTAAAACGAAACTTGCTTATGGTGCGGGTGATTTAGGCCCGGCGATTACTGCCAATATTGCTATATTTTTTCTGATGATTTTCTTTACAAATGTAGCTGGGATTCCGGCAGGATTGGCTGGCAGTATTTTAATGATAGGTAAGATTTGGGATGCTGTAAACGACCCAATTGTAGGAGTATTAACCGACAAAACTAAATCTCGTTGGGGACGCCGCCTACCTTGGTTGTTGTATGGAGCGGTTCCGTTTGGAATTTTCTTCTTTTTACAGTGGATTGTACCCCGATTTAGTGCTAACGAGAGCGCAAACGTTTGGTGGTTGTTTTGGTATTATGTGGCGATCGGGGTAATATCTCAGGTTTTTTATACTGTTGTCAATTTGCCTTATACGGCAATGACTCCAGAACTCACTCAAGATTATGACGAACGTACTAGCCTCAATAGCTTTCGCTTTGCTTTTTCTATTGGTGGCAGTATTTTGTCACTAATTTTGGCAAAAATTGTTTTTGAGCAAATTCCTAACCGAGAGCAACAATATATTGTATTGGCAGCAATTTGCGGGGTAATTTCCGTCTTGGCATTGTATTGGTGCGTTTGGGGTGTACGCGATCGCATATTAGCTTTTGAAGCAAAACGCACTCAAACCGAGGAACCTGCATCCATTCCCTATAAAGAACAGTTCAAAATAGTCTTTAGCAATCG
This sequence comes from Chlorogloeopsis fritschii PCC 6912, assembly GCF_000317285.1. Lineage (GTDB taxonomy): Bacteria > Cyanobacteriota > Cyanobacteriia > Cyanobacteriales > Nostocaceae > Chlorogloeopsis > Chlorogloeopsis fritschii. The sequence goes on along the minus strand of NZ_AJLN01000050.1, from coordinate 93,845 downwards.
AGCTTTTTTATTCGTTATTGGTATCTATCTTTTTTCCTGGTTGGCTGTGCAGGTAACAGCAAGTATCATTCCTTACTTTGCAGTTAACTATATGCGCCTCAGAGAATCAGATGTTCCTACGGTGTTGATTGCAGTACAAGGTACTGCTTTGTTGATGCTATTTGTCTGGAGCGCTCTTAGTCAACGGGTAGGGAAGAAAGTTGTATATTTTATGGGCATGAGCTTGTGGATATTAGCACAAGCGGGACTATTTTTTTTACAACCAGGTCAAATTGCTTTCATGTACACTTTGGCAGTGATGGCAGGTTTTGGTGTTTCCACTGCTTATCTAGTTCCTTGGTCAATGATGCCAGATGTGATTGAATTGGATGAACTTCAAACTGGACAACGCCGTGAAGGAATTTTTTATGGATTTATGGTGTTGCTGCAAAAATTCGGTTTAGCATTTGGATTATTTATAGTCGGAATAGCATTAGAAGCATCTGGTTTTATAGAGGCAACTCCAGGGCAAAGTGCATTACCGACACAACCAGATTCAGCATTATTTGCTATCCGCATCGCTACTGGGCCTTTACCTGCAATTTTTTTGATTGCTGGGCTATTTTTGACATTTTTCTATCCTATTACTCGCGAAATGCACGCCGAAATCTTGCTGAAACTTAGGGAACGTCAACAGGAGCGGGGATAGGGGATCGGGGATTGGTGATTGGGAACTGGGGATTTCAACCTGTAACAAGTTTTTTACGAAAGCAATCAATGTTAATATAATTGTCATCAAACTTTAACTTTTATAAAGTGATTGCTCTGCTGGTTTTTGGCGTTGGCTCTTGATGGCTAATTGCTAAGTTTTTTGCATTTAGACCTGTAGAGTGGCAATTGAGTTGGGAGATCCAAAATCCATGCCAAAGCGCAAAGAAAATTTTGAGCACCTACCTCATGCGGAAGCAGCCGATCGCACGATTCGTCTCAGGCAGCATAGAAACTTGTTTGCTTTACTGTCTATTGCTGCCGGTTTAATTTTTCTTCAGGGCTACATGATTGCGCCCCTGATTCCGCGTTTGGCTGAAGTGTTCAATGTACCAGTTCAGGAAATCGGATTTATCGTTCCAGCCTATATGTTGTCCTACGCGCTGATGGCATTATTCTACGGTGTGCTGTCAGATAGATTTGGACGATGGTCTGTAATTCGCATCTCGCTCTTCATTTTTGTGATTTGCACGGCGTTGACTGCAACGGCTCAGACGGCTTCGCAAATGGCGACTTGGCGTTTGTTGACAGGAATTGGAGCCAGTGGAGTCATTCCACTCACCTTTGCCTTGATTGGCGATTTATTTCCGTTCGATCAGCGAGGCAGCAAGTTAGGACTGGTGTTTGCAGCCATGGAAGGGGGAATGGCGGCGGGTTCTGCGGGTGGTGCAATTCTGGAACCGTTTGTGGGTTGGCGATCGCTGTTTCTTGGTACGGCTGTTCTTGCTGCTTTGGTACTTTGGCGGCTACATCTTTACGGTGCTCTATTTGATACACCCATGGTAGAAAGACTGCCCACCATTCGCGAGATATTTAGGGGATACAGCCAGATCTTAACCAGTTTTAGAGGACAACGAACTTATGCCTATGTTTTGTGGAACGGCATCTACCACTCTGGCGTATATACATGGCTGGGGCTGTACTTGTCGCAACGTTATAACATGGATGCATTGAGCATTGGTTTGACTATTCTCGGCTATGGCATTCCTGGATTATTACTGAGTTCCCTGATTGGTAAAGCCGTGGATCGTTGGGGACGTCGTTGGCTAATTCCGTCAGGACTAGTTATGGCAGCCCTAGCTGGGATTGTTATGATTTTTGAGATTCCTCCCTATGTAACAACGATTGCAGTTCTCGTTTTGTCTTTGGGGTATGACCTTACACAACCTTTGTTTGTGGGTATCGTCACCGACTTGGGGGATGGCAATAATTTAGGTCAAACCATGGGACTCAAAGTGTTTACCCTGTTTACTGGATTTGGCGTAGGCAGTCTCATATTTGGAGAACTACTGCACTTTGGATTTGGACTGTCTCTTGCCATTTTTGGCGGCATTCAGTTAATTACTGGTTTGATCGCAATTCCATTATTTTGGCAGGAAGTTCCGTCTAGATTGCGCTCAGGAAAGATTTAAATGTAAAATGCGCCCTGTAAAATCCCCGACTTTTTAGAAAAGTCGGGGATTTGTGTTTTAATTACTTAATGCATCGGCTTGCAATGCGATTGTATCCGGTAGCGTTGTTAATGCATCGACTTGCAATGCGATTGTATCGGGATACATTGTTAATGTATTAAGGCGAAATATGTAAAAAAGAAAAATCTTTGCTGTATAAGGGTATCCGCCCGGATGTGTGCAAGTGCAAGTTGAGAGATCTGGGCGATCGCCTATGCATGAGTGTGTAGTATACTCCTAGACTCTGTTGTGTATTGTTATGTTTACTGCTGAAAGTCTTGATGTCATAAATTTACAGAAAAATTTTTGACATTTGTACTACCTTTTTGGCAATGTTTATCAGAGTAGTTCAAACAACTTTCCCAAATCAAAGTGGATGTTGCTTCCTTAGTCACTGTTTCAACTATTCTCCTGCTCCTAGCTACAGGTGTTGCCCTGCTAACGCGACGGCTTCGTGTTCCCTACGTTACAGGTTTAGTATTGGCAGGTTTGCCGATTACTGAGCTATTGTCTCGTCCTATTGGTTTAGAGCCTTCCCTGGTTTTGAATCTTTTTCTACCAATTTTAATATTTGATGCTGGTATCAATACAGATATCAGCCGCCTACGCAGCACGTTTAAACCAATTGCCCTGTTGGCTGGCCCAGGAGCGGTGTTGTCCAGTGCTATTATTGCCGTTGTATTGAAATTTGGGCTGGGGCTGAGTTGGATACCTGCTCTATTTGTAGGAGTCATTTTAGCAAACACTGATACGGTTTCAATGATTGCCGTTTTTAAGGAGATACCAGTACCTTCGCGGCTTTCCACTATTGTTGAAGGAGAAACTTTATTCAATGATGCCGCCGCCCTTGTTTCATTTAACTTAATTTTGCAAGTATATTCAACAGGTTCGCTCACTTTACTAGAGGGAATCCAACAACTGCTATTTATTGCTCTAGGAGGCTGTCTTGTCGGGTTAGTCTTGGGCTACTTGAGCATACCTATATTTGCCCGTTTAGACGATCCCCTTAGCAGTCTCCTGTTAACTGTCGCAGTTGCATTAGGAACTTTTCAGGCTGGGCAATTTCTAGGTGTATCAGGTGCTGTGGCTGTTGTTGTGGCTGGATTAATTTTTGGGAATTTTGGGCTTTCTCGCAATACTCCCGCTTCTAGTCGCATCACTTTACTAAGTTTCTGGGAATACGCAAGTTTTACTGCCAATACCTTTATTTTTCTGCTGATTGGTGTAGAAATAGATTTGCTAACACTGTGGAGAACTTTGCCTGCTATTCTACTTGCAGTTTTGGCTTATCAAGTCGGACGAATTTTTACAGTCTATCCGCTGCTAGCTATAGTTCGTTGGTTTGATCGCCCCATTCCACTGCGCTGGCAACATTTACTCTTTTTAGGCAATATCAAAGGTTCACTTTCAATGGCTCTGGCGTTAAGTTTACCCACCACACTGCCAGGGCGAGAAAGTTTGATTGCTTTAGTCTTCGGCAGTGTCTTAGTGTCATTAGTAGGGCAGGGGTTAAGCTTGCCCTGGTTGGTAAAACGCTTAAAGTTATCTCAATTTTCAGAGGCACAGCAGCAGGTTGAAGAATTGCAAGCTCAGTTAATTACAGCTAAGGCAGCCCAGGATGAATTAGAGAGCTTGTTGAAGTCAGGGGTTTTGCCAAAAGCTGTTTATGAAGAGATGCGTTCAGCTTATCAAGTACAAGTAGCAACCGCAGAAAAGGCATTAAGAGAATTCTACAATCGCCGCCCGGATGAGTTTGATGCTAAAAGTGGCGAACACAAAAAACTTGATGCGATTCGTCGTCGATTGCTACTAGCGGAGAAAGTTGCACTAAACGAAGCAATACGTAAGCGAATTCTCTCAGAAGAAATTGTGCGTGGGCGGCTAAAAAAAATTGATGAGCTATTGCTGAAATTAGAAGATGATTAATAAAAGGGGACAGGGGACAGGGAAATAAGTTTTGAAAATCTCTAATTTGAAGATAAGATTTTCAATTTTTTTGACTTTTTATTACCTTACCAGGACTAATAAAAGAAACTCCTTGTTGGAATTCAGTAGCAATCATAACTGCTTCCACTATCGGCTCTGAAACCTCTGTTTGGGCTACCCACTCCACAATAAAATTAGCTCCTAAACCGCCACTGTTATCAGTTCTACTTATAAAAAAATCACTAGAAGCCAGCGCATTAAGTTGAATAGGTTGCTCTAAATACTGCTTGACTAATTTCCCATCTGAGTCATAGTAACGTACAGAAGTAATGATGATAGGTTTATTCAAATCTGTATTACGAATACTAAGTGTAGCTGCTAAATTTAAAATCCTTTGCTGCTCGTCATGATAAATATAAGAATAGACAGGGACATAAATAGTTTGTCCCATTGCGGTCTTAAAATTTTTATCTAGAGTCACCACCTTTGGAGATGATTTTGCCTGAGTAGGAGCAGATTGTGACTTTGGTGACATCTCCGATGATGTACAAGATGCAAGAAAAATAAAAGCAATGGCTAAATACAAATGTGGATTCAACTTCATTAAACTTACTTACAGCCTTCAATAAAATCAATAACTTGATGTAACGAACCTGGTTTTGTCACAATCAGCACAGTTGAATCTGGTTCTAGTATTGTACTTCCGTTAGGAATCGTTAAATCTTCGTGGGGGTGGGCTTGATAGCCAATAATTAGAGAACCAGTAGGAAAACGGGAATCCTGAGCAATTTCGGCAAGGCGACGCCCAACAACATAGCAATTATTTGGAATCGAAAGTTTCAACACTTCAATTTGTCCTTGCTCAAAATGCATGATTGATTCTATTTGCGGATACTCAATAGCATTCACCATCGTTGTAACTGCTAGATCCACAGTACTAATAATATGATTGGCACCTGCTAAACGTAGGGGTTCAGCAAAATCAGAGTGGCGCATCCGAGTCAAAATATGGGGAACACCATAGTGTTTGGCAAGAGTTACCATTGCTAAGTTCAAAGCATCGCTTCTCAACACTGCTGCCAAAGCATTGGCTTTACGAATCCCAGCTTCTAACAATACTTCTGTACTAACTGCACTGCCTTCAAAAGCCATCGCTCCCACTTGTTCGCGGGCATAACGACAAGCGTTAGGGTTAACGTCAATGACGGCAACAGTATGCCCCAGTTCTACTAGTTTCTGCGCTAAACTTAAGCCTACTAAGCCTGCGCCACCAATTAGCACGTACATAGTTGCTTTCTAATCCTCTTTGACTCCTACTTTACAGGAATAGCAACAACACAGCACATTGAAACACCACATCAAATAGTCTGCTTGAAAGAGGCGATCGCTAGAAAATACTTTAGTGATTTACCTATCTCAAGACTGATTTGCTACTCAAAGCCGATTTTTCCAAAAGATTTTTGATTAACATTTGTAATGCGATCGTTAATCAGAGCAGCAAATTTAAATGAAGTTGTTGGTGCAAATTATAGGTGCAGCGCTTGTCATCATCTCGCTTGTAGACATTTACCTAACGGTGTTATTTCCTCGTCTTGGCAGTAGTTTACTCAGTTTGCGATTGGGTAAAGGAATTTGGTGGCTATTTCGATTAGCGGCGCGTCTTGTTCCCTGCAAAGATAAAAAAGTACTCTCCCACAGCGGCCCTGTATTGATAATTGCAACAGTGGTAGTATGGGTATGCTTGCTAATCTGTGGGTTCGCTTTGATTGTCTGGCCTGATTTAGGTTCAGCTATCAAATCTACTCGTGAATGGACTGACACTGATTTTACCACCGCGCTTTACTACAGTGGCTTTTCACTGACAACTCTTGGAACAGGCGATTTAACACCAGAAACAGACTTTCAACGACTGCTGATGATATTAGAAGCAGCACTCGGCTTCTCAACTTTTACTTTGACAATTACCTATCTGCTGTCAATTTACAGCGCACTCATTAGACGCAATACTTTTGCTTTAAGCTTGCACCACCGCTCTGGTGGTACGGCAGATGCAGCGGAAATACTAGCAAGGCTGGGAGCTAGTGGCGAGCTTAGTGGCGTGCAGCAGGATATTTCTGATATAGCAAGAGACTTAATTAACTTACTTGAATCGCAGCACTCTTACCCAGCACTACTGTTTTTCCGCTTTCGCCAAACTTATTATGCCTTGCCACGTATACTACTGTTAGCAATGGATACAGCTACCTTGATGAAAAGTGCATTGAACACCCAAAAGTATCGTTCATTAGTAAATTCCACAGCAACAGCAGAATTGTGGGGTGGTAGCCAACAATTGCTGGTTGAGTTATCTGGCTTTTTTGTGGGAGAGCATCGTTCAAATATTAATGACTCTTTAGAGCAGGTATGGCAAAAGCGCTATTATCACGCTGTAGAAAAGTTTAGAGCCGAGGGAATAGAGACAGCCACAGATTTAGAGGCAGGTGCTTCTTTGTACATCTGTTTGCGCCGAAAATGGTACCCCTGTTTAGCTGGGCTTGCTAGTTATATGGGGTATAAATGGAGTGAAATAGCTCCTTGTGAAAATTGAGTACCTTGCAAGAGGCAATGGAGTTGGGGAAACAGAGGTGCATAGGCTATTCGTAAGAAATAATGTTAGTTCGGAAGCATAATCATTTTGGGCGTTGCTGAATCGCGGTATGAATTTGATGTGTAGAGACGCGATATATCGCGTCTGGGCAGAGGTTTTGGCATTACGAAAAATTATTTTCATAGCCTAAATCAGCAACGCCTTATTTTGTGTAATCACTTTTGTGACTTTGTACGCCAAGAAATAAATTTCTTGGCTAAAAGCTAAAGTCAGTTAAAACTGACTGAAAATATTATACTAATCCGTAATTCGTAATACCCTACGGGAAGCTGTGCAAAGTACGTCTACGTAATTAAGAAAGTCAGATATGGTGTGGGTTGTGAGGTTTGAATGTGTTGCCGGATTTGAGATAATTGGTATTACTTTTAGTTTTTAAGTAATGAATATGCTGATGAGTAGCTTAGTCTTATTATTAATTGGTTTAGGAACTTTTTGGCTGGCTTTAAGTACTAAAGATGAAATTAATCGAGTTGCAGCTGTGGTAGCTGGTACTATTTCTCTGATTTGGGGATTTACTCTAGCTCCTTTGCAATTACAATTGTTTATTGAGATTGTCTCGGTTTTAGCAACTTTTTTTGTTTGTATGCGTTGTTTGGGTTGTGGGTAAAAGGGACTGGTGATTAGGTATTGGGGATTGGTTGAATACAAGATTTATTTATATTTATATTTATTTTTTAACTTGATAACGGATGAGCTTTCTGACCTCTTCGAGAGGTAAATTCATGATTTGAGCAATCATTTCTTCCACTATATTTACCTCAGCGCTTGGAAGCACTATTTCTAACATTCTCAAAGGATCGTTGGCAGTTCTAATCTCAACAAAGCTATTACCTTGCTCTTTTTGAAGTTCAGCTTTAATGACTTTTAAAGTGATTGGTAATTCTATCTGTAATTGTGTATTAGGCTCAAGCTTTTTGATTTTAGGATATAATCCCAGTTTTTGAGCGATCGCTAATTCCTGAAAGTCTGAATTTGAGTTAGGAAATTCAAACTCTAACTTTTTAATTAGGGAATTCGCTGTTTTAATCTCAACTTGAGTAAATTTTTCCTCTTTCTCAATTTCGGTGGCAACAATTGTCAAATTTAATTTGATTTGTGCTTGGGGAAGTGTATCAGCTTGTAACTTATCTAATGTTCTATAAGAGAGACTCAATAATTGTTTTGTGACTAAATCACCAGTCACCCAAAACATAAGCCCTACTAGAAGTAAAGGTAATAAAAATAATACAAGTGGTAAGCGTAAGTAAAACATAATTTTTAATCTTTAAATTTATTAACAATATCAATTAGTCTTTTACTTACAAATTTAGCAGCCTTTAAAACTGTCTGTGGATAGAGAATACTCGTCACGTTAATTCATCCAAATATCAAAAAAAGATATTACTCGTGGAAGACATTTTATGATAGTTTGACTTTTATACTATGACATGGAAGAGTAGCAATTCTACTGCAAAGGCTTTACCTCTAAAGTTTTATGCGGATCTTACTAGTAGAAGATGATTTAGAACAATTAGAGCCATTACAGGGTATCCTGTCTGAAGCTGGATATATTGTAGATGCAGCAGAAGACGGAGAAATTGCACAGTGGCTGATTTCTCAAAAAGAATATGACCTGTTGATTTTGGACTGGATGTTACCGACAATTAGTGGGTTGAGTCTTTGCCGTCAATATCGTCTCTCTGGTAAAACTGCACCGGTGTTAATGCTAACTGCTAAAGATACCACGCCGGATAAAGTTATGGGTTTAGATGCGGGAGCAGATGACTATTTGGTTAAACCCGCTGATTTAATTGAATTATTGGCACGGGTGCGTGCTTTGGGGCGCAGATCTCCCAATTGGCAAGGAAATAGTCTACGTATAGCAGATTTACAATTGCATTTAGCAGATTTAAGTGTAGAACGCGCTCAAATCAAAGTAGAATTATCCCCTCGTGAAGCACAACTGCTAGAATACTTAATGCGTCACCCCAATCAAGTTTTAACTCGCAATCAGATGGAAGAAGCTTTGTGGGAGTGGGGTATGGAACCAGAAAGCAATGCCTTAACCGTGTTAGTACGTAAGTTGCGCCACCGCTTGCAGGTAGTAGGTGCGGCAGATTGGATTAAAACAGTCTATGGTATGGGTTATCGTTTCAGCCCACCGGAATGTTGAGAAGGGAACAGGGGATAGAAAAGGACAAGGGGACAAGGGGACAAAGAGCAGGGGAGCAGAGGGGCAGAGGAGAGGGGGAGAACAATCAACCACTAACTACTGTACGGGCGGGTTTAGAAGATAAATTATCTGTTTGAATGGCAAGATGATCAACAAAACCCCACACGGCAGTCGCTACAACGGAGCGGAGCCACTGCGGTGGACGGGTTTCCCGGCATAAAGCATGTGGCGTGGAGCCGGAGACGTTTCCGTTAGCTCCGCTTAACCTCCAAGGGCGCGCTGCCTCCCCTACTAACCATTAACAAATGACAAATGACAAATAACTATTGACTAATAACTAACTTATGTTTAATCGCAGCCGCCGTAATCTTGCAAGTTGGTTTACTCTGGCAATGGGGAGTATCTTAATTGTATTTGCGGCGGTAGTTTACTACCTAGAAGTCATAGATCAGTTGGAGGAACTGGATCGATTACTCTATAAAAAAACCAGCGTGATGGCGGCGAATGTGAAGTCAGAACTGTACAAAGGTGAGCAACAGGTAGACTTGGAACACGTACCGCTGTTGGGGAGTAAGGTACAACCACTGCCAGATAGCCAACTGATGTATGCGCGTTGGTATGATGCTCAAAAGCAACTGGTGCAATTTTTTGGTGTAACTCCTAGTGACGATCGCCTTTTAGTGCCGGGCGGATTTGATACTATCAAGACTAACAATCAGCGAATATGGTTGCGTCAAGTCACATTACCTGTTTACCAAGATAATTTGTTAATTGGTTATTTGCAGGTGGCGATGCCAATGGATTCTACTGAAAATGCCTTGGCTAGCTTCCGTCTAATACTAGCAATCTCAGTACCAATTACCTTAAGTGTTATTGCTGTGACTGGTTGGTGGTTGGGAGGTATGGCGATGCAACCAATTCGTCATAGTTACGATCACCTACAGCGATTTACAGCTGATGCTTCTCATGAATTGCGATCGCCTCTGTCAGCTATTATTAGCAATTCCCAGTACGGCTTACTGTCTAAATCTAGCGATCCTGAAGCACAGCGTCAGCGTTTCCAAAAGATTTTTGATATTGCCAAGTCAATGAGTTCTTTGGTAAATAATCTGCTGTTTCTTGCCCGTTATCAAGGGCGATTACCCACTGAATCTTTGCAAGAAGTCGATCTCACTAGCTTACTTAAGCAAGTAATTGATGAATATGTCACACAAACGGAGGCACAACATATTAACTTAATTTTCAAGTTGCCTGCCAATAGTGTAAATGTGCTTGGTGATAAATTATTACTACATCAAGCTGTCGTGAATATACTTAGCAACGCTTGCAAGTATACTCCTAATAGTGGTCAAGTTCAGTTGCAGCTATATACTCAGTCACGCTGGGCAGTAATTCAAGTTACAGATAATGGCATCGGTATTCCCGAAACTGATTTGCCATACATTTTTGAGCGGTTTTATCGGGTGGATAAGAAACGTTCTCGCAAAACTGGGGGATTTGGTTTAGGGTTAGCGATTACTCAACAAATCATCCAATCTCATGGTGGTGAAATTCGCGTCAAAAGTGCAGTTGGGCAAGGTTCTACTTTTCAAATTTTTCTACCCCTCACTTCCAAAGGATTAGGTATTGGGTGCTAGGTATGGGGGAACACCTACTATCCAGTTCCCAATCACTAATCTCCGATCCCCACTTCAAACAACTCTGCGCTGGCGGATACACTCTGCATACCAATCAAAACTAGCTTTGGGGATACGGTTTTGCGTGCTGTAGTCTGTATATATAATTCCAAAACGCCGGGAGTAGCCCCACGCCCACTCAAAGTTATCCATCAAAGTCCAAACAAAATACCCTTTCAAAGGATACCCTTCACTAATTGCTCGGCTAGCTGACTTCAAATATTGTCGTAAATACATAATGCGATCGGTATCAATAACTTCACCTTTTGCATTCACTTCATCTTCTGCTGCACAGCCATTTTCAGTAATAAATACAGGTAAGTCTTTTTGTCCTAAAGTTTCGCTGACATGACGGATACCCCAGTAAATACTCTCAGGTAAGATGTTGAGCCAGGGCATATGCATACGTGGATAGCCTTTGGGCAAATCAAGTAGTTCGTATCCTCTTTCATTGTCAACAGCACGAACGTAAGTACCTGTGTAAATATTTAAACCAAGAGCATCAAGGGGCTGGTGAATAATTTCCAAGTCGCCAGGCTTGATTTCAGGGGCATCTTTTCCTAATTCTTCAAGCATGGCTGAACTGTAGCTACCTGTGAGAACGGGAAAAATAATACCTCCATTTTGAAAACAGGTATGGAGGGCTTTTTTTGCCGCCGCAATATGGGCGATAGACTCGTTTATTGGCACTGTAACGCCAAAATTATCTACCAAAGCCACGTGGCAAGGGGTAGGTGAAGCCGCACGGATGGCTTGGCAACCTAAACCATGGGCAAGTAAGGCGTGGTGAGAAGTCTGCCAAACTTCCTTTTGAGTGTTGACACGTTTGCCTGGAGCGTGAGGAGGATCGGCTTCTACTCCATAGCCCATGTGGGTAAAGCACAGGATTTCGTTGATTGTCATCCAGTGAGTAATGCGATCGCCCAACCGACTCACAACCGCACTCACATAATCAGCAAAATCAAAAGCCATTTGTCGACTTTGCCAAGAGCCATACAAATCTTCTAGGGCTTGGGGGCTATCCCAATGAAACAAGGTAGCGTGGGGTGTAATGCCTGCTTCCAGAAGACAATCTACTAAGCGTTTGTAAAAATCAATACCCTCTTCATTTACCTTGCCGCGACCATCCGGAATTACACGGGGCCAAGCGATGCTAAAACGGTAGTGTTTAATACCTAGTTTAACCATTAACTGTACGTCATTTTCGTACTGATGGTAATGATCGCAAGCAAACTCACCAGTATCACCATTTACAACTCGTCCGGGTGTCGCGCTAAAAGTGTCCCAAACGCTAGGTTTACGCCCTCCCTCGGCGATCGCTCCTTCGATTTGATAAGAAGCAGTAGCAACGCCCCAGCAAAAATCTTCTGGAAATTGGTTTTGATTCATATTGATTTCTCTTCTCCACGGCAGTCCCCTTCACGAAGGATACCTCTGCATAGGGCTGCCTCCCTTTGCCTCTTTGAAAATACCAAAACTTAAGGCAAAGTGGTGGCTATTGATACGTTAGCGTTACAAAAGAGAACGGGGGGATGGAAGGAGACGAATTCTTCTCCCACTCTCCCTCTCTTTCCATCCTCTTCCCCCCTCTCACCTACGCAGTAGCAGATACTTCCTCCGCAACCGTTTTTAAGCGGGTGATTGTACTTTTGCGGATGCGATCGCTTTTGCGAACACCACCCGCCATCACATATTCTTGGCTGTCTTTACCGTATTTTACGGCAACTGCTAACAGCAACTTTTCACACAGGGTACTCAAGCTTTTTTCTAACTGTTCAATATCAGTTCTAGAAGCATCAATTACAGATAGAGCGGTGTTATAAGTATCAATCTTGGTGCGTAACTGCTCAATTTGTTGTGTCAGGTTTTGCAAGTTGTTAGTATCGCCAAAATCTATGTTTGGATCAATGGCTTTGAGTCCAGAGGCTCTTAGTTGAGCTTTTTCTAAAATGCGGGATGCACGTTTGAGACGAGGCATAAATGCACTCCTATAAGGTGTTATGGTGTTAGCTTGCCTCAAAGAAGCTGTTTTTTGGCTCAGAATAAATCACAAATATTTATATTTTTTAGAAGAAAATTTTTGATAAAGTCAAGTGATTATGCTTAAATTGTCTATTTATACTTATAGAACTTACGCACCAGTCACGGAAGAATAAAACCACTCCAGGCACAGAGGGCACGGAGGAATAAAAGTTAGAGAGGTATTTTGCGTAAGTCCTGACGTAGTAAATTAACGAAGGAACGTTAACGCGTTTGTCGCAAATGGGTTAATGTTCTCTATGAATGGGTTAACGTTAATAAGGAACGTTAACGCGTTTGTCGCAAATGGGTTAATGTTCTCTATGAATGGGTTAACGTTAATAAGAAACGTTAACGCGTTTGTCACGAATGGGTTAATGTTCTCTATGGATGGGTTAACGTTAATAAGAAACGTTAACGCGTTTGTCACAAATGGGTTAGTGTTCTCTATGGATGGGTTGATGTTGGTAATGAAAGTTTAGTTTGCAAGTGCGATCGCTGAAACTGCTTTTAACTCCAAATTCGCCCGCAGGCTGGAAGTCTGGAGTTACACGTACAAAGCCCACCAGCGTGGGCTGAAAATTTTCTAGGCTGCACAGGCAGCCATTGTTTGTATAGCCACACCCTTCTAAGTTGTAGGGTTTTTTTCAAATACCAGCATTCCCCGTAAAAACCGCAAGCGCAAATGTTAAATTAATCTTGCCGAAGAAATGCGATCGCATGATGACTGGCACAATAACACTAACAAGCAAGCTTTTATCCAGTTGAAACATAAAAAGCTTCTGTTAATAGCCTTGCCACATCTACCTAGCTGATGTGCCAGTTTGATAAGCTACACACTTACTAAAATAAACCTATCCAAAAGTAGATTCCAATTGGTTCTCGTAAGGTACTACTGTGATATGGAACTCTGTGAATGCAGATGTGAATACAGAAGTATTCTCAAAAAGCTAGAATGCTAAACAAACAAATCAAGTTGAAGTGGCTGAAGACTAGCAAGCTTAATTTCATCTCTGGTTTTCGCGCCCGTTTGTTGCTGCTGGTTTTGTTATCCTTATTCCCCGCTGTGGGATTGATTGTTTACACGACTTTAGAACAACAACGTTCGGCAATAGCAGAGATGCAAAAACAGGCAGTACAGCTTGTGCACTTAGTTGCTAGCAATCACACACAAGTCAGTGAAGGAACAAAACAACTGCTGATTCTATTATCCCAACTTCCAGAAATACGTGAGGGTAATACAGCAGAGTGCGATCGCCTGCTAACAAACTTGCTGAAAATATATCCTGCCTATGACAGTTTGAGTGTGCTAAATCCTCAAGGAAAGACTATTTGTAGTTCCGATTCTGCTCGCAAATCTATCAACATAGTCAAAGAGAGTAGTTTCCAAAGTGCCTTAAAAACTCGTAAGTTTGCAGTCAGTGAGTACCAAATTGATCGAGTTAGCAAAAAAGGGACTATTAACTATGCTTATCCTATTCTCGACAAAACAGGTAAAGTTCAACTTGTTGCGATCGCAGCTACAAATTTAGCTTGGTTAAACCAGCTAGCTAGACAAGTTAAGTTACCTGAAAATTCAGTGCTTAGTGTATTTGATCGCCAAGGTACGCTGTTAGTTCGCTATCCGGAACCTGAAAAATGGGTAGGAAAAACCTTGCCTAAGGAAATTTTTGACAGGTTGATTCAAGCTGAGGGGAAAGGCACTGAGATAATTAGCCTTGACGGTGTTCCACGTATCTTCGCGTTAGCAGCAATCAATGATGTATTACCACAGACAAATGCTTACGTTGGCATCGGTTTTCCCCAGTCAGTTGTCTATTCTCAAGTCAATGAGCGTTTAACTTGGAACCTTACAGCGCTGGGAATTGTTACTGTCTTAGGTTTAATTGCTGCTTGGGTAGGAGGGGATATATTCTTTTTACGACAATTAAATTCTCTTATACATTCAGCACAACAACTCAAAAACGGTAACCTTAGTACCTGTAGTGAATTAACCAATCAAACCAGCGAACTAGGTTTAATTGCTCGCGCTTTTAATGACATAGCAGAAGCACTTGAGCAACAAGTTAACGAGTTAAAAACATTATTTGATTTTATTCCCGTTGGTATAGCGATCGCTGAAGATCCAAATTGTAATTACATTCATTTCAACTCGACTGCTGCAAAGTTGTTTAAGTTAGCTTTTGATGCTGATGGTTGTAAAATCTCAAGCCAAGGTCTACAAGCTTTCCCATACAAGCTATATCATCAAAATCGAGAAGTACTCACTCACGAACAGCCTTTGCAATATGCCATTACCCAAGGTGTGAAAGTTAAAGACGTAGAACTTAATTTGGTGCATGAGGATGGAACATTAATCACTTTACTTTGCTACGCAGCACCTCTATTTCATAAAAATGGTCAAACCAGAGGAGGAATTTGCGTTTTTCTAGATATTAGCGAGTGCAAGGATGCACAACAAGAGCGCGAGCAACTATTACAGCAAAAACAAACAGCCCGTGCCCAAGCTGAAGCCGCAATTCGTGTGAAGGAAGAATTTCTCACTATCGTTTCTCATGAGTTGCGCTCACCCCTAAACCCCATAATTGGCTGGGCACAACTTCTCAAATCACGCAAGTTTGATGAGAAAACCACTGCTCGTGCCCTAGACACTATTGAACGCAATGCTGTGTTACAAGCGCAAATCATTGAAGACTTGTTAAATGTCTCACATACCTTGCGTGGCAACATGAGACTAAAACTTGCTCCAGTTAATGTAGTCACTGTAATTAATACAGCAATCGAAAGCATCCGAGCGACGGCACAAGCCAAAAATGTTACTATTACAACACAGTTTGACTCAAATGCAGGTGTAGTTTCAGCAGATACTAATTATTTGCAGCAAGTGTTTTGGCATTTACTCTCCAATGCAGTGAAGTTCACGCCAAGTGGGGGAAAAGTAGAAGTCATGTTTGACACAATAGG
Organism: Chlorogloeopsis fritschii PCC 6912; assembly: GCF_000317285.1. Taxonomy (GTDB): domain Bacteria; phylum Cyanobacteriota; class Cyanobacteriia; order Cyanobacteriales; family Nostocaceae; genus Chlorogloeopsis; species Chlorogloeopsis fritschii. The sequence goes on along the minus strand of NZ_AJLN01000050.1, from coordinate 78,263 downwards.
TGCAATGGCGCAGATCCAAGTTAAAGATACGGGAAAAGGCATTACTCCTAAATTTCTACCCCATGTATTTGAATACTTCCGGCAAGAAAATAGCAGCACAACTCGTGAATTTGAAGGCTTGGGATTAGGGCTAGCTCTTGCTCGCTATTTTACGGAATTACACGGTGGTTCCATATCTGCACACAGTCTAGGAGAAGGTAAAGGGGCAACATTTACAGTCAAATTGCCATTATTACAGCGACAACAAAGAGAGTGGAATTTAAGAATAGAAAAACAAGTTGAGCAAGCTTCTGCTTTGGAGGAATCCTTTGGGAAAAGAGGCAGATATAAAGCGTGATAAAATTTACAGACTAATAAAGTATATTTGGGTATAGATTTAGGGTGCATTTACAAAGTAGTTAAATAAACCTTACTGAGAACAGAAGGTTGGATTTTGCATCGTCGTCGCCGCAGATAGTAAATGTCTTACAAATTTCTTACTTAGTTTTTATGCTTTGATTCTATATTTAAAGACTAAGTGTTTTTAATCGTATATCTTGCAAAAACAGTGAGTGACAAAAGGATAGATGGCAATGGATTGATAGAAACGAGGAAATTATGAATGGAATGGTTTAAACATTTTGAAAGAAACTTGGACAACTTTGCAACGCTAGCTCAGTTTTGTTTAGAAACCATTTCCGTAATTTGTGTGGTGGTGGGATTACTCAAAACAATACAACTAGCGATCGCTCTCAGTAATCGTCACCATAATCGCCCCTTTCCCTATAATCTCCTTAGGCTCCGCTTCGGCATTTGGTTAGCTCTAGCTCTAGAATTCCAGCTTGGGGCTGACGTTCTAGCAACTACAATCGCTCCAACCTTAGAAGAATTAGCCAAGTTGGCACTGATTGCTGTGATCCGAACTTTCCTCAATTATTTTCTGGGCAAAGAACTTGAAGTGGAATACAAACTGCAAAGGCAAAGAGCAGAAATAGCTACTGAACAAGAACCTGTAAAAGAATAACTATTTAGTTCAAACGTGCTGCTCCATCCAAATGCTGTCAAAAATCAATTGATAAATTCGGTTGTGAACTTTTAGAGAACCTTGTTGCTTAACCACCAGCCCTGATAAAAGCAACTCCCTTGCTTGTGGAGTATCAACTGCGGGAACTTCTCCTTGTTGCAAAATTTGTCTGTAGATTTCTAATAATCGAGCGGGTTGTTGTTCGCTCTTGAGAATGCGATCGCGAATAGTTCGCAAATGTTCTGGCTCGTCTTGAGATTCCCAATTGTCTATTACCTGAGTCTGCACCAAGTTCTCAATCCATTCTGCTTCACCTTTTGTTGGAATAGGAGACGAAGAATTGCGGATGAGCTGGCAAAGTTTTTGAGTGAGAAAAGGTTGACCATTTGTCCAAGCTAATATTTCTTTAAGCACTACTTGAGGATTGCTAGCTTTTTCTACCAATCCTTGCAGCAATGGTTGAGCTTCATGTTCTTTAAAGCCCTCTAGGTGAATGGCTTGACCAATATTAAAGGGCGTTCTCTTATAATCAGTAATTAAATCTGAAGGTGTGGCTACCCCAAACAAAGCAAAAGTTAAACGCTGATACTTTGGATTAATACTGCGCTGGTTATAGCAGAAGCGAATCAAAGCAAAAAAGTCATTAACGGGGAAATTTAAACCCAAGATGCTATCAATTTCATCGACAAAAATAAAAATCTTTTCACTCTCAACTTGCCCCAGCAGGATATCTTCTATAAAATGACTCAAGCACTGAATTGGCGATAAATCTTTGTGCTCATTCCACCAAGCTTTTAGATTTACCAATCCTTGCAAGTTAAAACTCTGCCATAACTCCACCGCTAAACCCTTGTACCATTGAACAGCAGTAATATTTTCACTACCGAGGCGAGTCATATCGATCGCGGCACAGCTAAACCCCTCTTGCTGAAGATGGTGCATCATGCGTACCATCAGGCTTGACTTGCCCATCTGCCGGGCATTGAGAATGTAACAAAACTCTCCACGTTTTAATGCCTTGTAGAGTTGGCGATCGGCAGAGCGTACTACATAAGTCAGAGCATCCATAGGCAAACTACCCCCAACTTGATAATCGTAGGTTGAGGGCTGTGCTGCACTTTGTAACAGAGCATTTTCAAATACCAGTTTGGCTTGGGTGACTTTGAGAATTTCTAGCGTTTGTAATAGTTCTTGAGTGCGCTCCTTAACTTTTTGTTCTAAAGAAGAGTTAGACTCGGCTAATGCTTTTGTCGCTTTTTCCAAGGCAACATTTTTGAGGGCAAGCTCTTGAGTAAACTGAATCCGCTCGGCTTCTGCCCGTTTGCGTTGGCTGATGTCGGTAAAAGCAGCTATGGCATAGACAATTTGGTTCTTTTCATCAAAAATAGGGGTAGCTGATACCTCTAGAGGCACAATTTGATCTGCTTGGCGAACCTCCATATTATCGATGGTGATGCAATCGCCTCTCAATGCTCTGACAACAGGTTGCTGTTCGGTAGGGTACAACTCCTCAGTTCCACTCACGTAGACTTGATATATCTCGTTCAATTGCTCAGTTGTAGCTTCGGTGACGATACCTTTGCCAAGTATCTCTTGTGCGGTTTGATTGGTATAGTAGGGTTTGCCATTAGCATCAACAACAAATATACCCACGGGGACAGCTTCCAGAAATTGAGCTAGTCTTCTTTCACTTTCACGCAGTGCCTCTTCTGCTTGTTGGCGTTTCCCAATTTCTTGCTTCAAGTTTAGATTTAAGGCTGTCATTTCTTCGTAAAGTTGAGCATTTTTGAGGGAGATTGCTGCCTGAGAGGAAAGAATTCTTAAAATTTCCAATCTCTCGGAGGTAAAAGCATTATTAGTGAGATTATTTTCCAAATACAGCACCCCGATTAGCTGCCCTTGGTGAATTATAGGGATGCACAATATAGATTTGGGTTTATATCTTTGAATATAAGAATCGTTAATAAATCTTCCCTCATGGGTTGAATCATCTAAAACGATATATTCTTTTGTTCTTTTGACATAATTGATTAAAGATAAGGGTAGACAATCACCAATTTTAACTGGCAACGACCGACAGACAATAAATTCATCTTTTTCTACAGATCCTCTAGCTTCTACTACCAGTTCGCCATTTCTTTCTAAAATCAAACAACTGGCTTGAGCACCAGCATTCTCCATCACAATTTTCATTAGCTTGTTGAGGAGCTTTTCGGTAACGATTTCACTAGCCAATGCTTGCGAAGCTTTGATTGTAGTAGCCAAGTCTAAAGCGCCAACATTGCTTGTTTCTGATGTAAATTCCTTAAAAATGAATTGGGGATATCTTGACTCTAAATCTTTGACTTTAGATGTTGCTCCCCAACGAACATAGCAATAGTGAGCTTTCGCCATGTAGGTTTGGGCAATTTCTTTTCTTCCTAAAGACAGATAGAATTCTGCTGCTAGCTCGTAAGCAAGCGCTTCTTCTTGAATATAGCCTTGTTGTCTAGCTCCACCAATTGCGCGATCGTAATACTCCATCGCTACCAGAGGTTGTCCCAAAACACGAGCTTTCTCTGCCTCCACCAACTCGTACTTGTGCTGATAATTCATCGGGCAATGTTGCGCCCAATATTGCATTTTTTCTTGATTCTGCAATACCTGGCTTAAGTACTGGTGTTTCTCGTTTATACTGCCTAAATCTACCTGACAACCTGTAGAGAAATAATGAGCTAATAGCGCCAGAGAATAGTAAAAATTATGTTGAACAAAAATAATTTCACTCTGGACATATCCTGAATACTTTGCTCCTATTTTGGCAAACTCTAGAGATTTTTCATAATCTTTAAATAAATAACAAAGTATACATTTAGCAAAGTAGATGTTGAACAAGGAGATTAAGTTATTGTGTTTTTGTAAATATGCTATGGTTTCTTCCTCATTCAAATACTCGCCAGTTAAAACTAATTTATCTGGAGAACGCTCTCTTAAGTTATCTACTAACTGCCCATCAATCTTTGCTAAGTAAAGCTGATGTTCCTGCCTAAATTTTTGGATAAACTTAATATATTGTTTCTGCTTGTCTTGCACGTATTCTAAGTTATCGCCGTTGAAGAATAAGTGAGCGCAGTAGAAATTAGCAGCATGGCAAGCAAATTCTATATCGCCAACTTCTAACCCGTCTTGAATTGCTCGAAGCAAGGGTTCTATAGTTTCTCTTGTGTGCTTCTTCCAATGAGCGATGTTAATGGAAATTGAGATTAATGATTTAGATTGAAACTCTCTAGCATTCAACTGCTCTAATAATAGCTGAGATAATTGACCAAGTTGATACGCAAAATCTATATTTGGTACTAGCCAAATCCTAATGTTGCCATAAACAGCGTAGGCATAAATAGATGGCGGCGAATTTCCATATTGTCTGGAGAGTTCCACCATTGTATATATTATAGGTAGCGCTAACCCGCTTTCTCCAAAACAAGCAGGTGCGTGTATAAGCATTAAAATTTCCATGGCTGCAAGCTTATAGGGATCGCTCATGCTCGGTAATTGAGCTATCTCCCTAATATCTAGTTCTTGTGGTAGCGATCGCACTAAAGTCACTCCCAGCATTTCCAAAACGTGCAATCCTGTCTCTATTGCTAGTTCAATCTGACTTTGAGCGAGTGCCAGCTTAATTTTTATCTTGTATATTTTGACTTTTTCCAGTACTGTTTCTATGTGTTTAAAAGCAACATCACATAATGTTGCCGCCTGTTCTAAATTAGTGTTAAGATATTGCGCTTCTGAGGTTTCTAAATAGAGACAATAAGTCAAATTATATTGATATTTCCAACTATTTGTTCCTAAAAGGTTTAAACCTATATTCAAGTAATTTACAGCAGCTTCGTATGCCATAGCTGCCTTCGCTTTCCGCCCAGCAATAAGATTTAACTTAGCCAATTCATCTTTTTGCGCTGGAGTAGTAAGTAGCTCGACACCGAAATTTAACTGATTGACAAGAGCAAAAATATTATCATTTTGCTCTTGGAGAGGCATATTATTTAGTAATAATTGACCAATTTTATAATGAGTTGATTTTTGTTCAGCTGCGGGAATCAGAGAATAAGCAGCTTGTTGCACTCGGTCATGCAAAAATTTGTAGTCAACTTGGACATCATGTAATGGCAATTCTAGTGCTTCCACCTCAGAAAAAACAAGAGGAATTTTATATGTATCGGATTTAGGTAAAATCAAACCAGCTTGAAGAGCTGACCAAAGTGTTCTAGCTGTAGATAAGCCCGATTCTTCATTCACAATTGCCAGTACTTTTAAATTAAAATAGCTACCAATGCAAGCAGCAAGTTTTAAAACTTTCTGAGTTTCTGGTGGTAGTTGGCGAATATTTCTAGCGATCAGTTCAACAATATTGCAATCAAGTATACCAATGGCTTGGATCTGCTCTATGTCCCAATGCCAGCAATCTAAATCTACTCGGTAAGTTAGTAATTGTTCAGCGTATAGTGTTTGGATGAACTGGGTGATAAAAAAGGGATTGCCTTGGGTTTTATTAAAAATTAACTCTGATAACTGCTTCACCTGCTCCGTTTGAGAATTTTCCCCTAAGATATCTTCTATTAATTGAGTTACATGAATGTAAGATAAAGGTGTAATATTTAAATTAGCGATCGCTGTCCCATTTGTCTTAATTTTCTCGATCGCCTGAACTAGTGGGTGAGTAATATCGACTTCGTTATCTCGATATGCTCCAATCACAAACAAATATTGGCTGTTATCATCAGCACTCAACAGTTGAATTAATTTTAGAGATGCCGCATCTGCCCACTGTAAATCATCGAGGAAAATTACGAGCGGATGTTCTGGTTGGCAAAACGCATTAATAAACTGCTGAAATACTCGATTAAACCTATTTTGGGACTCAGATAGTCCTAGTTGTGCTACCTCTGGTTGCGCTCCGATAATTAGTTCCACTTCTGGAATCACATCAATAATAATCTGTCCGTTGGCTGCTAAAGCATCTAAAAGCTTCTCTTTCCAAGCAGCAATTTGTGCTTCACTTTCGGTTAGCAGCTGACGAATCAATTCTCGAAAAGCCTGAATTAAAGCGTCGTAGGGAATATTGCGCTTAAACTGGTCAAATTTACCAGCAATAAAATATCCCCGCGCTTCTACAATCGGTTTGTTTACCTCATGAACAATAGAAGTTTTGCCAATACCTGAGTAACCAGAAACCAGCACAATCTCAGTTGCCCCTTGAGCTACTCTGGCAAAAGTATCCAACAGCAACTGCACTTCTTTTTCACGTCCATAAAGTTTTTGCGGCATGAAAAGTTGACTGCCGCGATCGCGTCTAGCTAGTGGAAAGGTGTCAATTTTTCCCGTAGTTTGTAGTTGAATTAGGCAGTTTTCTAGGTCAAACTTTAGTCCAGCAGCATTTTGGTATCTGTCGTCAGCATTTTTGGCTAAAAGTTTCATCACAATCTGTGAAACTGCTGAGGGAATTTTCCTTTTTTCTGAGGGTGCTACTGGTTGTTTTGCTAGGTGGCAGTAAACTAACTCCATTGGATCGGAGGTAGAAAAAGGAACCATTCCAGTCAGCATTTCATAAAAAGTAACGCCTAAACTGTAAAAGTCAGTACGGTAGTCAAGGGAACGATTCATTCTCCCGGTTTGTTCCGGTGAGATATAAGTTAGCGAGCCTGCTATTAAGTTAGGAATATTAATTGTTTGTTGCTCTTTGCGTAGGGTAATAGCACTATTAAAACCAGTCAGCTTTACCTGCTTTGTTTGCAGATTTATAAGAATATTGTCAGGTTTTATATCTTTATGAATAATTGAAAAGCTATGAAGTTGAACTAAGGTTTGAGTGAGAGAAATTGCAATAGTCAGAAACTCAGTGAGCGACAGTTGATTTGTTTTGAGTAACTCAGACAGAAGCTGACCGTCAAAGTCTTCTAAAATCAGAGCTAAGTTATTTTGATATTTTTCCAGCTTATAAGATTTCAAAACTCCTTGACAATTTAAATTGTGAGTAATTTGATACTCTTGTTTCAAGCCAGTAATTTCTTCAAGGTTGGGATATTCTGTTTTGATGATTTTAATTAAAACTGGAAGTTTTCCTTGCTCGTCTATACCCCGATAAATAGTTGTTTTTAATTTTTCGTAAATAGTTTCTTTTACGTCGTATCCTGGTAGCACGAACATAATTATTTTTCTAAGCAGTAGACGTACAGAAAAAGAAAACTGATATATCACCCCTTGTAGGGTACGTTGTGATTAAGAGCCAGAGGCTCTTGTTCTCGTTACCAGGTTGAACCTGGTAACGAGGGTAGTAGGCTGCTGCCTCCGGGCTTGCATAGGCGTGCAAGTCAAACTATTGATAAATCTGTTGATCAAATAAATTTTGAATTTCCTCCTTAACCTCTGTTTTGAGATCTTTACCACCTGCTGTTCTAAAAGAGGCTGAAAGAGGGGAACCACCTCTTGTTGTAAAAGAGGCTGAAAGAGAGGACAAGCTGTCTACAAACTCAAGCAACTGGTCTAATCTCCAGCGTGGATAATCTTCCTCAACTGCAACCCGATATTTACCCTGAGCAGGGCCGACTTTCTGCAACCATGCTGTATGCAATGATAGCCCAAAGTTCAGCTTAGGATGATACAGCTTACATAAGGGTTTGTTCACATTTAGATTTTCTGCATCAAAAATCCAAATTTCGTCACGCTCTGGAGTAAAAACGGTACACATGATATAACCGTTAGTTGAACTTTCTTCACCGACACTGCGAGGAATAAACTGGGGCGAAAGTGCGATGTGATCTGCAGGGAATTGGTAATAATCATCTTCATCGATTTTCATTGATTCGTTTGATGCAGTGTTTAATCGAAATAAGCATGACGGTTTGCCCTCTTTAGCAAGTTGCAGAACTTCGTCTAGAGGCACTTCTCTATAAGGATAGTCCTTGTATTGATCGTGCATAAATTCAGTTGTCAGTTGTTGCCAAAGTCCAAAAGATACCCAGTAAATATTTTCTAGTTTCTTTGGAGTCATACCCGACGATGGTAGTCTGTCAAGATAAGTGAATAAGCCGGCTCCCCAAGTACAAACAGGATGGTGAATAACTACTTTTTCTTCAATACTTAAGTTATTAACATCTATGACATAACGTCCCATGCGGCTGATATCCATCGGACTCTGTTGGGTTCCACTCAAATCAGGCGAAACAGGTTTACTATCGTAGGGAGAATAATCGCTTTTACGCAGCCATTCGGCAACATCCCAAGCACAGATATGAGCGGCATGAAGTGTAATTTTGTTACCAGGATTTTCATAATCGACCAAGAAGTGAGCTGCTTCGCGCGGGATATCTAACTTGCGTGCCACAACCTTTTCTTCGCCCTCTTTTAGATCGTCGCGGCGGATAATGTATATAGTGGAGTCTGGCGACGGCTTAACACGCAATAATTCTCTTAATTTTCTTTCGTCTAATAAAGGAAAATCTGGAATGTTATTAATGATTTGCTCAATTCCAGTGCCAAAGGCTGTATCCATCAGCACGACATAATCTTCTGTTACCCCAATTTGATGCATACTTTGCCTAATTGTAACTGGCGAGCCATCGGTGTCATCGATCAGCTGCCATCGTTCCAAGGAGCCTGCACCATCCCAGCGCATCAAATAGACAAAATCATCATTCCATGAATTACGGTTCAATACTTTCTCCAGCAATTCACAAATTACTGATAACCGTTTATTTTTTTCTAGCTCTTGCTCTTTTTCTTTTTCCTCATTTAACTTCGTAATAACATCTCCTAAATATTTAAGTACTGATCTGGCGTAATTGACTGTAAACATCTGGTGTTTGTAAGTGTCAAAGACGGGATGGGCAGTACTTAAAATTGGCTTAAAGGGATAGTTGGGCCAGTCAATTGCTGCTTCCCATTCATCCATTTTTCCAACTGGAGTCACTAAATCCAGGGTTTGTGTATCAATTTCGTAGGGACGCCCTGCATCATAGGTAATTAGTAAACGCTCGTTTGATTCCCCAAGAAATTTCATTGGCAAGAAGCCTGTATTTAGCTCATTGCGCGAGCCAAGTAACACAGAAAATCTAATCAGTCCGTGGTTGCGGAATCGCAACAACTCTCGCAACAAGGGCATAGGTATGTTTTGAGTGTTCTCGTCAGCTGCATAGTCTGGTGGTTTGGCAAGTCGTCGCTTCAATCTCACTTCACCAGTTTGATTGAAGTCAAGTCGATAAATCATGCCGTCACCATTCAAGCAGGTGTTTCCGTTTTTGTAGGGAAGACCTTGAGAATCGACAGTACCAGCTGGTGCAACAAGAAAAACATAACCTTGTAGATCGTGAGGTAGATTTCCTTCCACAATCTGCATTGTCAGGTCAGGTAGTTCATCTCGATTTGCATCCATGATCGACTGCGGGACTTTAGGAGATTCCTGAACCATAGATTCCTCCTTAAATATGGAAAAACTGTCAACTTTTATTGCAGCTCGACCAAGCAATTAGAAAAATATTTGACATTTGAGGCAAGATAGGGCAAATAATGACACTGCCACTCCGTCAAAATACCCTTCTGAAGCGTTTGAGCAGACATCTAAATCTTAAAATTAATTTCAGCACCCGTTAACTCATAAATCTCATACAAATCTCATATCAATCTCACATAAGTCTCACGGTGTTTAATGAGAGTTGCTATAGCAATCCTATTCAAGATGTGAAAATTTGTAGGGTGCTTGCTCAAAATGTATTCAACTGAAAATTTAGATGAGAATTTAGATGAGATTTCTCTAAAACAATAGCTGGAATAGTAGTTATATTAGTACCAACTGTCATCTACTTATTGTCTACTAGCTCTCAAATTTGCAATGTAAATATGTAATAGCCGATCGCTCATTAAGTGTAAACATCGCCATCAAAGAAGTGTAAATATCATTGTTAGCCATAGAGGTAATTGAAAAAGCATCAGAGCGAGAAGTATGTTGGATGACATTGTAAGAGTAAAAAATCAAGCGATCGCAACTATTTGATTGAGATTATGAATCGAGATAGCAACCGAGTTTCAGAAGAGACTAAACGTGTGCAGGAAAGTCAAAAAATCTTCCCTGAACTCTTGAAAAGTCATCAAAGCAAAGGCAATTTTTTAGATCTGCTAGAAGCTCTTGGGGCATTTCAATCAGGGCTGCCAATGGGAGAACCCAAGCAATATCAGGTTGAAAATATATTGGGTTTTATCGGCAAGTATCAGTTTGGAGAACCTATATTGATTGAGTTAGGCTACTACAAAACCAATATTTATTACGGACATGGAGCTGAGAAGAATTACTGGCAAGATAAGTGGACAGGAAAGCAGGGCATTGATAGCAAAGCAAAATTTCTGCATTCTCCCGACGTTCAAGAACTCGCGATTCGTGAAGCTTTTACTCTAAACTGGAAGCTGATTGACAAGACGCTGAAAAAACAAGGAAAATCGCTGGAAAGTTACCTGGGACAGGCAAAGACTTTTAATGATGGAGGTAAGTTAAAAACAATTACTATTACCCTTTCTGGCATTCTCGCAGCTGCACACTTGCGTGGCCCTTGTGGAATGGCAAACCTTTTACTCAAAAATCAATCATCCCACGATGAATTTAGCATTTCCATTCTCCGCTATTTAGATGAATACAGTGGTTACGATCTGACTATAGAGGATTTTGCTATTAGTTAAGCGCGATTGAGTTTATTAAATATTTCCCCTAACTAAAAAATATTAAATTTACTTATAGCAGCAAGCTCACCTACTACTAAAGCGATTTAAATTTTAGCTCCACATTGTAGATATGCCCTAAGCACACCTGAAATTGGATTGTTGCTTTTCAAAATACTGTCGATATAGCTGGCAACTAAGTTTTGCTTTGTTACCATATAACTCAATTAGCCCCATACTGGATAATTTGTAACCGAGAATAGGTTCTATTTGTAAGGGTTCCGCAGCATTGATAACTGCATAAAAAGCTCTTGCTAATTCTGGTTGTTGTTCCAAAACTGCCCAATGGCGCTGTAAGTGATGGGAATAAATTCCAGTAGATGTAGGTGCAAATTGCAGCAGTTGTGCCATACTTACATCCCCATGACTAAGGTGATAGAGCGCTGTATGTATGAGTGCTGGATGTCCCCCAACTAGAGCCATGAGCTGATCGGCTTCTTGAGCATTCCACTCAAGTCCATAGCATTGGGCTAACTGCTGCACCTGATCTAAACTGAATTTGGTTAACTGAATCGGTAGCCCTACATTAAAAGGAGACTGGTTTAGGTGGAGAGGAACATAAACTTCTGTTGAATGCACTACAATTAAGCGTAGCTTTTGCCACAGGGGTATTCTTTTAGCTTCTTCGTACCACGAACGCAACATGGGGAAAAAATCTTTCGCTACCTGCGGATGCTCAAAAATTTTGTTTACTTCATCCAACGCTAACACCACAGGAGAGTTAAGTTGCTCCAGTAAATAACTGCGAAAGTAGAGGGTACAGCTGACTTTGCTGCCAATATCATCATCCCAATAATCGTTGAGTTTAGGCTGTAACTGCAACTGATGGGAAACGTTTGCACATAACCAACGTAAAAATCGATTTAAATCGCTCAAAATTGTGCAATCAATTTGCTCCAAATTTAAGCTTACGGTGTGGTAACCTTGTGAGTTTGCATAGTCAAGCATCCTCAGCAGCAGTGACGTTTTGCCCCTTTCTCTAGGAGCTTTAATCCGCACCAAGGCTCCTGGTTTTCTAATTTCTGCATACGCTTGAGCCTCAATGGTGGAGTGCTTAATGTAAAAAGGCGAGTTGAGTGGAACTGAACCACTTGGATAACTTGGCGACATCTGTTGGCGATCGGCAGGAAACAAGACATTTTTTTCTGATGTGCTTTGTGCAGCATAAGACTCTAGTAATGCTCGACAGTTTTTTTTAGTTACGCGCTTGCCAATCAGCTTAGAAAGACGTTGCCATAACTCCGGAGCAACAACATTGGTGAAGTAGCCAGGGCTATAACCTTCTTTTTGGGCAATTTGGTTATAGGTTTGATACTGCCAGATACCTTGCAGAACTAGTACTTCAGTGGCATTGAGCGGGCGGTTTTGGCTTTCAACTAGCTTGCTGTTAATAACCTCAAGGAGAGAATCGAGATTCATAAAAGCGACTGAGCTCTTTGATTAAATTTTAGATTTGCCAGAATACACTAATCTACAAGTTCATGTTGTTAATTTCCAGATGTTTACATTATTTCAATCTTGAATACGATGTATATAAATTTACATATTTTTCGACATAATTCGCTACTACACAGGCAAAGCTCGCCTACGTGGGCTAGTGTCAAATTAAACGATGCCCACCCATTTAAGTTTTATTAAAAATCACTGCAATTAAGTACAATTGCTAATTTAGTAATTATATATACTAATACTATACTGTAAGCAAAAAGCAAAACTTGCTATAGATTCAACCAAAATTATACTAATTTATGAGTCGTTCAGAACTTTTTAGAAAACTGGCGCTGACAGTTCAGATAGCCAAATATTGTCAAAAACATCACATTTGTACTAGTGAAGGTATTGAACGCATTTGTGCCTTTGAAGATATGATGTCAGCCCAAAGAATAAGGCGGCGAGAGTTTCTTGCAAGTATGGGGAAGGTTGCTTTAGCAAGTGGAACAATTGGTATTGGTTCTAGCTGTAGTAGTGCGCTGGCTGCACCACCATCTAAAGATGCAAAGATAGCTATAGTCGGGGCTGGATTGGCGGGGCTTGCTTGTGGTTACGAACTTCAACGCCGAGGAATTAAGGCTATTCTCTACGAAGCTAGTAACCGCACCGGGGGACGTTGTTACTCTTTGGGTGATGTCTTTCCCGGACAAGTTGCTGAAAGAGGAGGAGAATTTATAGATAATTTGCACAAAACCATGTTGGGATATGTGCAAGAGTTTAAGCTGGAGTTAGAAGATTTGTCAAAAGCACCCGGAGAAGTCTTTTACTACTTTGACAATCAACGTTATCCAGAAGCAGCAGTAGTTGATGAATTTCGGCAATTTGTTGATGCAATGCGTGATGACTTACGCACGCTAGGGCAACCCACAGCAGATGCTTTCACTGCTAGCGATCGCATACTTGACTATACCAATCTCCAAGATTACTTGAACAATCGCGGAGCCGGAAATTTGATTAAAAATGCGATCGCCGCTGCTTATATTGGCGAATATGGTGTAGAAATTGAGCAACAAAGCTGCTTGAGCTTCCTGTTTTTCATCCACGCAGACAGGCGATCGAAATTTCGTCCTTTTGGTGTATTTAGTGATGAACGCTATCACGTTGTGGGCGGCAATCAGCAGATTACTACAGCCTTACAAACCCGCCTGCAAGAGCAGATTGAGTACGGAAAGAAGCTTATAGCAGCCAGCAAGGATAGTGCAGGCAAAATTGAACTGATTTTCAATCGAGGCACTAGCCAGAAATTTGATGCTGTTGTCTTTGCTATCCCTTTTTCAGTTTTGCGTGAAGTTGATTTAAAGAAACTGCAACTGCCCCAGTGGAAACTCAATGCGATCGACAACTTAGTTTACGGAACCAACTCGAAATTGATGGTTGGCTTCAACAGTCGTCCTTGGGCTACTGTTGGCAGTAATGGTTCTTCCTACGCTAACCTACCTTTTCTCCAAGGCACTTGGGAAACTAACCCCGCAAAGGCAACCGATAACTCGGCTGTTTTAACAGATTACACAGGTGGAAACTTAGGTGCCCAACTCAACCCTAAAAATCTTCAACAAGAGACCAATAATTTTCTTAATAATCTAGTACAAGTTTTTCCTGGCGCATATAAATCGACAGTACAAACTAATGGCGATCGCTTTCTAGCTTATTTGGAAAACTGGCTTCTCAACCCATTAACTAAGGGAAGTTACACCAGCAACCAACCAGGCTACTTTACTACCATCGCTGGTAATGAGGGGAAGCCAATTGATAACATCTACTTCGCAGGGGAACACGCTAACTCTTTTTACGAGTGGCAAGGTTTTATGGAAGGTGCTGCTATTTCGGGAATTAATGCAGCAAAGCAAATTATTTCAATACTTTGATTCAGACAAAACCTTTTTTCTGATCTGATTGTGATTAGAATCTTTCACATCCACTAAATACCTTTCTGGTGAAAGAACTACTCGAATTTGCTTATCTTTAAATATCTCATTAAGCAAATCAATATCTTTCTCAGGATTTAATGAATTATTTAACTTCTTAAAAGTACACCGCTTCTCATGACTTAATGACCTTAATTGCTCCTCAAGAAAGGAAGTTTTAAGTAAGTCTTTAAAGCCTCCGAAAGCGAGTTGATAAATAACATTTCGACAAAATACTCCAGAGAAATAGCCCCCATGTGTATCAATACGTTGACAAATCAGACCATCTAGCACAAGCCGAAATTGTGTTATAAATTTGAGGAGACCACCGAATAGATAGGATGGATAGTTTAGTGAATAGCTAAGTATTTTGTTTTTCTTTGAAGTTAACTTTTCTATGCCTTCTTTATTATTCAATAATAATTTAAAATCTGTATAATCCGTACAATCAAAGTAGGTAAATAAGTCAGCCAGTGGTTGTTGATGTTTAGAATTACTGGGAGTACGCTCGCGAATTTCTGTTAAGCAAAAACCACCAATTTCAAGATAATTGAGAAGGTCTTCTAAACAATCACCGTTATTACATCTCTTCAATTTTTCAAGATTTATAATGCCGTAATCATATTGTCTCTTGATTGCAAGATTGCCAAGTCTAAATGACCTCTGTCCAGTTCTTGTTGGCAGCATAGAATAGTTAGCCGAAGTTGAAGCAACCAGTAAAGCCATATCTCCTTCGTTACTGAAGAGATAAGCTTCTTCAAAGCGACGTAGAGATGAGCGCAAAAAATTAGCTCGGTTCGATGTAATTGCCCACTGAGGAATATCAGGTGAAACTAGAATTAGACGACCCAATCGAAAAACATGACCAATCTTGGATGTGGGTAAATTTTTTGGTTGAATTTGGTCTAAGGAACCAATTGAACTTGAGTCAAACACATCCGATAAAATTCTAACTACTCCTGTAGTTACAAACGCCCCCATACTATGACAAAGAAACGTTAGTCTAATTCGCTTATCTTCATTTACAAGCCAGCCAAATTCGTCCCTATTATTTGAAATTCTCTTAAATCCTTCTTGTACTTCCAGGGAAATGGATTCTAATTTTTCAGTAATTTCTTTTGGTATGTTTGAAGCTTCTTTTTCAACTTTTTTACTATTCACTCCAATATCCAGAAGTAATTTAGGAATGTATATTGTTCCACCTGTCCAATAATTTTCCCTTTTCAGATGATCCTTCAAAATCTGTGTGATAGTATCCTCACACTTATTTTTATCCACTCCGTTCTGAAATCGCGTTTGAAAATATTTGATTATATCTTGTATTCCTTCAATAGTCTTAATATTTTCAGAGTCAGCCATAAATCTTTCTACGGCTTTAGCAAGCAGCTGATCGTCAAGTTGTCGGATGAGTTCTACTAAGTCTGGAATACCAAAGTTAGTGGCTCGATAAGAATCTCGAAGATAAACTAATATTCTTAATAAAATTAAAGCCAAAGGAAGTGAAAATAAAGCAGTAGCTAAGACAGTAACTAAAAAAATTACAAGGGGTTCAAAGGAAAATTTTATTAAGAAAGAAATAACTATACCGACTAGACCAAATAAACCAGTACTTAAAACTAATAAAAGCACTAGTGGCATAGCACTGAGCGCATTCCTTAGGTTATCAATCCAATTATGAGCGAAACTTTCTGACGGCCAGCGATAGCCTAAAAAGACAGAACTTTGACCAATTTTATTTTCATTAGCAAAGTCCACAATTTTTTCATACCAATTCATTACACCAGAGCCAGTAGTGTTGTAACCATGAATAGCAATTACAAGCTCTACCTCACTACTAATTCCTTTATTTTTTTCTTGAATATCATCTGCAATTGTTTTTAAGCCTAATTCTGAACCAATTATCTGCAATTTTTTTGTCTGCTGGTTAAATTCTAAGATTTCTTTATTACTATCCTCTAAATTTTTTGGTGCATTACTGACTACAAAATAGCCTGGAGTATTTCCTATGCATTGCTTGAATTTATAGAATGATAAGAGAGAATCAATACTATCTATATTTTTTTTGTTAAGAGTTATTGGACGACATGAATTACTTGAATTTTTCATATGAAAATAGATTTTATTTAAAAATGGTATAATTTCTTATAATAACAATGCTATATATATAAATTAATTAAAGATAAAATTGTTTACACAATTTGTATTAATTTCTATCAAATTTTTAACTTCTGTAAAAGCTAAATTTTCATATGTATGAGATTAACAAACCATAATAATGCAGTAATGTGTATTCGGATGCTTTACTACTAAGTATTCTCATATCTTTATTGAATTTATAGCTGGCTTCTAAAAACAAGTGCCTTAAATATTTAGTGCTAATTAATACAAATATCTAACTATTATGCTTGTAGTTGATCTACGCTAATTAGTTTTTCCGGCATCTATAGAACGTTGTTGGTGCAAGCAACATTTAGGAGATAGCCAGATTTACGATCTAACACAAATTATCGAGGATACCTACGCATCTAAATCCCAGAATCTCTACTCTTAAGATCTTTCTCACCTTTTTCTGCTATTAATAAGGTAGAGTTAAAACCGTCAATGCAAGTATAAAGTGCGTAGACACCCTACCTTGATGTGAAACTGCTATGCGTCTATGGGCAGCTTTCTGTAATGCAGGATGAGGTACAAAGATAAAACCTTTCATCCTTAATTCTTGTATTGACTGTTAATTCCCCACCAACAATAAGGGGGTAAATACATGAATCAAGTATTGGTTGCTGTCATCAATGGAACCAGAGCAAGATTTTTGACTTTAGAACAGCCGGAATTACCGGAATATGAATCTGGCCCCAATTTAGTTGAACATAAAAGTTTATTCAATCCAGTTAAAGAATTACAGGGTAAAGAACTCTGGGCAAGTGTCAAAACTGGACGCAATCAAGGACAAGGTAGCCAAGCCCACGCCTATGATGATGGGCGTCAAGAGCATATAAATGAGTTTGAACGACGCTTTGCTGGGGCGATCGCTAATGAAATTGTGAACATCAATAAGAGTAAGCGTATCCAGAGATTGCTATTGATAGCAGAACCGCATATTTTAGGAGTTCTGCGAGAAGTAGTTGCTCCTTTACTACCTAAAAATTTACAAATTCAAGACTTAGCAAAGGATTTGTGCAAACTTAAGCCCAAAGATATTTACGAATATCTAGCTAATAAAAATCTCCTGCCAGCTCGCAAATAAGCGTTAGGAATAGGGACTAGGGGCTAGGGGCTAGGGACTAGAAAGAGGACAAAAAGCAGGGGAGCACAGGAGCAACAGGGGAGAGTGAGGGAGCGAGGGAGCGTGGGAGCGAGAGAATAAGAGTAAATACCCTCGTACCTTCCCTCTTTCATACCCTCACTCCTTCTGGGTGTCACCTTGTCCTCTTCTTCCCGATACCCTATCCCCTTTTTCCCAGTACTTAGTACCTAGTCCCCGATCCCCAGTACCCTATTAGAAGTTATAGCCAATTCCTAGCAAAAGACCTACATCTGTGTCATCCACAAAACTGGCATTAACAGCAGCGTTGATTGTAAATTGACGGCTAAGAGGATAATCTAAGCCACCAGTGAGTAGGAAACCCACATCAGTATCATCACCTGTTCCAATTGACACACCTGCACCTATGTAAGGAGACACAGGAAAACTTCCAGCACCAACGGGATTGTCTACTCCTCGGAAGGCAAAGTCGTAAGTGATGGGAACTAAAAAGACAGTATCGTCGCCGATAATTGCACCTGGACGAATAGAAAAGTTGTTGAATACACTAAATTTGCTGGTTACCGCAAAGTTGCCGCTACCAAGAGCCGTATTACCACCAAAACCAATGTTGCCACCAACCGCGACATAATTTCTGCCACGAGGACGAGCATCTTCATCATCTTCTGGTGCTAGGGAAACATTGGGTGGTACGAGTACTCTGTCAACTGCGTAAACAACGCCATTGCTTGCTTGTACGCTTGCTTGAACTGTTGCATCGTTTACTGCAACTTGATTGCTGGCAGGATCGACTTTAACGTTGACAGTTCTTTCCTCTAGGGTTTGCAGTTCACCAGAGGTAATTTCGTTTGGAGCTACCTGATTGGGAACAACGTGGTATCTCAAAACTCTGAGCAGTGTTTCTTTGTTTTCGGGCTGCTGCAATCTTTGCAGAGTTTCTGGAGGCAAGGCTGCAAATGCTTGATCGGTTGGAGCAAAAAGGGTATAAGGGCCTTGTTGTTTGAGAGTCTCTTCTAAACCTGCGGCTCTGACTAAAGAAAGCAAGGTTGTAAAGTTATTGCTAGACTCAGCCAAGGAAAGAATATCGGTTGTGGCTTGTTGTGTACTACCAGGGCCACCCACAATATAGTTAGCAGCTGCGACGTTGGTAGGTAGGGCTGGCACTTGTCCTAGTCTGACTAAAGCTTGGTACAAATGTGCTGCCGCTTCTGCGCGGGTGAGAGCTCTATCTGGGCTGAGTGTTCTGATATCGGGATAATTGACGACAAGATTTGCTTGAGTTGCCGCTGCTACTTGATTAATAGCGTAGCCTGGGATCTGCCCGGCATCTGTATAGTTGCTAGCAAGAATATTTTGTGGAGAGTCGGTGGGAGTTAAATTTAGTCCGTTAGCTAAAGCAGCGATCGCCTGAACTTTGGGAATTTGCTGATTTGGCAAAAACAAGTTATTGGGATAACCTGCCATAAAGCCCGATTCATAGGCTTCTTGAATTGCAGAAGCAGCCCAAAAACCAGCAGGAACATCTCTAAACCCACCTGCGGGTAGCTGCCGAACCAAGCTTTGATTAAAAGCTTTTTGAATCATGGCTGCAAACTCAGCCCTAGTTACAGCTTGCTCTGGTCTAAAGGTACCATCAGGAAAACCAGCAATTATATTTCTGGCAGCTAAACCCTGAATAAATGGCAGCGCCCAGTAATCTGCCTGCACATCAGGAAAGTTAATAGCTGCGGGTGCGGGAGCTTGCTCTGGGGCTGGTGCGGGAGCTTGCTCTGGAGCTGGAGCAGGAACTTCCTCTGGAGTTTGAGCGGGAACTTGGGCCAAACTTGGAGCAGAAATTAGTACTGGAGTAGCACTGGCTCCAAAAGCTAGTAAGGCAGTACTTGTCAATGACAAACTAAATAAACTACGCATGAACGTTCACTCCTAAACAAGCAGGTTTATTTTTCAACCAGGCTTTTATTTTGATTCAGTACAGAAAAAAGATATTCTTTTTTGCTTAGAAATGATATCAATTGGGTTTAGATGTTGTAAATCTATCTTTAGAACTCAATTTCAACTCTCGTACAAAAAAATTGTTAGTTCAATCGTTAATTTTAATTTTAAAATAAAACATCTAAAACCTATAATCTATAATTATTATTTTCATATGCGTTGAAGGTATTTGAAATAAAAAAGTACAATATTTTTGGTTTTTTGGTAAAAAAAGCTCCACTTATACATAATACCTGTTTGTGTGTCTATAAAATATCTATCAAAAGCAAGGACGAGATATCTACCGAAAGCCAGGGTTGTTAGAAGCTAATTGTTTGTTATCCTAGATAAAGGGCGTTAACAAGCTTATTAAGACTATATGGTCAAACTATATGGTCAAAAGACCTTACCTCAGAATTAAGTCAAAAAGACGCATCGCTTTATTTTCAATTGATATAAAGTCTCTTTAAAATGCTCGCAATCAATTGAGCAGCTTTGTTAGTAAGGGTAAATAAGTAGGTTGGTACAAATAAAGTTAACTAGTTAAGGTCGTCATTCGTCATCAGTCAATGGTCATTTAGTAAGAGTTTGTGTTGGGATAGAATAACGTACCTTAAGGCTTTGGTGAGTTACGCTTTGCTAACATAACGGTAATAAAGCGAGAACTCATAGTGGCGGTTTCTTTTGCTCTGACTTCTATTTGTAACGCTATGTCCTCGCTTTTTGCATTCCCTACGTATATTTCAAAAATGGGCGTTGCTGAATTGAGGTGTGAAATTTAAAAATCAAGCATTTAAAACTCTTACTCTCTGCGACTGGAGCGGACGCCATTTGACGCCGATCGCTACAACGTGCTGGCTCCTTTATGCTGGGAAACCCCTTCGGGTACTCTGCGAGAAGGGCTTCGCCCTACGGCAGTCCGCTCAACGGGGGGCTTTGGCCCCCCACGGAGGAGCCAGCGCCGTGGGCGGGTTTCCCGACTTGTAGACGCTCGGAGAGCGGCTTCCCGGAGGGTGGCGACTGGCGTTGGGGTTGGGGGGAGACCCCCGCACGCGGCTGCACTCACCGTCCACCCTCCGGGTACCCTGTGGGAAGCCCTTCGAGCTACAACAGTTCCCTTACCCTTACGGTAAGCCACTTTGCGTCTACGCCTGAAACCATCTTTCTGGGGGCTGCTTCACCGCAGTTGCTCCTCCGCGTAAGGCAAATTCATACTTTGGAGCAGCAACACCCAAAAATGAAATATGAATTCTATAGTAATATTTAATACTTTTCATTAGTAATACCAAATGGAAAAATGATTGCAACAGATGTATTGATACAACCTAGATGCGCTAAAGTGATTCCAAGTTCAAAATCTTAAATCTATAATCCACAATTGTATAACTCGTGCGGAGTGAGATTTGTTACTGATAATCTTCACAATTTCCTCACATTTTTTTGATAGGTTAAACATACAGTTCGAGTATATTTTATTTGTTCTTCCGAACTTCTGAGCGGAGAAAGCCTCCGCACTTTACAGGTAGACACTAAGACGAATGCAGTCCGACTTATCGTAGAGTAGTGGCTTCTGTACACCAAAGGTTTTCTTGGAGGATAAGCAAGCGCAAAAGCGTCTTGTGAGTTCTCTGTTTTCCCTTTTAAATTGCCATACAAGATATAAGGATATATAGTTATGTTTGATACTGCTGTTAAATACGATATAGAGGTCATCAAAGAAGAAGCGCGTCAATTGGTTAAGAAGGGGCTTGTTCAACGTAACCAACCCATATACGCTCTTTGTAAATACATTCCTGGTCGTGATTGGATATGTGTAGAGCTTGAACTCGAAAAAAACGAATTTTTACTCAGAGATAAGATTATTGATTTGCTTGGTCGTGAAGACTGGTCTGAAGATTGAGGAAATCTGTGTTTTTAGCTTATTTGCTTTGATTTACTTAGTAGCAGTGCAATATCAATTTGTAAAGCCCTCGAATGACTTCGAGGGCTTTATAAGCAAAGATGTGATGTATATTCGTATTGATTTTAGTTATTAACTTACGGGAAGTGTAGCATGAGGCTTTGTTGGGTTTTGAAGCTTTCTCGTTAGCTTTTCTATCAGAATCTTCGGTAAAGAACTAGAGTTTTCTCTACTTAGTAGTGGCATCTCTTGCCAGCAATGACGGCAAAACCAATAAGTTTCAGAACCACGTATATGTAGTAACAGAGGACTAGAACAGCAAGGACAGTAATTCATAATATTTTGTAAAAATTTTGATCCTAAATGTGAGAATTGCAATTCTTGACTATTAGTTCATCATTCCTCATGGAATGTTAATTTGGTTGGTTATGCTTTCATAATAATTACCAATTGTGAGGAAGTTGTGAGTAATTTAAAATATTGCTAATTTGCTTAATATATTTATATATTCATGATTGCAATTACTTTAATAAGAATCATTAGTCGTTAGCTAATGACCAAGACAATGAGGCGATGATTCCTCCTATGCGTAGAAAGGATGGAAGAAATCGTCGTCTTCCTGTAATAAATAAATTCTTCCCTATTCTCCCCATCTTCCCTATCTCCCTCCTCTTTCTAGCCTCTGTCACCTATCCCCAGTACCCAGTCTTACTATCCTCACAAGTTCCTCAAATTAACTTCCTATAACCATAAGTGTGGGACGAGCAGAGCAAATTTACTCACTGCAATTCCCAGTCAAGTAGCTTTATGTAAGGAAGCTCAACCATGCTAGAAACAATTCTCAGTCAACAATCTGCTAGCACAGTAGCTAAACAAAAAGCTTTGGTGTTGCCTTTGACTGAAGTCGGTATTGCAGATATTTCCCTAGTTGGTGGAAAAAATGCTTCTCTAGGAGAAATGATTCAACAGCTAAAGCCCAAAGGTGTAAAAGTTCCCGATGGCTTTGCTACAACTGCTTATGCTTACCGCTACTTCATTGAGGTGGCAGGTTTAGAAGCAAAATTGCGTGAGATTTTTGCAGATTTAGATGTAGAAGATATTAATAATCTTCGCCAACGAGGCAAACAAGCCCGTTATTTAATGCTGCAAACATCCTTTCCAGAGGAATTACAACAAGCGATCGCCCAAGCTTACCAAAATCTCTGTCAGCAATATGGTGCAGATACTGATGTTGCCGTTCGTTCTAGTGCCACCGCCGAAGATTTACCAGATGCTAGCTTTGCTGGGCAACAAGAAACTTATCTAAACGTTCACGGATTGGCAGCTGTGCTAGAAGCTTGCCACAAGTGCTTTGCTTCCATTTTTACCGATCGCGCTATTTCTTACCGTCAAATCAAAGGCTTCGATCACTTCAACATCGCCCTTTCGGTAGGCGTACAAAAAATGGTGCGTTCTGACTTAGCAGCTTCTGGTGTGATGTTCTCCATCGATACCGAGTCAGGTTTCAAAGATGCTGCCTTAATTACTGCCGCTTATGGTTTGGGTGAAAATGTCGTTCAAGGGGCAGTTAACCCAGATGAATATTTAGTATTTAAACCCACTCTCAAACAAGGATTCCGCCCAATTTTAGCCAAGCGCTTAGGTACAAAAGAAATTAAAATGGTCTATGATGTGGGCGGCTCAAAATTAACGAAAAATATCCCAGTTGCAGCCAGCGACAGGCAACTATTTGCTCTCAACAATCAAGAAATTTTACAACTAGCACAATGGGCTTGCATTATAGAAGAACACTATTCGCAAGTGCGTGGTGTCTACACGCCAATGGATATCGAATGGGCGAAAGATGGTATCACTGATGAATTATTTATAGTTCAAGCACGCCCAGAAACAGTGCAGTCTCAGAAAGTGCAGAATGTTTTGCGCACGTATCGCCTTGTAAACGGACAAGGAAACAAGGAGAATTTACCCCCTCCTCCTCCTTTGGTGACTGGGCGCAGCGTCGGAGAGATGATTGGACAAGGTAAAGCCAGAGTTATTCTCGATGTGCATCAAATTCATCAGTTTCAAGCCGGAGAAGTGCTAGTGACAAACCGCACCGATCCTGACTGGGAACCAATCATGAAAAAAGCGAGTGCGATTGTTACTAACTCTGGAGGGCGCACCTGCCACGCTGCAATTATTGCTAGAGAATTGGGAATACCCGCTATTGTTGGTTGTGGTAATGCCACCACTACGATCAAAACAGGGCAAGAAATCACCATTTGTTGTGCAGAAGGCGAAACTGGAAAAGTTTACCAAGGCTTATTGCCCTACGAAGTGCAAGAAATACCCTTAGAACAATTGCCCCGCACTCGTACTCAAATCATGATGAACGTGGGCAACCCAGAAGAAGCATTCGGCTATGCAGCAATTCCCAACGATGGAGTTGGGCTGGCACGAATGGAATTTATTATCGCCAACCATATTAAGGCGCATCCCCTGGCACTACTTCATTTTGATGAATTAGAAGATGAACTTGCCAAATACAAAATTGCAGAATTGACTGCTCAATACGAAAACAAAGCAGAATTCTTCGTAGATAAGTTAGCCCAAGGTATTGCTATCATCGCCGCCGCGTTTTATCCCAAGCCTGTTATTGTTCGCCTCAGTGACTTTAAGAGCAACGAATATGCCAATCTTTTGGGTGGTAAACAATTTGAACCCAAAGAAGAAAACCCAATGATTGGTTGGCGTGGTGCTTCTCGCTACTACGATCCACGCTATCGTGAAGGCTTTGCCCTCGAATGTGAGGCTATGAAGCGAGTTCGCAACGAAATGGGCTTAACCAATGTAATTTTAATGGTTCCCTTCTGCCGCACTCCTGAAGAAGGTAGGCGCGTCTTGGCAGAAATGGCAAAAAATGGTTTGGTACGCGCTGAAAATGACTTGCTAGTCTACGTAATGTGCGAGTTGCCCAGTAACGTTTTACTAGCAGATCAATTTAGCGAAGTATTTGATGGATTCTCGATTGGATCGAACGATTTAACACAGTTGACGCTAGGATTGGATCGAGATTCTGAATTAGTCGCTCATCTGTTTGATGAGCGTAACGATGCAGTAATGCGGACTATCACCCAAGCGATCGCAACTGCCAAACAACACCATCGCAAAATAGGTATCTGCGGACAAGCGCCGAGTGACTACCCCGAATTCGCCCGCTTTCTTGTCAAACAGGGTATTGACTCTATCAGTCTCAATCCTGACTCTGTACTGAAAACTCTTTTAGAAATTGCTGCTACAGAGCAAGATAGTTAATGGCTAATGGCTAATGGCTAATGGCTAATGGCAATAAATAATTAACTATGAGCTATTAGCTATTAGCAACTAACTACTAACAAATGACAAATAACTATTGACTAAGGACAAATGACTACTAACTAAGGACTAATACTATGTTTCAAAAAATTTTAGTTGCTATAGACAATTCAGCTATTGGACAGCACGTGTTTGATGAAGCTTTAACTTTGACACAACAAATAGGTGGAAAGTTAATGTTGTTGCACGTTCTCGATCCTTTCGATGAGCGTTCCCCAAGTTCTATTGCTTTCCAAACAAATACCCTCTACCCAACTTTTCAAGCCGAAGCAATGAATTACTATATGGGTCAGTGGGAAGTACTTAAAAAAGAAGGAATTGAGTTTTTAAGATTATTTTACGAACAAGCGATCGCAAAAGGTGTAGCAACTGAATTTAGCCAAAATTTTGGTGAACCAGGGCGAGTAATTTGTGAATTAGCTCGAAATTGGCAAGCTGACTTAATTATAGTAGGTCGTCGAGGTCGTAGAGGCTTATCTGAGTTGTTCTTAGGCAGTGTCAGTAATTATGTTTTACATCACGCTCCTTGCTCAGTTTTGACAGTACAAGGCCCACTTGCCGCACAATAGGGGAGCAGGGGAGTATTGAAGAAGAATACAGAATACAGAATATTCTAGCTTCTGGCTTCTGTGGACGCGGTAGACGCGGAGCGGATAGAAGTAGGTACGGCTTCCCGCAGGGTATTCTATTTAGATAAACCACTAACCGTTAATAAGTTTAATCAGAGGTAATCCCTATGTCTGCAATATGGGATACTCAAAAAATTCGAGAAATTGAATTTCCCAAAACAGGCACAACTGTTGAGAAACTCAATTTTATATTAAATTACACACTCTTAGCTTCTTCTTGTTCTAATACCCAACCTTGGTTGTTTCAAGTTGTAAATGAAGCTATTTTTCTTTATGCCAATCTAAGCCATGCTTTACCTACAGTTGACCCTCATCATCGAGAATTAATAATTAGTTGTGGAATGGCATTGTTTAACCTCCGGCTTGCTTTGCGTCACTTCGGCTATAAAGACGAAATTAAAACTTTTCCCGATCCAAGTCGCCCAGATGTATTAGCCCAGATTCAAATCAGCGAGCCTATACTTGCAAGTGCTGACGAGCAAATGCTATTTGATGCCATTCCCAATCGACACATAAATCACAAAAAATTCCAAGACTGGAATGTTCCTCAATCACTACTCTCATGGCTGAAAGTAGATGCAGAACAAGAGAGGACATGGTTATATGTTGTTAAGAGTAATACAGCCCGTCAAGCGATCGCAGAATTAGTAGTACAAAGCTTAGATAGGCAGTGGCTTGTCGGTAGTCATTACTTGCAAATGACAGATTTAAACTTTCCTTGTGAGTTGGCGCAAGGGTTTTATCCTGACATCAGCCGTCAATTAGTAACTCAATCACCTGTAATTGCAGTACTGGGAACAAAAAGCGATCTGCCAGTCAACTGGCTAAACACTGGGCAAGCTCTAGAGCGAATACTACTGCGAGGGCAAGCAGTAGGGTTAACAGCATCATTTTTAAATCAAGTGGTTAGATTACCATCGCTGCGAACTCAATTAAACAACTTGATTTATGAACAAGGCTATCCGCAAATTCTCCTACGTCTGGGCTTTGACAGAGAACACAATACACCAGGTGCACAACACGCCGCTTCTGAATTGAAAATAGGGGCTAGAGAAAAGAGATTCTTCGGTTAAGACATTCTGCTCCTTAATTTAAATTAAATAAGAAAAAACAGTTGTAAAACTTTTTTTGAATGAAAAAGCGCAAAGGATTGCAAAGTTATTTGACTCCTTTGTAAGCATTGCGAACACATTTTCTAAAATAAAAGTACAAATAATACTGTCAGATTTTGTAATTACAAACAAAGAACAAAAAATTAATTGATTTTTTGCGTGTTGCGTTTATTTTCAACTAAATTTCAACAATTAATACATATTCTCTTTTCAGAGGAGGCATAGACAATGACTACCATCGTTCAACGTGGAAAGGAATTTGATTTTACCAAGCAATGGGAACGATTTTGCGCGTGGATTACCAGTACCAATAATCGGATTTATATCGGCTGGTTTGGCGTGCTGATGATTCCTACTTTACTGGCTGCTAGTATCTGTTTCATTCTCGCTTTTATTGCCGCCCCTGGCGTAGATATGGAAGGTATTCGAGAGCCAATTAAAGGTTCTTTGCTCGACGGCAACAATTTGATTACAGCTGCTGTGGTGCCAACTTCGGCTGCGATCGGTTTACACTTTTATCCAATTTGGGAAGCGGCTTCCCTTGATGAATGGCTTTATAATGGTGGCCCCTATCAGTTGATAGTACTGCATTTTTTAATTGGTATTTGGTGCTACTTAGGGCGACTTTGGGAACTCAGCTATCGCCTTGGTATGCGCCCTTGGATTGCTGTTGCATTCTCTGCACCAGCCGCCGCCGCAACAGCTGTATTGCTAGTTTATCCTATTGGTCAAGGTAGCTTTTCTGACGGTCTGCCTTTAGGAATTACGGGAACATTTCACTTCATGATGGCTGTTCAAGCAAATCATAATATCCTCATGCATCCCTTCCATATGCTGGGGGTTGCTGGAGTTTTTGGCGGCGCGCTCTTGAGTGCTTTACACGGCTCATTGGTTACCTCAACGCTCATCCGCAACACCGACGAAAACGAATCCATAAATACCGGGTACAAATTTGGGCAAAAGCAAGCTACTTACAGCTACTTGGCAGGACACTATGGTTATTTAGGACGCCTTTTAATTCCGCCTTTTGCTAGCCGAAATCATCGCGCTTTTTATTTCCTGCTAGCTGCTTTGCCAACTATAGGTATTTGGTTTGCAACCTGTGGCGTTTGCTCGATCGCATTTAACCTTAACGGCTTTAACTTTAATCATTCTGTCTTAGATAGTCGAGGCACAGTAATTCCGACAGACGCCGATATACTTAACCGAGCTAATCTTGGTTTACAAGCAATGCATGGTCTCAACACCCATCATTTTCCACCTATTCTGTCTAGCAGTCCATCTATAACCTGTTAGTTGAAAAATTTTCTTTTGCTGTAATTTAGAACATACGAGTGAGTTTGCCCTTTAAGGCTGGTTTAAGGGTGAGGGTTTGATGAAGAACTATTCTTCCTACGTCCCTACACCCTTGAACAACAAGAAATGGAGATGGAAACTGCTGTTAACCAGTTCTTTAGAAAATTTTCATCAACTGGACACGGCACTACATATAGTTTAGAATGCTTTTTACCACTACTAGGTAGCTGGTAATTTTAACTAATTTAGTGTGTAAAAATTATATTTCAAAAAAGTAATTTAAATTCAAAATACTTATCACTCCTATAATTTATTTGTATTTTTATTAAGGTAACGTATCTATTAAATAACAATATAGTAGCAAATAGTAGTAATAAATATAGGTAATTAACTGAGTTAAAAGTATTATTATATTGATTTAAGTCAGTATAATCTTTAGTTTATACCAATACAGATTTAGTAAATTAAATGACTTTTCCAACATCATTACTTGCTCTTTTCATTTACAGGGACAAGCCCTTGCTAAAAGAGGGTTTAATAAAATACATCTGGATCTCATTCAAAGTCTAATACGAACAATTAGGCAGTATAGAGAATTGCTGAAAGGGAAATTATCTCAGTAATTGAATGATGTAAAAATATAATGTTTAGAGGTTGTCGCCTATTTAACTACAATCCATAGTATTTTCTTTTTGTTGATTATCATTCGTTAACCATTAAATTAAGCAAGTCAAATAATCTCATGCAGCGATGATTAGTAGGCTAGGTACAATACAAATAGATGCCGACACTTTTCCTTGGTTTCTCCTCACTTGGTACGCTGCTTTTAGATTGGGCATACTTCTAGGCAGATTCAGAAGCCAACAGTGAAATTTCCAAAAGCCCTGAGCAAACCACAACCTATATGAATAGTGACAAAGAAGCCATGTTTAGTTCTGCATAGTTCCACAATCACGTCTGCTATGAAAATTAGGTATTAGCACAGATGATTTAATTGGTTAGCGACCTAAAAGACTTTCCTCATTTAAAATCTAGAGGTATCAATGAATTTTACAACTTTTAGCAAACACACAAATCAATATAAGTATTTGAAAGAAAGACCACAATGGCAAGGAGAGCATCTTATGGATACTGGTATCAAAATAGAAGAGCCTAAGATGCCAGAAACTTCAGGAGAATCAAATATTTTCAATAACTTAAATCGCGGTCGAGTTGCTATTTTTATTGATGGTTCAAATTTATTTTACTCAGCCTTACAACTTGGAATAGAAATTGATTACGCCAAGCTACTTTATTGTCTCACTGCGGGTGCAAGGCTATTGCGAGCTTTCTTTTATACAGGATTTGATCGGACTAACGAAAAACAGCAGGGTTTTCTCCTCTGGATGCGTAGAAATGGCTATCGTGTAGTCACCAAAGATTTAGCCCAGCTTCCAGATGGCTCAAAAAAAGCAAATCTGGATGTAGAAATTGCTGTAGATATGATGAATTTGTCTCCCCACTACGATACTGCGGTTTTGGTGAGTGGAGATGGAGATTTAGCTTATGCTGTGAATGCAGTCAGCTACCAAGGAGCTAGGGTAGAAGTTGTCAGTGTGCGAGCGATGACTAGCGACAGCTTGATTGATGTGGCTGATTGTTTTATTGATCTTGATACTATTAAGCAGTATATTCAAAAAGATCCTTCTTCTGGTTATAGCTACCGTCCTTTGTCTAACACTAGTCTGTGATGGGTAACATTTATACCATCAAATTTGTCTTGAAAGGTTAGCCTCCTACGGCAAGAAAAAAGGTGCTATTTTCATCCCTAGTATTTCTGGGAAAGTATGCTTAACACTCTTCTTCGGAGGAAATACTGCGCGATCGCCAAACCTATAACAATCCAAATTAAATTGTCAGAAAATTTTTAGTCTTAAGCTACACTTAAAATGTAAAATTTTTCAAAACTGGTGATTCAACGGGGAGCTCTGCCTTGGCTATACAGGCAAAGCCAGCAGGTGTACAGAGTATTTTTATCAGGTTCGTTTAGGTTGGGTTCATATCTTTAACCCAACTTATTTATTATTGCCACACCAGTACTAGCGCTGTTTTAGCTGACTTGACTGCAAATTATGGTACACAATTTTAGCTGTGTCACATTATTAGTTGGTCAAGGCTTGCTATTTTTTTATGTGGTTAACATACATTGATAATACTAGATTTGTATAAATTAAAATAAGTTAAGCAACTAAGTCGAAGATTTGGGCAGTAAATTTAAACTGGCAGTTACGCTCTGTTTATAACTTTTTATTAACAAAAGTTTCACAATGTCTCAAGAAAAAATGGTAGAAGGGAAAATATTGCTCAAACCTGGCACTTTATGGACAAAAGTTAAAGAGCAAACAAAATATGCTCTCTCGACTGGTGCACTCGTTCCTATACCAACTGAGTCTGAATTTGTAGAGCAAGATGGTGTGCGCTTTCTAGTGAGGATTTTGTCTAACCTTGCTCGCAAAGATGAAGCCAAGCTCAAACAACAAAAGCAAAGTACTTCCTCTAACAAAGATTTTAATCCTTTTCTTCCCTATGAAGAGGATTTATTTGTTGCAGATATTTCTGATTCTCATGTATGTATTTTGAACAAATATAACGTTGCTGACTATCATCTGCTGCTGATTACCCGTGCTTTTGAGGAACAAGAAAACTGGCTCAATCTACAAGATTTTACAGCTATGTGGGCTTGTATGGCAGAGTATGATGGTTTAACGTTCTACAATGCTGGAAAAATTGCTGGTGCAAGTCAACGACACAAACATTTGCAAATTGTGCCACTGCCACTTGTACCAACAGGCTCTCAGATTCCCATTGAACCTTTACTTACATCTGCCCAATTTCAAAACTCGATTGCAACTATACCTGGGCTTCCTTTTTTACACGCCTTCACCTTATTAGATTCCTGCTGGAAACAGTCACCATTCGCAGCCGCCGAGACAACACTTTTGTGCTATCGCTCCTTGCTCAAAGCGGTAGGTTTAGAAGTAGGTAAGGGTAATAAACAATCGGGTGCTTACAATCTTTTGATAACACGAAAATGGATGCTGCTTGTACGGCGATCGCAAGAATATTTCCAGTCTATACCAGTGAATTCTTTAGGATTTGCTGGTACTTTGTTTGTTAAAAACGAAGAACAAATGCAGATGCTCAAAAAATACGGCCCAATGACTCTGTTGAAGAATGTTGCTATGCGATCGCAAGAATGCTAAATAAAGTACCGAAAAATAGTAACTTGTAGTTTGCTTTTAATATCAAACTTTAAGTTATGTTTAGAAAAATTATAATGTTTTCTTGCTTAATATTTTCATATTAACTTAAAATCAAAAAATTATTTGAGACTAGTTTTGTATTTTTATTAAAAAACTTTAGTCAGTTTTGATGACAAAATAAAATAGCATTTTGGTCGAAATAAAGTAACAAAAAAAGTTATAATCAAAGTAGAGGGACTATGTTCCAAAGCCAATAGCCCCCCTGAGAAACCCTAAGATTTGAGGCATAAAATAAGGGGGTGAAGGGGTGTGAAAACCACTTTAATCGGTACGGCTTTAACAGTAGCTATAGTTCTCATCAATCCTATATTTGTAACTTACGCGAAACCTCCGAATTCCTATAAATTAGAGAGCGCCATAGCCCAAGTACAGGAAAAAGCAAACATCCCAGATGTTGTTGCTAAAGGATTAGAGCTTTACAAACAGGGGGATGTTGAGGCTGCTGTTAATAAATGGGCAGATAGCACACTTGCTTTGCTCGACGAGGTTCCTATAGATTTTGCACAGAAACAAGAACAGACTCGATTGTTTAATCAATCGCGTCCTATTATGACTGCCATGTTAGTTGCAGTCAGCAAACAATATGGAGATTGTAAAGGCTATTCAATCATCAAGTCAATTCCAAGAAATCAAAATACTCGAACTATCTATCTAGAAATGCAACATAAAAAAGGTTCTGTATTTATGGAGTTTATTACTCTGAAAACTGAAAAGGATTGGAGAATAGTACATTTCCATTTTAGCCCCGATATTGAAGACATCTTTAGATGAAAATGAGCTAATTAAATTAGGTACACAATTTGGACTGTTAGTAGCGAAAGCGAAAATAGCAATTTAGAATCTTCTCTAAAGGTAAATTTCCAAATTGTATACAATAAAATGTCAGACTCTTTTCCTTTCTCAGACTACTCCCAATTGCGTGAGTGGCACTCAGGCATTCAAACGGCTAATCGCAACAATATTTTCTGCCACTGTCGCAGTTGCGGCTACGAGTGGGTAGATTCTTCTACGAAGGCAGTTTGCACTCAATGCGGTAGCAAAGATGTTGAACATATCTCGTGCTGGCAGTTTCCAGATGATTGAACTCTGAGCAGGGTGCGTCTATGAAAGTAACGGTTGTGGGTGCTGGCATCATCGGATTATCTGCGGCTTGGGCGCTCTGCCGTGAGGGGCATCAAGTGACTGTGTACGAGCAAGGAACGCTTCCAAATTCGCTTGGCTCATCGGTAGATCAACATCGTCTAATTCGCTTTCCCTACGGTAGGAAGTTGGGTTATACTCGCATGGTTTTTGATGCCTATCGAGCATGGGAACAGCTATGGGCGGATATTGGCAAACAGCTTTATGCACCTACTGGAACTTTAGTACTAGCATCAGCAACCGAGAGTTGGGCATCCGATTCAGCAACAACTCTTGAACAACTGGGTATCGGTGTGCGCTGGCTTAATGCCGAACAACTGCAAGCGGCTTTCCCACTCCTTATGGCTGATGGAGTTGAGAGTGCTTTCTATCTCGATAGTGGCGATGTTCTGCTGGCTGAAAAGATTATTGCAGCGATGGCAGAATATTTGTCTCACAAAGGTGTAATTTTACATACCCAGACGCAGGTACGTGACATCGATCCTGATCGCTCTCGAATTGTGTTAGCAGGAGCGATCGCCGATGCTGATACATTGGTAATTGCTGCTGGTGCTTGGGTTACACGTCTGCTGCCAGATTTCGGCAAGCGTGTCACACCGTCGCGTCAGGTAGTAGTTTATGTTGAGCCGCCTGTCGAGACAAAAGCTCAATGGCTCAATGCACCAATGATTCTCGACATCGATCCCGAATGTGGCTTTTATCTTGTACCGCCCGTACTGGGAACAGATCTGAAAATTGGCGATCATCGCTTTACGTTAACTGGTAATCCCGATCGCGATCGCACTGCTGGTGAAGCTGAAGCACAACAGATATACAAGCAGCTGGAACGACGAATTAAAGACTTTAACCGCTACCAATTAAAAAGCGCCTGCACTTGTTTTTATACTGTAGCTCCCGAAGAACACTTTATTGTGGAACCGTTGGGTAATTCTTGGGTAATGTCTGGTTTTTCCGGTCATGGCTTTAAGTTTGGCCCCTTGCTGGGCTTAAGATTGGCAGAGGCGATCGCACATCGTTGTACACCTACTTTTCTTAGCCAGTGGGCAGCAGGTGAGCCTTAGTATTTGAATTGCTCTTAAAGCCGTTGCCAGTCTTTGTACTCCGTCGTGGATTTGATGAACGTCTACAGCAGCATAGCCGAGTAGCAGCCCAGCCCTTGTCTGTGTCATGCTAAATAATGACAATGGCATGGCGTCAATCCCAACCACCGCAGCTTGCTGTGATGCTAATTTGTCATTCATTCCTGGCGGTAGCCACAACACAATATGCATTCCCGTTTCGGGAGCGTAAATTTCAAACTCTAGTTCACGCTTCAGTGCTGCAACTAAAGTGACTCGGCGCTCTGCATAAAGCGATCGCATCCGCCGGATATGGCGATTGAAGTGTCCTTCGTTCATAAAGTCGGCAAGTACAGCTTGCTCAAGTGTTGGTACGCGGGTGCCAATAAAGTGACGGGCGGCAATAAAAGCTTCTACTAAATCAGGTGGCACAACAAGATAGCCCAGACGCAAAGCGGGAAAAAGTACTTTGCTAAAGGTGCCAAAGTAAATTACACAGTCGCTACTGTCAATTCCTTGCAATGCGGTTAACGGACGCCCGACAAAGCGATACTCGCTATCGTAATCATCTTCAAGTACCCAAGCACCATTTTGATTTGCCCACTCCAGTAGCGCCAACCGCCGTGCAAGACTCATAGTTACGCCAAGCGGAAATTGGTGTGAAGGTGTCACGTAGACTAGACGTGCCTGTGGACACTTTGCCATGCCAGCAGTAACATCAAGTCCTTCTGTATCGACTGGCACTGGTATAAGGTTAGCTCCTGCTCCAATCAGAGCACCACGAGCGCCCAAATAACCAGGATCTTCCATCCAAACAGGATCGCCTGGATCGAGCAGCACTCGCGCTGCCAAGTCAAATCCTCCTTGGAAACCTGCAACCACAATTATCTGATCCGGTGTGCAACGAACTCCGCGTGCTACAACAATATGAGCTGCTATTGCTTCGCGCAATGGGAGATATCCTCTAAGCTCGCGATCGGTGAGCAAGTTTTGCAGCGAGTTCCTGGCTCGACGCGCAATTAGTTGTGACCATAGTTCATGGGGAAAAGCATCAACTGCAGAAATCCCCGCCCGAAATATCCGTTGTTGTTTTCCTTGTAAAGTTTGCAATGGCTTCGGAATTAAGGGAGTTTGTGCTAAGGCTCTACCTCGATGTGAGAGCCTTTTTTGACTGGACTGCTGATACTCAAATTGGGGTTTAGATTTATTATTGGAAGTGGAAAGCAAACTTTCGGGTAGAACTTGAGCTACAGTGGTTCCACTTCCCACTTTGCCCTCTATATAGCCTTCTGCTAGTAATTGATCGTAAGCAAGCAGAACTGTGTTCCGAGAAACTCCTAACTCGCTTGCCAGAGAGCGTGTGGAGGGAAGTTGCACTCCGGCTGTCAGTTGTTCTGTCAGGATAGCCAAGCGCAGGCGCTCATACAATTGGCGATATAGTGGTGTAGAGTCTTGAGGCTGAAGTTCAAATATATTTGTGATGCCAGACTTTACTTGGTTCGCCATAAATTCTCCAATTACCAGTTAAGAGCGCGAAACACCACAATGGCACCATTAATTACACAATAATTGGCACTTTTATTCAAACTAATAGCATTATAAGCTGATTACAGAGACAAAAATTTAGTTACTAGCCTCATTGCCGCTAAACTCTAGGATTGCAAAAGAGCGATCGCCCCCACAGTTTTGTTTAAATACTCATACATAAATATCTAACCATTTTTCAACACGACTGAAATCGCTGTATTCCTTCCCTATTCCCTTGCCTTCATATGCAACTACCTAATACTCTCAACACTCCCTCTTTTCTCCAAAAACTTCATTGGGTTGCCGATCCCATAGGATATATGGAAAGCGCCACTCAAAAATATCCCGATTTATTCACGGCTGAAATCGTGGGTTTTGGAGATACGGTGGTATTTGTACAGCATCCCAAAGCACTTCAAGAAATTTTAACCAACGATAGAAAGAAGTTTGCCGCTCTAGGTGAGCCGAATAAAACCTTGGAGCCTTTAATTGGGAACTTTTCAGTTATCATGCTGGAGAGAGAACGCCACAAACGACGGCGGCAACTGTTGATGCCTCCTTTTCATGGCGATCGTATGAAAGCTTACGGCAAACTTATTTGCGATCTAGTCGAAAAAATCTTTAGCCAGTTACCACATGATCGGTTTTTTTTAGCTAGAACTGCGATGCAGCAGATTTCTCTGGAGGTAATTTTACAAGCTGTTTTCGGTTTATCTGAGGGAGAACGTTACCAACAACTTAAGCACTTGCTGATGTTGATTACGGATTTATTTCAGTCTCCTTTTACGTCTAGCTTTCTTTATTTCTCTTTTTTACAAAAAGATTTGGGTGTTTGGAGTCCTTGGGGAAAGTTTGTACGCCTCAGGCAGCAAATTGATGAATTACTCTACGCAGAAATTGCAGAACGTCGGTTGCAAGGCGATCTCAACCGCATCGATATTCTTTCCTTACTTATGGCAGCAAAGGATGAACAAGGCGAATCGATGAGCGATCGCGAGTTGCGCGATGAAATGATGACATTGCTGTTGGCTGGACAAGAAACCACGGCATCGGCAATGGCTTGGGGTTTGTATTGGATTCATCGTCTACCAGAAGTACACGAAAAACTACTCCAAGAACTAAATACCCTTGGTGATTCTCCCAGCCCGATGAGCATTGTTCAACTACCTTATCTGACTGCCGTTTGCAATGAAACTTTACGAATTCACCCTGTAGCGATGCTTACATTCCCTAGAGTCGTGCAAGAACCAACTGAACTTCTCGGATATACTTTAGAACCTGGGGCAATAGTAATGGGTTGCATTTATCTTTTGCATCAACGTGAGGATTTATACCCGCAAAATCAGCAGTTTTTGCCCGAACGCTTTCTTAAGCGTCAATTTTCTCCCTATGAATTTATGCCATTTGGCGGTGGTGTTCGTCGCTGTATTGGCGATGCTTTGGCTCCGTTTGAAATTAAGCTTGTTTTAGCAACTATTGTGTCACGCTATCAACTATCGTTGGTTGATCCTCGACCAGAACAACCACAACGCAGAGGTATTACCCTCGCACCAAAGAGTGGAGTCAAGCTGAAATTTTGCGGTGAGGTAGCTGCTTCTGGGTACTAGGGACTCGGTACTGGGGACTGGGAAAAGTACCTGCCCCTTGTCTTTTTGTCCTCTTGTTTCCATCCCTAGAAGCGATCGCTTGATTTTTCTTTTCACTACATCAGAACGCAAAATCCAAAATGGCACCATTGATTAAACAATAATTGGCGCTTTTATTTATCATCAGCCAGTTCTATCGTGAAGATATGAATTGAAGAGAATTGAAGATTAAAAGGAAATACAGAAACACAAAAGCACTTCTCTGTTCAACAAAGCTTGTCACCAAAGGAGTTAAGTCATGAACCCTATTACTCTCGACAACATTACTCAGACAGTAATTAATCATGGCGATGAAGCCAAGACAAATCCACGACTTTACGAAATTTACACAAGCCTGGTTACACATCTGCACACCTTTGTACAAGAGGTTAATTTGACTGAGCAAGAGTTGCAGATGGGGCGTGATTTCTTTACTCGTGTAGCTCGTCCTTCTGGTGATATGCCGGATGGAGAGATTACTATGCTTACAGATTTATTGGGAATTTCAGAATTGGTGGATTTGCTACACCGCACTAACCAAAACACAGTTACAGAAAGTACTCTGGAAGGGCCAATGTACGTACCTGATGCACCACCGCGCCAGATAGGCGATCGCTTAGGAATTGACGAGGGCGGTGATGTACTTTTTATGTCAGGGCGTATATTGGATGTCAACGGCAGCCCTATTGCCAATGCGCTCATTGATGTTTGGCAGACGAATTCAAAAGGTTTTTACGATATCCAAGATCCAAATCAACCAAAAGGTAATTTCCGAGGATGCTTCAAGAGTAATGCAGATGGCTATTATGCGTTTGAGACTGTAGTTCCGATTGGGTACGATATCCCAGCTAACGGGCCGTGTGGCGAGGTGCTGCGGCTGTTGGGGCGGCACACTCACAGACCTGCACATATCCATTTTAAGCTCAGTGCAGCAGGTTTTAAGGTGCTGACTACACAGACATATTTGAATGATGACCCCTACATTTCTTCGGATACGGTTTTTGCGGTAGTCCCCTCCACAATCATAACACTGCAAAAACATGAAGCGCCCGACGAAATGTTGGCACGCAATCAGAGCAAACCGTTTTATACAGTCGAGTTCGACTTTGTTCTGAGTCCGGTTATTGAAGAGATAGGAGCAATGGAGAATACAGCCAGTTCTCTAAAAACTGTTGTGTAAAATATAGCGTGAGCTAGGCTTTCAGCTCCAATTGCTTGAATATTCACGATGTTGCAGATCGTGCGGTTCGCTCTCTATAGCGGTGAGTTAGTTATGTCTAGTCTTTCTTTTACTCAGAATAACCCTTTGCTTGGGACTTGGAAACTAATTTCTGCGATCGCTACACTTGCTGACGGAACTGTTGAGCCTGATGTATACGGGCCAAATCCCACAGGCTATATTACCTATACACCTGAAGGTCAGATGATGGTCATTCTCTCAAGAAGCGATCGGCTACCATTTAGTGAGGAAATACGCTCACCACTGAGTGAAGATATGTATTCTGTACCAATTAAAGAACGCGCCCAAGCATTTGCTACATTCAGTGCATATGCAGGGACATATAGGCTCAATGGAAATACGGTTACCCATCACCTAGAGGTTGCATCTATTCCCAATCGGGTAGGTACGGATCTAGTTCGTACTTTTACTTTAGATGGAAATCGAGTTACGTTAAAAACACTGCCAACTATGAGTAATGGTGTCCTCAAGGTTTTTGAATTAATATGGGAACGCGTCGAGCCGTAATGACACTAAAAGATACAGTTCCCCGACTTCTTAGAAGAGGTCGGGGATATTGTTTTTAGGCGTTGCTGATTTAGGCTATGAAAATAATTTTTCGTAATGCCAAAACCCCTGCCCAGACGCGATATATCGCGTCTCTACACATCAAATTCATACCGCGATTCAGCAACGCCTGTTTTTAACTAATAATTTCAATTTCTTAAATTTATATTTTTTAATAATACTACTCTAGTCAATCTTGAGAATATTTATTTTTATTTTTTAGATAAAATCCGGAACACTGCAATTTTACTGTGTATCTATCTTTATCCTTCTAAAGCACAAATGAGTGGGTCAATACTAAGCAGCTTTACAGAAAGCGATCGCATTGTTCATCTCATATAGATGGTTATACTTCACAATTAAATATTTCATCATTTCCATAAGCTGTAAATATAATATTTTCTAGCTTGCTTATCCATTAATTTATTGATGTATCTTCTATCAAGAAAAAATCATCATTATCTCAAAAAACTCGTTCAAACTTCAGCTAGTTTCAAATTATTAATCACACACAGGAGAAAAATAATGCAACTCTTAACAATCAACAGTAACAGCACATCAACTTCTATGACAAATAGTGTGGTTACTAAGCGACCAAAACTTTCTATGATTTGGACAAAAGAATATAAGGGACAGCGTGAAATTTTAGTTGCTAAATGGGTTGTTGAAGACTAGTAATTAGATAATTTTTTACTTGATTAGTGATTGACTATTAGGTATTAGTTATTAACTATTAGTTCAGTAGAATAGCTCTATTAAACTTAAAATGCGTCCTGTCACAATACCCGACTTCCAAGCGAAGTCGGGTATCTGTGCTTTTGGTGAGATAGTAAAGAAAAAATCGAAGATTGAAGAGTAGTGTATGCGATCGTGTTTTGCTTAAACGTATAAAAGAGCGCCAGATTGCAATGGCTCTCTGTAATCAATCTAAATAAATCATATATTGATAATTTTTGTTTTTAGTCAATCATCCTTTCGGTAGATATTTATATGATTTGTTATGTATTTTTCGGAAATGTCATAAGTATAATCCTACAATTTGTAGTTCTAAATTTGGCAACTAAGTTTACAGAAAGTGTAAATGACTTACCTATGGGTAACCGTATATGTTTAAGAAACAAGCAAAGAAGTTGAGCAGCCGAAAGGCAATCAACTAGAAAAAAGAGTCAACACCAATCATTACACAAACGAAGGAGTTTAAAACTATGTCTAACCAAGATTTCGCAACTGAACTGTTTGCTGACGTAACCGAAGAACAACAGCAAATGGTTGCTGGAGGTTCCTACTACGGATATTACTATCCCAAGATTTCAGAGTCTCTGTACGCTAACTTCAGCAGCAACTTTAAAGTAACTGACATCGCTGCAACAGTAGTAGCTGGCCCAGGCGGATCTTATGCAACCAAGAAGCTTACCGCTATCGACGAGAGCGTATACTCTAACGCTAGTGAATATCTAGCCATCTATGGTTAGATATTAACTTGAAACTAGATAATTAGTTGAGATTAGGTAATTAAATTATTAAATAATTTAATTACCTAATTTGGATTCCAGAACTATGAAGCTTTATTTCTTCACGTATAAAGTAATTGAGCATTTTGATGTATAATTCATCAAAATTATTAAAGTGTGGTTCTGGAATCCTTCTTTAATTTTGCTTCTTTTTTGTATGGTTTTTTTGTATAATTCAGTCAGCTATCAGCTAATTATAGGGTAACTCTTATAGATGCGATGAATGTCATCGAATATCTAACCCTTTTCGGCTGGTAGCTTGCTGCTTATGGATAGAGAAATCCATGCAAGAAAATTACTAAAAAAAGAGGTAATGTTGTGATTGAGCATAACGTGTTACAAAACTCTGATTTATTTACAGATTTATCAGAGTATGACCAAGAAAAGGCTACTGGAGGATATAGTTTTTTCATTCAAAGGACAGATATAAATTCTTCGGCAAGTGATGAAAGTACTTTATCTAATGGTTCTGTGAACTATTCTTACAAACAAAGTGCTGCATATAATCTTTCGCAAGTCACATTTGGATTTAATTTAGATTCTCTCTTAGGAGAAGGTACTATAAGCAGGGTGCGTAAATATGGTTTAAGCCCATTAAATTTAATTTACCGCTTGCTTGTCTATATGTTTATGTAAAAGACATCCAAAAATTTTAGCAACAGGTAAATAGATTGATAACTCTATCTAGGTTTTAGTTTTCAATCTTTTGGGTGGGTTACCAATGAAATATAAAATTGTTAAACAGCATAGTGAAGAAGATTGCGGGGCTGCTTGTATTGCTTCCGTCGCCAAACATTATGGGCGTAACTTCACCTTAAGTCATATTCGTGAAGCAGTAGGTACTGGGCAGTTCGGAACTACTTTACTAGGGCTGAAGCGGGGTGCAGAAACACTTGGGTTTAATGCCCGCCCAGTTAAAACTTCACCAGATATTTTGAACCGGATTAAGGAAGCGCCTCTGCCAGCAATTATTCACTGGCAGGGCAATCATTGGGTTGTCTTATATGGTAAGAAAGGCAACAAATGTGTAATTGCCGATCCAGCAGTAGGCATTCGATATCTGTCTAAAAAAGAAGTAGCAGATAATTGGACAGATTGGTTGATGCTGTTATTGCAGCCAGATCCAATTCGTTTTTCGGCTCAAAAAGATGATGAACTCGGCGGTTTCTGGCGTTTCTTCAAACGAGTTTGGAATTTTCGCGGCATACTGGCGCAAGCTTTACCATTAAATTTGCTTTTGGGGGTACTGTCCTTAGCATCCCCTTTTTTGCTGCAAATTCTGACTGATGATGTATTAGTTCGAGGAGATACAAGACTGCTGACTACTGTAGCAATAGCTGTAGTAGTGATGCATTTTATTTCCAAAAGTCTTTCCTTTGTGCAGTCTAACTTAATTGCTCACTTTGCTCAACGCCTGCAATTAGGTTTGGTGTTAGAGTTTGGGCGACAAATACTGCGGTTACCTCTTTCTTATTATGAAGCCCGTCGCAGTGGAGAAATTGTTAGCCGCTTGCGAGATATTAATCAAATTAATCAATTAGTTTCTCAAGTTATTATTGGTTTACCCAGTCAATT
This sequence comes from Chlorogloeopsis fritschii PCC 6912, assembly GCF_000317285.1. GTDB lineage: Bacteria > Cyanobacteriota > Cyanobacteriia > Cyanobacteriales > Nostocaceae > Chlorogloeopsis > Chlorogloeopsis fritschii. The sequence continues at coordinate 37,073 of NZ_AJLN01000050.1, read as the reverse complement.
TTTTATTGCGGTAGTCTCTTTTGGCTTCATGCTCTTTTATAGCTGGAAGCTAACTGCTGTAGCTATAGTTATAGCTCTGGCAATGACTATATCTACAATTTTATTTTTACCAACTTTACGCATAAAAACTCGCGAGCTTTTAGTTCAAGAAGCTGAAGCTCAAGGTGTTTTAGTAGAAACATTTAAAGGAGCAATTACACTTAAAACCACAACAGCAGCACCACAGTTTTGGGACGAATTTCAAAGCCGATTTGGTCGTCTTGCTACACTGACTTTGAATACCATGCAAATCGCTATTGTTAATGGTACTTTCTCTGGTTTTGTAGCAGCAATTGGTGGTGTGATTTTACTGTGGTTTGGCGGCAATCTGGTGATTCAGCCACAAGAAAATCTCAGTATTGGGCAATTATTGGCATTTAATGCAATGAATGCCAATTTCCTGGCTTTAATTAGTAGCGTGATTAGTTTTGTGGATGAATATACTCATGCCAAAACTGCTGTTCAACGTCTAACAGAAGTGATAGATGCCACTCCAGAAGATGATGAAGATGGTAAAAAGCAATTTGCCAAGATTCCTGGAGATGCAGACATTATTTGTACCAATGTGAATTTTCACTATGCTGGTAGACTTGACTTACTTCAAGACTTTTCGTTAACACTGCCCGGTGGTAAAGTTATCGCCTTGATTGGTAAATCTGGTTGTGGGAAAAGCAGCCTTGCTAAATTAATTGCTGGCTTATACCAACTGCAATCAGGTAATATCCGTATTGGACTATATAATTTAGATGACCTTGCTCTTGATTGTCTGCGGCAACAGATAGTTCTTGTTCCCCAAGAAGCCCACTTTTGGAGCCGTTCAATTGTTGAAAATTTTCGCTTAGGAACACCTCACGTATTATTTGAAGACATTGTCAAAGCTTGTCAAATTGCCGAAGCTGATGAATTTATTAGTAAGCTTCCTGATAAATATCAAACGATTTTAGGTGAATTTGGGGCTAATATTTCTGGAGGACAACGTCAACGATTGGCAATAGCAAGAGCTATTGTTACCGATCCACCAGTCCTGATTTTAGATGAATCTACTGCTGGACTCGATCCAGTAAGTGAAGCGCAAGTTTTAGATAGATTAATAGAACATCGTCGTGGCAAAACGACGATTTTAATTAGTCACCGCCCTAGAGTAATTAATCGTGCTGATTGGATCGTGTTTTTAGAGCAGGGTAAGTTAAAACTTCAAGGTTCTTTAGAGGAATTACGCTCCATAAATGGTGCACATTTAGATTTTTTAATTCCTTAAAATTAGTAGAACTACTAATAACCAACTTAACAACTAGCAAATAATAACTAAACGAATCATATGCTCTTCACTCACAATCACAAATTACTCCCATCGGTTAGCACTGAGGAATTTTTGCCTCCTGTAAGTCGTTGGACTTCTCTAGCGGGGATATTTCTTGTTGGTAATTGCGTGGCAGTGATCGCACTGGCTTCATATATTAAATATAATGTTACGGTCAAAACTTCTGCGACTGTACGTCCTGCTGGTGATATTCGTATAGTACAACCAGAAATAGAAGGTACTGTTAAAGGAATATACGTCAAAGAAAATCAGATAGTTAAAAAGGGAGATATTATTGCTCGCCTTGATGATACAGAAGTAGATATTAAAAATAGTCAATTACAAAGCAGCATTCAAGAGAGCAAGTTACAACTAGATCAAATTGAAGCTCAAATCGCAGCACTAGATAATCAAATTAATGCTGATAAAAAGCTTACAGAACGAACGATTATTTCCGCCGAAGCTGATTTGGAACGCAATCAAAGAGATTATCAAGATCGGCAAGTAAAAACTCTCAACGATTTGGCGATCGCACAGGCAAACTTACAAAAAGCAGAGGCAGGCTTACAAAAAGCCAGAGCAGATTTAGATTTTGCCATCCAAGATCGCGATCGCTACCAGGAGTTGGCACAACTTGGGGCGATTGGCAAGCGTGAATACGAGCAGAGAAAATTAGCCGTAAGGCAAGCAGAATTACAAGTTGCAGCTGAACAAAAGGCTATTGATATTGCTCGTGCTAATGTCGAAACTGCTAAAGCGGCTCTTAATCCCAGTACGGCAACAGTGGCGATCGCCCAAGAAAGAATCGCCCAAGAAAGTGCTAAAGGTGAATCAAGTATCGCTGCTTTTATTAGAGAGAAAAATTCCTTAATTCAGCGCAAAATTGAAATGCGCAATCAAATTAGACAATATCAAAAAGAAATTCAAAGAAATATTTTTCAAAGGCAAAGTAGCGTCATTCGTGCTACTAGTGATGGCATTATTCTCAAGCTCAATTTACGAAACGCCGGGCAAGTGGTGCGCCCCTCAGAACCAATTGCAGAAATAGTTCCCGATTATGCACCCTTGGTTGTAAAGGCAAATGTTCCTGCCGCCGAAATCAAAAAAGTCGAAATCGGACAAAAAGTACAACTGCGGGTTGATGCCTGCCCCTACCCCGATTACGGTACTCTTAAAGGTACTGTCACTAATGTCTCCCCAGATGCGATCGCACCTAACGTTCAAAATACAGGTGCAATTGCACCAACAGCTGCTACTCCTGGTGCTAGCTATTTTGAAGCCAGCATTCAACCTGAAAAATTAAGTTTTGGAGATTATAATAAAACTTGCAATCTCCAAGTAGGTATGAACGCCACTGCCGACATTATTTCTAAAGAAGAAACGGCACTGCAATTTATACTAAGAAAGGCAAGGCTGATTACAGATTTATAACTAGGTTATTTATTTGGGATAATCTATTCCTCATCTGTTGCTATCAACTTTGTGCACTGTTTACTAAATTATTCAGCCAAAAACTAATTTAGTTATTAACTATGCAGTTTTCTGTAATCCAAATATCTTATTCTGACAATCATCTTGTCTGCTTTCAACGATTTATTTGGCAGAAATATGCCATATTCTACTTAGTGTTGACCTCTTACAGTAGGAAAATAAATCAAATCGCAATGGACTGTGAACTACCAACTAGCTATACAGATTATAATCTTAATTGTCTACATTGTTACACTGATTTTGTTTGTTAAATCCTATTATAAGGTTCAACAAGCATTACAGTGGTGGTCTTGCCGACAATCTCTAAAACTCTTCCTAGAAGCAGAAAAAATTCGGGACGATTTGTTACAAGAATCTTTTACAATCCGCCGTAATTTAGAACTCTTACCAGTAGAGTCTAGAGAATTATCAACAAACAAAACTCAGGAATTTTTAAAAAAAATTGATAATTTTCATCAATCCTTAGCACAACTAAGCGATCGCTTATTTCCGGTCTATCTCCAAGATAGCCTACCTTTTGCTATTCAATCTCTATTAGAACCTTGGCTTGTATCCCATTCCCATATATATTTTCAGATTGAATTACCTAGTGCTTGGCGGCATGAGCCAGCAGAACGGAGCTTGGTAATTTTAAGAGCTTTGGAAGAGTTATTAAAGATTACTCTTTCGGAAGCTTTAACCCAAACCTCTATTTATATCAGGTTGGAACAAAAAGCAAACTTAGGAAATTTATTAGTAAAAATTACTTATCCCGATCTAGCTACTCTTGCATTTTATACACACTTGCCAGAGTTAGATTATCTCTGCCAAAGTTTTAAATTTTTAACATCAGGCAAATGCGTTTGTCACAGTAAAAATCTGAGCTTAAATTGCAACTTTTCTTGGTAATTGGCAATTATTTTGCTGTGTCGATTATTTATAACTATACTTTTTACATATATAAATTTAAATTTACTACTTTAAACATAAGTGATTTTATTGGTGTAAATTTAAGAAACACAACACATAACATATAATAATCTACTCATAGTGGGGGGTGTTAACTATGAGACAAGTTTTATCCAGAACAGCTTTGCTGAAAATTCTCGTGATTGACGATCACGAATCAGTTTTGGGCGGAACTATTGATGTTTTAAGGAACAAATATCCAGACGCTGAGTTTATCACAGCTTTAACTGCCCAACAAGCCCTCTCTCAGGTATCAAGCATACAGCCAGATCTTGTAGTTATGGATCTTTCTCTTCCAGAAAGCTCTGGAAAAACGGCACGACCGGAGACAGGTGTCAAATTACTCAGGACTTTGATGCTACATTATTCTAGCCTGAATATTGTAGTCCAAAGTGCTCATGTGAGAACCTTAGTCAGGATTCGACCTGACATTGATGTCCATAAAGGAGGTTTTACAGTCGCAGATAAAAGTCTTGCTAGCCAAGAGATGCTAACTAGAGTAGATTGGGCACTACAGGGATTAACTCATACAAAAGATATCAAGGGAATTCATTCTGGCTTAGAGGTGAAACCAGAATGGCTGAGGGTGCTAACTCTCGCATTTGAGGAAGGATTAACAGACAAGGCAATTGCAGAGCGAATGTGTGTTGGCGAACGAATGGTGCGTCATTACTGGAGCAAATTGCAAGACGCTTTGGACGTTTATCCTGAAGAGGGAAAAAATATGCGCATTCAAACGGAAATGCGAGCTAGAGAAGAAGGATTGATAGATTAGTCATTGGTCATGAGTCATTAGTCATTGATTATTAGTCATTAACCATTAACTACTGTACGGGCGAGTTTAGAAGATACATTATCAGTTTTAACCCAAAGATGATTAGCAAAACCCGCCCCTACCCTACTAACCACTAACTACTAACAACTGACTTTTGACAGATGACAAAAGAAAAAAGTTATGGCGCGATTGTGGAGAAGAGTCAAAGAAGAATTTGCTATTTGGCGGGTGGGTGTATTACCAGGAATGGCGGTGATTGGTCTGGTGATACTTGCCCGTTTAACTGGTTCCATGCAATCTTTAGAGTGGCTAGCCTTTGATAATTTCCTCCGTCTGCGCCCTGCTGAACCTATTGATGAACGCATTGTCATTGTTGGAATTAATGAAAAAGATATTCGCAATCTCAGACAATACCCAATACCAGATCGAGAAATTGCAGCACTACTTTATAAATTGCATTCTTTGGCTCCTAGAGTCATCGGTCTAGATATTGTCAGGGATTTACCTGTAGAACCTGGGCATACTGAGCTTGTTGCTGCATTTGGTGAAATCAAAAATTTAATTGCGATAGAAAAAGTATTACCTGAGCAAATTGCTCCTCCACCAACACTACCTCCAAAGCAAGTTTGTTTTACAGATCAAATTACCGATGCTGATGGTAAGTTGCGGCGCAGTCTACTATCAACACCTACATCTCAAGGTTATAAATTTTCTCTATCTCTTTGTTTGGCACAAGCTTACTTAGCTCGCGAAGGTTTGAGCTTAGAAAACGGTATTCGCGATCCTGCTGCGATTAGGTTCGGCAACACCGAGCTACCCAGGTTTTTTCCCAATTCTGGGGGATATGTCAGAACTGATGCTGGTGGAGTGCAGGTATTGCTCAATTTCCGCAGTGGTGCAGAGCGATTTCGGATTTTATCTTTAGATGATATTCAAACGGGAAATTTTAAACCGGAGTGGATACGCGATCGCATTGTCATTATTGGAATTACTGCCTCTAGTGTTAAAGACTTCATCACTACTTCTGCGGTAGTATCAGCTAAACCTGCGAGCGGACGCATTTTTGGAGTGGAAGTTCAAGCACACGCCATTTCCCAAATTATCAGTGCAGTGCTTAACTCTAGACCACTTTTCTACTCTTGGGCAGATGGTTGGGATTATATATGGATATTAGGCTGGGGTATATTGGGGATTGCTTTAGCCAAACTCACCAAGTCTCCATACATAAATCTTTTGGCTGTTGGTATTGCCAGCAGTGGTTTAATTGTTATTAGTTACTTACTTCTGTTGTACTGGGGTTGGTGGGTTCCATTAATACCAGCAATACTTGTTTTGAGTTTAAATGGGATTGGAATGACCGCTTTGTATCAATATGACCAAGCATTGCGTTCTAGAATTGAAGCTCGTCAAGCTTTAATCGAGCGTACATTTGAAACCATTCACAATGGCCCTCTCCAAACCCTTGCTAAAGCATTAAAACGCGTGCGAGAAAAAGATTCAAGTGATGAAGTGATTGTAGTACTAGAAAAAGACTTGGAGAAACTAAACCATGAACTGCGAGGAATATATGAATTTTTACAACGAGAACCTCTATCTCAAGATAGAAGCCTTTATTTAGGAAATGGTTTATCGCTAAGTTTGCAAGATCCTATTCATGCAGTTCTTTACCAAGTTTATAACCACACACTAGAGCGAGAATTTCCATGCTTTAGTACTTTAAAAGTCAAAATAGTAACATTCGACCCTATAGATGAACGCTACTTGAATATAGAACAAAAGCGTGGACTTTGTCGGTTTTTAGAGGAAGCTTTATGTAATGTTGGTAAACACGCCATAGGTGTAACTCGCCTAGAAGTTAGTTACACTAAAAACGAAGGTTGGTACACCCTAAAAATTGTCGATGATGGCTTGGGAATAATTTCGTATAGAGAAGGTCGAGGAACGCAGCAATTTAGAAACTTAGCTCGACAATTGAAAGGAAAATTTACGCGATCGCCCCTTTCTCCGAGAGGAACTCTTTGTGAATTATCTTGGCCAGCGACTAGGTTATTTTTTGGTATACGTTTTTAGTTATTAAATTAATTATTTAATATTTACTTAATTTTTAATTAAGAATTAATTAAGGTTTTTTATATCAACAAAATTTCATGAAATATTAATAGTAAATTTAAAGATATGATGTAGTTACAGCAATGATAATGAAAAAATAATACTCAATAATTTATACTTCGGATTTAATATTTGAAGTAATTTAATTTCTAATTAAAATCAGGTGTTAAAAAGCCTAAAGTCTTACTGTATAAGCATTTGCAAACATAAAATTTAGGAAACTAAACACAAGATTTCTTCAGATGTATGTTAAATTTGTATCCTAATAACTAAAAAACTTAGAGTAGTTACACTGTCAGAATAAAAAAGATAGGTTATACTATTTATATATATACAAATAATATCCATAAAAATTAATGTATTTTTCTGCAAAAGAAACCGCTAGAATCAGAAATGAGTTGAGTTATTTCTAGTAATATAATTATGGTAAATAGTCCTTTAACCCTCTATAATTACTTTTGCCAGAGCGCTGTGTGTGCTTGTTACCAGAGGCGAGAATTTTATTAATCATTTCAAATCTAAGGAATTAAAGAATAATAATTCTTGCCTGTACACATCCAAAACGTAAATTACATCAGACTTGCAGTAGAAGAACCAAATTTTTGGTTTGACTAGAGTAATCAAAGAGGGTAAATTTATAACCTTTTATTGATAACTTTCTAGTGCAATGCCAGAGGGGAAAGATGATGATTCGCAGAAAGTGGCTCTTGCACAAATCTTTTAATCTCAGGATTTTAGTAATTAGTGCTTTGACGATAACGCTTTCGTTAACTCAGGCGGTGCTAGCTGCCTATCAACCACCGCGCGATCAAAAATCGCCTAGTGGTTATACAGATTCATCAGGAACTAGGGGGAGATGCAAGGCTTCTGGTGCTCCCTCTTTAAGATTACTTGCTCCCATCACCCATGTTGGGCAAACTACTTCATCTCATCCAACCTTTGCTTGGTTGGTAGCCAGCCGGGAAAAAACGCCGATAGAATTTACTCTTTATAAAATTGATACCAACGAGCAGTTGAATTTAGCTTATAAGTTGGAAATGCAGAGTTCCCCTGGCATCATGAAATTATCTTTACCACAAACCGTACCAGGTTTAACTGTTGGTCAAAGATATTTATGGCAAGTAGAAGTTTTGTGTAACCGCAACCGCCCATCACACAATTTAGTTGCTAGAACAGAACTTGATATTGTACCAATACCACCAGATTTGAAAAATCTACTAGCTCGCAGCCAAAACAGTTTGCAAAGAGCTACTCTGTATGCTGAAGCAGGTATATGGTACGATGCTCTATCTGAAGCTCTAGCTGTCAGCAATCAAAGAGAATTAGGTAAAGTTGCAGCAAGTTTGCTACAAGATCTTGCTAATTTAGAAGAACCATCAAAAGAAGGCATTTCTCTAAATTTACCTTAAGCGAATATTTAGTAGGGAAGGATAGCCACCAGGCAAGCTCACATATGCATTAGCCTTTAGAGCCAATTACCAGAGAGAACAAACGGTGCCCAATAATAGGGATGGGCGTATTTTTTTCCTAAGGCTATTAGTTCTTGCTGTGCTTTTTGTAAAGCTTCTGCCTTACTTAATCCAAAGTTGTGCCAATATTCGTAAAATTTTGTGACTAATTTTACGGTTGCGGCATCATTTACCGCCCATATAGAGGCTAAACTGCTTTTGACGCCAGCGAGTACTGCGATACTAGCTAAACCAAGGTTAGCATGGTTATCTCCCCTGGCTGTCTCGCAAGCGGTTAGCACTAATAAATCTACTGAATTATGACTGCTAGGTATGTTGTGAACCATAGTGTATAAGTCGCTGACAGAGAGCTTGCCATTATTGCCTGTGACAAGGAAGGTATCTTCTGGAACGAAACTAAATTCACCGTGAGTTGCAATGTGAATAATGGAATAAACTCCTTGACGGATTTCTGCATATAAGCGATCGCGTGTAAAATCTTCATCTAACAACTGCTTGCCGTCTGGAATTATCTCCATCACTTGATTGATTTCTGCTTTGACGTTAATCAAAGCTTGATATTTTTGATCGTCAACGATCGCATCTTTAGTTAACCCTACAGCTAGCACTCGTAATTTTTTAGGATTGGTTGGGAGTGGAGGTGTCAGACTGAGACTAGAGGCAGTTGCGATCGCATACTTCTGGATTAAAAACTGCTTGCCATCATGCAGTGCCGCCATCGGCACACTATGGAAAAGCCCATCTGGAATAAAAACCAGTGTTTTGATACGCAATGACTCTAAATCATTTTCAAAAGCACGAACAATCCAGTCATACAACCTTTGTGCTTGACCTCGATGATAAATTATGTCACTACGTTTCTCCAGCCCAATCCGAAATTTATTGATTTCATCCTTCAGGCTTTGACTATCAAGCTGTATCCATTTAAATTTAATTTCCCTGTTAGGCAGATAAACGATAATTGCAGTACGCTCATCTTGGATGATTGACCAAAATATGGCTGTATCTTTATTAATATTGAGATCCAAATTTACTTGCTGAAGCGTTCTGACACTAGAATCTTGATGAAGATAGTTTTGTAGCTCTCTAATTTTTAGAGCATCAAGAGTTTTGAGTACAGAGTTAAGATTCTCTTTACTATTGTAAGTATTACCTGGTTTATTTATTTCGACATTTTCTAAATTTAGCTTCAGTGCAATCAACTCGCGATAGATTTTTTCTATGGCATATCTATGATTAATTTGTAAGTCTGAATTATGAATTACTATCGGATTGGGGATATTGTCAAAAGTAGCAATAGCTTGTTCATAGGCAGCGATCGCTTCAACCAGCCGATTTTGTGCTTTTAATATTCTTCCTGCTTGCCACTGCCATAAATACAAGCTATCTTGAGCGTTCAATTTTTGTTTTGCAGCTTGTTGTGCTTGTCGAGTTATATTGAGCGCTTGCTGGTAATTCTGGCGACACTCATAAATATGAGCGAGATAACCTAAAGCAAAAGACAAAGGGCGCTGATAGTTTGAACTTTGAGAAATTGAAATTGCTTGTGCAAGCAAATCTAAAGCTTGTGGCTCTCCTTGAGATACTGAACATTCATTTAAAGATGAAGTTGTTCCAGAAGGAAGAGATTGTACAAGTTGAGCTAATTCAATCGCGGCATATACTTTCTGCCGGGAATTTGGTAAACGCTCTAGTAGCTGTAAAGCCAACTGCAATTTAGTTATAGCTAAGTTTGATTTTTTAACGCGATACGCAGGTAAAATAGAATTGAGTAATAAATGTACTTCACGAAGTTTATCTTGCTTTTTACGAGCAATATTCAAACTATTATTTAAATATTCTAATGCTTTTAAATCGTATTCCCAAGCTTGTTTAGTAAAAAGTTCAGCTTCGTCATTATCGCCTGACTCTAAAGCCGAAGAGGCACGATTATAATTAATTAGAGCTAGACTAATATAAGTACTTCCTAATTGATTTAAAGCAAAATCATAATAGTCAGAATTATGAATATTTTGAGCAATTTCGATACTCGATTTTAAATCAATAATCGCTTGCTGATAATCGCCTTGTAGTCGATGAGCTTCTCCTCTACTTCCTAAAGCCGCCGCTTCTAAAGAATTGTCATTGCAAGCACGGGCAATCTGTAAAGCACTTTCAGAAAAAATAATAGCCTTCTCTGGTTTTCCCAAACTATTATATGCTTGAGCTTGTTTGAGCAGTATTTGTCCTACATTCAACCAGTGATTGCCTTGCCGATAATAGGCGATCGCTCGCTCCCAATCCGCGATCGCAGCTTGTAAATCTCCCCGCTCGTATTTTTGATTACCCTGCTGTAGCAATTGGCTAGCATTCACAGGCACATCAAAAAAGTGAGAAGAAACAAGACTTTTATGTGTTACTTGTGCTGTAGCTAGTTCGTATCTTCCCTGCCCAAGCGGTAACAGTAAATTTACCAGACATAAGCTGGATGTAAAAATGAACAAAAATAATAATTTTAATAAGCGACGGACACCATATGTCCGATATCTGCCTAACATAAAAGCAGTTTTATGGTAAATGGTTAACAAACGTGCTTACTTTAGATACAGACAGTTTGCTGTATTTTCCGTTAAATCTTTTTTTAATTTAACGTCCCACTTCCGAAGAGATACTGAGATTTTATGAATATTGTGTAAATAAATTATGTGTAAACGCAAAGGTTTGATAGGTAATAAAATGTATAAATTTTTGTAGTGTTGAACTCTTCATTCAAAATCAATACTACACAAAACTACACAAATCAAATTATTGATTCATCAAACTATTTCTATAAAAATTTAATACACAAGTAAAGGTATGAAAAACTTTATTCCTTCTACCCTCTGTCTTATTTTCAAAACAAGCAATTATGTAACAAATAACACAATGAGGGAAATAAAAATCTCTTTTCCCTAGCCCCTAGCCCCTATTTTCAAGTTAGACTTCATGTAGTTTCGAGATTAAGACATCTACTAATGTATGTTGCCAGTCATCTATTCTGATGAATTTCTGGAACACAAGACTGGATACCTCCATCCAGAAAAGCCAGAGCGCTTGAGTGCCATTACTACCGCCCTAAAAGCAGCGGAGTTTGCTTCCCAAATTGAATGGCGATCGCCTACACCAGTTGACAAGCGTCTGCTGATGCCTTTGCTATTGGAGGTACATACCGAGAACTACATTCAGAAAGTTCAAGAAATCGCCTCTAGTGGTGGTGGTTTTTTGGATACAGACACTGCCGTTTCTCCCCGCAGCTATGATGTAGCATTGTTGGCAGTGAGTGCCTGGTTGGATGGAGTTGATGCAGTACTAGAAACTGGCAATCCAGCTTTTGTAATGGCGCGCCCACCTGGGCACCATGCCGAAAAAGATTATGGGATGGGGTTTTGCTTGTTTGCTAATGCGGCGATCGCTGCTTTAGGTGCCTTAACACAACCAGGCATTAACCGAGTCGCTATTTTAGATTGGGATGTGCATCACGGTAATGGCACCCAAGCAATTGTAGAAACTAATTCCCAAATAGCTTATTGCTCATTGCATCAGTATCCCTGCTATCCCGGTACTGGCAAAATTTCCGAAAGAGGTTTTCATAATAACATCTTAAATTTGCCCATGCCCCCCGGCAGCGATATTGGCATTTACCAGCCAGTGTTTGAAAAAAAGGTAGTACCGTTTTTAGCAGACTTTCAGCCGGATTTGTTGATTGTTAGTGCTGGTTACGATGCCAATGCTGCTGATCCACTAGCAATGATTAATTTGCAACCCCAAGATTACGGTTTATTTACCGACTATTGTTTAGGAGTAACTCGAAAAATTTTGTTTGGATTAGAAGGTGGCTACGATTTAGAAGCACTTTCGCGATCGGTTGTAGCGACAATTGAACGGTGTTTAGTTTAACCAACGAAGGGTAAATTGACAACAGCTAAAGTCGTAGATGTTGTGAAGAAATGTGTAGGTCAGACAACAGCTCAAATCTTCTCCTCTGACTGCGTTAGCTGAGAGTTTTTTGTTGAAGACTTAAATTTCAGTATATTCCTATTAGGATTGTAATGTTTTTTTCAATATTTAGATAAAAGCAATATATTATAATTATCTTAAGAGCAAAATATTTTATTCGTGATTCATTTTTATAAATGTCTTATGAATAACTAAAGTACACAATACAGCTTCCAAAGGTTCTCCCAATCCATATAATGATTTTTCTTTTGTTGTAATCATTCTAGATAGCTGATAAGGCTAAGAGGTAAATACCAATATTGTCAAAATTACATCACCTTGTCCAACTAACTACATATGCCTTAATTTACCAATAAGTACAAATGCTACCTAAGTAATTTCCAGGTGCTTATTTCTTACCATATCTCTAACTATTATGTAGAACTTCACCAAATATTGGCAAAAGCTTGTTGAATCTTTCAAAAGAAAAAGTTCTTGCCTTATCGCTAAAGACCTAAAGTTTTGTTAAGATGCATATGCTAGTACTTTAAAGAGCGAAAAACGACTATTAGGGTGTGGAGAAAGAAATAGTACTAGTAACATCGAGTTCAAAAGAGCAAGCTATGACTACCTACATTTTCTTCGACGATGCCCTCCGGATGCTTGTCAACGCCTTTTTAATCTCAGCAGTCATGCTAATTGCAGCTTCCGGTATCGGTTTGGCAGTTATCGAAACAATGGAAAAAACAGGCGTTCGTCAAACTTCTCCCAAGCAGTTTCGTTAACTAAAGGCTAAAAATTTAACTTATTGTCGGAAACCATTGAGTGCTCTTGTTTGCTAGGTGACAAACCTGGGAACACTAGATACTGAAAGTCTCAAAGCGTTGTATTATTTACCAGGATGTCAGGAAGATATCAGTAGTTTTACCGCTATGGAGACGTTACTAACGGAGCAAACTACAATGGATTCACTCGACAAGATGTCTGGCATACAAAGCTTACTTGAAAACGGACTCAGTCCAGAAGAAGCTTTTACTGCTATTACCCTGGCTGCGACTGCCTCAGATGGTTATCCTTCCCAAGAGGAGGCACGTGCTATCTTATCTACACTATCTCGGTTGAAGCTATTCAGAAGTTACTCCAACGAGATGATGAGCGGAATGCTTGACAAACTCCTCGTAATTTTGAGGCGTGAGGGTATTAATGCTTTGTTCAATACTGCCAAAGAGTCTTTGCCTCATGAACTGCGGGAAGCAGCCTTTGTAATAACTGCGGATTTGGTATTAGCAGATGGAATCGTAACTCAAGAAGAGCAGGAATTTTTGAACGATTTGTATCAAGCTCTAGGCGTCACCACTGATATTGCCACACAAGCTGTACAAGTAATGTTGATAAAAAATCGGGGATAATCTCTGTTTAACATCCAAAATTTATTTTCAATCAGAGCAGGGAATCTTAGAGATAGGAAAACAGAGGAGGTGAGAGAAAACTTTTCTTCTCCTACTCTCCCTGTAATACCATCTCGCTTTTAGGCGGCTATAAATATGCAAGCCTTTAAGCAAGGGAGCAGCAAACCAGAATTTCATTATCCAATTGGAGAATTACCAGGATTGACTGCATGAATAAACTCACTGCCAGATGCTGGAAACCCTCTTTTATAACAAGCTTCTTCTGGTTGCCCCCATCCCATTTGTAAAACTATTTCCAAAAAGTGAGATTTTTCAAAAGAACACAAATTAGCCCATTCTGTTCTTTGAGCAATTCTATCAACATCAACTTTTAGAATTTGTTGATATTGTTTGCCATGATTAACACTTAAATACAAGTCCATCTCCACAGTGACTGCATCCCAAAATTCTAAAATAGAGTTTTTGGCAGCCTTGAGTATATCTAAATCATTAGATAAAGCAATTAACTGAGAATCTACTTCTGGGTAGCGTAGAGTTTTACCCTTCACCGTCACCTCACGCCAGACGATACCAGAAACTTGATATTTCCTTTGATAATCATGAATAGCGGCTTTAAAATCTTGATAGGCAGTAAATTTTTGCAGCCCATCGGTTCTAATAAATTGGTCAATTACAGGATTACCAGAGACTTTGATCTCTAACTTCAAGCGATCGCCTTTCAAGCACGCCTGGCGCTCAACAGCCAAAATTTTGATTAGCTCCTCTGTAGTATAAACCTTTGACATCAGAACACACTCTAATTAGTCATTGGTCATTAGTTATTGGTAGGGGCGGGTTTTGCCGATGAGCTTTGGGTTTAAACAGATAACTTATCTTCTAAACTCGCCCGTAGTGGTTTATCTAAATAGAATACCCTGCGGGAAGCCGTACCTACTTCTATCCGCTACCGATGTAAGCCGTACCTACGGTAGGCGCGTTCACGAAACGTTCTCGTAGAGTAGCGACTTCTGCAAGTAGCTGCTTTGCGTCTACCGCGTCTACAGAAGCCAGAAACCAGAAGCTAGGATTTCTGTATTCTTCTTCAATACTCCCCTGCTTCTTGTCTCCTTGTCTCCCCTGCTTGCCATGCAGGTAACAACCTTAAAGTAAAACAGTATTACGTTGTTTAACCTCCTGAGCTTGTTTAGATATTCTCCATTAAGTTTCTTAAAAAATTAGTATCAAATTCAACCAAAATCCAAGGCAGACAAAATGTGCCTGCCCCAAAAATTACTGAGTTAGCTCACTATTTAATTCATTGAAGGAACGACGTCTTAATTCTACTGATTCGGTACGAGGTAATAAATCAAACACTTCTCTAAATTTATCGTCTACTTGTTCAAACGGCACTTGACCCTTACCATTCAAGACTACCTGTCCTGATTGATTAAACACCACTACCTGTGGCACACTGCCTGAGTAGTAATAACCAGGTTCAGTTGGCTTATAACTTTGTTTGGGTACGATTGTATCCACATTGATGGGAATAATCTCTGCTACTCCACCATAAAACGCCTGGAGTTTAGAAACAACGATCGCATATTCTTTGCAATCACTGCTGTCATCTACATAAAAAACTAATAGTGCGGGTTTATGCTCTTTTAATGCTGTTGCCAGTGTAGCTTTAGAGGGTACCAATGAACCGTTACCAGCATAAACTACGAAGATATTCCCATCATATTTGTCATCTTTAAGACCAGCAAACGCTGGTGTCATGCCAAGGATGAACAGGCACGCAAGTAGCAAGCATCCAGACAAAATGCGTCGCCAGTTAAGAACATTTTTGGGTAAAAATTGCAACTTTCTGCCTTTCATCAACAAAAACCTTGAACTTTTATTTCTTTGTAAGTTTTTACTGAACTCAGCAGACGGTGTAAATATTTGATTACGTCTGCCATTAGTTTTTAAGATAACGCCTCTTAGGGATTATCTCTCGAAAAGTTCAAGTAGGCGAGAATGAAAGGGAGGACACGGGGACAAGTAGAAGGATCGCGAATCACGATTCCCCTTGTCCCAATTCTCCTCTGCTCTTAGAACTCCTCTGACTTTGTTCGTTCAATTACTTTTTTAACAGAATCCTGTGGAAAGTTGATTGTTGGGCATTTTGGCACGCTTTTTAAGTTGTGACTTTTAAGATGAAGGGAATCAGTTACAAGCTGGTTCGTAGAGCATTGCCCTGGCAACCGCCGGGGTTTTTATTAGCAAGGTATAAGCTTGATTTTGGCATTCTGGCAAATATTTGAAATAACAGAAGATTATTGTAGAAACACCATACGTTCTTGTGCAAATCTCCCGGCTAACTACCGGGTCTTTTTATTAATTAACTTTGATAATATACTCACACATTAATAATTGGTAATTGGTAGATACAATTATTACTAGAGTTGAAATAAAAAATTTCTAATTATCAACGGAAAACTTTTTACCTCTAGATTGTAGAATCTGGATAAATGAAAAAAATCTCCCTGAAAACAAGCCATGCAAAATTTAGGCAGATTACAAACAACAGGGCTGGGTTTAGAGCTTTTTCATGTTCAAACTAATACGTCTTTTGAAATACGGCCAAGTTTACCTGTCATGCGTATAGGTAAGCCAAATGAAACAATTAACCCTGATATAGATGTTTCCGGTTTACCAGATGCGAATATAGTTTCTCGCATACACGCACAAATCCAGGTACAAGAAAGTAGCTTTTATATAGAAGATTTAGGCAGTTCTAATGGCACATATCTCAACGACATCAGATTAGAGCCAAGCACTCACTATTCTCTGAAGCCAGGAGATAAAATTGACCTGGGACAAAACAGCAAAGTAACTTTTATCTTTCGACACAAACAACAAGATCAAACAAATATTGGCTCCATCTCCAATCCCACAGTGATTCAAACTCAACAAATTGATAACCAAAACCAACATCGCGTGGATCGAACAAGCAAAATTTTAGGCGCATCCCTAATAGTTGCCGCCATCTTGATTTTGGCTGCTAGTACTCAAGTTGGTTTTTTTGTACGTCTACCAGGTGTGTTGCTGAGTATTGCTGGAGTTGCAGTTCTGGTAGTGGGTCGTGTCAACCGCATTATAGGATGGTTGTTGATATTGGGAGGAATAGCAGTTATTGCTTTTACTGGTGGTATATTTGCCTCAATAAATCTTTTGTCTGTTTTGGTAGCATCTGCTTTGTTTGCTGCGGGATATCAGTTGTTTACCTCTGGCAAAGTTTGGAAGTACGATTTGCAGACTCTCCAGGTGCTAGTAAAGAAACACAGAGGTAATTAAGTTACCGCAAATGCTGTATGCTTTCTCACATCTACCGGTTGGAAAGCCAGAACGATTTGACTTTTAGGAATTCCGGCTTTGACTAATTCGTTGGCAATACCGTCTTCTATTCCGTCCCTTTGAATCCAAATTTTATCGTTAATGACGATATTTATCTAAGGTATCCATGCCTAAAAAATCCAGTACAGCTTTAGCTTTCTTGGTATTGACTATAACTTTCAATATTTGTGGCACAAACTTAGCTAGACAAAATTCTCTCCCGCTATCATGAAGTCAGAGCCTAGTTAAGTTCCGCAAAAATTTCTCAATTTTGGTGCTGCTAAAGGAAAGTAATGGTACAAACTGTAGTTGTAATTAATGTGCTTATCTCGTTGACTCTACTTTATGTGGCTTGGCGAGTATGGCAACTAAGACTACGATGGACTAGGATCACTAATTGGTTCATTCTCGCTGAACGCTGCTCTCATGCTGTATTGCGTAATGCGCCGGAAGCTATTTATATTAGCCAGCACAAAATTCAAAACTTGCGACAAACCAACCAAGTGCTAGAAATACAACTCCAACAATTGCGACAGATTATTAGTCTACTAGTTTTTGGGCAGCGAATTTGGCGTAGATATTTGCGAAAAGGTTGGTAGGTAGGAGTTAGTGGTTAGTAGGGTAGGGGCGGGTTTTGCTAATGATCTTTGGGTTAAAACTGATAATTTATCTTCTAAACCCGCCCGTACAGTAGTTAGTAGGTAGGAGTTAATCTTTAACTTGTTAACCACTATCCCCGATCAAAATTGTGTTAAGTCCATAACAATAGCACCGTCAAGGCAACCTTTATGGCTGATATATTGTCTGTAAGTTGGGATGATTTCTACCTTTGGAGCTTGCAAGGCGTGAAAACCTGCATAAAATGGGTGTAAGGAGAAAAACAGCAAAATGTCTAACAACCGTTCTGGAGTATTTTTTGGCGGTTTGATGCTAGGAGCTACCATCGGTGCTTTGACTGGGTTGCTCGTGGCTCCACGTGCAGGGCGCGAAACACGTCAACTACTAAAAAAATCTGCCAATGCCCTGCCAGAATTGGCAGAAGATTTATCAACAAGTGTCCAAATTCAGGCAGATCGTCTATCTGCAAATGCATTGCGAAATTGGGATGAAACTTTAGAGCGGCTCCGGGAAGCGATCGCTGCTGGGATTGATGCCAGTCAACGGGAAAACCAAGCAATCAAGCGAAAAGATGCTCCCTCAGAAGCTAACTCAGATCCCCTTGCCCAGCACAGAGATAGCTAATCAACGACGTAACTGTGAGTGAACCTCTTTTTTGGCTGGGACTATCTATACTCCTAGTCGCCACCAGTTTGACTGCGGTTTTGGTGGCGGCGATACCAGCTTTGCAAGAGGTGGCGCGTGCCGCTCGTAGTGCGGAAAAGTTTTTTGATACTCTTTCACGGGAACTGCCACCAACACTAGATGCTATCCGCATGACTAGCTTGGAAATCACCGATTTAACTGATGACGTCAGTGAAGGTGTTAAAAGTGCTTCTGGTGTAGTCAAACAAGTCGATCAAAGTTTCAACAGCGCTAAACAGCAGGCTCAAAATCTTCAAGTTGGTACACGTAGCTTGTTTGTTGGTTTCAAAGCGGCATGGAAAACCTTTACGCGCCCAAAATCTTCTCGCAGAAGCAGCGATCGCTTGTCGGTAAACCAAAAAAGTGTGCTGTCGCCGCGATCACAAAAAGCGATCGGGCAGTACAAATCCTATCGGAATCAAGATGTCTATGATGACGCCAATAGCTGGGACAGCAATAATACGGAAGATTGGCTGGACAAAGAATAGAAATTAGAAAAGCTGAATACAGATAAATACCGAGTCGCCCCTTACAATTCAAGCATCAGGAGGCGAAAGCAACGCTTTTGTCATATAAAATAAATTAGAGTAAAGTTAAAAAGTGTAAAGAATTATCACTTTTCACCTAATCTTTAAAAATAACTAATTCAAGTCCATTGTGAAGATTTGTATAGAAAAGCCCATGCAGCATTGTTTTTGGCGACGGATTCTGGTATTTTGCGCGGTGTTTCTTCTGACAGGGTCAATTTGGGCAACCCATTCTCCCCGCGCTTACGCCTACGACAACCCGGATTTATTACCCGATATTCCAACCCCTGTCATAGATTTAGCCAAATCTCTTACCATCGTTCAAGAAGAAAACCTTGCTCAAGAACTAGAGCGATTTGAAGCTGAAACTGGCTGGAAACTAAGAGTTTTGACTCAGTACGATCGCACACCCGGTAGAGCAGTGAAAGATTTTTGGGGGTTAGATGACAAAAGCGTTCTGTTAGTTGCCGATGCTAGTGGTGGTAATATTCTCAACTTCAACGTGGGTGATGCTGTTTATAAGTTGCTTCCTCGTACATTTTGGGTAGAATTACAGACCCGTTTTGGCAATTTATACTTTGTACGCGAGCAAGGTGAAGACCAAGCTATTTTACAGTCTTTGGAGTCGATTGAAACTTGTTTGCGTCAGGGAGGTTGCCGTGTAGTTCCTGGGCTGCCCAGAGAGCAGTGGATTCTTACCTTAGTTACCTCAGTTATTGGTGGGGTTATTTGTGGGTTTGCTGCTCAACCCCGGCGCGAAGGACAAATCTTGGCTTGGCAATGGGCTTTAATTTTCTCTCCTTTGTGGGGAATCTTATTTATTGCCTTCGGTATTGGCCCAGTAGTATCGCGCACCTCTGAGTGGCTACCTCTGATTCGCAATATCTCCGGTTTTCTAATCGGTGCTTTAGTTGCGTACTTATCTCCTGTTTTTAGTCGCTCATCAGCTTCGGAGACGTAAGTTTAGGGATTAGGGGACAGGGAACAGGGGACAGTAAACAGTGAAAAAATTGATAACTGGTAACTGATAACTGATAACTGATCCCCAATCCCCAATCTTTACTGATAAGCTGAAAGCTGTTAGCTGACAGCTTAATAACAATGGAATGGCACGCAACTGATGCTCAAAGTTTGGCAATAATTGACGATGAATTTGGCGATCATGTCTTTTCTCCTGCCGAGTACGAAATTGTGCGACGGATCATTTATGCTACAGGAGATTTTGAGTATAAATCTTTGATTCGCTTTTCTGAGAATGCCTTGCAAGCGGGGGCTGCGGCTCTGGCTGCGCGTACAACTATCATCGTAGATTTACCGATGGTACAAGTGGGAATTAGCTATGATATTCAAAATACCTTCGCTAATCCCATATACTGTGGCACAGACACCCCTACTCGCCCTCAGAAAGAAAAAACCCGTGTAGCTTGGGGAATAGAAACTTTAGCCAAGCGCTACCCAGAGGGCATATTTGTGGTAGGGCAAGCACAAACTGCTTTGACAACATTAGTTGATTTAATTGAAACGGAAGAAATTAAGCCTGCTTTAGTAATAGCTACACCAGCAGGTTTTATCAATGGGGATGCTGCCAAAGAACGCTTGCGAGACTCTCTAGTGCCAAATATTACAATTGATAGCCGCAAAGGTAGTGCTGTGGTGGCTGTTGCAATTATCGATGGGTTAGTAGATTTAGCGTGGCAAGCTTATGGGCAAGCAGGGAATAGTCAGCGAAGTTAAAAGTTAGTAGTTATCTATTTCCTCTTCTTCCCATCTCCTCCGATTTTCCCTAATTTCTTTGCTTCTTCTGCTTCCCCTAGTATCTATTTCTGGGCGAGGTTGCCTATTGCGTCTTTGCTGTTCGTGATCGCGCAAGCGGCGACTAACTTCAGGAAAGTAATCTCGACGTAGATAAGGATAATCGCTCACCCACAACTCGCGTCTAGGAATGTAAATATCGCTGATTTGTTCGATTCTGCTCAAATCTGGACGATTTGACATCACCACCATTTCTGCTACTTGCCCGCGAGCGATCGCCTTATGTTCAACCCGTAGCGGTACTTTGATTTGGGCTGTAAATCCCGTGTCATCGCCCACTTCCAAGTTAATCCGTTTTTCTCGATTTTCTACGATTACCAAATCGCCTTTACTATCAACGGTTTCTTGTTTGCCAACTAATTCATCAGTGATCCACCAATCCAAAACTCGCCCGCGGAAAAAGCCACTGTATTTGTAACGGCGGCATTTGGCATTTTGCATACTAGCCCAAAAAACTGGCCCCCACAACCAATAAAGAGCACCGATTAATCCTAGTAAAAATACTATGGGGCCAAAATCAAGCCGAAAAATGACTTTAATCACTAGAACGATGGCTGCTGCAACTACAGAAATTAACAGCCGCTGTAAAAAATCTGGAAATTTTCCCCAGTAATACTTATACTGTGGCCCGGTGGCAATTAAGGGGACAAGTTGATTAAATTTTTCGCGAGTCAGTGGGACAAGCATTCGGATTTTGAATGTGAGATGATAAAGCCACTGCACACTTAGTGGTTTTCCCCCGTTGTAGCACGTGGCGTGATTGTGGATTGAAAATTTAGAGTATCTTTTCTAAACCATATACTAACGACTTTAGCTGAAGAACTTTGCGAATTGCTAGTAGTACTCCTGGCATATAGGCAGTGCGATCGCTCGTATCATGTCGTAAAGTATAAATTTGACCAAGCGCACCGAAAATAACTTCCTGATGGGCAATTAATCCTGGTAAACGCACGCTATGGATTCTAATTCCTTCGTCTGCCACACTACCTCTTGCTCCTGGTAATTTTTCTGTTTCTTTGACAATTGGCTGATTAAATGTTTTACCCATCTCAGCCAACATCTGAGCTGTTTGAATGGCAGTACCGCTAGGAGCATCAGCTTTTTGGTTGTGATGCAATTCTATGATCTCTACGTGGTCAAAGTATTGAGATGCGGCTATTGCTGCTTGTTGGAGCAAAACCATGCCAATAGAGAAATTGGGAATAATTAGGCAGCCAGTACTGGCTTTATCGGCAAAATCTGCCAAATCTTGAATTTGTTCAGGACTTAATCCTGTTGTACCAACAACTGGGCGGATACCATAGGCGATCGCGCTGCGAATATTATCATACACAGAATCAGGATGGGTAAAATCTACCATTACTCCTGGTTGCATATGCCTCTCACCAGCCACATATCCCAGCATTGGTTCCAATTGATTGGTAATAGGCACCTCTAAAGGTTCACTTAAACCTGCCACCTCTCCCGCATCTTTACCTTGATGTTCTGGGCTGGTATCAATAGCACCCATCAGACTCAAATCTGGTGCTTGTGCCACAGCTTTGATTACCTCACGTCCCATTTTACCCGCAGCACCATTGACAATCACTGGAATCAGATTTTGATTTGCCATAAGCCAAGAAATACTTTTGTACCCAACAAGCGCATTGTAGGAGAATTTGGTGTTCTAGAACTTTGCTCCTTACCAAAAACAGTGCAATATGTACTCAGGGATTGGGGATCAGTTATCAGTTATCAGTTACCAGTTATCAATTTTTTCACTGTTTACTGTCCCCTGTTCCCTGTCCCCTCTCCCCCTCCTCTTCCTAGCCCCTAGCCTCTAGTCTCTAGTCCCTATTAGACTGAATTAATTACAAACACTGTTTTCCCCAACCCTGTTCCCTTTTTTAAGTTGCTTATTCCTTTGCCTGATCAAGGAACTTGGCTATTGTAGAGTTAGTCAATGAATTAAACTTGGTTTGATCTAGCTGAAGTTGGTTGTGTGATCGTTCAAAGTTCAGCTGAAACTCCAAGTAGCCTTCATGAACTGCTTACACAGAATCCCTTCTGCCATCTGCCCTCTGCCTTTTTTTAGTTAATTTTAGCGAAAGGGTGCGCTGCATAAACTAGATGCAAAAACAAAGATAATAGTCGCGCCTGCTTTTTCAGCAATACTTGGGTTATGTCTTCAGACAACTTTGTATACAATTTACTGAACATCAACTAACTGATGTGAGAATATGGTCACCTTACCTTCGTTAATCAAAAACTTCCTGGAGTACAGATGAACAAGAAATTTGCCCTCACTTTACTTTCCAGCCCTGTGCTCTTTGCGTCCATGCTGTCTATGCTCATGATCGCTCATCCAGCACGGGCAAATCAAACAGTGAATTCGTCGGAAGCTCGCCTTTCCTGCGTCAGAAATTCCCACTCAGTATCCTCTCGTTTTGGATGTGCACAGGTAACCAGAACCAATGCCATAACATCTAAACCAGAGGTAAAGGTACAACAGAATAACGATTCCGGTGATATTAAAGAACTAAATTTTTCTGAAGAAGAGAGTGATGCTGCTATAGCCATGTTTGGCTGTGATTGCCCTGTTTGTCTCAATGCTATACGTCAAATGCGTGGTTTAGCTCCTATGCGAGTCTAGCAAACTGACGTTTATCGATTGAGTTTTATTTTAATAGCTACAAAAAAGCCAGAGAATTATTTCTCTGGCTTATAACTGGAGACAAAAGCCTTCATTAGCATCAAACTAAAGCCATGCATGGAATAAATCTAGAACCTTCCTAGATTGTGCAGCCCTAAAATGACACCTGCTCCTAAAATATGACCAAAGGCGGTAGTAGCTAATAGTGCTGGTAAACCAAAACCACCAAAAAACTGAGATGAGGGCAAAGCAGGCTCTGAGTTGGGATATTTAATGGTTGATTTACCAAAAGCAATGGCAAGGATATTGCAGAGAATCATAATTACCCCAACCGTTGGGTTCCATTGCAGGGGTGTGGTTGCAGCGGCTAGTAAAGTCGATGTCAACAACTTATTTTCTCCTTAAAATAGGTTAATGCATCTGAAATTATTCATGTGAATTTAATACCAATAAATTCAATCTAAATTTTAATTTTGCATTAATATTTAATATTTTTTCTTATTACTTAATATAAACAAATTCCCATTTCTCCTAGTAGTTAAAAAAATTAGGTACACATTAACGCTCCTAAAATCTTTATTGTTACTCTCCATAAACATAATTTTAGGCTTCTTCAAATACACGATCGCCTCTATGTAACCGTTCAGCCATTTGATAAGTTTGTGCTTGCGATCGCATGGTTGGTGCATGAGCAGCCAAGTACCGTGCTGCCGCAATTAAGATATGAATTCCTGCCTCTGTAGTGCCGAGCAAACTATACTGACGAAAAGCCGCTTCTATTTCTTGAATAACATGGAAGCTACGGTCTTCCCGTAATAGTAATTTGCCAAGTAAGGCTAAAAGGCGATCGGGGTTACCACCACTGTAAAGGTAACGAGCAACTAAAGAGCCTGCTTCATTGACTTGTTGCTGCCGATCCAGTAATTCTGGGAGTTGGTGTAGCAACTGTTCCGGATTCTCTACAATTTGATTTGGTTCAGGCAAACGTGCTGGCGGTACATTTAAAAACCGATTTAGATATGTGCTCATCGCCGCGTCGAATACGCCCCGCAATAATGCCTGGGAAGGTACTCGCCGCAATCCTTGATGCATAGCATTGGCAAAGGTAAAAGTATGATGAGCTGTATCCCAATCACCAAAATCGTTGTTTGTGTGGAAGTGAGCAATTCGCAATACTGCCGCATACACTACAGCACCTGCTAGTTCTTCTTCGCTGCAACCTGCTCGCAGTGCTTCAACCAGAGAATCTGCGATCGCTTGGGCATCTTCACCCAATAGTACTTTTACCAGTTCTTCACGACCAGACCAATTTCCCCGCTTAATTTGTCCCGATTCCAAAGCTGCTGGTAACTGTGCAAAAGCACGCTGCAAAATAGCTACCAAATCCACTGGATAACGCCAAGAATTAGCCTCTTCCATACGTTCGGCGCTGGCATACTCAGACACTAAGCTCGTCAGTACTGATTCTGCATTCTGCCAATGGGTAGCATCGAGAGCTTCCAATGCTTTATTTGTAAAATCGACAACATGACCGACATCAATATAACGATGATCTGTTGCAGTAGTAAACAACATCTCTGCTATTTGCCTTTGACTGGCACCTCCACGTACCGCCGAAACTAAACACCGTTCTGCGCCTTCTGCATCTCGCACTTCAATAAACTGACGGAACCATCTTTGCAGCGTGTCTATATCTGGTGTAGAAGTAGGTAGTGGCTGAACACCGAAGCGTGGTGGTTGCCCTGCACAATCACGTGCCACAGCTGCAAGTCCATGATAAAGGGCGCGGGGCCTGTCTTCTGGATCGAGGTACGGTAGGAGGTTTATCATACAAGTGTGCATTGTTAAACCTGCTCCCCAGCCTGCTTGACGGTAACGCACTCCAAAATCAAGCCCGATGCGGAATGGTTCGGTGGGTTCAACACCTGCATCTAATAGGGCAATAACAGACTTAGCTATTACCAAGGAAATACCCTGCTCTAAACCATCTTGCAGGCGCTGACGCTGATGAACAACCGGATCTGCATGGGGTGCAAGATCTACCCACACCTGCCCATCGCGGATTTCTGTTGGGAAAGCACGTACATCATCAGCCCAAGCATCAAAAGTACCACCGCTAGCCAAGTCAAAACGGGCATGGTGCCAGTGACAAGTTAAAATACAATCTTTGACCGTGCCTCGATGTAAAGGAAAACCCATGTGAGGGCAACGGTTATCAATAGCGTAAATTTTGTCACCCTGATTGAAGAGAGCGATCGCTTGTCCTTCAGCATAAACAACCAAAAAACCAGAAACTTTTACATCACTAACTTGAGCTACACGGATGTAATGTTTAGTCTGAGTATTGGTATGTAAAGCTTGAGCCATATTGCATCTCCTCCTCAGAAGATGACAAGTTCTTACTTTTACTTTAGCGATCGCGCTTTATATCGGAGGAAACTGACAACAAATAAATTAAGAATCTTCACAATTTTAAGAGTGCGATCGCTCTTTTCGTTTCTTTGTGGGAAAATAAAATTTACTATCCTACCATCATAAAAAACTGTTGGTAATTTTTTAGTAAGGGAACGCTTAACAAACATAAGTATTAGTTGGCACTGAATTCATACTTATTCTCCTAATCAATTCAAGATATTATCAATTCCCTTAACACCAACTTTATCGGTTAAAGGAAGATAATAGGGTGCAAATTTTTGGAGAAAAAGTATTAGATGTTTCTTTCAATCTCAATTAGTTAGTCTTGAGAAGATAGCAAACAGAATCATACTATCTTTCTTTGTCTCGGATTAATTGGTTAAATTGCGTGTCTGGTGAAGCGCAAAAATAATCGGAGGGGATAAATATGGCAATTCGCAGCAATAATTCAGAAACTAATAATTTATGGCAAAAAATTCAACAAGATTCTGTTAGTTGGGGAGCATTAATACTTTGGATGATTGGGTTAGCTGTGATGTTAACTTTAGTTGCGATGTTTGCTTACGTATAGTTTCTGTGACTTTGCCTGATATAGATAATAGAGGGCGCTAACATCTCTAGAACACTAAACTAGAGGTGGAGAACAGATAACTTTTTAAAACTTATGAACATCAAAATTCTGGCTAGCGTCATAGTAATGGCTGCTAGCAGTTTAGCTGTTCCTGTAGACGCACAAGAACCTAGCAATAAAGTTCCAGCAAAATCGAATTCAGTTCTCAACGCTTGCATTCAAAACCAAGCTGAAACTTTACCCAATCCTTTTAGTGACGTGCCATCTAACCATTGGGCTTTTAAAGCGGTGATGACAATGTATTACTGTGGAGCTTTTCGCCAAGCTACGCCACCTGCTTTATTTGAGCAAGTACAACCAACAGAAAAACAGCAACAACCTTTCCAGAGTTCGCAACCTCAGAATTAGAGGAGCTAAACAAAGAGAACAAGAGAACAGACAAGAGGTAAAAGGTAGCGAAAATAATTACCTTTTACCTTATTTTTTGTATTACTTACGCAGCAATTAATTCCGAATCATTTTCTGATGGCGCACTATCCTGAACTAAAGAACGGGTTTGTCCTTTACCCTGCAACAGGTTACTAGCAAATGCCAACATAGCGTTTACCTTACGGGTACGCCAATGATTTACTAGTTTTTGCACCTCATCTGTTGACATTCGCCGCATCATCGCTTCGTACAAATAAGCAGCATGACCAGTTTCATCTTTAGCAATACTTAACATACCCAACTTTAAATTGCGAGTTTTTGGATCGTCCTCAGGCAAAACATTCGCCATGCGCGTAAAATCCTTACTAGCATCCAACTCTAGAATGTAGGTACTACCCATAAATACATTCCAGTCCATTACATCTGGTTTTAATTGTTCTGGAGTGAAATCCTCAAAATATGCTGCAAAAAAAGGACTGCGTCGTTCCTGTGATTTCTTTTCTTCAGTGTCTTTTGGCAAACTTTTAAAATCAATAACTTGTTTTTGCAACTGTTTTAAAGCATGAGCAAAAATTTGGCCGTGTCTGGTTTCGTCTGCTGCGTGTTTTGATAGTTTTTCTGCCAACCATGTATCACCTTCTGCTGCGGCTCGTTCACTGAGTTTAGTCAGAAAAGGTACAGAACCAGATTCTGCGAGTTGAAACCCTGCTAGGATGTTAGGACGGGTTTTGAAATCGCGGATCTGAGCGGCAGAGTAATATGCAACAGCGCCTGAACCCATCAAATGCAAGACGTAAGTCAAGAAGTTCATCAGAGATTTGCCCTCATTTTTGGAAAGTGAGATGCCTTTTTTTATAGTAATCTTTTATTTTTTCAATGCTTAAATAGCTCATTTGCTATTGCGTAGCTTCCTTCTCAAGGTTTATATTGTAAATAAGGGGATTTTTTTGACAATTTTTTATTAACTAAAAATTTTGAATCCTAACTAGTAGAAATATGAAGCAGAATCGATTTCTAGTTTTAATGATGTCTGCTGCTGTTACTAGTGGCACCTTGTTTTTTTCTATGACTTCTGCGCAAGCTAGTTCTGAAAAAAGCATGAGTAGTTCTAGTGAAAACATTCAAACTGAAGATACTAGCAGTTCCATGGGTGGATCTATGCTTTTGGGTAGTTTATTAGTAGGCTGTGTTTACTTGTTAAGTCGCCCTCAAGAAGGGGAGAATACAGCAGTGAAACAAGTAACTAGTTATGAAGATTGAATATTTTCCCTAGTTTTAGAGATTAAGTAAGTTCTGTCATTTTTGGAGGAAGCGAATCGCAAACACTAAGTATGTCAAAAAAGGATACAAAAAGTACAGGGACGTAGCGTGGCTACGTCCCTATTAGTTTGTCTTTATCAAAAAGAATTCAGTAGTCAGAATAAAGAATTTATTCTGGATTCTGGCTCCTGGCTTCTGGATTCTTCTTCAATTCCCTTATGATGCGGTGATTCTGGCTTCTGTTCATTTTGGTATTATCAATCAACAGAGAATTGGATGTGTTGATGTTGTGAAACTGACCAAACAGGCTTTAATTTGGCTTTGTACTGCAATCATAATTTTGGGTTTAATAGGATGCGATCGCCTCTTTACCCAGCTTTTCCCCTCCGGCGATGTAGTAGAGCGAGTGAGTGATGGTGATACCCTCAAAGTGAAAGATTCTCAAGGCAATGAGTTCAATGTGCGCTTTGCTTGTGTGGATGCACCAGAAATACCACATTCCAAAAAAGAAAGGGAAAGTAAAACAGCAAGCGATCGCAACCAATTTGCCTGGGGTGCAAAAGCGCAAGAACGGTTACAGCAATTGGTACAACAAGCAGGCGATCGCGTCAAGTTAACAGTAACAGATAGCGATCGCTACGGACGCAAAGTTGCTGAAGTACGCTTGCCGAATGGCACGTTTGTTCAAGAAGTATTGGTGCGTGAAGGATTAGCGCTGGTTTATCGTCCATATTTAAATAAATGTCCGAGTCGAGACATAATTCAACAAGCTGAAGCACAAGCCAAGCAACAACAGCGAGGAGTTTGGAGTGATGCCAAGTTTGTTAAACCTTGGGAATATAGAAGTCTTTATAAAAAGTGATTGGGGATCGGGGATTGGGTACTAGGAAGAGGGGCGGGACAAGGAGACAAGAAAGCACCAAGGGCAGGGGGCAGAGGGGCAGAATAACTACTAATAACTGTACGGGCGGGTTTTGCTGATAATCTTGCTATTCAAACTGATAATTTATCTTGATAAACCCGCCCCTACTATCTACTAACTACTAACCACTAACTAATGACTAATGACTAATCCCTACTCCCCAATCTACCTTAGGGTTCTAAAAAGTTCCTGAAAAATTCCCTAGCCTAATCGTAGAGTTCACGATACTAAGGGAAAAATTTATATGACAACCAATGTTTCTGGTGAAATTGACAAGAGTTTTAACAACTCGCTCTTAATTGGTGTTATTTTGATTGTTCTGGGAATTGCTGCGATCGCTGCACCAGCTGTCTCCACAATTTTTGCTGAAACTTGGATTGCTGCGATTTTAGCTAGCGCCGGAGTTAGCAAACTCATCTATGCGTTTCAAACTCGCGATCGCGGCGGCTTTATTTGGAAGCTCTTGTTAAGCGGATTATATATTGGTACTGGTGTGATGCTGTTTGTTTACCCTTTAACAGGTGTCCTGACGCTGACTCTATTATTGGGTAGCTTTTTGCTAACTGAAGGCATATTTGAGTTAATCTTGGCATTTCGGTTGCGTCCACAACAAAACTGGACATGGGTTTTGGGTGATGGTATTATAACCCTGCTTTTAGGTGCAATGATTTGGTTCCAGTGGCCCTTCAATGCGCGTTGGCTAATTGGGACACTAGTTGGTGCTAGCGTTCTGTTTACTGGCATCTCACGCGTCATGCTCTCGTTGAATGGACGTTCTAGTTTGAGTCAACCTAACCAACCTACCGAAGCTTAAGCTGGAGTGAGTAGGGTAATCCCGTTTTTTCTCTTTCCCAGGCTCCAGCCTGGGAAAACATTGATTGAGGCTCTGCTTGATGATTGGAGACAGAGCCTCAGAGTTTTCATTACCATGCAGAGCATGGTAATGAGAAAAAAACCCGCCAATAAACAAATAACTAGACTTGCTGTACCCCTGGACGACCATTTTCAACGATAAATGAAGCACGTTTACTGATGGTGCCAGACTCAGTTGTCACATTTGACATCACCAGAAAGTCTGCTTGCCAGTTTATAGGAGTTAGCAAGCAACGAACATACCCCCGTTGACCGTTATAAAACTTAATATGTGGGTTATCTGGGAGATAGGCTGCTACGGTAGGGTTTGTATCGGCTCCGTTTCCACCAGAACTGATCGATGTACAAACGAATTCACTTCCGACAGTTGTAGAATCTGGCTGATCGAAGTCAGCCTTAAGATCCATTGCCCAGTGGGAATGTACATCACCAGCCAAGGAAACTGGATTGGATGGTTTGCGCTGTTCTAGAAAGCTCATCAGTCGGTTACGGGAAGCTAGATATCCATCCCATTTATCCATACTGAAAGTTGCGCCTTCTCCTGGTGTCATATCTCTTTGAGCAATGGGAACCTGTTGAGCCAAAATGTTCCATTGAGTCTGTGAAGTATTTAAACCTTCGAGTAACCAATCTTCTTGTGCTTTGCCAGTAATCGTTGCATTCGGATCGAAAGTTCCTGCACACCGTTCCTTGACTCCATCTTCACAAGGCTGATCGGTACGGTACTGTCGGGTATCTAAGACGTGGAATGTTGCCAAGTTACCAAAGGAAAGCCGCCGGAAAAGCTGCATATTTGGCCCCTGTGGTCGGGAGAATGGACGTAGCGGCATATGTTCGTAGTATGCCTGATAAGCTACTGCTCGACGAGCTAGAAATTCGTTAGGATCTTGATCGTCATCGTCGAGCTGAGAGATGGCGTTAGCATAGTTGTTTTCCACCTCGTGATCGTCCCAAGTCACAATCCAGGGGAAAGCAGCATGGGCAGCTTGCAGGTTGGGATCGGTTTTGTAGAGGGCGTGGCGATTGCGATAATCTTCTAAAGTTTTAATTTCAGGGCCATTGTGTTGTCTGACACGTCCTTGTACAATTGGCCCTTCATAAATGTAGTCACCTACATGCACTACCAAATCCAGATTTTCTTGAGCCATGTATTTGTAGGCAGTGTAGTATCCCTGCTCGTAATGCTGGCAGGAAGCGAGTGCGAAGGTAAATTTATTT
The DNA here is from genome assembly GCF_000317285.1 of Chlorogloeopsis fritschii PCC 6912. Lineage (GTDB taxonomy): Bacteria > Cyanobacteriota > Cyanobacteriia > Cyanobacteriales > Nostocaceae > Chlorogloeopsis > Chlorogloeopsis fritschii. Next base: position 6,264 of record NZ_AJLN01000050.1, on the reverse strand, counting down.
ACATAGTTACCTGGTGAAGGTGCTGTACGAGTGCGACCAATCGGACTAGCTTCTTTACCTGAGATGAATCGATACCAATACCAACGTTCCGGCTGGAGTCCCTCAACCACAACTCGAACTGAGTGAGCTAATTCTGGAGTGGCAATCTCGGTACCTCTAGCTACAATCTGCCTCATGTTGGAGTCGGTTGCGACTTCCCAGCGAATTGGTACATTCACAAGAGGCATTCCACCCCCATTTACAGGATCGGGAGCTAAACGAGTCCAAATGACTACACTGTTTGGATAAGGCTCACCCGATGCTACACCAAGTTTAAAAGGATAATCAGAAAATCTTGCTTTGGCGATCGCTCTGGGATGAGGAATTTGGCTGGCGATCGCCAAACCAGTTAATGCCCCTGTTCCAATGATGAAGTTACGCCGCTTGATTCGGCTGTTTAGAAACCGCTGAAAATTCTGGTAGTCCATCATACTTTCTCCCTGGCTAACAGGTGAATAAAAGCAGAGCAACAGACAACACAAGCAGGGTAATCGCATCTCTGCCAATGTCAAGGTGTTAACTGTTACTTTGCCGAGATGAAGCTACCATTGAGACTTTAATTGTTTGCAAAGGTGGAGTTAATATCAGCTTAATTCTTTAGTTATGGGCAAACCGTCTTGAAAAACCAGTAATTCCCCTGGTGCGATCGGTGTCCACACTTCGTTGTCGGTGAGAGGAGTAGTAGCAATCACGGCGACGCGATCGCTAGGAGTAGTCAATTCTCGGAAATCTACTGTTACGTCTTCGTCTATTAAATGAGCAGCAGCAAACGGTGCTTGCCGAACAATGTAGCAAAGTTTAGTTGAGCAATGAGCAAAAAAGTGTTCGCCATTGGTTAGTAAATAATTAAAAATACCTGTAGAAGCGAGTTTATCAGTAACTTCTTGTAATACTGGATATAACTCTTCTAAAGGAGGCTTACCAAAGGGAAAGCGTTCTCGTAAAGTTTCTAACATCAAGCAGAAAGCTTTTTCACTGTCGGTGTTACCTACAGCTTGATAAAACTGCATACCAACCGGAGAAAAATTCGGTAAATCGCCGTTGTGGGCAAACACCCAATACTGTCCCCACAGTTCGCGGCGGAAGGGGTGGCAATTTTCTAAAGCAATTTCACCTTGGGTGGCTTTGCGGATATGGGCGATTACATGGGTAGAGTGGATGGGATAGCATCGCACGAAATCTGCGATCGGAGAACTGACAGAGGATTTGGGATCTATAAACATCCGACACCCTTTTCCCTCAAAAAAAGCAATGCCCCAACCATCGCTATGATCGTCAGTTTTTCCTCCCCGTGCCGAAAAGCCCTCAAAAGAAAAGCAAATATCCGTCGGAACATTGCAATTCATTCCCAGCAGTTGACACATAGCAGTTGTGGTTGTGAACTTTAGACTAATGTCTGTGGTCTTAAGATACTTTAGAATGCGTCAACTTGTCTGGTGCAATTATTACTTTGTTAATGATTCCATTGGTTTGCACCGATTTTGCATTCATTTTATGCGATCGCTGATTTTGTCTTTTTTGTTCAAAATTTATTTATTATTTTTAACATTTTTCAATAATTAGTTACAATTTAATTTAGATAGCAATCTAATTACGATTGCAAGGAAGGCAACAGCGTATGCGGATGCAAGGTGTTTCACTGGCAGAGGCAGCAAGACGTTTGGGCATGAGCCAGAGCGATTTGTATGTAGCTGTGCAAAAAGGTCAAATCCCTGTTTTTAGAAGAAATAGAAGAACTGTAATTCCTCAAGCCGCATTAAGGGCATATCAAGTCAGGCATCGTCCTAGTTCTGATTACAGGCTTTAAACTTCCCAAAGAAGTATTATTTTTAACACATAACTTACCCTAACTATGTCCGCATCTATGTTCATAGTTAGGATTGTGCTACCTTAGCATTAATTGCAAAGCAAACAATTGAAAAATTGAGAGGAAATAACTATCGTAGTCCAAAAACAACTAATTAACTCGCAGATCAAGTCACCTCAAGTCTTCTTGATAGATCATGAGAATAACAATCGTGGTCTAGTCAACACCCGTGAGGCTCTACAGCTAGCCGAGAGCGTAGATCTCGATTTAGTTGTAGTCTCCGAAGGCAAAGAGGCACCAGTGGCGAAAATTCTCAACTACGGCAAGCTTCAGTATCAAAAGAAAAAACGTCAGGGTCAGAGTTCTAGACCTACAGTAAAAGAAGTTCGGTTCCGGCCAAACGTAGGTGCGGCCGATTATAATTTACGCATCAATCAAGCTACCCAGTGGTTGAGTAAAGGCGATTCAGTTAAGTTTTCCATTCGTTTACGAGGTCGAGAGCATCAGTATCGCGATGCTGCTGGAAAACTGTTAGATCGCATTGTCAGCGATCTTAGTTCAGTGGGTAAAGTCCAGTCGCTTGATAAACGCTCACTAATTGTTCAAGTCATTCCTGCCTAAATGAAAATTTGTGCGATCGCTAAGTGAAAACGAGCGAGTAACAACTGAAAATCATTCCAAAATTGCTGGCAGAGTATGACTGGGTTGCAGCAACTGAAAGTGTTTAGGCATTCTTGTTGAATCCTAAGTTTCCCAAGAGTTATGCAGTTGTCAACTAAACTAAGAGATTTGCTGCCCCCGATCACCCTCTTTCTTCAAACTGCCCCTCCAAGTAAAGCCAACTTGGAGGGGCTTGCTATTGTCATGCTGGAAGCGAATTTAGAGGCACAACTATTAGGGGATTTTACTATTTTAAAAGATGATAGCGGCGAATATCTGGTTCAGCAGCGACTAAACCATCTAGTTGAGCTACTGCCTTTTCAATATGGGTTGATGCAAGATGAGCATCAAGAGCATCATTAGAAGACCATTCCTCAACAAAAGTCAAGTCTGTAGGATCGAATTGATTTTGTAATAATTCGTACTTTATACAGCCGTTTTCTTGCCGTGTAGGTTCAATTAATTCCAGCAGTACAGCCTTGAGTGCTTCCACTTTATCCGGTAGAGCAATAATACGGGCAACAACGCGAATAGTCATTTTGTTAGTCATTAGTCATTGGTCATTTGTCAATAGTCATTAGTCATTAGTCATTTGGTACAGACGCGATTAATCGCGTCTGTACAATTAATAGTTGGTTGTCTATTGCTCCCCGTGTCTCTTTGTCCCCTTGTCTCCCCATCTCCCCTCTCTCATCTCATCCCTACTCGATGGGCTGCAACCATATAACGAAAAATATACTCAACTAACTCAATATAATTACGAGCTTCTGTGGGAGAAGGTGCCCAAACTGTAACACCGTGATTGCGGATAAGTAGGGCTGGCACTTGTGGAGGAGTGACACTGAATCTTTCTTTTATCTCATCGGCGATGCGCTTCACCTGTAAATGGTTTGCGAATACAGGCATTACACAATTTGGATTTTCTTCCCAAACTCCCAATCCTTTCAGCATTTCTAGTGGCGGCAGGGGTAGAACATCTGCTTGGGCAAAATGAGATACCAAATTTGCCTCAACCGAGTGGATGTGGTAGCAGCTAGCAGCTTCAGGAAAAAGATTATAGATAGCTTGGTGAATGGCAGTTTCAGCAGAGGGTTTGGAATTATCAGCAGCTTTTTCCACCCTACCGTCTGGATAAATGCGAACAAAATCACTGGGTGCTAATTCGCCTTTAGACTTTCCACTAGCTGTAATCCAGAAGCTACCATCAGGCAAACGCACCGAGAGATTGCCCGCAGTTCCCACCATCCAACCTTGTTGGTAAAAGTGACGGGCAGCAGCGATTAACTCTAGACGGGCATCAGTTAGGGTTGAGCTATTCATCGTTTGAGACTAAATTCCACAATTTTGCTAAGTAGTCACGCACTTCCAAAAAGTCTTGCCAGGGAATGTAGGGTTTTTGGTGTTCTTCTAAGTATTGGGCAAGGCGATCGCGGGCAAACACTATCGGTGTTTCTAATGCCATATTTAGGTCGGTAAGAGAATCGCCAATAGCAATTTTCTCATCAACCAAGTACTTTTCCATCACTTGTACTTTGGCGACTAACTCCGTTTCACCCTCAAATTCCGAGTTTACTTGAAAATACTCACCACTAGTATCTATATCGACTGCATGGAGAGCATGAATTCGCGGTATCAGTTCACCCAAAACAACTTCCACCATCCCCCGCAGCCCGCCAGAAATTACAACTAAAGGCACTTTCTGTGCTTCTAGAAAATCCAGCAGTTCTGTAAATCCCGGACGAATTGTCTCACACCGTGTAAACTCTAAAACTTCAGGGTAGCGAGAGGATGGAATTGATTCCAAAATTCGCCGCACTCCCTCACGTAGCGTTAATTCTCGTGCGTACATTTGGGGTATTAACTGCGCAGAAAGTTGCGGCGCAAAATGCTTGAGAACTGCAACAAAGGTTTCTTTTACAGTAATCGTGCCATCAAAGTCACAAAAAACGATTCTCTTCACTTCCTCTCCCGCAACCCAACTTTTTCAAGCTACCACCTGATGGATGCGAATGGGTGTACCCGTATATTCGGGAACCCACCCTTCTGTACCAGCGAAATAACGTACTGCTTTAACTCGGCGTGCTGGTGTTAAATAAAACCAATGCTCCGTTCCGGCTGGTACGTTAATATACTCTTCTGGCTGCACAGTTAGCTCTACTTGACTACCATCGGGACGAACGAAGCCAAAAATAGCTTCTCCGGCAACGATGTAGCGAACTTCATCATCAGCATGAGTATGAATTTTGTCAAATTTTGTTAAAAGCCCATCAAGATTGGGCGTTTGTGGATGTAAGACAATTAAATCACGAGATTCGTAGCCAGCAGTTTGTTTCAATTGCTCAAAGTAGCCATCCAAAGCTTTTAGAACTTGTTCTTTTTCGTCTTCATCAAGGTTATCTTTCGCCAATAACTGATTTAATTGAGGATTGTCTCCTACAGACCAACGATTGAGTTGAATATGTAAGGGTGCAAGTTCCTGGGTGATTTCCTTGAGATCGGTGTATAACTTGCCATCTTCTAGCTGTAATCTAGCCATAATAGATCTCCTGCACAAATGAATATTATACGGTATCTCGCTCAATTTAGTAGTATATCTATCCCAGTATTACTAGGAAAGAGCGACTTTTCATCAATTGTTAACAGGTTTTGAGTACAGCCAAATTACAGCTTAAAGCCTAAGCAATTTTTTTAGGGTGGCACTGCCTAGCTTTCCTCAAATCCTGATTTTTACTTTGTGGACAGTGCCCACCTTACTTTTATTGAGAAAGATGCAGGATCTCAGACAGCCAAATTACAGCTTAAAGCCTAAGGGTTGAGGTTAAAGGATGCTTTATGAATAAGAATATCATTTTGAAATTGGAGTGTGATGCTCCAGTACGGGTTAGGATCATCTACTGTTTGAGATTCATTATCTGTTGAATAAATATCATAATTATTCCACTGGTAAATCTTCTCTCGAATCTTTCCACCAGCAAAATTAATCTCATTTTGGTAAATCAAAACACCATCCCAGCCAATAATCGCACGAACTTCAGCATAAGTCATTCCTGTAGAGATAGAATTATATAAATCTTGGTTGATTTGATTAGACCGAGAATCTTTTTGCTGAATCTGCATATTTCCTTGGGGATTTTGATGAGGTATTTTGAACATAGAGTTCATGTACAAAATCGGAAAGTGATTCAGAAAAAAATCTTTATGGGAATAGATAAAAGCAATCCATCCCGACAGTGCAATCGATAAAAATATTAAATATTTCATAGAAAAAAGGGTGGAATACCCACCCCAAAATCATTTCAGTTAACATCAAACAGTCTGAAGATTAACGAACACCAGCAGTGGTTTCGTGGGCATTACTGTATGAATTCATAATGCTATGGATAGTACCATAGACTTTGGTGTAATTACTTTCATGGTAGTTACCATACAAAGAAGAACCAGCAGTGTGAACGGTAAAATCATCAAATGCAACTTCTTTACCACCCAAAGTGTATTTGACTTCTACATCACCATCTACGTAAATCTTATCTGCCCAAGACTCATATTTTTCATTCCGAGTTGAATAGGTTTTAGAATCAAGATTTAAATCAGTTTTTGTTTGGGTATGGCTATTTGTCCACTCATTACGAACAAAAGTTTCGCCAGCCAAAGCAGGGGTAGCAAAAAAAGCAGCCAAAATTGCCAAGCCAAGAACTTTCTTCATGGGTGTATCCTTTTTGTGAAATTAGTCATCTTTTTCAGCCTCAAATTTCGGTAAC
>NZ_AJLN01000049.1 GCF_000317285.1 Chlorogloeopsis fritschii PCC 6912 | reverse complement strand
AGCGAAATCAATCTGTATACTCAAGTGATTGAGATGATGAAGATGGTTGTTTAAAAGAAGAATAAGGATATGTTGAAGAGAAGACGAAGACGGGAATAAAACAATCAATACTCAGTATGCTCATATTTAGAGAATATACTGAGGCAAGATTTTGAAAGGATTGCCCGAATTTTATTCGCGAATCTACGTTTTAGTATATTTGCACAAACTATTAATATCAGGTTTTTAACTGGTGGAGGTTTGAAAAGTGTGGTGAAAAGCGTTTGTTAACTGTAGAGTTGAGTGTGACATCATACTTTCAAAATCTTTTTACTTTGAGATAAAAAACTTGCAGTTGAGCATATTCAAAAATCAACTTTCGGCTGAGATTTTCTTGGTCGAGAACTTTTAATTGTGTAAAAAATTATTTCATGAGTTGTATGAGATGAATACTCAGGAATTATTCGATATTGCCGATAAAGTTGTCTATAAATCTACTGGCAGACATCTTAGTGACTTACAAGCTGATTTATTGAAAGCATCTTTCCAAAATCAGACATACGAGCAGTTTGCCAACGATCGCGGCTACTGTCTTGACTATATTAAGAAGGATGTAGGCTCAGTGTTATGGAATTTGCTCTCTCAAGCTTTAGGAGAGAAAATTACTAAAAAGAACTTTCGACAAGCTTTGGAGCGATATCAACAGGCTCAAGAATTGCTCAACATTCGGGATGCACAGAAACGACAAGATGTTTGCGAGCTAGTTGAGACTTCGGCTTTGTCTAGACGTACTCAAGAATTCGGCACGCTCAAACAATTGCTCCGCCAAGGAAAATGCAGATTCGTAGCATTTGTGGCTTTGACGGAAGTAGAACAATCTTCTTGGGCTGTAAAGTTGATAGAACCAATCGAAAATGAGTTTGATAGTGCAAGGGAGCGATCGCTCCCTCGTACTGAACCGCTAGCTAGTCTTGTGAGTGAACTTGTACCTTTACTGCCAAATCAACAGCAATCAAAAATTCAGATCGGATGTTTACTTCAATGTTTATGTTCTAATGATTTTCTGCTGGTTTTGGACAATGCTGAGGTTGTTTTGCAAGTTGGCAAGTTGATTGCACAAGATAGCCACAGTTATGCTCCGATTTTGCACTTGGAAAAATTGAGAAGTTCGATTTAGTAGGTGAAGGGGTGTTGAAGTTATTGCAGGCGATCGCATATGTACGACATTGGATGATGCCACAATAGCCTAAACTACCCTTGTTTTGGCTGGTACGATCTAAGCAGTAGATTTAAGAGTTAGAGAGCTAACCATGAGTTTGGTAATCTCAGACGACCTTGTAAGAGTAAGCGGCTTATCAGAACAAGAATTATTTCTGGAAATTGTGCTGATGCTATTTCGCCAAGACAAAATTAGTTTGGGGAAAGCTAGTGAGTTGGTGGGAATGCATCGAATGCAGTTTCAAAAACTGCTGGCTGATCGAGGCATCTGCATTCACTATGATGTAGCTGAGTTTCAAGAAGACCTCAATACTTTACAAGAAACGGACTGGCAGTGATCATTGTCAGTAACACTTCACCAACGCTCTATTTCCCGTTCAATAATTTCCTTGACAAATTCAGGAATTTCTTTATCCAGGCTAACAGCTTGCTGTTTTAGTCTTTCATAGATTTCAACATCGTCCCCTTCCCATAAAAGATCTATTCTCCTGACTTGTCGCATTGCAATATGGGTGTAATTTTCTGGATATGCCCAATAACATGACAAACAAATAGATTTATCTTTAAGGTTGTTCCAATTTTCACAATGCTCACATGACCAAGATTTAGCTCGATTAGCAGAACCGCAAAGCAACATAAAGTTTTCTGGTTCTAAATCTGGTTCACCATCAACTTCAAAAGGAATACGATGATCAATTTGCAACTCGCGCTCATCAACTTCTTCTAGATAGATAAAGCACTTACAACCATATCTTCTAATTAACTCATCTTTAATCTGTTTTGATAAACCAGTTCTACCAGATAACCTAGAAAACCTTGCTTTGCTGACATCGCCAAATCTGTAAGCGGCAATTCTCCTTCCGTCACTTCCGGTGACGCGGAAAGTCTCTAGAGGAATTCCGTTCTCTCGAACATCTCTGGCTGCTCTTGGAGGATGATTATAACCGTATCTTTCCTTCAAGTCTTCGGTGGTAATAAAACCATATTGCAAGATATGATCAATAACTGCTTTTGGTCTTTTAGCAGTTACAGATTGACAAAGCTGTATAAATTCATCGGGTAGCTGTTGAGAACTGTCCATGCTGTTCCAAGAGAGTCAGTAGTTTTGATGTTTTGCTAATATAGCCTGCCAACTCTAAAATCTGCTCACTTGGTAAATTCGGCGACAAGTACAAAGATTCTATCGTTATTTCCTCTCTACCCAGTAGTGTTGCTTGTGACGATCGCCCTACTTCTATTTCAATCCTCTTGAGTCCTAACTTTTCTGGTAAAGTATTGCCAAAAGTTTTTTTGCCTCGTTTACCGTCATAACTAATTGCAAACGCTATCCCCTTTCGATTTAGTTGTTCAAGGGCTAGAACAAAGTCATCAAAATAAATTCCAGAAAAATATCTTGAATCCCTATCTCCACACACACCTTGATAGGGAGGATCAATATAAACAAAATCAGTATTTTTCACCTCAGATAAAACTTCTCTGTAATCTAAACACGTGAATATACACTTACTCTTCAAGAGGGCAGAAACACCTTCTATATTTTTCCGCATCTTGTCAGGTTTCGTTCCTTTACGCCTCTTGTCAGGGCTTTGATTAAAAAATCCCTCTGAGTTATACCGAACTGCCCCTTTTACACATCGAGCTAATAGATATAGAAAGAGCTTTGGATCGTTAGTTTTATTGAACCCTTCTCTAACTTCATAATAGTGGTTTATGGAATCGTGATGCTGCCGACTCCATATATCTGCATATGCATCTGCTATCTCATGTGGTTTTTCTATAATTAGCTTCAATAGCTCAACAAGTGGCTTGTTTAAGTCATTAAGCCAAAAATTCTGAGAAATGTGTTTGGCAGAAGCGGCAATACTGATGGCTGCGGTTCCTGCAAAAGGCTCTACAATCCTTTCCACTCTGTTAGGAAAAAATTTAAGAATATATGGTGTAAGATTTCTTTTACTACCCTGATATTGAATTGGATGCGGTAGACTAGCCATCTTGAGAGAATAACAGATGAACTTATTTTAGAGTACCACAAAGGATAACATAGCTTTCCGCTAGGAAACTTTTCTAAGCTAGCAAGGGTTAAGACGGCTAACTAGTTATTAGACCATTTTCAAATACCACTCGCTCCACATCCATCTAACTCCGATATTCCTTTTGCGTTGACTTTGTGCTTTAGTGTCTTTGTGGTTTTACCTCCTCACACGGCTGATGAGTGCTTCTGTCCAATCTCTAAAGTTACTATTTGTCTCCACTTCCGTTGGGCCTCTTGGTAGTGGACTTGGTGGCGGTGTGGAATTAAGCGTGTATAATATAGCCCAAGAAATGATCCGCCGGGGTCATCAACTGCAAATCGTTGCCCCAGCAGGCTCTACATGGGATTCGCTACCACTAATACAAATTCCCGGTAATTTACAAATCATTGCCCAAAGTCTGAAACGCACAGATCCCATCACTATGCCAGAAAATTCTGTGTTGGCGAATATGTGGGACTATGCCCGTCAAGTTCAGGATAACTACGACTTGATTGTAAATTTTGCTTACGATTGGTTGCCTTTTTACCTGACACCTTTTTTCAGATGCCCGATCGCCCATTTTGTCAGCATGGGTTCTCTGTCTGATGCTCTCGACCAAATTATCATCCAAACATCAAAGCAATTTCCCGGTACGCTTGGCTTTTATACTCCCTCGCAAGCGGCGACTTTTCCCGAACTCACGTCACCCATATACTATTTAAGTAGCGGTATTGATTTATCTCTGTATCAATTTTGTGCCGAACCAAAACAACAATTAGCTTGGTTAGGTCGTATTTCCCCAGAAAAAGCTTTGGAAGATGCAGTAGCTGTAGCAGAAATTACTAAAATTCCACTGAAGATTATGGGTAAAATTCAGGATGAATCATACTGGCAGCAGATTTGTCGGGATTTCCCCAAATCATGTTTTGAATATCTGGGATTTTTACCAACTGCACAGTTGCAACAGGTAGTCCGCGAGTGTCAAGCTTTATTAATGACACCGCGCTGGGTAGAAGCATTTGGGAATGTGGCTATAGAAGCGCTTGCTTGTGGAGTTCCAGTCATATCCTACAGTCGCGGCGGCCCAGCAGAAATAGTCCAAGATGGCAAAACTGGATTTTTGGTAGAACCTGATAGTGTTGCTGGGTTGGTAAATGCAACACAGCGTATTCACGAAATCAACCGTCACACTTGTCGCCAGCAAGCTGAGGAGGAATTTTCTCTCAAAGCACTAGGCGATCGCTTTGAAAAATGGTTCAAGGAGATTATTTTTTAATGCCATCCCAAATTATTATTCCACCACCCCTCCAACCAGGAGACTTACTCAGAGTGATTGCTCCTAGTGGTGCTTTGCGAGAATTGGGGGCATTTCAACGCGGAGTAGAGATTTGGCGATCGCGTGGTTACAAGGTAGAAATCATTCCAGAGATAGATGTCAAATGGGGATATCTGGCAGGTAAAGATGAAAATCGCCGCGACCATTTAGTATCTGCATGGCAAGATCCAGAATGTCGGGGCATTCTTTGTGCTAGAGGTGGTTTTGGCAGCACCCGGATTTTGGAAGAGGACAAGGGGAATGAAAGTTTTTTCGTGTCTTCTCCTACTCCCAAGTGGCTAATTGGCTTTTCTGACATCACCGCTTTGTTGTGGAGTCTTTATCAAGCAGGAATTTCTGGTGTTCACGCTCCTTTATTGACTACAATAGCCGATGAACCAGACTGGTCGCTGCAACGCTTATTCGATTGGGTAGAAGGGCGTGCTCTTGCTCCTTTAAAAGGTAATGGTTGGGGAGGCGGTGTTGCTACTGGCATCCTGTTACCAGCAAATCTAACTGTCGCAACCCATCTTTTTGCTACACCCATCCAACCAAATATGGACGGTATAATTCTTGCCTTTGAGGATGTCACCGAAGCTCCCTATCGCATTGACAGGATGTTGACACAATGGCGGATGAGCGGTGTTTTGTCTAAAGTCCGTGGTATTGCTTTGGGTAGTTTTAGCAGGTGTGAAGTGCCACAAAATGTACCTAGCTTTAGTGTAGAGGAAGTATTACGCGATCGCTTGGGTGATTTAAGTATTCCTATTGTCTCCGATTTACCCTTTGGTCATGAAGCACCAAATGCAGCTTTACCAGTAGGTGTGCAAGCAACTTTAGATGGCGATCGGGGAATATTGGATATCTTTTAAGAAAAAGGCAGAGGGCAGATGGCAGACGGGAAGAGGATTGACTTATTTGTCTTATTCATAGCCGATGGTGCGCTGCCTATGCAGGTGATTAGTTTTTAAAGGCTTGTTATGAATAATTTGCAGGCTATAAGTAATAACGCTTATGACTTAGTAATAATTGGTGGCGGAATTAATGGAGCTGGTGTAGTGCGAGATGCAGCGCTGCGGGGACTAAAAACACTCTTGATTGAGAAGAATGATTTTAGCAGCGGTTCGACAAGCTGGTCAACTCGATTAATTCATGGGGGATTGCGCTATCTAGAGACTTTTGAATTTTCCTTGGTGCGTGAATCTTTACAAGAGCGGGAAATTCTCTTGCATATAGCACCCCATTTGGTAAAACCGCTACTGCTGACGATTCCGATTTATCGCGATCGCTCTCGCCCTTACTGGAAAATTCAAGCTGGGATGTTCCTTTACGATATTTTGAGCTTTGATAAGTCTTTGTTATCTCACAGGATGCTACCAAAGCGAAAGTTTCAGCAGTTATTTCCCGATTTAGATCCTGAAGGTTTGTGTGGCGGCGCTCAATACTATGATTGTCAGGTAGCTTACGCTGAAAGGTTGTGCTTGGAAAATATTCTTTCCGCGCAAGCAGCAGGAGCAACGGTACTGAATTACGTGCAAGTCAAGCAGCTGCATCAGGGGGGAAATAGGATTGATAGTCTTAGTTGTTGCGATCGCTTTACAGGTGAAGAAGTCAAAGTGAAATTGAGCGATCGGGGTGTAGTTGTCAATACATCTGGCCCTTGGGTAGACCAAATTTTAGAATCGATTACCGCAAATGGGTTAACATCAAGCAGGAGTGGCAGTAAAAAAATCGGCCCGACTAAAGGTAGTCATATTATTGTCGATCCCTTTCCTGGCGCACCCATAACTGCATTGTATGTAGAAGCGAAAACGGATGGGCGTCCTTTCTTTATTATTCCTTGGTTGGGTAGATATTTAATTGGAACTACAGATCAGCACTTTCAAGGCAATCTTGATCGCATCAAAGCTGATAACGATGAGATTGACTATCTGCTTAATGAAACCAATCGTGTTATTCCTATTGCTGGGTTGTCTCGTCAGGATGTGAAGTTTACTTACTCTGGTGTTCGTCCTTTACCTTGGGAAGAGGGCAAACAACCAGGAAAAATTACCCGTAAGCATATCATTTGCGATCGCACACCAGCAGGAATTGTGAATCTTATTTCTTTAATTGGTGGCAAACTTACAACTTATCGCCAAGTAGCGGAAGAAATAGTTAATGCAGTTTATCAAAAATTAGGTGAAAAGGCTCCTGCTTGCTCAACTCAGAATCAACCCTTACCGGGAGCCATATTACCTAACGATTCTCGCCTCAAAAAAGCCCTTGATGACTATAGGGATGTTATCTCACCCAGTTCAATTCATCACTTATTTTCCATTTACGGAGCAAGAGCGATAGAGGTTCTAGCCTTGACAGATTGTTCATCTGATTTAGCTGAAGTTATTACACCCGATCTACCAGATATTAAAGCCCAGATTGTCTATGCAGTAAACTCAGAACTAGCGCGAACACTAGTAGATATTGCTCGCCGTCGCACGTCTGTGGCAATGTTGAGGAATTATGGCTTGGACTTGTTACCTGTCATGACGGAAGTACTGACTAAGCATTGCGGCTGGAGTTCACAGGATTGCGATCGGCAAGTAAAGGAATATTACACCTATATTCAACAAAATTGCATTCCCGATTATCAGTTAACTGATTTGAAAATATGGGACAGGGGATAGGTGACAGGGTACAGGGAAAGAGATTTTCATGCTTGATTGTGGATTTCCCCGTAATTAGCTCTCTTGAAAATAGGGTTGGGGGTTGGGGGAATAGGTGAAGAGGTATTTTTATGTATCCTGGGTAACACAGTTCATGAAGGCTACTTATCAGTAAAAGATGACTGCTGCTGAATAAGTTTGACTATTTCTATTACTAAATCTGTAGGATCTACAGGCTTTAGTAGGTAACCTTGAAACCCATATTGAAGATAAAAATCGCCCTCTCTTTGTAAATCCACAGCTGTGACTGCAATAGCAGGAATCGTTCCCAGAGGAGGATTAAGAGTTCTAAGTTGACGAAGTAATGAGTAGCCGTCAACTTCTGGCATGGCAAGATCGGTAATCAGAAGATGTGGTTGAAATTGTTTTATTAACCGTAAAGCTTCTAGAGCTGATGCTGCGGTTGTTACCAGAGCACCATCCTCTTCAAGAACGAAGGTGATGAAGGTACGGGTATCTTCATCATCGTCTACTACAAGTATCCGCAAACCATCCAAAGGTTGAAAATTTTTTCTATCATCTTTAAGATGATAGTTTTCATAATCGTCTGACACGATAATACTACCTCCTAGTTGCTTGCTCAATTAGGGGGAAGTCCTGCTAGGAGCTAGTTGGGAGCTGGCTACCTAGTGGGCGTAACTACCTAGTGCGCGTATAAATTTCACTAAGTTTTATTAAATCAGTTTTCTCTCGTGTCAGTCTTATTTCCTACGAGACAATTACTTTTCTTAAAATAATTGCCTCTTTGGTTAGATGTATTTCTGTTCACACGCAGCTAAAAATTTTCCGCTCTTAACCACTACTCCAGTACCTTTTACATACATCCCACATCCTTGAGCATTTCTAAATGCTTGTTTAGGGGTGCTAGGGTGTTTGCGGCAATCATCCCACTCGCTGCAACTGCTGGTAAACCGATGCCGGGAAATGTCGAATCACCACAGCACAGCAATCCTGGCAAAGGCGTAGCAGAACCAGGAAAGAAACCTTTTCCAGCTGGAATTGCCGCACCGTAAGAACCGCGATGGCGGCGCAAAAAGCGTTCGTGTGTTAGGGGCGTACCAACAAGTGTTACTTCACATCGCTGACGAATATCTGGGATAATTCGCTCTAATGCTTGCCACATCACTTCTGCACGCGATCGCTTCTTTTGGGCATACTCCTGACTTTTTCTATCCATTCCCTGCCACAGCGCATACGGCTCGTTACCAGGAGTATAAACGTGAATGACGTGCTTGCCCTGTGGTGCTAATGATGGATCTAAAATGGAGGGAACCGACACCAAAACTACATTTTGAGGCGCTGTCACACCTTTTTCCCAGTCGTTAACTACGATGTAATGACAAGCAAGATGGGAATCCAAGCCTTGGGCATCGATACCAAGGTGAAGATGCATGAAACTATCACACTCAGGTGTACTAGCTCGCTGTTCTAGAAACCATTTGGGCACTGCTTGCTCTGGTAGTAGCTTGAGCGTATCCCATACCGATGCATTCGATACAACAGCCCGTCGCGCCCGGATTTCCTTGCCACTACGCAGACGTACCCCTGTGGCGCGATTTCCTTCTACAAGTACTTGTTCCACATGAGCGTTCAGTATTAACTGCCCACCGTGTTTTTCTAACCCTCTAACTAGCGCATCTACCAGCGCACCACTACCACCAACCGGATAGTCAAGCACTACTCCTGGGCGATACCAGTCTGCAAACATAAATGCCATTTCTGCGGCACTGGTTCCATTGGCTGGCAATCCAGAAAGCAGAAAACAAAGTAAATCCAGCCAGTTACGAATAAAAGAGTCAGAAACAACACCTTCTATTACCTGGCTAAAAGCTCCTGTCAGCTTGGTAATATTGCCAGCATGACGTAACATCGGCAAAGCAAATTTACCCATCGTCATGACTGCACCCAAATCGAAACGCAATGCCGCAGGTGGAATGGCAACTGCTGCACGAGCTAGAGGTTCGATCGCGCGTTGAAGTTTGCGCCATTGGGCAACAGCATCTTGCCCGCGCAGATGAGCGAGCACTTCACAAAATTGATCTGCACCTACCTTCGTATCAAAATCACCTTCTGGTAAACAGCATCCCCATGTATCGTATGTCGCCCAAGCTATATCTTCAGTGATCGCATCTAACACTTGGCGCAGGGGATTGGCAGAAGGTTTGTAGGATAGTCCAGAATATAGAGATGGCCCGGAATCAAATTTGAATCCGTTACGCTCAAAGCCATGGGCAGCACCACCAGGGAGCGAGTGGCTCTCACAGACTGTGACATCAAAACCATAGCGTGCCAGGATGGCTGCACAACTCAAACCACCAATACCGCTACCGATGACGACTACATCTGTTAAGTCTGTGTTGTTCATCTTGAATAAGGATGCTGCTTATCAAACTCCACTTTACCGTACTCTAGTTTGATGATTCGGTCTGCGAGATGAAAATAGCGATCGTCGTGGCTAATTGCTAGAACTGTTTTACCTTTATCTCTTAAATTTGGTAATAGTTGGATGTAAAAAAATTCTTTAAATACTGGATCTTGATCGGCTGCCCACTCATCAAACAAATAAATCGGTCGGTCTTCCAAGTATGCTATTAGTAAAGCTAATCGTTTACGCTGCCCTTGAGAAAGAGCAGTGGTAGAAATTTGACCATTTTTAACTGTAACTTTATGGTCTATTTGTAGTAGCTTCAAGTATTCTTGAATTTGATAGTCTAAAGCAGAATTTTCTAAACCTAAAATTTCATCAAATAGATAAAAATCAGAAAAAATAGCAGAGAAATGTTGTCGATACCATTCTCGATTTTGTTCGTCAATTGTCTCGTCATCTAATCTAATTTCTCCGGTTTCAGGAATATATAGTCCAGTAATAAGTTTGGCTACAGTTGATTTACCACTACCATTTCCTCCCACAATAAATACTAATTCTTGTGGATATAAAGTTAAATTGATGGGGCCTAAAATAAAGTTACTATCTTCTCTATTTCCGTAGTAGGTGTGAGTAACACCTTTCAGTTGCAAGCTACTCCAGGAAGTTTTAATTTCAGGTGGAACTGTTAATAATTCGGCTCGACTACCAAGAGATAAACCTAGAGACTCAATTTTTTGCAATGCAATATTAGCTCTACTCAGATGAGGAAGCTTGCTAATAATATTGTCCATTGGCAACATCAAGTAAGTAAAAGTTAAGATGTAGCCAGAGAGAGTTTGCGAGTTAATAGCAAGCAGATTTGGTAGTACGAAAAGTACAAAACCGAGTGCAAAAAAGAATATCAGTTGCCCCCAGCTAGAAGTTGTAGCAAAAAGGGTTAAGCCGCCAATATTGTGAAGACGGTAGTTAGCGGCTGTTGATTGCAGTTTTTGTTCTAGAAAGACTTGACGACGCCTATAGTGTAATTTAAGTTCTTTGATACCTTCAGTAATACTACGGAAATGCTTAAACAGCCCATCTTGATCCTCACGAGCAAGGGCAAGTAATTTCTCACCTCTATTCAACAACCATTTGCAACTAGCAATTGCCACCACTGCAAGGCTGACAACCATCAGCAATACTAACCAAGATAACCAGGTTATGTAAACTATACAACCCAAGACGATCGCCAGATTTATAAACAAAAAAGGCATCTGGTAGACACCATTGGCAACTGCTTGAACGTCTTCTGTCAGAGTTGCTAGTAGTCGGGGGTTTCCTAGTTCTTCCAGATGGCTCAACTCGGAGGAGAGAATCTGGCGACTCAAGCGCATCCTTAATTTGAATACTGCATTTTGAGATAGGCGAATCAGCATTACTTGAGAAATAATGCTGGTAACCAGTACAACTATTGCTAGCCCTGCAAAACTCCAAGCTATAGTTGTTAATGATGAAGTGGACTTGTTGCTTGCGGCATAGCTAATCAGAGCAATTAGACTAGCACTACTACCACCACTAAGGAATCCAGTGACGATAGCGATCGCCAAAATTTGCCATGAATCTTTAAAAAGACGAAAAATATACACTTTTAGGCTGTTAAGTAGAAGGCAGATGGAAAAAGGCAGAAGGCAGAAGGTATAAAGACTATTTCGTCTGCTGTCTAGAAATTGATATCTTACATTTAAATCTGTCCACCTATTTATCTATAACTGATATTTATATATTTCTATGTTAAAGGGACTCGGTAGTAGCGATCGCGAATGGAAATTGTCCCTACAGCGGCTTTCTGTAAGGTGGGCATTGCTCTCCAATATTTAAAAGGTTTACTAAATAGGCTTTGACGGGCAATGCCCACCCTTGAAATAGCTTAAAATCTCTACATTTCAAAACTCCAGTTGCTTTCAATCCGATATCATTCTGCTGTATGAGTAGTGATATTGAAGGTTTGGGCTTTTAACTTTGGGGGAGGTTTAATGAGGCAGGTATTAACAAAAGTCCTAACGCTAGTGGGGATTGTGGTGTTTCAGGAAGTCTTGATGATTTCCAATAGTAGGGCTGAGACTTTAAAGTTAACTCCAGAAAGTCTTGATTGGGAACGTCTCACCTTTGCCCATAATGAGGATGAACGGTGTAAAAAATCAGACGATCCATTTGTAGTACCAGCTTATATTTTTTCAACCCCTGACAGTAAGACGATTTCGTCACCTGCCCTCAAAATTATTGGTTCTTACACAACAGCTCCGCAAGAGCACAAACAATGCGTCGATCAATCTCAGTATCGCCCAGTGCTCTCCCTCACAAATCGCGAAAAATTGCAGTACGGTTTTGAGGATAGAGGGGATGAACAGATTTTTGTTGCTAATGTACGTCATGTGCGAGCTGGCAATCATTCGCATACATGGTATGTTGCTAGCATTCCAATCAAATCTGTAACTAACATGACTTTCCAAGTTGCGATGCGGCAAGAACCAGTTTTAGGGGTACGCGGTATGCATAGCCAAATACGTATAGCTTTTGATGAACCAGTTATCCTCAAGCAACAGTTTCCAGTTGATACAAAGGAAGAAATTCGAGTTAACGAACTAATTTTCTCTTTCCAAGGCGTCACTAAGTCTGGTGTGCAGTTAGATTTAACTCGTGGTGTAGATGGCTCCTCCCTATTGGCAGGGGGTATTTATACAGCCAACGCCAAGTTATACGATGCATTTGTAAATAATTCCACTAAATCTATGCGGCAATTCCTTCTCAATTTGCCGCGCGATCGCATGATTGCATATATAAAAAAATTTATCACCAAAAGCAATTATCAGCGCTTGTCTCATCGTTTTAGTCTTTTTGGCAGCAATTGCAATAGTAATCAATACTATATTCTTGACAAAGTTATGAACAAGTTTTACACTACTGCCCAAAAGGAGAATCGCAGCAAAGTTGTTTTTTGGGATCCTGATCAAGCACAAAAAGGTCTTAAGGTACGTGGTCTCTTAGTAAAAGAAATCACTCCTCATGAAAGAGAAGCAGGAGCACGGGTATTTCTTGCAACTTTTGGTATTTCTGGAGCAAATTTTGCGTCGTTGCGAGCGAGAGAAACTATCAATTAACTTCAGAAAGAAATTTACTTAAATCAAATTCTTCTTTTTTTTCTTGCTTAAATCTTTCAGAATTCAGAATCAATAAAAGTCGCTCTGAATAGTCTACTGCTCCTCGCAATTCATTTTGCAAAATTTCAAGTCCACCATTAGCATATTCTTCAAAAATATGTATGCGTTGCTCGTCGGCTATATCGTTATCACCCAGTATTTGAATTTCTTTGGTTTCAGTAATAGCCAACAAATTAATTAATGCAGAAAAGCCAATCGCAAAATAATCCTGTCGTAGCGGAGATAAATCTTTAGCTATTGCCTCCAGAGGAATTCTTTTTTTATGCTTTGCACCCAAAGCAGCAGCAAATGCTATGACTTCTACATAAGTTTGAAAAGGGCCAGTTGTATCCTTTGATGCTACTAATGCTTTTACTAATTCTACTTTGTCTTTAGCAATCCTAATTCTATTTGCTGGCATTATTTTGTGAGTGACTATGTTGCAATTTTAACTGAAATCCAAAAGCGATCGCTACACCTAAACAAACAAATTATCCACTGGCATTAACCATCCAGGCATAGCAGGTTCAGCTTCCGCTAGTTCTCCACGAGAATATAGTTGCGGTTGTTCGGGATTGCTGGCACGATAAACTCGAATTACTTCTTCTTTAAGTACATCTACATCCCACACTACCAACGTACCTGCTGCAAAATAATCACGACGCTTTGCTGCCATATCTTTTTCTGCTGCTTCACCATAGTCATTTTCACTCCTGACTTCAGCAGCAAAAATAGGCGCACCATCAAGAAACTTTCCACCTGTTGGTTTCCCGGTGTAGAATGCAGCATCGGGACTGAAAGAACGACGGTTCGGAAGATTAACAATAAAGCCTACATTATCAGGCAAAGCATAACCGCTTTTAGTACGGCGTTCATACTCGCGCAAACTCACATAAATTTCGCCGCTTGCACGCCCTGGCAAAAATCCCGTTGGAGACATTAATACTAATTTCCCATTCACAATTTCCGCTTTGCAGTTTTCAGGTAAGTGGTACAAATCTTCAATTTTAGCTTCAGTGTTTATACTCATAAAGCCTATTTGCCAAAGCGATCGCACTCTGTTGTTTTCACATCCTAACCTGCGGGAAAACGCAAGGTAATTTTCAGGCTGACAGAAATTAAAAAATGCGAATGCTAAGGAAATAATTCCTTTACCCGCACCTCAACTTCTGGAAAAGCAACCAATGAAAGCGTCGCATTCTCATCTAGAGTGATTTCTTGAGCATAGCTGTTATCTGTCGGTTCGCGAAAAACATAGACTTGCCGCATATTCACATCTAAAACCCAATAATCTGCTATTTTAGCTTTTGCATAGGTACGTGCTTTTTGCTTGCAATCTCGATTTAAAGTCCGATCTGCTACTTCTACTAACAAGAAAATATCATCGGTTGTAGGATGACCGTCAAGATATTCGCGGGAGTCAAAACGAACAACAGCAATATCTGGCTCAGGTTCTGAGTTAGGAGGCAGTGTCACAGGTAATTGAACCCGAATATCAGCTCTATTTGCTAGCAGTCGGCTAAGATATTTCCATGTACGTTGCGTAGTAGCAGCGTGGGGGGGTTGTTGGGGACTCATTTCCAAAATTTGCCCTTCGAGTAATTCCACTTTGTCTTCAGTGGTAAGAATTTCCGCCTCAATCATTCTGTGGTAATCATCTATCGTCCACAAGTGCAAACCTGTTGTAGTCATAAGCTTTCGGTTCCCTTATGTAAATAGCTTATCTGACATTTTGCACCATTCTCAACAAGAGCCAGAGGCTCTAATTCTCGTTACCAGGTTGAACCTGGTAATGAGGGTGTTGGGCTGCCGCCTCCAGGTTGTTACCTTTTATTTACTTAAAAACAATTATTTGGCTGAATTCAATTTCAACTCTATACCATTAATCCTCTCGATTAACTTCAATAATTTCTGTATACTCAAACTCGTTCGGGCTTTGTCTTACCAAGGGATATTTTTCTCCTGCGAGTTCAATATAATCTTGTTCGCAGTCTGGTTTAGAAGAATAATAAATTAGTACATATTGCTTGCCTATTCTGTTTGCTATTTCTACTTCTACTTCACCCCGCCACTGGGTTTTAGTCACCATCACCACTAGTTGATTCGCCAATCTAGGAATTATTTTGGCGATTTGCCGCCGATATTGTTCATCTAAGCTACCAAAAGGCGAATCCATCACAATGGGGAAGGTGCTGCTATCGGGAATCATGAGAATATTTTTGCGATCGCTCCATTCCCGCACGCGATCGATAATGCTAGCAATAAAAGATAAACTGAGGATTTGATTTTCGCCTGTGGAAGCAGCAACAGATGATTCTATCCCTGTTGTATTTTCCACCAAAGTCAGTTCATACTTTTCACTAATTTTCGGAAGATAAGGCGTAAATGAAATTTCACCAAATATCTCTTGCACTCGCTTTTCTAGTTGCAAGCGAAATTGCGTTTCTTGACGAACTTTAACTTCTGCTAGCCTATCAATAGCATCTTGGGTAGCAGCAATTCGGCGTTGGGCTAGTGCTTGCCTTTCTTCATTTAATTTCTGCTTGGCAATCTGCTTGCTTAAATCTTCCAAATCTGTTTTTAAATGCAAGCTTTGCTGCTCGTTTCTGCCTCTATCTAAAGTTAACTCTGTGATTTTCTCCTCAATCTCATCCAAACGCTTTTGCAAACTACTGATTTCTTCATTAGTATCTTTTCGCAATCTATCTTCAATATTATCTATCTCTATCTCTATTTGTGAGATACTTTTTCTTAACTCATTAATTTTCGCCTGTTCTCTGTCAACCTCTTCCCAGAATGCTGCGGCTTGCTTATCAATTTCATCAACTTGAGCACTCATGCGAATAGCTGTTTCTTCCACCGTAGAAGAACCTGCTTTATCCAATAATTTTCTAACATTTTCGTGAGAATGGCTTCCCTCGTGTAAATCTGCTCCACATATACAGGTTCTAGATTTTAGTAATTCATTGACAAATTCTTTAGAAATACCAGGAGACAACTCGCCCTTTTGCTTCAACTCATCTAAAATTCTACGGAAATTTACAGTTTTTTCTGGAAGTAGAATAGTGTAACCACGTGTAGAAATAACTTTCTTTAATGTTTCTCTAATTTGTTTAAGAGTATCTTGGTAAGAATTTTTTTGCTTTTCTAAATCTTGCCGTCTTTCTTCTAATTCCTTCGCAGCGTCAAGTTCTCTCAATCTATGGCTTGTTTCTTTTTTTAACGTTTGTTGATATTCTAACTCTTGGCTAATTTCCTGTTGTTGCTTGTCGATGAATTCAATCTCTCGTTCAATTTTTGTCTGCTGTTGTAAAAGCTGTTTAATCCCAGAATCTCCAATAACTTTCAACTCATTCTCTAAACTTTTTTTTGCTTCTTTTAAATGATTAATAGAACGGTTAATTACCTCTACACCTAAGAAAATTTTTGTTGCTTCAGCAATTTCCGCTTTTTTATCAGAACGAACAATTTCTTCAATGCGTTCGCCATCAAAAAAGAAATATTGATGTAAACTAGCAGGTAAAATTTGATTAATTATATCTTCTGGC
This sequence comes from Chlorogloeopsis fritschii PCC 6912, assembly GCF_000317285.1. Classification (GTDB taxonomy): domain Bacteria; phylum Cyanobacteriota; class Cyanobacteriia; order Cyanobacteriales; family Nostocaceae; genus Chlorogloeopsis; species Chlorogloeopsis fritschii. The sequence continues at coordinate 82,499 of NZ_AJLN01000049.1, read as the reverse complement.
TTCTGATCTGGTAAATTCCATCTACCATCATCTCCAGCAAATTGTAAATATAATTTTGTTTCGCCAACTTCAAAGTCAGTTGAATTTTTATAAACCCGAAATTCTCGTTTTACTCGGTAGCGTATACCGTCATGCTCCCATGCAATCTCTACCCAACATTCCACAGGTTGTCCAATTTTTGCTTCTGCTACTGCACGCTTATTTACTAACTGTTCAACAGAAGCAAAAGCGGCACTAAATTTCTCGTATAACACCCAAGTAAATGCATTGAGCAAGCTAGTTTTACCTGCACCATTATTGCCGTGAATAATTGTTGTATTGCAATCATCTCCATGAGCCAGGATGATCTCTGGCGTTTTTCCATAGAAGGAGCGAAAGTTGCAAAGCTTAATTGAAGTTAGCTTCATCTTACGGCATCCTTCACAATCCTCAAAATATCATCATTAATATGGCTGTTAAGTTTTTTATCTAATCTAATTTTTTCTAATTTGCATACCTGTTCAATAATTTGCCGTACTTCTGCCGGGGCACTGGTGATTGGCTCTTGAACATCATCAATGTTTGCTTCTTTATTCATTGCTGATTAAATTAATGTAATATTTTTTGATTTTAAACATGGAAACCGCAGCGATCGCATCCGTAGAGCCACTGTTTCCTTTGTTTCTTGGCATTAGTTTGAATGTCAATCAAAGTAAAATTTATTCTTTAAAGACTATAAGATGGGCACTGTCCATAAGTAAAAATAAGAGTTTGGGGAAAGTTAGGCAGTGCCCATCCTACAAAAATTGCTTAACTTCTGCCTTCAAATATCCAATAAACCATATCGCTTTTGTAAATCAAGTAACTTGATTCTTGCTTCGCCTGCATTATCTGCCAAATCAGCAAACTCTACAAAGCGTCGCAATTCTTTTCTTAATAAATTACGTTCTACTTCTAAAGTTTTTCTATCTAAATTCGGTGGTAAAACTATCATGTCAAATATCGTAGCGCGTTCCTTACCTGGATGCGGACGCAAAACTCGTCCGCGTCGCTGAATAAATTGGCGGGGATTAGCAGAACTTGCCAAAATTACAGCTGTTTTAATTGCTGGAATATCTACCCCTTCATCTAAACAGCGAATTGCCACTAACCCTTGTAATTCACCACTTTCAAATTGACGACGCAATACTTCCCGTTCTTGTAAAGACGTTTGTGCCGTATAGGTACTTACTCTATAACCCAGTTCCACCCCTAAAATTTTGGCAACAGCTTTAAGTTGGTGCAAGCTAGAACGGTGCCCCATTTCTTGGGCACCATCACCACAATAAAAGAGTGTGTGACTTGTTCCGCGGCGATTTGCCATTAATTCTCGTAGAGCATTTAATTTATTTTCTGCCGCACCAATTAACCTCGCTCTTTGCATCAATAAAGGCTTTAAATCTTCGTTATCTTCTAAGTCACCTACTTCTATATTTTCCTTCTCTCGATATAGCAATGCCCTACCAATTTTCTGCGTTAATTTTGCATAGGCACGGCTTTCCATCTCTGTTAACTCTACTAAAATTGGATAGTAAAGATAATGAACTAAAGCACCTTGATTAATAGCATCTTTTAAAGTTAATTCTGGTTGGAGAACTGAGCCGAAATAATCAAATAATGATTGAGTTCCAGCTTCATCAAAATACCTTTCTGGTGTAGCAGACAATCCCAGTCGCAAGCCCACAAATCTTGGTAAACTTTCTTCTAATTTAGATGCACCTAAGTTATGAGCTTCATCGCCAATAATTAAAGTTTTTTCGGGAAAATATTTAAGTTGAGATTGAAATCCATCCCCAATTAAAGTAGAGTTGGTAGTAATTACTGTCAAAAATGCTTGCGAACCAGAATGCACATTATAAAGTTGAGTAGACAGTTGACTTTGCCAAGTGCGTAAATTTTCAAAAGCTAAAATGGGTTGTAAATTAAATTTTTCACATTCTCTTGCCCATTGAGTCACAAGATGACGGTAAGGGCATACTATTAGCAACACTTGCAAGTTAATTTGCTTGTATAACTCACAAGCAACCGAGAGTGCCGTAATTGTTTTACCGCTACCTGTTGCCATTTTCAGCGTGCCTCTACCATTGTTAGCAAACCAACTATTGATAGCTTGGCGCTGATATTGCCGTAATTGCAGAGATGCTGGCATCCGCGGGCAGCCCGGTAATGGTTGCTGGGTTTGATAGCTGCCTTTGCTCTCGCCTGCAAATGGTAATTTGAGACGATATTGCTGTGGGGGAGAAACTCCCACAGCAACCTTGCGGGAAGTAGGCGGTTGCTTGACTCGATACTGTGCTAGATACATCGATACTAAACAGGGATTGGTGAGTGGGGAGTGGGAAGTAGCAAGAAATTAAAAATTTTTAATTTTTAATTTTTAATTGATTTGTTCCTACTCCCCATTCCCCATTCCTTAGTCGTAACTGCGCCAGACTGCAATCAGGGAACCTTGCACTTGCACCTGCATCGCAGGCACTTCGATGGGGTTGTACTTGGGGTTAGCAGGTTTGAGAGTGACGCGATCGCCTTGACGATAAAATCGCTTTAATGTTGTACCGTATCCATCTACTCTAGCGGCAACAATGGTACCATTTTTGAGTTGATCTGGTTCTGGTACTGGGCGCAAGAATACCAAATCTCCATCGACGATGGAATCTTCAATCATGCTATCGCCTGCTACCCGCAAAGCATAAGATTGAGGAGGTAAGGACAAATTAGAAAAATCTAGATGCTCGACTGCATCGGTGAAAGGTTCTATTAAACCACCAGCAGCAATTGTACCCAAAATCGGTACACCTTGTTTTAAGGAACGCAAAATTCTAATCGTTCGTGCCTTCCCTTCACTCCATTCGATATATCCCTTAGTTCTTAAATGTTCCAAACGACTTTGAATTGGTGCAGGCGACTTCAAATTCATCGCCTGCATCATCTGCCGAATTGAAGGCGAATGTTGGTGTTCTCGAATGTATTCTGCCAACCATTCGTAAAGTTCTCTTTGCGCTTCCGTTAGTCTTTCCATATATTTGTAGGGATGAAAATACAAATGTCCCTAGAACATTAGTACTACAAAAAACATCCCAATGGAAAGTAAAAATTTAAAAGTTAAAAGAAAATACTTTTGACTAAAGAAGGATAAAGGATGAAGGCTAAAGGATTAAATATTTTATTCCTTCATACTTTACACTTCATATTTCATCCTTCAGTTTTTTACTCTGCTCCTAAAATACTAGCAAGTAATGCCTTTTGAACGTGCATCCGATTCTCCGCCTGATCCCAAACTCGTGAGTGGGAACCTTCAATGACGTCATCGGTAATTTCTTCGCCGCGATGAGCTGGTAAGCAGTGTAAAACGATCGCTTCTGAGTCAGCCAGGCTCAACAAATGCTCGTTGATTTGATAGGGTTGGAAGATAGGCATTCGGTCATCTGCTTCTGCTTCTTGCCCCATACTTGCCCAAACATCAGTATAAAGTACATTTGCACCTTTTGTTGCTGCTTCGGCGTCGTGAGTGAGAATTACTTGCGTTTTATTATTAGTGATCGCCTGTGCTTTTTCAACAATTGTCGTGCTTGGCTCAAAACCCTTCGGCGTGGCTACTCTAACGTTCATCCCTACCAAAGCACAACCCAGCATTAAGGAATTAGCGACGTTATTGCCATCGCCTACATAAGTCAAGGTTAACCCAGCACAGGTGCCAAATGTTTCTTGAACTGTCAATAAATCTGCTAAAACCTGACAGGGATGCTCCAAATCCGTGAGAGCATTAATTACAGGTATCTTGGCATAATCAGCAAAAATTTCTAATTCTTGTTGCGCAAAAGTGCGAATTGCCAAAATATCCAAATATCTATCCAGAACCCGCGCTGTATCTTGTACAGGTTCACCGCGACTTACTTGTGTCACATTCGGATTCAAGTCTATTACTTGTCCACCCAGTTGGTACATCGCGACAGTAAAACTCACTCGTGTTCGAGTGGAAGCTTTGGAAAATAACAGCCCCAAAACTTTATTACACCGTAACCTCAACTGTTGAGATTTTAGTTGAGTTGCCATTTGCAGGAGTTCTTGAACCTCTTGGGAACTGAGGTCTGCTAGACTTAATAAATCTCGTCCGCTCAACGCTGCCATGCTTCTAATCTGTAAAGAAAAATGTTATCTTTAGCGTTCTGTACGCAGCTGTGCAAAAAGTAATGCTTTAAAACTGTACCAAATATTTTTGTGTCTAGCCTACAGTGTCAGGTGGCTTTGACTTAATAAATGAGATTATGAATTTTACCAACGATCAAAACCACGTTTTTTGCCTTTTTAGTTATATATTGCTAAAAAACCAGCGATTTAGAAATCATCAAGAATTTTAGAACCGAAGATATTTTTTGCATATTTTATTTACAATCAGCTTTTTTGTGCTATTATTGTTAATCGGTGTGATGCTTAAGAACTTTGTTGTTCTTGAAGATTCATCTTCACCAAAGTCCTGCCAGCATAGCACAGCGGTAGTGCATCCGACTTGTAATCGGAAGGCCCTCGGTTCAAATCCGAGTGCTGGCTTTAAACCCGAAAGCCTTGTTGTACATTTACTGCTCAGTCAACAAGAGGAGAGGGTACTTGAGCAATTTGGTGATGTAACACAATAGGTACATTACAGATAAGTTTACACGCTTGCGATCGCAAGTGTTGTTTCCAAAAAAAATTTAGTTAATTACTAGCGAGTACTAGCTGTGTTTGCCATTGCTTATTGAAGTAACAGTGGTAAGAACTACTCAAATTTTTGAGCAGTCTTTGGTAATATCTATTCTGTTGCTCCTCACACCACAGCAATAGCTGAGTACTTAATATTATTACCGTGTACTTTTATATAAAATGCAAATATATTCCTCTTCAAATAGTGGTATTTTGTCACTCTGAAGCATTGAGAATTGCCACAAGTATAAAAAAGTTATGAATACCTCAACTGCTAAAAAAATAGGTCAATTGGGAATTGATGATCAGAAAATATATTTTTGCTAGATATCAAAACAATATTCATTCATGAGAAGGGATATTGCTTAATAATTTTGTGTTCGTCAATACAAATATATTTAACATTACCCTATTTCAAAAAGCAGAGGAACTCCATTCAGCAACAGTGTTACTTGTAGAAAAAATCAAGTTTGTATGGGAGAACTTTTACCAGTAACTAGTAACATTACCCCTATATTGCTCTTGCTTAATTACATCTGTTTTCAAGCCTCCAGTAATAGAAGATTTTATGCTTGAAATTTAAATACTCGTGTATAAATAAACATTTAGGATGACTTACAAGTAAAACTACAGATAGAAAGCAAGAACTTATTAAACCGATAGGATGAAGGCATTAACAAAGTAATTAATTGGTAGATTTCTAGCTTCATAGAAGTCAAGTAATTTAGTTTTTTGTTTAGAGTTCGGTTAGTTAAACCGAGCTAAAAATGCTGCAATTAACACTTGAGTTTGATTACATGAGGAGTATCAGTTTGAATATCTGCGATCGCCCACTCTTTAACGCTGTAGAGTTTAAGCAAATTGTCCCTAAAAAAGATTCTATTGCTGGGCTTATAGTTGCTTTACTTATTATTACTATTTGGGCAGCTAGTTTGTCTGTTCTACTTTATTTTGATGTCACCAAATTTTCAAATTGGTTAATACCAATCGCTATAATTTGGCAAACGTTCCTGTACACGGGACTATTTATTACTGCCCATGATGCTATGCATGGAGCGGTCTACCGAAAAAATATCAAAATTAATAATTTTATTGGTTCATTATCTGTAATACTTTATGCCTTTTTTTCGTATCGTCAGCTTTTGAAAAAACATTGGTTACATCACCATCATCCTGCTAGCGAAAATGACCCTGATTTTCATGATGGACAGAGAATTAATGGAATTTTTTGGTATTTCCACTTCATGAAGGAATACTGGAGTTGGCATCAATTTATCGGAATGACTATCATCTTTAATCTGGCTAAATATACTTTGCAAATTTCTAACCAAAATCTCATCTTATTTTGGATTATTCCTCCCATTTTAAGTTCTATTCAACTGTTTTATTTTGGTACTTTTTTACCCCATCGAGAACCCAAAGAAGGATACGTTCGTCCCCATTGCGCCCAAACAATTCCATTGCCAGTTTTTTGGTCATTCATCACTTGCTACCACTTTGGCTACCACCAAGAACATCATGAGTTTCCTCAGGTACCTTGGTGGCAACTTCCAAGCGTTTACAAACAGAAAATTCAATAACTTATTAGCTTTTGACTTAACTTATGACTCACTTTGGCATTATTTGCCCGCCCTATCCTGGGCACCTGAATCCCCAAGCGGCGTTAGCACGAGAACTCCAATTACGCAGTCATCGCGTCACCTTCTTGCAAATTCCAGATTTAGAATCAAAAGTACAATCGGAAGGGGTAAATTTTTATCCGATTGGCGAAGCAATTTATCAACCTGGCTCAATGGCTGAAACCTTCGCTCAATTGGGAAAATTAAGCGCAATCAAGGCGCTGGATTACTCCCTTGACTTTTGCCAACAAATGGTTGAGATAGTTTGCCAAGATGCACCCAAAGCGATCGCAAAAACAGGGATTGAAGTTTTGCTGGTGGATCAACTCGAACCCGTTGGCGAAACGATCGCAGAATATCTCAATCTTCCGTTTATCTGTATTTCTTGCGCTCAGGTAATTCATCGCCGAGCCGATGTTCCTCCTTTCTTTACTCCCTGGAGTTACCAGAATACGCATCTAGCAAAAATCCGCAATCAAGTAGCCTATTACTTTTTAGATCGCAGTTGCCAACCGATTTTACAAGCGATTAATCGCTACCGCCAAGAATGGAAGTTGCCAGATTACCGTCACATCTACGCTTCCAATGCACGACTTGCCCATATTAGCCAACAGCCTCGGTTGTTTGAGTTTCCCATTCCCGATCTGCCATCGCATCTCCATTATGTAGGGCCGTTGCGAAATGCTTCACCAAAATTCGTTTCCTTCCCCTACGAAAAGTTAACCGGACAGCCTATGATTTATGCCTCCTTGGGAAGCGTGCAAAATACCAAGGAAGCAGTATTTCGTTGCATTGCTGCCGCTTGCGATGGATTGGATGTGCAACTGGTAATCGCTCATGGAGGTGGGATGAGTGCAGAGGCAGTGCGATCGCTGCCAGGTTCCCCCTTAGTAGTCAAGTATGCTCCCCAACCGGAGATACTAGCGCACGCTCGTCTGACGATAACTCATGCAGGCATGAATACAACATTGGATTCCTTCAGCTACGGCGTACCTGTAGTGGCGATTCCGATCACGTTTGAGCAACCAGGAACTGGTGCGCGCATTCGCTCGACAGGAGTAGGAGAAGTGCTTTCTCTGCGAAAACTAAATATTTCCAGACTGCGATCGCTAATCAAGCGAGTGTTGACGGAAAATTCTTACAAAAAGAATGCCCAGAGAATTCAGCAGTCAATTCAACTCTCAGGTGGCGTAAAACAAGCAGCAAATATCATTGAGCGGGTTACTCAATCCCAACGTTCAGAAGTTGTAGAAGCCATATAAACAATGTGGCTTAACTCCATTGCGAAGTCGCGGCTATTGCTTTCGCTCATCGGCTGCTTTCAACCCCTGCTCAAATTCGTCAATAGCTTGAATTGAATCCGAGATTGTCAGACATTGCTCTAGCAAAGAAATGTCTAATTCTGGCAGTATCTCACTTTTAGAGAGAGCTTCATACCCATAAGTATCAGGGTAAACAGTGGCTTGCTCTTTTTGGGAATTATCCCGTAAATGGTATAACTTAAACTGGTTTCTCTCCCAAAACCAGACTTCTGCAACTCCTAATCTTCGGTAGATTTCCAGTTTGCTTACACTCCCACTGGTCAAAACTACTTCTATAGCTAAATCTGGTACTTTTTTTTCTTCACCTATGCAGTAACACTCGTCTGGTTCTGCACCAGCTTTTCTTGCTTTGTTTTTAAAAGTAGAACTTCCCATAGGTACAAACCGAATACGCTTGCTGTAGAAGAAACGCTCTAACAGCATCCCTAAATTCGTTTTGATTTTTTCATGTCTGATTGATGGCGACACTATCTCTAATATTCCATCTAAATAATTAACACGGTAATGAGAGTTATTTTCTAGTTTTGCCAGTAGCGATTCATAGCTTTCCCAACTCACACCACTACTGATAAACCTTTCTTCTGGATCGTTACTATGACCCAATTCTGGCTCATCAATTAGTTCTTTAAGGCTGTTGACCATTGTCATCTCTCCTATTAATTTTTGAGATAAAGGTGAGTTTTGCGTTTATTTCATGCTGATTTCTCCATAACATCTGTTTAGATATTATCGTGAAATAAAGTGATCGCTTGGGCGTTAATCCGCGCTAAATGTCTTACAGTACAAGCTTCTAACCCAATGTCGCCATACCCATATAACACGACATTAAATAAGGCGATCGCTCGTTTTTTCATCCCTAGAGTGAAATGCGATCACCATATCCAGAATTTTGACTTGCCGCTCTCAAAACTTTAGTTTAGGTACTCAGTTCATTAAGCGGTGATTTTTTTAGTACAGGTTAAAAATTACCGCTTACTCAACACTAGGAGCCGTTAAATAGCCCTTAGAAGATTTTCGCCAGGTTACTTAATCGCTCATAAACAGGGATCAGGCGATCGCCATGTATCTCCACAGAAGCATGAGGATAGTTACGAATTGCTCCTAGTAGCGTCACTTCACCACTTTGACTAATGGATGCACTCAAAGCGGAGTGTAGTGCCTGCTTGTCTAATGGTTTGTCAGGAGGACGAACTACCTCACCTACTTGACTGACTAAAATTGGCCCTGCCCAGCTGGACATCACACTATTTAAAAAGCCGCGATCGGCCTTGATTCCTGCCGTTAGCGCCTTACGAGCTAATGCGGGGTCTTGTTTAGCAGTTTGCAAATAAGCTTTTAGTATGGGGGTAGTCTTGCCAGTTTCTACAAACTGAGTTAATTCTTTAACAGAGACTGGCCCTCGAAAATTACCATACTTTAAAACTACCTGTTCAGCAGCGTTAGCATTAGTACTTGAGAGTAAAACACTAGCGCCCACTCCTAAAGCTACTGTCTTACTAAGCAATGTGGTAAATTTGCATCCGCTCAGTCGATTCAGAAGGAGAAAAATTTGCATTTTAACGAACTCCCTGGTAGTGCAAAGCGCACAACGGCATAAATTCCTAAATGTTATTTAACTTTTGGAGAAAGCATATCTACCACGTTAGCTAAATTCATCTGGTTTGCGAGATTTTTTTAGATTGCCACTCCTTCCAATTCCTCATCTGTCAACTCATATAAATCGCGTAACTTTTGTAACCTCTCCTCACTCGCTTGCCAAAAACCGCGTCCATGGGCTTCTAACATTCTTCCCACAATATTGCGGAAGGCTTCTGGGTTTGCCTTTCGCAACCTTTCTGCCATTTCTGGATCTAACGCATACGTATCTGCTGCCTGGTCGTATACCCAATTATCAGTAAAATCCGCAGTGCCACCCCAACCAATCAACGCCGTCATCCGTTGAGAAATCTCAAAAGCACCGCCAGAGCCTTGAGTTGCCATTGCTTCTGCCCACTTGGGGTTGAGCAACTTAGTACGATATTCCATCCGCAGCAAATCGTCTAACTTGCGGGGTGTGGTATCTTTCGAGAAACTTTCCACAAAGTTAGCTGTAACTTTTTTGCCGCGAATTTTTTCTGCCGCTTTCTTCAAACCGCCTGTATTGGCGTAATACTCCTGAATATCGGTTAAACCGTATTCTACTGAGTCAATTTCTTGGACAATGCGATCGCACTTTTGCAACAATGTCTTTAGCACTTCTGGTCTAGCTTGTCCCTTATCTTGCCTGCCGTAACTAAAAGCATTGCGACTTTGCCAAGTATTGCCCAACTCCTCACCAGATTCCCAGTTACCATCGTTAACGCGATCGTTTACCAGCGAACCAAAATCACCCGCCGGATTAGAAAACAATCTTGCCGATACATTTTCCACCCCTTGCGCCTTCAAAGCTAAAGCGTGTTTTCTAATAAAATTCTGCTGTTCTGGTTCATCCGCCTCAGCTGCCCGTTGAAACAAATCATCCAATAACTCAATCACATTCACAAAACTATCGCGGAAAATCCCCGACAAATTCGCCAACACATCAATCCGAGGATGTCCTACTTCTGCCAAAGGTTTTAATTCATACCGAACAATTCTTCCTGTCCCTTCCTTCACAGGTTCAGCACCAACCAACTCCATGAGAATACCCAGAGACTCACCCTTAGTTTTAATTGCATCTAATCCCCATAGCATCACCGCTACAGTTTCCGGATAATCCCCGTGTTCTTCCAGGTGTTGAGAGATAATTTTTCGACCGATTTCCTGTCCGCGTGCATATGCTGCCGGAGAAGGCATTCTGTAAGGATCTAAAGCATGAATATTCCTACCTGTAGGCAACACACCAGCCCCATCCCGTAACAAATCACCACCAGGTGCAGGCGGAACATACTCTCCATTTAAACCCCGCAAAAGATTCTTTAATTCATCAGTGGTTTGCATTAACAACTGCTGAATTTCCAACTCCTCTTCTTCTTTGCGTCTTTGCGGTTCGTTTTCAAAATAAGCTTCCAAATACGCCGCCATTTCCTCCTGATTCGGCGCTTCACCCAACGTATGCAACCCAGAAGAAAACAGGCGAGTTTCTAGAACTTGCAAATACTCATACAAATTCACTAGATAATCATTAAAAGCATGAGCGCTAAACATCCGAATATTCTCTGGAGTAAAAGGAATTCCCAAACGTTTAGCATCCTCAAACGGACAATCCGCATCTAAACCAGTATCAACAATCTTTTTGCAAATAGCTTCTTTTAAAGCATAATTCTTCTTTGGATCTTCTCGATACTCTGAGATTAAATCTCGCAGCGCCACTAATTCTTTATACAAACCTGCTCGACCGTAGGGTGGTACATTGTGGGAAATTAACACCCCATAACCGCGACGTTTCGCCAAAATCGATTCAGAAGGATTATTTGCCGCATATATATATAAATTGGGCAAGTCTCCCAACAAAATATCAGACCAAGAATAACCCGTATTTCCCAAAGGCGAACCCGGCAACCATTCCACCGTGCCGTGCATACCAAAGTGAACTACGGCATCAGCTTGAAACTCATGTTGCAGCCATTTGTAGAAAGCAGCGTATTGGGGATGGGGCGTTAAATCTCGCTCAAACATCAAGCGCATCGGATCGCCTTGGATTCCCAATGGCGGCTGCACACCTATCCAGACATTCCCCAACTGCACGCCACCAATGTGAAATTCATCGCCATAGGTTTTAATCCCAGTACCCGTGAGAGATTTCCATTGCTTTTCAATGCGCGAGGTGCGGAGATATCCTAGCCATTTTTCGAGGGTACGGACATTTACTGACGCGGGGAAGGTTTCTGTCTCTGCGTCATTTAAAGCTTCATCCGCTTCTTTGACTGCACGAATCAACTCTTCCCCATCTTCGGGCAAATTGCTGATCGCGTAACCTTGCTCTTTGAGTGCTTGGAGGAATTTCAAGAGACTGCGCGGTACATTCAACAATGCAGCTGTTCCTACCGCACCGTAACCAGGGGGAAATCCATAGAGAATAATCGCTATTTTTCTTTCATTTACAGGTTTGCGCCGCAGATTAATCCAGGTTTTCACTCTGCCAATTAAGCGTTGTACTCGTTCGGGAACTAAATAAATGTTTTCTCCCACCAAACCACCAAGGGGAACAGTGTCAATTGCGCCGTCAAGCTCAGGCAAAGCGTATAAAACAACACTTTGTAAACCACCGACACCTTGGCGTGTCCAAGAGTAGATGTCTTGAATTAAAAGAGGAGCAGCTACTATGTACGGAACATTCTTAGCAGAGAGGATGCGTTTTGCTACTTCCACTTGTCGTCCCGCTTCCATAGAACCAGCAGGCCCCCCAACTAAGGGAAAACCAATAGTTGAGACGATCGCATCCACTTTTACTGCCTCATTGGAAAGAGAGGCAATTTCTACATTCCCGATTTGGCGTTGCTGAATTTCGTAGTCGCTTGTCATCCAGTCACGGACAGCAACGTGTCCTTCTACACCGTTGATGAAAATAGGTAAGGGGATTAACCCTGCTTCCTCAAAACGGCGAATTAGCTGATTAATGTAGGGTTGTTTGGTGATGACGTGCTTGCGGTAGAGGAGAATGCCAACAACTGGGTTTGTAGAGACGCGATTAATCGCGTCTCTACAAGATTTTTCATACCACTCCAGATACTCGCGTGGCGATTCAAAAAACCCTTGATAATCGGGATGAAGTAATCCCATGTTGGGGGTTTCAATGGGTGGGGGAATATCGCCGACTTTTAAACCCAAATATTTTTCTGCCAGTGTCCAGAAGAGTGCAGCTACATTTTCCGGCCCGCCAGCGTTCCAGTAACCATATATAACTAGCCAGTTGCGTAAGTCTTGGACTTTTTGCACTGGCACAAATTTTAAGAGTTTTGGCCCTATCTTTAAAAAACTTATATAACCAGCAAGTCTGTCTTCTTCTCGTCCTTGACTGAATTTGTCAAGGATAAATTTCACTGGTTTGGGCATTCCTTTCGGTTTATCACCAATGCTAAAGGCTCCCAGTTTGGTGAAACTCATCAATTCTAGTGCTGACTCGAAGACAAGACGAATGGGAATGTTAGCAAGACGATCGCGTAACCACAATACCTGATCGTAATCAAATATTAAGCTGCCAAAAAATACGTCAGCACCAGCGAGTGCTGCTTCTACTTCAGCCCGCTTGCTGGTAATATCGCGATCGCTAAATACCCGAATATCCAACTCCGGACAACTAGCGATCGCCAAATCAGCCGCCTTTCGATACAAGTCGGCGTTGAAAGATTCAAATCCTGCAATCAAGACGATACGTTTCATGCCCCAGAGCTAAGAAATATTTCTTCATCTTGATTTTAATTGACGCTATTGCCAATCGCTAATTGTTAATTGCTAATGGCTTTCACTTGAGGGGCGATCGCCAATAAAAGTAGTTATCTTGATTATGTGTGCTTTTTTTGACAATATATTAACTAGTTATTTACAATGACTTGACCCAAACAGTAAAATAGAACGCCTCTTTTCTGGCTAATAAGCGAGGGAGAATCCAATGAAATATGGAATAGACATCGGGCATAATTGTCCTCCAGATACTGGAGCCAGAGGGATAAAATTTGAGGATAATTTGACTGTTGATGTCGGTAATAGAGTAATAGCCAAATTAAAAGCATTAGGGCATCAAGTTGTTGAATGCAAACCAACAAGCGCTAGTACAGTCGGAGATTCTCTTAGAAAAAGATGTGCAAAGGCTAATGCTAGCAATATAGATGTTTTTGTATCTATTCATTTTAATGCCTTTAACCGTCAAGCCAATGGCACGGAAGTATTTGCAGCTAGTGATGCAGGAAGAAAAATAGCGAAATCTGTATTAAATGAAATAGTCAAATTAGGCTTTTTTAATCGTGGTGTTAAGAATGGTAGTCACTTATACGTAGTTAGAAATACAGATATGACTGCAATTTTAGTCGAAGGGTGTTTTATTGATTCGCAAAAAGATATGGCTCTGTATAATCCAGAAGCAATGGCAAATGCGATCGTCAAAGGCTTAACTGGAAAATTACCTGACAATATTCCTGTCGATCCGGTAGAAGACGAAGAACAAAATCCAGACGTCACAATCCAGAGGCTGCAAAAAGCTTTAAATCGACTTAAAATCACTGATCAAGATGGTAAACCCTTAGCAGAAGATGGAGCAAACGGCCCAAAAACGCGATCGGCAATAGAAAAATTCCAGAGAATCGTAGATATTCAGCAGACTGGAAATGCAGATCAAAATACATGGAATGCAATTAACCAGATATTGGCGAAACGAATAATTAGAGTGAATCACGCAGGTGGTGTTGCCGTTAGATACTTGCAATACCGTCTAGGTGTTGGTGTAGATGGTATCTACGGGCCACAAACTGAGACAGCTGTTAAAAAATATCAACAACAAAATGGATTGACTGCTGATGGAATTATCGGGCCTATCACCTGGCAGAAATTAATTGGTTAGTCATTGGTCATTGGTGAGCCACCGCTGTGGGGAGCCAGTGCGGTGAAGCAGCCCCCGTCTTGGCGGTTTCCGGCGATGGGGGACTGCTGAACCCGGAGGGTGGACGGGTTCCCCGGCATAAAGGAGCCACTGCGGTGGACGGGTTCCCCGGCATAAAGCAAGTGGCGTCACCTGGCGTCGGGTTCCCCGCGTTGTAGCGACTGGCGTCAAGTGGCGTCAACTGGCGTCGGGTTCCCCGACTTGAAGCGACTGGCGTAGACGCCTGGAGGGCGACTTCCCGCAGCGTACCCGCAAGGGTCATTAGTCCTTTGCAATGACTATGACCAACCGTATAAATTCCGTCAAAATCCTAGTTTTTGAAAGAATAAGCCGCTTAAACTCTACCTTATGGAGCAGGACAAGCTACTCCCAGAAGGTTAAACTCTAATATATCGCAGTTATAGAGACAATCAAGCGTCAAGCATTTAGACCAATAATGACAGGATTTTTGGTGTCTTAAGAGGGTAAGATCTAGAAAAACTTCGTTTAAACTATGTGGTAGAACCCTGGCATGACAGAAATTACGATCTTATTTCTAGAAAAGCTCTTATTTACCAAGATAGTTGGTAGAGGATGATGAAATCATTTCATTTATTGAAACACTGAATTACCAACCGCACTTTAATTAAAATTTAGGTTTAATGGTTTCATTAACCTTTATTGACAAAAGTTCCTTTTTAATAATCTTTGGTTTTAGAACTTTGTTGTACTACTCAAACAGTATTCAAGTTGGAGATAAAGTTATAATCCTGCTTCCAGAGTATGTAGCTGGAAAAGTAGGAGAAATCTGGGGTTTAGAGAAACTCTCCGGTGGGCAGTTAAGTGGACGCTGGCTCATTCAAATAGACTCTGACAACATTCTAGTATCGTTAAACCCAGATGAGTTTAAGGTTTTAGATCAGAGTAAAGAATTCCATCACCCTAACGGTAAGGATTTTTAACAGACAGATACTATTGAACCGCGTATTACACTCGAAATGACGCGATCGTCTTTGAGACACGTAGTGAAAAAAGCTCCCCGACTTCTTCGCAAAGTTGGGGAGATGTGTCTTTAAAGCTGATGTGCGATCGCCTTAGCAAGAGCTAAAAACCCGATTCAGTATAATTTGACTCCCAACTTTTAAAACAGGTTTTTAAGATTTTACAAAAATTTTATATACATTGCCTCTGCTGGTGAACTCACGTAGTTTTTGCCTTAGAAGTTCAGTACTGTAAATTTGCTGAAGCTTTAGTATCTTTTAATAGTTAAAGTGTCAGTAAGCGTTGACAAAATTTTAGGAAATTTTGCATATGATTCGTCGTTCTTTATTAACCGCTGCTTTGATACTTGTAGGTAGCGTTGCTCTTGCTCCCAAAACAATGGCTCAAACTGTTGATATTCCTTTTACTGGAACTGTTGGTGGTGCTTGTAATTTTGATCAAGTTACACCTGGTAGTTTGGGAATGAATCAGCCATCTAATCCAACAGCACTAGCTGGTGGCTTTCCTGGTGGAGTATTTGGTAAAGTGTCTGTTACTTGTAATGCTCCTTCTCAACTAACAGTATCGAAACCTATGCAAACTGGAGGCCCTACTTTCACTCCCATGTTTTCAGACGCATTCGTGAACTCACCAGTTGGCTCAACCAATACCACTGGTAATTCTCCCTTGATGCTCCCAGTTGGTAGTCCAACAATGCTAGACGTGGATATGTTTGTAGACAAAGGTAGCCCTCTAACTCCTGGTACTTATGACTACAAAGTAACATTAACCGTCACGCCGTAACAGTTTCGTAAATTGAGTTTCAGCATCCAAAATCTAGAATCCAAAATCATATCAGTAGGGTAGGCATCACTTACCCTACTGTGTTATTTTTAATACCTGAGTTTCTGGTAACTCATGGTTCTATTACAAATACAGTCACGTTCAAAAAATTTCTAAATGATTCCTCGTTTAGCCTTAGTTTCAATCTTTATACTAGCGATTACTGTAGCTCTAGCGTCCAAGACTTACGCTCAAAGTAGCGATACTTGCACCTTTTCTCAAACTTCCTCCGGTGAGTTAGTAGGTGATGGTGGAACTGTGCCAACTCAGTTAGTGAGTTTTAGCACCTCTGGCGGTTCTCCTACGCAAATTTCTGTTAACTGTAAAGAGCCTGTTAATCTCAGTGTATCCGAGCCGATTCAGATTGCCGGGCCAGCTTTCAACCCTGTATCTTCTCTTGTAACTGTCGAAACTGGATACGGTGGCTCAACTAATTCTCGTGGTAGTTCGCCATTACCTTTACCTGTGGGAACCACTCCTCTAGTCATAAATTTATTTATTGATAAAGGAAGTTTGCTTGCACCTGGGAACTATAGATACGGAATTAAATTTACAATTGTGCCCTAACTTTAGATATGGTTCCTAACACTTGGCTCTTTAAAGCTGCTTTTGGGGCTTGTTTCTCCAGCCTAATTTTGTTTTCCGGTAAAGCTTCTGCACAAATGAGCATTTCTCCGTTGGTAATTGAAGCTAAAGCCGATCGCGGACAAGCCCAAGGTATAATCGCAATTACAAATACTAGCAATACTCTCTCTCGCGTGCGTGTTTACGCAGAACCTTTTACTTATAGCCGAGATGCAGGATTTCAAACCTTGCCTGCCAACAGTCCCAACAATCTCACTCCATATCTGCAATTCTCACCGCGTGAGTTAACTATTAAACCAGGAGAAAGTCGGCGGGTACGTTTGATCGGTCGATTAGCTCCCAATCTGGCTGATGGTGAATATCGAGCTGTTGTGTTTAATGAAACTCTGAGTGAATCTAAGGACAGTGCTGGCAATAATGTTACTTTGGCAACACGCATCGGTGTGACTTTCTATGTCCGCAAAGGTAATCTTACTCCGAAATTAGCGGTGGATAATGGCAGTTTCAATACACGGCAAAAGCAGATTCAGCTATTAGTTCGCAACACTGGTAAAGCTACTGTCCGTCCTAGTATAAATTGGATTTTGCGTCGCGGAGGAAGTGTTGTTAAAACTGGCAAAGTAGATGCGACTGCTGTTGTTGCCGAAAGCGATCGCAACTTATTATTCAATTATCCTGGCAAAGAAAACCCTGCTCCCGGTCAATATCAACTTAGTGGTGAGTTGGTATGGAGTGAGAATGACAAAAAAAGTAAACTCCCATTTAATGTGAATGTGACGATTCCGGCATCAACCACTACCTCGGAAAAGAAATAACTTTTGTTATAAATATTACAAGTCATCCTGAGCTTCACACTAGCTTTTGGGAATAATAAGCTTACAAAGACGTTAATTATCAACGTCTTTTTATGTGTTTTTACTTAATGTTTGTAATAATATGCTAAATAAATCACTGGTAGTTAGTAGTTGCTTGCTAGCAGCGATCGCCCTGAGGTGGCAAATAATTATCACACCAGCAAGAGCTAATACTCCTGTTGCTACTTCCGAAACCCTAAAAAACTTAGATGAATTTAGCCTCATAACTGTAGGTATAAATGTGGGTAAACGGAATGTGATTCCCAGTATGTTAGTGCGGGGGAAAGAAAATGGAACTGAAGCAATTGATTTTGAAAATTGGCTTTTGCCCTATGAAGCAGTAATTAAGGCATTGAAATTAAATGTCACTACTTTAGCAGATGGTCAGTTGGAAGTGCGATCGCCTGGGGTTGTGACGCGTATCGATCCGAAAAAACTTCGCACCGATTCAGAATTAGGGTTAGTATTTTCTATTGCAGATTTACAAACGCTGTTTGGGGTAGCAGGGAAATTTGATATTCAAGAATACGCCATTGACTTGGAAATACCTTGGCTAAATCAATCCAACCAACAAGCCGAATTAACAGATACTCCGATAGTTTTAGAAGGATTGCCACATCTTAAACCAGGGAGTTTGAATGTAGCAGCAGTTGAACAAAAAGTTAATGCAAGCAGTACTACTAGTTCATCAACCAATTATCGAGGAGATTTTCTTGCTGTTGGTACAGTTGCAGGTGGTTCATGGTTTACTCGTGTTAATCAACAAGACTTACAAAATCAGCAAACCTGGAATATCGCAGAGGCAGAATTTCTGCGACAAACCAAGCGAACAGATTATTTTGTCGGTTCCCATCCAACTTTTTGGCAAAGTCAGGAATCTGGGGATTACTGGGGTTTTACCTTCATTGAACGCCAAGGATTTGCACCTCCCCAACCCTTTGGGGGCGGTGTGTCAGATCCCCGCCAACGCCTGCAAGCAGCTCAAATTGGACGCACGATTACTGGTGAGGCGAAACCAGGTACTTTAGTGCGGTTAATGCCAGCTTTTGGTGATAGGGTAATTACCGAAGTTTTAGTTGATTCTTCTGGCACTTACCGTTTTGAAAATATCAAAAGTGATAACCAATTCTTTGGTGGTAACTACCGTGTCTTACTTTATCCTGAAGGACGACTGACAGCACAACCAGAAATTCGGGAAGCGACATTTTCTACAGTCTTGGGACAAATTCCTGCTGGTGCTTCCGCTTGGGTTGGCTCTGGTGGATGGCAACGGGAATTTGCTGGAAATGAAAGTCTTTTGGGTGAATTTTCGGAGTTTCGAGGTGGAATAGCCGGGCGTTTTGGTTTATCGGAAAACTTGACGGTAGGATTAGGAGGAGTATATGACGAATCATTGCAAGGATTAGCAGAAGTATTTTATCGTCCGACAAATTTTCCTTTACAGGTAGCAGTTTCAGCACTTGCAGGTAGTGAATTGGATGTAATTGCAGACATTCGTTATGAGCCATCTTCCAAGTTTAGTGCTGTATTTACGAACGATTTTCTTTCTAATCGTTTTAACGTTAATTGGAATGTGTTTTCTGGTTTTAGCTTATTTGCCACTACTGACAGTCGCGATGCTACAGCTGGCGGGGTGCAACTAAACTTTAGCGGTAAAAATTTCTTTACCTTTGCCCGCGCTAGCTTGGATACAGAAAATCACTGGCGCTGGAATGTGCTGCAACGTCTCGGTAAGATGGAACTGAACCAGCAGGGTAGTGAGATTGGTACTCTTTCGGAATTAAGCTACAACTTCTCTCAAAGTGGTATTACCGGAAATTCATTGCTTTTAAATTACGAAACTCGCAGTCTCAATGACGATGATAATTTGCTCTCCTTAGGTTGGCGCTATCGTTCTCCACAACGGGTAATTGATGGTAGTTATCTATGGGAAGCACAACTAGGCTATGGCATTGGTTCTCAAGGTAATGGGATCGTTACCTCACTAGGAACAACGGTACTACCAGGCATGATGTTGCGGGGGCGTTATCAAGGTGTATCCCTGACTTCCGATCAAGCAACTTTCAGTATAGATTTAGTCTCTAACTTGAACTTACAAGGTGGCATTGCGCCAGGGGATATGCGTTCTAATTACTTCCGCACCCAAGGAGGTTTGTTAATTCAGCCCTTTTTTGATCGCAACAATAACGGTAAACATGATGCAGGAGAAAAAGTTTATACAGACAATTTGGGAACTATGTTGGTAGTTAATAACAAACCAATTCAGTCTTTGCAACCAGACATCAAAGGCGATCGCGCTTATGTACGTCTTGCACCGGGAGCATATCGCCTGGATCTCGATCCTGCTGGCTTTCCACCTGATTGGCAAACTGCTATTGATTCCTTAGCTATTGATGTAGTTGCTGGCAGTTACACTCCTGTAATGATACCGCTCATCCGCTCCTACACTCGCTCTGGGGTTGTTACAGATATCCAAGGTAATGCTGTTGCTGGTGCCAGACTAGAAGCGATGCAACCAGGTACAGGAAAACGCAAATTTTCCGTTACGAACAGTGCGGGAGTGTATTATCTGGAAGGTTTACAACAAGGTGACTACGAATTGCTAATTAACGGTAAATTAGCCGGGAGTTTAAAACTTGAAGACTCTTCAGAGGCATTTCAAGAATTGAATATCAAGCAACCGTGAACTACTCAGGGTTTCGCTACGCTACACCCTGAGCTTCCGTACTCACAGGCGAGTGCCGCAGTTTCAAAAAATGGGGCAACTAATATAGAAAAAGCATACAAATACCAAATCAATCTATGCAAAAATTCCAAACTTTACTCCGGGTTCGACATTATGAGATGGATACTCTCGGACACGTCAACAACGCAGTTTACCAAAATTACCTAGAACAAGCTGCAATTGAACACTCAGAACACTTGGGCGTTACTTTCGATGTTTACCGACAATTGGGAGGTGCATTTGTGATGCGGCGGGTAGAAATTGACTATCTGCGCCCATCTGTAGCAGGTGACACCTTGGAAGTTACCACCTGGTTACAGCAAATGCGCGGTACTCGTGCAGTACGACGCTACGAAATTCGCAAACAAAACCAAGAAGATTTATTAGTCACAGCAGAGGCTCTATGGGTATGGGTAGACGTTAAGTCCATGCGCCCGCGCCCAATTCCCAGTCTGTTGCTAGATAAATTTATGCAAGTGCAAGACTCAGATGTAATTACTAGTTATATGTAAATTTTATACAGATTGAACCTGTTAAATGTACAATTGGCAAGATATAAATTTATAGAAACTGTTGCTCATCTTTTGCAAATCAATTTAAATTTTAAAATCAAAGCTATGGAACAAAGTCAGCATGAACAGCGCCAAGCCGCTGCTAAAGATTTTCAGCAGTCCCTTGGCGAACTGCAACACATATTGCAAGAAAATTCAGCAGAGGAAGAAATACCAAAATTGCCAGATGATAATATTAATGATGAACAATTTGCTGATCGTACCTCGGTAATTGATTTAGCAGCTTGGGAAGACGCGGTTGCTGATATTGAGCAATATTTACAAGAGAAGGAAAAAGCTGATAGTTAGTAGTCATTTGTCATTGGTCATTAGTCATTGGTAGGGGAGGCAGCGCGTTGCGGAGGTTCCCTCCGTTGTAGCGACTGCCGTGCGGGTTTATTTAGATATTTCGTCATCCTAGAGAGATTGTTGTTAAAACCCGCCCTTACAGTAGTTAGTGGTTATTCTGCCCCTCTGCTCACGCCAGGTGCTACAACTTTGGGAACCAAAGCAACGCACTGGCTCCCCTGCCCCCTTGTCCCCTAGCCCCTAGCCCCTAGCCCCTAATCCCTAATCTCTGTTCCCTCTCTTTGCTGCCGTTGTGCCTCATACAACATTAGTGCAGCGGCGATCGCTACATTCAATGACTCTACCCCAGGGCTGAGGGGTATTTTTACTTGTAAATCTGCCATCGCCGCTAATTCTGCTGACAACCCAGCACCTTCATTTCCCAATAAAATTAGACTTGGTTTACGCCAGTCTACTTCCCAGTAAGTTAAAGTTGCGCTGGGCAAAGTTGCGATCGCTTGCATTCCCCCTTGCTTGGCTTGCTGTACAGTTGCTTTTAAATCCGGAGTAACTGCCATTGGCAGGCGAAACCACTGTCCGGCTGTGGCACGCAATACTTTAGGATTATCTAAATCAACACTATCTTCACTCAGCCACAATCCAGATGCACCAGCCGCTGCTGCTGTGCGAATCATAGTACCCAAGTTACCCGGATCTTGAACTGTTTCTAAAGCCAGTACCAAACCACTAAACAATACTTGAGGAAAGCGATCGCTCCGTTTTGCCGTTGCTACTATCCCATCTGGATGTACTGTGGTAGCGATCGCAGCCATTACCTCCTCGCTCACAACTTCTGTGCGATCGCATCTTTCCTGAGCTTCTTGCCACAGCTGGGGATGGGCTGTTTGCCATTGTGGAGTACAACACGCTACAACCAACGGATAATTCACCGCACAAGCTTCTTGCAATAAATGCGTACCCTCTAACAAAAACAACTGCTGTTTGTGCCGTTCTTTTGCAGAATGGAGTTTTCTAATTTGTTTAACTAAAGGATTCTGTAAACTAGTTAACATTCAAAAAATTATGAATGACAAATGCTAAATTATGAATTACAAAGACTTTTCATAATTCATAATTTATACGTCATAATTCAGATGCGGAACCCGGGACTTGAACCCGGAAGCCTTGCGGCACTAGAACCTGAATCTAGCGCGTCTGCCAATTCCGCCAGTTCCGCTAGCGGGTCTTTTTATTGACCGTTTTTTATTGTCGCTTAATTTTTTAATGACGTCAAGTCATAATTCCATGTTTGTCCATTAAAGAACTCACAAGAACATATATAGTTGGAATTCAGAATCTGGTATATGGGATTGGGTACTAGGGAAGATTGCAAAATTTGGGGGGCTTTATTGCCTCTTCCATAATTTTTCGCTTTTGTTCCTAAGTCCCTAGTCACGAATCCCTAGTCTCCTTTACTGAGTATTGACTTTTGCTAGAGCCAGATCTAGTGTCAAAACCTGTCCTTATATAAAAAATCTATGTATATCAGGGCTTTTACCTGGTAGCAGCCTCTCTATGATCTGAAAAAACAGTATGGCGCTTACAGATGTAATGCAATAATGTAGACAAATTAAATCTTTACTGTAGAATCGAAACCAACTTAAATTTTGTAAATTTTATAGTTTTTTGGAGGAGCGGCTTATTAATTCTTCTAATGGCTTATCAGATGCCAAGTTATCACCTGTTGCAGACTCCTCAGTCTTGCAAATCTGGGGTGGGCATCATTTGCAAGGTCATGTAAAAATTAGCGGGGCAAAAAATTCAGCACTAGTAATTATGGCTGGAGCGTTGCTCTGTTCGGGAGACTGCCGCATCCGTAACGTACCTTTATTGGTAGATGTAGAGCGGATGGGTCAAGTTTTATCAGCTTTAGGTGTCCGCTTGCAGCGAAATGGGGACATTTTAGACATTAATGCTAGCGACTTTACATCATCCAAGGCCCCCTACGAACTAGTTACTCAATTGCGGGCGAGCTTTTTTGCGATCGGCCCAATTTTGGCACGTCTAGGAGTAGCACAGATGCCGCTACCAGGTGGTTGTGCCATTGGAGCAAGACCAGTGGATCTTCATGTCCGGGGATTGCAAGCAATGGGAGCTGAGGTGCAAATTGAGCATGGTATTTGTAATGCTTACATACCTGGAAACAGTCGCAGGCTCAAGGGAGCAAAAATTTATCTAGATATTCCTAGTGTAGGAGCCACAGAAACATTGATGATGGCAGCTACCCTAGCAGAAGGGGAAACAATTATCGAAAATGCAGCCCGCGAGCCAGAAGTAGTCGATTTAGCAAATTTCTGTATAGCGATGGGCGCGAAAATTTACGGTGCTGGAACGAGTAAAATTTCCATCGTCGGTGTGCCCAAACTACACTCTACTGAATACAGTATTATTCCCGATCGCATTGAGGCAGGAACATTTTTAGTAGCAGCAGCCATTACCCGCTCAGAAATCACTCTTTCGCAAGTAGCACCAGATGCTTTGCTCCCAGTGATTGCCAAATTGGGAGATATAGGCGTTTCCGTGGTTGAAGAATCACCTAACTGCTTGCGAGTTCTGCCAGCCGAAAGACTGTTAGCAACAGATATTGAAACCATGCCTCATCCAGGCTTCCCCACTGATATGCAAGCGCCGTTTATGGCTTTGTTATCTATTGCAGAAGGTGACAGTCTCATTAACGAAACTGTTTTTGAGAACCGCTTACGCCATGCCTCTGAGTTGAATCGCTTGGGAGCAGATATTCGTGTCAAGGGTAATACTGCCATTGTCCGAGGAGTACCAATTTTGTCTGGTGCGCCTGTCATTGGCACTGACTTGCGAGCAGCAGCAGCTCTAGTAGTAGCTGGTTTGGCAGCAAATGGCAAAACGACTATTCAAGGACTGCGTTATTTGGATCGCGGCTACGATCGCCTAGATTTAAAATTGCAACAGTTGGGAGCAAAAATCAAGCGCACGTCCATTCCTGTCGCACAAACAGAAGTCTCGCCCACTGCTGTTAACCCCGAACCATCAATTACTCCTAAAAGGTAGACAAGCAAAAGAAACCAAGTAGGAGCGGGTTTTGCTGATGATATGAACGGTTAAAACCGATAATTTATCTTCTAAACCCGCCCCCGCAGAATTTGGTGGTTAGTTGTTAATTTTTGTTTTGCTATTAATTATTAACCATTAACGACTAACAATCTTCTTTCATTTGTTCTAGTTATACTAGCTTTGTAGGGTTGATTTGATGACCAAACCTACAATACCGTCGTTTCCAACTGGCCTTGTCATGTTCTCCTCCAAAATTCCGCTGATTGGTCTAAAAGCAGACTCGTTTCGTCATCCCTTAGACTTAGAAGCAACCAAAGCGCTTAAGCAGATCCCTGGCATAGACACAATCGTCCGGAGTTTGTTGGGGCCTGTGGCGGAGCAGGTTTTTTATGTAGAAAATATTGCATCTAGTATTTTAGTGGGTGAAAAGCAACTACCCCATTTACATAAGCTGTTATTGGAAGCCTGCCAAATATTAGATATGGAGCCGCCCCAACTATATATAAGACAGCATCCGGCTCCCAATGCCTATACTTTTGCCATGCGGGGTAAGCAGCCTTTTATTGTGGTGCATACTTCCCTAATTGATATGCTCACACCAGAGGAAACTCAAGCGGTAATTGCGCACGAATTGGGACATCTTAAGTGTGACCACAGTGTTTACTTAACACCAGTAAATATATTGATACTAGCAGCGGCAACTTTGCCTAATATTGGTGCATTTGTTGCTCAAGCCCTACAGGCACAATTGTTGGAATGGGTACGCTGTGCAGAGTTTACTTGCGATCGCGCTGCATTGTTAGCAACCCAAAACCCCAAAGCAGTCATGTCGGTGTTGATGAAGCTTACTGGTGGCTCACCTACCCTCGCACCCCAACTGAACTTAGATGCCTTTATTGCCCAAGCTCGTGCTTACGATGACATCAGCAAGAGCGAATTAGGAGAAATGGTCAAAGCTGCCCGCACAGCCCAGTTAACTCATCCAGTTCCAGTGCTACGAGCGCGAGAAATCGACCGATGGGCAAGCAGCAAAGAATATGAAAACTTGTTGTTGCAAAAACAAAAAATGGATTATAATAGTGAAGTTGCAAATAAGGGCGGGTGGCGAAACTGGTAAAGACACCACAATTAAAATGCGCTCTTAAATGCGGGTGTGGCGAAATGGTAGACGCAGTAGACTCAAAATCTACCGGGATTAAACCCATGTCAGTTCGACTCTGACCACCCGCATCACTCGAAATCTGACTCGCTTGAAACCACAGGAGTTCGATTCTTCTCCTGACCATCGAGAAAATGATATTTGCGGTTACTTGTAAAAACGAATTAGTTTTGATAGATAAATAAAAAGCTATATTCTACAAGGTAAGTCCCTATGAAAAGGGTTTAGTAGATGAGCAAGAGCTGCAAATCCCACAACTTTTTTTGATAAGTAGGCTATTTAAATTTAAGCTAAATATTGATAGATATAGCTTGTTTACTGATTCTCAGCTTTTGCAAGTACTAAAATATAGAATTATTACTTATATGCTTGAAGTTATACTACTAATTGGCATAGGAAAGTCTTGATAGATGGTAGAAGCAAAGTTGAATAGTAGTGTACTTACTGAAATAAATGAAATAGTTGTTCAGGATGTGGGTTTACTAGACACAGATACCCCACAAAATTGGAATAATAAAATAATTATTGGTGACTGTTTAGATGTACTAAGGAGAATACCCTCTGAGACTATTAATTTAGTTATTACTTCACCTCCATATGCAGATAGTCGTAAAAAAACATATGGTGGAATTAGTCCAGATGAGTATGTTAATTGGTTTGTTCCGATTGCTTGCGAACTCAGAAGAGTTCTTAAAGAAGATGGTTCTTTTATTCTCAATATTAAAGAAAAAGTTGTTAACGGAGAAAGACATCCGTATGTTTTGCATTTGATTTTAGAGATGCAAAAACAAGGTTGGTTATGGACTGAGGAATATATTTGGCATAAAAAAAATTGTTACCCTGGAAAATGGTCTAATCGTTTTCGTGATGCTTGGGAACGTTGTATACAGTTTAACAAGCAGAAAAAATTCAAAATGTATCAAGAGAGAGTTATGGTTCCTATGGGTGATTGGGCTAAGTCTCGTCTTAGGAACTTAAGTGATACAGATAGAATACGTGATAATTCCAAAGTTGAAAGTGGTTTTGGTAAGAACATATCAAATTGGTTAGACCGTAAGATGGCTTATCCAACTAATGTTCTGCATTTAGCAACCGAGTGTGGTAACAAAAATCATAGTGCAGCTTTTCCTAAATCTCTCCCTTCTTGGTTTATTAAATTGTTTACTGAACCTGGAGATATAGTACTTGACCCTTTTTTTGGTTCTGGCACATCAGGTATGGCAGCAAAGGAATTAGGTAGAAATTATATTGGTATTGAAATTAAAGAAGAATACGCTAGGTTAGCAGCTTTTAATATTGAGCGGACAAAGACTAATGTGCAACTTTTAGAGCCAGTTCTAGAGGATGAAACACCTAGCCAGAATAATGCCAATATGACAAACTCAAATTATCAGCTTTATTATGATTATCTTGTTAGGAATGTTCTTACTCCTTTTTATGATGAGAGATTTAAGAGTTTAAGAGAGCTTAAGCTTAAAGATGTTCTTAGACGTAAAAACCCTTATTTGTTCAAAGCTAAGAATATTGAGCTTGCTGGAGATTTCGTAAAAAGTATAGTTGATGCCTATCTATCCTCTCAAGAAGAAACCATTTTTGGAAATTTGCTAGAGGGTTTTGCTATACATATATCTTCAAGTTTATATAATGGCTTTAAGTCTAAATTGAAAAGCATAGACTTAGAATTTGAACGTGATAACGTATATTACATTGTAGGCATTAAATCTGGAACTAACTGGGGTAACTCTGACCAGATTAACAAGATGAAGGATAATTTTAAGAAAGCAAAAGAAATTTTACGTGAGCGAGGAGTTACAGGTGACATTATTGCTGTCAATGGTTGTATGTATGGTAAAGACCAGAAACCTTTGAAGGATGATAAAGAACCAGATAAGATTTACTACAAATATGCTGGTCAGGCTTTCTGGAGCTTTATTTCAGGAGATGAAAATCTGTATCAAGAAATAATTGTGCCAATTGATGAGGAGGCGAAAAAGAAAGACGAGCAATTCAAAGCTACATATGCTGCAAAAGTCAATGAGATGACAGCGGAATTCACTCGTTACTTTATGAAAAATTACCAAATTGACTGGGTTAAGCTGGTTGATTATGTATCCAAGAGAGAGGAAATTGTTTTAGAACCACAATCAGAGCAGTTGTCTCTGTTTTTGGAAGATACATCTGATGTGGAAGAGCCTTTAGACTTAGCAGATGCCTTAGATACTGAAGAATATTCATAACATAAAATTATATATAGCTGTGAAAATTTCTAATCAACAATTTTGCTAACCAGTGACAGATTTAATTTTTTAATTTTGGTACTAAGAAAGAGCGATCGCCTGTTGTAGTGAAGATTGAACAACTAGGGCGATCGCTCAAGAGACTAATAAAACTAAATTATTCGTTCTTAGGCAGAGATCCGTTGAACATTTCCTGGGTGAATTTCACAGACAAGTTCATTGAAAGAAGTAATGGGAGCTTTAGCAAATAAAGGACTCATCTTGTTTAAAATTTTTTGATAAGCTTCGCTGTTATTTGCTTCCATATCACCCATATTTTCCCAAAAAATTACAGCAATACCTTTATCAGTACCCGGTTCTTGGAGCAAGTATGCTTTTTGGAAACCTGTGGTATACATTGAAACCGCTTGTTCAAAAAGTTGTTTGGCTTCTTCAAATTTACCTGGTTTAAATTCTCCTACAGCAACATAAGCATATTGATGTTTGAGACAATCGTGGAAATCTGACATTTTTTCTCCTTGACAAAAGGTGCTTAATAGAGTTTGGTGATTCTCGAAAATTTAGTTGTTTTAGATTTGCACTTCAGTTGCAGTGTAAATGTTACTTGAAAATACTTTGACGTTTTTAATTTTTAATTTTTAATTACCGAAACAACCTCCGATCAAATACTTCTGTTTTCAACCTTTTCAATCAATTGTTCAGCCATTTCAATTGCCAGCACAATCAAATCTTGCTCTTGCACTCCTTTACCCATATCATCAGAAGTCTGGGCGTAAATATGAGGATTGGCAAGCATTCCAGCTAGTAACTGCGTGGCAATTTGTTTGATTTCAGTCGTTTTTGCATCCATTTATAACTACCTTAACGCACTAGCAAAGCTAGGTTTTGTGACTGCTTTAGCAAAGTTGGTTTCTTGATAAATCTCTGCCTTCAGAGGCTTGTAGATCAGTTCATACCAAACATGACCTACCCGTGCATCAAATCCCAACCGTTGACCGCGCATGAATAGGTGTAAACATTTGACATATTTGCCTGGTAATAACTGCCAGCAGAAATGACTTTTATTTCCCTCGTATGGGTGTGTTACCGAGTCTATGTGTACGTTTGTTGCCAAACCATAAGCCGGATAGGGGGGTGCGGTGGAAACAACAGCAAACCAATCAGGCACGGGGAATACGGGTTCAACATCTTCTGTAGAACCCATGTTCATATGAGCAAAGTACCGAACAGCAAAACTAAGATTGACTATTTCTGACTCATCTGCAATCTTGTCTTCTTCGCTCTTTGGCTTGCCTTTGATAAATAGTTCTTCTATCAAATAGTCTGCCTCGGCATAAAGGCTGATTGTTCGGTAAAGTTCGCATACCAGATGACGGTTCTTGCCTGTAACAGGATCTGCACCAATATAATCAAAGGGTTCGGAGGCAATAGTAATGCTAGCTCGTACAGAACCACTGGATTGGGATATGAGTCGATAAGAATGATTAAATAGGCAAACCTCATAGTAAGGTGATTTAGGATGGGGAGGCCCTGGTAACAGGATTTCAGCTACCTGCATACAACGCTTTTCTGGATCTTGTCCTAACCATTCACCTCTTGCCGCTGGAAATGGATCGAGAAGTTCCTGATGGTCAAGCTGTATGCTTGTTGCTGAACCACTAAACCAGTTTCGCTCATTGTCCTCTGGTGCGGGTATTAAATTAAACCAAACAATTAGGCGGTTATTTACTAGCCTGACTCCACGTGCTTCTCCTGTAGAACCGTAGATGACTTCTGTTGAAGGTTCACCTAGTTCTGGAGGCATAGGCTCACCTCGATCTAATCTAACGAAGGCTGAGGCAAGGGTTTCGTCTTCTGAACCGGGTGGTATTGGCTTTGATAGAGAGAAAATCAGAACATCGCGGCTGGGATCTTCGGGATCGATGTGATCGACTTGAGCTTTGAGGGGTGTCTGGGAAAGATCGCGCAAGTCACTTAATACTAGCTCTTCTGGTGAAATTTGAAATTCTTGGGCGATCGCTCGCCAGGGTAAAGACACATAACCCCCTCGCCAATAATTCGAGGGATTGAAAATAGCCAATAAATTAATGGATGGCATAAATCTGCCCTCCTGATAATTTCTAGGAATTGATATGTGATTACTATGTTGTGACTGCAAACTTTATCAGTCTAACATTTAATCAAATTTACTTCTTTTTTGAGATTAAGAATAAAATTTGAGGAAGTTGTGAGGAAATAAACAAATATTTGCAAATAATTACCTCATGACACATTTATTATTGTTAAATTTTAAATAAACTAAAAACACAAAAAACACAAATCCCCGACTTATCTAAGAAATCGGGGATTTTACAGAGCATATTTTACGTTTAGTTTGATGTTCTACTTAATTAAAAAAAGCTAAGTTAATATCTTTGAATTACAAGATTAAGTAGAAAAACAAACTTTAACACACTCCTAGCACAAACAGCGATGATTTATGCGGAGAATATCAATAAAATTGATTAATTTGAGTGATTTTTAGGTGAAGTAATTAATTTGGGTCGATAGATACCTGCCTGTCTCTCTTGTAGTTCTGCTGCCTTGGCTTTCTTTTTCAATTTTTTTTGCTGCTTGTCCATCGACTCTGGTGGATCGTTAAAATAGTTACGATACGCGAGTTTATCCTCATCGGATAGCGAGCAAAACATTTGCCTCAACTCACCGTTGAAACCGATAGGATAGTGTAACTTTAACAACCTTCTAAAGTGTAAATATCCTGCCCAATTTCTTGAGCCAACCATAAGTTTCATTGCCTGCAATAACTCTTCTTTGGTTGGTTGATGCATAGTATGTAAATCGAGAAATTGAAATAGTTATTCTGTGGGATTAGCGACCTAAGGTTGATTTTGAGAGCGCTGACACTCAAGGTTAACTTGCATCTGATGTAGATGACACTATTTTTGGTGCAACCTCCTCTGTTTCACTTCCAGAACTCAGAAACAATTTCTTAGCAATCCAGTAAGTAAAGATGTGAGAGAGTAATCCTAAAGGGCCAGCAAATAAACATAGTGCCAAGGAGTGGATTGTCCAAACTCCTGTTTTTTGTCCTTGCAAATAAATGTAGCGCCCAACAAACAAATCCATCACCAAAAAATGAATCCAACCTGTAGCAGCAGCTTTCTCATCGGCAAAAAATCTAGCAATATCTGCTAATTGCGGATTTGATAGAGCTTGAGCATTTTCTGGGGTAACACTGCTAATGAATAAATACAGATATGCAGCAGCTAAAAGCACAAAAGGAATATAGGATTCCATTACCCGCTGAGTAACTTTCCATTTAGGCAGGAAAATCATCAACGCCCAAAACGGTAAAACGTAAACATTGGCAATGTTGAACAGTTGAGTGATGTTCATAGGAGATGGGGAGAGGGGGAGACAAAGGGACAAGGGGACAAGGAGAGGGGGAGAGTGGGAGATGGGGAAGCCCTTGAAGCTGGGGAAGTTGGGGAGAGAACTACCAACCACTAACCACTGTACGGGGGGGTTTAGAAGATAAATGATCAGTTTGAACGGCAAGATTATCAACAAAACCCGCACGGCAGTCGCTACAACGGAGGAGCCACTGCGGTGGACGGGTTTCCCGGCATAAAGCATGTGGCGTGGAGCCGGAGACGTTTCCGTTAGCTCCTCTTAACCTCCAAGGGCGCGCTGCCTCCCCTACTAACCACTAACCACTAAATAAATGACCAATGACTAAATAGCTTATAATGCCACAAGCTGCGATTCAATCTCAGACGAATTTAGTTCTCTGCCAATAAAAACTAAACGGGTTTGCCTTATCTCCTGGGGTTGCCAAGGGCGATCGTAAAATTGTTCAAAGCGACTTCCCACCCCTTGCATCACTAAACGCATGGGTTTATTAGGTACAGCAACAAAGCCTTTAATTCGGTAAATTTCTTGTTGTTTTACAAGTGTTTGTAACTTTTGTTGCAGCTTTTGGGGATCAAAGTCCCGATTTAAAATTAGATGAGTTGATACAATTTCGTCATCGTGCTCGTGCTCCTCTTCAGTATCATGATGACTGGGACGAGTATCTAAATTGTCTTCAACTGCGGCTTGGAATCCTAACAATATGGATGGATCGAGTTGACCTTCACAACTCTCTACAATCTTTACAACTCTGGGTAACTCTTGTTTAACTAACTCCTCAACTTTTGCTTTTGTTTCTCCATCCACCAAGTCAGTTTTATTTAAAATTACTAAATCTGCACAGGCAAGTTGATCTTCAAACAGTTCTTGTAAAGGTGTTTCATGCTCTAAACTATCATCTGCTTGCCTTTGTGCCTCTACCGCCTCTGGATCGTCGGCAAATGTTCCTGCTGCTACTGCTGCACAATCTACCACTGTAATTACAGCATCAACCGTAGCACCAGAACGAATTTCTGGCCAGCGAAAAGCCGTTACTAGTGGTTTTGGCAAGGCTAAACCAGAGGTTTCAATTAAAATGCAGTCAATACTATCTCGCCGCTTGAGTAACTGTTGCATCGTAGGTAAAAATTCCTCCTGTACAGTACAGCACAAGCAGCCATTGGTTAATTCAAATATGTTATCTATACCATCACCATCTTCTGGGCAAATTTGACACGATTTCAACAATTCTCCATCTATGCCAAGTTCGCCAAATTCGTTAACTAAAACAGCTATACGACGTCCTTGATTATTTTGTAGTAGGTGGCGAATTAGAGTAGTTTTACCACTACCTAAAAACCCGGTAATAACGGTGACAGGAATTTTTGCAACCATTGTTTAATTAAAATTTTGCACAAAAGCCATGAATTGAGCCTTTTTGCATTTTGCCCCATAGTGAGTAGATTGGGAATCAGCACTTACGCACAAAGTAAAGTTGACTCGTAGAGGTTGGGTAAAAGCGCTCCTCCTCATATGAGTGAATCATTGTAATTCCTCTATAGCCATAAACCTCTTGTCAAAACTTAAACAAAACTAAGACTGTAGGGGCAACATCCCTAAGAAAGCCCTGTTTGAGGAGGACAATCCCAGGGGCGCTGCCCCTACAATTTAGAAAATATTGGCTGATATTATTTTTTGGTTTACTCGGCAGTAGCCAATTCTGTGCTGCCACGTGTACGACGGCGAGTCAGGGTGTTGAACAACATTTGTCCGATCGCCTTAATCAAGTTGCCTTCTAATTCCTGGAACATTTTCATGTTCATGCCAAAGGCGGCGTTAGCTTCATCGACAATGCGATCGCTTGTAGCATCATCAATGGGCAGTTCATCTAAAGCCTGACGATATTTGTTTTTGAATGCTTTTTCGTCAGAAATGTCTTCAAATTCATAGAAGGCGGTTCCATCACCACTTAGGTTCATTGCAGTTTGGGCAATGCCTTTGAGAATTTGCCCGCCAGACAAGTCGCCAAGATAGCGGGTGTAAGAATGAGCAATCAATAATTCTGGTTCTTTTTCAGAAACTTCCCGAATGCGTTGTACGTATGCTTCTCCGGCGGGCGATAGTTGAATTTGTTCCCGCCAGTTGCCACCGTAGTAATAGCTAAGGTCTTTTTCTAAACTGCGCTGTCTGTATAGTTCTCGAAAATTAATTTTAGAAACTAGAGGATGATTTTTGTGCTTTTCCATCTCCTCTTCCATGACGGAATACACAAAGTAAAGGTTGGCAACGAGCTTGCGGTAGGAGTTTTTCTCTACTACTCCTTTTAAAAAGCACTTGACAAAACCAACGTTTTCTGCCATCGTGTGGGCTTTTTTAGTGCCGACACGCAATTTGGTTGCTAAATTGCTGCTCATGCTAAATTTCTCAACTTTAAAAAGTCAACTGCCGGAGTATTGATTTACTAACGGCTACAAAAGCCACTAAAACGTTACAGTAGAGCTATTTGATGAGAAATTTTATTAAATATTTTTAAGCTACTAAGTTTTGGAGAGTTTGCAAACGTAACTCTATCACTGATACAGAGCCATATTTCCATAACTTAAAGTTTTGTTATGACGGGCTAAATTTTATTTACATCGGGAATTGGGTACTGGGTATTGGGTAAAGGGGACAAGGAGAGGATATGCCTGGAGGCGGCAGCCCACAAACCGTCGTTACTAGGTTCAATCTGGTAACAAGAACCACTAGAGCCTCTGGCTCTCTCAATCAAATTGCAAGATATCAACATCCCAAAGACTGTCCCCAGTCCCTTTTAAGAGCACTATTCCTTAAAAAAGCTTTACTTTAATCAATTTTAGGCAAAGAAAAACTAATAGGACTATGGTGCGTGATAAAACCTACCCATAGAGAATTGTTGAATAAGTTTTAAAGTGTTATTCTCCTGTGTGTCTGTGTGGAGTGTTTTAACGTATGGTCTCATCTATAATTCGGCCTCAAGGCTTTGGTGGAAATTCTGCTTCTGAACCAGACGGATTACACCAAGCGATCGCAAGCAATTTAGCACTAAATAATATTTCATTACCAACAACTCCCTTGTTTGGCACAGACGGTATTCGCGGACGAGTTGGAGAATTACTAAGTGCACCTCTAGCATTGCAAGTTGGTTTTTGGGCGGGGGTTGTATTGCAAGCTAATGCTTCCCAAATCGGCCCAGTTATTGTCGGACAGGATTCTAGAAATTCTAGTGATATGCTGGCAATGGCCTTAAGTGCAGGCTTAACAGCAGCAGGTTTGGAAGTTTGGTATTTGGGCTTATGCCCGACTCCTTGCGTTGCTTATCTTACCAGTATTAGTGATGCGATCGGTGGAGTGATGATTTCTGCTAGCCACAATCCACCGGAAGACAACGGCATTAAGATTTTTGGTGCTGATGGTTTGAAGTTATCGCAAGTATTACAGGCAGAAATTGAAGCCGGTTTGCGGGGTACAGCATCGCCTAATATTAGCTTGCGCAATTGTGGCAGGCATTACTCGCGTCCAGAGCTAGTAGAACGTTATGCTGAAGCTTTAAAACATCCTTTACACGCTGTCAATCTTCAAGGTATGAAGATTGTCTTAGATTTGGCGTGGGGGGCAGCTGTTGGGTTAGCACCATCGGTATTCGAGTCACTAGGCGCAGAAGTTATTTGCTTGCATAACCAAGCAGATGGCGATCGCATTAATGTTAATTGTGGTTCTACTCACTTAGATATTGTGCAAGCGGCAGTTAGCGAACACAATGCTCACTTAGGTTTTGCCTTTGATGGCGATGCTGATCGCGTTTTGGCAGTAGATCATAGCGGACGGCAAGTAAATGGTGATTATATCCTTTACTTATGGGGACGTTACCTACAACAAAAACAAGAACTACCAGACAATCTCATTGTTTCCACAGTCATGGCTAACTTAGGCTTTGAAAGAGCCTGGGAAAAAATTGGTGGTAGACTAATTCGTACAGCAGTAGGCGATCAATACGTCCAAGCAGAAATGCACTCCAGAGGAGGAATGCTGGGTGGAGAACAATCCGGTCATATTCTGTGTCGGCATTATGGTATTACTGGAGATGGTTTGCTTACAGCTTTGCATTTAGCAACTTTAGTACAGCAAGCTAATGTTCCCCTTTCAGAAATGGTGGATCGAAGCTTTCAAACATATCCTCAGCTATTGCGGAACGTGCGTGTAGAAGACCGTAGCAAGCGTTTAGGATGGAAAGAATGCCAACCTCTACAAGAAGCGATCGCTCGTGCTGAGGTGGAAATGGGCAACGCAGGCAGGATATTAGTTCGCGCTTCTGGCACCGAACCAGTCATCCGAGTCATGGTAGAAGCAGAAGCAGCTGAACTCGCCAACCACTGGACAAATGAACTTGTGCTGCAAGTTCAGCAACATCTAGCAGCTTGAGAAGGCAGGAGGCAGGAGACAGAAGGATTGTAATTTACCTCTTGTCCCCTTGTCCCCTGTCCCCTTGTCCTCTTCTACGCTCCCATTCCCGAATACTGCTTTAATCCTTGCCGCCATAGCCAGCGATTCAAAATCAAAAATAATAAAATCCAACCTAATGTTGCTAAAAATCCCCTTGTCATATCTACAGGTAGCCCCACCAAAATACTCGCAGGAAAATCAATTAAATAGGGAAAAGGTGTGAAAAGTACTACTGTCCTTACTGGTTCAGGGAAAACATCTAAAGGGGCAATCATCCCAGACAAAAACAAATAAAACAAAAACCAAAAATTTTCTATGGCGCTAGCTCTTTCTGTCCAAAAAGCAAATAGAGCAAACGTATACTGAATTACAAAGCGTAAGATAAAAGCCAATACCCCTGCCAAGAGAAACAAACAAATTTCTCCTAAACTCGGTATCCAAAAAGCTTGAGGATACAGTATAAAAAATAATCCAATTAACAGAAACGTAAAAGGTATACGAGCGCCTCTTTCACCTAGATGAGATGCAACATGATGCCAGACTGGATCGAGCGGTTGTAATAATCGATTAGAAAGCTTGCCTTCTATTACTTCCTTTTCAACATCCCAAATTGCCCAAACAACTGTTAATTGCCTAACTAGAAAAACTGCTAGAAAGTAACGGGCAAAATCTACAGGTGTTAAACCAAAATTTCCACCTTGTGCCGCCTGCGTCCAAACTCCCATTAATATAATTGGCAAAGAACCAGACAAAACCCATAAAATTAGTTCTGCCCGATACTCCACCATGTAAGCATAGTAAACAGAAAGTAATGTCAAAGCTGTTCTAAAGATGCGCTTCATTTAACCACTAACCACTCCCTCTAAAAATACTCGCCCAATCACCTCTTCTACTGGCGGTTCAGTCACTTTTAAATCAGTTACCTCTAACTCAACTAAAATTCGCGATACTGTACGTGTTAATTCTTCTTGCTGCACCATAAAACACACCATTCGCCCATCTAGCTTTTGCACATCACCATAAAGCATGAGTTTTTCTTTGGGCAGAGAATGAGCTAACTCCACATGAACTTCTCGATATGGTGCAAACCTTTCTAGTAATCCATCCAAACTACCGTCATACATCAAATTGCCCCGATGAATTAACAGTACTCGTTCGCATAAAGCTGTGATATCAGCCATATAATGACTAGTTAATAACACCGTTGCCTGATAGCGCTGATTGTATTCGCGTAAGAAATCACGCACTCCTACTTGGGCATTGACATCCAATCCTAAAGTGGGTTCATCTAAAAACAACACTTTGGGATGGTGCAACAGTGCTGCCAAAAGTTCTGCTTTCATCCGTTCACCCAAAGATAGCTTCCGTACAGGCTGGGAAAGCTTGCCTTCTAAGGACAGCATCTCAGTTAATTCCCCCACCCGCTGACGGAACTCACGCTCCGAGATATTGTACACAGCAGCGTTAATTCTCAGAGAATCCATTGCTGGCAAGTCCCAAAGTAACTGCTGTTTTTGCCCCATAACTAAGGTAATCTTTTGCAAAAAACCTTCTTGACGACGGAAGGGAACATAACCAGCTACTCTGACTTTGCCACTAGAAGGATGAATCAATCCCGTCAGCATTTTGAGTGTAGTAGTTTTACCTGCACCATTTGGCCCTAAAAAGCCTACTACTTCACCAGCTCCAATTTCAAAGGAAACATCCTGAACCGCTTTAATTTCGCGATAGGTGCGACGAAAAAAGTGGGTAATTGTCCCAATTATGCCCGGTTCTTTAACAGCAACAGGATAAACTTTGCTCAAATTTTGAGCTTCGATAATCGGCATATATTTTTTTAGTAGATAGTAGGGGAGGCAGCGCGCCCTTGCGGGTTAAGCGCGTCGAGTGCGACTGCCGTGCGGGTTTTGTTGATTAACTTTTGGTTCAAACCGATAACTTATCTTCTAAACCCGCCCGTACAGTAGTTGGTAGGAGCGGCTGTTGTTGATTATCTTTCGGTTAAAAAGTTATTTACCACTAACCACTAACAAATGACTAATGACCAATGACTATTGACTAACCATTAACCATTTTTTAACGTAAACGACCCGATCGCAGAATACTGATAATCAACCACAATCCCAATAAACTAGCAGTAGCAAATAACACGTTGCTTAAAAAAGATAGTTGGGCTGTACGTGCATTACTAGAAATAATTGCTGCCCCCATAATCAGTGAACCTACTAAGATGCTAAAAGACAGGCGATTGGCGGCATCGTCTGCTGTACGGCGCAATCCATCTAATCCGCGTAAAGATAAATTCCACTGTAGTGTTTCTGATGTAACTCTATCTAAAAGCAATTCAATATGTCGGGGAGATTGTAAAGACAAACTTTTAAGATCCAATGCTGTTCTCAGGAGCGATCGCACGGGAGCTTCTCCAACTAATTGGCGTCGGAATAAGTCTGTAAGCAATGGCTGAACTTCATCTATGAAGTTAACCTCTGGGTTGAATAACCGCGCTACTCCCTCTAAATTAGCCAGAGTCTTAGCATACAAGCCCATGTTGCTAGGCAAGCGAATTTTATTATTTCGGGCAACTTGCAGCAGCTCGTAAATAATCTGGCTGAAATTCAATTGAGACAGGCTTAAATTGTAATACTTGCGTAGCATCCGGTCATAGTCATTTTCCAGGCGAGACAGAATTACTGGTTGAGCAGAGTCAGACAACTGCAAAGTTAACTGAGCACAGCGTTGGGCATCTAAATCAACAATTGCCAGTAACATCTCTGTCAATATCCGTTGCGTGCGCGGATCGAGCCGTCCCATCATGCCACAATCAAGTAAAGCAACCCGTCCATCTTTGAGATAAAACAAATTCCCTGGATGTGGATCGGCATGAAAGAAGCCGTCTATATAAAGCTGCTGGAAA
The DNA here is from genome assembly GCF_000317285.1 of Chlorogloeopsis fritschii PCC 6912. Taxonomy (GTDB): domain Bacteria; phylum Cyanobacteriota; class Cyanobacteriia; order Cyanobacteriales; family Nostocaceae; genus Chlorogloeopsis; species Chlorogloeopsis fritschii. Next base: position 44,250 of record NZ_AJLN01000049.1, on the reverse strand, counting down.
AAAGCACGGAATAACAAGGTGGTAATTCTTTGGCGTTCGACGGCAGGACTTTTACCGTTTTGGTGATCATCAAGATTAGCTGACAATAGCGGTACACCATCCAACCATTCCATCACCATCAATTTAGGGGTAGTCACATCCCAGTAAATTTCTGCAACTACTACCTGATTGGGATCAAACCAACGACCTTGAGATAAATTGCGTCGTAATTGCTCGGTATAACTAGCTTCTCGTGTAAAATCTAACTCAGCTTCTAGTGCTTTGGTAAATTCTTCAGCAATAGATTTGATTTCGTAGGTTTGCCCAAATTCAGTACGTGCCACTAAATCAGCAATACCTTGAATTAAAGCAATATCTTGGTTAACAATGATATCAATTCCCGGACGTTGAACCTTAAGCGCCACTTCCCGTCCATCTTTGAGTGTAGCTCGGTGTGTCTGAGCAATTGAGCCAGCTGCTACCGGCACGGGATTTATGGTAGCAAAAGTTTCCTCTAAAGGCTGTTTTAGTTGTTTGCGGATGACAACTTCGATTTCTGACCAAGCAACAGGTGGTACTTCGTCTTGCAGCGTTGACAGTTCCTCGATGTAGGACGCACTCAGTAAGTCTGGACGGGTAGACATTAGCTGGCCAAGCTTAACATAAACAGGCCCCAAATCTACCAAGATATTTTTCAAAACCGCAGGTGTGGGCAATTGAGGCTCATCAGGTTTGCCGCCAGTGAGCAACCTTCGCATATAATCCCAGCCATTGCGGAATAAAACTTCGATGATTTCTCGTTGACGGGGAACAGTTTGGGTGAGGAACATAATTTTAACGAACTGCCATTAGATGCAGGAAACGCGAAAAAACAAATTGATTAAACAGGTATGCAACAAGGGATGACAATACATCCGCCACCAGAGTTTCTGGTTGTGAGAATTGTGCTGGCATGAGCGCAATCCTTAAATCTTTGTAAAGATGATTGTACGGCTTCTACTAAACTTTGCTCACTCAGCATTCTTTTAACGTATTGCGAGCAGGAATCCCCACCGTGTAACAGGCGATGAGGGCAAGAAAATCCTTTGTGCGGAGAAATATAATGTTGATAGGTAGTAATAGAGTTTATTGCTGTTTTCTTGGCAAGAGGCTCTAAGTAGGTAATTTCCATAATTAGGAGACAAAATATCCAACACTCAATTTATATCGGAAAATTTGTCTTTTCAGCCTCTGTCAAGGGTTAGGGGCTAGAGGTTAGAGGCTAGGGGCTAGTAGAAGAAATATTATTTCCCTAGTCCCCAGTCCCTAGTCCCTAGCCTCTTCATAGCAGTTCTGTAAATCGGGGATCGCTTTGGAGAGTTTTGAGGATTTGTTTGATTTCTTGGGTGCGGTCTTTTTTTACAATCAAAGTTACATTGCGATCGCGCACAATTACCACATCTTCTAAGCCGATAGTAACAACCACATCGTTGGGATTGTTGTTATAAATAATTGCGCCTTGTGTGTCTAAACCCACATGAGTACCCAATTCCACGTTTGGTGTATCTTCTTTTTTCAGCAAACGCTCGATCGCATTCCAGTCACCTAAATCATCCCAACCAAATTCCACCGGAATTACATATGCTAGACCTGTCTTTTCCATGAGGGCATAGTCTATACTCATCTTAGGGAGCTGGGGATAAATATCAGAACCATGTTTTTCCAACGGTTCAATAATATCCGGAGCGTGGGTATGCAGTTCCTTGAGAACAACACCTGCCCGAAAGATAAACATCCCGCTATTCCAGCTAAAACGTCCCGTAGAGAGAAATTTTTCTGCCGTTTGACGGTCAGGCTTTTCAGTAAAGCGGTTAACGTGATAAGCTGGCAAGTCATTAAAGCAACCAATTTTTTCGCCTTGTTCTATATAGCCGTAACCAGTTGATGGAAAGGCAGGTTTGATCCCCAATGTGACAATAGCTGCTGTGTTTGCCGCTAGTTGAGTTGCTGCATTTAACGTGTTGGCAAAAGCTTCTTGGTTAGCAATCCAGTGATCAGCGGGGAAAAAGCCAATAATAGCGTCATCTCCGTAACGCTTTTTGATTTCTAAGCTTGTCCAAGCAACAGCAGCGGCGGTGTCTCGTCCTTGTAACTCAATTAGTAAGTTATCGGGTGGGAGTTGAGGCAGTTGTTCTTTGACTCCTTGAGCTATCTGACTAGAAGTTATTACCCACAAGTTTTCCCAATCGCCTGCAAGTGGTAGCAGCCGATCAGCGGTTACTTGTAGGAGACTTCTACCACTACCATCTAAATCTAAAAATTGCTTAGGACGGTTTTGGCGACTTAAAGGCCAAAAACGCTCACCTTTTCCACCAGCAAGAATTACAGGGAACAATGGTCTAGTCATGTTGTCATGGAAAATTCAAGAACATTACAAGTTTACAGTGGTGTTTTTAACTAGCAATATTTGTAGCTAGCATTAACATTACATCCAGGGAGTGGTTGAGTGGGGAGAAAGTTGTGGTTAAACAAGCAGAAAGATTACAAAAGAAGAGCAAATCTCAACGAGTGCAGCAGCCACCTGTTCAGGTAAATGCGCAACAGCAAACAGAAACGTCTCCTAAATTAGTTGAGTCTGTCGGTTCTATCCCTAGCCAGCTTTACCAAAGATTGGGTTTGGCTATGCCTCGGTGGCTTTTTTGGCTATTAACAATAGTTGTTGGGATCACTTTGTCAGGGTTGTTGGTATCAACCTTGGCGCTTTGGACTCCGTTGTGGAGTGATATAGATAGAACAGATGAAGAATTGGGCATGGATAACCCAGACGCGGAAAAAACGCCTTTACCTGGGGAAATCTGGAGCAATATCTCCCAATACAAGCTCATCCGCCCGATGAATATTTTAGTGATGGGTATCGAACCAGTTCCTGGCACTGTTGACGGCTCACCAGAAAGTTTTGCTGGTAAAAGCGATACCATGCTGCTTCTCAGGCTAAACCCCGACGACAAAACAATACGGGTACTTTCAATTCCCAAGGATACAATGATAGCAATTCCAGAATCCAAGGGATTAACTAAAGTATCCGAAGCTAATGCCCAAGGAGGGCCTGTATTAGCAGCGCGGGTTGTCAGTCGCACCTTGAGCAATGCGCCTATTGACCGCTATATCCGTATTTCTACTAGTGGTTTGCGGCAGTTGGTAGATCAACTCGGTGGAGTAGAGGTGTTCGTTCCTAAACCGATGGAATATAGAGACTCTGCTGGGAAATTCTCGATTAATTTAGTCAGCGGCTGGCAAACTCTTAACGGTGAACAAGCAGAACAGTTTATCCGGTTCCGCGACGCCAATATGGGGGATTTACCGAGAGTACAGCGACAGCAAGCTTTAATTATGGGTTTGCGCGAACGCCTCTTTAGTCCTACTGTTTTACCCAAATTGCCCCAACTAGTCCGAATTATGGGCAAGTACTTTGACACCAACTTGAAAGTTGAAGAAATGATGGCAATAGTCAATTTCACTCTCAACTTAGAGAGGGATAATTTCCAAATGGCTATTTTGCCAGGTATTTTTAGTCGCTTAAGTGCAGATCCCGATAGCTATTGGCTGGATCTGACTGGAAGAGTTGACTTATTGACTAATTATACTGGAGTGATTATCGGTGGTCTCAAGCCTGATGCGCGACCCGTAACTAGTCTCAAAATTGCTATTCAAAATTCTTCCGATCAACCCCAGCTAACTGAAAAAGTTATTAACTCTCTCAAACAAAAAGGCTTTACAAAAATTTATACTGTCCCAGATTTACCGACTCGGAACAGCGAGACTAAGATTATCGCCCAAAAAGGTAACCGTAAAGCAGCAGAAAAACTGCAAGGTGTTTTGGGCTTAGGTAACATTGAGGTGTCGGCAACAGGTGATTTGGAATCCGATCTCACAATTCGGATTGGGAAAGATTGGAAAGAGTGATAGGTTTAGTGGTTAGTAGGGGCGGGTTTAAAAGATAGATCGTCGGATTAGCAGAGAAATCATAGGCAAAACCCGCCCGTACAGTGGTTAGTGGTTAAAAACCAACTACTAACTACTACCTGACTTAAAAAAGGCAAGGGCGCACTGCCTCCCCTACTAACTACTACCTACTAACAAGCAACTATACTTTATGAAAAAAATTTTACTGCGCTTGTTTGGTTTGATAGGAATTTTGATTCTGGCTTGTTTATGGGTATTACTTAGTTCCAAACCAGCGATCGCTTGATTAAATGAGTTTTATCGGAGAATACCCTGACAAAGTTCTAGATTTCCGGTTAAATGTTTTCAGATAAGCGCCGTCTGAATATTTGTCGGGTACCATTTGTGACACAAGAACAAAAAGTTTCTCGTTCTCTTGCCGGAATTGCTGGCATTGTTGCTGTTGCCACCATCATTAGCAAAGTTGTAGGTTTGGCACGGCAAGTAGCTATAGGTGCAGCTTTTGGTACTGGCCCTGTTGCTGATGCTTATAGTTTTGCCTATATTATCCCAGGTTTTTTACTGATTTTACTTGGCGGCATTAACGGGCCTTTCTACAGTGCGATTGTTAGTGTTTTAGCCAAGCGCAAAAAAGAAGAAGCTGCTCCTTTGGTGGAGACTATGACAACCCTTGTTGGTGGTGTGCTGTTGGTTGTCACGATTATTTTGGCAATCTTTGCCGGGAATTTGATTGAGGTAACTACACCAGGGTTAGATCAACGCCCAGATGGAGAATTGGTGAAAGCGATCGCCACAAAACAACTCCAGATCATGTCACCAATGGCTATTCTTGCGGGACTTATTGGTATTGGATTTGGCACATTAAACGTCGCTAATCAATTTTGGTTACCATCGATTAGCCCTTTATTATCAAGCATTACAGTTGTAATTGCCGTAGCTTTTTTATGGCTGCAATTAGGTACTAAAATTTACACTGCTGAGTATCTGATGTATGGCGGCGCAGTATTAGCGATCGGAACTTTAGCGGGAGCTTTGCTGCAATGGCTTGTGCAATTAGTAGCACAGTCACGTATTGGTATGGGTTCATTCCGCCTGCGGTTTGATTTTAATCAGCCAGGAGTCAGGGAAGTGATGAAAATTATGTTGCCAGCTACCTTTTCTTCTGGGATGCTCTATATCAACTGGCAGATAAATTCTATTTTTGCTTCCTTCATTCCTGCTGCTGCCTCTGGCTTGAATTACGCCAATCTCCTAGTACAAACACCATTAGGAGTAATTTCTAACGTCGTTTTGGTTCCTCTTTTACCAATCTTTTCTCGACTAACCGATCCAAATGATTGGCATGAGCTAAAACAACGCATTCGCCAAGGATTAGTTCTTTCCGCCTTCACAATGCTACCCTTGGGCGCTTTGATGATTGCTCTTTCAAATCCGATTGTGCGTGTAGTTTATAAGCGGGGAGCTTTCGATCAAGCTGCCTCAGATATGGTGTCTTCGCTATTGGTTGCCTATGGTGCAGGAATGTTTGTCTACTTGGGGCGTGATGTTTTAGTGCGGGTATTTTATGCCTTGGGTGACGGTGAAACGCCTTTTCGGATTAGTCTGTTTAATATCTTTCTCAATGTCTTCTTAGACTGGATTTTAATTAAATCTTTTGGCGCTCCTGGATTGGTTTTAGCAACAGTAGGAGTAAATTTGAGTTCAACATTGATGCTTTTATGGTTGCTCGATCGCAAGCTGAATGGAATTCCTTGGCGAGAATGGAGCATACCTATTTTTGGTTTGACTGTTGCCAGCGTTGTCGCAGGTTTTGCCAGTTTCTTTACTTTAGGGGTTGTACAAAGGTTTTTGACTACAGATGGGTTACTAAGTCAACTATTGCTGTTGAGTATATCTGGCTTAGTAGGCTTGGTTATTTTTGGGGCGATCGCTGCTTGGATGAAATTACCAGAAGTGAATGTTTTTGTAACTCGGATGCGGCAAAAGTTTTTCAAGAAATAGGATAAACAGCTGTCATCATCTATTTACACCAAGTCAGGGAAAAGATTATGGGGAACAGAACTATTAAACTCATCTGTCTCCTGTCCCCTATCCCCTATTACCTAATTTCCCTTCTGCCTTCTACTTAACTTCCAAAGCTTGTGATGTTGAAGTGACGCCTGCGAAACAAAATTGCTCCCAAATTACAACACAAACAAGTTATCGCCAACCACAGCAAAATATAGGTAGGAGCCATTACCACACCAATCGCGAACCAACTATAAACGTGCAGCACCATAACTAAAGCAAAAAGGCAAGCTACCCCTGCGGTTTGCCAGACTTGATGTGATGGGCGACGGAGTGCGGCAAAAATCATCGTCAAAATGGTGGCAAGCAAGTTTGCAGGCACCAGAAATGCACAAATACCAACGCAGTTCGCACGAGAAAATTCTGCTAAGGTGTGAAAATCGAGCATCAATTTTTGGAGGTAGTTGTCAATTTAGTATAGGTTACTTAATAACTACATTAAATAACAAAATATAAAGCATGAGCAATACTTCTTAAATTATTAAAATAAATTAATAACTATTAAAATTTACCTACTCGAAAATCAAAATTAATAGTAAAAAAATCAGCCTAGAGGTCAAAATTATGTAGGGTGGGTTAGGCGAACTTGTAATGTTTGATTTTTAAATTAAATATTTGTGCACCTTAATCCACTAAGATAAAATAGTGCGTTACTCTATATTAACGCACCCTAAAAATTTAAGATTCTTTTTCTAACTCAATTCTTACTACCTTTGGATTCAAATAATAATTTTTATATTTAAAATTTTAGTTTTTGTAGGTGGGAAACACCCACCCTTATAGAAAATTTTTCAATTAACCCATGAGAATGACTGTGTCGATAACGTGAATTACACCATTGTCGGCTTCTATATCTGCTGCTAAAACAGTGGCATTTTTAACTTCAAATCCATCAGAACAATCAATCTTAATTGTTGAACCTTCCACAGAAGTCACAGTACCAAGTTTTGCTAAATCATTCTTTTTAAGTTTTCCAGGCACAACATGATACTTTAAAATTCGCGTTAACTGAGGAATATTTTGTACTAAAGTTTGAATAGTTCCAGGTGGTAATTTTGCAAAAGCATCATCAGTGGGTGCAAAGACTGTAAATGGCCCAGGACTTTTTAGTGTATCTACTAATCCTGCTGCTTGTACGGCAGTTACCAGAGTTTTAAAAGAGTCGGCATTAACAGCAATATCAACTATATCAGCCATTTATTTCACCATTAATATTAGGAAGATTTTAAATAAAATATTAAATAAAAGTAAATTAATATTACTTTTGATTAAGTAATGGTAATCATTAGCAGAAATTAATACTCTTAATTCATATCTGTCTTGAAAGGCAAAAGGCAGTTTGAGTCAAATCTAAGCAATGCCCAACGCCAGTTCGCACAACGGGGAAACCCTCCGAAGTTCTGATCGGCGGAAGCCGCCGCACCCTTGCGGGAAGCCGCTCCGCGTCTACAGACTTCTCTCCGCAAGCGACTGGCTCCCCTACGGTTAGTGAGAAAGGCGCAAGATCTCAGTTAAGGAGATTTATGACAATCGTCGTTGTTTACCACGAAAAAGAGGGAAGCCATAATGAATTCTAAATTATCTCTTCTTTAGACATAGAAAGAAAATGTTGGAGCGCAGATACGCCATTCTCGGAACGGGTGCTTTAGGTGGATTCTACGGTGCCAGACTGCAAAAAGCTGGATTAGATGTCCATTTTTTACTTAAGAGTGACTATGAACACGTAACTCAACACGGTTTAGTCGTCGAGTCAAAGGATGGAGATTTTACACTTTCCCAAGTCAATGCCTACCATGACGTTGAAAAGATGCCGCGTTGCGATGTGGTAGTAGTTGCATTAAAAACAACACAAAATCATTTACTTTCACAGATGTTACCTCATGTGCTCAAGGATAATGGCGTAGTTTTGGTATTGCAGAATGGACTGGGAATTGAAGAGGAAGTAGCTGATATTGTCGGTAATGATAGGGTAATCGGTGGGTTATGCTTTTTGTGTTCTAATAAATTGGGGCCAGGGCATATTCATCACCTCGATTATGGAAAAGTTACTTTGGGAGAGTACGCTCCTGACTATCAAGCAGTTGGCAATACAGACAGAATTCAGCAAATAGGCAATGACTTTGAGCGTGCTCGGATTCCGATTGATTTAGCTGAAGATTTACTGTTGGCACGTTGGCAAAAACTGGTGTGGAATATCCCTTACAATGGGCTATCTGTGATTCTCAATGCCACAACACGTGAATTAATGGCTGATGCTTACACTCGTAAATTAGTAGAACAGTTGATGTATGAAGTTGTTGCCGGAGCCAAAACTTCTGGTAGAACAATTAGCGATCGCTTCATTGCCAAAATGCTGGACTATACCGATAAAATGAAGCCTTACCGCACCAGCATGAAAATAGACTACGATGAGCGCCGCCCTTTGGAAGTAGAAGCGATTTTTGGCAATCCATTAAGGAAAGCGCTTGTAGCTGGCGTGAATTTGTTACAAATTAGCTGTTTGTACCATCAGTTGAAATTTTTGGATGCTCAAATTAGAGAGTTGAGTATGTAACAAGGTATAGGTTACAGGGGGCAGGACAGGAGTTAGTATTTAAAGAAAAATTTAATTAAATTTTCGCAGGACTCCCACACAAAATGCTGACTGAGATATTGCCTTTTAGTTTTGACTTGGATGCAGTAGCGATAGCCGGAACTAGTTTATGGTCTTTAGCGCTATACTTAGGTTTTTCGCCAGTCAGTGAATGGGTAATCGAAATGCTCAACCGCTGGTTTAACTTTGCCGAGCGATCGCTTTATACGAGCAAGTCAGAATTTGAAAAGACTCGTCAAGCAAGAGAATCGCAAAACGCTTTCTACGCCTCATTGTTTAGCATTTTGCCTTTTCTCGGCATCGGTACTTTATGTAATTGGCTAGTAGAACTCAGTTTAGGACGCAGCTGGGCAATTAGCATGGGCATACTCGCCTGTGTCGGTTGCGGCGTGTACGAATTGGGGCGACAGGATGGAAAGTCTTCTGGAGATTAGGAAGGGGACAGGTGACAGGGAATAGGGAGACATATCAATTCAAAATTCAAAATTCAAAATTGGGAAGAGGACACAGGGACACTCTGACAAGGAGAAGAGTTTTCCCACTTACACACTCTCCCACTCCTTTTCCTAGCCCCGATCCCCGATCTCCTCGCACACCAATTGTGCAAGTTTTTGCGCAGCACCAGATTCTCCTCTGATACTGCGCAGTTTTGCTCGTATTTCTTCTAGTTTTTCTGGATGAGTCAAATAATTCAATACCATCTCCCCTACATCTTGCGGCTGAAGTTTGCCTACCAGCTCTGGTACAACCATTTCTTGCGCCCAGATATTAGGCCATGCTAATAAACCTTTACGTCTCAAAAAAAACCAGTTGATAGCTTTAGCAAAGGCAGAACCTACGCCAGGTAAATTTGCTAGCAATCCTGGCAAACCATCCCAAGCTCTCATCGCATCTAATTGTTGAGTGGGAAGCAAAACAATCATCGGCACTGCTAAAGAGCCAAGTTCGGCTGTGTTTGCTCCTACGGTTGTTAAGCATATACAGCACTTGGAAAGAATTTCGTAGGCAGGATTTTGAGTTAACAATTCGATAGTTAAACCAGTTGCGGTTTTGAGTACAGGAGCCGGATCATGAAATAATTCTGCTGACGAAAAACCGAAAGTTTCCACAAAAGGGTTTTTCTGGGGATTGGCAAAACTAGCTAAAGTTTGTAAATCTAAAGTCGGCGCTACGGGAATGACAAATCTAGTTTGCGGCCTTTTGGCGTGAATGTATTCTGCTGCCGCTAAAGTTAAAGGTACTCCCTGAGATAATTTTGCCGCCTTGGAGCCAGGGAGTAAACCAATCAATTCAGTCATTTGTCCCTGGTTTTCTGCTATGGACAAATGACTACTGACTAATGACGAATCACTAGCTGCTTCTGCCATCAAATCTCCCACAACGGCAAATTTATGGGCATACTTTTGCGATGCTCTAGCAGCAACTTCTGGTTTCATCACGCCAAAGCGATCGATTAAACTGTGCCAGCGTGCCTCCCATTCCGCGTAAACAACCGTACTATAACCAAGCCTTTTGCCAATAACTACAGGAAAAAATTGATCTCCACCAAGAAAAACAACTACACCTCGACTTCTCCAATCCCAATTTTCCTGGGTTTTTCCCGAAAGCAAAAAACGCCAAAAATGCTCTGCAGATTGCACTCTATCTACTTCTGGGTAAGAACGGGCTATATCGGTTTCTTTACCAGTGGCGTTAGGGCAAGGCGATAAAATTACCGAAATCCTTACTTTTGAACGGTTATTTCCCAGCTTTTGACGTAATGCTCGCACTACTGGGCGTACCCAAGTCGTTACTTCTCCGGGGCCGTTTGAGAGAATCAAAATATCAACTGCTGGCATAGTCATTTTCTGATTGGCTGGTGGTGATTTGTTTATTGAAGGCAGAGGGCAGAAGGTAAGAACAAAGGCAGAAGGTAAAAAGAATAAAATATATTTTTAGATTTATTTAACAAAAATTTACAATTAAGCAAGTATTCACTTTTCTGCTTGTCAATATTTGTAACAAAGTATTTAATTATTTATATCGTTTTGTGTCAGATAAGCGACAAAATCGCCTGTGAGCAAGCTTTTTCTGATAAAACAAAACTCAGATTGCCTATAGAGAGGAAGTCTGAAAGGCGGCAATTGCCCTTCAGAACTTCTGGAGTAGAGAACACGCATCAAAGGAGCCGAGGAAGCATGTTCACCCACGTCAAGTCCACCATTAGACATATTGCGCCCGATAACCTACGGGGGCGTCATTTAATTAAGGTGGTCTATGTCGTGTTAGAGTCCCAGTACCAGAGTGCATTGTCACAAGCGGTGAGGGCGATTAACGAAAACAATCCCAAGGTGGCGATTGAAATTAGTGGATACTTGATTGAAGAACTCCGCTCTGGTGAGAACTATGAGGAGTTCAAAAAAGATGTCGAGACTGCCAATATCTTCATCGCTTCACTGATTTTTATTGAAGACTTAGCCCAAAAGGTAGTAGAAGCCGTAAAACCACACCGCGATCGCCTTGACGTTGCCGTAGTCTTCCCGTCTATGCCGGAAGTGATGCGCCTAAATAAGATGGGCACCTTCTCAATGGCACAATTAGGGCAGTCTAAAAGTGCAATTGCGCAATTTATGCGCAAGCGCAAGGAAAAATCCGGCGCTGGTTTTGAAGATGCAATGCTGAAGTTACTAAGGACTCTGCCACAAGTGCTTAAGTTCCTGCCCATGGACAAAGCACAAGACGCCAGAAACTTCATGCTCAGTTTTCAGTATTGGCTAGGAGGTTCTCCAGAGAATTTGGCAAACTTCTTGCTGATGCTAACTGATAAGTACGTATTAAAAGATCTAGATAAACAAAATTTTGCACTTTTCCAATATCAAGAGCCGGTTGTTTATCCTGATATGGGAATTTGGCATCCTTTAGCCACAACAATGTTCGAGGATGTCAGAGAATACCTCAATTGGTACAATAGCCGCCCAGATATTTCCCAAGATTTGAAAGATCCTTTAGCCCCTTGTATCGGTTTAGTGTTGCAGCGTACACACTTAGTGACAGGTGATGATGCTCACTACGTGGCGATGGTGCAGGAACTAGAAGCAATGGGCGCAAGGGTAATTCCTGTATTTGCTGGTGGTTTGGACTTTTCTAAGCCTGTAGATGCCTACTTCTACGAGCCGACGAGCAAAGCACCCTTAGTAGATGGAGTAATATCTTTAACAGGTTTTGCATTAGTAGGTGGCCCGGCACGGCAAGATCATCCTAAGGCAATAGAAGCGCTGAAGCGTCTGAATCGTCCTTATATGGTAGCCCTGCCCTTGGTATTCCAAACTACCGAAGAGTGGCTAGATAGCGATTTGGGCTTACACCCAATTCAAGTAGCTTTGCAAATAGCTATTCCTGAGTTGGATGGGGCAATTGAGCCGATAATTTTATCAGGACGGGATGGTGCGACAGGAAAAGCGATCGCTCTCCAAGATCGGATCGAAGCAGTAGCGCAACGAGCGCTGAAATGGGCAAACCTGCGTCGCAAACCCAAGCTGGAAAAGAAAGTTGCCATCACCGTTTTCAGCTTCCCGCCAGATAAGGGTAATGTGGGAACCGCCGCTTACTTAGATGTATTCGGTTCCATCTACGAGGTAATGAAAGCACTCAAAAACAATGGCTATGACGTGCCAGACTTACCGGAAAATGCTCAGGCGCTCATGCAAGAAGTAATCCACGACGCCCAGGCACAGTACAGCAGCCCGGAACTGAACATTGCCTATCGGATGTCGGTGCCTGAGTACGAAGAATTTACTCCCTACTCCCAACGCTTAGAAGAAAACTGGGGGCCACCTCCCGGACACCTCAACAGCGATGGGCAAAATCTACTAGTATACGGCAAGCACTTTGGCAACGTCTTTATCGGCGTTCAGCCTACCTTCGGTTACGAAGGCGATCCGATGCGGTTGTTGTTCTCTCGTTCTGCCAGCCCCCATCACGGTTTTGCTGCATACTACACTTACCTAGAACAAATTTGGAAAGCCGACGCCGTACTGCACTTCGGTACTCACGGTTCCTTGGAATTCATGCCAGGGAAACAAATGGGTATGTCTGGCGAATGTTATCCAGATAATCTAATTGGTACAATTCCCAATCTGTATTACTACGCAGCCAATAACCCCAGCGAGGCAACAATTGCCAAGCGTCGCGGCTACGCTGAGACAATTTCTTACCTAACTCCGCCAGCAGAAAACGCTGGTTTATACAAGGGTTTAAAAGAACTCAGCGATTTAATTGGTTCTTACCAAACCTTGAAAGATACTGGACGCGGTATTCCCATTGTTAACACCATCATGGATAAGTGCCGGATGGTGAACTTAGACAAAGACATTAATTTGCCAGAAATCGATGCCAAAGATATGAGCGCTGATGAGCGAGATAATATCGTTGGCATGGTGTACCGCAAGTTGATGGAAATTGAATCGCGACTGTTGCCTTGCGGTTTACACGTAATTGGCAAACCGCCGAGTGCAGAAGAAGCAGTTGCTACACTCGTTAATATTGCTGGCTTAGATCGTACAGAAGAAGAAATTCAAAGCTTGCCCCGCATTATTGCCAATAGCGTTGGACGGGATATTGACGAAATTTACAAAAACAGCGACTTAGGCATTTTAGAAGATGTCCAACTGCTGCAAGACATCACGATGGCAACCCGTGCCGCAGTTTCTGCTCTTGTCAAAGAGCAAACCGACGCGGAAGGCAGAGTTTCCTTTGTTTCCAAGCTCAACTTCTTTAACATGGGCAAAAAAGAGCCTTGGGTAGAAGCCTTGCATCAAGCTGGTTATACCAAGGTTGATACCACAGCCTTAAAACCGCTATTTGAGTATCTGGAATTTTGCTTGCAGCAAGTGTGCGCTGATAACGAACTCGGTGCGTTACTCCAAGGCTTAGAAGGCGAGTATATACTACCTGGGCCTGGTGGTGATCCCATTCGCAACCCGGATGTATTACCCACAGGTAAAAATATCCACGCCCTCGATCCTCAAGCCATCCCGACAACGGCGGCGGTACAATCAGCCAAAATTGTTGTAGACCGCTTGTTAGCGCGGCACATGGCCGAAAACGGTGGTAAGTATCCCGAAACCATCGCCTCAGTACTTTGGGGAACAGATAACATCAAGACCTACGGGGAATCACTGGCACAAATCATGTGGATGGTTGGTGCACGTCCGGTTCCTGATGCCTTGGGAAGAGTGAACAAGTTAGAATTAATACCTCTAGAAGAGTTGGGACGTCCCAGAATTGACGTTGTGATCAACTGTTCTGGCGTATTCCGCGACTTGTTTATCAACCAGATGAACCTGCTGGATCAAGCGGTAAAAATGGCAGCAGAAGCGGATGAACCTGTGGAAATGAACTATGTCCGCAAACACGCTTTGCAACAAGCAGAGGAAATGGGAATTAACCTGCGACAAGCAGCGACTCGTGTCTTCTCCAACGCATCTGGTTCTTACTCGTCAAACATCAACTTGGCAGTGGAAAACAGCACTTGGGAAAGCGAAGCCGAATTGCAGGAAATGTATTTGAATCGGAAATCTTTTGCCTTCAGTGCTGATAGCCCCGGCACGATGGAAGAATCTCGGAAGATTTTTGAAAGTTCCTTGAAAACAGCTGAGGCAACTTTCCAAAACCTCGACTCTTCCGAAATTAGCTTAACCGACGTTTCCCACTACTTCGACTCCGATCCCACAAAAGTTGTGTCAAGTCTGCGTGGTGATGGTAAAACACCAGCATCCTACATTGCAGATACCACTACTGCCAATGCTCAAGTGCGGACATTGTCAGAAACCGTGCGTTTGGATGCCCGTACCAAATTGTTAAATCCCAAGTGGTACGAAGGAATGCTGTCTCACGGTTACGAAGGTGTGCGTGAACTCTCCAAGCGATTGGTAAACACAATGGGTTGGAGTGCGACTGCGGGTGCAGTTGATAACTGGGTTTATGAGGATGTGAACACCACGTTTATCCAGGATGAAGAGATGCAGAAGCGGTTGATGAATATGAACCCCCATTCTTTCCGCAAGATTGTATCGACTTTGTTGGAAGTAAATGGGCGTGGTTATTGGGAGACGAGTGAGAGTAATTTGGAACGCTTGCGCGAGTTGTACCAGGAGGTTGAGGATCGGATTGAGGGAATTGAGTAGGTTATAACTGTGTAAATAAATCCAATGTAGAGACGCGAAATTTCGCGTCTCTACAAATTATTTATGCAGACAAATCTATGAAGCCCAAATTTCAAGACAAATATCGAGTTGAATCTCTTAGGTTGCCAAATCGTGATTATGCAGCAAATGGTTGGTATTTCGTGACGATATGCACGCGCGATCGCACCTGTTTTTTTGGTGATGTAGTAGCCGAGAAAATACAATTATCAGACATTGGGCAAATAGCACAACAATACTGGGCAGAAATTCCTAGTCATTTTGAACATACAGATATTGATACATATATAATCATGCCCAATCATGTGCATGGAATTGTCGTTATAGACCGTCCACCTAATGTAGAGACGCGAAATTTCGCGTCTCTACAATCAGAAGAAACGAATAAATTTGGGCCTTTAAAACCTGGTTCTCTGCAAGCTGTTATTCATGCCTACAAAGCATCCGTTACCCGTTGGTGTAGAAAAAATAGTCAAGAACATTTTAGTTGGCAACCAAGATTTTACGAGCATATCATTCCTGCTGATGATTCTATAGACCGAATTCGAGAATACATTGCCAACAACCCTTTCAAATGGGAAGATGACAAAGATAATCCAGAAAATTTATGGATGTGAATGAATTTTGAAGACATCGGGCAGGTACTAAACATCTGAAACCCTAACCTCAACCATACTACCTAAATATAGTATGTTCCGCTTTGTAATTTGCACATCTATTTTGCTTATTTACTAAGGATAAAGGTGATAAGTAGTATGGAATGAAAGTATAGATTACAAAAAGTTCAAAGGTATTATTTAATGCAATAAATTATCGTACATGATTAATTGATTTGTGATATATTTTACTGATGGTTCTGTTGAACCTGTGTTCTGTCGAACAAAATGAAAAAAGTAAAATGCAAATCATCGAATATTCAGTTATTACTAAGTCTGCCTGTCGTGCTTTCGTTGATGGTGAGGCAGAAATTTGGAATCTTACTTTACCCGTATTAGAACTCCCAAAAGGTTTACCATTTGGCCCGAATGCTATTGATGAATGCACCAAGTATGATCGCTCTCATCTTCCCAAAATGCGATCGCCCATAGTGCCATCATAATGATTAGCGATCGCTCATCTTTTTATACAGATGATCGCTTTGAGTATGTGCAGAGTGCGATCACTACACTATCAACTGCTCCAACACTAGCACTGATAATTCCGGTAACGATGGTAAACGCGCATCATTCGTCAAGAAAAATGATGCACCTCCACGAATAGCAGTAGCAATCTGAATAGCATCTGGGGTTCTTAAGTTGTAATTTGCTCTTAGTTGTGCAGCAGTTTCAGCTATATCTGGAAAAACTTCGATAGTCGTCAACCCTTGGGAGTTAAACAAAATCTCACGATATTGTTGAGCTAATGTTGTGTTTCCTTGTCGTAAGGGATAGACTAACACTTCTGTGATAGTCAAAACTGACGTGACAACACTAATTTCACCACGAAATATTGCTTCAAAGAAAACATCTGTAATATCCAAATAATTAGGATTTTCTTCAATAAAATAAATTAGTGGTGCAGTATCCAATCCCACAATTTGACCATGTAACAGGACTAGCCATTCCATGAATCACGTTCCTGATTCACATATTCTTGAGCATCAATACTATTCCAGATTTCTTTACCCAACCCACGCAATTCTAAAATGCTGTGCTTTGGCTTAGATGTCATCGTCACCCGTTGACGAATTAAACTGGATAAATCTTCAATTAAGCGTATTTGTTCTTCAGGAGTTAAACTTTGAGCTTGTTGTAATACTTCTTGATAGCTAGACATAAAATTTACACTTTTAATTTTCTGCTCTAAATCTAAATATACACAGACTGCTTTTCTTTTTAAATTTATTATTTTTAATAATGAAATAGATATTGCATTTATGGAAGATTTGAAACAACTTATAGAAGGTAGTAAAAATAGTAATTATATTAATAATTTAATTCGTTCTGGGCTTGCAGAAACATCTTCAACGGAAGTAATTCTTGAAGGATATGGTGTAGCCAAGATTAGTGTGCATATTTCTGAATTGGGTAAATTACTTGTAGCTTTGAGAACGATAATAATTAAGAATATATATATTATGGTTGGTTATTTAAAGTAAATTTATATAAACTAATCTGCTGTTTGATAGAAAAGGGAGAAAAACTAGCCTCTTATTTCTCCCTCACTTAAGCCATGAAATAATTAACCCAACGCGGACTTCAACTCGCTTTGGGCTTTCTCCAACGCCTCTGGCAATTTACTCGCATCACGCCCGCCTGCTTGCGCTAAATTTGGACGCCCGCCACCGCCACCACCGCAAATTTTAGCGATCGCACCAATAAATTTTCCAGCCTGCAAGCCTTTCTTGTTCACTTCTGGCGAAAATGCTGCAACGAAGCTGACTTTTCCGGCTTCGGGAACAGAACCAAGTACTACTGCTGCTCCAGAGCCAAGTTTTTGCAGCAAACGTTCTGCTGCGGTTTGCAAGGATTGTGCGTCAACGTCTTCCATTTGGGCAATCAGAATTTTGTAATCGCCGACAGTTTCGACTGTTTGCAGTAAACTGTCAGATTTAGCGATCGCTAACTGTGACTTGAGTGTTTCTAGTTCTTTTTGAGTGGTTCTCAGTTCGTTTTGCAGAGTTGTAATTCTGTCTGGTAGTTCTTCAGGTTTGACTTTGAATCTGTCACCCAAATCCTTAACTACTTTATCGCGCACGTTCAAGTAGTCTAGCATCGCCGGGCCAGAAACAGCTTCAATCCGTCGCACTCCCGAAGCCACACCACTTTCAGAGATAATTTTGAATACCCCTATTTCGGCAGTGTTGCTAACGTGGGTTCCACCGCACAATTCCATCGACACGCCAGGGAAATCAATCACGCGTACTTCTTCGCCGTATTTTTCTCCAAACATAGCGATCGCACCTTTAGCTTTTGCTTCGGCAAGGGGCAGAATAGCCACATGAGCTGAGTGTGCTTCTGCAATCCAGGTGTTTACTTGTTCCTCTACTTGCTGGATCTCTTCTGGTGTCAGGGGGCGCGAACAGTTGAAGTCAAAGCGCAGTCTATCAAACGCCACCAAAGAACCCGCCTGCGAAATCGAGTCATCGACAATTTTCTTTAACGCCGCTTGCAGTAGATGAGTTGCAGTATGGTTAGCTTGTAGCCGACGCCGACAAGCGCGATCGATTTGAGCGGTGATAGTATCGCCTACTCTCAGAGTGCCGCGTTCAATCCGTCCAAAATGAACAAAGAAATCAGATTCTTTTTTGACATCATAAATTGTAGCGACGACACCTTCACCAGAAATGTAACCTTTATCGCCGATTTGTCCTCCCGACTCAGCATAAAACGGAGTTTTGTCGAGAACAATTTGCACGTCAGTTCCCGCTTCTGCTTCTTCTTGGGAAACGCCACCTACCAATATGGCTTCGACTTTCGCAGTCACTGTCGGTTGAACGTAGCCCAAAAACTCTGTCGCATGAATATGTTCAGCGAGCTTGTCGAGAGAACCTTGCACTGTTAAGTCGATACTTTCATGAGCAACTCTTGCGCGTTGTCTCTGTTTTTCCATTTCGACATTGAAGCCGTCAACATCGACTGTCAGGTTGTTTTCTCCTGCTATTTCTTGGGTAAGTTCTAAGGGGAAACCATAGGTATCAAATAGGGTAAAGGCATCTTCTCCGCTAATTTGGGTTTTGCCTTGCTGCTTCACCTGAGCAATAATTTCCTCCAGCAGTTTTTCGCCTCTTTCCAACGTCTGGAGAAAGCGAGATTCTTCCCGTTGCAATTCTGCTTTGATGGCATTTTCTCGTTGACGGAGATTGGGGTAAGCATCTTCAGCCAGGGAAATAGCAACTTCAGCAACTTGGGTGGTAAATTCACCACGAATGCCAATTAAGCGCCCGTGACGTACCAGACGCCGAATTAAGCGTCGCAGCACATAACCTCTTCCCACGTTGGAGGCGCGGATTTCATCGGCAATCATATGAACAACAGCGCGAGCGTGATCGCCGATGATTTTTAGAGAAACTTGGTTTTTTTCGCCAGCTTTATAGTAGTCAACACCAGCAATTTCTGCTGCTTTTTTAATAATCGGGAAAATTAAATCAGTTTCGTAGTTATTGGGAACTTGTTGGAGAATTTGCGCCATCCTCTCCAAACCCATGCCGGTGTCGATGTTCTTATTCGCAAGGGGTGTTAAGTTGCCTTCTGCATCCTGGTTGTATTGCATGAAGACAAGATTGTAAAACTCAATAAATCGAGTATCGTCTTCTAAATCTATATTGTCGTCACCCCGTTCTGGGTGAAAATCATAGTATATCTCCGAACAGGGGCCGCAAGGGCCAGTCGGGCCGGAGTTCCAGAAGTTATCATCTGCACCCATGCGCTTAATTCTCTTTTCTGGCACGCCGATTTGATCTCGCCAGATCGCATAGGCTTCGTCGTCTTCTTCGTAGACACTGACAACGAGGTGCTCTGGAGGTAACTTAAAGACAGTTGTAGAGATTTCCCAACCCCAAGCGATCGCTTGTTCTTTAAAATAGTCGCCAAAACTAAAGTTACCCAACATTTCAAAAAAGGTATGATGCCGTTGGGTGCGTCCGACATTTTCAATATCATTGGTGCGGATGCATTTTTGGGAAGTAGTAGCGCGTTTGAATTCTGGTGTGCGCTGTCCCAAAAATATCGGTTTAAACGGTAGCATCCCCGCGATCGTCAGCAGCACGGTGGGATCTTCTGGCACGAGGGAGGCACTTGGCAGAATTTGGTGTCCCCGTTGGGCATAGAAGTCGAGGAATAAGGTGCGAATTTCGTTACCGCTGAGGTACTGGGGATGATAAGACATGGGAGGGATATTTACGTGAGATAGTGAAGTTGCATAAAAGAGGATAATCCTAATTCTGACATTTTGTTTGAATTTGCTGCTACCCAAAAACCTGATTCGAGAAACCAACGAAGCTCGCAGCTAGCTGGCAACGATAGAAAAATCTCCTAACTGTAGTCAGATGAGGAATTAATCTTTCTTCAATAGGATAGATATTTGAGAATCATGGCAAATTTACATACCGAGGTCACTTATGGCATTAAAATTGAAAGTTCCAAATATAGCTTGTGAAGGTTGTGCTGAAACGATTACGGAATCTATCCACACTATGGAACCTGATGCAAAGGTTGAGGTGGACGTCCAAGCTAAAACTGTCACCGTAGAATCTACAGCTTCCGAAGAGTCAATCAAACAATCTATTGTTGCAGCTGGTTATGAGATAGAAGGCTATCAATAGATTCAATAGATACTGATTCACTGAAAGTTTATAACAAAGAACTCACAAACCAGTAATCAGTTATCAGTTGTCAGTTATCCTTCCCCCAACCCTATTTCCTAATTAATGTCTCTAATCCCTAACTAATTTTGAGTTCTGTGTTCTTTTATGAACCTGAAATAGTTTCTTAATTTTTTATTTGGGATCATTTTTTGACATTTTTGCTATTATGTAAATCTACTTAGTAATTCGGAGGACAAGACAGCTAATAGCTAGCTGTTATAAAGCTGTATTTGATTAGACTAATATTATTCACTTGTTTTTGTTTAAAAAGCAGGGCAACAATTCACTAAAATTTTATCAATTCCTAGTGAATTTCAGGATATTGTGGAAATATAGAGACTGTGATGATTAGTTTCCCAACAAAATATAAACTTAAGTATTGCAGGTTATAAATCACAAAAAAACACAAACTATTAATTATGTAGCCTTTGAAAAATATTAGTTTGTAACGGTTTTTACGGATGAAATAATACAATAATATATCATCCAAAGACCAAGCCCATAAAAACAGAAGAATTGTTTAACCTGTAAAATTTTTCTTTAAAAACCTCAGATTACTTAAAACAAGTTACTGGATAACAATTCTAGATAAAAAATTCCTGTAGATTACATAAGATTTCAGGTATACTTAGTCTTCTCTTGAAGATGATTCAGTATTGTTACTGTTTGAAATACAGCGGGTAACAGCAGAATTAGGTATCCTAAATTTCAACTTTGACCACTGTAGTAATAGTAAAGTTAGGAGAAGATGACTGTAGATGCAATAGCAAGGCAAGAAAATATGGGATACTGCTCCGATTTAAAAAATATAAGTATACATATTGACAGCAGCAAGCCTTAATAAGGTTTTACCAGGCTTATATCCTTGAAGTTGATATAGGGCAAAAAGCAAAGCCATGAAAATTTCTATTCTGGTCTTTGGAAGCAATAATTTTATCACTACACTTCCGGATCAGATCCGTGATGCAAGTGCCTGTAGCATAGAAGTTATCAATAATATCGATCAGGCTGTGTCTTACATTCAAATCACACCGCCCGATATTATTCTTGTGCAGGCGAGCAATAATGGCAGTCTAGAACTCTGCTGTTGGCTGAAAGAACAGACAAAACTATCTTGGATTTACTGTATTCTTTTAGAAGATCGTCCCCAGTTGCTTGCAAGTAAAAGTCAGTACGGCTTGGAGTGGGAGTTTGAGATCAATGCGATCGCACTCAGGCAAGGAGCTGATGCATATATTTGGCTAGTTCCAAAGGACGATACAGATCCAAATCTAGTAGATTTAACCGTCAATCAGCGTTTATTATCAGCGCAATTGACAGTAGGCTTGCGAAAAGCTCAGAAATACCGGGATCTGCTCCGCAAAAACGACTTTTTATCCACAATCGCCCTATCTGATGCGCTGACAGAGTTTAGCAATCGCCGTGCTTTAGATTGGGAATTGCCCAGGCAAATTCAAAAAGCTCGCAATCATCGGACTTCTCTAAGTTTAATTATTTTAGATGTCGATTATTTTAAAAAAGTTAATGATACCTACGGGCATTTAGTTGGCGATCGCCTTTTGCAGTTGTTATCCCAGCGACTGCGCCACAATCTGCGCGAGCGTGATATTCCTTTCCGCTATGGTGGGGAGGAATTTGTGATCCTGCTTGGTAACACAAGCTGCGAAGAAGCACTAGTCGTAGCCCATCGTCTTAATCGTATAGTTAGCGAGCATACCTTTGCGATCGACAATCAACTGTCAATCAACACCACTGTTAGTTTGGGAATATCATGTCTGCAAGCGGAAGATGATGCGAGCGGAATCAGTCTGCTAGAACGTGCTGATCGTTATTTGTTGCAAGCGAAAGCAGCCGGGCGTAATCGTGTCATGGGTTGCGAAAGCGAAAGCGAAAATATTATTTCTCAACCTATTTCGCATCTTCGGGTAGTTTCTTCTTAAGTTTGAGGGCAGCAATACACTCTGCCACAGAGGCACGTTGGCGCATGGCATTTACTAAAGCTTGATATGCCAACCAATTTTCTTGCAGGAGAGTTTTGGCTTGCAGGGCAAAAAAGCGCTGCTTTTGCTCGCAAACCGAGGCAGAACAGCCCATACTTCCTAAAACTCCAGCCAGCTTGCTTTTATCATCAGCCCCACCTTCAGCATTTTTGTATACCAAGGTTTCAGCAGCAATACCCGCCATCCAAACAGTGCAGTAGCGATCGAGCATTTGGGTGCTAATAGTTCCTCGTTCCAACTGGGATGCTAGCTCTTGATCATCAAAACTCACGCCTCCTTGCCCTGGTTGCTTTTGTTTCCAAGCTTCCCAAGCACTGAGAGTGTAACCGATAACGGGAATGTCTAAAAGATATGCAACCAGAAAGTGCCCAGCTTCGTGGTGGATAATGCGTTCTCGATGTGCAGGAGAAAATCCTGCTATCCAATCTAAAAATATGGTTCCACCCTTACCTTGCCAACCTAATGTATCAACAGTTGCTATTCCCAAAATAGTAAAGGTGGCGAGTGCTGGTACTGTGGGCGATAGGTGAAATAATGGCCCCAGCAGGCTGGAAAGGGTCATGAGAAAAACAGAGATGGCAATTAAATTTAGGGCAGTTTGACTCATGGCTGGTTACGGTAGTACAGCTTAATTTTTCTTAATTATTTATCTTTAATATAAAGCGATCGCACCAAGAATAGAACCGAATCTTCACGAGCGACTTTCCTTTGCTTGCCAAAGCCAGCTGAAGTGCGATCGCAGTTCAGATCGAGTTTGCATTATCAGGGAAATCATTGGATTTAGTAAGAATGAATAAACTTCCATCCCCTCCACGCCCAATTCTTAGGGTTTCATCCAAGTAAGTAATGTCAAGGGTGGCAACTCTACCAGTAGGATTATTAGCACTCGACACCTTGAATGGGTTGAATTGGGGAGTATTAATGCCAATAATCTTCTCAATCGATAGATAACGTTTGTCAAAATAGACATTAATGCGTTTGTTTGGTGGAGGCGATAAATCTTCTGTGGCAGGCTCAAAGCTAGCTGTCACTTTGACATATCCCGACACTAGCCCAAAAGAATGTTTAACTTTAGCTAAGTTGAAAAACAATTTATTTGCAGTATCAATCACTTGATAGACTTTACCCACTTTTAACCCCAACGGGAGGGAGGCTAAAGAACGGATTTCTCTTGCAGTGGAATATTGCAATTGCCACGCTCCCTCCAGCAAAGAAGTAGCATACAAAAGAGGACTAGGATGAGGATTAAAGCTTTCGAGTTCCCTTGTCAACTGCTCAATTTCTGTGACAGTAGTTTTATCTAGCTTCAAATTGGTAACAGGAGAGCCATCCCTGTTAATTTGGATCTCCTCAAGCTTCGCTTGTAATTTTTCCTTTAAGAAGAGTCGATTGTTCAAGGGTTGAATATTTTCCTTTTTATAGTGTATAGCTTTTATTAACCCCGATCTCGTTGCTTTGTGGGAGTTAACTTTATTTATTGTTAAGCTAAAAGGCATCTGAGCTTGAGTTTCCTCTCTTGAAAATTTGGATTTATGTCATACTCAATCGACGCTCAACTATTGTGAAACTGTGTGCTAGACAAATACATACTACATATGTAATATTAAAAATAGCCTCGATTACAAATAATACAAAGCTTCAATGATACGCAGATTTTCCTTAACCGTTACTAGCGCTTTTCGGCATTGCCAATCCCGCAGGGGATCGAGCAGAGCGATAGCACTCGAAGCGTTGGAGGGAATATATTGCTTGTTAGGCGATAAATCTACAAGTGTTGGCATTTTTGGAGCGATTTCCAGATGGCTAAATCCGGATTTTATCCACAGCGGGAGGTGCAAATGTCTCATAGTAACGACATAGGGCAAAAAGTATCAACTACCTAACCCCCGCTTCTTTTCACCAGAGGCAGGGGTTATTTTTTAGGAGTGAATTAACTTATGGAAGCTCAACCACCTTTTCAACGCTCGCACATACTACAAAATTCAGTGGTAGTGTTCTCGAAAAACTACTTACCATTGGCACGGATCAATATCAAACGAGCAATCGTTTTGTTAATTACAGGTCAGGCAGAATCCTTAAATTTTGGTAGTACAAAGCAATGGGAAGTCCGTTCTCCTAGTGTTGTACTACAAGTTCCCGAACATATTCGTCTCACGGTTAGCAATCCCGAACGGCATTGGAAAGTACCTCCTGTAAACCGACGTGAAGTGCTCAAACGCGATCGCTACACCTGTCAATACTGCGGTAGCACCAAGCATTTAACACTTGACCATGTAATTCCTCGCTCCAAGGGTGGACAGCATACCTGGGACAATGTGGTAACGGCGTGTGAGAGGTGTAATTCAACCAAGAGCGATCGCTTGCCGCATGAAGCGGGTATGTTACTGAAAGCCAAGCCTAAAGCGCCAATTCACCCAGCCGTTGCATTTGCCGAACAGTTCTGGAATGCACAAAACGTGGGTGAACATGAGTAATTGACTTCAACCCTAGTCACAGAGGGTAATACCGCGATTAAATAGCACTGCCCTCTCATTTCTGAAAAGAGTAGGGGAGCGATGTCTGACGAGAACCTGGTGCGCATAGCGACTTCTGCAAATAGCCGCTTTGCGTGTACGCGCACCACCTGAGGCGCTGGCTTAATTTTTTCAGTGTGATTGCGGTTATCGATAATTTGCGTCTCGTGAAAAGCTCTTAGCAAAAGCACAGGTGTTTTCCGTGCTTTACCTTCACCAAGTGATTAATTGATAATTCTGATTGGTGTACGCGATCGCACCATTATTCAAGCTGGCTCAAATTTACTCTGAACTTAAGCCTCAGACTCAAACAGAACATCCTAGATGATTTTAGTCTACATAGTCCGTTGTAATGTCAAGCTTTTCAGTATTACTTGAAGTAATTGGACGCTGACCGTCAATGTCGAGGGTATCCTCAACCTGATAACTACTTTTAGCAATCGGACGTTGACCGTCGATGTCGAGAGTATCTCTAATCTCTAAATCACTTGGGTCTATCGGACGCTGACCGTCTATAGCAAGCTTTTCACGATCCTGAAAATCGCTTTTGGCTATCGGACGCTGACCGTCTACGTCTATTGTTTCATTTAATTGAAAATTGCTCTTAGCAATTGGACGTTGACCATCTATATCGAGAGTCTCTTTAACCTCTAAATCACTTGGGTCTATCGGACGCTGACCATCGATATCAATCATGCTCGAAAATTTTTTTGGTTCTTGAGATGATGGCTTATCAATAATATTAGCTTCAGTACCTGTCGTATTTTGATCCGAATTACTTGCAGTACTATCAATATTGTCTATATTATCCATGCTCTTGCCTGTTCTTCCTTCTTCTAATTCGCTCATTAACCGATTAGGATACTTAAATGGAGACAAAAAAACCTCTGTCAGAGCATATAATGTGTTTCCAACTTGAGAGTGATTTGTTTATCAAAACACTCTTTTGGGGTGCAATAAGCTAATTCATTTTTCCAAAACAGACACCTCAATCACCATTTTTGGGGAAGGCATCTCTAGTGCTTGCTGCTAGAATCCTCTTAAAAAACTCAAAATAACTGTGACCGATCTTGCTCAAAACAAGTTACCTTTAATCCTTCCCCGATCGCCAATATTGGTGAGTGACGGATCGAGGTGGACAAACATTCACTTTGCCCACTTTCAGCAACCTCCCTGTGAAGTGCCGGAGCATATATCGCCTCGACATACCCTTTGTATGAATGTCGGCAAGCCTGTGCGACTGGAGCAAGCCGTTGATGGACAACGAAAGGCGGTTGATTCAATCCCAGGAGATTTGGCAATTTATCCTGCTTATCTGAGTCAACAGTTCCGTTGGGATAAAGAAGCTGAATTCTTCAATCTGTTTTTAGAACCGTCTTTTTTGACTCAGGTGGGTTATGACGTGTTTGGGAGCGATCGCTTAGAACTGATTCCCCATCTCGCGACTCTTGTTGATCCATTAGTGGAACAGATTGGCTTTGCGCTGAAAACATCGCTAGAGATTGATGGGGAAAACAGCAGTTTATATGCTGATGCGATCGCTTATGCACTGGTTGTCCATCTTTTAGCTCGATATTCAACTCATTCACGTCAAATTAAACCGATTCCAGGCGGTTTTACTCAAACACAATGGAAGCAAATTATTGATTTCATTAATGCAAACTTGGATAAAAACATTAACTTGGCTGAATTGGCAAAGATTGTGCAATTAAGTCCCTATCATTTTGCTCACTTGTTCAAGAAATCAACCAATACATCACCTCATCAATATGTAATCCGTTGCCGAATTGAACGAGCTAAACAACTGATGGTGATAGGAAATTTGTCGCTCGTGACAATTGCTCAGATGGTTGGTTTTGCCAGTCAAGGACATTTCACTTACCATTTCAAACGGCTTGTGGGAGTGACACCCAAAGTTTATTCGCAGCAAGAACGTTGAAAACGATCGCAAGAACGTTGAAGCAAAGCGGTCAAAGATTTCTGCATACTGAATATGTAATCGTTAAAGACTAGTCTGACGATTGTAAAACCCTGCTACAAACACTTTGCATGAAAGGAAGAAATTGCTATGTCACACGAGAATATCGAGACAACTCGTCGTTTGTTCAAAGCGGTTGAAGAACGTGATGTGGCTGGAGTGCTTGCTGCTTATGATCCTGAGATTGTCATCCGCGATGCTGCATCACTACCTTATGGTGGTGTTCATTACGGTCTCAAAGGCGCAAAACAACACATTGAAGGTGCAGCTCAAACCTGGAATCATCTCCAACCTGAAGTTGAAAGAAAGATGGATGCTGTCTTTCTCGATGCAGGCGAGTATGTCGTCGTTCTCTGGCGTCTGAAAGGCTTGGAAGCAAGTAGCGGCAGTAAACTTGATTTGCCAGCTGCAAGCGTTTATAAAATGCACGGCGGCAAAATTGTTGAATCCCAAATGTTTTACTCCGATACTGTTGCGATCGAGCAATTTCTAGCGAGCAAAACCTGAACCTGCGTCACTATCTTGCTTTTGCTTTCACCTTTGATTTAACTACCTTCCACCACAAGACTCATTTTTAGATTATTTTATCGGCGTTGCCGAACGAAGGCATATTTTGATTAGTTTACAACCTTGGATCTACAGGTTCACTCTCCAGCGCCAGAATACCAAAAACGCATTCATGTACGTGGCGTAGTGGTGCATGGGCAACAAAACGCTCCAATGCTTCAACACCCAAAGCAAACTCTCGCATTGCTAAGGAACGCTTCAGCGATAATCCCCGTTGACGCAGACGTTGTAAATTTTCAGGCAGATCGTATTCCGGCCCGTAAATGATACGCAGATATTCTTTTCCACGACATTTTACTGCAGGTTGTATAATACCTCGATTGCCCTTAATCATAAATTGCATCGGTTTAACTACCATACCTTCACCTCCCACTGCTGTTAGTTCTTTCCACCAATGCACACCCTCTGCTAGACTACTGGGATCTGACAAATCTATTACCTTGTGTGTCGTTGTTAACACTAACTCTGGATCGTGAAAAGCAATTTTTGCTACTTCTTGAATGTGCCAGCAATGCTCTTTATCGGTATGAACAGCGTTTTCTGTTGCTAAGATGTGGAAAGGCGCAAGCTTTAAGTGAGAAATATCACTTACTGACCAGCAGTACTGGCGATAGGCATTGACGTAGTGCTGTGCCATTTCAGATTTTTGTTGATAACTGCTTAGTTGTGTACTGACATCAACACCAAGGTAAGTGGCTTTTTCCAGTAATGTGACAGCATTATTGAGGGCAAGGCGTGAAGCAACTCCCACAGGAGCATATTGTTCTCGCAATAACCCTTGAGCTTTGGCTGACCAAGGCATGAGTTCGCAATCCAAACAAACCCAATCGGTATCAAATTTTTCCCAAAAGCCACTGCTAGAAAGGGCAGTATTTAAACGCGCTAAAAGTTGTGTTTCTAGAGTAGAGTTTTCAAAAAAATGCCGTCCTGTGCGGGTGTAGCAGATACCAATGCCCTCGTCATCAACACCAAAGCGTTTCTTGGCTGCTATCTCATCACGGCAAACTATGACTACTGCCCGCGAACCCATATGCTTTTCCTCACATACGACTTCCGTAATTCCTTGGTTTTGGTAGTAAGCAAAAGCTTGTTGAGGATGTTCCAAATATCCTGCTTCTTGGCAAGTTTCTACGGGAGACATAGTGGGCGGCAAGTAAATCAGCCATTTGGGGTTAGCGGCAAAACGGCTCATTACCTCTAGAGCAGCGATCGCATTTTCTTCTCGAATAGTAATACTATGCACTAAGCGAGTATTAACAATACGCCTACCCAGCACATCATCTATATTCAGCAAATCATCATGTTCTTGTTGGGCTGTCTTTTCTATGTCTGACTCCCCACTGCCAGTTGCTGTAATAGGCTTAACAGGTTGGCAATAAATTTGGGCAGCAGGTACGCTTACCAATTCTTTTTCTGGATAACGCAAGGCTGTAAGTTTGCCTCCAAAAACACAGCCTGTATCAATATCAATTGTGTTATTTAGCCACTCTGCTTCCGGCACGGGAGTGTGTCCGTAGACAACCATCGCCTCGCCTCTGTACTCTGCTGCCCAGTTGTAACGAACGGGTAAACCAAACTCGTCAATTTCGCCAGTACTTTCACCATACAGCGCAAATTCTCGCACCTGAGCCGAACCCCGTCCCTGATATTCCTGCTTCATTCCCGCATGGGCAACTACTAGACGCCCGCCATCAAGGACATAATGACTCACCAAAGAATCTAAAAACTCTTTCAATTGCTTTGAAAAATGTTCGCGCACCTCTTCTGGCAAAGCTGCAATTTCTGCCAAGGTTTGCTCTAAGCCATGATTTACCTTAACGTTTTTACCTCGTAATTTTCGCAGTAGTTTGTGTTCGTGGTTCCCAGGAACACAAAAAGCCGTTCCCGCTACTACCATATTTCGCACTAGCTTGACTGTATCAAGGATGCGCGGCCCTCTGTCTACTAAATCACCTAAGAAAATAGCTTTGCGCCCTTGGGGATGGTAATAGGTGGGGGCATCGTTCCAGAGAGAGGGAGTGGGGGCGGCAGAGGGGGGGAGTGGAAGCAAGGGAGCAGGGGAGCAGAGGAGCAGAGGAGCAGAATTCTTCTCCTTGTCCCCGTGTTCCCACCTCCCCGTGTCTTCTTTTCCCTGTCCCCTATCCCCTATCCCCTGTCCCCTATCTTTGACGTATCCTAATTTTCCCAGTAATTCTTCTAGCTCATTGCAACAGCCGTGAATATCACCAATGATATCAAAGGGGCCGTGTTCGTACTTGCGGTTATTCCAAAGAGGTTGACGCTCAATTTCTGCGGCGTCAATTTCTTCTGGAGACTTGAGGATGTAGACATAGCGAAAGCCTTCTCTTTCCAAGCCTCGTAGAGAACGGCGCAAAAATTGGGTATGACGGCGGACAACATGGGAACCAAACTGGCGATCGGGGCGTTGTTGATTGCGTTGGTGACAAAGTTCTTCTGGTAAATCAAAAGCGATCGCTACTGGGAAAAAATGGTACTGCCGTGCTAGCTGAATAAATTCTTTGCGATCCTCTGGGTGGACATTTGTCGCATCAACTACCGTTAGTTTCCCTACTGCTAAACGTTTGGCAGTAATGTAACGCAGCACTTCAAAAGCATCTTTGCTAGCAGACTGATTATTCTCATCATCAGATACTAATCCCCGACAAAAGTCTGAAGAGAGTACCTCAAAGCTTTGAAATTTTTTGCGAGCAAAAGTTGATTTTCCGGCACCAGAAGCGCCAATCAAGACAACTAAGGAAAGTTCAGGAATTGTTAATTTCATTGTTAGTGAGTGGTTAGTAGTTAGTAGTTAGTGGGGGCGGGTTTTGTTGATAATATTGCCGTTCAAACTGATAATTTGTCTTCTAAACCCGCCCGTACAGTGGTTAGTGGTTATTAGGGGCGGGTTTTGTTGATAATCTTGCCGTTCAAACCGATAATTTATCTTCTAAACCCGCCCGTACAGTAGTTAGTAAATGGTGTTAACTAATGACTAATGACAAATAACTCTGAATTCTGACAAAAATAATTGCTTCCATAGCCAATGACGAAATTAGGAATTACGGCTAAATACTCCCATCTGCGTTGGTGAACCGACTTCTGAGTCTTCGATTCCTACAGGTTGAAATTCCACTTTGTAGCCAAAGCGTTTTGCCACAGTGTTTGCCCAGGATTGGAATTCTTCTCGCGTCCACTCAAAGCGGTGATCTTTATGGCGCAATCTCCCGGCAGGTAAATTTTCAAATCTGACGTTATACTCAATATTCGGTGTAGTTAAAACTATGGTTTTTGGTTGAGCCACCTCAAATAAAACTCGCTCAAAAGCTTGAATACGCGACAAATCTAGGTGTTCAATTACCTCAATTACCGTAGCTGCATCGTAGCCTTTCAAACGTTTATCTTGGTAAGTGAGCGCACCTTGAATCAGTTGCAGGCGGTTCCAGCGATCGCGAGGTAAACGTAGGCGATCCAATCTTTCTTTTGCTATTTCTAAGGAGCGATAGGAAACGTCAACACCGAGAATTTGCTCAAAAAAACTGTCTTTTAATAAGATTTTTAGTAAATTGCCTTGAGCGCAGCCTAAATCAATCACCCGCTTGGCACCATGTTTTTTGAGGGCGGCAACTACAGCATTTAACCTTTGCTGATTGAGGCTGAGGGGTTTTTCTACCGCTGCTTCTTCTTGAGTATGTTGTTCTTCTACCCCATCTGGATCGAGATTTTCTTCCTCCATCAATTGAGCCAAAGCCGCACGCGTGAGATGACCTTGACGTTTTAGATAACGCTTGGTAATTTGTTCTCGTGCTGGATGCCCAGCTAACCAACCTTCACCATGACGTAGCAGTTTTTCTACCTCCTCATCACCCACCCAGTAGTGTTTTTCATCATCCAGTACTGGTATAAGTACGTAGAGATGGCTTAATAATTCTGAAAGTGGCAGAGTATGCTGCAATTCAACTGTATAATAATGGCTCTGTCCCCACTCTGGAAAATTTTCATCTAATAAATGACCTTGAGCACTGACTGAATAGCCCAAAGGTTCAAACAGTTGCCGCAAAAACTCTTCGCCTCCCCAACAGGGTAGAACAGGTAATCTTGCTACCAAGGGAATGGGAATTTGTGCTAGTTCTGGCTTGTCTTTGCAACGCCCTGCAAGAGCGGTACTGAATACTTGAGCAATTGCCACACTCAAAAATGAAGAAGCAACGTAAGGGCGATCGCTCACATATTGCCCAACAAAAGTACCCCGTCCCCGTACCAACTTCACTGCATCAACATCCAATAGGAGTGCCGCCGTACAGAGATGTGTACTTGCTTCAGAATAGAAAATATGTGCCTTTCCAAAGGAAAGGACAAAAGACTGACAGCGCTCTGGGTGTTTATGTAGTAGATAACCTAGATCTGTAGCAGGCTGGTGTGTAGTTGTAATGGTTAACAGCATTCACTTTCAAGAGGGTGAGCTTAAGAGGGTTCTGTGAATACTACTGTTGTCAAAACTAATATTACGCAAAAATTCTCATCCCAAATCTCATCTAAAATCTCATCTAAAATCTCATAATTATTTTTGGTGCTAGCGGCTATTGCTGTGCTTTTTTATGTGTTTTTAATTAAATAATATCGACCACAGATGGACACAGATAAACACCGATAAAATCAGTGTCTATCTGTGGTTGTAATTACCTTAGAACCTAATTTTTGCAAGAAATTTATGAAAATAAGCCATTAGCGATCGCAAAATTTCTGATTGCACAACGAATTAGAGATTACACGCTCACCAGTCTTCGTTATCTTTCCCACAGAATGGGCGCGACTAAGATGAGAAAATAGAAACTACAACACCTTTGTAGTATGAACCACCTGTGAACACCCAGACTAGCCCATTCGCTTCTACAGAAACTCGCAAAGCCGATCACATTCGCATCTGCCTTGAGGAAGACGTACAATTCCAGCAAACTACCAACGGATTAGAAGACTACCGTTTTACCCATTGTTGTTTACCAGAACTCAATCGCGACGAAATTGATATTAGTACTACTTTTTTGGGAAAGACACTAGGGGCACCACTGTTAATTTCTTCAATGACTGGAGGAACCCCGGAGGCTGGCATAATTAACCGTCGTCTGGCAGAAGTTGCCCAACACTACAGAATGGCTATGGGTGTTGGTTCCCAGCGCGTGGCGGTAGAAAAACCTCAAGTAGCTGATACTTTCGCTATGCGCAAGTATGCCCCCGGTGTACTTCTATTCGCCAATTTGGGTGCTGTCCAACTCAACTACGATTACGGTTTGGATGAATGTCTGCAAATCATTGACATTCTTGAGGCTGATGCTCTTATTTTGCACCTCAACCCACTACAAGAATGTATCCAACCTAGAGGCGATACAAATTTCCGAGGTTTGCTTGACAAAATAGCAATTTTATGCAGTAAGTTATCAGTGCCAGTGATTGCTAAAGAAGTTGGCAATGGCATATCAGCACCAATTGCACAAAAACTGATTGCTGCTGGAGTTCAGGCAATTGATGTGGCTGGGGCTGGTGGTACATCTTGGGCAAAGGTGGAAAGCGAACGAGCCGAAAATATGTTGCAGCGACGTTTGGGTACAACCTTTGCAGATTGGGGTTTACCAACCGCAGAGTGCTTAATGAGCATTCGTGCTGTGGCACCACAAATACCTTTGATTGCTTCCGGGGGGTTGCGTCATGGATTGGATGTGGCAAAAGCACTGGCACTGGGAGCAGATCTAGCTGGTTTAGCAATGCCGTTTTTGCAAGCGGCGGCTTCCTCAGAAGCTGCTGTTTACGACTTGGCACAAGTGTTAGTTGCTGAAATTACCACAGTACTCTTTTGTACTGGCAGCGCCAACTTGGAGCAGTTGAAGTGTTCAGGTAACTTACAGCGAATAAAATAAGTATAATGATTCGTCTTACTTTCCCTATTTTGAGTGTTGGGTAGGAGGAATTGGGAAATATTAAGAATACAAATGAAGTCATTAGTAAAATTGTTCCTTGCCGTAGGGAAAATCACTAATGACTAATGACTAATGACTAATAACAAAAATATGCAGAATTTTATCAAACAAACTTTTGCCAGCTTACTTGGCAGTATTTTAGGACTTTTTATTTTCTTTGGTCTTGGAACCACAGGGCTTCTAGTTTTGTTGTTTGCAGCTAGCAAAGATACAGGGCCAGAAGTTAAAAATAAGTCAGTGCTAGTTTTTGACTTATCAACGAAAATTACCGATACAAAGCCAAGCTCTGGCGAACTGCTGCAAAAAGCATTATCAGGAACAGAGGAGGAGCAGATGAGCCTCCGTGCAGTTCTAGATGCTTTAGAAAAGGCGCGACGCGATCGCCGCATTGTCGGTATCTACTTAGATGCTACTCGTAATTCTGCAACCAATAATGCAGGCTTTGCTACCTATAAAGAAATTCGTCAAGCACTAGAAAAATGCCGCGCTGCTGGTAAAAAGATAGTGGCTTATGGTGTGGGATGGGGAGAACGAGAATATTATCTCAGTTCTGTAGCCGATACAGTCGTGCTTAACCCCTTGGGAGCAATGGAAGTCAATGGTTTTAGTTCACAACCGATATTCTTGGCAGGAGCTTTAGAAAAATATGGTATCGGCGTACAAGTTGTGCGGGTAGGAAAATTCAAAGGAGCCGTTGAACCATTTGTACTCACAAAATTAAGTCCAGAAAACCGACAACAAACTCAGAAATTATTGGATGATGTCTGGGCAGAGTGGCGAAACGCAGTCGGAAGCAGTCGCAAAATTACCCCCGCCAAATTGCAAGCAATTACAGATAACCAAGCTTTCTTAGAGGCACAACAAGCCAAAACTAATGGTTTAGTTGATAAAGTCGGCTATTTTGATGAAGTGGTTGCCGATCTCAAACAGCTAACAGGTGCCGATAAAGACGAGAAAAGCTTCCGGCAAATTAGTCTCAGTCAATATGCGCAAATTAGCGATCGCTCCCTTGGTACAGAACGCAGTTCTAAAAATAAAATTGCTGTTGTCTACGCTGAAGGTGAGATAGTTGATGGTCAAGGGGATACAGGAGAAATCGGCGGCGATCGCTTTGCTAAAATTTTCCGCAAACTCAGACAAGAAAAGGATGTGAAGGCGGTTGTACTCAGAATTAACAGCCCTGGTGGTAGTGCGACAGCAGCTGAGGTGATGCAGCGAGAAGTACGCCTGACTCGCGAAGTAAAGCCAGTGGTAATATCAATGGGTGATATCGCTGCTTCTGGGGGTTATTGGATTGCTAGTGATTCCAATCGCATTTTTGCTGAACCAAATACAATCACAGGTTCCATTGGTGTATTTGGATTGCTTTTCAATGCCCAAAAGTTAGCTAACAACAACGGCATCGCTTGGGATAGTGTAAAAACTGGACGTTATGCTGATAGTCAAACAGTTTCTCGTCCTAAAACTAATCAAGAATTGGCACTTTACCAGCGCATGGTGAATCAAATTTATGATACATTTCTTGATAAAGTTGCCCAAGGTCGAAAAATTCCCCAAGCAAAGGTAGCTGAAATTGCTCAAGGACGAGTTTGGTCAGGTACAGCAGCAAAAAGCATCGGTTTAATTGATGAAATTGGTGGTTTGGATGCTGCTATTGCTTACGCTGCTAAACAAGCCAAGTTGGGAAAAGACTGGGAGTTACAAGAGTATCCTAGATTGAGTAGTTGGGGAGAACGCTTTTTTGGAGAGGTAACTGAAGAAGTTAAGACTGTTGTTGCCCTCAATAGAGAGCAACTCAAAACACCCGATTTGCTTACTGCTGAATTCCAAAAACTACAAGCGGAACTTGCGACTCTGCAAAATATGAACGATCCGCGAGGTGTGTATGCTCGTTTGCCCTTTAACTTAAGGATTGAGTAAATAGGGTATCTGTCTTGAAAATAAGTCAGAAGGCAGATGACAGAAGGGATAAAGATTTTCATCCTTTGATGTGGGCGTCTGTCTTGTAAATTTGGCTAAATTGAGTGGGTAATGCCCACTTTTTTTAGGCGATCGCTTTCTAATATAGGATCTTACTTGCTGACATCCCGCCAGCAGTTGTGTAAAGTAGTTGATGAATCTTTGCAGCCTAAAAATTTTAGCAACTATCTATGGATAGAAAAAACAAGCGCCTTTTATTACTTATTGTTTCCTGTAGTCTAGCTGGTGTAATTTTAGGAGGTACTACCAGTTGGGCAGAGAGCAACACCTGCTTACAAGCGAGTAAAGTTACGAATGAGTGCCTCACTCAAGACCCAATTACTAAAACTATACAAGGAATGAGTACCGGTTTATTGGCAGGGGCAGGGGCGGCTTTTGGTGTCGCATGGCAACACCGCCATAAAGATTAGTTTTTGGCAGGTAAACGATGGGCTTTAGAGGGTGAATTTAAATCATAAGTCATATCGCTTTCTAGCGTTTCTAGATAATTAATATTAATGGGGTTCGACAGATTACCTGTGCTGTAAATTCTCAATCAACCCTTCATGACGCCGCAGTTATCTCTCTCAAAGTAACTTGCGGCGAAAATTATCTTCATGCTACTCACAAATCCTCGTTGCCAAGTTCAACTTAGCCTCTCCTCGTAGCGGGCTTTCCTGCCCGCACCACAAGACAATTGATTGCATCGTTTTAGTCGTGTCACGCCACTACGGAATAACACACCCTTGTAGCTTATAAGGAGTAGTAGACCACAAATTGTAGGGTGGGCATTGCCCGTCAAAGCCTATTTAGTAAACCTTTTAAAGATTGGAGAGCAATGCCCACCTTAGAGAAAACCGCTGTAAGATTTATATATTATATAAAGCTACTTTGATTAAATTTTATTTCTCTTCTTTCTATTTTTATAGAAATATAACTAACCAACTTTATGGATGCACCTTCAAAATTATTACTGAAATTGGCTAAACGTTTATTTAATAACATAGATGAACAAGAAAAGTTTGTCGAAGCTTTAACTCATCCCAAACCTTTTCATCCCTGTATACTTTGGTGCCAAGAAAAACCAGAAGATTCTTCTTTTGGATTGGAAACAGCCCTACCTTGGCAACCACCCTTTATAGACCGTTTATTATTAGGAGAAAAACCCGGCCAAAGTATTCTACATCAACAAGGATATTTCTATTGTTTAGATTTTTCTTCGGTATTTGCAGCTTCAATATTATTAGAAATTACTCAACAAATCAAGGTAGTTTTTGATATGTGTGCTGCACCAGGAGGAAAAAGCATCTTTGCTTGGAATCTTTTAAAACCAGAGTTACTTATTAGTAACGAGGTAATTGGTAAACGTCTTGGAATGTTAATTTCTAATTTGAAACGTTGCCATATTAGCCCTTCTATAGTTGTTAGTAAAGATTCCAGCTTTTTTACAGAAAAAGTGCCATTATCTAGTGACTTAGTCATAGTAGATGCCCCTTGTAGTGGACAATCTTTGCTTGCTAAAGGTGAAAAAGTACCAGGATGCTTTCACCCTAGCGCTATTAATAAAAATGCGAATCGACAAAAAAGAATAATTGCAAACTCTGCTCAAATTGTGTCACCACAAGGCTATCTTGCTTATATGACTTGTACGTATTCACCAGAAGAAAACGAGGAAGTTTGTGAATGGCTATTAAAAAAATTTCCTCAATTTCAGGCGGTAGAGATTTCCCACTTAAAAGACTATCAGTCTCATTTAACGACAATGCCTTGTTATCGGATGTTTCCTCAAGATGGCTTAGGCGCAGGTGCTTTTACAGTGCTATTTAAAAATACAGAGGAGGGAGAGAAGAACCAAATAGATGCAGATTTTCTATCTGGAGTTTGGGTAAATGAAAAACACTGACTATCTTCTACTTATCCCCCACTAATTACATTCTGTATTCTGCATTCTGCATTTTTTAATATTTATATTTGTTAATTCTATAATTTTATTAAACTGGAAATTTTGAGCTAAATCTTTAAGCCAGTTTACTAATAGAGATTTTTCTGGAGGCAGTTGCTTAAGCAATTCTAAAATGAGGTCATCACTACACTGAGCTGCGGCTTGATGTACTTTTATCAACCATTCCGGCGACATTGTAGATAATAAAGCTACTAAATCTGCAGAAATTAAACTTTCTTCTGTATTTATTTGTTTTTCTTGTATGATTTGACAGTTTTCTGCTTGATAAAGATACTTTACTCCCAAATATTGATTCAATTTTTCTAGTATTATTTGTTCACGAAAAGGCTTGTTAATAAAATCAGTACAACCAGCCGATATCATTGCTTGTCGTTGTTCTTCAAATACATTTGCTGTCAAGGCAATAATCACAGTACGAGCACAAGATGCGGGGAATTCTCTCCCTCTCTCTCCCTCTCCCCCACTCCTCCTCTCCCTGGCTCTAATTTCTCTTGTTGCTTCATAGCCATCCATCACAGGCATCCGCATATCCATAAGAATCACGTGTGGTTGCCAAGATTCCCAAATACATACGGCTTCAGTACCATTTGCCGCTTCCCTTACAGCAAAACCAATATTTTTCAGTAATGTTACTAGTAATTTGCGGCTATCATTGGCATCATCAACTACTAAAATGCGATATTCAGATTGACCGGGTGCTAAACTATTAACTCGGTGGTGTGGGGTAGCAGTAGTCTGAATTTCGCTTGAGGAAGGAAGATTAACTTGAATATCAAAAGCAAATGTACTACCTACACCAACGGTACTGCTAACACTAATTTCACCGCCCATCAATTGTACATACTTGCGGCTAATGGCTAAACCCAGCCCAGTACCCTGTTGAGATTTTCTACCAATTTCGGTTTGCCCAAAAGCTTCAAAGAGCAGCTCAATTTCTTCTGGGGAAATACCATGCCCGGTGTCGATTACTTGGAAGTGCAAACAGACGGAATCAGGAGATTTTGGGGCTTGTTCGCAAAAGCCAGCCTCATGCTGAACCATAGTTCTGAAAGGAATTCCCGATCTACTAGGCGGCTGATGTAGACGCGGAGTTGCTTCCGCAGGTACGGCTTCTGAAAGTAATGGTTCTTCGACTGGTAGAGGCGCGTAGCGGGGCTTCTCTAAAAGTGGGTGATTTTGTGTGGGATGATGACTGGCATCAAGACATGAAGAGATGGAGAGTGATTTCTCCGTATCTTTTTTCTTATTGCCTATGTCTACTTTCAGCTTCACACTACCACTGTCTGTAAATTTAATGGCATTTCCCAAAAGATTAAGTAAGACTTGTCGTAGTTTACTAGAGTCGCTAATTATATGCCTGGGAATTTCGGGTGCATATTCAAACACCAGTTGTAAGTCTTTGGTGGCAGCACGAATATGTAACATTTGTTGGAGATTATCCAACAGGAGAATTAAATCAAAGCTACTAAGATTCAATGTGGTTCTGCCAGCTTCAATTTTGGACATTTCCAAAATGTCGTTGATTAAGTTGAGCAGATGTTCGCCAGCACGATTGATGATTGCCAAGTTATGCTGATTTTCATTAGATAGACTACTGTCACGGTTCATGACTTGAGTGAAGCCAAGGATGACATTTAGGGGGGTACGCAACTCATGGCTCATATTTGTTAGAAATTCGCTTTTGGCACGATTGGCAGCATCAGCAGCAACTAAAGCTTGCTGAAGTGCTTGTGATTGTCTTTGAGTCTGTGCTAGCAATTCTGCTTGTTGCAAAGCGACTCCCAAGTGATTGCCTATTTGTACGGCAATATTGATTTCTTCTTTTTTCCATGGGCGGGGAGTAGAATTTTGATAACTTGCCAGCAATCCCCAAAGTTGATTGCCGCAAAAGATGGGAACTTTAATATAAGCTTTGGCTTGAAACTCTTCTAAGAGATTAATGTAACAAGAATCTAACCCAGTTTTGTAAATGTCTGGTACACAAATAAAATCTCTGTTGCGCTTAGAAATCTCATTTTGGATTTCTTGCAAATATATATCCAGTATCGGATTCTTTGCACTGTTTGCAGTTTGTAGAAAGCTGTTTTCGTTTTGAAGAGTACTTTCTGTCAGATGAGGGTGATGATTGTTTTGCTCAATCAGCGACACCCAGCCATTCTCGACTGATTCGGCTACCAACTCACCACTCCAATCGGGATGAAAACGAAACACAACGACGCGATCACAATTGAGAACTTGCCGTAATTCTTGAGTGGTAGCAGTAAATATCGTTTCGAGATCTAATGTCTGGCGCATCCTCTGAATTACTTGGGCGATCGCTTGTTCTCGTTCTGTACTCTCTCGTAAAGTATCTTCAGCTAGTCTGCGTAGACGCGTAGCGGCGAAGGGATCGCAATCTTGATGAATCCACTTGCCGTGCTCTTTTACCTGCTTTTGAAGTCTTTTTAGTTTCAGCTGAGTTTCTACACGTACTATAACTTCTTCTGCTTGTAATGGTTCGGTCAAATAATCAACACCACCAGATTTGAAAATTTTTACTTTTTCTGTGGCTGTGTTTAAAACATTGAGAAAAATGATTGGAATATCCTGAGTTATCACATGAGATTTCAGTTGTTTGCAAATCTCATAACTATCTATTTCCGGTGTTATAATATCTAGCAAAATTAAATCAGGAAAACAATTAATTGCGGTAACTACCGCTATTTTTGTAGATTTTTCTACTTGTATTTTGTAACCTTGCTGGGTGATGATATTGGATAAAAATTGTATATTACTTGGATTATCGTCAATTAACAAGATTTTAGCCTGCTGAGTATCCCTTATCATATTAAATAATAAATAATATTTATTTATCCTAAAATTTTCACTCCAGAAACAACTTATTTTTCTTACTAAAGATATATAGACAAAACTAACACAGTGCAATAATTATTTTTTTATCAATCAATAGAGATATTTAATTGTTATACTAAATTCTCCAAAAGGCAGTTACAGATAATGACACGGTGAGCTACTTGCGGTAGTGAGGCAGCGTGCCCTTGCGCTTTGCCGCAGAAATATCAAGTGAACTTTTAAATATCTAGCGCTTAGAAACGCCACCAGGTTCTTTGCACGTAACTGAGAATAGCTAATGCGATCGCTAACACAAACAACAGCAAAATAATTCCTCCAGGGATAAAAGTGAGTATGCCAAAGCCCCTCAGTACCCAAACAGCGATGGCAATACCAAGAAAAAGACCAAAAGCCTGGGTTAATGTGCGATTTAATTTGGAAGAAGATTGACTCACGTAGTTTGCCTCTTTACTTAACAGCCTTTCGATTTGAGATATAGCAATCTTAGATCGACTAAGAGCGAACCGGAGCGTTGCTAAAAAGTGCAATCACGCTTAAAAGTAGTATAATCTAGCATTTATATCGTTTTGCGGAACTATCAAGCAAAAATAATGTATTTTCCATAAATGACTTGCGTTACTACAATGATTTCCGCTCCCATCGCCGCTTTGCGCCTTGCTCGTAGTTGAGGTTAGGGCGATTGATAAGCAGTATCTATCTATGACAAACTTGTTTCTGGTTATTAATATGGCAATATAACGATTTTTGCAAGCTTTAAAGTAATTTTACTGAAAAAGCGGTAGGAGATTATTTAATGTTAGTAAAAATTAGAACATAATTAGTTAGAAATATTTATTTCCGGAAATTTTGTCTATTGGACTGGAATTGAAATTGATGGAATACACTTAATCAATAAATTAAGTAGTTCCGAGTTGAAATTTCTGGAATGTGAGGTGTTGAGGAGTGACAGAAAACATGATATTTGCATCTGATATCTCAGACTCAGTTAACCCAGGTTCGCAAGTAGCTTGGAGTCAAGATGAGCAAAATAGAGTCTTACTAAAGGGCGAAATTTTGTTAGAAACGCGATCGCATACAGCTTGGGGTGGTGCTGTAACTGCTTGGATGTATGTGCCACTAGTGCGATCGCAAGTCTGGCAACAACTCACGGATTACCCCCGTTGGGTACAATATTTCCCTGATATTACCAAAAGCGAAGTGTTGCAAAGACGAGGCGAAGTCAAGCGTCTGTATCAAGCAGCACAAAAAGCCTTTTTGTTTTTTACTGCCCATGTAGAAATTTACCTAAACGTTGTAGAAGAACTGGGGCAGAAAATTCAATTTCGGTTAGAACAAGGCAGTTTTCACGATTTTAGTGCTGAATTGAAACTCTTGGATTGCGGTAGTGGGACTTTGCTTAGTTATGCCGTACAAGCTACCCCAAATATTCCTATCCCTTCAATTTTAATTCAACAAGCAATCAATTTTGAATTGCCAGCGAATATGCATAAAATGCGACAAGTTCTTTGTAGTGCTCAGTAAAAACAATGACACAGGCACAAGAAGTATTAGACTTTTGGTTTGGCAAGCCCGAACAGCCAGATTACGGAAAACCAAGAGATGTTTGGTTTACTAAAAAACCAGAGTTTGATGAACAAGTGCGAACCCAGTTTTTTAATTATTACCAAAAGGCGGCAGGAGGATACTTAGACGACTGGATGCAATTTCCCGATAGTTGTCTGGCATTAATATTGCTGTTGGATCAATTTCCCCGCAATATGTTTCGCGGTACTCCAGAAGCCTTTGCCACAGATTGGGAAGCGCTTTCTACGGCACAGCACGCTGTTGCTCATGGCTATGATCAAAAATTACTGCCAGTACAACGCTGGTTTATTTACTTCCCATTTGAACACAGCGAAAATCTTGAGCATCAACGTCAAGCAGTAAAACTATTTAAACAACTTAGTAGCGATCCTGATAGTGCTAGTTGTATTGACTACGCAATTCGTCACATGGAAATAATTGAGCGTTTTGGGCGCTTTCCCCATCGGAATGCGATTTTAGGAAGAAACTCTACATCAGAAGAAAAGGAGTTTTTGAAGCAACCTGGTTCGGGATTTTAGGAATTGGGGATTGGGGAGAGAACACGGGGACAAGAATACACGGAGACACGGGGAATAATTCTCCCCCACTCCCCCCTCTTTCTGTCCTCTTCCTAGCACGCCAGTCGCTACCAACGGATACGTCGTTACTCTACGAGAACGCTTTGCGAACGCGCCTACAAGGAGGGCAAAGCCGCCCAACGCGCTGGCTCCCCTAGTCCCTAGTCCCTAGTCCCTAGTCCCTTACTAATTGTTCTCTCACAACGCTGAATA
This sequence comes from Chlorogloeopsis fritschii PCC 6912, assembly GCF_000317285.1. Taxonomy (GTDB): domain Bacteria; phylum Cyanobacteriota; class Cyanobacteriia; order Cyanobacteriales; family Nostocaceae; genus Chlorogloeopsis; species Chlorogloeopsis fritschii. The sequence goes on along the minus strand of NZ_AJLN01000049.1, from coordinate 1,987 downwards.
TCATCTCCGAAAACCCAACCTTGGGTGCCATCAGCAAGTTTTACTTGTACGAAATCTCCTCGTACTTTCATAAATAAAACTTTTTCACCGAGATTTAATTGTTTCATTGCGCCAATCTCTGTTTGTGGTTCAGAGCGTAATTTTGCCAATAACTTGCCGCCAGAAGGAGAAACAACACGGCACAATTGAGGTTGTTGGAGGATAAAATTCTGCTGTGATTTACTTTTGTTTAAATTGCCAGTATTCAGTAGAAATATACCAGCGATCGCACTAACTGCAACTGCTGTGCCCACCTTTAATCTGGGTTGTATTCTCTTGGGTGCAATCGAAGCTGGAACTACAATCGGACTCACTGAAGTTATTTTTCTACCACCATCTTCAGCCTTTTTAATTTGGGATATCCGTATAGTCTTAGGTGCAGGTTTTGCTGATGCAAGTGTAATCGCAAAGCACTTGGAATAATCTATTGGGGTATATCCACTCGGATACTGCTTGCAGCTTATTTCTCTCACCCTGAAATTCTGTTGTCCCAAACGCAGAGTGCTGCCAGATGCTAGAGGCATTTCCCCAGCCAAGAGCAGTTGTCCATCAATAATAGGAGGATTTTGCTGACGTAGGTTTCGTAAATAAAATCTCTGTTTTGGTGAATGAAAGAAGATTTCTACGTGCAGCCCAGATATTGTCGGATCTGGTAAAACTATATCGCACTGTTCGGGGTCGCGACCGATACGGATTTTGCCAGGATTTTTACTTTGTTGCTTCTCCAAAATCGTGCGATATTTTACCTGGCCATCTTCTACCCACTCTAAAGTTAACTGATGCAAACTACTTGTAGAAGACTCAATGCTTGTGATCGCACTATTGCTCGAATTACTCAACTCTCGTAGCGCTGTCAATACCTCGCTTGCTGTTTGATAACGCTCTTTGAAATGATAGCGCGTCATCTTCGCTAAAATAGCGGCGAATTCGGGGCTAACGGATGTCAAATCCTGCCAAAGTATTTCTCCTGTATTCGGATCGTCTTGCAATTCGTGGGGATATACCCCCGTTAACGCCTGAATACCCATCATCCCCAAAGCGTAAATATCACTGCTAGGACGTGGTAAACGCCGAATTTGCTCGGAGGGCATATAGCCGCGAGTGCCAACAATGATGGTTATATTTTGCCGCCCTGCCCCCATAGCGGTTTGGCTGCGCAGTTGTTTGATAGCTCCAAAGTCAATCAGAACTAATTTATTGTCTGATACACGCCTAATTAAATTATCAGGTTTGATGTCTCGATGAATTACCCCCTGAGCGTGAACAAATTCCAATATGCTCAACACTTCAATGAGCATTTCAATCGTCTGAGTTTCTGTCCATCTCTTTCCTAGAGGTAGTTCTCTACTCAGGGGATGTCCTTCGATAAATTCTTGTACCAAATAAAATTGTTGGTTTTCTTCAAAGTAAGCTAAAAGTCTTGGTATCTGGCTGTGATTGCCTAACTGTTGTAGGGTGTCGGCTTCTTTTTGAAATAGCCGTCTGGCAGTTTCCAAAGATTCCGGGTCTGTACTAGTAGTTTTAAGATGCTTGAGGACACAATTGGGTTTTCCTGGGAGGTGTATGTCCTCAACAATGTAAGTTTGACCAAAGCCCCCCTCACCCAATACTTCAAGAACTTTGTAATGTCCTGCTAGTAACTGACCAATCATAATTTGATGGTGATAGTGAAAAATTTACGGCAATTTTGCTTCCCCATTTAGTTATCTAGTATGTTTTATTCCTCCCATTTTTGTTCAAATATAACTTAAATTTATTGTAAAGGATGGGATAATTAAAAGTTTATTGCTTTGTCTTCCTTCTGTCATCCTATGGTTAAGGATTCTGTGGCGTTATCAGTAGACATAAATAAAAATCCCTGGTAAATCAATGAATAACAAATTCCACAACTGAGGGTTGCCACTTTGGCAATAAGCGTAGAATTTTATATACTAGGAGGTTATTTAAA
>NZ_AJLN01000048.1 GCF_000317285.1 Chlorogloeopsis fritschii PCC 6912 | reverse complement strand
TCACTTGTTTGTCTTTTTTATTTAATGATTTAGCATATCAAGTACTGAAGAACCTAAATTTTTTGTTTAGTTTTTCTAATGACAAAGTAAAGAATACAACTGAATCGTGGCACAATAAAGCAAAAGTTTTAATTTATTTCCTCTACTTTAAGGAGGATAAATCAAAATTTTCCAGAATATTCAGCACCGAAATTTATAAGTATCCTGTTGATAACCAATACTCTCTCTTTATGAAAAAAACAAATTTGAGCTTCCATATATCTACATTTAACTTTACAAATTAAAAATCGCCGAAGAAGATTTTTCAGTATTTTCTTTTTAGACAAGTATATATTCAACTAAGTATTAAAAACCAAGATTCCCAACTTCTTAGAAAGTCGGGAATCTAATAGAAATAGTTCCTTTTATCTGTTCCCTGTTCCCTTTTAATAGATGCCCGTCCAAGAGCGAAGTATCGGGATAATATAAGAAATAGGTGCTGTTTCCCCCACCTTGACTTGAACTGAAGTAGTGGTACCAGATGATAGTTTTAGTAATGGCCCCTGTGAGGATGACCATTTATAGCCACTTGGCGTAGTTGGATCTTCTTGTAATTCCACAAAAGCTTGAACTTTGCCTTCTCCTTTACCTGCAAGAGTAGCTGCAATTTCTTGATTGCCAACCTGTGCAGCAATATCTTGTGTTGTGACAGGAAAGGAAGATATATTTGCGATTTTGCCCACAATACCGCCTTCTCGCTCGCGTTTTGCAAAGCTGGGAGTAACCTGTACTGACATTCCAGGTTTAATTTGTTTACCATCTTTATTAGCAAAGTAAACAAGGCTGGCAAGTTTTGTTTTGGGATCTTCTGCTTCGATAGAGCCAAGGCGAATACCCGAATTAACAATTTGACCTGGAACAACACTTAATTCTAATATTTGACCGTTATACTTACTAATAATGTTACTTTCTTTTGCTAATTGTAGTTCTAATTGAGCGATGCGACGCTTGACTTCCCGAATTTGATTTGTTTTTTCGATCGATTGCTGAAGTTCTTGTGTCTGTAATTTTGTTTCTTGAGTTTTTAAGTCTTTAATTTTAGTCTTAATTTCATCAGTTTTATTAAGATTTTGTAAATAATCTCTTTGGGTATTAGTTGATTCAATATCAAGTTCTTTTAATTGCGTTTCAATATCTAAAAGCTGTGTTTGGGTATTAAAGTATTCCTGCTGGGTTTGCACAAACAAATCTTGGCTAATTGCACTTTCTTCAAGGAGTTGACGTCTGTTTTCAACTCGTTGTTTGAGGATTTCAAGCAAGTAGCTAATTTGTTGCTTTCTTTGCTGCAAGCTTTGGCGTTTTTGGGCGATCGCGCTCATTGTCTGATCTCGCAACTTCGGCGTTACTTGTTCTCGCTTGAGGCTGCTTTCCATATCCATTCGTTGCTGCTTTAGGATTTGGATTTGCTGGGTAATTAGCTGCTTTTTTAACTTATCAATTTCTTGATTCTGAATTTGTAGTTGCTGCAACTTTGCTTGTTCTTGCTGCAATTGCTGCTTCAGCGCAGATTGATCGATAACGCCCAGCACGTCTCCTTTTTTGACGATATCTCCTGGTTTGACTTTCAAATTTAGCAATTGACCGGAACTAGGAGATTGAAATTGTACTACGTGTCGCGGACGAATGAGAATTCCCTGTCCTGTCACAGTTAAAGGAATTCGCCCAAATATACTCCAAACTCCAACCATAGCAACTAAAAAGCCCATCGCAGTTAAGGTTAGCCACCCTTGGGGCTTGACAATTTGGATTGCTTGATCTAGTTGTTCAGGAGAAGACAGGCGATCGAGGGCTTCTTGGCGAAAGATTTTATTTTGTTTGAGCTGCATTGTTCTTCGTTCTTCTCTTTATCTATAGTCAGTTCACGGTTATTTTCGTCATTTGTCCTCTCTTACAAAGTTCTGAGCCTTCTTGTGGAGGAGCTTGCGCGCTTCGGAGGTAGACGCGGAGCGGCTTCTGTTAAGTAGACTCCGCACCCTGCGGGAAGACGCAAAAGCGTCTACAGACTTTGCGCTTTGTCATTGGTAATTAAAAAGCACTTCTAGCGCATACACAAGAGAGAAGCAACAGCTATATCACCTCTGTATAAAAACTTAGGAACTTTCAAATTTAAAAAAACTCAACAACCTAATGCAATAAACCTCTCTATTCCTTATTTCTCCGTGTTCTCAGTGCCTCTGTGGTTTGTTTTTAATATGCAGTTTTCTCTGCTGAACAACTCTTAATCTAGAGATAAATCGGGGAGAACTAGGGTAGGTGCAAGCAGCAATCGTCAATCATAAAAAATTCTCGCCAAAGAACCACTAGTCTTTCCAAGTGTCTTTGACGAGAATTAACAACACACTTACTCCCACAACACAAAAGGGAGGTCATTAAATTTCCATCTATCTTAGCGCTTTCTGTTGAATTTCTGTTAATTTACAGATAAATAGGGTAAAAGTAGGGGAGGCGATCGCGATTTGTCAACAATCTCTCACCTAGTTTTCTTTAACGCCAATAATCATCACCTTATTCCCATAACAGTACTGAAGGCAAGTCATTATTAGCTAGACGCAGCATTTCGTAACCAATCCCAGCTGTGCCTTGAAAAAATCCTGGGTTGAATACTGAACCAGGTAAATTGGGAAATAATTGATATGCTCCCGTTTGTTTGGCTCTAGCAACAACATTCGTTGCATTTTGCACAGCAGCTTGATGCCAATCGTGACGAGAGCAACGTTGAGCGCCAACTAACAGCACCTCCACCCTACCTAAATTTCCACAGCAGAGATGATCTATGGTTTGCAAGCCATAGTTCTGGGTAACTTGCAGTGCAATTTCAATCTCTCGTTCTATTTCTGGTGTCTTTACCATGTCAAGACTGCCCAGACGCGCCAAACCAATTCCGGCTGCACCATGACACCACTTTACCGGAAAGCCAGGTTGCGCCTTTGAGTTAAATTTACGTAAGTCGTGCCAGTTCCCATTAGTTTCAGAAAAGACACTGCGTTCGTACTTAATTCCTTCCAGTGCGGCTGCTAAGTAATCACAATCCTGGGTGACGGCGTAGAGTCGCAGTAGGGCATAGGAGATGCCTGCCGCACCGTGAGAGAAACCTGTTAAGGGTGTTTGAGATAAAGTTTGCCAGGCTTGGGGAGCGCCTTCGTGGTTGTAGCGATGGGCAAGTAAATGCTGTCCGCAGGCGATCGCTTTTGCTAAAACATTTTCGGCACCCGTTGCTTGATAAAGAGACATTAGCCCTAAAATGGCTCCGGCAGAACCGCCAACAATATCTAATTTTTTATCTGCAGCTATCAACTCCGGTGTCATCCAATCGGCTAATGCTTGAGCATCTTGTAATAGCTTTGCATCGCCTAAGAATTGACTGACTTTCACAAACGCATAGATTGTGGAACCTAAACCGACTGCACCACCGATTCCCATACTGCGAGCGATTCGTTGCTGAGATTCTAAGTCGGTGGTGTGGATTTGCTGACGCAGGGGTTGTAGTGTCTTTAGTGCTGAATTGCCCCATCGTGAGTCACCAGCTACGCGATCAAGTGCCGCTAAAAATAGAGCAACTCCACAACGTCCTTCATAAAGACTGTAGTCTAATACTTGGAGCCGATATCGCTCTACCTCAGGCACATAGCCCAAGCCGATCCAGTTGATACTGCCATCGGGATCTGGAATGGCTCTGGCTTCTAATTCTGTTGCGATCGCTCTAGCTTCTGCAATTAATTGTTCCTGACTTAGTAACGGCAAAGACTCAACTTGCCATTTGTGGTTGTTCTCGTTTGCGGTTCGTGCCACTTGAGCATGGAAGGAGCCGTGAATAATTGCTAATTGCCGAGCTAAATCGGCTTCACCCAAGGCTTGGATATGATTCAGCATATGCTGGTAGCTAGGTTGCTTGAAGTAGTGCGAAATAGATTTATCCACGCTCACACTAAGTTCATCACTAACTGTGCTCGCCGTGAAAAATGGAATATCCAATTGTTCCATCGCTCGTAGTTCCGCGCTCAAAATCGCCCATGCATTGGGTTTTTCTTGAGCAACTAGAAAAGCACGGCTGAGAAGATCGAGTTCAATGCTAAAGTCTACTCCGTGTTTGAGGTAATCGGGTGCTAAAGTTTTTTGGAGGATGATACCGTAGATGCGAGTAGCCCGGAAGACGAAACGAACTTGCCGAGAGCGCATTGCCGTGAGGGGACTTTTTTGTGAAAGCAAGAAGTCTTGATTTGCCATGAGAAAGCGATACATCTGCTCGAACCCATCAGCAATTTGCGCCTGATAATTATGGGCAGATAAGGCAATTTCCCCTAAGTGCGGTACATTTTTCTCAACAGCTAAAATTACAGATTTACTCGCCAGGTGCATATCGTCAGTATTAATTAGCTGCCAGCGAGGTACTTTGAGAGGCGTTTGTTGAGGATCTGTACTGCCTAAGCCGCTAATGTCATAAGCAACTTGGCGATCGCCACTCAAATCCCAATGAGGTAAAAGCCCTGTACGTAGCACTGAATCCCAAAACTGCTGTACAGCCGCTGTCTCAAAATCTTGGGTAGCCGGGGATGCAATCACATTAGCTTCGTGGTGGAGCAAAGTTTCCATATCGACTAACACCAGATGTTCGCCACAGGCAATTAAGTTTTCGTTGTGGCAGTCTGTTCCTCGCAGAGCATAAATCACACACAACAACATTCCGGCTCGCTCATAAAAGCGTGCGGCGGCGGCTTCATCAACACAAGGTTGATGCTCGACATATTCCACCCATCCGTAATTGTTCCGGTTGAGTACCTGGATCAGTTTGAAATCTAAGAGTTGACTGTGGTGATTGCACCAGTCTAAAAATTGGTTAAAGGCAACCTCTAAACCTAAATCTTTTGGTTTATAAATGAGTTTAAGTCCAGACTCAAACGTGAGCAAAATAACGCTTCTTCCGCGGTTGTGGGGATCGGAAACAGAGGCTTGGATGCTAGCAACTTTGCCTAAGCTGTCGGTGGTTGAGCTGAAAGTTCGTTGAATGTCTGCTCTGTCAAGCCGCAGCCGTTGGAGAAACTCGCTCGTGAACTCTACCCAGAAATTAACAGTTGTTGCCACTAACCGCCCCAGCACTGGATACTTTTGAAAGAATGTTAGCAATCCATCTTGTAAAAGTTGATTGACGAATTTAGTGTAGTGAGTCTTGCTGTTGCTACTATCTTTTTTCAGTCCTAGTAAGTTAAGCAGGTGATTATTAAGCGGGCGCACCTGAGAAAACTCAAAATCCAGTGTTTTGGCACAAAGTCTCCCTAATTGTTGTAGCAAATTATGCTCTAAAGAATGATAAGCAACTTCTGAAAGGAGCGATAAGGGAAGACAATCAAGACGAGTAAGTAATTGCTGTCTGGCAACCTGAACAACTGGTAATAGGATATGTTCAAAGGGGACAGGATTTTGCGGATCGAGTGGTAGAAATACTTGCTTTTTAGGTATAAATTCTGTGGCGGTTTGCATGATTTGCTGCAAAGTTTCTGCCCAATCTGGCAAAACGCAATCGCTAGCAATCTGCACGTTTCCCAATCGGAGACGAATGGTATCAATGTCTAGTCCTTCCCACCGCAAGCGTTTCTGTAAAGTATCCCAATTGCCTTGTGCTACAACTTGACACCAGCGATCGAGCAGACGTTGAATTTCCTGTTTCTGATCTTGTTCGGTAGCGATCGCAAATCTTTCTGTATCGAGGCGTTCCCAGAGAAAGCTGGCGTTGGCAACGATAGTAGTTAAGTCGGTGGCAGCGATCTGTTTGGAAGGTTGAACAAGTAATTGGGCGATGACTGGTTTGTTCATGGTAGTAGCTAGACAAGCAGAAACAATTCTGGTGTACGCTGCGTTGATGGGAATGAATATCAGTGTTTGAAAATCGACCACTGTCTTGGAAAGCTTTGAGCCTCGCTCCGCGAGGAGCTACGCTAACGGAGGAAACCTCCGCACCCTACCCTACGGGAACGCCTTACGGCGAACGGGAAGCCGCCTTCGGCGTCTACAAACTTTCCGCAGATGGACACAGATAAACACAGATAAATTATCCGTGTGCATCTGTGTTTATCCGTGTTCGTTATTACCTAAAAATTGGATCTTGCAATTATGGACGCCAATAAGTATTTGCCACACATAATTGAGGAAATCCCCCCAAATCCTTGATTGGGACAGGAAAGGGGGGAGCTTTGGTAGAGAACCTCCTGCAACGAGCCTCTGTGCTCAGTATCGAAATTAGCCAGATTTTGCGTGCAGGAAATTGTTGGGAGACGACTTTAGGTTTTCAGACTATTTAGTTTTGGTGTAACAATGGGGGCACATACCAGTATGGGGTGTAGCTCCTCCGCTCACCATGAGTAATTCCTCCTCACTCAGTTCTGTGGTTTCTGGAGAAGTTAACTCTGCCAGCAATTGAGAGACGGCTTCGGTTGTGAAGTTGTAACCCTTTTCTGCACCCGCGCTCACAATCAACTTAATGCTTTCTGCTAGATCGGCGGCTTCTTCAATCTTTTGTTGCAGTTGAGCATTGGCGAGCAGTTCTTTAATTTGTGCTATCATGATTGTGTTACTCTTTTTAATTCAGTAATCAAATACGTTTCGGTTAGTTAAAGCATTACAGCAGGGAATTAGCATTTGTCCGGTGCAGCTTTCTCTGCTGGCTTATTTTTTAAAGTAGAGATAAATCGGGGAGAACTAGGGGAGAAAATCGCCAATTTAGAAACACTTCCCAGTTAAATGCAAAAATAATGTAACTAGCTCATCACAGCTAGGAGAAATGAGATTTTCGACGTTGCTGATCGAGAATTTGTCTCACGCCAAGCCGCAGAGTCGCAGAGAGTAGATTGCTACAGCGGATTTCAAATTGGTGAAATAAATTAGTTGTTTTCATCGAGCAATGGTATCCCAGTAGCAAGACTTGTTCTCCGCAGTGGACACGTTTTAGAAAGTCTTAATTTGTCTGCTAGATAGTGGCGTTGTCCATCCTGTATGAGCGTGAATGGAAGGGATGAGAACGCATCTAGGGTAATTTGTGCAGTCGGGGCATCGACTGTTGGCTTAGGTGATGTCATCGCTGTTTAAGTCTAGAATCCCCCGAATGAGCGCGATAGCGGATTCGGGGGAGTATGTCAAAAGTAATTCAGCAATCAAATAGATGATCTATAGATTTGCTGTAGTTAACTACTTCAGCAAGAAAATGGCGTTACAATCTCTTATACCAAGTTGCAAGTTCTGTCTTGGATTGAATGAGGAGTCGGTGGTGAGCGCCCAACAGCTAGAGCAAATAGAGCAATTACAGGCAAACCTCGGCAAGATGCAACTAGCGCTAGAGGTGATCGCTGATGCTGTAGTATGGGTAGGAGATGAGCAGCAGATACAATGGTGCAATTCAAGCTTTGAGCGCCTGATTAACCAAACCCAAAATCAAATCATCGGCTCTAGGTTTAGTGAAATATTACCTCTTTTTCAATCAGGGCAACCTGTAGCTATTGAGGCATACCCCGATGTGCAAATGTACAAAGGGAATTACGTAACGACAAATTATGAATTAAGACAAAAAGATAATTCATTACTTTTACAAATCTCTGGAAATTGTGCGGGATTAAGTGATAAATCTGCGGTAATAGTTATTAGAGATATCACCCCAGCAAGGCAAGAGCGTACTCACGTTCAACAAGTAGAACAATCTTTACAAAAAAGCGAGGAGCATTTACGGACACTGATTAATGCTTCGCCAGATATTATCTGTTTTAAAGACGGTACAGGACGATGGTTAGAATCGAACCAGGCTAACTTGGAATTTTTAGGACTGCAAGGTGTTGATTATAAAGGTAAAACAGATATAGAACTGTCAGAATTCAGCAGCTTTTATCGCGATGCCTTACTTAATTGCATCCAAACGGATGAGCAAGCTTGGCAAAAGGGATCTCTGTATCGAGTAGAGGAATTTGTTTCCCGACCAGATGGTACGGTGAGCATTTTTGATATGATTAAAATCCCCTTGTTTGAGCAAGATGGCAGACGCAAGGGATTGCTGACATTGGGGCGAGATATTAGTGATGCCTCAGGGCAAGCGGCTACGCGTCTACGCAAACGTGCAGAAGAAGCTTTACGCCGTAGCGAACAAAAGTACCGAAATATTTTCGAGAATTCTCTTGTGGGTATTGGGCGCACTCGTCTCGAAGATGGGTTATTTTTGGAAATAAATCAACCTTGTGCAGAAATAATTGGCTATAGTTGCATTGCCGATCTAATTGGTAAGCGTTACGCACCAGAATTTCATGTCAATCCGAGCGATCGCTCTTGGCTGTTAACTCAAATAGAACAGTATGGTGAAGTGCGTAATTTTGAGATCCAATTACGTCACTGCGATGGAGGTATTCGTTGGGGACTAATGTCTGCTCGCGCCAACAAAGAAGAATCTTGCTTGGATTTTATGATTGTTGATATCAGCGATCGCAAAATTGCAGAAGAAGCCCGCAAAGCCTCAGAAGCAAGACTCAACACAATTCTCGATAGCGCCTTGGCTGCTATTTATCGAATTCGGGTTTATGCCCATCGCGACTGGGATTTTGAATACTGCTCTCCGAAAAGCGTACAGCTTTGGGGATATTCTCCCGAAGAGTTATTAGCAGACAAAACTGCTTTTGTCTCGCGCATTGTGCCTGAAGATTTGGCAGGCATTTATGAAAAAGCCTACGATGACATTTTTGCAGGGCGTACTTACCAGGGAGAGTATCGTTATAACCATCCCGATGGCAACTTGCGTTGGATTTCTCTTACTATTACCTCTGTACGAGATGAAGTTGCAGACTACTGGATTGCAACGGTTATTTCTACAGATATAAGCGATCGCAAATTTGCGGAAGAAGCACTCCGAGTCAGCGAAGCTCAGTATCGCGATTTAGTGCAAACAGCCAATTGTATTATTTTGCGTTGGGATGGCAATGGGAATGTGAGATTTTTGAATGACTATGGACAAAGATTTTTTGGCTTTGATTTAGACGAAATTATTGGACGTAATGTGATTGAGACAATTGTGCCTGAAATAGACTCTTCTGGGCGCAACTTACACGCTTTAATTGATGATATTTGTCTGCATCCAGAAAATTATCTGCTCCACGAACATGAAAATATTCGCAAAAATGGCGAACGAGTATGGATTGTCTGGGCTAATAAACCAATTGTAGATGAACACGGAAACATAATAGAAATTCTCTCGGTGGGAACAGATGCAACGGAACGCAAACAAGCCCGTGAGGAATTAGAAACTTCTTTGTCACTTTTACAAGCTACTTTTGAATCTATTCAAGATGGAATTTTGGCAATTGACCAAGCTGGAAATATTATTAGTTACAATCAAAAATTTTTGGAAATTTGGTCGATTCCCTCTGAAATAATTTTAGAACCAGAATTAGACAAACGATTACTTTATCTTGCCAATCAAGTCAAAGACTCGAATGTATTTCTGCAAAAAGTTAAAGCCTTGTATGCTACTCCAGAAGCATATATTAACGATTTATTAGAACTTAAGGATGGTAGAGTCTTTGAACGCTATTCTTGTCCGCAAAAGTTAGGAGAAAATATTCTCGGCAGAGTTTGGACATTCCGCGATATTACCAGTCGCAAGCAAGCAGAAGAAGCTTTAAAAGCCTCAGAAGCTAGACTTAACACTATTCTTAATAGTGCGCTTGCTGCTATCAGTCGTTTCCGAGTTTACGCCAATCGAGAATGGCATTTTGAATATTGCTCTGCTGGAAGCATAGAAATGTGGGGATATGCTCCCGAAGAGTTAATAGCTGACAAACATCCTTTCGTTTCGCGGATTGTACCTGAAGACTTGGAAGTTATCTACCGAAAAGTTTTTGATGAGATTTTTGCCGAGCGAACTAGTGAAGGAGAGTATCGGTACTTACACCCGGATGGAAATTTACGTTGGATTTCCTTTAAATTAACTTCTGTGCGAGATGAAGCTGCTGATTGCTGGATTGCAACCTTCATGTCTACAGATATTAGCGATCGCAAGCAGCGAGAGGTAGCTTTAAGTTTAATTGTCGAAGGTACAGCAGCAAAAACAGGCGATGAATTTTTTAGCTCCTGTGTCCGTTATCTAGCTCAAATACTACAAGTTCACCATGCTATTGTCACAGAATGCATCGATGAAACCAAAACTAGAGCGCGCACTTTAGCAGTTTGGTTAGATAAACAAAGCCAGGAAAACTTTGAATATGAGATCTGTGGCACTCCTTGCGCGCAAGTCTTACAAGGCAATTTGTGTTATTATCCCCAAGGAGTTCAAGCTCTTTTCCCCAGCGATGCAGATTTAGTTACTGTCGGCGCTGAAAGTTATTTGGGAGTTCCCCTCATCAATGCCTCTGGTAAAATCTTGGGTCATTTGGCAGTTATAGATAACAAACCAATGGTAGACGATCCGGGTAGAGAATTGATTTTAAGAATTTTCGCTGCCCGTGCCGGTGCTGAACTAGAGCGCAAACGCGCAGAACAAGCTCTCCAGAAGAGTGAATTAAAGTTTCGCACCATGGTTGAAAATGCCAGTGACATCATCTCTTTAATGACGCTTGAGGGCAAAATCACTTATGTATCGCCAAACATGACAGGAATAATGGGCTATAGCGTCGCAGAGTTAGAAGAAAAATCTTTTGCCCCTTTTATTCATCCCGACGATGTCACTATTAGTTTCTCCACACTGCAAAAAATTGTAGAACTTGGGGGAAATCAATCGACAGAAGTGCGAGCGAGACACAAAAACGGAAGTTGGCGGTGGTTAGGTAGTAACGTCTCAAAAGTAGTTACACCAAGCGGTGATGCATTGATTATTACTTGTGCGCGTGACATTACAGAACGCAAGATAGCAGAAGCAGCCTTAGAGCGTCGTGCTCAAGCCGAAAGTTTACTGAGTAGCATTTCTCGCTACTTCATTGATCAAGATTTAGATACTGCCATTAATTTTACACTTGGGGCGATCGCTCAATTTATTGGTGCCGATCGCTGTTGTATCTTTGAGTATTCCCAGGATCGCAGCCACGTTCATCTTAGCCACGAATGGTGTGGTGCTGATATTGAACCATTAAATAGTATGGCAACAGAAGGCGCTGTGACAATGTTCCCTCGACTGGCTGAAATTGCTCACGGCAAAGTTTGTCAAATTTCCTGTGTAGCAGAACTACCACCGGATGCACCAGAGAGAATGATGTTTGAAAGTCAGTCCATCCAATCGATGGTTGGAGTGCCGATGATTCATTCCGATCAAGTCGTTGGATTTGTTGGTGCAGATGTAATTCACAACTGTAAAATTTGGAGCCAACAAGAAATTAACTTCCTCAAACTGGTAGGCGAATTAATCGCGATCGGTAGGGCAAGACATCAAGCAGAAGAAGCACTGCGAGTTGCCAAAGAAGCAGCCGAGGCAGCAAACCGAGCCAAAAGCGCATTCTTAGCCAACATGAGCCATGAATTACGCACGCCGCTCAATGCCATCCTTGGTTTTGCCCAACTCATGGAACGAGATCCAGCTTTGAATAGCAAACAACGTGAATCATTAGCTACTATTAACCGTAGTGGAGAACACTTACTTAACCTCATCGACGACGTTCTAGAAATGTCCAAAATCGAGGCAGGGCGAATAGTTTTTAACCCCGAATCCTTTGATTTATTTGGACTGTTGCGAACACTACAAGAAATGTTTCAAATCCGGGCACAAGCCAAGCAATTATTCCTCAAATTTGAAATCGCCCCCGACTTACCGCGCTACATTCATACCGATGAAGGAAAACTTCGCCAAGTTCTGATCAATCTCTTGGGTAACGCTGTCAAGTTTACACAAACAGGAGGAGTAACGCTGCGTGCAACAATAGGGACTAGGGAAAAGCAGGGGAGCACAGAGAAGTCTGTAGACGCTTCTGCAGCTTCCCGCAGGGTGCGGAGGCTTCCTCCGAAAGCGTTGCTCCTCCGGAGGAGGCTTGGAACTTCGGAGGGGGCAGAGGAGCAGAGGGGCAATGCCCAATCCCCGATCCCCGATCCCCAATCCCTATTTTTCGAGGTAGAAGATACAGGATGCGGCATCGCACCAGAAGAAATCAAAAATCTCTTCAAGCCTTTTACGCAGACAAGCAGTGGTATCCAAATTAGAGAGGGCACTGGATTGGGACTCACCATCAGCCGTCAATTTATTCGACTCATGGGTGGCGAAATTCGCGCTCACAGCAAACTTGGACAAGGTTCGACTTTTAGTTTTGATATTCACGTCCAAACAACACAACCATCACCAACCGCAACTCAACTAACGAATGATCGCATCCTAGAATTAGCACCAGAACAGCCTCATTACCGAATTTTAGTCGTAGATGACCACCAAGAGAACCGCGAACCAATTTTACAATTATTAAACAGCGTTGGTTTTGAAGTTGAAGCCGCAGGCAATGGGCAAGAAGCGGTACAAAAATGGCAAACATGGCAACCGCAGCTTGTATTCATGGATATGCGTATGCCTGTGATGGATGGCTATGAAGCAACTAGAGAAATTCGAGACAGGGAGAGGAGGAGTGGGGGGAGAGGGAGAGGGGGAGAGAGGGAGAGAATTCCCCGCGTCTTGTGCTCGTACTGTGATTATTGCTTTGACAGCGAGTGCTTTTGAGGAACAAAAGGCAACGATTTTGGCAGCAGGTTGTGATGATTTGATTCGCAAGCCTTTTCGAGAACAGGTACTTTTTGAAAAAATCGCCCAACACTTGGGAGTACGTTATCTTTATGCCCAGCAGCAACCAGAAGTGAAACCAGCACAGGAAAATTATCCACAAGCAAGCCTGTCGATACAATTTTCTCAGTTGAGTACAATCATGTCTGCACAATGGTTAGCACAATTGAGGCAAGCGGCTTTGGAAGTTGATGGCGATCGCATTGAGCAACTAGTTGAGCAAATTCCCGAAACTCATTCTGTCTTGGCAGAGGGAATTACTGATTTAGTTCGTCGTTTCTGTTTTGATGAAATTCTAGAAATGACTGAAAAATGGCAAAAATAAACTGAAACTAACAAGACAAGATACAAGATATCTATTCTAAAGCGATGAGTGGCTGATGAGTCCTGAAGAAACCTTGCAAGTTAAGCAATTACAAGCAATCCTAACCACGATGCAGGTAACACTGGATGCGATCACTGATGCTGTAGTTTGGATTGGGGAAAACCGTCTCGTACAGTGGTGCAATTCTAGCTTTGAATTACTAGTTAACCAACCACGCGATCGCATCCTCAATTCTTCTTTACAGAACTTATTGCCACTCTTACAAGCAAAAGTTGCGATCGCTCCTGACTCTTATCCCGATGCGCAGTTGCTAGACGGGGTATATGAAGTCACAGAATATCAGTTACAAAAGGGCAATGACTTTCTTGTCTTACAAATTTCTGGAACTTGTCTAGCACAACCCCAAACCGGGCAAATTGCCATACTGACGATTCGAGATCTTACTCAAACCAGACGCTTGGAATCAGAATATACACGTGCAGTACAGGAAAAAGAAGCGTCTGCATCTATGCTGCGTACAACTCTAGAATCGACAGCAGATGGAATTGCTGTGATTGATTGGCAAGGAAATGTGCCAGTTTACAACCAGAAAGTTATAGGGTTGTGGTCGTTGCCAGAGTATCTTTTATTACCTGGGCGTGGAGAAGAAAGATTGCGCTTGATCGCAGAGCAAACCAAAGATCCAGAAGGATTTGTAGCTAAAGTTAGAGAAATAGTGTTTCAGCATCCAGAAGAAACAGTTCTGGATTTAGTAGAGTTAAAAGACGGGCGAGTATTTGAGCGTTATTCTCATCCCCAGAGACTAGGCAACCAAGTGATTGGGCGTGTTTGGAGTTTTCGAGATATTACCGAGCGCCAACGTACCCAAGAAGCATTACAACAAAGTGAACTGCAATATCGCAGTATTTTTGAAGCGATTCGTGATGGGTTGTTTATTAGCGATATAGATACAGAAACAGTTATAGAAGTAAATCCTGCTGCTTGCCAGATGCACGGTTACTCCTATGAAGAATTTATCGCTTTGCATCCATCTGCTTACATTCATCCTGACTTCCATTCGGTTTTGCAAGCATTTTTTGAGACAATGAAAACCGGACAGGAATTTAACGCGCAAGCAGTTGATGTCCGCAAAGACGGAACATTAATAGACGTAGAAGTTAAAGGGACAATATGTACCTACAATGGTAAGCCGCACATATTGGCAGTAGTGCGAGATATCAGCGATCGCAAACAGGCAGAAGCAGCATTACGAGCAAGTGAGGCACAGTATCGCGATGTGGTAGAAACCGCCAACTGCATTATTTTACGTTGGGACAATCATGGCAATGTTACTTTTTTGAATAATTACGGGCAACGGTTTTTTGGCTTTGATTTCGAGGAAATTGTTGGGCGTAATGTAGTCGGTACAATTGTTCCAGAAACCGAAACCTCTGGGCGCGATTTGCAAGCGTTAATGGTAGATATTTGCCAGAATCCAGAAAATTATCTTTTCAACGAGAATGAAAATATTCGCAAGAATGGGGAACGGGTGTGGATTGTTTGGGCAAATAAACCAATTTTGGACGAACAAGGAAATTTAATAGAAATCCTCTCCATTGGCACCGATACCACCGATCGCAAACGGGTTGAGGAAGCACTTCGACGCAGTGAAGAGCGGCTGCGATTAGCATTAGATGCCGGTCAAGCAGGAGTGTGGGATTGGGATATAGTTAATAATCAAATAGTTTGGTCAGAACGTATTTATGAGTTTCATGGCTTAGTTGGTGAAAGTTTTAATGGACAAGTTGAAGATTTTGCTGAATTAATCTATCCAGAGGATCGAGGGCTAGTTACCAATGCCATTCAAACAGCAATCGAACAGAAAACTCCCTATCAAATAGAATTTCGTGCCATTCAGCCTTCGGGAGCAGTGCGGTGGCTGTTAACAAACGGGCGGGTGCTCTACGACGAAATCGGAAACCCCCAGCGGATGTTAGGAGCAACGATTGATTTAACCGCACGCAAACAAGCAGAAGAAGCCTTGCAGCGGAGCGAAGTAAAATACCGCCATTTATTTGAAAATTCTCAAGTTGGTATTCTTCGCGCCCGCTGGCAGGATGGATTGATTCTCGATGCCAATCAGCGTAGTGCCGATATACTGGGTTTTTCCTCTCCGATTGAACTCATTGGCAAACATTTCACAACAGAATTTTATGTCAATTTGGATGATAGAACAAACTTGATTGCAGAGTTGGAACAGTACGGCGAAATTCGCGATTTTGAAGTACCCGTGCGTCGCCTTGATGGATCTATTGCTTGGATGCTATTGTCAAGTCGCCTCAATTTAGAAGAATCTTGCATAGTTTCTGTATTTACAGATATTAGCGATCGCAAACGGCGAGAAGTTGCTTTAAATTTAATTGTTGAAGGTACGGCAGCAAAAACAGGTGATGAATTCTTTAATAGTTGTGTGCGCTACCTTGCCGAAGTGTTGCAAGTTCGCTACGCTCTGGTAACTAAGTTTATCAATTCAGCAAAAACAAAAGTTCGGACTCTGGCTGTATGGCGGAATGGGATGCTGGGGGAAAACTTTGAATATGATTTGCAAGGCACTCCTTGTGAATATGCCTTACAGGGGCAGCCATGCTACTATCCCCAAGGAGTACAATCTCTTTTCCCGAACGATGCAGATTTAGTTAATCTCTCTGCCGAGAGTTATTTAGGAGTGCCTTTGATGAATTCCTCTGGGGATATCTTAGGGCATTTTGCAGTCATAGATGTCAAACCAATGGAAAGCGATCCTGGCAGAGAACTAATTTTGAGAATTTTTGCTGCCCGCGCTGGTGCAGAATTGGAACGCAAACAAGCACAAGAAGCCTTAGAACGTCGCGCGGAAGCAGAAAGTTTACTCAGCAGTATTTCTCGGCAATTTATTGACCAAGATATAAATACGGCAATTAATTTTACGCTTGGGGCGATCGCCCAATTTCTCAATACCGAACGCTGTTGTATCTTTGAACACTCAAACGACCAAAATCGCGTTTATCTTTTCCATGAATGGCGTGCTACTAATCTCCCATCATCTAACTTAGCAGGGGGAGGCCCTGTGGTCATCTTCCCCCGCCTAGTTCAAATTATGAACAACAGTGCTTTTCAGATTTCCTGCGTTGGCGAATTACCACCCGATGCACCAGAGAGAATACTGCTGGAAAGTCAGTCGATTCAATCAATCGTTGCAGTACCGATGATTCACTCCCATCAAGTGGTTGGGTTTATTTGTGGAGATGTTGTTAACTTCTCAAAACAGTGGAGCCAGGAAGACATTAACTTTTTGAACTTGGTAGGAGAACTAATAGCGATCGCTAGAGCCAGACATCAAGCAGAAGAAGCACTGCGAGTTGCCAAAGATGCCGCCGAAGCTGCTAACCGTGCCAAAAGCGCATTCTTAGCCAACATGAGCCACGAACTCCGCACGCCGCTCAATGCCATCCTTGGTTTTGCCCAACTTATGGAGCGAGACACCGCCCTTACCATTAACCAAAGAGCATCATTAGCTACTATTAACCGTAGTGGAGAACACTTACTCAACTTAATTAATGATGTGCTGGAAATGTCTAAAATAGAAGCTGGGCGCATCATTTTGCATCCTGAACCATTTGACTTGTATTTATTATTACAAAACCTCCAAGAAATGTTCAGGGTACGATCGCAAACTAAGCAATTGTTCCTCGAATTTGAAATTGCCCCCGACTTACCCCAATACATTAATACAGACGAAGGAAAACTTCGCCAAGTTCTGATCAACCTCTTGGGTAATGCTGTCAAGTTTACACAAACAGGAGGAGTAACGCTGCGGGCAACAATAGGGGCTAGGGGCTGGGGACTAGGAACTAGGAAGAGGAAAAGGGGAGTAGGAGACTGGGGGAGAGTGGGGGAAAATTCTTCCCCGCATCCCCGCATATTTGTGCCCTCTTTCCAATCACGTCAAACCACCCAACGGCGAGAACCCTCCGAAGATCAGAGCCTCCCTCCGCATAGACGCCCAGAGGGCGGCTTCTCGCAGAGTGGAGCTAACACTAACGGCACTAGACGTGGAGCGTCTGGTGACTTCTCTTTGCAGGCGGCTCGCTCCCCAATCCCCAATCCCCAATTCCTAATTTTCGAGGTAGAAGACACTGGATGCGGGATTGCACCAGAAGAAATTAAAAATCTGTTTAAGCCATTTGTGCAGACGATGAGTGGTATCGAAACCCATGAGGGTACTGGATTAGGATTAACAATCAGCCGTCAATTTGTGAATTTGATGGGAGGCGACATTGAAGTTAGCAGTATCTTGGGGCAAGGATCAACTTTTCGCTTTGGCGTGCAAGTAACTTTAGCTGACTCTGGGGATGTGACACCACAGTTCAATAATGGGCGCGTGCTCAAAATTGCTCCAGAACAGCCTAACTATCGCATTTTAGTTGTGGATGACCGCAAAGAAAACCGTGATTTTATCATGCAACTTCTTAGTAGCGTCGGTTTTGAAGTTGAAGCAGCAATCAACGGGCAAGAGGCAGTACAAAGATGGCAAACATGGCAACCGCAGCTTGTGTTTATGGATATGCATATGCCCGTGATGAGTGGCTATGAAGCAACTAGAGAAATTCGAGACAGGGAGAAGGGGGGAGCAGAGGAGCACAGGAGCAGAGGAGCACAGGAGCAAAGAGAAAATCTGTTTGCGTCTTGTGCTCGTACTGTGATTATTGCTTTGACAGCGAGTGCTTTTGAGGAACAAAAGGCAACGATTTTGGCTGCTGGTTGCGATGATCTAGTTCGTAAGCCTTTTCGGGAACAGGTACTTTTTGAAAAAATCGCCCAACATTTGGGAGTACGTTATCTTTATGCACAACAACCAGAAGCGATGCAAGCACAGGAAAATTATCCACAAGCAAGCCCAGAGATACAATTTTCTCAGTTGAGCGCAATCATGTCTGCACAATGGTTAGCACAATTGAGGCAAGCGGCTTTGGAAGTTGATGGCGATCGCATTCTGCAACTGGTTGAGCAAATTCCCCAAACTCATTCTGTCTTGGCAGAGGGAATGACTGATTTAGTTCGTCGTTTCTGCTTTGATGAAATTCTGGAATTGACTGGAAACTTGCAGCCATAGGTAATATCAAATCTGCCACAAGTATGCGTATGCTAACCACCGAAAGCAAAAGGAAAAACTAACTTTAAAGCAGCGGTTGCTAGTAGATTCACCAAAGCAATAGGTAGCAAAAACTTCCACCCCAAATTTAGTAATTGATCGATACGAACACGGGGCACCGTCCAGCGTAGTAAGATGGCGAGAAATACCAGGAAATAGGCTTTTAGTAATGTCATAGTGATACCCAATGACGCAGCGACAATCTGCAATACAGAATTGTTTTCGCTGATTCCCAACCCACGTGCGATTAAGTTAACGGGAATGGGAAAATCCCAACCTCCCAAATACAAAACGGCTATCAACAACGCAGAAAGCACCAAATTAACATACGAAGAAATGTAAAACAGAGCAAATCTCATGCCAGAGTATTCTGTTTGATAACCTGCTACTAGTTCCTCTTCGGCTTCCGGTAAATCAAAGGGCAATCGTTCGCATTCGGCGAGGGCTGCGATCCAAAATATGATAAAACCGACTGGTTGTCGCCAAATGTTCCAACCCAGGATACCGTAACCAGATTGCTGATTGACAATATCAACGGTGCTGAGACTGTTAGACATCATTGCTATTGCCAGCACGCTCAAAGCTAGAGGTATTTCGTAACTGATTGACTGCGCTGCGGCTCGCAAGCCTCCTAAGAGGGAGTACTTATTATTCGATGCGTAGCCAGACATTAGCAAGCCAATAGGTTGAATACTTGATAAAGCTATCCATAAGAAAACTCCCATACCTACGTTGCCGATAATCAAATTCTGTCCAAATGGCACAATTAGGTAAGAGAGAAATACTGGAAGTATTACAATTACTGGGGCAAGGGTAAACAACAAAACATCTGATTTCGCTGGCACTACGTCTTCTTTAAAGACTAACTTTAAACCATCTGCGACACTTGCCAATAATCCTAGTGGCCCTATATACTCCGGGCCAATCCGTTGTTGTACGGCAGCAGAAATTTTTCGTTCTTGCCATATACAAATTAGCACTCCCACCGTTGCACCAACTATCATCAGCACCATTGGTAGCGGCATCCAAATTGCTTTTGCTATCCCCGGTGGTACTCCCACATCCAAAAGAGATTGGATAAATCTTCCTTGCAAGTCAATTCCTGTATTCATAGTTGCCAATTCAAAATTGCTTAAACTTTTTAGTGAAACTTTTGTGCCTGCTGTTATCAACCCTTGCAGTTGTTGGAATTAACAAAAAGACACAATTATGTTTCTTCTAAATAAGCAAAATTGGCACTCTAATGTCTTGCAGGTTATTCCGATTTTTGTAAGTAATTACTATTTGTTTTGAAATTGTTTGGGCGTTACACCAAGCAAGCGTTTGAAGTGCATATTTAGATGACTTTGATTGGCAAAACCAACCTTTTGGGCAATTTCAGCGATGCTTGTTTGTCTTAACAAGAGTAATTCCTTGGCACGGGCAATTCTGGTGTGAATCACAAATTGATGGGGGGTAAAACCTGTTGATGTTTTAAAAAGTTTGAGAAAATAACGTGGACTCATTTGTACTAACGCTGCTAGTTCTGCTAAACCTATATCTTCGTTTAGATGGGTGTGAATATAATCAATCACTATTTGTAATTTGTACCGAGGTAAACCATCTTGATAATCGCGCAGGGTAGGTTTTTGCGTTGAGTAGTTTTGCAAAAGATGAACAGCCAAGGCGTTAGCCATCGTTTCTGCATACAGACGGCTTCCTGCCCCATCCTTCTCTAACATCGCCTTCAGCGCTAGCCCAATTTGGTAAACTAGCGGATCGGAAATAGCAAAGTGCGGTACTAATTCTACTTGATCGGGATCAAGCGATTCGTAAATGGCACGTCTAAAAACAACTTGTTCAAAACCAAGAAGAATTATATTGAATGCTGTATCCCACTGGGCACGAGTACTGATGTTTGCTGGAGTAATAACAATATCACCCGGAAGAATTTGTTTTCTATAAAAGCGCCCATCAATTGATTGCTCGTAGTTAATTATTCTTGGTATTTGTGTAAAAATAGCAACTCCGTGTTGTGGGGCAAATATTTCGGGAGTTGCATGAGCAGGCTGGCAGTCATATGCAAAATAAAATCCATTCCAAAGTGTTGGCAGGTTGGTTAAAAGTGGCGATCGCGAGTAAACGCGCCGATATCCTGCTTCCTTTTCTTTAGAAAAATCGATACTCAGGGATTTTGGTTTTGGCATTATGCTTCTGGTGAATCAAGCCATGAAAGTGAACGAGCGCTTATGTAGTCATTAGTAGTATGAAGTCCGGTTAATCACTTTTGGGGTTGGATATTGCGGGATGAATTTGATCTCACGCAGAGACGCCTTAGACGCCGGAGGGCGGTGAGTCCAGAACTGCGGGAGGGTAACACGAGCGCAGGTGACTGGCGAACCCGAAGGGCTTCCCGTACGCCGGAGGCGTTCCCGCAGGGTAGGGTAGACGCAGAGAGTAAGAGTTTTAATTTACTGCGTTTCTTAATTTTATACTTCTATGTCAGCAATCCTCCTTTTCGTTCTAATTTCCCCTTGTCCCTTTGTCATCTTCTCGCTGTACTTCTTGTACCTCACCAACTTCAAAAATTAAAGTAAAAGATTGTCCCATTTCGCGCTCAATAAATTCTTCTAATAACTGCACTTGCCAAGGAGTTACAGGTTCCCTTGCCCGCACGTTGAGACGAATTTGTGGTGGATTAACTAGCCAGTTGGTTTCTAGTGTAAGTAACTGCAATCTTTGAAAAGTGACAGTTTTGCTTAATAATGCTCGTCGCACGCTCGTTTCTAGCTGTGCTTGCCGAAGCAGTCTATAAAAGCTCACGCCTAAAGGTATGACAAGAATAACCGTTAAAGCTATAGTCCAAAGTAGGGGTTTTCGCGCCCGATGTAAAGATGCGTAACCTGTGAGCAAAAATGTCAGCATACAGGAAAGAGTTATGCCTAGCAGGTTTGTCAGGTAAAGTAAAGTTGCGCCAATACTGAGCGAAAAGTTTGCCTGCGACAATCCCAAACCAATCACACAAATCGGAGGCATCAGGGCAACAGCAATTGCCGTTCCTGCCAAACTTCCAGAAATTTTCGGCTCCACTTTAGCATAGCCACTAATACCGCCAGCCGCGACTGCAATCCCTAAATCTAATAGGGTTGGTTCCGAACGTGCCAGCACTTCACTGCCAAACCTGGGCAGACTGACAAACAACCCCAAACTATAGGCGATCGCAATAGCAATGATTGTTCCTACTGCGACAGCAATGATTCCTTTGCGGAATAAAATCACATTTCCTTGCAACGCCCCAAAAGCCAAAGCCCGAATCGGCAACATTAAAGGTGCAACAATCATAGCTCCAATAATTACCGCGCTACTGTTAGTTAATAAGCCAAAGGTAGCGATCGCACATGAGCCAACAATCAAAACGAGATAGGGTAGATCTAATATTGATTCTGCCAGCAATTCTGTTTCTAGTTGTTGGAGTTGGACAGGCTCAACTACTTTGCTTCTAAAATTTTGGAAGCGGTTTTGCAATTTCCCGATCACAAGGTTTTTCTACCTCATTAATCTCTAATTTGTTTAGCTATTATGATGATTTTCTAAACACTTATGTTGCAATTAGATAAATAGCCCTTGCAGAATTACGCACATACAGAGGAGGGGGAGAATCGTGATTCACGTTCTTGCCCCTTGTCCTAATTCCTTCTGCCCTCTGCCCTTCGGGTTCGCCACTTGACGCCAGTCGCTTCAAGTCGGCAAAGCCGCCCAACGCGCTGGCTCCTTTATGCCGGGAAACCCTTACTTTCGCTTATCCACTTCGTGTCTACGGCAGTCGCTACAACGGGGGGAACCCCCGCAACGCGCTGGCTCACCACCGCAGTGGCTCACCATCTGCCTTCTACTGAGGAAGGAACTTGCCGCCATTGATCTAAAATATCCTTAAATAAGACTTCTTCTATCCAGGTTTTGGCAACTACCGCCAGTGGTATTGCCATTAATAATCCTAAGGCTCCAAAAAGAGTAACAAAAACTATTTGTGCTGTTAAAGTAACAGCAGGCAATAACGCCACCTGTTTTGCCATGACTGTTGGTGTAAGCCAGTAACTTTCAATGTTCTGAATCACAATATATAAAATTAAAACTGCCCCAGCTTTCCAAGGGGCATCAAGAAAACCTATTGCCATTGGTAGCACTACACTCAAAGTCGGGCCAATATTAGGAATAAAATTGAGCAATCCTGCTAAAACTGCATGAGCTAACACCAACGGTACTCCTAAAATCCATAACCCCACTCCGCTGAGAACGCCAATAAATACCATTTCAATCAAAGCACCGATTGTCCAATTCCCTAAACCCTCTGCACAACGAGATAAAATTTCTTCGACTCTAGGGCGATAAAAGGCAGGAAAGAAGCGTATAAAAACTCTGCGGTAGGGCTGGGGATTAGCAAGCAACATCAAAGTTAGAACAATAACTAAGAGAAATTCTAAAATCGCAGTTACAGAGGTAGAGAAAATAGCGATCGCCTGTTGCAGAAGATTGGTAGCCAAAGGCTGGAGTTGTTCAATTAGCCCATTGAAATCAGGAATCTCTGGCACATAGTTTTCTAGGATGCGCTCCTCTAACCAATTAATACCTCTTTGTATCTGATTTATTCCTGTTGGTAAAAGCGCCACTAACTGCCGAAACTGCTCGATAAATGGTGGCACTATCAAAAAGAAAACGCCAACTAGTAGAGTTATGACAATACCCAAACTCAACCATACAGCCCAAACCCGCTTGATCCCAGACTGCTGAAATCGCAGCACAAGTTGATTAATTGCTACTGCCAGCACTACAGCAGTGAATGATAGCAACAATAGCTGCCGAATTTGCCAAAGGATGTAAAGCGAAATCACCAGTGCCAGAAATCCCAGCCATTGTCCGAGTTTCATGTTGTCTGCTTTTTAGAATCTTAGTTGGTGTGAAATTTTGTATTTAGCTATTTCTAGGCTATTTTCTAAATATGATTACAAAGTGACTGATCGCTAAACCAAAGGCTCCAAAACCTGGCAGCGTGGTGTCCTTTTATTTCACGTGAGTGGTCAAATCTTCCTTGAAGTTTGCCCGTGGGTGTTCACCACTAAACATCGTTTCACGCAAATAGCGATCGCCAAAATTACCTGGATCTTTCCAGCCTTCAGCGCGGATAAACTGGAACTGTGATTGAGCTGGGTCAGCAAAGGCTTGTTCTGTACCATAGTAAATGCAAGGAATTCCCAGCGTGAATAGTTGAAAAGCTGTAGCTGCAACAACTTGATAATCTTTCACTGGCGAGTCATCAGGAATCTCAGCCGAGAAGCGAATTTTTTCGCCAAATACGTGATCGTCGAGAACGAATACGTGTCGATTGCCAAGACTGCGGTGGGAGCCAAAATCGTTGGTATGTTCGATAAAGAGATTGAGGTAATCACCTCCAGGAGCCAACCCCTTCGCAACATTTTCACCTCTTTCACACGGATTGTTACTTGATGTGGATAGCCAAAAGTCAGAACTGGATAACTCTCCATACTAATGTAATCTCCGCACTAAATTGATTCGTTTCCGTAAAGTGCGGTATGTGTGCGAAGCGAATATTTAGCATGGATATCTGCAATTTCACCTTTAGTTTTTTAAAGGTGGATTAGTCGTGCGCCATGCGAGCTACTAAGCTGCATTTG
Organism: Chlorogloeopsis fritschii PCC 6912; assembly: GCF_000317285.1. Lineage (GTDB taxonomy): Bacteria > Cyanobacteriota > Cyanobacteriia > Cyanobacteriales > Nostocaceae > Chlorogloeopsis > Chlorogloeopsis fritschii. The sequence goes on along the minus strand of NZ_AJLN01000048.1, from coordinate 9,618 downwards.
TTGTACTGGGAACTAACGATTGAGAGCCAGAGGCTCGAATTCTCGTTACTAGGTTGAACCTGGTAACGAGGGCACACGAGGGTACGTGGGTACTAGGTGTTGCCTCAGCAGTTTTGTTCGCACGCCCCAATACTTACCCAACTACTAGAACCATCTTGCCAATGTTCTTTTTTCCAAATGGGGGCGTTGTGTTTTAGAGTATCAATGGCATAGCGACAAGCTGCAAAAGCCTCGGAACGATGGGGACAACCCACCGCCACCAAAACACTGATTTCGCCAATTTGCAAATGCCCGATCCGATGGTGAATTACCACGCGAGTCACATCTGTCCATGTTTGCCGAATCTCCTCAGCAATTTGATAAAACACGCGCAGCGCCATCGGTTCGTAAGCTTGATACTCTAGGGCAACAACAGATCTACCATCAGTTTGATTGCGAACCATACCACTCATCATCACTACCGCACCATTTGCTGGATCGTCTGCTAATTTATAGACTTCTTCAACAGATAATGGTGCAAAGGAAATTACAAAGCTATCTTCAGTTCTGGGTTTAGCAATAGAAGTAAGTGTATTTATCATAAGCAATCAAAATATAGGAGATAGGGGACAGGGGATAGGAAGAGGACAAGGAGCAGGGGAGAAGGGGAGACAAGGGGAGAAGACGTGAGTCACGATCCTTCCCCTTCCAAGTCACCTTCCGTGTCCTTTTCTTCTCGATACCCTATCCCTAATTACCAGTACCCTTAAATGGCTACCGATCTACATTTTCTCAACAGTAAATTAGGCATTGTTCGTTTGATGCTACGTTATTGTCAAACAAGAGGCTGTAGGTTAAGAAAACGCTTAGTTTTATCAAGGGTTGATTTGATTTATACAACATCATATTTATATTAAACTTGCTCCTGCAAAGCTTTTATTCATATTTTGATAATTTAGATTTTAAAAACAAGTTAGCAATAATTACGTTACATCAGTTTGTTTGCGTAAATTCACTTGAATTAGCTCGTTACTTTGTCATCTTCCTTCAGGCATATTACTATAGGTAAGTGACAAAGTTATCTAATTATCTTTTGAAATAATTATTTAAGTAAATTGATTCAGGTCAAAAGTGCAGTAAACGCTTAGTAAAGGCTCGCTCCCATTAGCCCGTTTAGCTTCAATTACTAGTTAGGGTATTCATGAAAGCAAAGTACACAATAAATTTTAACGTTAACAACCTAACATTTTTGGCTGAGATGAAGTTTGATTTTTTGGGCTTAACTGAACCGTGGTGAGCTAAAAAGTGCAGTAAATGCTTAGTTAATAAGTTAAATCTTCGATTTAGTCAACAAAAGGGTCAATGTATATGGCAGTCGTAAGGAAATTGATAACAGTTATTCTTTTTTCCTCTCCTATTGATGACCCTACTCCCAGGATTTTTAGATAACCGCGAGTTACAAGCACAACAGCCGTAATTCAGCAGTAATGGGAATAGCCTATGAAAACTTTAGTAAATAATCATCATGAAGTGAAGAGGATAGAGGTTCTTCGTCAATATCAAATTTTAGATTCTTTACCAGAGCAGGCATTTGATGATTTAGCATTTTTAGCTGCCCAGATTTGCCACACACCGATCGCTTTAATTAACCTGATTGATGTCAACCGTCAGTGGTTCAAAGCAAAAGTCGGGTTGGATGTAGCAGAAATGCCCATAGAGATAGGCTTTTGTCCTCTTTGTCTAGAGCAAGGTGATGTTTTGGTTATTCCTGATACTTTAGCCGATCAGCGGTTTGCAACTTCACCTGTGGTTCAGTCTGAACCTCATGTGAGATTTTACGCTGGTGTACCTTTATTAGCGCCAGAGGGAATAGCGATCGGTACTGTGTGCATAGCAGATCGCGTACCACGGGAAATTACCTCAGAACAAGTAGAAGCACTAAAGGCTATTAGCCGCTTAGTAATTAGACAATTAGAACTGCGGCGCAATCTTACCGAACTAATTGAAATCAAAACAGAGTACCAACAAGCACAAGCAGCACTCCAGCAAAGCGAATGTACTCTGCGCAGTTTTTTTGACAGTACGCCGATGATGATGGGAGTTGTAGAACTCCAAGACAATGACATCCTGCATATTTCTGATAACGCTACAAGTGCAAAATTTTTTGGAAAAACTCCAGAAGTAATGCGAAATTGCCTAGAGAGCGAGATTGGTATGCCACGACAACAGGTATGCGAGTGGATCAAATACTATCGTGAGGCAGAACGCACTAAATCGTCTGTTAGCTTTGAGTATGCTCACCATACTCCTCAAGGTGAGAAATGGCTAAAAGCAACAGTTTCATCTATCGCCGCGTGTTGCAATTACGTTAAGCAATTTGCTTATGTAGTAGAAGATATTACCGAGCGCAAGCAAGCTGAGGATAATTTACGTGCAGCAGAAGCGTTATTGCGTTCCATGACTGGCGTTTCGCCACTAGCTTTTTATGTTGTAGATAACCGTACAGATAAGATTCTGTATTTTAACGATCGCTTCTGTGAAATTTGGCGCATTCAACACTTGAAAGAGCAGATGGTATGTGGCAAATTGAACAATCAGGATATTATTCCTGAGTGTTTGAAGTTAGTGGTAGATATTCCTACCTTTGCTGATGCTTGCCAACCTTTGCAAAATGAAAATAATCGTTCGGTTGTAGAAGACGAGATTTTGTTTACCGACGGGCGTATTATCCGGCGCTTCTCCACCCAAGTGAGGGATGCTAGTGATCGCTATTTTGGGCGTTTGTATATCTTTGAAGATATTACCGCTCGCAAACAAGCAGAACAGCAAGTTCGCGAGCAAGCGGCATTGCTAGATATCACCAGCGATGCAATTATCGTCAGAGATTTATCTAACAAAATTTTATTGTGGAACAAAAGTGCTGAGAATCTTTACGGTTGGAGTTCACAAGAAGCAATAGGCAAGTATGCCAATGAACTTTTATATAACGAACCTTCACCACTACTACAAGAAATTCATCAAACTGTTTTAGAACACGGCTCTTGGCAGGGTGAATTGCCCAAAACTCAAAAATCAGGCAAACAAATCATTGTCGAAAGTCGATGGACATTAGTACGCAATGAGCGGTTACAACCAAAATCAATTTTGGTTGTTGACACAGATATTACACAAAAAAAACTACTAGAAAAACAATTTTTGCGCAATCAGCGCATGGAGAGTATTGGTACTCTTGCCAGTGGGATTGCTCACGATCTCAACAATGTACTGTCACCAATTTTGATGTCAGTACAACTTTTACAAGCTAACTCTCGTGAGGAACGCGATCGCCAAATCTTATCGATAGTAGAAACAAATGTCAAACGCGGTGCAAATTTAGTAAAGCAAGTACTGTCTTTTGCGCGCGGCATCGAAGGCGATCGCACTATCTTGCAAGTTAAACACCTGATTTTGGAAATGAAGCAAATCATCGAACAAACCTTTCCGAAATCGATTACCCTCGAAACAGAAATTCAACCTGAGTTGTGGAATGTTTGTGGTGACGCTACCCAACTGCATCAGGTATTAATTAATTTGTGTCTCAATGCTCGTGATGCTATGCCTGGTGGCGGTACTTTGAAAATTTCTGCTCGCAATATTTTCATCGATGAAAATTATGCCAGAGTTCATTTAGATGCCAAGGTTGGCTACTATATCGTTTTGAGTGTTGCGGATACAGGAGTAGGTATACCCAATGAATTATTAGATAGAATTTTTGAGCCATTTTTTACAACTAAAGAGCTTGGTAAAGGTACAGGGCTAGGACTATCAACAGTAATGGGTATTATTAAAGGTCATGGTGGTTTTATCACCGTGTCTAGTCAGTTTGGTAAAGGTACAAAATTTAAGGTTTACTTGAGCGCAATTCAGACAGATACAATCCCACTACCAGAAGACTTGGAAGTACCAACAGGAAACGGACAATATATTCTGGTTGTAGATGATGAATCGGCGGTGAGAGAAATTACAGCAACTTCCTTAGAAGAGCATAACTATAAAGCACTTGTTGCCTGTGATGGAATTGAGGCAGTTGCGCTCTACGCTCAGTATAAAGACAAAATTCGAGGGGCAATTATAGATATGATGATGCCGAATATGGATGGAACAACCACCATTAATACATTGCAAAAAATGAATCCCCTGCTACCAATTGTGGCAGTCAGCGGTTTGGCAAGTAGCGAACAAATTCCACAACTAAACACTAGCAAGCGCTTTGCCTTTTTAGCCAAGCCTTATACGGCACAAGAACTATTAAAAACATTGCATTCGGTTATTAGTTAATAGTTAATGGTTAATGGCTAATAGGTAATAGGAAAAAAATTAACAATTAACAAATGACAAATCTTATTTTGGTCGTCGATGACGATCGTTTGATGCAGACACAACTGCGCGGACTTTTGGCAGCATCAGGATATAGGGTAGCACAGGCAAGTAACGCACAAGAAGCACTAACTATTTATGCCCAACTGCAACCAGATTTAGTACTGCTAGATGCCCTCATGCCAGGCATGGATGGATTTGCTTGTTGTCAGCAACTCCAAAGTCTGCCTGGAGGCGATCGCACTCCTGTTTTAATGATGACAGCCCTTTACGATGAAGCATCTGTAGAACGGGCATTTGCGGCGGGCGCAACAGATTTTATTACCAAGCCAATTCACTGGCCAATTTTACGTCAGCGAGTGCGTCGTCTGTTGGAAGTTAATCAAGTGATGCAAACCTTACGACAGCAAACTGAACAGGCGCAAATGCAAGAAATGCAACTGCGCATAGCATTAGAAGCTGCCCGCATGGGAACTTGGAAATGGGACATACTCGCCAACCAAGTGACTTTCTCAGAAAACTTGAAAACTTTGTTTGGCTTAAAAGAAGACACTACTCACAAAAGCTATGAAACTTTCCTTAGCTACGTTCACCCCGAAGATCGCGATCGCGTTAACAACTCACTTCATGAAGCGATTGAAACGAGAGCGGAATGCGAACTAGAGTTTCGTGTTGTTTTGCCTGACAATAGCATTTGCTGGTTGGTTAATAAAGGAGTCGTCTTTCGCGACACTTCTGGTAAAGCAGTGCAGATGTTAGGCGTAGACATGGACATTACCAAGCGCAAGCAATCAGAAGACAATTTGCAGCAGAGTGAAGAGCGTTTCCAGATCCTTGCTCGTGCTACCAATGATGTTGTTTGGGACTGGAATTTAGTCACAAACCAACTTTGGTGGAATAATAATGTACATACACTTTATGGTTACTTGCCAGAACAAGTTAGTTCCGATCCAACTTGGTGGTACGAGCGCATACACCCAGAAGATAGAGCCAGAATTATTGCTGACATTGGTAATTTAATTAATAGTGGGCAACATTTTTGGTCAAATGAATACCGTTTTCGCCGTGCTGATGGTTCCTATGCCTATATCTTTGATCGCGCTTATGCAGTTCGGGATAGCATGGGCAAACCAGTGCGGATGATTGGGGCAATGATGGATATTAGCGATCGCAAGCGTGCCCAACAAGAACTAGAACGCCAAAATATGCGATCGCGTCTCTTTGCTGATGTCACTCTCAAAATTCGCCAGTCTTTGCAAATTGATGAAATTCTCCAAACCAGCGTCACAGAAGTGCAAAAGCTATTGCAGGCTGATCGAGTATTAATATTTAAAATGCTATCTGATGGTTCGGGAACTGTAGTTAAAGAAGAAGTTGTTCCCGGTTTTCCTGTGACTCTAGGACAAAATATTATCGATCCTTGCTTTAGTGAAGGATATATAGAGAAATACCGACAGGGAAGAGTTGGTACGATCAACAATGTTGAAGAAGATAATATTGAACCTTGCTATGCAGAATTTCTAGGCAAATTAGCTGTTAAGGCTAACTTGGTTGTCCCAATTCTCCAGCACACCAAAATGTGGGGACTTTTAATTGCCCATCAGTGCGCCCATCCTCGCTACTGGAATGAATCGGAAACTGAATTATTATTACAATTAGCCAATCAAATTGGTATTGCCCTAGCCCAAGCCAAACTTTTAGAACAAGAAACTCGCCAACGGCAAGAACTCGCCCGTTCTAACGACGAGCTACAAGAGTTTGCCTTTGTCGCCTCCCACGATTTGCAAGAACCACTCCGTAAAATTAAAACATTTAGCGATCGCCTCAAAGTAATTGCCAGCGATTCCTTATCTGCCCAGGCACTTGACTACCTCGAACGAATGCAGAATGCAACTCGGCGGATGCAAACTTTAATTGAAGACTTGCTGACTCTTTCGCGAGTCACCACCAGAGCACAGCCTTTTGTATCGGTGAATCTCTTTCAAATTACTCAAGAAGTATTATCTGATTTGGAAGTAACTATCCAGCAAGAACAAGCAAAGGTGGAGATAGGCGAATTACCCACCCTCAAAGCCGATCCTCTGCAAATGCGACAATTATTACAAAATCTGATTATCAATGCCTTGAAGTTTCATAGTCCCGAAGAACCACCCATTGTCAAAATTTATAGTCAGATTTTACTCAGTCCTTTAGATCCAATCGCGATCAGTACAGAAAAGTGCCAAATTATTGTCGAGGATAATGGTATTGGTTTTGACGAAAAGTATCTGGATCGCATTTTTAACGTTTTTCAACGCTTGCACGGGCGTAGTGAGTACGAAGGTACTGGTATTGGTTTAGCAATTTGCCGCAAAATCGTTGAACGTCACCAAGGCACTATCACAGCCGAGAGTATACGCGGGCAAGGAGCAAAATTTATTGTTACCCTACCGATGAACCTTTCTTTTTAAATTTCTTTAGCTTTCAGTAAGGTGGGCACTGTTCACAACCTAAAAATAAGGACTTCAGGAAAGCTAGGCTGTGCCCACCCTACAAAAATTACTTTCTTACTGGTAAAACTTATGGTAATCACAGAGGGTATCAAGCGTAAGGTGGGCACTGTTCACAACCTAAAAATAAGGACTTCAGGAAAGCTAGGCTGTGCCCACCCTACAAAAATTACTTTCTTCAGCGTTCAAAACCCATGGTAATAGCAGAGGGGATCAACTGTCTAAAACCATTATCCGAAATTTGTTGCAATTTAAGAATAAATTAATTATATGAATAGTAAAAAGGAGAAAATGCAGAGTGAAGGGTCGGCAAACAACTGTCACTATTTTAATGGCCGATGATGATGAGGATGACTGTATGTTAGCTCGTGAAGCTTTGGCTGAAAGTCGTCTGGCAAATGAGCTATACATCGTTAGAGATGGAGAAGAGTTAATGGATTATTTGCATCGACGCGGTCAATATGTCAATGCCCACATATCACCTCGTCCTGCTTTAATTTTGCTAGATTTAAATATGCCTAAAAAAGATGGTCGTGAGGCACTCAGAGAAATTAAAGACGATCCAGAACTAAGGCAAATCCCTGTTGTAGTACTCACAACCTCAAAAGCAGAGGAAGATATTTATCGTACCTATGATTTGGGAGCAAACTCGTTTATTATTAAACCCGTTACGTTTGCAGCTTTAGTTGAAGTAATGAAGACTATAGGAAAGTACTGGTTTGAAATCGTAGAACTGCCGCTATGAACGGTGGGAGGAAGGTATGAAAAACAGCCCCATCCGAGTTCTTCTAATTGATGATGATGAAGATGACTATATTTTAACTCGTGATTGGTTTGGAGAATTCCAAGTAGTGGAGTGCGAGTTAGAATGGGTGGGTAGCTATCAAGCTGCAAGACAAAAAATAGCTTCTAAGCAACACGACGTCTATCTTGTTGATTACCGTTTGGGTGAAGGTAATGGACTGGAATTATTGCGCGAAGCTGTTGCAAATGGCTGTAGCGCTCCACTTATTTTACTTACTGGTAAAGGTGACCGAGAAATAGACGTTGAAGCAATGAAAGCAGGAGCGGCAGATTATTTAGAAAAAAGCCAGTTAACTGCCCCTTTGCTAGAACGTTCTATCCGCTATGCTTTAGAACGCAAACAAACAGAACATAAAATCCGCGAACAAGCAGCTTTGCTGGATATTGCAACAGACGCTATTTTTGTCCAAGATTTAGATAATCAAATTTTATATTGGAATAAGGCCGCTGAACGACTTTATAATTGGCAAAAAGAAGAAGCAATAGGTAAAAAAGTATCGGAAATTTGGCAAGAAAAAAATTTATCGCAATTGCAAGAAGCACTCACCACAATGATGAAAAATGGCTCGTGGGAGGGTGAATTGCAACAAATTACAAAATATGGGAAAGAAATTACTGTCGAAAGTCGTTGGACTTTAGTCAGAGAATTTGATCGCAAAACCCAATCTATATTAATTGTAAATACTGACATCACACAAAAAAAACAACTAGAAGCACAATTTTTGCGTGCCCAGCGTTTAGAAAGTATAGGTACACTAGCAAGCGGTATTGCTCACGATCTCAACAATGTCCTTGCTCCCATTCTGATGACAGCGCAGCTTTTAGAATCACAACTGCAAGATGAGCGCAGCCAGCGGCTTTTGCCCATATTAATTAGCAATGCTAAAAGAGGAGCAAATTTAGTCAAACAAGTGCTTTCTTTCACTCGTGGCATGGAAGGCGATCGCACATTATTGCAATTAAAGCACTTAATTCGAGAAATTCAACAAATCATTAAAGAAACATTTCCTAAATCTATTGAAGTTTCCACTCAAATATCAGCGAACCTTTGGACTGTATTTGGCGATCCAACTCAACTGCATCAGGTGCTAATGAATTTGTGTGTTAATGCCCGTGATGCCATGCCTGGTGGCGGTAAATTGAAAATTACAGCTGAGAATTTTTTAATTGATGCAAATTATGCCAAGATGCATATAGATGCGCGAGTCGGTGCCTATGTAGCGATCGCTGTTACCGATACGGGATCTGGGATTGCGCCGGAAATAGTAGATCGCATTTTTGAACCATTTTTTACTACCAAAGAACTGGGCAAAGGCACCGGGCTTGGTCTTTCTACGGTATTGGGAATTATCAAAAGTCACAGTGGCTTTATCAGTGTTTACAGCGAATTAGGTAAAGGCAGCGAATTTAAAGTATTTCTGCCAGCACAACAGTCACCAGAAATAAAAGAAGAACAAGAGGTAGAATTTCCTTCTGGAAACGGCGAGTTGATTTTGGTGGTTGATGATGAAGACTCAATTCGCGATATTACCAAAACTTCCCTAGAAACCTATAACTACAAAGCAATTACAGCTAGTGATGGAATTGAAGCCATCGCCCTTTACGCAGAACATCGAGATGAGATTTCTGTAGTCTTAACAGATATGCTCATGCCCTCAATGGATGGACTAACTACAATCCGCACCTTAAAAAAAATTAACCCTAACGTCAAAGTTATTGCCGTCAGCGGACTCGCTTCTGCTGATAAAGTCAATGTAGCAAACGATATAGGCGTCAAAGCCTTTTTATCTAAACCTTACACCGCCAAGCAACTGTTGCAAACAATTGGTGCAGTTAAAAATGGAAAATGAAAATAGTTACTGGATAGTGGATAGTAGTTAGTGGTAAACGAATACCAACTACTCACTACTAATAACCGTAAGGTGGGCACTATCGAGAAGGTTAAATCGGGGTTTAAGGAAAGTTAGGCTGTGCCCACCCTACTAGCGCG